>NZ_JBITWE010000001.1:1234615-1665585 GCF_044543505.1 Pseudomonas sp. NPDC077186
CGAAGCCCAACGGAGGATCATCGGGACGCCAGGGGATCGCCGGGCGAAGCCCTTCGGCTTCCTGTTGGGCTTCGCTGCGCTCAGCGCCAACCTACCCGGCGCCTGGCCAATGCGGCTATGCTGGGCGCGTTTCGCCGACAGGAATCCGCCATGACCGCCGCCTTCCGCCTGCTGCCCCTCGCCGGCCTGGCCCTGCTCGCCGCCTGCGCGCAGAAGCCGAGCACCCAGACCCTGACCCAGGAACAGCGCAACAAATGCCCGCTGAGCCTGGACCTGGGCCAGCAACTGATCCTCAGCCTGCCCAGCAACCCCACCACCGGTTTCCGCTGGGTGCTGCGCGACGGCGCCGAGGGCGTGTTGCAGAGCCTCGGGCCCGAGGTCTACAGCAACCCGGAGGACGCCGGCCTGGTCGGTTCCGCGGGCAAATCCACCTGGCGCTTCCGCGCCAGCGAGCGCGGCGAAGGTCGCCTGCTGCTGACCTACCAGCGGCCCTGGGAAACCGAGGTGGCACCGGCCAAGACCTACGATTGCGAGTTGCGGGTGAAGTAACGGGGGCCACCCCGATTCGCCCGGTAGGAGCCGGCTTGCCGGCGATCCGACAGTTCGTGGAGATCGCCGATCAGTGGCAGGGGCTTGAGCCGCGACTGTCGCCGCTGAAGCGCCTCCCACGGGCGTTTGTCCGCCAGGATGCGCGATCCACCCTAGGCCGAGCTTCCGTTTCGCGATACGGCTGGCCCGTAGCCCGGAGGCAATCCGGGGCGCCTCCCGCCAGCGCCCCGGCGTGCCTGCCGGCGGCCTCAGCTCTTGAGCCGGTAGCCGCTCTTGAAGATCCAGCCCACCAGCAAAATGCACAGCGCCAGAAAGCCCAGGATCATCGCCAGGCTGAGGCCGACGTTGACGTCGGACACGCCGTAGAAGCTCCAGCGGAAGGCGCTGATCAGGTACACCACCGGGTTGAACAGGGTCACCGTCTGCCAGGCCGGCGGCAGCATGCTGATCGAATAGAAGGCGCCGCCTAAGAAGGTCAACGGCGTGACGATCAGCGCCGGGACTATCTGCAGCTTCTCCCAGCCGTCGGCCCACACGCCGATGATGAAGCCGAACAGGCTGAAGGTCAGCGCGGTGAGCAGCAAGAACGCCGCCATCCACACGGGATGCTGCACCTCGAAGTCGACGAACAGGCGCGCGGTGAGCAGGATGATGATGCCGAGGATCACCGACTTGGTCGCCGCCGCGCCGACATAGCCGACGAGGATTTCCAGGTAGGACACCGGCGCCGACAACAGCTCGTAGATGCTCCCGGAGTACTTGGGCATATAGATGCCGAACGAGGCGTTGGAAATACTCTCGGTAAGCAGCGCCAGCATGATCAGCCCCGGCACGATAAAGGCGCCGTAGCTCACCCCCTGCACCTGGGTCATGCTGCTGCCGATGGCCGAGCCGAACACCACGAAGTACAGCGAGGTGCTGATCACCGGGGTGGCGATGCTCTGCAGCAGGGTGCGCCAGGTACGCGCCAGCTCGAACAGGTAGATGGCCTTGATGGCATAGAGGTTCATGCGCGCGACTCCTTCACCAGGCTGACGAAGATCTCCTCCAACGAACTCTGACTGGACTGCAGATCCTTGAAGTCGATGCCGTGCTGGGCCAGGTCGCGCAGCAGCTCGGCGATGCCGGTGTGCTCGTGCTGGGCGTCGAAGGTGAACAGCAGCGCATGGCCCTGGTCGACCAGCTCCAGGCCGTAGCGTTCCAGCTCGGCCGGCACGCCGGCCAGCGGCTGCTGCAGCTGCAGGGTGAGCTGCTTCTTGCCCAGCTTGTGCATCAGCACCTGCTTGTCTTCCACCAGGATGATCCGCCCCTTGCTGATCACCCCGATGCGGTCGGCCATTTCCTCGGCCTCCTCGATGTAGTGGGTGGTGAGGATGATGGTCACGCCGCGCTCGCGCAGGCGTCGCACCATGTTCCACATATCGCGGCGCAGCTCGACGTCGACGCCGGCGGTGGGTTCGTCGAGAAACAGGATCTGCGGCTCGTGGGAGAGCGCCTTGGCGATCATCACCCGGCGTTTCATGCCGCCGGACAGTTCCATGATCTTGGCGTCCCGCTTGTCCCACAGCGACAGGTCCTTGAGCAGTTGCTCCAGGTAGGCCGGATCGGGCTTCTTGCCGAACAGGCCGCGGCTGAACTTGACCGTCGCCCAGACGGTTTCGAACACGTCGCTGACCAGCTCCTGCGGCACCAGGCCGATCTGCGAACGGGCCGCGCGGTAGTCGCGGACGATGTCCTGGCCGCCGACCAGCACCTGCCCGCTACCGGGATTGACGATGCCGCAGATGATGCTGATCAGGGTGGTCTTGCCGGCGCCGTTGGGGCCGAGCAAGGCGAAGATTTCGCCCTGGCGAATGTCCAGGTCGATGCCTTGCAGGGCGGGATGCCCGGACGCATAGATCTTGTTCAGTTGCTGAATAGAGATGACCGACTGCACGGTGAGAGTCCTTGCCTGCGGAAAAGGCACAGAGTGTAGAGCCTGACCACCCGGACAGGGCAAGCGCGGGCTCAGGAGATTGCAGAAAAACGCCGGGCCAGTTGCTGCGTCTCGAAGTGCGCGGTGAGGAAGTCGACGAAGGCGCGGGTCTTGGCCGGCAGCAGGCGCTGGCTGGCGAAGTACAGCGAGATCGGCCCGGCGTCGACATGCCAGTCCGGCAGCAGGCGCAGCAGCGTGCCGCGCTCGAGGTGCTCGGCGACGTCGGCCATGGCCAGCAGCGCCACGCCCATGCCGAGCAGCGCGCAGTGGCGCAGCGCCTGGGGATCGTCGAGCAGCAGGCGCGGGCGCAGGCTCAGCGCCGCTTCCTCGCCGCCGGCGTGACGCAGCTGCCACTGGCGCAGCTTGCCGCTCTGCCGCGAACGCATCAGCAGGCCGTCGAACTCGGCCAGTTCGCCGGGGTGCCGCGGCAGCGCGCGGCCCTGCAGATACTCCGGCGCCGCCACCGTCACCAGGTGCGCCGGGGCCAGGCGCCGCGCCACCACCCCGGGCGCCAGCTCGATGCCGCCGCCGATGGCGGCGTCGAAGCCCTCGCCGATCAGATCGACCTGGCGATTGTCCAGGTGCCAGTCCGGCAGCACCGCCGGGTAGCGGGCAAGAAACGCCGGCATCAGCGGCAGCAGATGATCGCGGGCGAAGGCCGGCGCGGCGCTGAGCCTGAGGGTGCCGGCCGGCTCGCCGGCAGCATCGCTGAGGTCGGCGATGGCCGCCTGGATGCTCGCCAGGCCGCCGCTGACGTTGCCGAGAAAGCGCTCGCCGGCCTCGGTCAGGCTCAGCCGGCGAGTGCTGCGCAGGAACAGGCGCACGCCCAGGTGGCGCTCCAGCTGGGCGACGTTGCGGCTCACCGCCGCCGGGGTCAGCGCCAGACGCCGGGCGGCGGCGGAAAAGCTGCCGAGCTCGGCGCTGCGCACGAAGGATTCGAGATTGGCCAGGCTTTCCATCGGACGGGGTTCCCGTTGCGTAGCGAGCGAGCTGTTAACGGCCTGGTGCGCATGGCGCACCCTACGACGGACCGCTTGCGTAGGGTGCGCCGCGCGCACCAAGGCCGATTGGGTGTGCAACCAATGTTCAAGTATTGCTTGAAAGTGATTATAGCCATTACACGCTACTGCGAGAAACTGCAAAGGCGTTTCATAGCCTCACCAACCCCACACACCGAGGCTCTAACCATGAACAGCACCCTCCCCCTCGCCGGCCAGATCGCCATCGTCACCGGCGGCTCGCGCAGCATCGGCGCGGCCATCGCCAAACGCCTGGCCGCCGACGGCGCCAGCGTCGCCATCACCTACAACGCCTCCCCCGAGCGGGCCGAACAGGTGGTCGATGAGATCCTCGCCGCTGGCGGCACGGCCATCGCCCTGGCCGCCGACGCCGGCGATCCCGAGGCGGTGCGCAGCGCCGTGCAGCAGGTGGCCGCGCGCTTCGGCAAGGTCGACATCCTGGTCAACAACGCCGGCATCAGCGTGCTCGGCGCCCCGCAGGAGATCGCCTTCGCCGACTTCCAGCGCATCCTCGCGGTGAACGTCACCGGCCTGTTCGTCGCCACCCAGGAAGCGCTCAAGCATATGGGCCAGGGCGGGCGCATCATCCATATCGGCAGCTCCATGGTGCAGTACGCCGCCTTCGCCACTGCCTCGGCCTACACCCTGACCAAGGGCGCGGTGGCCGGCTTCAGCCGCGGCCTGGTGCGCGACCTCGGCCCGCGCGGGATCACGGTCAACACCGTGCACCCGGGGCCCACCGCCAGCGACATGAACCCGGCCGACGGCCCGGTGGCCGACTTCGTCCGCCCCCATATCGCCGTCGGCCGCTACGGCGAAGGCCACGACATCGCCGGCGCGGTGGCCTACCTGGCCAGCCCGCAGGCGGCCTTCGTCACCGGCGCCGAACTGCTGGTGGACGGCGGCTTTACCGCCTGAGCCACTGCCCCTCGCGTAGCCCGGATGCAAGCCGGGCTCAGCCAACCTTCAGGAGGTTTTATATGAATATCGCCATCATTGGCGCCGGCGCCATCGGCACGGCCATCGCCCAGGCCCTGGCGGGCGCCGGCATCGACGTCGCCATCGCCAACAGTCGCGGGCCGGACAGCCTGGCGGCACTGGTCGAGCGACTCGGCCCCAGGGTCCGGGCGGTGAGCCGCGAAGAGGCGGCCCGCGCCGACCTGGTGTTTCTCGCGGTCAACTGGTCGAAGCTGGCCGGCGCGGTGGAAGGTCTCGGGCCCTGGCACGGGCGCATCGTCGTCGACGCCAACAACCCCATCGAGGCGCCGACCTTCCAGGCCGTCGACCTCGGCGGCCGCGCCTCCAGCGCGGTGGTCGGCGACCTGCTGCCTGGCGCGCGCCTGGTCAAGGCCTTCAACCACCTGCAACCGGCGCTGCTGGCCAGCGACCCGCAGGCCGAGGGCGGCCGCCGCGTGCTGTTCGTCTCCGGCGAGGACGCCGCGGCCAAGGCCACGGTGGCCGCGCTGATCGAGCGCCTGGGCTTCTTCGCCCTCGATCTGGGCGGCAGCGAACAGGGCCGCCTGGCGCAGTTCCCCGGCGGGCCGCTGCCGGCGCTGAATTTGGTCAGGTTCGCCTGAACGCCAGGCAGGAAAAAACCCGGCGCGCTTGTGGCGCGCCGGTGCTGCAGGTGAGGTTGAGGAAGAAGCGGCCGCAGCGCTTGTGGCGTTGCGGCGATAAGCGTGGCGACGGGCGCCGTCACGCGAATGGGTTACAGCGGCGTCAGCAGTTGGCCGCTGGCGATAAAGCAGCGCAGGTTATCGAGCACCAGATCGGCCATCTGCTGGCGGGTCTCGACGCTGGCGCTGCCGACGTGCGGCAGCAGTACCAGGTTGTCCAGCTCGCGCAGGGCGAGCGGTACCTGCGGTTCGTGTTCGTAGACGTCCAGACCCGCGCCGGCAATCACACCCTTTTGCAACGCCGCGATCAGCGCCGCCTCGTCGACCACCGAGCCGCGCGCGACATTGATCAGAAAACCATCGGCCCCCAGCGCTGCGAGCACCTCGGCATCGATCAAATGATGGGTGGCCTGGCCGCCTGGGCAGGTCAGCACCAGGAAATCCGCCCAGCGCGCCAGCGCCTGTAGATCCGGCTCATGCTGGTAAGGGCTGCCCTCGACCGCACGGCGGTTGTGGTAGCGCACCGGCATGGCGAAACCCGCCGCCCGCCGCGCCAGCGCCTCGCCGATGCGGCCGAGGCCGACTATGCCCAGACGCTTGCCGCTGACCCGCCGCGCCAGTGGGAAACCCGTGGTGCTGCTCCAGGCGCCGCTGCGCACGAAGCGGTCGGCCGCCGACAGGCGCCGCGCGCTGTCGATCATCAGGCCCATGGCCAGGTCGGCCACGCAGTCGTTGAGCACGTCCGGCGTGGTGCTGAGGGCAATGCCACGCTCGCGCAGCAGCTGCAGCGGATAGGGGTCGTAGCCGACACCGAAACTGCAGATGGCACGCAGATTCGGCAGCAGCGCCAGCTGCTCGGCGCTGCAGCCGAAACGTGCCGAGGACACCATGTAGAGGAACTGCCCGCCCCGCTCGCGCAGGAACGCCAGCGGCTCGGCCTGTTGCCACAGCGCACTGACCTCGTATTCCTCGGCCAGCTCGCGATTGAAGCGCTCGCTCAGCGGGCCGATCTGCAGCACCTTGGGTTTGCTCATGACGATCTCCCGTTCAGGTCACCGGCGCCGGGTTGAACAGCACCAGGTCGTTGTGCAGGCGCAGCTGTTCGGCGCAGGTCTGCTGGCGACCGCTGGCCACGTCCAGATAGAGCTGGAAGATATGCCAGCCCATTTCCTCCAGGGTCATGCGCCCGGAGAGGATCTGCCCGGCGTCGACGTCGATCAGGTCCGGCCAGCGCTCGGCCAGTTGGCTGCGCGTGGCCACCTTGATCACCGGCACCATGGCCAGGCCATAGGGCGTGCCGCGGCCGGTGGTGAAGATATGCAGGTTCATCCCCGCCGCCAGTTGCAGGGTGCCGCAGATAAAGTCGCTGGCCGGCGTGGCGCAGAACCACAGGCCCTTGCCGCGAATGCGCTCGCCCGGGGAGGCGACGCCGGCAATCGGGCTGTTGCCGGACTTGGCGATGGAGCCCATAGCCTTCTCGACGATGTTGTTCAGCCCGCCCTTCTTGTTGCCCGGCGTGGTGTTGGCGCTGCGGTCGGCCATGCCGCGCGAAAGGTAGGCATCGTACCAGTGCATCTCGCGGATCAGCGCATCGGCCACCTCGACGCTGGCGGCGCGCGGGGTGAGCAGATGGATGCCGTCGCGCACCTCGGTGTTCTCGGAGAACATCACGGTGGCGCCGGCGCGCACCAGCAGGTCGGCCGCCACGCCCAGGGCCGGGTTGGCGGTGATACCGGAAAACGCATCGCTGCCGCCGCACTGCATGCCGACCACCAGCTCGGAGGCCGGCACCGTCTCGCGGCGACGCCGGTCGAGCACCTTCAGGCGCTCCTCGATCATGGCCATGATCTGCTCGACCATGCCGGCGAAGCCGCTGGCGGAATCCTGCAGGCGGAACAGCCAGTCCTCCTCGTCCATGCCGTTGGTCAGCTGATCGCCATCCATCAACTGGCTGGCCTGCAGTTTCTCGCAGCCGAGGCTGATCACCAGCGCCTGACCGCCGAGGTTGGGGTTGCGGCTGATGTTGTACAGGGTGCGGATCGGCACCACCGCGTCCGGCGCGTTGATCGCCACGCCGCAGCCATAGCTGTGCGACAGCGCCACCACATCGTCGACGTTGGGGTAGTTGGGCAGGAGTTCCTTGCGCACGCGCTCGACCACGTGATCGAGCACGCCGACCACGCACTGCACGGTGGTGGTGACGCCGAGGATATTACGGGTGCCGACGCTGCCGTCCGGGTTGCGGAAGCCCTCGAAGCTGTAGCCTTCCAGCGGCTCGCCGGGCGCGATCTTGATGGTCGCCTTGGGCAGGTTGTCCAGCACTGGCGGCGCGGGCATGCGCAGCACCTGCTCGGTGACCCAGCTGCCGGCGGCGATGGGTTTCAGCGCATAGCCGATGACCTCGCCATAGCGCACCACCTCGCCACCTTCGGCGATATCGACCAGCGCCACCTTGTGGCTCTGCGGAATGCCCTCGATTGCTTTCAGGCCATCGTCAAACTGGCCGCCGGCGGCGACACCCTGGTCGTTGACCACCACGCCGACGTTGTCGCTCGGGTGCAGGCGGATATAACGGGGCGAATCCTGATGGGGAATCAACTGCATGGATGCGTGCTCCTCTTGTTGTGCGTTCAGGATACCGAGTCGCTCGCCGCCAGGCGGGCAGCGCTGCCCCCGCCCGGCTGCGACGGCAGCTCGATCCTGTGAATGGGGCCGACGATAAACAGAAAACTCGCCACCGCCAGCAGGGCGTTGACGCCGACATAGACCAGCGCCCAGTCGAAGGAGCCGGTGCGGCTGACCAGGTAGCCGATGACGATCGGCGTGGTGATCGCCGCCAGGTTGCCGAAGGTGTTGAACAGCCCGCCGGACAGGCCGAGGATCTGCCGCGGCGAGGTATCGGCCACCAGCGTCCAGCCCATCGAGCCGAGGCCCTTGCCGAAGAAGGCCAGGGCCATCAGCGCCACCACCGCCGCATCGCTTTCGGCATAGATGCACAGCACCATGCAGCTCGACAGCAGCAGGCCGACGACTATGGGCAGCTTGCGCGCCAGGGTCAGCGAATGGCCGCGGCGCAGCAGGCCGTCGGACAGCAGGCCGCCGAGCACGCCGCCGATGCAGCCGGCAATCGCCGGCAACGCGGCGGCGAAACCGGCGCCGAGGATGCTCATGCCGCGCGCCTGCACCAGGTACACGGGAAACCAGGTGAGGAAGAAATAGGTGATGGCGTTGTTGCAGTACTGGCCGAAGTACAGCCCGACCAGGCTGCGCTGGCCGAGCAGCAGACGCAGGTGGCGCCACTGCGGGCCGGCGGCGCGCGCGCCGTGGGATTCCAGGTCGATCAGGCCGCCGCCGTTTTCGATATGGGCCAGCTCGGCCGCCTGCAGGCGCGGATGTTCGCGCGGGCCGTGCAGGCCTTTCAGCCACCACAGCGACAGCGCCAGGCCCAGGCAGCCGAGCACGACGAACACCGACTGCCAGCCCAGGGCGTGCACCACCCAGCCCATCAGCGGGGCGAACAGCGCGGTGGCGGCATACTGCGCCGAACTGGAGATGGCGGTGGCCGTGGCCCGCTCGGCGGTGGGAAACCAGGCGGCGAGGATGCGCGCGTTGCCGGGGAAACAGGGCGCCCCGGCGAAACCCACCGCCAGGCGCAGGAGGAACATGGTCGCCACCGCCCAGGCCGCCGGCAGCACGTCGACGAAGCCCTGCAGCAGGGTCAGCAGCGACCAGGCAAACAGCGCCAGGCTATAGACCGGCTTGGTGCCGAAGCGGTCGAACAGCCAACCGCCGGGAATCTGCCCGAGCACATAGGCCCAGCCGAAGGCCGAGAAGATATAGCCGAGCATCACCGCGTCGATGCCCAGGTCCGCCTGCAGCGCCGAGCCGGCGATGGACATGCTGGAGCGGTCGGCGAAGGTGACCGTGGTGACCAGAAACAGCATCAGCAGGATGCTGTAGCGCACCCGGCCGGGTTTGGCGGCTGGCATCGGCAAGGCTCGTTAGTTAAAAGGAAAGGCTCAGCCCATAGGGCGGGCCGGGCGGCGTTCCGCTTCAGCCCACCAACGGCGGTCAGCCCGTAGGGTGGGCTTCAGCCCACCATTAATCAGCGTGGGCTGAAGCCCACCCTACGGGACGGCGCCAGGCCTGACTCAGCGCACCAGGCAGGGCTTCTTGTTATCGAAGCTCCAGCCCGGAATCAGGTACTGCATGGCCACCGCATCGTCGCGCGCGCCCAGGCCCTTGGCCCGGTACAGCTCGTGCGCCTTGGCCAGCGCGTCCCAGTCCAGCTCCACGCCCAGGCCCGGGGTCTTCGGCACCTGCACCAGGCCGCCTTCGATGCGCAGCGGGTTGCGCGTCAGGTACTGGCCGTCCTGCCAGATCCAGTGGGTGTCGATGGCGGTGATCTGGCCCGGCGCCGCGGCGGCGACGTGGGTGAACATGGCCAGGGAGATGTCGAAGTGGTTGTTCGAGTGCGAGCCCCAGGTCAGGCCCCAGTCGTGGCACATCTGCGCCACCCGCACCGAGCCGGCCATGGTCCAGAAGTGCGGGTCGGCCAGCGGGATGTCCACCGATTGCAAGGCGATGGTGTGGCCCATCTGCCGCCAGTCGGTGGCGATCATGTTGGTCGCCGTCGGCAGGCCGGTGGCGCGCTTGAACTCGGCCATCACCTCGCGGCCGCTGTAGCCGTTCTCGGCGCCGCAGGGGTCTTCGGCATAGGCCAGCACGCCGTGCAGGTCGCGGCACAGCGCCACCGCCTGCTTGAGCAACCAGCCGCCGTTGGGGTCGAGGGTGATGCGCGCCTCGGGGAAACGCGCGGCCAGGGCGCGAATCGCCTCGACCTCGGCTTCGCCCTGCAGCACGCCGCCCTTGAGCTTGAAGTCGTTGAAGCCGTAGCGCGCATGCGCCGCCTCGGCCTGCTGGACGATGGTCTCGGGGGTCAGCGCGGTCTGGTTGCGCACCCGTGCCCAGGCGTCGTCGGCATCGCGTTCGTCGCGGTAGCCCAGATCGGTCTTGCCCTTGTCGCCGACGAAGAACAGGTAGCCGAGCATCTCCACCGCGTCGCGCTGCTGGCCTTCGCCGAGCAGGGCGGCCACCGGCACGCCGAGGTGCTGGCCGAGCAGATCGAGCAGCGCCGACTCCAGTGCGGTGACGGCGTGGATGGCGATGCGCAGGTCGAAGGTCTGCAGGCCGCGGCCGCCGACGTCGCGGCCTTCGAAGGCGCGGCGCGCCTGGTTGAGCAGCGCGTTGTAATTGCCGACCGGCTGGCCGAGCAGCAGCGCGCGGGCGTCTTCCAGGGTCTGGCGGATGGCTTCGCCGCCCGGGACTTCGCCGACCCCGACGTGGCCGGCGCTGTCCTTGAGAATAAGGATGTTGCGGGTGAAGTACGGGCCGTGGGCGCCGCTCAGGTTGAGCAGCATGCTGTCCTGGCCGGCGACCGGCACCACTTGCAGTTCGGTGATCAGCGGGGTGCCGACGCCGGCAGTATTCTGTGAACTCATGACCGTTACCCTGTTGTTGTTGTGCGGGTTGTAACCCTGTGGCGTAAGGCCGTAGCCCGGATGCAATCCGGGGAATCGACTCCCGGATTGCATCCGGGCTACGACCGGGATAGCGCTGTAGGGTGGATCGATAAAGCGTGATCCAGCCTACGCGGCTGACACCCGGCATCAGCCGATATAACTGGTCTTCACCGTGGTGTAGAACTCCGCGGCGTAGCGGCCCTGCTCGCGCGGCCCGTAGGACGAGCCTTTGCGGCCGCCGAAGGGTACGTGGTAATCCACCCCGGCAGTGGGCAGATTGACCATGACCATGCCGGCCTGGGCGTGACGCTTGAAGTGGTTGGCGTATTTCAGCGAGGTGGTGGCGATACCGGCGGACAGGCCGAACTCGGTGTCGTTGGCCATCGCCAGCGCCGCCTCGTAGTCGGCCACGCGCACCACGTTGGCCACCGGGCCGAAGATTTCCTCGCGGCTGATGCGCATCTCGGCGCTGCTGCCCGCAAACAGCGTCGGCGCCAGGAAGTAGCCTTCGGTGTCGCAGGTGACCAGGCCGCCGCCGGCGATCAGCTCGGCGCCTTCGCCGCGACCGATCTCGATATAGCGCAGATCCTGCTCCAGTTGCGCCTGCGATACCACCGGGCCGATGTCGGTGCCGGCCTTGAGCGCGTGACCGACCTTGATCGAGGCCATGCGCGCGGCCATCGCCTCGACGAAGCGGTCGTGGATGCCGGCGGTAACGATCAGCCGGCTGGAGGCGGTGCAACGCTGGCCGGTGGAATAGAAGGCGCTCTGCACCGCCAGCTCCACGGCCACCTTGAGGTCGGCGTCGTCGAGCACGATCTGCGGGTTCTTGCCGCCCATCTCCAGCTGCACCTTGGCGCCGCGGGCGACGCAGGCGGCGGCGATGCCGCGACCGACGCCGACCGAGCCGGTGAAGCTGATGCCGTCGACGCGCTGGTCGCCGACCATGGCCTCGCCGACCACGCGGCCGCTGCCCATCACCAGGTTGAACACGCCTTCGGGGAAGCCGGCGCGGGAGATGATCTCGGCCAGCGCCCAGGCGCTACCGGGCACCAGGTCGGCGGGCTTGAACACCACGCAGTTGCCGTAGGCCAGGGCCGGGGCGATCTTCCACGCCGGGATGGCGATGGGGAAGTTCCACGGGGTGATCAGGCCGATCACGCCGAGCGGCTCGCGGGTCACTTCCACCGACACGCCGGGGCGCACCGAGGGCACGATCTCGCCGTTCAGGCGCAGGCACTCGCCGGCGAAGAACTTGAAGATATTGCCGGCGCGGGTCACCTCGCCGACGGCCTCGGGCAGGGTCTTGCCCTCTTCGCGGGCGAGCAGCTCGCCGAGCTCCTGACGACGGGCGAGGATCTCGCTGCCGACCTTGTCCAGCGCGTCGCTACGCGCCTGGATGCCGGAGACCGACCAGGCCGGGAAGGCGGCGCGGGCCGCGGCGATGGCCTGATCGACCTGGGCGGCGTCGGCCTTGGCGTACTCGCCGATGGCATCGGCCAGATCCGACGGGTTGATATTGCGCGAGTAGTCGCTGCCGGCGACCCACTGGCCACCGATGTAGTTGTCGTAACGCTTGCTCATGATCCCTCCTAGCTGTTGCGGGCCGTAGGGTGCGCTATGCGCACCAGCCGTTCGGCATTTTTCATCGGTGCGCACGGCACACCCTACGGCGGGCGTTCGGCGGCTTACTGCGCGCCCTGGGCTTCGATCAGCCTGGCCAGCGCTTCGTACTCGTCCGGCAGCAGGTCGGTCAGCGGCGCGCGCACCGGGCCGGCGTCGTAGCCGACGATCTTGGCACCGGCCTTGACGATGCTCACCGCGTAACCGGCCTTGCGGTTGCGGATGTCCAGGTAGGGCAGGAAGAAATCGTCGATCAGCTTGCCGACGGTGGCATGGTCTTCGGCGGCGATGGCCCGGTAGAAGTTCATCGCGGTCTTGGGGATGAAGTTGAACACCGCCGAGGAATACACCGGCACGCCCAGGGCCTTGTAGGCCGCGGCATAGACTTCCGCGGTGGGCAGGCCGCCGAGGTAGGTCAGGCGCTCGCCGAGGCGGCGACGGATCGACACCATCAGCTCGATATCGCCCAGGCCGTCCTTGTAGCCGATCAGGTTCGGGCAGCGCTCGGCCAGTTGCTCCAGCAGGCTGGCATTGAGGCGGCAGACGTTGCGGTTGTAGATCACCACGCCGATCTTCACCGACTTGCACACCTGCTCGACGTGAGCGGCGACGCCGTCCTGGGAAGCTTCGGTGAGGTAGTGCGGCAGCAGCAGCAGGCCCTTGGCGCCCAGACGCTCGGCTTCCTGCGCCATCTGGATGGCCACGCGGGTCGGGCCGCCGACGCCGGCCAGGATAGGTACGGACTTCTCGCAGGTATCGACGGCGGTCTTGATCACCGCGCTGTACTCGTCCGGCGCCAGGGAGAAGAACTCGCCGGTGCCGCCGGCGGCGAACAGCGCGGAAGCGCCGTAGGGCGCCAGCCACTCGAGGCGGCGCACGTAGCCGGCCTGGTTGAAATCGCCGGCCGCGTCGAAATCGGTGACCGGAAAGGACAGCAGGCCGGAGGAGAGGATGGACTTCAGTTCTTGTGGATTCATTATGCGAACACCCTGTAGAGCGAGTTGTGAGAAATAGCGTCAGCCGCAGCTGTAGAGATACGTTATCGTACAACACCAAAAAAAACACCAGTTTTTCGTACCGCTCGTCCGCGAGCCTTCCCCCAGCCCCTGCCGCCTGATCGGGCAACCCCCGCCACAGCGGGCGGATCAGCGATCCAGGGACGTTCTGAACAAGCCGTTTATCGGCACTCCCGCGAAGGCGGGAGCCCAGGTACTACGCAGGTTCTGGATTCCCGCCGGCGCGGGAACGACGGCTATTTCAGCGTTGCCCAAGAGCCGGGCAGACCGCCAGGGACAGCGGCCGAGGCGGCGCCCGCCAGGCGCCGGACTGTCGGACAAAATGTCCTTGCCGCGTTGACAGGGGAAAAATCGGCTGGTACTAATTTGCACCAAGTCATACGACAACCTATGACATCCAATAACAACAATCCGAGGCCCGGGTCATGTCATCGACCTTCATAGCCCAAGCGTGCGCCGCCCCGCGTCGCCGCCCCCAGCCCGACACCGCCTGCCTGCGGTCGGCGCCCCTGTCCCGAACACCGCCACGCCGCGCCCGCTGCGCGGCCAGGCACCGCTGAATCGCGTCTCACCGCCACGGCGGCATGCGCCGCCACCCGTTCGGAGTCCTAAGCCAGATGTATCCATCCAGCTCCAGCGCCACGCCCCAGGTCGTCGAGATGCAGGTCATCCCGGTCGCCGGCCATGACAGCATGCTGCTCAACCTGTGCGGCGCCCATGCCCCCTACTTCACCCGCAACCTGGTGCTGATCACCGACAGCGCCGGGCGCACCGGCTGCGGCGAAGTGCCCGGCGGCGAAGGCATCCGCCAGGCCCTGGAGCGCTGCAAAGAGCTGGTGATCGGCCAGCCGGTCGGCCGCTACAACCGCGTGCTCAACCGCCTGCGCCAGGCCATCGCCGGCCCGGCCAGCGGCCCGCAGACCACCCAGCACCAGGTCACCTCGGAGGCCGAGGCGCGCGTGCTCAAGCAGCCGCACGAGATCAACCTGCGCCTGGACAACGTGATCACCGCGGTGGAAGCCGCCCTGCTCGACCTGCTCGGCCAGCACCTGGACGTGCCGGTGGCCGAGCTGCTCGGCAGCGGCCAGCAGCGCGACCGCGTGCCGATGCTCGCCTACCTCTTCTATATAGGCGAGCGTCAGCGCAGCGACCTGCCCTATCTGGCTGGCAGCGGCTCCACGGACGACTGGTATCACCTGCGCCACCAGGCCGCGCTGACCCCAGAGGCCATCGCCCGCCTGGCCGAGGCCGCGCATGCGCGCTACGGCTTCAATGACTTCAAGCTCAAGGGCGGGGTGATGCGCGGCGCCGAGGAGATGGAGGCGATCCGCGCGATCAAGGCGCGCTTCCCCGAGGCCCGCGTCACCCTCGACCCCAACGGCGCCTGGTCGCTGGCCGAGGCCATCGAGCTGTGCCGCGGCCAGGGTCATGTGCTGGCCTACGCCGAAGACCCCTGCGGGCCGGAGAACGGCTACTCCGGCCGCGAGGTGATGGCCGAGTTCAAGCGCGCCACCGGCATCCCCACCGCCACCAATATGGTCGCCACCGACTGGCGGCAGATGGGCCACTCGCTGCGCCTGGAGGCGGTCGACATCCCGCTGGCCGACCCGCACTTCTGGACCATGCAGGGCGCCGTGCGCCTCGGCCAGGTGTGCGAGGAATTCGGCCTGACCTGGGGCTCGCACTCCAACAACCACTTCGACATTTCCCTGGCCATGTTCACCCATGCCGCGGCCGCCGTGCCGGGACGCATCACCGCCATCGACACCCACTGGATCTGGCAGGAAGGCGAAGAGCGCCTGACCCGCGAGCCGCTGCAGATAGTCGGCGGCCAGGTCGAAGTGCCGAGCAAGCCCGGCCTCGGCGTCGAACCCGACATGCAGCGGATCATGGCCGCCCACGAGCTGTACAAGAAAGTGGCCAGCGGCGCGCGCGACGACGCCATGGCCATGCAGTACCTGGTGCCAGGCTGGCAGTACCACCCAAAACGTCCCAGCCTCGGCCGCGACAACTGAAGCACCCCGCCCTCAACCCCGGAGCATTCCAATGAAAAAAACCTTCCGCGCTTCCCTGCTCGCTGCCCTGGTCGGCATGGGCGCCCTCGCCGCCCAGTCGGCCGCCGTGGCCGCCGACGTCGCCTGGCCGACCCGCCCGGTGCAGGTGGTGGTGATCGCCAACCCCGGCGGCGACACCGACTTCAACGCCCGCATGATGGCCAAGTACTTCAACCAGATCACCGGCAAGACCATGGTGGTGACCAACGTCGCCGGCGGCGGCGGCACCCTCGCCGCCGAACAGGTCAAGGGCGCGGCGGCGGACGGCAACACCATCCTCTTCACCCACCCGGGCCAGCTGATCGTCAACGAAGTGGCCGGCCTGACCGAAGACAGCTTCGAGACCTTCGACGTGTCCTGCATCGCCGGCGTCGACAAGAGCACCGTGTTCGTCGCCTCCAAGGACGCCGGGGTGAATTCCATGCAGGAGCTGATCGACAAGTCGAAGGCCGCTCCGAGCAGCATCACCTACGGCACCGAGATGGGCAGCTTCTCCCACGCCCAGGGCCTGATGCTGGAAAAACTCTCCGGCACCAAGCTGAAGATGGTCGACGGCGGCACGGTGTCCGACCGCGTGGTCGGCATGCTCGGCGGTCGCCTCGACCTCGGCGCCATCACCTACGGTTCGGTGCAGGACTACGTCAACGGCGGCCAGATGGTTGCCCTGGGCCAGCCCAACGACGCGCGCAACCCGCTGCTCGGCGACGTGCCGACCCTCAAGGAGCAGGGCCTCGACCTGACCATGGACAAGCCCTACGTGGTCGCCTTCCCCAAGGGTACCGACCCGGCCATCGTCGCCAAGATGGCCGACCTGATGAAGCAGATCACCGAGATCCCCGAGTACGCCGAGGACCTGAAGAAGTTCAAGCAGCCGGTCGCCTACTTCGGCACCGAGGACGCCAAGGCGATCCTGGCCAAGACCCGCGACGACTTCATGCAGTTCAAGGATGAGATGCGCCAAGGCAAGTGAGTCATGACGCGACGCTGGCCGGACGCTCCGGCCGGCGTTGCGCATTCGTTCTTCGAGGTTTCCCATGCACGCTACCGCGAACAAGAAAGAACTGATCATCGGCCTGGCCATGATCGGCTGCAGCCTCGCCTACCTGGCGATGGCCTACCAACTGCCCGACCACCAAGGCGTCGACGCCGCCACCCTGCCCCTGCTGCTGGCCGGCTTCCTCACCCTGCTCGGCGTGATGCAGGTGTTCGCCGCCCTCGCCAGCAAGCCCGCGCCCGGCGCCGACAGCGCCGGCGATAGCCAGGACGAGCTGCCCGCCAGCCCCGTCGAAGAAGCCCCCGCCAGCGTGGTCGAGCCCAAGACCGTGCTGCTGACCCTGGGCCTGATCCTCGGCTATATCGCCCTGCTCGGCCCGGTGGGCTTCCCGCTGATGACGGTGGTCTATCTCTACCTGCAGTTCCTGGTGCTGACCCCGGTCAAGCAGAAGGCCAACCACCTGCTCTACCTGCTGATCGCGGGCATCTGCTCGGCCGTCGTCTACCTGCTGTTCCGCGAGGCCTTCGATCTGATGCTGCCCGCCGGCCTGCTCAACTTCCTCTGAGGAACGACCATGCTCGAATTACTGCAGCAAGGCTTCGGTGCCGTCTTCTCGCTCAACATCCTGTTGCTGATGGCCGTCGGCGTGGCCATGGGCATCGTCTTCGGCGCCGTGCCCGGCCTGTCGGCCACCATGGCGGTGGCCCTGTGCCTGCCGCTGACCTTCACCATGGGCCCGCAGGCGGGCCTGTCGCTGCTAGTGGCGCTGTTCATCGGCGCCACTTCGGGGGGGCTGATCTCGGCGATCCTGCTGAAGATTCCCGGCACGCCCTCGTCCATCGCCACGGTGTTCGACGGCGGCCCGCTGATGGAACAGGGCCTGGGCGTCAAGGCGCTCGGCGTGGGCATCGTGTTCTCCTTCCTCGGCACCATCTTCAGCATCGTCGCGCTGATGTTCATCGCCCCGCAGCTGGCCAAGGTGGCGCTGCGCTTCGGCCCGCACGAATACTTCGCCATCGCCGTGTTCTCCCTGACCCTGATCGCCACCCTGTCGGCCGGCTCGATGGTCAAGGGCCTGTTCGCCGGCGGCCTGGGCATCGCCGTGTCCACCGTCGGCATCGCCCCGGTGGAAGCCATCCGCCGCTTCACCTTCGATTTCAGCGAGCTCAACGGCGGCTTCTCCATGCTGGCGGTGATGATCGGCATGTTCGCCGTGGCCGAGATCATCAAGCTGGCCGAAACCGGCCGCCATGCCGTACAGGGCAAGGCCAAGTCGGTGAGCATGAAGAACATCAAGGGCTTCGGCTTCTCGCTCAAGGAGTTCCGCCAGCAACTGCCCAACGCCGGGCGCTCCGGCCTGATCGGCCTGGGCATCGGCATCCTCCCCGGCATCGGCGCCGGCACCTCCAACCTGGTGTCCTACATCATCGCCAAGAAGCGCGCCAAGGACGGCCACACCTACGGCAAGGGCAACATCGGCGGCGTGGTCGCCAGCGAGACCGCCAACAACGCCGGCATCGGCGGCGCCATGCTGCCGCTGATGACCCTGGGCATTCCCGGCGACACCGTCACCGCGATCATGCTCGGCGGCTTCCTGATCCACGGCATCCAGCCCGGCCCGCTGCTGTTCATCAGTCAGGGCCCGCTGGTGTACACCATCTTCGCCGCCCTGCTGGTCGCCACGGTGATGATGCTGTTCATGGAGTTCTACGGCCTGCGCCTGTTCATCAAGCTACTCGACGTGCCCAAGCACATCCTCCTGCCGATCATCCTGGTGCTCTGCGTGGTCGGCGCCTTCGGCCTGTCCAGCCGCCTGTTCGACGTCTGGTCGATCCTCGGCTTCGGCCTGCTCGGCTACGGCTTCGTCAAGGCCGGCATGCCGGCGGCGCCGTTCATCATCGGCTTCATCCTCGGACCGATGGCCGAGACCAACCTGCGCCGCGGCCTGATGCTGTCGGACGGCAACTTCGCCGACTTCTTCACCACCCCCATCGCCGGCAGCTTCCTCGGCCTGGCCCTGGCCTTCGTCCTCTGGCAGGTGTTCAGCGCCCTGCGGCCCAAGCCCAGCGCGATCAACGCCATTCTGCGCACCTGATCGCCCGCCCCGCCCTCTCTTACGGGAGAGGGCCGGGGCACCCGGCTGCCCCTATCCCCGCGACATCCCCTAAGGACGTGCTGAAAAAGCCATTTATCGTCACTCCCGCGAAGGCGGGAGCCCAGGGACTACGCAGGCTCTGGATTATTCCCCTTCGGACCAGCGCAAGCGCTGTTCAGCGATAAAGCTGCTGTCCCGCCTGCGCGGGAATGACGGCTATTTCAGAGTTTCCCTAAGGACGTTCCGAAAAAGCCATGTCCCCGTTGATCGTCGATGTGCCGATCTGGCTTGTGTAGGAGCGAATTTATTCGCGATTGCATCGCGAACCTCGCGGATAAATCCGCTCCTACAGCAGTGCAACAGTTAACTCGGACAGAGCCTTTCAGAACGTCCCTAACTGCCCCTGGCGACAGATGATGGACGCCTACATTGATCCAGGTCTAATCTAATCAGGCATTTGATTGATACCCGGAATGAATCAATGTTCGAACTGGCCCAGCTGCGCTGCTTTACCACCCTGGCCGCGGAGCTGAACTTCCGCCGCGCCGCCGAACGCCTGCATATGACCCAACCGCCGCTGAGCCGGCAGATCCAGCTGCTGGAGCATCAACTGGGCGTGGCGCTGTTCACCCGCAGCACCCGCTCGGTGGCGCTGACCGCCGCCGGCCGGGCCTTCTTCGTCGAGGCCCAGGCGCTGCTCGACCAGGCCCATCGCGCGGCGCACAGCGCGCGCCTGGCCGCCCTCGGCGAGAGCGGCCAGGTGAGCATCGGCTTCGTCGCCAGCGCGGTGTACGACTTCCTGTCGCGGGTGGTGGCGCAGACCCGCCGCGAGCGCCCCGAGGTGCAACTGGCGCTGCAGGAGATGACCACCTTCGAGCAACTGCAGGCCCTGCGCACCCGGCGCATCGACCTGGCCATCGTGCGCGCGCCGCTCAACCAACCGGGGCTGGTCGGCGAATGCCTGCTGCGCGAGCCCTTCGTCCTCGCCGTACCCGCCGCGCATCCGCTGGCCGAAGCGGCGACGCCGACGCTGGCCGCGTTGCACGGCCAGCCGTTCATCCTCTACGCCCACGGCGCCTGGCAGCCGTTCAACGAACTGCTCACCGGCCTGTTCCGCTCCAGCGCCGTGCAGCCGGACTACGTGCAGTCGCTCGGCTCGACCCTGACCATCCTCGCCCTGGTCAACGCCGGCATGGGCCTGGCCCTGGTGCCGCGCGGCGCCAGCGCGGTGCGCTTCGAGCGGGTGCGCTTCCGTAGCCTGGCGCTGCCGAGCGGGGTGTGCAGCGAGCTGCACCTGGTCTGGCGCGACGACAACGACAACCCGGCCGTTGTCGCCATCCGCGAGGCCGTGCGCCAGGCGGCGCTGCAAGCCCAGGAGCCGCCCGCCGCACCTTGACGACCAGGCCGCCGGCGCTCACCCGTGTAGGGTGCGCCGCGCGCACCAACCCATTGGACGCATCGCCAACAGCATCGGTGCGCATGGCCCCCCTACGCGACTAGGCGCGCTGGCCGACCTCGGCCTGCTGCAGCGTCCAGCCCGCCACCCGCTCGCTCAGGCTGAGGCCCAGCCCCGGGCGCGTCGGCACCCGCATGCGCCCGTCGCGAATCTCCAGGCGCTCGTTGAACAGCGGCTCCAGCCACTCGAAATGCTCGACCCAGGGCTCGCGCGTATGGCTGGCGGCCAGGTGCACGTGCAACTCCATGGCGAAATGCGGTGCCAGGGTCATCCCGGCCTGCTCGGCCAGGGTCTGCACGCGCAGGTACGGGGTGATGCCGCCGACCCGCGGCGCATCGGGCATCAGGAAGTCGGCGCCACGCTGGCGGATGAACTCCCAATGCTCGGCCGGGCTGGTGAGCATCTCGCCGGTGGCGATCGGCGTGTCGAACTGGCGCACCAGCTCGGCGTGGCCCTCGGCGTCGTAGCAGTCCAGCGGCTCCTCGATCCAGATCAGCTCGAAGGGCTCCAGGCGCCGGCACATGCGCCGCGCGGTGGGCCGATCCCACTGCTGGTTGGCGTCGACCATCAGCGGAAAGCCGTCGCCCAGGTGCTGGCGCACGCTAGCGACGCGCTGCAGATCCAGCGCCCAGTCCGGCTGGCCGACCTTGAGCTTGATGCCGCCGATGCCCTTCTCGCGGGAGAGGTCGGTGTTCTTCAGCAGTTGATCGAGCGGCGTATGCAGGAAGCCGCCGGAGGTGTTGTAGCAGCGCACCGAATCGCGCTGGGCGCCGAGCAGACGCGCCAGCGATAGGCCGGCGCGGCGCGCCTTGAGATCCCACAGCGCCACGTCGAAGGCGCCGATGGCCTGGGTCGCCAGACCGCTGCGCCCCACCGAGGCGCCGGCCCAGCACAGCTTGTCCCACAGCCTGGCGATATCGCTGGGATTCTCGCCGAGCAGATTCGGCGCCACCTCCAGGGCATGGGCGAACTGCCCGGCACCGCCAGCGCGCTTGGAATAGCTGAAACCCAGGCCGCGATGGCCGTCGCGGGTCTCGATCTCGGCGATCAGGATGGCGATCTCGGTCATCGGCTTCTGCCGGCCGGTGAGCACCTTGGCATCGCTGATCGGATTGGCCAGCGGCAGGGCCACCGAGCGCAGGCGCAGCCAGGCGATGCGGTCGTCGTCGGCGCAGGCGATGGCGGATTGGTCGTTCATAAAAACCTCCTCGAAATGGACCACCGACGCCCCGCAGGGCCGCCGGAAAATGCACAGCCCGAGTCAGGCTACGATGATTGCGCAATCATTCAAGGGTGGTTGCGGGAGGTTTTCGGGAGGGGTTGAGTGGAGCGGTCAAATGGCAACGGGCAGGAAACGGCCAGAAGCGGGCATAACGAAATCGCTTTCAGAGCTTTCGGCAATAGCAATAGAGAAATTTCTGAATGCTTCCACTGGGCGTCCGATGATCTTCCGCTGCCCGCCCAAGCGGCTCGAAGCTCGCGCCAAACTCTGCATGCAGGGATTCAGCGCTGTAGCGCTGGACGGGTAGACCGCTGCAGCGCTCCGGGCCGTCCTCGGCGAATGTGCCGACGATGACGAAGCCGCCAGGCTTTACTGCGCGCCGCACCGCCTGGAGGTATTCTCGGCGCTCCTGCTCGGTCGTCAGGAAATGAAAGACTGCTCGGTCGTGCCAGACGTCATATGCCTGCTCGGGCAATTGGACGGTGGTGATGTCTGCTTCTATCCAGCTCACCCAGGCTGCACGTTCACCCAGGCGCTGCCGCGCCACTTCCAGCGCCGTATCGGAAATGTCCAATACCGTCAGCTTGCGAAAGCCAGCCACCAGCAAGTCGTCAACCAGCGTCGAGGCCCCACCGCCGACGTCGATCAGCGAGGCATCGACCGATACACCGGTCTGGCGGATCAATTCCAGTGACACCGAGACATGCGGCTGGTACCAACTGACGCTGTCTGCGGCCTTGTTGGTGTAGACCTGCTGCCAATGTTCTTTCGAATGCATGCAAGCTTCTCCCGATCGATCTGTCAGCTTAACGGATCACTGTCATTGCTATTCAACGCTGCAGGCTCAGCGACTCGATGATCCTGCACTCCTCGATTACACCGCCATGACAGCAGGACAGCAGACGCCGCAGCTCTTGTTCCAGCCCCTGCAGATCGCGGATTCGCAGCCTGACCTGCTCCAACTGCTCGGCCACCTTGGCGTCTACTGCGGCGCACGACGCCTGACGATGGTCGGAGAAACCCAGGAGCTGGCGGACGTCGTCGAGGCTGAACCCCAGCGCGCGGCTTCGACGAATGAATAGCAGCCGATCGCGTTCCTCCTCCGTGTACTGGCGGTATCCGGAAGCATTGCGCGAAGCCGGGGGCAGCAGGCCGAGTTGTTCGTAGTAGCGAATCGTCACCGCTTTGGTATCCGTGATGCGGGCCAACTGGCCCACGGTGAAGTTCGTCGCGTTCATGGCTCTTGACCTTATAGTCGCTATAACCCTCATTCTAACGACAAGATCGAGTGAGTGAGGTACGAGTCATGGACAGCTGCTGTGAAAACAAGGCCGGTGAGCTGGCCCAGCTGCGCGCCAAGCAGAGCCGGGTGCTCTACATCGTCCTGGTCGTCAATGCGGCCATGTTTCTGGTTGAGTTCATCGCCGGCTGGATAGCTAAGTCCACGGCATTGCTCGGCGACTCGCTGGATATGTTCGGCGATGCCTCGGTCTATGCCCTTACGCTGTTCGTCCTGCACCGCAGCGCGCGTGCCCGTGCGGGAGCGGCGCTGTTCAAGGGCGGTTTCATGCTGCTGTTCGGCATGCTGGTGGTGGCCGATGCATTGCGCAAGCTGGTGTTGCAGGAGGTGCCTGCCGCCGACTGGATGGGCATCATCGGTGCACTCGCGCTACTCGCCAATGGCTACTGTTTCATGCTGCTCTATAGTCACCGTTCCGACGACCTGAACATGCGCTCGACCTGGCTCTGCTCGCGCAACGATCTGCTGGCCAACAGCAGCGTGATCGCGGCCGCCGGCCTGGTGGCGCTGACAAACAGCCTTTGGCCGGACATCCTCGTCGGGATGGCCATCGCCGCACTTTTCCTGCATTCAGCCGGGCAGGTCCTTCGCGAGGCCCGGGCGGAATGGCGAGCCAACGCCCCTCAACCGCAACAGCCCGAACCTGCCCCTGCTTGCGCTGGCGAAGTGCAAGACAAGTCGAGCTCGTGCTGCGCTCCCAGTCCCCAGGGGCTGATGGGCATTGCCGAGCCGTCCTCGCTCACAGTCCAGTTTATGCCAGCGAAGAGTTGCTGCGCCGGTGAGCCGCAGAACACTGCGGAGGCATGCTGTGCTCCGCCGTCACAGGGCGCCGCGGACTCAAGCGAAAGCCCATCGGCAAAGGGCTGCTGCTCACCGAAACGGGAAAACTAGAAAAGTCGCTAACAACAAGGAGAACTGCGATGCGCAGACTCGTACTACTGGCCACAGTTTTGCTGCTGGCGGTCTCGACCATGGCCTTGGCCGACCTGCAGGTGAGTGAAGCGAAGCTACGCCTGCTGCCGGGGGATCTCCCGGCGGCCGGTTACTTCACCCTGACCAATACCGGCAAGCAGCCAGTGGTTCTGACGGGCGCACAGAACCCGGCTTTTGCCCAGGTGATGATGCACCGTAGCGCGTTGGAGAACGGCATGGCCAGCATGCAGCATGTCGCACAGGTGGAGGTGCCCGCCGGTGCCACGCTGACTTTCGCTTCCGGCGGTTACCACCTGATGCTGATGCAACGCCAGCGCGAGCTGGCGCTGGGTGATCAGATCGAAGCGAGCCTGCTTTTCGCTGACGGCCAGAGCCTGCCGGTGACCTTCACCGCAGTGCCGCCCGGCGCAGATTGAGGGACACCAGATGACCAATCCGACTCACTCTACTCTATGGGGGCTGCTGCTCCTGGCCTGGCTGGTAGCCCTGGTGTCGACGCTTTCGGCGCTGTTCATCGGCGAAGTGATGGGGCAGGCCCCCTGCGTCCTGTGCTGGTTCCAGCGCGCCTTCATGTTTCCCTTGGCGGTGATCCTGGCCATTGCCTGCTATCGCTCGGACTTCTCCGTCTGGCGCTATGCGCTGCCGCTGGCCGGCATCGGCGCGTTGCTGGCATTCGCGCATGTACTGCTCTACGTCGGCCTGATCCCCCAGCCGATACAGCCATGCACGGCCACAGGGCCGTCTTGCTCGGGCGACGGCATGACCATCTTCGGCGGCATACCGCTGCCGGGGCTGGCGCTGTTCGCCTTCGCTCTGATCGTCATTCTGCTCGTTATCATTCGCCGGAGAACCACCCCATGAACCGCCGCACCCTGGTGCTGATCATCAGCGTCGTGATCTTGATCGCCTTCGCTGCAGCCGCTTACCTGTACTCCCCATCATCGCCGGCTCCCGCTGAGCAGCGTACTCAGGCGCAGTCCCCAGCCCAGCAGGCGACGGCCAGTGAGGCGAACCTGGTTCGTTTCCACTCGCCGATCTTCGGCTCAGAGCGGGCGCCGGTCACCATCGTCGAGTTCTTCGATCCCTCTTGTGAGGCTTGCCGCGCCTTCTATCCGCATGTGAAGAAGATTCTCGCCGAGAACCCGGACAATGTGCGCCTGGTGCTGCGCTATGTGCTGTTCCATCAAGGCTCTGAAGAAGTGGCGCGTCTGCTGGAAGCGTCGCGCAAGCAGAACCTCTACGAGCAAGTTATGGATGCCGTGCTTGAAGTTCAACCGGGTTGGCATGACGATCCAGAAGTGAAGGAAGCCTGGACCGCCGCTGAGCGGGTCGGACTGGATGTGGAAAAGGCCCGCGCAGATATGTACACGCCTGCCGTCGATGCGGTTCTTAAGCTGGATATGCAGGATGTGAAGGCGGTGGGTATCCGAGGCACCCCGACATTCTTCGTCAACGGCCGGCCTCTGGACAAATTCGGCATCGAGCCGCTGCGCCAGTTGGTAAGCAACGAAATCACCAAAGTCGAGAAGTGATGCTATGGGCATACTGGAAAATCGCATTCCGCCGCCCCTGGTCGCCACCCTGTTCGGTCTATTGATGTGGCTCGCCGCCCGCTATCTGCCTGGCGCTCTGGGGCTGGCCATCGAATGGCGTATCGGCCTTGCGCTGGCGGTATTACTGATAGGCACCATCATCTGCCTGGCAGGCGTATTGTCCTTCCGCTATGCCCGCACCACAGTCAACCCGCTGAAGCCGGAAACGGCTTCGGCACTAGTCAGCTCGGGCGTCTACCGCTATACGCGCAACCCCATGTACCTGGGCTTTGCCACCGCCTTGGTCGCCTGGTCGATCTTTCTCGCCTGGCCGCTCGCACTGTTGGGTGTACTAGGCTTCGTGCTGTACATGAACCGCTTCCAGATCGGGCCGGAGGAGCGGGCCCTCGCCAGACTGTTCGGAAACGACTTCGCGCAGTATTGCACTCGCGTGAGACGCTGGATTTAGGACACGGGCAGTCCGCTCTTGGACGACTGTCGCCATTCACCCCTGCGCGGGGTTCGAGGGAGAAGTCTTCGTGATCCCGGGTTACCTGGCAGTCCCCGGGGTACCGGGCGTAAAGATGTTTCTCCGGCGCGAAAGCGATCCCGATCAAACGTAATCCTTCGCGGCATGCAGCCCCTGCATATCGTGGCCATATTGCGGAAGCTGGCCCCGAGCGAGTCGCCCGCCAGATAACCTGGGGCGCCGCGGGGCCAATTGGGAGCAGCATCGACCGCCCCTCGCCCGCCCCCTCACCCACTGCCCCGCTCGATCACCTCGAACCCCACATCCAGGCGCAACGGCTGGCGTGCCAGCGCCGGTTCGGCGATGCGTGCCAGCAGGGCTTCGGCGATGGCGCGGCCGATGCGCGGGCCGTCGATGCGTACGCTGGTCAGCGGCGGATGGGTGTGCGCCGCGCAGGACAGGTCGCCGAAGCCGATCACCGCCAGATCCTCCGGCACCCGCAGGCCGCGGCTGGCGGCTTCGGCCAGCACGCCCTGGGCGAGGGTGTCGGAGCTGCATACCACCACCTCGCCGGCATGGCCGGCCTGCAGTAGCCGGGCCAGCCCCTCGCGCCCCAGCGCCAGGGTCGCCGGCGCCGGCAGGATCTGCGTCGCCAGCGGCTCGCGGCCCCATTGCGCCAGGGTCTGCGCCAGGCTGCGGTAGCGGCGCAGGCCGCGCGGGTCGTCGAGGCTGACCACCGATACGCGGCGGTAGCCCTTGCCCAGCAGGTAGTGCGCCAGCGCCTGGCCCACCGCTTCGTGGGAGAAGCCCACCAGCATGTCCAGCGGCTTCGGCGCCAGATCCCAGGCCTCCACCAGCGGGATGCCAACGCGCGCCAGGCGCTGGCGGCTGGCCTGGGTGTGTTCGGTGCCGGTCAGCACGATGCCGTCCGGGCGCCGCCCGAGCACGGCTTCGAGCAGCGCCTCTTCCTGCTGCGGGTCGTAGCCGGTCAGGCCCAGCAGGGTCTGGTAGCCGGCGGCGGCCAGGCGTTCGGTGAGCGCCTGCACGGTGTCGGCGAAGATCGAGTTGGCGATGGTCGGCAGGAAGATCGCCACCAGCCGGCTGCGGCTGGAGGCCAGGGCGCCGGCGGCGAGGTTGGGCACGTAGCCGGTGGCGCGCACCGCCTCCAGCACGCGCCGGCGGGTGGCCGCGCTGACCACCTCGGGACGGCCCAGGGCGCGCGACACGGTGATGGGCGACACGCCGGCCACCTTGGCCACGTCGATCAGGGTCGGCGCGGCGGCGCGCGAATCGGGAGATTTTCTGCTCATGCTCTGCCCCTCGGAAGTCCGGGCACCTTACCCAGGGCGCTCGCCCGGCTTCATGCGAGATACGTTGTCATACAACTCTAGTCAAAAGAGACGAACGGTGCGCGCACTGAGCCGCCACCCCGATCGCGACGCGAGTCGCCCGAGCGTTTGGCAAACGGCTGTGCAAGCTGCGCAATAGAGCCTTCAACCCGACGCAAAGCCACAGGCAAAACGGGGGTAATCCTGCACCCAAGCGCCTGTACCAGGCAGACGAAAAGGCGTAATTTTCCCCGGCTTGCGCGTTGACAGCGGCCCTGCGGGCTGTTGATAATCGGCTCAAGTCATACGACAACGTATGACAACCCAATAACAACAAGCGACAAGAGTCCAGGCCCGCCATGACCACCACCTCCAGCGACGTCCGTCCCTTCAATCGCCTGCTGCTCACCGGCGCCGCCGGCGGCCTGGGCAAGGTACTGCGCGAACGCCTGCGCCCCTACGCCACTATCCTGCGCCTGTCCGACATCGGCGAGATGGCGCCTGCGGCCGGCCCCCACGAGGAAGTGGTGCGCTGCGACCTGGCCGACAAGGCCGGCGTGCACCAACTGGTGGAAGGCGTCGACGCCATCGTGCATTTCGGCGGTGTGTCGGTGGAGCGCCCCTTCGAGGAAATCCTCGGCGCCAATATCTGCGGCGTGTTCCATATCTACGAAGCGGCGCGCCGGCACGGGGTGAAACGCGTGGTGTTCGCCAGCTCCAACCACGTGATCGGCTTCTATAAGCAGGACGAGCACCTCGACGCCCACTGCCAGCGTCGCCCGGACGGCTACTACGGCCTGTCCAAGTCCTACGGCGAGGACATGGCCAGCTTCTACTTCGACCGCTACGGCATCGAGACCGTGAGCATCCGTATCGGCTCGTCCTTCCCCGAGCCGGCCAACCGCCGAATGATGAGCACCTGGCTGAGCTACGACGACCTCACCCAGCTGCTCGAGCGCAGCCTCTACGCCGCGAACGTCGGCCATACCGTGGTCTACGGCATGTCGGCCAACCGCGACATCTGGTGGGACAACGGCAAAGCCGCGCACCTGGGCTACCAGGCCAAGGACAGCTCGGAGGTGTTCCGCGAGCAGGTGGAAGCGCAACCGCTGCCGGCCGCCGACGATCCGGCGCGCATCTACCAGGGTGGCGCCTTCGTCGCCGCCGGCCCGTTCGGCGACGACTGAAACGCCCCACGCAGCCCTCGACGAACAACAGCGAGCGACGAACTGCCATGCCAGCCGAACTGATCCTCGATGCGCGCAACGCCACCGGCGAAAGCCCGGTATGGCACGCCGCCGAGCAGGCCCTGTACTGGGTCGACATCCCCGCCGCCCGCCTGCATCGCTGGAACCTGCGCGACGCCAGCAGCCAGAGCTGGCAGGCCGAGGAAATGCTCGCCTGCATCGCCCTGCATCCCGCCGGCGGCTGGCTGGCCGGCATGCAGAGCGGCATTTTCCACCTGCAGCCGCAGGCCGACGGCAGCCTCCAGGCCGAGCGCCTGGCGGCGGTCGAACACGCCCGCGCCGAGATGCGCTTCAACGACGGCCGCTGCGACCGCCAGGGGCGTTTCTGGGCCGGCAGCATGCTGCTGGACATGGCCGCCGGCGCCCGCGTCGGCGCGCTGTACCGCTTCGACGGCCAGCTGGAACAACGCCTCGACGACCTCATCGTGCCCAACGGTCTGGCCTTCAGCCCGGACGGCGGCACGATGTACCTGTCCGACTCGCACCCTTCGGTGCAGGCGGTGTGGGCCTTCGATTACGACACCGATAGCGGCACCCCGCACAACCGCCGCCTGTTCGTCGACATGAACGCCCATCCCGGTCGCCCCGACGGCGCCGCCGTGGACGTCGACGGCTGCTACTGGATCTGCGGCAACGACGCCGGGCTGATCCACCGTTTCACCCCCGACGGCCGCCTGGACCGCTCGCTCGCCGTGCCGGTGAAGAAGCCGGCGATGTGCGCCTTCGGCGGGCCGCGCCTGGACACCCTGTTCGTCACCTCGATCCGCCCCGGCGGCGACCTGTCCGACCAGCCGCTGGCCGGCGGCGTGTTCGCGTTGAACCCCGGCGTCGCCGGGCTCGAGGAGCCAACCTACCGGGCCTGAATCCGATCCACCCCGGGCCGCTCGCGGTACCGGTTTGCACCGCTGCTTACCAACAACAACAAGACGGAGATTTCCGCATGAACCTCAAACGCAAGTTGCTTCTGGCCACACTTCCGCTGGCCCTCGGCCTGTCCTCCTTCGTACAAGCCGAGGTGACCCTGAAGATCGCCGAGATCCACCCCGCCGGTTACCCGACCGTGGTGGCCATGGAAAACCTCGGCAAGAAGCTGGAAGCGGCCACCAACGGCGAGATCAAGTCGCGCATGTTCGCCGGCGGCGTACTCGGCTCGGAGAAGGAAGTGATCGAGCAGACCCAGATCGGCGCGGTGCAGCTGACCCGCGTCAGCCTCGGCTCGGTCGGCCCGGTGGTACCGGCCACCAACGTATTCAACATGCCCTTCGTGTTCCGCGATGTCGACCACATGCGCAAGATCATCGACGGTGAAATCGGCCAGGAAATCCTCGACGCCATCACCGACTCCGACTTCAACATGGTCGGCCTGGCCTGGATGGACGGCGGCAGCCGCAGCCTCTACACCAAGAAGCCGGTGCGCAGCATCGAAGACCTCAAGGGCATGAAGATCCGCGTGATGGGCAACCCGCTGTTCATCGACACCCTCAACGCCATGGGCGCCAACGGCATCGCCATGGACACCGGCGAGATCTTCAGCGCCCTGCAGAGCGGCGTGATCGACGGCGCCGAGAACAACCCGCCGACCCTGCTCGAGCACAACCACTTCCGCGCCGCCAAGTACTACACCCAGACCCACCACCTGATCCTCCCCGAGCCGTTGCTGATGTCCAAGACCTCCTGGAACAAGCTGACTCCGGAACAACAGGAACTGGTCAGGAAACTGGCCAAGGAAGCCCAACTGGAAGAGCGTCAGCTGTGGGACGAGAAGAGCGCCAGCAGCGTCGACAAGCTTAAGGCCGAAGGCGTCGAGTTCATCGAAGTCGACACCAAGCCCTTCTACGACGCCACCGCCCCGGTTCGTGAGAAGTACGGCGCGCAGTTCGCCGAGCTGATCCAGCGCATCGAAGCCGTCCAGTAACCCTCGCGCAAGCGCGTCGCGGCGGCCTGGGCCGTCGCGACGCCACCGGTGAAATCTGATGAAAAACCTGGTTCTGGGCGTCAACGACGCCATCTACCGCGCCTGCATCGGCGTCGCCGGCCTGGCGATCGTGATCATGGCGACGATCATCCCCTGGGGCGTGTTCAGCCGTTACGCGCTCGGCCAGGGCCTGGGCTGGCCCGAACCCATCGCCATCTTGCTGATGGTGCTGTTCACCTTCGTCGGCGCCGCCGCCAGCTACCGCGCCTGCGCGCACATGGCGGTCAATGTGCTGAGCGACCGGCTGCCGCCGGCGGCCCAGCCGTTTCTCACCCTGTTCGTGCGCCTGGCCATGGCCGCCATCAGTCTGTTCATGCTGATCTGGGGCTACAAGCTGTGCGTCGCCACCTGGAACCAGTACCTGAGCACCCTGACCTGGCTGCGCGTCGGCCTCAGCTACGCGCCGATCCCGCTGGGCGGTTTCATCACCCTGCTGTTCGTGCTCGAACAGCTGCTCTACGGCGACCAGCACAAGCGCCGCGTCGTCGACTACGAATGCACCGAAGACTCCAAGGAGGCCGTGTAATGGATGCCGTCATCCTGTTGGGCAGCTTCCTGGCCCTGATCCTGCTGCGCGTCCCGGTCGCCTATGCCCTGGGCATGGCCACCCTGATCGGCGCCTGGTGGATCGAGATTCCCCTGCACGCCGTGATGATCCAGATCGCCGGCGGCGTCAACAAATTCTCCCTGCTGGCCATCCCCTTCTTCGTCCTGGCCGGCGCGATCATGGCCGAGGGCGGCATGGCCCGCCGTCTGGTGGCCTTCGCCGGGGTGCTGGTGGGGTTCGTCCGCGGCGGCCTGTCGCTGGTCAACATCACCGCCTCGACCTTCTTCGGCGCCATCTCCGGCTCCTCGCTGGCCGACACCGCCTCGGTGGGCTCGGTGCTGATCCCGGAAATGGAGAAGAAGGGCTACCCGCGCGAGTTCTCCACCGCGGTCACCGTGTCCGGCTCGGTGCAGGCGCTGCTCACCCCGCCCAGCCACAACTCGGTGATCTACTCGCTGGCCGCCGGCGGCACGGTGTCGATCGCCGCGCTGTTCGTCGCCGGCATCGGCCCGGGCCTGCTGCTCAGCTTCACCATGGCCACCCTGTGCCTGCTGTTCGCGCGCAAGCGCAACTACCCCAAGGGCGAGGTGATTCCGCTGCGCCAGGCGCTGAAGATCTGCGTCGAGGCGCTGTGGGGCCTGATGACCATGGTGATCATCCTCGGCGGCATCCTCAGCGGCGTGTTCACCGCCACCGAGTCGGCCGCGGTGGCGGTGGTCTGGGCCTTCTTCGTGACCATGTTCATCTACCGCGACTACAAGTGGAGCGAACTGCCGAAGATGCTGCACCGCACGGTGCGCACCCTGTCGATCGTGATGATCCTGATCGCCTTCGCCGCCAGCTTCGGCTACATCATGACCCTGATGCAGATCCCGTCGAAGATCACCACGGCGTTCCTGACCTTCTCGGACAACCGCTACGTGATCCTGATGTGCGTCAACTTCATGCTGCTGGCCCTGGGCACGCTGATGGACATGGCGCCGCTGATCCTGATCCTCACGCCGATCCTGCTGCCGGTGGTGACCTCCTTCGGCGTCGACCCGGTACACTTCGGCATGATCATGCTGGTCAACCTGGGCATCGGCCTGATCACCCCGCCGGTGGGCGCGGTGCTGTTCGTCGGCGCCGCCATCGGCAAGGTCAGCATCGAGAACACGGTGAAAGCGCTGCTGCCGTTCTACGCCGCGCTGTTCGCGGTGCTGATGGCGGTCACCTATATCCCCGCTATCTCGCTGTGGCTGCCCAGCGTGGTGCTCTGATCTACGATCTGCTGCGCGTCGGCCCTACTGCGTTAAAAACAGGCTCGGAATGCTCATGTACAAAAGTACACTCCGCTTCCTCGCCTGTTTTTGCCTTGTAGGGCTCTAGCTCGCGAGATCGCACCTTCTGATTCACCGCCCCGCGTGCGGGGCCTGCCCCATTCACCCCGAGCCGCCGCCTGGCGGCTCTCGCTTTATAAGGACGTAACGCCCCGCCATGCCCGCCGCCCCGTTCCCCCGGCATATCGCCGCGCTGATCCTCGCCACCCTGGCCTGCTCCTTCGCCGGCAACCATATCGCCGCGCGCATCGCCTTCGACCACGACGCCGGCCTGCTGCTGGCGATCCTCTGCCGCTCGGGAGTGACCCTGCTGGTGCTCGCCGCCCTGGTGCTGTGGCAACGCGATTCGCTGCGCCTGAGCCGCCAGACCTGGGGCTGGCAGCTGGTGCTGGGGCTGCTGATCGCGGTGCAGAGCTTCTGCATCTATTCGGCGGTGGCGCGCATCCCGGTGGGCCTGGCGCTGCTGGTGGTGAACCTCTCGCCGATTCTCCTGGCGCTGCTCACCTGGGCCCTCGGCGGCCCGCGGCCGACCGCCCGCGCGGCGCTGATCATGGGCCTGATCCTGTTCGGCCTGGTGCTGGTGCTGGACGTGCCGGCGCGCCTGGCCGGCCAGGCCCAGCTCGACGCGCGCTGGATCGAGGGGGTGTCGTTCAGCCTGACCGCGGCGGCGGTGTTCGCCGTGGCCCTGTGGATCACCGAACACCGGCTGTCGGCGATGCCCGGGCGGGTGCGCAGCATGCTGACCATGGCGGTGGTGTTCAGCGCCTCGGCCCTGGCCGGCGCCAGCGGCGCCCTGCCCGGCGGCCTGGGTCTGCCCGACGCGGCGGTCGGCTGGGTGGCCCTGGCCTGCCTGGTACTGCTCTACGGCACGGCGTTCTCGGTGCTGTTCATCTGCATGCCGCGCCTGGATATCGCGCGCAACGCGCCGGTGATGAACATGGAGCCGGTGGCCGGGATGCTGTTCGGCTGGTTGATCCTCGACCAGCTGCTCGGCGCCCTGCAGGTGGTCGGCGGGCTGATCGTGGTCGGCGGTATCGTGCTGCTGGCCTACCGCCGCTAGGGTGTTGCGGGGTCGCCCGGGTCGTGCGTAGCGAGAGTTCAGTGCTCAGACCGGTGCGCACGGCGCACCCTACGGACGCCGGCGCCCGTAGCCACGGCTCAGCCGTGCAGCGCCTCGGCCTCGGCGGCCTCGTGAGCCTGGCGCAGGCGCTCGCGGCTGTTGGTCAGGTGCAGGCGCATGGCGGCGCGCGCCGCCTCCGAGTCCTGGCGGGCGATGGCCTCGAAGATCTGCTCGTGCTCGCGCGCCAGGCGCGCCATGTAGTGCGCCTGGTCGTCGCGCGCCAGGCTGGCGGAATTGACCCGGGTGCGCGGAATGATGCTGGTGCCCAGGTGGCTCATGATGTCGGTGAAATAGCGGTTGCCGGTGGCCTCGGCGATGCGCAGGTGGAACTGGAAGTCCGAGGACACCGCGTCGCTGGCGTGCGCCGCGCTCTCGTTGATCGCGTCCAGCGCCTCGCGGATGGCCTTCAGTTGCGCCTCGTTGCGGCGCTGCGCGGCCAGGCCGGCGGACTCCACTTCCAGGCTGATGCGAAATTCCAGGATCGCCAGCACGTCGCGCAGGGTGACGATGGTCGCCGGGTCGATGCGAAAGCCGCTGGGGCTGGGGGTGTCGAGCACGAAGGTGCCGATGCCGTGGCGGGTTTCCACCAGGCCGGCGGCCTGCAGCCGCGACAGCGCCTCGCGCACCACGGTGCGGCTGACGCCCTGCTCCTCCATGATCGCCGACTCGGTGGGCAGCTTCTCGCCGCGCTTGATCGCGCCGTCGCGGATACGCTGCGACAGCTCGGCCACCAACTCCTGGGCCAGGCTACGGTGCTTGCGGCGGGCGCGGGGTTGGGCGTTGGGGGTTTCCATGGCGGGAGCGCTCTCGGCTGACGGCTAAGCCGCAATCATAGCCCAGCAGTTGTACGATGACACTATGAATTCCCGACCAATAGCGACACCGGAGCGCCAGATGCCGACCACCTTGCTGACCCTGCACGACAGCCTGACCCGCCTGACCCTGGCCCCCGAACTGGGCGCCAGCCTGGTCAACTGGACCCGTTTGCGCGACGGCTGGCCGCTGCTGCGGCACAGCGACGAGCAGGCGCTGGCCGCCGCCAACCCGCGGCGGCTGGCCTGCTACCCGCTGGCGCCCTGGTCAAACCGCATCGGCGGCGGCGGCTTCGCCTGCCCCGACGGCTGGCAGGCGCTGGCGGCCAACAGCGCGCACGAGGCGCTGCCGATCCACGGCAGCGCCTGGCAGCAAGCCTGGCAACTGGTTGATGCGACATCCGACAGCGCCACCCTGCAACTGGACAGCCTGCAGCCCTTCCCCTACCGCGCCCACCTGCAGGTGCGCCTGGCAGGCGGCCGCCTGAGCCTGCGCCTGCAGGCCACCCACCTCGGCGAACGGCCGACCTGGTACGGCCTCGGCCTGCATCCCTATATCACCCGCACCGCGCATACCCGCCTGCAAGCGCAAGCCAGGCAAGTATGGCTGTGCGACGCCGACAAACTGTCCACTCAACTGGCCGAATTACCCGCGGCGTGGAACTTCGCCGAACTTGCCGCCCTGCCGGCGCAGACGCTGGACAATGCCTTTACTGGCTGGCCGGGCAGCGCGCGCATCGTTCAACCGGAGGCCGGCTATCAATTGCTCTGCCACGCCGACGGCACCGAATTCTTCTTGCTGTATTGCCCGCAGGAGCAGAACTTCTTCTGTTTCGAGCCGGTCAGCCATCCGGTCAACGCCCACCACCTGCCGGGGCGCCCGGGCCTGCAACTGCTGGCGCCGGGGCAAAGTTGCCGGCTGCAGTTCAGCCTGGAGTACCAGGCGCTCGATAACTGAGCACTGGACATTCGCCGACACTTCGCGATAATGGCGCGCAAGTTGCCTCGCGCAACTTCATTTATAAAAAGTTACATACACATAAGTAACTGAATAAGAACGGGAAACTTGCAAACCCTGACACTTTGCAAAGTATTCGCCGGACAAAACCATCAGCAGCACCCTAGATTGATCCCTGACCGCAGCAGTGAAGCGGAGTGCTTCACGCGTCATGCGGGTCGATCGCCAGACCATATAGGTAAACCCAGTGACGAAAGACGAACTGCGCGCCGAACTCGAGCGCCAGGCGCAGCGTTACAAGGATGTATACGGCGGGGAAGTCATCACCTACGCCGCACAGCCGGATCCCGACCGCAAGCCCTGGCGCAAGAAACCCAGCCTGCTCGACCAGGCCTTCGATAAGGAAATCGAAAAGATCGAGAAAGAACGTCAGGACAAGAAAGACGCCGCCAGCGAATAGCGCCACGTCCTACGTCAACCTACGATTAAATGGCCTCCCGTAGGTCGGACATGCCGCCAGGCTTGTCCGGCGAGCCGGTCGACGGTCGACGGTCGACGGTGGACAAGGCTTCGCCATGTCCACCCTACCAACTACCAACCCAGCCTCGCCTGCTAAGGCAATTCTGAAATAGTCGTCATTCCCGCGCAGGCGGGACAGCGGCTTCATCGCTGAACAGCGCTTGCGCTGGCCCGAAGGGGAATACTCCGTCGTACCTGGGCTCCCGCCTTCGCGGGAGTGACGATAAATGGCCTTTTCAGAACCTCCCTAACGTTTCTTGCCGCCCAGCAGCGACCCCATCAGCCCGCGCACCAGCTGCCGCCCGAGCTGGTTGGCCGCCTGGCGCAGCGCCGACTTCATCGCCCCGCCGAGCAGTTCGCCGGCCATCTGCCCGAGTCCATCCTGCTGCGCCGCGGCCTTCTGCCGTCCGCTCGGCTGGGCCGGCGCCTCGGCGCTGGCCTGGGCGGCGCGGGCGGTGAGCAGCTCGTAGGCCGATTCGCGGTCGATCGGCCTGTCGTAGCGCCCGGCCAAAGGCGACTGGCGCACCAGGGCGGCGCGCTCGCTCTCGTGCAGCGGGCCGATGCGCGACTGCGGCGGGGCGATGGCCACCCGCTGCACCATGGCCGGCGTGCCCTTTTCCTCCAGGGTGCCGACCAGCGCCTCGCCGATGCCCAGTTCGGTCAGCACGCTCAGGCTGTCGAACGCCGGATTGGGGCGGAAGCCGTCGGCCACCGCGCGCAGCGCCTTCTGCTCCTTGGCGGTGAAGGCGCGCAGGCCGTGCTGGATGCGCAGGCCGAGCTGGGCCAGTACGTCGTCCGGCAGGTCGCTGGGCGACTGGGTGACGAAGTACACCCCCACGCCCTTGGAACGGATCAGCCGCACCACCTGCTCCAGGCGCTCCTGCAGCGCCTTGGGCGTGCCCTGAAAGAGCAGGTGCGCCTCGTCGAAGAACAGCGCCAGCACCGGCTTGTCGGCGTCGCCACGTTCGGGCAGTTGCTCGAACAGCTCGGCCAGCAGCCACAGCAGGAAGGTCGCGTAGACCTTGGGCGCCTCGTGCACCAGGCGGCTGGCGTCGAGCAGGTGAACCCGGCCGCGGCCGTCGCGATCGGGGTGCAGCAGGTCCTCGAGTTGCAGCGCCGGCTCGCCGAACAGCGCCTCGGCGCCCTGCTGCTCCAGGCTGGCCAGGCGCCGCAACAGCGCCTGGGCCGAGGTGTTGGTGAACAGCGCGCTGTCCTCGCCGAGCACCTGCGGGTTGTCCTTGAGGTGGCCGAGCAGCGCCTTGAGGTCCTTCAGATCGAGCAGCAGCAAGCCCTCGCGATCGGCCACCTTGAACGCGGCGTAGAGCGCCGCCTGCTGGCTGTCGGTCAGTTCCAGCAGGGCGCCGAGCAGCAGCGGGCCCATCTCGCTCAGGGTGGTGCGCAGTGGGTGGCCGCTCTGCCCGTGCACGTCCCACAGGCACAGCGGATAGGCCTGCGGCCGGTGCTGCAGCCAGGCCATGCTGGCGATGCGCTCGGCGACCTTGCCCTGCGGCGCACCGGCGGCGCCGAGACCGCACAGGTCGCCCTTGACGTCGGCGGCGAACACCGCCACGCCGGCGTCGCTGAAGGTCTCGATCAGGCGCTGCAGGGTCACCGTCTTGCCGGTGCCGGTGGCGCCGGCGATCAGGCCGTGACGGTTGGCCAGGCGCAACGGCTGGCCGACGGGCTGGCCATCGCTGCCGGCGCCCAGTACGAACTGCGAATTCATAGACATCTTTGCCATCCCTAGAGTTAAAGCTTTACTGCAGGTATGCCGACATAGGCATCAGACCAAAGGCGAATTGCCTTCGCCAAAATCCCCCACGAACCGCCCCACTGGCGCCCCGTGGAACACAAGACTGGTTCCAGAGCCTTCCGGACGCAAGACAACATGACTAAAAACCTGCAGTTCAGCCACAAGATCCTGCTCGCAGCATCGCTGGTGGTGATAGTCGCCTTCTCCCTGTTCACCCTCTACAACGATTACCTGCAACGCAACGCCATCCGTGCGGATCTGGAAAACTACCTGCACGAAATGGGCGACGTGACCGCCAGCAACATCCAGAACTGGCTGTCCGGGCGCATCCTCCTGGTGGAAAGCGCCGCCCAGTCGATCGTCAACGACAACAACCCGGAGCGCGTGGTCAAGCTGCTGGAGCAGAAGGCGCTGACCTCCTCGTTCGCCTTCACCTACCTGGGTGCCGAGAACGGCGACTTCACCATGCGCCCGGACGCCGACATGCCCGAGGGCTACGACCCGCGCACCCGCCCCTGGTACAAGGACGCCATGGCCGCCGGCGGCTCCACCCTCACCGAGCCCTACGTCGACGCCGCCACCAGCGAGCTGATCATCACCATCGCTACCCCGGCCAAGCCGGCCGGCGTGGTCGGCGGCGACCTCAGCCTGCAGACCCTGGTCGACATCATCAACGCCCTGGACTTCGACGGCATCGGCTACGCCTTTTTGGTCAGCGCCGACGGCAAGATCCTGGTGCACCCGGACAAGACCCTGGTGATGAAGAACCTCAAGGACATCTACCCGCAGAACACTCCGCGCATCGCCAGCGAGTTCAGCGAGGCGCAACAAGACGGCGACACCCGCATCCTCACCTTCACCCCGGTCAAGGGCCTGCCTTCGGTCAACTGGCACGTCGGCCTGTCCATCGACAAGGCCAAGGCCTACGCGATGCTCACCGAGTTCCGCGCCTCGGCCATAGTCGCCACCGTCATCGCCGTGGTGCTGATCATCGCCCTGCTCGGCGTGCTGATCCGCGTGCTGATGCAGCCGTTGAACACCATGGGCAAGGCCATGCAGGACATCGCCCAGGGCGAGGGCGACCTGACCAAGCGCCTGGCGATCCAGTCCAACGACGAGTTCGGCGCCCTGGCGCGCGCCTTCAACCAGTTCGTCGAGCGCATCCACAGCTCGATCCGCGAGGTGTCCTCGGCCACCGTGCAGGTCAACGAGGTGGCCAAGCTGGTGGTGGGCGCCTCCAACTCGTCGATGGCCAACTCCGACGAGCAGGCCAGCCGCACCAACAGCGTGGCCGCGGCGATCAACGAACTGGGCGCCGCCGCCCAGGAGATCGCGCGTAACGCCGCCGACGCCTCGACCCAGGCCTCCGACGCCCGCCATCAGGCCGAGGACGGCGGCAAGGTGGTGCAGCAGGCGATCAGCTCGATGAGCGAGCTGTCGGACAAGATCAGCGACGCCTGCGCCAAGATCGAGATGCTCAACGGCAAGACCGTGGACATCGGCCAGATTCTCGAGGTGATCAAGAGCATTTCCCAGCAGACCAACCTGCTGGCGCTCAACGCCGCCATCGAGGCCGCCCGCGCCGGCGAGGCCGGGCGCGGCTTCGCCGTGGTCGCCGACGAGGTGCGCAACCTGGCGCACCGCACCCAGGAGTCGGCGCAGGAGATCGAGAAGATGATCGAGGAGCTGCAGGTCGGCTCGCGCGAGTCGGTCACCACCATGACCGAGAGCCAGCGCTACAGCGAGGACAGCGTGGCGATCGCCAACCAGGCCGGCGAACGCCTGGGCAGCGTCACCGCGCGCATCGGCGAGATCGACGGGATGAACCAGTCGGTGGCCACCGCCACCGAGGAGCAGACCTCGGTGATCGAGTCGCTGAACATGGACATCATCGAGATCAACACCCTCAACCAGGAAGGCGTGGAGAACCTGCAGGCCACCCTGCGCGCCTGCGGCGACCTGGAGCAACAGGCCGCGCGCCTCAAGCAACTGGTCGACAGCTTCCGCATCTGAGTACGCGCAACGAGACCAAGGGCGCCGCGGCGCCCTTGGTCGTTTATGGCTCGCGCTCGGGCTCGGGCGGCGCCTGTTCCTGCAACTGCCGCCACAGCTCGGCGGCCTCGGCGAACTCGGCGCCGTCGTCCTCGCTCAGGGCGTCCGGGTCGTAGCGGCGCACGCAGCCCTCGCCCAGGGTCGGCGGCGCCTTGGACGTCGCCTTGTCCAGTGGATCGCTCATCCTGCTGATGCCCTCCTCTAACCGGCTTCCAGCTTGCCCTGCTCATGCTGGGCAAACTCCTTGACCGCCCGCAGCACGTCGTGGCGGCTGATCTGGCCGATCAGGTGACCGTCCTCGACCACCGGCAGGCGCCGACGCCGACCGCGCAGGAAGCGCTCGGACAGCTCGATGATGTCCGCCTCCGGCGAGATGGTCTCGACCTCGGCGGTCATGTAGGCGTTGACGTTGCCGCCGATGGCCTCGTAGTAGGCGCCGGAGAGGATGCCGCGCAGGCAGTCGCCCTCCGACAGCAGGCCGATCAGGTGGCCCTGGGAATCGACCACCGGCGCCGCCGAGATACGGTGCTCCAGCAGGCGGTTGATGGCGGTGAACAGATCGGTATCCGACCTGAAGGTCACCAGATGGCGGGTCATGTAGTCCCGCACCTTGATGGACTTGAGCATGGGCGATCTCCTCTGGCGAGCATCGGTTCGGCCCACGGCGCAAGATCAGTCGAACACCACTGTCTTGTTGTCGTGCACCAGAACCCGGTCTTCCAAGTGATAGCGTAGCCCACGCGCCAGCACCATCTTCTCCACGTCCTTGCCCAGACGCACCATTTCCTCGATATCGTCGCGGTGGGTGACGCGCACCACGTCCTGCTCGATGATCGGCCCGGCGTCCAGCTCCTCGGTGACATAGTGCGAGGTGGCGCCGATCAGCTTGACCCCGCGCAGCGAAGCCTGGTGGTAAGGCTTGGCGCCGACGAAGGACGGCAGGAAGCTGTGGTGAATGTTGATCACCCGCTGCGCGTACTCGGCGCACAGCGCCGGCGGCAGGATCTGCATGTAGCGCGCCAGGACGATGACGTCGGCCTGGTGCTGCTTGACCAGGCGCTCCACCTCGGCGAAGGCCGGCGCCTTGTCCTGCGCATCGACCGGCACATGGAAGTAGGGAATGCCGTGCCACTCGACCATGCTGCGCAGGTCGTCGTGGTTGGAGATCACGCAGGGAATGGCGCAATCGAGCTCGTCGCTGTGCCAGCGGTGCAGCAGGTCGGCCAGGCAGTGCGACTCGCGGCTGGCCATCAGCACCACACGCTTCTTCTGCGCCGAGTCGGTGATGCGCCACTCCATGGAGAATTCGCGGGCAATCGGCGCGAAGGCCTGCTGGAAGCCCTCCAGCTCGAACGGCAGGGAATCGGCGCGAATCTCGTGGCGCATGAAGAACCAGCCGCTCTGGGTATCGGAATGATGACTCGCTTCGGTGATCCAGCCGTTGTAGGTCGCCAGGAAACTACTGACCTTGGCGACGATGCCGACGCGATCCGGGCAGGCGATGACCAGTCTGAACGTGCGCATATACAAAACCCCAATGACGGCGCAAAAGTCGGCCATTCTAGCGACAAGCCGAAGAAACTGCAGTAGCGCGGGCAGACTGGCGCCCGCGGCAGTCCCCGGCAGGGCGTGGAGAAATATCCACACGGCGGGAAAACAGGCAACTTCGACGACCGTGGAAATACCCGGTTTAAATTAAAGGCCGTGGCTACAAAAGGTTGCAGGGCGCCGCAGTTATTTTCTCCGGCGCTGTTTACTTGTTATAAGTGCGTGACTATTATTGCCTCACTGTCCACTTTATAAACCTATTCACGCCAAGGTACTGCCCATGTCGCTGATCAATGAATACCGCGCCACCGAAGAAGCCATCAAGGAGCTGCAAGAGCGCCTGAAGAACATGTCGCAAGACGACAAGCTGAAAAAGGAACTGGAATTCGAAGGCAAGTTGCGCACCCTGATGGGCGAATATCAGAAGTCCCTGCGCGACATCATTGCCCTGCTCGACCCGGAAGCCAAGGTCGGCAAGGCCCCGCGTGCCGGCAAGCCCGTTGCCACCAAGCGCGCGCGCAAGGTCAAGCAGTACAAGAACCCGCACAGCGGCGAAGTGATCGAAACCAAAGGCGGCAACCACAAGACCCTGAAAGAGTGGAAAGCCAAGTGGGGCGCCGACGTCGTCGAAGGCTGGGCCACCCTGCTCGGCTAAGCCTCGCGCAATACCCGAAAACGCCAGCCCTGCTGGCGTTTTTTATTGCCGGTATTTTGCCGCGGGATGACCGGCGAAAATTGTTGCCGGCAACTCGCCCGGCGCCGCACAAGTTTGCCGGACGGGCCGCGGCCAACGCCCGGCCGCCACCCCGCTCGATATGCCCATGCACAATTGGGCTATACCCCATTGCCGGCGGCGCGGCTAATTGATGCCGTAGCGCGCCTGCACATTCTCCGCATACACCTGCCATTGCTGCAAAAGTTGCACTTGGCTCGGCGTGCAGTTGCCGCGCACTTCCTCCAGCGCCTGACGAAACTGCCCCAGGGTATTGGGTGCGCCGAACTCGGCGGCACTCAGACGCTGGCGGCAGAACTCCTGCCAGCGTTGCCGCTCGGCCGGCGACAGGCTGTCCGGAAAGTTGCGCGCGCGATAGCGGAACAGCAACTCCGGCAGACGCGCGTCGTCGAACGGCCAGTCCTGGTTGGCCAGCGCCTCGGGCTCGGCACGGCGCACCTGCTCGCACAGGCGGCGGTCGCGATCGCCGATAAAACCCTCGTACAGCTGCTGCTCGGGGTCGCCACTGGCGGCGAAGGCCTCCTCGCGATAGATGGCCGCCAGCTTGTCCTGCCACAGCGCCTGCGCCGCCTGCAGCGCCTCGGCGTGGCGCTGGCACTGCGCCCAGTCCAGCTGCAGGCGCTGGCGGTCCTGCTCGCGCAGCACCGACAGCGGCGCCACCACCGGGCAGCGGTTGATATGCAGCAGCTTCAGCGGCACCGGCGCCTCGCCCTCGGCCAGCTCCTCACGGCGGGTGTACAGGCGGCTGCGCAGGGTCTCGGCATCCAGCTCCAACAAGGGCGCCGGGTCGGCCTGCAGGTCGCAGACGATCAGCGCGTTGCGGTTGCGCGGGTGCCAGGCCAGCGGCAGCACCGGCGCCAGGTAATGCCGCGCCGCGGAGAAACGCCCGGACACATGCAGCAGCGGCTGCAGCAGACGGATCTGATCCAGCATCCGCTGCTTGCTGCGCAACTGGTAGAGGAAGTCGTACAGCCGCGGCTGGCGCTCGCGCAGCAGGCGCGCCAGACCGATGGTGGCGCGCACGTCGGACAGCGCGTCGTGGGCCTGGCCATGGTCGATGCCGTTGGCCTGGGTCAGGCGTTCCAGCTTGAGGCTCACGCGGCCGTCTTCCTGCGGCCACTCGATGCCCTCCGGGCGCAGCGCGTAGGCGGTGCGCACCAGGTCGATCAGATCCCAGCGGCTGTTGCCGCCCTGCCATTCGCGGGCGTAGGGGTCGAAGAAGTTGCGATAGAGGCTGTAACGGGTCACCTCGTCGTCGAAACGCAGGCTGTTGTAACCGGCGCCGCAGGTTCCCGGCACGGACAGCGCGGCATGCACCCGGGTGACGAACTCGCCCTCGTCCAGCCCCAGCTGTTGCAGGCGCTGCGGGTCGATGCCGGTGACCAGGCAGGCGGCCGGGTGCGGCAGGATGTCGTCGCTGGGCCGACAGTAGAGGTTCAACGGCTCGTCGATCTCGTTGAGCGCCTCGTCGGTGCGGATGCCGGCCACCTGCAGCGGCCGGTCGCAGCGCGGATTGATGCCGGTGGTCTCGTAGTCGTACCAGAAGATGCTGGAAGTCACGCGCGTATCCCCAGTGCACAGTGGCCGGGCAGTCTATCATTCATGCCCAGGCGCGCCGCCGCCGGCAAAGCATGAACCAGCGCACAGCCGCTGCATGCCCGCCCAGGCGCCGCTTGTAGGCCAAATGCCAGTACCCCTAGCATGTGCCACCCCTCCCACTCGACGTACAAGGACGCCGCCATGAGTGACGCTACCACCCCCAATCCCTATGCCGCCCCCGTCAGCGACCTGCAGCAGCCGCTCGGCGACCAGGTGCCGAGCATCGAAGAAGCGCTGGCCCGCGGCTACGACTTCAGCATCGGCGCACTGATCGGCGAAGCCTGGGCCAAGGTCAAAGGCACCAAGGGCATCATCATCGGCGGCTTCCTGGTGTTCTACCTGGTGCTGCTGGCCGCTACCTTCGTCCTCGGCGGCATCGTCGGCGTGTTCGGCGCCCTCAGCGACAACCTGGTCGCGGTGGTGGTCGGCGAGGTGCTGGTGTCGCTGCTCGCTTCCGCCCTGGCCTATCCCTTCATGGCCGGGATCAACATGGTCGGCATCCGCCGCGCCGCCGACCAGCCGATCAGCTTCAACGAAATCTTCAGCCACTTCGGCCGCACCGTGCCGCTGATCATCACCGCCGTGGTGATGATGCTGCTGATCTACCTCGGCATGCTCCTACTGCTGCTCCCCGGCATCTACCTGGCGGTGGCCTATCTGCTGGCGATTCCGCTGGTGGTCGAGCGCGGCCTGTCGCCCTGGCAGGCGCTGGAGGCCTCGCGCAAGGCCATCAGCCAGCACTGGTTCAAGGTCTTCGGCCTGTTCCTGCTGCTCGGTGTGATCGTGATCCTCAGCGCCATCCCGCTGGGCATCGGCCTGGTCTGGAGCATCCCGCTGATGGTCGTAGCCATGGGCGTGCTCTACCGCACCATCTTCGGCGTGCTGCCCGCCGCCCAGTAAGCCGTTGCGCCGGGCCGAGCCATCGGCCCGGTTGCGTTCGTGTCCCGCTGCTCGCTAGCATCGGGCTTTCCCTGATGCAGTCCGCCGATGCCCTCACGCTCAAGCGCCAGCCTCCCGCAGCACCAGCCGCCCCTGGACACCCGCTACCAGGTGGAGACGCCGGAGGGCATCGACCTGCAATTGCGTCCCGCCGGCCTGGTGCCGCGCGCCCTGGCGTTCGCCATCGACCTGGCGATCCGCGGGCTGATCCTGGCGCTGATGTTCATCGTCCTCGGCCTGCTCGGTCAGTTCGGCATGGGCCTGGGCACCATCCTGCTGTTTCTCGTCACCTGGTGGTACATGGTGCTGTTCGAGGTGCTCAACCAGGGCCGTTCGCCCGGCAAGCAGTTGCTCGGCCTGCGCGTGGTGCACGACGACGGCACGCCCATCGGCTGGGCCGCCTCGCTGACGCGCAACCTGCTGCGCTTCGTCGACATCCTGCCGTTCGGCTACAGCCTGGGCATTCTCAGCTGCCTCAACCATCCGGCGTTCAAGCGCCTCGGCGATATCGCCGCCGGCACCCTGGTGGTCTACCGCGACGCCGCGCCGGCGCGCCCGCAGCTGCCGGAGGCCGAGCCGCTGCCGACGCCCTTCCCGCTCAGCCTGGCCGAGCAACGCGCGCTGCTCGGCTTCGCCGAACGCGGCGCCCAGCTGTCGGCCGCGCGCCGCGCCGAACTGGCCGCCCTGCTCGCCGAGCCGCTGCAGGTGCCGGCGGAGCAGGCCGAGGCGCGCCTCAACGGCATCGCCCGCGGCCTGCTGGGGAGCGCGCCATGAAGCAGAGCCTGTTCGAGCGCCGCCACCAGGCCGACTGGGACGCCTTCGCCGCGCAGCTCGACGCCCTCGAGCGGGGCAAGGCCGAGGCGCAGGCCGGCAGCCGCTTCGCCGCCGACTATCGGCGGCTGTGCCAGCACCTGGCCCTGGCCGAGGCGCGCGGCTACAGCGGCCATCTGATCGAGCAGCTGCAGCAACTGGCGATGCGCGGCCACCAGCAGTTCTATCGCCACCGCAGCCACCTCGGCGCCCAGCTGGTGCGCTTCCTGTTCGGCGGCTTCCCCCGCCTGGTGCGCGCCGAATGGCGCAGCGTGTGCGTCGCCAGCCTGCTGTTCTTCGGCAGCCTGGCGCTGATGGGCGGCCTGATCTACCTCTACCCGGAGCTGATCTACAGCCTGGTCAGCCCCGAGCAGGTCGGCGAGATGGAGAAAATGTACGACCCCGACGCGCGGCGCCTCGGCCGCTTCGGCGAGCGCGACGCCGGCGACGACTGGGTGATGTTCGGCTTCTACATCATGAACAACATCGGCATCGCCTTTCAGACCTTCGCCAGCGGCCTGCTGCTGGGCCTGGGCAGCCTGTTCTTCCTGTTGTTCAACGGCCTGATGATCGGCGCGGTGGCCGGCCACCTGACCCGCATCGGCTACAGCGAGACCTTCTGGTCCTTCGTCGTCGGCCATGGCGCCTTCGAGCTGACCGCCATCGCCCTGGCCGGCGCCGCCGGCTTCAAGCTCGGCTGGGCGCTGCTCGCCCCCGGCCGCCTGCCGCGCGGCGAGGCGCTGCGCCTGGCCGCGGGCACCGCGGTGCAACTGGTCGCCGGGGTGATCCTGTTCCTGTTGCTAGCGGCCTTTATCGAGGCCTTCTGGTCGTCCACCACCGTCGCCAGCCCGACCATCAAGTACGCGGTCGGCGCCGGGCTGTGGGCGCTGGTGCTGGGCTACCTGCTGCTGGCCGGACGGAGGCAGCATGCGCCTGACTGAAGCCAGCGTCGCCATCCGCCCGCGCACCGCCTGGGAAGCCATCGACCTCGGCGTGCTGCTCGCCCGCCGCCACGCCGGCCTGCTGATGGCCAGCTGGGCGCTGCTCACCCTGCCGCTGTTCGCCCTGCTCTGCGCCCTGCTCTGGCAGTACCCGGGCTGGGCGATCTTCCTGTTCTGGTGGCTCAAGCCGGCCTACGAGCGGCTGCCGCTGTATATCCTGTCGCAGGCGCTGTTCGGCAACGTGCCGACGCTGAAGCAGGCCCTGCGCGCCCTGCCGCGCCTGCTCGGGCCGCAGCTCTTGGCCAGCCTGACCTGGCGCCGGCTGAGCCCGACGCGCAGCTTCGACCTGCCGGTGCTGCAGCTCGAGGGCCTGGCCGGCCAGGCGCGCAGCCAGCGGCTGATCGTCCTCGGCCAGCGCGACAGCGGCGCCGCCACCTGGCTGACCCTGGTCGGCATGCACCTGGAAATCGCCCTGTGGCTGGGCCTGGCCGCGCTGTTCTACCTGCTGCTGCCACAGCAGATCGAACTGAACTGGAGCTGGGAGACCCTGATCGCCGCCAGCAGCGGCCAGTGGCTGTGGCTGGAGCACCTGTCCAACCTGCTCTACGTGCTGCTGCTGATCCTCTGGGAGCCGGTCTACGTCGCCTGCGGCTTCAGCCTCTACCTCAACCGGCGCACCGCCCTGGAGGCCTGGGACATCGAGCTGAGCTTCCGCCGCCTGCGCCAGCGCCTGAGCGGCAGCGCCTACGCCCTGCTGCTCGGCTGCGCCCTGCTGCTGAGCCAACTGCCCGGCGCCGCCTGGGCCGACTCGGCGCCGACGGCCAGCGCGCCGTTCGACCCGCAGGGCCCGGATGCGCCGCGCCTGCAGCAGCAGCCGCTGAGCAGCCAGGCGGCGCGCGCCGGCATCGAGGCGCTGCTCGACGAGCCGCCGTTCGAGCACCGCGAAACCGTCACCCGCTGGCGCTTCGGCGAGGAACAACCGGCGCAGGAGGCCGATCCCGAGGATCTGGAAGCCCTGCTGGAGATGCTCAAGAACCTGCTCAAGCTCGGCGAATGGTGGAAGAGCCTGGATATAGTCGCGCAGGTCTTCGAGGTGCTGCTGTGGGCCGCCCTGGCCGCCCTGCTGGTGTTCGTCCTGTGGCGCTACCGCGAGTGGCTGCAGACCTTCGGCGAGCGCCTGGGTCTGCCGAGTCGGCGCCGGCAGCAGCCGCCGGATCAGCTGTTCGGCCTGGAGCTGGCGCCGGAGAGCCTGCCCGAGGACGTCGCCAGCGCGGCCGAACGGCTCTGGGCCGAGCAGCCGCGCGCCGCCCTCGGCCTGCTCTACCGCGCCCTGCTCAGCCGCCTGCTGCACGAGCACCGGCTGCCGCTGAAACAGGCGCACACCGAAGGCGAGGTGCTGCAACTGGTCGAGGCCCTGCAGCAGCAGGAGCTGGCCGCCTACAGCCGCCAGCTCACCGGCCACTGGCAAGCCCTGGCCTACGGTCATCGCCTGCCGCCCGAGGCGCTGCGCCAGGGCCTGTGCCAGGGCTGGCGCGAGCTGTTCGGCCAGGAGCGCTCGGCATGACGCGGCGCGCCGGTTTCATCCTGGGCTTGGCCCTGCTGCTGGGCCTGGGCCTGCTCGCCAGCTACCTGCTGGGCAAACTCGAACCCTACCAAGACGAGGTCGAACACGGCCCGGCCCCCGAGGTCGCCAGCAGCCCCTACCTCGCCGCCGAACACTTCCTGCGCCGGCAGGGCATCGCCGCGCGCCGCGCCGACGGCCTGGAAATCCTCGACGGCCTGCCCAGCCAGGGCCAGACCCTGATGCTGCTGGCCGACCGCGGCAACATGACCCCGCGCCAGGTCGAGCGCCTGCTGCAGTGGACGGCGAACGGCGGCCACCTGCTGTTCGTCGCCGAGCGCCTGTGGGACGAAGACCAAGGCAAGAGCGGCGACCTGCTGCTCGACCTGCTCGGCATCCAGCAATACATGAGCGAGGAACTGGACGAGGAGGACGCGGCCGACGACGAGGAGACTGGCGACGGCGAGCCCTACCCGCAGCTGACCAAGCTCTACCTGGAGAACGAGCAGGCGCCGGCCTATATCGCCTTCGACACCGACTTCCACCTCTACGACGCGCAGAATCGCGCCCACGCCTGGGCCAACAGCGATGCCGCCACCCACCTGCTGCAGCTGTATCACGGCGACGGCCTGATCACCGTGCTCAGCGATCCGTGGATCTGGCAGAACCGCAACATCGACCAGTACGACCACGCCTGGCTGCTCTGGTACCTCGGCCAGGACAGCGCGGTGACCCTGCTCTACCGCGCCGAGCGCGACGACCTGGCCCGCCTGCTGCTGCGCCACTTCCCGCTGGCACTGGTGCTGCTGGCGCTGCTGCTCGGTGCCGCGCTGTGGCACCTCGGCATGCGCCACGGCCCGCTGCTCGCCCCCGCCAGCCGCGCCCGCCGCCAGCTGGAAGAGCACCTGCGCGCCAGCGCCGACTTCCTCCTCCGCCGCAGCGGCCAGCAGGCCCTGCTGCAAGGCCTGCAGCAGGACATCAGGCGCCGCGCGCGGCGCCGTCACCCCGGTTTCGACAAGCTCGGCGTGGCCGAACAGTGGCAGGTGCTCGGTCGCCTGACCCGCCTGCCGGCCAGGGACATCAGCCAGGCCATGCGCCCGCTGCCGCCGCAACGCCTCTCCGCCAGCGACTTCACCCGCCAGGTCGCCCACCTGCAAAGCCTCAGGAATGCCCTATGACGAGCGAACAGACGCCAGATACCGAACACCTGCCGGCCAGCGAAGCCCCGGTCGCCGCCCCGAGCCATCCGCAGGCGCAGCAGCGCCAGCGCGCCAGCGCCCTGGCCCAGGCCCTGCGCGCCGAGCTGCGCAAGGCGGTGATCGGCCAGGGCGCGGTGATCGACGACGTGCTCACCGCGCTGATCGCCGGCGGCCACGTGCTGGTCGAAGGCGTCCCCGGCCTCGGCAAGACCCTGCTGGTGCGCGCCCTGGCGCGCTGCTTCGGCGGCGAGTTCGCGCGCATCCAGTTCACCCCCGACCTGATGCCCAGCGACGTCACCGGCCACGCCGTGTACGACCTCGCCAGCGAGCAGTTCAAGCTGCGCAAGGGCCCGGTGTTCACCAACCTGCTGCTGGCCGACGAGATCAACCGCGCCCCGGCCAAGACCCAGGCCGCGCTGCTGGAGGTGATGCAGGAACGCCAGGTGACCCTGGAAGGCCGCGCGCTGGCGGTGCCGCAGCCCTTTATGGTGCTGGCGACGCAGAACCCCATCGAGCAGGAAGGCACCTACCCGCTGCCGGAAGCCGAGCTGGACCGCTTCATGCTCAAGCTGCGCATGGACTACCCGGAGCCGGACGAAGAGCTGAGCATGGTGCGCCAGGTGACCCGCTCGGCCAAGGCCGACATGCTCGAGGTCAGCCCGCTGCGCACCCTGCTGCAGGCCAAGGACGTGCTGGCGCTGCAGAAGATCGCCAGCGACCTGGCGCTGGACGACCAAGTGCTCGACTACGCCGTGCGCCTGGCCCGCGCCACCCGCAGCTGGCCGGGGCTGGCCATGGGCGCCGGGCCGCGCGCCTCGATCGCCCTGGTGCGCGGCGCCCGCGCCCGCGCCCTGCTGCGCGGCGGCGATTTCGTCCTGCCCGACGACATCAAGGGCTGCGCCCTGGCCGTGCTGCGCCACCGCGTGCGCCTGGCGCCGGAACTGGACATCGAGGGCCTGTCGGTGGACCAGGTGCTGCAACAGCTACTCGACCAGGTGCCAGCGCCGCGCCTATGAAACCCTCGCGCCTGCTCCTCGGGCTGCTCGGCGCCCTGTTCGCCGTCGCCGTGCTGCTCGGCGCCCTGCCCCTGCTCGGCGTGCGCCTGGCCGCCAGCCTGATGCCGCTGGCCTGGGGCCTGCTGCTGGCCCTGCTGCTGGTCGCCGCGGTCGATGCCCTGTGTCTGAGCCGCTTGCCCTCGCCGCGCCTCGAGCGCGCGCTGCCGGGCAACCTGCCGCTGGGGCGCTGGAGCGAGGTGCAACTGACCGCCCACCACTATTACCCCCAGGGCCTGGAGATCGAGGCGTTCGACCATGTGCCGGCGGGCATGGCCTTCGAACACCTGCCGCAGCGCATCGCCCTGCGCCCCGGCCAGCAGACGCGCTTCGCCTACCGGCTCAAGCCGCTGGTACGCGGGCATTTCCACTTCCAGCGCTGCGAGCTGACGCTGCCCAGCCCGCTGCGCCTGTGGCAGGCCAGGTGCCTGCTGGCGTTGCCCGGCGAGAGCCGCGTCTACCCCGATTTCGCCCGCCTCTACGGCGCCCAGCTCAAAGCGGTGGACGACTGGCTCAGCCAGCTCGGCGTACGCCAGCGCCCGCGTCGCGGCCTCGGCCTGGAGTTCCACCAGCTGCGCGAATTCCGCGACGGCGACAGCCTGCGCCAGATCGACTGGAAGGCGACCGCGCGCAAGCGCACGCCGATTGCCCGCGAATACCAGGACGAGCGCGACCAGCAGATCGTCTTCCTGCTCGACTGCGGCCGGCGCATGCGCAGCCAGGACGACGAGCTGTCGCACTTCGACCACGCCCTCAACGCCTGCCTGCTGCTCAGCTACGTGGCGCTGCGCCAGGGCGACGCAGTGGGCCTGGCCACCTTCGCCGGCGGCCAGCCGCGCTATCTGGCGCCGGTCAAGGGCCCGGCCCAGCTCAACGTGCTGCTCAATGCCGTCTACGACCTGCACGCCAGCCAGCAGCCGGCCGATTTCGCCGCCGCCGCCGACGCCCTGCTCGCCCGCCAGCGCCGCCGCGCCCTGGTGGTGCTGGTGACCAACCTGCGCGACGAGGACGACCAGGAGCTGCTCGCCGCGGTCAAGCGCCTGTCGCGCCAGCACCGCGTGCTGATCGCCAGCCTGCGCGAGGAAGTGCTCGACCGCCTGCGCCTGGAGCCGGTGCAGCAGTTCGAGCAGGCCCTGGCCTACTGCGGCACCCTGGACTACCTCAACGCCCGCGCCGATTTGCACGAACGCCTGGCCGCCCACGACGTGCCGGTGCTCGACGCCCGCCCCGGCGAGCTGGGCCCCGAGCTGGTCAGCAACTACCTGGCCTGGAAGAAAGCCGGCGCGCTGTAGGGTGGATATGGCGAAGCCTTGTCCACCAGCCGTTACCTGGGTATCGCCAGGCTCAACCCAGCCTAGGTGCTTGTGTAGGAGCGAATTTATTCGCGATTGTGCCGCGAATTTCACGAATGAATTCGCTCCTACAGGCGAGTAGCCCGGATGCAATCCGGGACGAATGCTGACGGGCACAGGGCCCTGGCATCGGCTTTTCCACACAGTTGCTGCGTGGTTATGCCCGGGGGGCGGTGCTATGATCCCCGGTCTGCGGCGCAAGGAGTGGAAATTCCCGCCGCTTGCAGGCCTCCCGCGCCTGCTGTTCCGGCCGCCCGTGATCGGCCCATGCGCATACCGCACACGACCTGAGTAGGAGATAGACCATGGCTTTCGAATTGCCGCCGCTGCCTTACGAAAAGAACGCCCTCGAGCCGCACATTTCCGCCGAGACCCTGGAATACCACCACGGCAAGCACCACAACACCTACGTGGTGAACCTGAACAACCTGGTGCCGGGCACCGAGTTCGAAGGCAAGACCCTGGAAGAGATCGTCAAGACCTCCTCGGGCGGCATCTTCAACAACGCCGCACAGATCTGGAACCACACCTTCTACTGGAACTGCCTGTCGCCCAACGGCGGCGGTCAGCCGACCGGCGCCCTGGCCGACGCCATCAACGCCGCCTTCGGTTCCTTCGACAAGTTCAAGGAAGAGTTCAGCAAGGTTTCCATCGGCACCTTCGGTTCCGGCTGGGGCTGGCTGGTGAAGAAGGCCGACGGTTCCCTGGCCCTGGCCAGCACCATCGGCGCCGGCTGCCCGCTGACCAGCGGCGACACCCCGCTGCTGACCTGCGACGTCTGGGAACACGCCTACTACATCGACTACCGCAACCTGCGTCCGAAGTACGTCGAGGCGTTCTGGAACCTGGTCAACTGGGACTTCGTCGCCCAGAACTACGCGGCCTGAATTCAAGCCCCGTAACGCAAAAACCCGGCCTCGGCCGGGTTTTTCGTTTTCGCCGCGGCGAACGGCGCTCAAGTCCGCAGCCGGCGCACCGACACAGTGCCAGAGGCCCGCAACGCCGATTGGCGACGCGCCGTCGCGGAAAACTGCTGGCCCGCGTGATGGCCCTTTGACGGCCAGGGCGAGATTGCCAATACTCTGGTCTGACTGACGCTGGGCGCACAGAACAAGGAATCGCCTTTGAAGCTGGAATTGAAGAACAGCCTGTCACTCAAGTTGCTCCGCGTGGTGCTGCTCTCGGCGCTGGCTGTCGGGGTGGTGTTGAGCTGCGCGCAGATCGTCTTCGACGCCTACAAGACCCGCCAGGCGGTGGCCAACGATGCCCAGCGCATCCTCGGCATGTTCCGCGACCCCTCGACCCAGGCGGTGTACAGCCTGGATCGCGAGATGGGCATGCAGGTCATCGAGGGCCTGTTCCAGCACGAGTCGGTGCGCTACGCCAGTATCGGCCATCCCAACGAACCCATGCTGGCAGAGAAGTCCCGCGAGCTGACCCAGTTGCCGACGCGCTGGATGACTGACCCCATCCTTAGCCAGGAGCAGCACTTCGCCACCAAGCTGGTCGGCCGCGGCCCCTACAGCGAATACTACGGCGACCTCAACATCACCCTGGACACCGCGCCCTACGGCGAGAGCTTCGTCACCAACTCGGTGGTGATCTTCATCTCCGGCGTGCTGCGCGCCCTGGCCATGGGCCTGGTGCTGTACCTGGTCTACCACTGGCTGCTGACCAAGCCACTGTCGAAGATCATCGAGCACCTGACCCACATCAACCCCGACCGCCCCAGCGAACACAAGCTGCCCATGCTCAAGGGCAACGAGAAGAACGAGCTGGGCCTGTGGATCAACACCGCCAACCAGCTGCTGGCCTCCATCGAGCGCAACACCCACCTGCGTCGCGAGGCGGAGAACAGCCTGCTGCGCATGGCCCAGTACGACTTCCTCACCGGCCTGCCCAATCGCCAGCAGCTGCAACAGCAGCTCGACCAGATTCTCGAGGACGCCGGCCGCCTGCAACGTCGCGTCGCCGTGCTGTGCGTCGGCCTGGACGACTTCAAGGGCATCAACGAGCAGTTCAGTTACCAGAGCGGCGACCAGCTGCTGCTGGCCCTGTCCGACCGCCTGCGCAGCCACAGTGGCCGCCTCGGCGCCCTGGCCCGCCTCGGCGGCGACCAGTTCGCCCTGGTGCAGGCCGATATCGAACAGCCCTACGAGGCCGCCGAACTGGCGCAGAGCGTGCTCGACGACCTGGAGCAGCCATTCCTCCTCGACCAGCAGGAAGTACACCTGCGCGCCACCATCGGCATCACCCTGTTTCCCGAAGACGGCGACAGCACCGAGAAGCTGCTGCAGAAAGCCGAGCAGACCATGACCCTGGCCAAGAGCCGCTCGCGCAACCGCTACCAGTTCTATATCGCCAGCGTCGACAGCGAGATGCGCCGCCGCCGCGAGTTGGAGAAGGACCTGCGCGAGGCGCTGGCGCAGAACCAGCTGCACCTGGTCTACCAGCCGCAGGTGGACTACCGCGACCACCGGGTGGTGGGCGTCGAGGCGCTGCTGCGCTGGCAGCACCCGCAACACGGTTTCGTCCCGCCGGATCTGTTCATCCCCCTGGCCGAACAGAACGGCACCATCATCCCCATCGGCGAATGGATTCTCGACCAGACCTGCCGCCAGTTGCGCGAGTGGCACGACCAGGGCTTCAACGACCTGCGCATGGCCATCAACCTGTCCACCGTGCAACTGCACCACGCCGAACTGCCACGGGTGGTCAACAACCTGATGCAGGTCTACCGCCTGCCGGCCAAGAGCCTGGAGCTGGAAGTCACCGAGACCGGCCTGATGGAAGACATCAGCACTGCCGCCCAGCACCTGCTCAGCCTGCGCCGCTCCGGCGCGCTGATCGCCATCGACGACTTCGGCACCGGCTACTCCTCGCTGAGTTATCTGAAGAGCCTGCCACTGGACAAGATCAAGATCGACAAGAGCTTCGTTCAGGACCTGCTGGAAGACGAGGACGACGCCACCATCGTTCGCGCCATCATCCAGCTCGGCAAGAGCCTGGGCATGCAGGTGATCGCCGAGGGCGTGGAGACCGCCGAGCAGGAAGCCTACATCATTGCCCAGGGCTGCCACGAGGGTCAGGGCTACCTGTACAGCAAGCCGCTGTCGGCACGCGAACTGACCCTGTTCCTCAAACAGGCCCGCCGCCTCAGTGCCGCCGCCGGCAACCCCGCCACGCTCTAAACGGACAGCCCGCCTAACAGGCTCGCCGCCTCTCCCGTAGGGTGCGCTGTGCGCACCAGCCTGTAGGGTGGAAAACCGCGAAGCGTTTTCCACCACGCCCCGCGTCAGAAATTGCGCACACCCAACAGCCAGGCGCTGGCCAGGGCACCTACCAGGCACAGCAGCGCGCCGGCCGCGGCCTGCCAGTAGAAACCGCGGGCCAACTCGTCTTCGCCGGCATTGGCAAGGATAAAGGGGCGCGCCTCGCCCGGCTTGGCCATCTTGTGCCGCGCGGGCTCGGCGCTGCTGCGCCGGTGCCGCTGCTCCGCCTCCAGCTGCGCGGCCAGGCGCACGCGGCCCCACTCGCGCTCGTCCAGCTCGCCGTTGCCGTCGCCGTCGAAACGCCGTAGCAGCCCGGCGTAGTCGCCCTTCCACTCGCGGATCACCTGGCCCTGCGCGCCGTGCAGGTCGAGGCCCTGCTGGCCGCCGCCGCTGGTGCGGAAATCGCCGATGGCATAGAGCGGCTGGCCGACGTGAAAACGCTCCTCGCAGTAGCGGTAACGCCTGCCGCTGCTGAGAAAGCCCAGCAACCCGGTCTTCGCCGGCCCCAGCGGATGACGCAGGCTGCCCTGCCAGACCTCGCGCACCAGCGGGCGCACCTCGGCGCCGCGCGGGTCGATCAGGCATTCGCCGGTACCGTCGACCAGGCGCAGCCAGGCATCGCTGCTACCGCTCTCGATCACCCGCCAGCTGCGCTTCTTGCCGCTGGATTTGTATTCCTCGATGCGAAAGCGCCACCACAGGCAGGGCTTACCGGTCAGCGGGCCGCGCACGCTGGCCTCGGGCAGTTCCTCCAGCACGCCGTAGAGCTCGACATAGCCCTGCGCCGCCGAGCGGATCTTCGAGGTCGGCGTATCCAGCAGGTGACGCGCCTGCGACCAGCGCCGCAGACACCACCAGCCACCGCCCAGGCAGGCGCCCAGGCTGAACCCCAGGGCGATCAGCAGACCGCCGATATCGCCTTCCATTGCCTTAGCCGAACAGCGATTTGAGGTCGACGTCGGCCTTCTCCGCTTCGCTGAACACCAGCAGTTCGGCGGACTGGAACGCGAACAGGCGGGCCAGGATCACATCGGGAAACTGCTCGATGCGCACGTTGTTGAGGTTGACCGCTTCGTTATACAGCTCACGACGGTCGGCGATGCCGTTCTCCAGGCCGCTGATGCGCTGCTGCAGGTGCTGGAAGCTGTCGTTGGCCTTGAGTTCCGGGTAGTTCTCGGCCAGTGCGAAGAGCTGGCCGAGGCCGGCGCGCAGGCCGCTTTCGGCCTTGCCCAGGGCGCCGACGTCGTGCTGTTCGCGGGCGCTGGCCACGGCGCTGCGCGCGGCGATCACCCGCTCCAGGGTGGCGCCCTCGTACTGCATGTACTGCTTGCAGGTCTCCACCAGCTTGGGCAGCTCGTCGTGGCGCTGCTTGAGCAGCACGTCGATGTTCGACCAGGCCTTGCTCACCCCATGCTTGAGGCGCACCAGGCCGTTGTACAGCGACACCGCGTAGGCGCCGAGCAGGACGAGGACGACGATCAGGATCACGGCGGTCAGGCTCATGCAGTTTTCTCCATGCAGAACTGCGAATCGGTGTCGGCATTCTAGCGGCAGCGGCGCCCGGCGGCAGCGATATCCCGCACGGCGACGCATAATGGCCTTTACACATAATGCGAAACATTTGCATTATGTTGCGGTTTTCCAGGTACCCCTGCGTACCATCCACATTCCGCACATGCAAAGGACCCCGCCATGATTCGTATGCCCCTGGCTTCCGCCAGCCTGCTGGCCATCGCCATTTCCCTCGCCGGTTGCGGCGACGACCAAGCGCCCGCCAGCCAAGCGGCGGCCCCGGCTGCCAGCAGCGAGAGCGCCGCTCCGGTCGCCGCTACCAAGGTCGACGAGGCGGCGGCCAAGGCCGTGGTCAAGCACTACGCGGATCTGGCCCTGGCCGTGTTCAGCGACGCCGCCAGCACCGGCAAAGCCCTGCAGAGCGCCGTCGACGCCCTGCTGGCCAACCCCAGCGAAGCCACGCTGAACGCCGCCAAGCAGGCCTGGCTGGCCGCGCGCGTACCCTATATGCAGACCGAGGTGTTCCGCTTCGGCAACGCCGTGGTCGACGACTGGGAAGGCCAGCTCAACGCCTGGCCGCTGGACGAAGGCCTGATCGACTACGTCGCCGCCGACTACCAGCACGCCCTGGGCAACCCCGGCGCGCAGGCCAATATCGTCGCCAACAGCGAGCTCCAGGTCGGCGAAGACAAGATCGACGCGAGCGAGATCAACGCCGAGTTGCTGGCCAGCCTGAACGAGCTGGGTGGCTCCGAGGCCAACGTCGCCACCGGCTACCACGCCATCGAGTTCCTGCTCTGGGGCCAGGACCTCAACGGCACCAACCCCGGCGCCGGCGCACGTCCCTACACCGACTACCTGGTCGGCGAAGGCGCCACCGGCGGCAACGGCGAGCGCCGTCGCGCCTACCTGAAGGCCGCCACCGAGCTGCTGGTCAGCGACCTGGACAGCATGGTCGAGCAGTGGCAAGACGGCGTCGAAGGCAACTACCGCAGCGAGCTGCTGGCCGACTCGGCCGAGAATGGCCTGCGCAAGATGCTGTTCGGCATGGGCAGCCTGTCCCTCGGCGAGCTGGCCGGCGAGCGCATGAAGGTCGCCCTGGAAGCGGGCTCCACCGAAGACGAGCACGACTGCTTCAGCGACAACACCCACAACTCGCACTTCTACAACGGCAAGGGCATCCGCAACGTCTACCTCGGCGAGTACCGCAAGGTCGACGGCAGCACCCTGAGCGGCCCGAGCCTGGCCGAACTGGTGGCCAAGATCGACGCCCAGGCCGACGCCACCCTCAAGGCCGATCTGCAGGCCAGCGAGGCCAAGCTGCAGGCCCTGGTCGACAGCGCCGAGAAGAACGACCAGCACTTCGACCAGCTGATCGCCGCCGATAACGCCGAGGGCCAGCAACTGGTGCGCGACGCCATCGCCGCCCTGGTCAAGCAGACCGGCGCCATCGAACAGGCCGCCGCCAAGCTGGGCATCGGCGACCTCAACCCGGACACCGCCGATCACGAGTTCTAAAAAAGCGGCCGCTTCGCGGCCTTCCGATAACCCTCTCCCGCTTGCGGGAGAGGGTGCCGAAGGGCGGGAGAGGGCAAACGGCCGCCCCTGCCGATCCCCCTCTCCCAAACAGACCGTAGCCCGGATGCAATCCGGGGATAGCCGGGCCAGGATTTCCCGGATTGCATCCGGGCTACGCTCCGTCAACCCATCCCCTCCCCCACCGCCTCGGCCAAGCTGTAAAGACAACGCAAATCCATCTTATTTAAGCTCCGTTAGCCTGCTAAGCTTAGCCCCCTCCCGTTTCACGCTCCGGACTCTTCGATGCTGTCGTTCCCGCGCCCTTTGCTGCCCCTGCTGGCCCTCGCCCTGGCCGCCTGCGATCAGCAACCGCGCTTCACCGCCGCCGAACCCGGCGAGGCGCTCTCGGCCGGCGCCGCCAGCGTGCGCCAGTACGACCACAATGCCTTCTCCATGCCCGCGGCCAACCTGGCGCCCAGTCGCCGTCTGGACTTCGCCGTCGGCAACAGTTTCTTCCGCAACCCCTGGGTCGTGGCGCCGGCCACCACCACCGCTCGCGATGGTCTCGGCCCGCTGTTCAACACCAACGCCTGCCAGAACTGCCATATCAAGGACGGTCGCGGCCATCCCCCGGCCGCCGGTGCCACCAGCGCCGCCTCGCTGCTGGTACGCCTGTCGCTGCCCCACGATGCGGCGCAGGCCGAGCTGATCGAGCGTCTTGGGGTGATTCCCGAGCCGACCTATGGCAGCCAGCTGCAGGACATGGCCAACCCCGGCGTGGCGCCCGAAGGCAAGGTACGCCTGAGCTACACCAGCGTGCCGGTGACCTTCGCCGACGGCACCCTAGTGGAGCTGCGCCAGCCCGAGCTGCAGATCAGCCAGCTCGGCTATGGCGCCCTGCACCCGGACACCCGTTTCTCCGCGCGCGTGGCACCGCCGATGATCGGCCTGGGCCTGCTCGAAGCCATCGCCGAGGCGGATATCCTGGCCAATGCCGACCCCGAGGATGCGGACGGCGACGGCATCTCCGGCCGCCCCAACCGGGTCTGGGATCGCCAGCTGCAGCGCAGCGTGCTCGGCCGCTTCGGCTGGAAAGCCGGCCAGCCGAACCTGAATCAGCAGAATGCCGAGGCCTTCGCGGGCGACATGGGCCTGACCAGCGCGCTGGTCGCCCAGGACAACTGCAGCGCCGTGCAGGCCGACTGCCTCGCCGCGCCCCACGGCGGCGAGCCGGAGGTCAGCGACAACATTCTCGCCAGCGTGCTGTTCTACAGCCGCAACCTCGGCGTGCCGGCGCGCCGCGACGTCGATTCGCCCGCCGTGCTCGCGGGCAAGAACCTGTTCCACCAGGCCGGCTGCCAGCAGTGCCACACGCCGAGCTTCACCACCGCGGCCGATGCCGCCGAGCCTGAATTGGCCAGCCAGACGATCCGTCCCTATACCGACCTGCTGCTGCACGACATGGGCGAGGGCCTGGCCGATGGCCGCGAGGAGTTTCTCGCCAGCGGCCGCGAATGGCGCACCCCGCCGCTGTGGGGGATCGGCCTGACCCAGACGGTCAATGGCCACAGCCAATTCCTCCACGACGGCCGCGCGCGCAACCTGCTGGAAGCCATCCTCTGGCACGGCGGCGAGGCCGAGGCGGCCAAGCAGCAGGTGCTCAGCTTCGACGCCGAGCAGCGCGCCGCGCTGCTCGCCTTTCTCAATTCCCTATAAGGAGCCCGAGATGCTGCACAAGAGCCTGATCGCTTCTCTGCTCGGCCTGGCCCTGGTTGGCTGCGGCCAGCAGGAGCCCAATGCCAAGGTCGCCGCGGCGCTGGCCGACGGTGTGCTGCTGCCGGCCTACAACAGCTGGCAGGAGGCCGACCGCCAACTGGCCGCCAGCGCCGCCGCCTTCTGCGCCGGCGATGCCGACCTGCCGGGCGCGCGCCAGGCCTTCCTCGGCGCGCAGAGCGCCTGGGCCGGCCTGCAACCGCTGCTGGTCGGACCGCTGGCCGAAGGCAACCGCGCCTGGCAGATCCAGTTCTGGCCGGACAAGAAGAACCTGGTGCAGCGCCAGGTCGAGACCCTGCTCAAGAACAAGCCGCAACTGAGCCAGGCCGACGTGGAAAGCGCCAGCGTGGTGGTGCAGGGCCTGAGTGCCTACGAATACCTGCTGTTCGACCCCGGCCTCGACCTCGGCCAGGCCGAACAGAAGGCCCGCTACTGTCCGCTGCTGCAGGCCATCGGCAACCACCAGCAGGCGCTGGCCGGCGAGATTCTCGGCGAGTGGCAGGCCGAACAGGGCATGGCCGCGCAGCTGAAGAAATTCCCCAACGAACGTTATGCCGACGCCAACGAGGCCATTGCCGAGCTGCTACGCGTGCAGGTCGGTGCCCTCGACGGCCTGAAGAAGAAGCTCGGCGCGCCCATGGGCCGGCAGAGCAAGGGCATCCCCCAGCCCTACCAGGCCGAAGCCTGGCGCAGCGCCGCCAGCCTGGCCAACCTCGGCGCCGCACTGGCCACGGCCGAACAGCTGTGGCACGGCAGCAACAAGGACGGCCTGCAGTCGCTGCTCGGCAGCGACCAGGCCGAGCTGGTCGGCCGCATCGACGCCGCCTATCAGGACACCCGCCAGCGTCTGGCGGCGCTGGAGCAGCCGCTGGGCGAGCTGCTCGCCGACGAAGCCGGCCGCACCAGCCTGAACGAGCTGTACGACAGCCTCGGTCGCCTGCACCGCCTGCAGGAAGGCGAGCTGGCCAAGGCCCTCGGCGTGCAGATCGGCTTCAACGCCCACGACGGGGACTGACATGCAACGCAGAACCCTGCTCGGCCTGGGCGCCCTGCTCGGCGTCGGCGCCGCGACCGGCGCCTTCGCCGGCTGGACCCTGTTCGGCCCGAATGGCCAGCCGCTGCTGCTGTCTGCCCGCGACGACGGCGACGGCCGCCACTACGCCGTCGGCTACCGCCTGGACGGCGAGCGTGCCTTCGCCACCCAGGTCAGCGAGCGCTGCCACGACGTGGTGCCGCACCCCAGCCTGCCGCTGGCGCTGTTCGTCGGCCGCCGGCCGAGCACCGCCAGCTACCTGATCGACACCCGCGACGGTCGCCTGCTGCAGACCCTGACCACGCCGGCCGGCCGTCACTTCAACGGCCACGCGGTGTTCCACCAGGGCGGCGACTGGCTGTACACCACCGAGAACGACACCACCGAGCCCGGCCGCGGCGTACTCGGGGTCTACCGCCTGATCGGCAACCGACTTGAACGCAATGGCGAGCACCCGACTCACGGCGTCGGCCCGCACCAACTGCTGTGGATGCCCGACGGCGAAACCCTGGTGGTGGCCAACGGCGGCATCCGCACCGAAGCCGAAAGCCGGGTGGAGATGAACCTCGACGCCATGGACGCCAGCCTGGTGCTGATGCGCCGCGACGGCAGCCTGGTCAGCCGCGAACGCCTGGCCGATCGGCAGAACAGCGTGCGCCACCTGGCGGTGGCCAGCGACGGCACCGTGGTCAGCGGCCAGCAATATATGGGCGATAGTCAGGATGCGGCGCCGCTGCTGGCGATCAAACGCCCCGGCCAGGCCTTCCAGCCCTTCCCCCTGGGCGAGGCGCAGCGCCTGGCGATGCACCAGTACAGCGCCAGCGTGGCGATCCACAGCGAGCTGCGCCTGCTGGCGCTGACCGCCCCGCGCGGCAACCGCTTCTTCATCTGGGACCTGGACAGCGCCGCGCTGCGCCTGGACGTGCCGCTGGCCGACTGCGCCGGGGTCGGCGCGCTGGCCGAGGGCTTCGTGGTCAGCTCCGGCCAGGGCCGCTGCCGCCTGTACGACTGCCGCGGCGAGCGCATCAATGCCCAGGCGCTGGAATTGCCGGCCGGGCTGTGGGACAACCACCTGCGCCTGGCCTGACGCCCTGGGGTCGACCCGGGACGCGGGCGTACCGCGTCCCGGATGGCATCCGGGCCATCCGCGCCAGCGGTTGGGGCACCGCGAGCCCCGCAAGGCGAAACGCCTCCCCCGCCTCCGCGCGAGCAACGGCAAACAGACGCGCAACTGTCATCTAAACGTCATCAAGACGTCATAACCTGCAAAGGGCCGCGACTGCGTGGCCGACCTATACTTCAGCCACCTGCTCCCGGCGGCGGAGCAGCTGAGCGATAGGGAAATCGACACCACCGCCACGCGCTTGCTTCCGGCTGGCTTCCCAACGTTCGACCTCCGAGGCATGACTCCCATGCTGCAAAAATCCCTGCGTGCACAGATTCTCGCTCTGCTCGGCGGCAGCCTGGCGCTGATCCTGATCACCGCGCTGGCCTGCTTCAATTTCCTCTCCGGCGGCATCCAGTCCTACCGCGGCCTGCTCGATGGCCCGCTGGAGGCCTCGCGGCTGATCGACGCGGCCAACGTCGAGTTCAAGATCCAGGTGCAGGAATGGAAGAACGTGCTGCTACGCGGCCAGGACAGCGCCAACCTCGAGCGCTACTGGAGCCAGTTCGAGGCGCAGGAGCGCAAGGTACAGGACACCCTCGGCCAGCTGATCCAGGTCGCCGCCGCCGAGCCGGCGCTGAAGGCCCAGGTCGAACGCCTGCGCAGCGAACACCAGAGCCTCGGCGCCAACTACCGCAAGGGCCGCGACGCCTTCGTCGCCGCCGGCGCCGACGCCAAGGCCGGCGATGCCGCGGTCAAGGGCATCGACCGCGCCGCCAGCGAGCAGATGAGCGCGCTGGTCGACCAACTGCGCCAGCGCAGCCTGAGCCAGGCCGAACAGATCAACGCCAGCGCCGAGCGCACCATCCTCAGCGGCACCCTGCTGATGCTGGCCGCCGCGCTGGTGATCGGGGTGTTCAGCCTGTGGCTGGTCAATCGCCACCTGATCATCCCCATCCGCCACCTGATCACCCACGTCGATCAGCTCAGCCACGGCCAGTTCGGCCAGCGCGTGGAGACCTCGCGCGCCGACGAGCTGGGCATGCTGGCGATAGCCGCCAACACCCTGCGCGACTTTCTCGCCAGCACCACCGAGAGCCTGCACCGGAGCAGCGGCAATCTCGACAACGCCAGCGGCGAGCTGAACGCCATCGCCTCGCGCATGACCGAGGGGGTCAACGAGCAGTTCGAGCGCACCGACCAGGTCGCCACCGCCATGCACCAGATGTCCGCCACCGCCCAGGAGGTGGCGCGGCATGCCGCCGAGGCGGCGCACGCGGCGGACGACGCCGACGATTCGGCGCGCCAGGGCGGCCAGGTGATGCAGTCGACCATCGCCACCATCACCGACATGCGCGGCGAGATCGCCAACACCGCCGAGGTGATCCGCCGCCTGGAGGCCGACAGCGGGCGCATCGGCAAGGTGCTGGAGGTGATCCGCGGCATCGCCGAGCAGACCAACCTGCTGGCGCTCAATGCCGCCATCGAGGCGGCGCGCGCCGGCGAACAGGGCCGCGGCTTCGCCGTGGTCGCCGACGAAGTGCGCACCCTGGCCCAACGCACCGCCGAATCCACCGCCGAGATCAACCAGATCATCGATACCGTGCAGACCGGCGCGCTGAACGCCGTGCGCGCCATCGAGAGCGGCCAGCAGCGCAGCGACCAGGGCGTCACCCAGGTCACCGAGGCCGGCGCCATGCTGCAGCGCATCACCGGCGCGGTGGAGGCGATCCGCGACATGAACCGGCAGATCGCCACCGCCGCCGAGGAACAGACTTCGGTGGCCGAGGACATCTCGCGCAACCTCACCGAACTGACCGCCATCGCCAGCGCCAACCAGGAGAACGTCGAGCGCACCCAGGCCGCCAGCCACAACCTGCGCAACCTGTCCGGGCAACTGGGCGAGGTGACCCGCCGCCTGGGCTCCTGAAACCTCTCCAACTGCGGCACAGGGAAGTGCCAGCACCCTGCAATCACCCGTCCCACAGGGTTTTGACAGCGCCCGGCTCTGGCACTAAGGTGCCTCTCTTGCCTATTCCCAGGCCCTACCTGCTTGCCAAGGAAACGGAATATGTTGCTCCGTCGCATGCTCATCATGCTCGGCGCGGTACTCGTCGTGGTGCTCGCCCTCGCCGCCTACAAAGGCCTCTCCATCTACCAGCAGATCCAGATGTTCTCGGCAGCGCCGCCGGCCATCAGGGTGTCCGCCAGCCGTGCCGAAGAGCAGCCCTGGCAGGGTCGCCTGCCGGCCATCGGCACGCTCAAGGCCTATCAGGGCGTGGATCTGTCGGCCGAGGTGGACGGCATCGTCAGCGCAGTGCTGTTCGAGTCCGGGCAGAAGGTCGCCCTCGGCCAGCCGCTGATCCAGCTCGACAGCGAAGTGGAACGCGCCAACCTGGCCACCGCCGAGGCGGTGCGCAGCCTGGCGCGGGTCGAATTCGAGCGCGGCCGCAGCCTGGTCAGCCGGCAAAACATCTCCAAGAGCGAGTTCGACCGCCTCAACGCCGAGCTGCTCAAGGCCGAGGCGACGGTCGCCCAGCTCAAGGCGCAGCTGGACAAGAAGCGCGTGCTCGCGCCCTTCGCCGGCACCATCGGCATCCGCCAGGTGGACACCGGCGACTACCTCTCGCCCGGCGCCGCCATCGCCACCCTGCAGGACCTGTCGCGCCTGCACGTCGACTTCTTCCTGCCCGAACAGCGCGCGCCGCTGCTGCAGGTCGGCCAGCGCGTGCTGGTCGGCGTGGCCGCCTACCCGGGCGAGACCTTCGAGGGCCGGATCGCCGCGCTCAACCCCAAGGTGGAGAACGAGACCCGCAACCTGCAGGTGCGCGCCACCCTGAGCAACCCGCAGGAGAAGCTGCTGCCGGGCATGTTCGCCAACCTCGAGGTGCTGCTGCCGGATGATCAGCCGCAGATCCTGGTGCCGGAAACCGCCATCACCTACACCCTCTACGGCAACTCGGTGTATGTGGTGCAGGAACAGCAGGACGAGGACGGCCAACCGGTCAAGGATGCCGAGGGCAAGACGCAGCTGACGGTCGAGCGGCGCTTCGTCGAGACCGGCGAGCGCCGCGCCGGCCAGGTGGTGATTCTCAAGGGCCTGCAAGCCGGCGAGCAGGTGGTGACAGCCGGCCAGCTCAAGCTGGATAACGGCGTCCATGTCGAGCTGGTCGAAGATCCGGCGCTGCAACTAGACGCGAACTGACCCGTCAACACGCGTAGGAGCCAGCTTGCTGGCGATCTGTCCCAACCCGGATCTCGCCGGCATGCCGGCTCCTACCGATGACAACAGCCAAGGAAATCCTTATGGCTTTTACCGATCCTTTTATCCGCCGTCCGGTGCTGGCCACAGTGGTCAGCCTGCTGATCGTGCTGCTCGGCTTCCAGGCCTTCGGCAAGCTGAGCATCCGCCAGTACCCGCAGATGGAGAACGCCCTGATCACGGTGACCACCGCCTACCCCGGGGCCAACGCCGAGACCATCCAGGGCTATATCACCCAGCCGCTGCAGCAGAGCCTGGCCAGCGCCGAAGGCATCGACTACATGACCTCGTCGAGCCAGCAGAATCTGTCCACCATCTCCATCTACGCGCGCATCGGCGCCGACACCGACCGCCTGTTCACCGAACTGCTGGCCAAGGCCAACGAGGTGAAGAACCAGCTGCCGCAGGACGCCGAGGATCCGGTGCTGTCCAAGGAAGCGGCCGACGCCTCGGCGCTGATGTACGTCAGCTTCTACAGCGACGAGCTGTCCAACCCGCAGATCACCGACTACCTCTCCAGGGTGATCCAGCCCAAGCTGGCCACCCTGCCCGGCATGGCCGAGGCGCAGATCCTCGGCAACCAGGTGTTCGCCATGCGCCTGTGGCTGGACCCGGTGAAGATGGCCGCCTACGGCGTCAGCGCCGGCGACCTCAACGAGGCGGTGCGCAAGTACAACTTCCTCTCCGCCGCCGGCGAGGTGAAGGGCCAGTACGTGGTCACCAGCATCAACGCCAGCACCGACCTGAAGTCGGCCGAGGCCTTCGGTGCCATCCCGGTGAAGACGCTCGGCGACAGCCGCGTGCTGGTGCGCGATATCGCCCGGGTGGAAATGGGCGCGGAGAACTATGACTCGATCAGCTCGTTCGACGGCATCCCCTCGGTGTACATCGCCATCAAGGGCACGCCGAGCGCCAACCCGCTGGAGGTGATCAAGGAGGTGCGCGGCATCCTCCCCGAGCTGGAGGCGCAGCTGCCGCCGAACCTCGAGGTGGCTATCGCCTACGACGCCACCCTGTTCATCCAGGCGTCCATCGACGAGGTGGTCAAGACCCTGTTCGAGGCGGTGCTGATCGTCATAGTCGTGGTGTTCCTGTTCCTCGGCGCGCTGCGTTCGGTGCTGATCCCGGTGATCACCATCCCGCTGTCGATGATCGGCGTGCTGTTCTTCATGCAGCTGATGGGCTACTCGATCAACCTGCTGACCCTGCTGGCCATGGTGCTGGCCATCGGCCTGGTGGTGGACGACGCCATAGTCGTCGTAGAGAACATCCACCGCCATATCGAGGAGGGCAAGACGCCGTTCGATGCGGCCATCGAGGGTGCGCGCGAGATCGCCGTGCCGGTAGTGTCGATGACCATCACCCTGGCCGCGGTGTACGCCCCCATCGGCTTCCTCGAGGGCCTGACCGGCGCGCTGTTCAAGGAGTTCGCCCTGACCCTGGCCGGCGCGGTGATCATCTCCGGCATAGTCGCCCTGACCCTGTCGCCGATGATGTGCGCCAAGCTGCTGCGCCACGACGAGAACCCCTCGGGCCTGGCCCATCGCCTGGATCTGATCTTCGACCGCCTCAAGCAGCGTTATCAGAAGATGCTCCACGGCACCCTCGACACCCGCCCGGTGGTGGTGGTGTTCGGCCTGATCGTCATGGCGCTGATCCCGCTGCTGCTCAGCTTTACCGAGAGCGAACTGGCGCCGGAGGAGGATCAGGGCATCGTGTTCCTCTTCGCCAACGCGCCGCAGCCGACCAACCTCGACTACGTCAACGCCTACACCGATCAGTTCGTGGAGATCTTCAAGACCTTTCCCGAGTACTACTCCTCGTTCCAGATCAACGGCTTCGACGGCGTGCAGTCGGGCATCGGCGGCTTTCTGCTGACGCCCTGGAACGAGCGCGAGCGCACGCAGATGGAGATCCTTCCGGAGGTGCAGGCGCGGCTCGACCACATCCCCGGGCTGCAGATCTTCGGCTTCAACCTGCCGTCGCTGCCGGGCACCGGCGAGGGCCTGCCGTTCCAGTTCGTGATCAACACGCCGAACGACTACGAGTCGCTGCTGCAGGTGACCGAGCGGATCAAGGCGCGCGCGCTGGAGTCGGGCAAGTTCGCCTTCCTCAATATCGACCTGGCCTTCGACAAGCCGGAAGTGGTGGTCGACATCGACCGCGAGAAAGCCGCGCAGATGGGCGTGTCCATGGAAGACCTGGGCGCCACCCTGGCCAGCCTGCTCGGCGAGGGCGAGATCAACCGCTTCACCATCGACGGGCGCAGCTACAAGGTGATCGCCCAGGTTGAGCGGGCCTACCGCGACAACCCGGGCTGGCTGGACAGCTACCACGTGCGCAGCGAAAGCGGCGCCATGGTGCCGCTGGGCACCCTGATCAGCCTCAGCGACCGCGCCCGGCCGACCAAGCTCAAGCAGTTCCAGCAACTCAACTCGGCGATCATCGAAGGCGTGCCCATCGTCAGCCAGGGCGAGGCGATCGACGCCATCACCGCCATCGCCCGCGAGGAGGCGCCGCGCGGCTACAGCTTCGATTATGCCGGTGCCTCGCGGCAGTACATCCAGGAAGGCAGCGCGCTGTTCGTCACCTTCGCCCTGGCCCTGGCGATCATCTTCCTGGTGCTGGCCGCGCAGTTCGAGAGCTTCCGCGACCCGCTGGTGATCCTGGTCACCGTGCCGCTGTCGATCTGCGGCGCGCTGGTGCCGATCTTCCTCGGCTTCTCGACCATGAACATCTACACCCAGGTCGGCCTGGTGACGCTGATCGGTCTGATCAGCAAGCACGGCATCCTCATCGTCGAGTTCGCCAACCAGCTGCGGCATGAGAAGGGCCTGCCGCTGCGCGAGGCCATCGAGGAAGCGGCGGCGATCCGCCTGCGCCCGGTGCTGATGACCACCGCGGCGATGGTGTTCGGCATGGTGCCGCTGATCCTCGCCAGCGGCGCCGGCGCGGTGAGCCGCTTCGACATCGGCCTGGTGATCGCCACCGGGATGAGCGTCGGCACCCTGTTCACCCTGTTCGTCCTGCCCTGCGTCTACAGCCTGCTGGCCAAGCCGGATACCGAGCCGCAGGCCTTACCCGCACACTGAGCAGTGCCGCCGCAGGGTGCGCCGTGCGCACCGACTCTTCAGGCTATCGAAAGTGGTGCGCACAGCGCACCCTACGATGGGCAAACGACAAAAGGTCGCAATTAACCCTTGCTATTTACGTAATAGGAATTATTCTCGATTGCGTAAAGACGGCCAAGGAGACTGCCATGACCTACCTGATCGATGCCTGGCTGGACCGCCCGCATCCCTACCTGCGCATCCTCAACCGCGAAACCGGGGAAGTCTGCGCCATGCTCGAAGAAGAGGCGCTGGACGAGTTGCGTGACCAGGGCGACCTCGACCTGCACGAACTCAGCTCCAGCGAGCCCATAGTGCTCAAGGAGCTGGTGCGCAGCCTGTTCCTCTACTGTTATGCGCGAGCGTTGCGGCCCTGAGTCAAAACCGCCATTCGGTGCGCACGGCGCACCCTACGAAACGGGGCGCCCTTTTGATCGGGCGCCCCGTTTTCGTTAGGTAGGGTGCGCTGTGCGCACCGATACCGCGATGCCTTACAGGATATCGAGCAGCTCGACATCGAACACCAGCACGCTGTGCGGCGGGATGCTGCCGACGCCCTGGGCGCCGTAGGCCAGCTCGCTCGGCACGTGCAGGCGCCACTTGCTGCCGGTGCCCATCAGTTGCAGCGCCTCGACCCAGCCCGGGATCACCCCGCCGACCGGGAATTCCGCCGGCTGGCCGCGCTCGTAGGAGCTGTCGAACACGGTGCCGTCGATCAGGGTGCCGTGGTAATGGGTACGCACCTGGTCCTCGGCCGACGGCTTGGCGCCCTCGCCCGCCACCAGCACTTCGTACTGCAGACCGGAGGCCAGCACGGTGACGCCCTCGCGCTTGGCGTTCTCGGCCAGGTAGGCGCGGCCTTCGCCGGCAGCGGCTTCGGCCTTGGCGGCAGCTTCGGCCTGCATGATTTCGCGGATGACCTTGAAGCTGGCGCCCAGCTCGGCCTCGGAGACGCGGCTGGCTTGGCCGCCGAACGCGTCGGTCAGGCCGGCGAGGATGGCCGTCAGGTCGACGCCGGGCGGCGGGTTGTCGCGCAGTTGACCGCCGAGCTGGCGGCCGATGCCGTAGCTGACGCGGCCCTCGTCGGAGGACAGATCGGGGCTGAAGGTGAATTCGGACATGAAAGGCTCCGCTTGGGGCTGCAAAAAGGCCGGCCAGACTAGCACAGAAGCGCGGCCCGTCGTCACGCGCCCATGCTGGTGGAACGGCGGCGTCGGCAGCGCTCGGAGCAGTAACGCACCTGGTCCCAACAGCGCGCCCATTTCTTGCGCCAGGTAAACGGCAGCCCGCAGACCGCGCAGCTTTTCACCGGCAACTGGCGCTTGTTCACAGCATCTGCCCGGAATCCAGGCGGGCCAGCAGGCGTTCGCCCCAGTCCCACAGCGCCTGCTGCCTGGCTTCGTCCATGCGCGCCAGGTTGCGATAGACCATGCCCAGGCGCGGGTTGCGCTCCAGCCGCTCGCGGTGGCGCATAAGGAAGTGCCAGTACAGCGCGTTGAACGGGCAGGCCGACTCGCCGCTGCTCTCGCTCACCTTGTAGGCGCAGCCGCCGCAGTAGTCGGACATGCGCTTGATGTACTGGCCGCTGGCGCAGTAGGGCTTGGAGCCGAGGTAGCCGCCGTCGGCGTGCATCACCATGCCCAGGGTGTTGGGCAGCTCGACCCAGTCGAAGGCATCCATGTACACCGCCAGGTACCAGTCGCAGATCGCCTTGGGCGCGATGCCGGCGAGCAGGGCGAAGTTGCCGGTGACCATCAGCCGCTGGATATGGTGGGCGTAGGCGTGCTCCAGGGTCTGGCCGATGGCCTGGCGCAGGCAGTTCATGCGGGTGTTGCCGGTCCAGTAGAACGCCGGCAGCGCGCGCCTGTTGCCGAAGGCGTTGCCCTCAGCGTAGTCGGGCATCTGCAGCCAGTAGATGCCGCGCACGTACTCGCGCCAGCCGATCAGTTGGCGGATAAAGCCCTCCGCCGCATTCAGCGGCACGCGCCCGGCCCAATAGGCGGCTTCGACGTCGGCGCACAGGCGGCGCAGGTCGAGCAGGCCGATGTTCAGCGCGGCGCTGATGCGCGCGTGAAAGAGAAAGGGCTCGCCGCTGGCCATGGCGTCCTGGTAGTCGCCGAAATCCGCCAGACCATGGGCGAGGAAATGCGCCCAGAGCCGCTCGGCCTCGGCGTGGGTCACCGGGTAATCGAAGGCTGCCAGGCTGCCGTAGTGGTGCGAGAAGCGCGCGGCCACCAGCGCCAGCACCTCATGGGTGATCGCGTCGGGAGCGCTGCGCAGCGGCGGCGGCGGGCGCACGCCGCGCGGCAGGGCCTTGCGGTTGTCGGCGTCGAAGTTCCAGGCGCCGCCCAGCGGCGTGCCGTCGCCGTTCATCAGCAGGCCGCTGCGGCGGCGCATCTCGCGGTAGAAGTACTCCATGCGCAGCTGCTTGCGCCCGCCGGCCCAGGCGGCGAACGCCTCGCGGCTGCAGAGAAAACGCTGGTCGACATGCCAGTGAATCGGCAGGCCGCAGTGGCGCAGGGCCTGCTCCAGGCGCCAGTCGCCGCATTCGGTGAGGTGGATTTCCTGGGCGCCGAGCTGCTCGGCCCAGCGCAGCAGTTCGCCGGGCAGCGAGCCGCTGTTGTCGGCATCGTCCAGGTGCACGTACTGCACGCGCAGGCCGCGCTCGCGCAGCGCCGCGGCGAAGTGGCGCATGGTGCTGAAGATCAGGGCGATCTTCTGCGGATGGTGCGGTACATGGCCGGCCTCCTCCGCGACCTCGGCGAGCAGCACGACGTCCTGCGCCGGATCGAGCCCCTGCAGGCTGGCCAGGTCGAAACTGAGCTGGTCGCCGAGCACCAGCGCCAGGCGGCGCGCCGTCACCAGCTGGAACGCAGGGAAATCGGCACCTTCAGGCAGTCCTGGCTGCCGGCCGGCATGCCGCACATCTCGTCGTGCACCACCGCGTGCACCAGGTTGAACGGCACCTTCGGCAGCTCATGCAGCAGGTCGCGGGCATGCTCCACCGAGCGCAGGTGCAGGGTGGCGCCCTGGCTGTCGCTGAGCGGGTGGGCGCGGCCGTCCATCTGCGCTTCGAGCAGGTAGATGCCGCCCTCCATGGAGATCAGGTTGAGCTCGTCGATGTGCCCGGCGTGGGCGTGGCTGGACAGGTCGTGCAGGTTCATGGGGCTCTCCTCGCGCAGGCAAAGCTATACAAAAATCACTTCAAATACAATTTTTGTACAAGAAGATAAAAGCACAAGGCAGAAAGCAAACCGCCCGTCCGTTTTGCAACGGCCGGGCGGCGCTGGAGCTCCGGGGACGGCTCAGCCGTCGTACTTGGTCAGCTTGTCCAGATAGCCCATGGCGAAGGCCGAGCCGACGAAGGTCAGGTGGATGATCACGTACCACTTGAGGTATTCGAGGTCGTAGTTCTTGGCGTCCATGAACACCTTGAGCAGGTGGATCGAGGAAATAGCCACGATCGAGGCGGCCACCTTCATCTTCAGCGAGCCGGAGTCCATCTTGCCCAGCCAGCTGAGCTTCTCGGTGCCTTCGCGAATGTCCAGGCGCGAGACGAAGTTCTCGTAGCCGGACAGCATCACCATCACCAGCAGGCCGCCGACCAGGGCCATGTCGATCAGCGACAACAGCTTGAGGATCACGTCGGCTTCGGCGAGGGTGAAGATCTGCGGCAGGATGTGGTACAGCTCCTGGAAGAACTTGATCGACAGCGCCAGCACCGCCAGCGACAGGCCGAAGTAGATCGGGGCCAGCAGCCAGCGCGAGGCGTACATGGCGTTTTCGATGAGGCGTTCCATAGGGACTCACTGCAGGGTCAAAACTGGCCGCGAGTATACCCAGCCGCCCGCGCCAGACAAAGCGCGCGACGGCCTCGGCAGTTATCCACGCTTTCTGTGGATAAAGCTGTGGGCGATGGCGCCTTGCAGGGCGCGACGGGGCATGGCCAGGGGCCTGGCAGGCGCTGTACAAAAGCCGCGCAGATATGACCCTCAGGTTTCCGGCTAGAACTGATAACGCCCGGTGGGTCGACAGCGCTCGCCGTTGAGGCGCCGCAGTTCGGCCTGCAAGTGCAGGCGCCAGATGGGCGGTTCGAGGCATTCGGCATAGCCCTGCTGGGCCAGGCTCTCGGCGATCGACGCGAGCACCCCTTCGGCGACGAAAGGCCCGTAGAACGGGCCCTGTGCCTTGATCGCCGAGGGTTGCGCGCCGGACATGCCGGCGGCGCAGAGCAGCGTCCAAAGTCCGTTTTCCCCGGCCAGCGGCCGGATCACGCATTCGATACGGGTGACCAGGCCCAGGCATTGGCGGGTAAGGCAGAGGCTACGCGGCATGGCGGCGACCCTCGCGGAATCCAGGCTTCAGCCTACACCCCGAGCGGCCGCACTGTGAAGGCCAAAGTTATCCCCGCATTCTGTGGATAACTCTGTGCATGACGGCTGAACAACGGTGCCGGCACGGCTGTCCCGGGCGATCCGGGACAATCGTGCAAGATTTGTTCAGCCCGCCGCGCCCTCGCCTTCGCCCTTCTTGCGTCGTGGCGCCTTGGCCGGCTTGGCGGCGACAGGCTCGGCTTCGGCCTTGGCCTTGGCCGCCTCGGCGTGCTTGCCGTCTTCCTCCAGGTCGATCTCGGCGATTTCGCGCAGGCGCTCGACCACCCGCGCATTGACGCTGCCCTTGGGGAAACGGCCCTGCTCGTCCGGATGGCCGGCCGCCTCGCCGACCAGCAGGCTCAGCGCCTCGTCGACGTGGCGCACGGCGTAGACGTTGAACTGGCCGGCGCGCACCGCCTGCAGCACACGGTCGTCGAGCATCAGGTTGCTGACGTTGGAATGCGGGATGATCACCCCCTGCTCGCCGGTCAGGCCGCGCGCCTCGCACAGGCGGAAGAAGCCTTCGATCTTTTCGTTGACCCCGCCGACCGCCTGCACCTCGCCGAACTGGTTGATCGAGCCGGTGATGGCGAAGCACTGCTTGAGCGGCGTGCGCGACAGCGCCGAGATCAGCGTGCAGACCTCGCCGAGCGAGGCGCTGTCGCCGTCGACGTAGCCGTAGGACTGCTCCAGGGCGATGCTCGCGGAGATCTCCAGGGGGAACTCCTGGGCGTAGCGGCTGCCGAGGAAGCCAGTGAGGATCATCACCCCCTTGGAGTGGATCGGCTGGCCCAGGCTGACCTCGCGCTCGATGTCGACGATGCCGCTGCCGCCGGGATAGACGGTAGCGGAGATGCGCGCCGGCACGCCGAAGGCCGAGTCGCCCACTTCCAGCACGGTCAGGCCGTTGCACTTGCCGACCGCGGCGCCGCAGGTGTCGATCAGGATGATGCCGGCCAGCATGTCGTCGATGATCCGCGCGGAAACACGCCCGGTGCGGGTGGCCTTGGCCTTCAGTGCGCGCTCGATATGGCCGACGTCGGTGAGCGTCTCGCCGGCCAGGTGGCGGATGAAGTCGGCCTCGCTGACCAGCTGGAACAGGTCGCCGATGCGCGCCGACAGACGGCCCTGGTGCTCGGCCAGGCGCGCGCTGTAGGTGGCCAGGCGCGCCACCGCCGCGCCGGTCAAAGGCGCCATGCCCTCCTCCGAGGTGCGCGTCTTCATCAGCTGGGCGAACTGCTCCAGGCTGTCCTCGGCCAGGGGAATGTCCTCGTCGAAGTCGACCAGCACGCGGAACATCTCCTGGAAGTCCGGGTCGTGGTCCTGCAGCGCGTAGTAGAGCTGGCGCGAGCCGATGATGATGACTTTCAGCTGCAGCGCGATGACCTGCGGATTGAGGGTCACGGTGGCGATGCGGCCGAGGTCGCCCAGCGGCGACTCCATCTTCAGCTGGCGCGAATGCAGGGCGCGCTTGAGCGCCTCCCAGACGAAGGGCTCGCCCAGCAGCTTCTCCGCCTCCACCACCAGGTAGCCGCCGTTGGCGCGGTGCAGCGCGCCGGGGCGCAGCTGGCGGTAGCTGGTGTACAGCGCGCCCTGGTCGGAGCTGTATTCGATGCGGCCGAACAGGTTGTCGTAGGTCGGGTGCGACTCGAACACCACCGGCGCACCGCCGTTGGCGTGGTGACCGACCACCAGGCTCGGGCAGTACTGCTCCTCGAGCAGCTTGCGCAGCTGCGGGTCGGCCTTGTCGACGTCGACCAGCTGCTCGACCGCGGTCTTCAGCAGATTGACCTGCATCGCCTGCAGGTAAGCGCAGACCCCGGCGTTCTCCGCGTATTTCTCCGACAGCGGCGCCAGCAGCGGCTGTAGGGCGACGGTGATGGTCTCCTCGTTGAGCTGGCGCAGCAGGTTGCTCGACTCGCGTTTCCACTGCGGCAGGCTGGCCAGCTCCTCGTTGAGGCGCTCCTCGAGCAGGGCGATGTCGGCATGGAAGCGCTCGCGCTCGGCTTCCGGCAGCTGGGCGAACTCGGCCTCGTCCAGTGCCTTGCCGTCGGCCATCGGGGTGAAGGCGATATTGCTGCTGTCGCGGTACAGGGCCACGCCCTTCTCCAACGACAGCTTCTCGATCACGTCCAGCGCCTGGTCGTAGCGCTTGTTGAAGGAGCGGTCGATGGCGCTCTTCTTCTGCTGGTAGGTGGGCGTCTCGAACACCGCCGGGAAGGTGGCCAGCAGGTTGTCGATCAACTGGTTGATGTCGGCGATGAAATCGCCGGCGGTGCCGGCCGGCAGTTCCAGCGCGCGCGGCTCGCGCGGCTCGTCGAAATGGTTGACGTAGACCCGGTCGGCCGGGGTCTCCATGCGCTTGGCCTCGGCCTTGAGGTAGCGCTGGACGAAGGAGAAGCGTCCGGTACCCGGCTCGCCCATGACGAACACGTTGTAGCCGGGGCGCGGCATGGCCACGCCGAACTGCAGGGCCTCCACCGCGCGAGCCTGACCGAGCACGCCACGGAAGGGCTCGAGGTCGTCGGTGCTGGTGAAGTTGAACTGCTCGGGGGCGAAGGGACGGGTCAGGGACTCGGGGGCAAGGCGCAAAGCATCGAGGCTACGCTTGGACATTGGCGATCCTTATAGCGGGCGGAAATCTCCGCAACATGGGAGTGATTCTGGGCCTGCTGCGCGATCACGATCAAGGCTTGATTCAGCTCAGGCGAAAATTCGCCCGAGCCGCTAACCTGCCAGCAATCCAGCATTCGGTGCTCTTGCATGCCCAGCGTCAGCCACTTGCATCTACCCGTTCTGCATGTCGCCCGGCGCGACTACGCGGCCCTCAACCACCAGCTCAGCGTGCGCCAGGCGCTGGACAACATCCGCGAACAGGGCCTGGGCGAGCGCATCATCTACTTCTACGTGGTCGACGACGCCCAGCGCCTGATCGGCGTGCTGCCCAGCCGGCGCCTGCTCACCGCGCCGCTGGACGCGCGCCTGGTCGACCTGATGGATCGCGACGTGATCTCGCTGCCGGAACAGGCGAGCATCCTCCAGGCCTGCCAGCTGCTGATCCAGCGGCGCTTCCTCGCCCTGCCGGTGGTCGACGCGCAAGGCCGCCTCAGCGGCCTGGTGGATATCGCCCTGCTCAACGAGGACAGCTACGACCTGCGCCAGCGCGACCAGGCCGACGCCCTGTTCGAGACCCTGGGCTTTCACGTCGCCCAGGTCAGCAATGCCTCGCCCTGGTGGGCCTTTCGCCTGCGCGTGCCCTGGCTGCTGGCGACCATCGCCAGCGGCACCCTGTGCGCGCTGCTCGCCAGCCTGTACGAACTGACCCTGGCCAAGAGCCTGGTGCTGGCGTTCTTCCTCACCCTGGTGCTGGGCCTGGGCGAGAGCGTCAGCATGCAGTCGATGTCGGTGACCATCCAGGCGCTACGCAGCGTGCGCCCGAACCCTGTCTGGTACCTGCGCAGCCTGCGCCACGAACTGCCCACCGCCGTGTTGCTGGGGGTCACCTGCGGCAGCCTGGTGGCGCTGATCGTCTGGCTCTGGCGCGGCGAGGCCTGGACCGGCGCGATCATCGGCGCCAGCATCCTGCTGTCGCTGTGCGCCGCCTGCCTGCTCGGTCTCAGCGTGCCGGCGGCGTTGCACGCGCTCAAGCTCGACCCGAAAATCGCCGCCGGACCGCTGACCCTGGCGATCACCGACCTGTGCACCCTGCTGTTCTACTTCAGCCTGGCGGCCTGGCTGCTCTAACGCTGCGGGCGATCGGCGCAGCGCAGGCAGAACTCCGCGGCGGGCAGCGCCTTGAGCCGCCCGGCCTCGATCGGCTCACCACAACGCTGGCACTCGCCGTAGCGGCCCTCGGCCAGGCGCTGCTTGGCCAGGCCGACCTGGCGCAAGGCGGCCTCGGCCTCGGCCAGCAGCGCCTCGAGCACCTCGTCGTTCTGCCGTTGCTGCGCCTGCTCGGCGAAATCCGCCGAATGGCTGCGCCCCAGGTCGCGGCGAATGGCGTTGGCGCGGGCGCCGTATTCGGCCAGCAGGGCGTCGAGCACGGCGGCGGTGTCGTGGGCGGTCATGATGCAACTCCTCGAGGCTATGACTTAAGTGTGGCCGCTGCCGGCCAAGTTGCACGGCAACCGCGCAAGCGCCGCCTTGACACCCGCCACGCGCCTGGCCAAAGCTCGGCCATCGCCACTATTAGAAGAACAGCGACCTTGAAACGGACATTCGCCGCCCTCGCACTGTATTCCGTCACCACCCTGGCCGCCGCCTCGCCGGAGCAACTCGCCGCCGATCCCTACTGGATCGCCCTCGGCCACTACGAGACCGGCAAGCTCGGCGGCTGGCGCAGCTACGTCGACGACCAGGCCTTCTTCCTCGCCGAGGCTGGCGCCAGCGATCCGGCCGCGGAGCTGGCCGCCACGCTCGCGGCCCTGTACCAGCCGGCCGAACTGGGCGACCGCCACCCGCAGTGCGTCTACCCGGCGCGCACCCGCTGGCTGAAGGAGCGCCTGGCGCTGCACGACCTGCCCAGCCCGGACTGCGCCGAGTACCGCGCCTGGTTCGCCGACGTCAATCCGCACAGCACCGTGCTGGTGTTCCCCGCCGCCTATCTGAACAGCCCCTCGTCGATGTTCGGCCACACCCTGCTGCGCATCGACCAGGCCGACGTCGACAGCCACAACACCGCCCTGCTCAGCTACGCGCTGAACTTCGGCGCCTTTATCGAGGGCGACGACAACAGCATCCTCTACGCCTGGCGCGGACTGATGGGCGGCTATCCCGGGCTGTTCGCCCTGGTGCCCTACCGCGAGAAACTCAGCGAGTACAGCCGCCTGGAGAACCGCGACCTGTGGGAATACCGCCTCAACCTCAGCCCCGAGGAGACAGGGCGCATGGTCGAGCACGTGTGGGAACTCAAGCAGGTGCGCTTCGACTACTTCTTCTTCGACGAAAACTGCTCCTACCGCCTGCTCGAACTGCTGGAGATCGCCCGCCCCGGCATCGAGCTGACCGAGCACTTCCCGATCACCGCCATCCCCACCGACACCGTGCGCGCGGTGAAGGACGCCGGACTGATCGAACGCATCGACTACCGCCCCTCGCGCGAGCGCGAACTGCTGGGTCGCGCCGAGCCGCTGGACGCCGAGGAAAAGCACTGGGTGCTGAGCCTGGCCGGCGACTCCGCGCAGCTCGGAGCGGCACCGTTCCAGAGCCTGCCGAGCGAGCGCCGCGCGCTGATCCAGGACGCCGCCTTCCGCCTGGTGCGCTACCGCGCCAGCGGCGAGGCGCGCACGGACGAGACCGCCGAGCGCAGTTTCCAGCTGCTCGGTGCGGTCAACCGCAACCCGCCGCCACCGCTGGCGCTGCAACGCCCGCTACTGCCCGAGGAGGGCCACCAGTCGCGCACCTGGCAGCTGGCCGGCGGCAGCCGCGAGAACCGCGCCTTCGCCGAATACGGCCTGCGCATGGCCTACCACGACCTCAACGACAACCTCGACGGCTTCCCCCTAGGCGCGCAGATCGAGATCGCCCAGCTCAAGCTGCGCCAGTACGAGGGCAACCACTGGCAAGTGCAGCGCCTGGACCTGGCCAACATCCGCTCGCTGACGCCGCGCGACGCCTTGCTCCAGCCCTGGTCCTGGCAGGTCGGCGGCGGCCTGGAGCGGGTACTCGGCGCAGACGGCGACAGCCCGCTGGTGGCGCATATCGGCGGCGGCGGCGGCGCCACCTGGCAACTCGGCGCAGATACCCTGGGCTTCGCCCTGGCCACCGCGCGCCTGGAGCACAACCGCGACTTCGCCGCCTTCGTCGCCCCGGCGCTGGGTTTCAACACCGGTCTGCTGTGGCGCAACGCGCTGGGCAACCTGACGCTGGAGGCGGCCGGCGACTACTTCCACAACGGCGAGGTGCGCCGTCGCCTGTCGCTCAATCAGCAATGGGAGGTGCGCACCGACCTCGGCCTGCGCCTGAGCGCCCAGCGCGAGTTCAGCCAGCTCGCCGCGCCGGTCAACGAGGTCAAGCTGGAGCTGCGCTGGTATCACTATTGAGCGCCGGCAGGCGCACAATAGAGCGGTCATACCAGGCAGGAACCCAGCCATGCACGACCACGGCCCGCAGCTGCTGCAAGTCCCTGGCGGCAAGCCGATCAAGCTCTGGACCCGCGGCGTGCCGGTGGAGGACGAAGCCCGCCGGCAACTGCTCAACACCGCGCGGATGCCCTTTATCTTCAAGCACCTGGCGGTGATGCCGGACGTGCACCTGGGCAAGGGCTCGACCATCGGCAGCGTGATCCCCACCCTCGGCGCCATCATCCCCGCCGCGGTCGGCGTGGATATCGGCTGCGGCATGATCGCCGCGCGCACCTCGCTGCGCGCCACGGATCTGCCGGACAACCTGCACCGCCTGCGCGGCGCCATCGAGCGCGCGGTGCCGCACGGCAAGAGCTTCGGCAAGCGCGACGTCGGCGCCTGGGATCAGGTGCCGGCCACCACCGACCAAGCCTGGAAGACACTGGCCGGGCGCTTCCGGGCGATCTGCGCCAAGCACCCGCGCCTGGAGCAGAGCAACCACCGCGTGCACCTCGGCACCCTGGGCGGCGGCAATCACTTCATCGAACTCTGCCTGGACCAGGCCGACCGCGTCTGGCTGATGCTGCACAGCGGCTCGCGCGGCGTCGGCAACGCCATCGGCAACCTGTTCATCGAGCTGGCCCAGGCCGACATGCGCCAGCACCTGGCCAACCTGCCGGACAAGGACCTGGCCTACTTCGAGGAAGGCAGCCGGCATTTCGCCGACTACCTCGAGGCAGTCGGCTGGGCCCAGGACTACGCCCGGCAGAACCGTGCGCTGATGCTGCAGGCGGTGATCGCGGCGACCCGCCAGGTGCTCGGCCGGCCGTTCGAGGCGCAGCTGGAGGCGGTGGACTGCCACCACAACTACGTGCAGCAGGAACGCCACTTCGGCCGCGAGGTGCTGGTCACGCGCAAGGGCGCGGTGTCGGCGCAGCCAGGCCAGCTGGGCATCATCCCCGGCTCCATGGGCACGCGCAGCTACATAGTGCGCGGCCTGGGCAATGCCGAGGCGTTCTGCTCCTGCAGCCACGGCGCCGGCCGGGTGATGAGCCGCAGCCAGGCGAAGAAACGCTTCGACCTGGCCGACCAGCTGCGCGCCACTGCCCATGTCGAATGCCGCAAGGACAAGCACGTGATCGACGAAATCCCCATGGCCTACAAGGACATCGAGGCGGTGATGGCGGCCCAGCGCGACCTGGTCGAGGTGGTGCACAGCCTGCGCCAGCTGCTGTGCGTGAAGGGTTGAGTGACCGGCGGCGATGACGCCGCGACACGGCTTCCTATACTGAAAGTCCCACCGCACCGTTCTGGAGAGCCATCATGCGCCGCCTAACCGCCTTCTTCGCCGCCGCCCTGCTCAGTGCGCCCCTGTGGGCGATGCACTGCCCGGCGGACATGGCCAAGATCGACGCCATGCTGCAAAGCGACCCACCGGCCGACCCCGCCGTGCTGGCCAAGGTGCAGGAACTGCGCGCCGAAGGCGAAGCCCTGCACAAGGCCGGCAACCACAGCGAATCGGTCAAGGTGCTGGGCGAAGCCATCAATCTGCTGGAAGCCAGCGAGTAGTCGCCGACTCCCCTGCTGGTTGTAGGCGCCTGCAGCACTGCTGCCTAGTAGCCGGTATAGAGCAGCTCCAGCGCCAGCTGCCGTACCTCCTGCAGATCCACCGGTTTGCTCAGGCAGGCGGAGGCCCCGCGCGCCCTGGCTTCCTCGAATAGCGCCTGGTCGGCCACCGCGCTGATCACCAGCACCGGCACCTCGCGCAGCCGTGGCTCGGCGCGCATGGCGTCGAGTATCTCCAGGCCGTTGCCGTCCGGCAGGTCGACATCCAGCAGCAACAGCGCCGGCTCGCTGTCCTGCAACTCGGCCAGCGCGCGCTGTCGGGTGCCCGCGCCGCGCACCTCGGCGAACTCGCGCAGCGCCTCCTGGAGAATCTTCAGGCAGGCCGGGTGATCCTCCACGCACAGCACCTGCACCAGGCGCCGCTCGCCTTGCGTCGACTGCGTCGGCGCGTCGGCGTCGGCCTCGTCCGGCCGCGCGGCACTGGGCAAATCGAGCCAGAAACGGCTGCCCACGCCCGGCTCGCTGCGCACGCCGATCTCGCCGTCCATCAGGCTGGCCAGCTCGCGGCAGAGCACCAGGCCGATGCCAGTGCCGGGGATGTTCGAACTCTCCCGACCGAGGCGCTGGAACGGCTGGAACAGCTGCGCCTGCTGCTCCTCGGAGAGCCCCGGGCCGGTATCGTCGACCCACAGCCGCACGCAGTCGGCGCGCACCTCGTAGCCCATGCGGATGAGGCCCTGCGGGCTGTTGTACTTGATCGCGTTGGACAGCAGGTTGAGCAGGATCTGCCGCACCCGGCGCGGGTCGCCCTGGACGAACAGCGGCGGCTGGGCCGCCGCCATCACCTGCAGCTGCAGCTGGCGCTGCTGCACCTCGGGCTGCACCAGCTCAGCGCAACCGGCCAGCAGGCCGCCGATCTCCAGCGGCTGCAGCTGCAGCTGCTGACGGCGGCTCTCGATGCTCGACAGGTCGAGGATGTCGTCGACCAGCGAGGTCAGGTGGCGGCTGGCGTTGACGATCTCGTGGGCGTAGTCGCTCTCCAGCTTGGCATCGGCCTTGTCCTGCGCCTCCATCTCGATCAGCTGGGCGAAACCGTGGATGGCGTTGAGCGGCGTGCGCAGCTCGTGGCTCATGCTCGACAGGAAGCGGCTCTTGGCCTGGCTGGCGGCCAGGGCCTCTAGGCTGGCGTGGCGCAACTCCTCCTGCACCTGCTTGAGGCGGGTGATGTCGACATGGGTACCGGCCACGCGCAGCGGCCAGCCCTTGGCGTCGCGCTCCAGCACCTTGCCGCGACTGAGCAACCAGAGGTACTGGCCCTGGCAGTCGAGATAGCGGTACTCGGCGTCGAAATGCTCGTCGCCGCTCTCGGCGAAGTGCTTGCGCAGGTGGCGCAGGCGTTCCAGGTCGTCCGGGTGCACGCGCTGGTTGAACTCGCTCAGGCTCAGGTGGCGCGCACCGAGGCCGAAGCGCCGCACGAAGCGTTCGCTGAGGTCGATGGTCAGATCGCGGGCATTGATCTGCCAGAGGCTCTCGGTGGTGCTTTCCAGCACCAGCTGGAGGATGTTCTGCGCCTCCTGACGCTCCTGCTCGCTGGCCTGCAACTGGCGCCCGGCTTGCTGCATAGCATCGGCCAGGCGGCTGACTTCGGCGATCCGGCTGTCCGGCGCCGCCGGCAGGTAGTTGCCCTGCCCGAGGCTGCCGGCCATCTCGACGATATCGGCGATGGGGTGCGCCAGCAGGTCGCTGAGACGCCGCGAACGCAACCACATCCAGGCGAAGAACAGCAGATAGAAGGCCAGCAGGCCGGCGATCAGCAGGTAGCCGATCTGCTGGTAGCGCTCGGCCAGCTGATTGGTGTCGTGGAAGATCTGCTCCTCGTCCACCACCAGCAACAGGCGCCAGCCGGTCTGCGGAATCTCGCTCCAGGCCACCAGTTGCTTGCGCCCGCCGAGCAGCACCTCCTGAACGTTGCCGCGGCCCTCGTTCATCGCCTGCAGCAACGGCTCCATACCCTCGCGCTTGGCCAGATTGAAGTCCTCGGGCTTGAGCACCTCGCGGCGTACCGCCTCGTCGTAGGAGTAATGGGTCAGCTCGCGCAGGCCAAAATCCAGCTCGCCGGCGGCCGGCAGCGCCATGATGTTGTGGTCGTGGCTGACCAGCATGGCGTAGCCCTGCCAGGGCACGTTGAGCTCGGCGATCTCGCCGAGTACCTGGCCGACGGTGATGTCCAGACCGACCACGCCCTCGAGGAAATCGCCGCGGTAGACCGGGGCGATGGCCGACATCATCCAGCCGAGGCCGGCCGGATCGAGGTAGACCTCGGTCCACACAGTCTTGCGCTCGGGGTTGTGCTGGGCGTCGGCGAGGTAATAGAAGTTGTAGTCCGGGATAACCATGTCATGGGGATACTGCGCCGGCGTGTCGAACCAGGGGTAGATGCGGTTGTAGCTGTCCCAGCTGTTGAAGTAGAGCGCGGCCACCAGCGGGTTGGCCTGCTGGATCGAGCGCATCAGCGGGTCGACCTGCGACAGGCGCATGACCTTGGCGTGATCCTGCTGCGCCGGCGGCGTGCTGTTGGCGTAGAAGGAGGCGGCGCGACCGTCGTCGCTGCGGGTGTAGAACACCCCGCTGTCGGTGCTGGCGTGGCGCTGACGCTCCAGCTCGTCGGCCTGGAAGCGGGTGTCGAGCAGCGCACCCTGGGTCGCATCGCGGTAGACCTGAACCAGCGATTCGATCGAACGCAGGCGACCGTCGACGATCTGCCCCTCGCGCAGCGCGGCACTGGCCAGGTCCTTCACCGCCGCCTCCTGCAGATGGCCGACCTGGGCGTCGCGGATCGCCTGGTTGCTCAGCAGGTACACTGCGATCAGCACCGACTCCACCAGAATCAACGGGATCAGCGCGCTCTGCACGAAGGCCCGCCAGATCCACTGACGCAGGGGGTAGCGGCTAGAACTCGGCATGACGACTCCTTTCCTTAGGGCGCGCAGAGGGACGCAAGGCGCCATCATAGCTTCCCGCGCTGGAATCCGCAGTCGACGTTGTGGAACCTTTGCCGTACACTCCGCATCCTAGCTGTAACCACGAAGGTTTTGGGGCCGATTAGGATTCGACGCCGGTAACGAAACTTGAGGGGCATGCCGAGTAGGTGACAGTTCTCGTAAATCCGCTGCCACAACTTCATAGTTGCCAACGACGACAACTACGCTCTGGCCGCCTAAGGGCGCCAGCTGACCCTAGGGGATGCCTGTAAACCCGAAGATTTGGTCAGTCATATAGAACAGGATCGCCGCCAAGTTCGCTGTAGACGTAACGGCTAAAACTCATACAGCTCGCTCCAAGCGCCCTGCCACTCGGGCCGCGCGGAGTTAACTCAGTAGAGATGGCTAAGCATGTAGAACCGATAGCGGAGAGCTGGCGGACGGGGGTTCAAATCCCCCCGGTTCCACCATATCCTTACACAGCGGCTTGATTTTTAAGCCAATGTGCTCAGGTCCACCGGCCCTAACGGGCTGGTGTGACACTGAGATGTCACATTCGTGTGGGGCATCATCCGGTGCCCAGCATGAAACCATCTCCCTCCTTCTTAACCATTAATCGCCACGGAACGTTTTACTTCCGGATGGTCATTCCGCGCCCGCTGCGCCCCCTATTCAAGGGACAGCGTGAGGTCAGGCGCACCCTGAGAACCGACAGTCATCGTTTGGCTCAAAAACGCGCCAGACAGTATGCTGCTCGCCTTGAAGCGGCCTTTGACAAGGTGATTTGTGTGTTAGAGCGTGACGAGTTAGGTCTAACCGAGGCCGATTACCTGGAAGCCATGGAGCTTGAAATGAAGGGGCTTTTTCCTGACTTTTCCAGCCCCAAAGACGAAAGCCGGCCCGCTGACCCCATTCTTTCGGACGAGGAAATCGAGGCTCGCCAACGCCGCCGAGAGGTGGAGCGCCTGTTGACCGGGGCCTATGGCCGACCAGTCCCGCAAGAAAAAGAGGCTTTGGCTAAGCAATTGCTGGAGCTCTCTCAGCCCTATCAACCAACCGAGTTACGGGCTGTATTGCCGAAGCTGCGGGATGAGCTGGTACTCAGGAGCCTCCGTCCAGTCCGTGACGGCGCTGTAGATACGCCCCAAGCAGTTCCGAGCTACGACCCAGCAATGGCCGACTGGACGTTCTATCAGGTATGGGAGCACCAACTGGAACGCGACAGGGCTGACACCTCGTCAAAAGGTGGACAGGCGAACCACGGCGGTACTCTTGCGGAAAGGGAGCGCCTCGCCCGGGTTATGACCGTCCTGACGCAACACAAACCCGTTTGCCAATTGACCAAAAAAGACTGGCAGGCCGCGTACGACAACGCCCGCAAGACGAAGGCTAACGCCGACGCATCAATTGACCCGCCGACGCAATTGATTGAAATCTTGACCGATGACTCTGAGCAACAGACCGGTCACGAACGCGTTCGCGCCCTCATCGCTTTCATGAAGCAAATCCAAGCGCATGCTCGCTACCTTGATTTGACCACATTCAGACCAGATGACGTGATCATCAAGCCTGTCGAGGAGAGGAAGAACGAGCGAAGCCGTGACGGCGTTGCCTTTAACAATGATGACATTGAGGCAATCTTTTCCGGCTACATATACAAGGGACCGGTCGCGGATGGGCGAACCAAGGCGTATCCCTTTTGGTTCTGGCTCCCCTTGGTAGGCTATTTCACCGGTGCTCGAACGAACGAGATAGCGCAGCTTGATACCGCTGACATTAGGGTCGTAGACGGACATCCCTGCTTCGATTTCTGTGCTGATGCCGTCGATGCACCGGAGGCAAAGCGCATCAAGACCGGCGAAGCTCGGCAAGTGCCAATTCATCCTCGACTGGTCGAGCTGGGGTTTCTTAGTTATGTGGACGCTGCCACTCTGCGACTAGAAGCTCGCCTGCCCTAGTGACCGCCTGGGTGACCCTAGAGAGCAGCGATGAATAATCCATGTGTTTTCTCCAGCGCTCATCCAGCCTTAAGAACCAGCATGCAGCCGCCGCTCAACGCGGAGTCTTCGGCACAATGCCGACCTGCATGCCAAAGGGATTAAACACACTGTTCAGCGTCTGAACCGTCGGGTTGCTCTCATCCAGTTCCAGCTGTCGCAAGGCGCGCAATGACAGCTTGCACATCTGTGCAAATCTGGCCTGCTGCAAGCCAGTCACCTCCTTACGCAGACGCCGCACTGCTCCTCCAATCGTGATCTCGCCGCTAGCCAACTGCTGCTGCAGCTCATTCAAAATGCGATTGCGCTCAAGAATGTCCATTTAGACCAACCCCCACTGAAGCATCCGCTGCTGGAGATTTCTCAGGGCTATACGAGGATGACTCATGGTTGAATCGGGAAGCCCTTGTGCACTCAGCAAGTCAGGTAGCGCGAGGAAGTCCTGAGCTGCCAACCGCAATCGTTGGAACAGCTCATCGGCATCAACCCACTCTGCGACCTCATCACAGGCCGCTCTCCAGTTGACCTCTCCAGCAAGCTCGATGTGCTTTGGCCACTTCGTCGTACGCGTAACCCCCTCCTCGTCCATGACCATCGGTGCCAGGTCGTAGATTGGCGCCAACCGAACCCCCTGCTCGCATCGGAGAATCGCAGTGTTGCGTCCGTGGTTATCTGAATTACCGAGAATCTGGTTCAGCAGATCACGCCGCATGTATTCAAACACCAGATCTCCGATCTGCTGTTCCTGCCCAACAGCTCGCCATAGCTCGACCAGATTCCCCAGCACGTGCGTGTGCAGCATGTAGCTACCCGCCTCGGTTACACCGCATAGCGAGTACATGGACTCAACGGCAGTTCGGCTAACCCCTGCGGGGCTAATCTCGCGATCAAAGCGATGCATCCAGAGACTGGGCTTATTGCCCTCCTCCAATGCCAACCCTTCAGCTGCAACCGTATCCATTCCGAGCTGCTGGACGGCACGATAGAAGCAGTACTCGCTGCGCAGGATGTCCTGATCGGTCTGACTGGCTTTGTTACGCGCGAACTTCACAAACCAGTGCTGGGCGGCGTCTGCATCTGGCAGCACGGCATCTGGATGTAAGGCGCCCTGCCGATCTTCAGTCAGCAACAGTTTGGGGGCCTCACCGCCAGCACCTGTCGCCCCGCCAATGGCTGCGCCCTGCTCATACGCGTACTCCAGGAATCGCGAGTCCCGACTAATAACCTCATCGCGCGTAAAGCCGAGCACAGGACTGCCCGCAATCGCCTCGACGGACTCCTTGATACGCAGATTTCCAATTGGCGCAGGTGTGCAACGCCCAAGGAGGTAGAGATCAAGATTGAGACCTTCGGGCCGCCCCCCCCCCAAACGTTTCAGTAGAAAGCGTCTCGCTGCACCTGATGGCAGGATGTCGAAGAGAAACGCTGGAGCCTTCTTATCTCGCCAGGAGTCCCAGCCGAGTGGGTAAGCTGCACTGACAGCCACATTCAGCCGACTGCCGACAGACTCCAAGGAGTCAACCAGATAGCCCTGCTGGTAGCCATAAGCACAAGTACCCTCCAGCCCTTCCTCGGGCTGCTCGAAACAGACCTCCATGGCATTGCGCCACTGGCCATCCGTATAAACCTGTAGAGTAAGATTGTGCATACCAGACACCGGCACTTTAATGCCTAAATACTAGACCTACACACACAAAAAGGCAATTTAATGCCTAAAATATCGCCTTACCCACAGAATAAGGCATTAAAGTGCCTCAACATCCGGAACCAGCTCCCGCTCCGGAGGACGCTGCTTTCGTTCAACTCCCCAACAGGGATTTGAACCCGCACCCAGCTATATTGCTCAACTGGAAACGCTTGCACCGGGTCTTTTTGGATGCGCTCTTGACGGAAGGTGAGCGAGCTGCTCCAAGATCCTCATCGAAACCATCGCCACGACATCTGGCTGTGGCTGTACCTCGACTACTACAGAGAGGCCAGGCTTGATCTCAAAACCTGCAACGGCCTCACCATGCGTGACGAGATAGCCCGATCCCTGAAGGATCAGAAGCTATTCCAGTCCCGTATCCCTCGAGAGAAGGACCGGCTCCTGCTTCCAAACGAAAAGCTGGAATGGATCGCAGAGGATGAACGGCAGTATCGGTGGCTGCTCCGCGAGATTGAGCAGATGACTGGCCTGCGCCTGCCTCGCGGCCTAGTCCACCTCACTGGCAGGGACCGCCTCATCGCCATGATCGACCTTTGGGATGTCGATCTTGCGGAGAAGGCATCCGAGGTCGAACTCCTTCACCTGGACTGGCTCAGGCACAAAGCAAAGGACAGCGAGTTCGAGTGGTTCGCCGATAAAAAAGACGGCGAGAAGCGATGCGCCTGCGCATGGGAGTGGCTTCAGAAGAAGTACCTGACGTCATTTTCAAGACAGCCTCCTATCAGCAGCCACCAAGAGCTGCTGATGTTCTTCGACCAGGAAGATATAGGCCGCAACGAACGGACGGCCATGATTCGAGAGATCAAGAGGCGATGGAGTCGTAAGCAATTCGACGAGCGCGCCGCCGATAAGAAGCAGGTCAACGTCATGCTCTCGAAAACGGTGATCGCCCAGCTCGATGCGCTAGCTGAAGCGCATGGCCTGAAACGCGCTCAAATCATTGAGAACCTGGTGAGGATGGAAGCTGACGCCGGCGTGTATCTCACCGATGATTGAATGCCGCTCCGCCGGCAGAGACAGCAGGATCAGCCTCCAGGAAGCGCTACAGCACCCTGAGTTCAAATCCAGCCATCAGGTATTCCAAACGGTATTCCAAGCAGAAATTAAACCGGAATTTTCCTATATATTTCAATAGGATAAAATATCAATTCAGATTACCCCGGCCCACCAAATAAACCCCTGATTTTCCTAGAGAAAGTCAGGGGTTTTTCTTTGGGGTGTCGAAAAGGTGTCGAAGCGTTAGGCCTGCGGGAGAAGATCGCTTTCGATGTCTGAAAAATTGCTGATCTTCACCGAACCATCGGGAAACCGGGCAATGACATCCAACTGACCACCCATGGCTTCGATGTGGCTACGTAAAGTGGAAATGTACATGTCTGTCCGCTTTTCCATCTTGGCAATGGATGGTTGCTGTACATGCAGCACCTCAGCCAGCACCTTCTGGGACAACCCACGAGCCTGACGCAGCTCATGAAGCGGCATCTCTGCAAGCAGCTCCTGGGCTTTGGCCTCTACCCTGGCCTGAGCCTCAGGCGCCATTTTTGCGCGCAGCTCTGCAAATTTCTTAGCCATCTATCAAGCCCTCCTTTCGAAGCTGTTCCAGATGTTCGTCATACAGTCGATCAGACAGCGGAACGTTGATGTCATACCAACGATCATCACCAGTCTTGTCGCCACCGATCAGCAAAATAGCCGAGCGCCTGGGATCGAATGCATACAGGGTTCTGTATGGTCGGCCTTCGTGCTGCGTCCTCAGCTCGCGCATGTGGCTGTGACGAGAGCCGTTGATTCCGCTGCTGTGTGGAAAGCCAAGTGACGGGCCTCGCGCCTCCAAGAGCCGGACTGACACCGCAACGGACTCCTGTTCCTCAGCAGACAAGCTTTCCCACCACTCACCGAACTCGTCGGTGTATTCAATATCCCAAGTCATGGCGAAAATATAACCCCAAAGAAACATTCCATCAATGGAATATCTGAATCATAGAGACGAGAGCGGGCCAAAGCGTACCGCATCCTGCAGATGATCCGGCGCCAGGTGTGCATAGCGCATGGTCATGGCCAGGCTGAAGTAACCCGGGATCTTCTGCAGGTTGAGGATGTTGCCGCCGTTTTGGATGAAGTGGCTGGCGAAGGTGTGTCGTAGGGCGTGGGCGGCCTGGCCTTTCGGTAGGCGGATGGTCGTCCTGGCCAGGGCGCGGCGGAACGAGGTGATAGCCGAGTTTGGCTGGCCGTGTTGCTTCCAGTGCCTGACGATCTTGGCTTCTAGCTCTGCAGTGATCGGCACCGAACGAACCTTGCCGTTCTTGGTTCCGCTGAAGGTGATCACGCTTTTGCGTAGACCGGTCGGTTTCAGCTTCTCGGCCTCAGGCCATAGCGCCCCAGTGGCCAGGCAGATCAGGGCGATTATCTCGACGTGCGGGTTGTCGCAGCCGCGCCGTATCTGTTCCAGCAGCTCACCGATTTGCTCGGTGGGTAGCCAGGACAACTCTCGCTCCTGCACCTTGAGCGGCTTCATCAGGGCGAGCGGGTTGGCGTATTGTCCTGACTTGACGGCATGAGCCCTGAATCGCAACCGTTCGGGGACGAGGCAGCGCCCTGAAAACGGCCTGCCCACAGCCGCGCAGGTGTGGACAGGCCCGAGTCGGTACTCAGGACGTGCGGGCGCTTACCCGCAGGTCGCGGCCCTGCTGCAGCGCAGCCTCCTCCTGATGCAGCGCCTTGACCAGGCAGTAGCAGATCAGCAGCAGCACCAGGGAGAACGGCAGCGCCGCGGCGATGGTCGCCGCCTGCAGCCCCTGCAGCCCCTGCAGGCCGCCGGCCAGCAGCAGCACGCCGGCCAGCGCGCCGAGGCCCAGGCCCCAGATGATGCGGTAGCGCTGCGGCGGGTTGTGGTCGCCCATCGAGAGGATGGTGCAGATCACCAGGGTCGCCGAATCGGCCGAGGTGACGAACCAGCTGACGATCATCAGCGTCGCCAGGCCGGCCATGGGCAGGATGGCCCACTCTACGCCGAGGCCTTCGATGGTCTTGTACAGCACCATGGTCAGGTCGCTGTTGGCCACGCTGGCCAGGTCGACGCCGTTGAGCTGCAGGTACACGCCGGTGCCGCCCATGATCACTATCCACAGGAAGGCGCCGAGGGTGGAGGCCAGCATCCCGCCCACCACCACCTGGCGCACGGTGCGGCCACGGGAGATGCGGGCGATGAACATGCCGACGAACGGGCCCCAGGACAGCCACCAGCCCCAGTAGAAGATGGTCCACCAGCCTTGCCACTGACGCTCGGGGTTGGCGTCGGTCCACAGCCCCATGGGGATGAAGTGCGCCAGGTAGTCGCCGATGCTGGTGGCGTACAGGCCCAGCAGGAACACGGTCGGCCCGGCCAGCAGCAGGAACAGGAAGAGGATGCTGCTCAGGCGGATATTCCACTCGCTGAGCCAGAGGATGCCGCGGCGCACGCCGGAGACGGCGGAGAAGGTCGCCACCAGCGAGGTGCCGGCGATCAGCAGCAGCTGGTTGGTGGTGGAGATTTCCCAGCCGAACATGTAGCTCAGCCCGGCGTTCATCTGCGACACGCTCAGACCCAGGGTGGTGGCGGTGCCGAACAGGGTGCTGAAGATCGCCAGCAGGTCCACCGCGTGGCCGATCGGCCCGTGGATACGCTCGCCCAGCAGCGGATAGAGCGCCGAGCGGATGGTCAGCGGCAGGTTATGCCGGTAGGTGAAGTAGGCCAGTACCAGGCCCACCACTATATAGATGCACCAGCCGTGCAGGCCCCAGTGGAACATGGTGATGCGCAGGGCGATCTGCGCGGCCTCGGCGCTGCCCGCGGCGACCCCGGCCATTTCCATGTAGGGGTTGCCCTGCATGTGCATCAGCGGCTCGGCGATGCTCCAGAACAGCAGGCCGGTGCCGACCGCGGCGCTGAACAGCATGGCGAACCAGGAGAAGTTGCTGAACTCGGGGCGTTCATCGTCCTGGCCCAGGCGCAGATTGCCGAAGCGGCTGAAGCCGACCCAGAAGGTGAAGAACAGCACCGCGCTGACCACCGCCACGTAGTACCAGCCCAACGAACCCTCGATCCAGGCCTTGGCGCCGGTATAGATGCCGTTGGCCAGTTCGGCGTTGCTCACGGTGAACAAGACGAAGGCCAGGACCATGGCGAGCGAGGCGATCGCCATGGTCGGGTTGACACCTGCGAACACGCGTTCGAGGTGGTTCTTGGGACGTTCGCTCACAGGCGTCTCCTTGTTTTTGTAATGAACCGATGGGACGTCGCAAGGGCCGGGCCGCGCCATGCAGGCGCGACGGGCAGGCGGCATCGTCTTGCGATGTATTACGGTATACCATCAACCAAATCGCCATTTCAATGCCTTGTTGAAACGTCGCCGATCAATGGTCTTCCCCCGCCAGGCACCGTCCGACGGGCGTTGCGGGAAAAGCGCAAGGCTTGACTTGCGCATCTCGTATTATGGTATACCATGATACCAACTGAGCGGTGCCAGCCCGCACCCCTACCCACAGCGCAGAGGAGCACATCCATGAGTTTCGAGATCCGCAAGATCGTCAGCTATATCGAAGAAACCCTGATCGAAGGCGGCAAGGCCAGCGACCAGCCGGTGACCATGGTCGGCCTGGCCGTGGTGATCAAGAACCCCTGGCTCGGCCGCGGCTTCGTCGAGGACCTCAAGCCGGAGATCAAGGCCCACTGCTCCGAACTCGGCGCCATGATGGTCGAGCGCCTGACTGCCGCCATCGGCGGCGCGGCGAAGATCGAGGCCTACGGCAAGGCCGCGGTGGTCGGCGCAGACGGCGAGATCGAGCACGCCTCGGCGGTGATCCACACCCTGCGCTTCGGCAACCACTACCGCCAGGCGGTCAACGCCAAGAGCTACCTGAGCTTCACCAACAAGCGCGGCGGCCCCGGCACCTCGATCCAGATCCCGATGATGCACAAGGACGACGAGGGCCTGCGCTCGCACTACATCACCCTGGAAATGCAGATCGAGGACGCGCCGCGCGCCGACGAGATCGTGGTGGTGCTCGGCGCCGCCAACGGTGGCCGCCTGCACCCGCGCATCGGCAACCGCTACATCGACCTGGAAGAGCTGGCCGCCGAACAGGCGCAGTGATCCTCAAGGCCCGCGCAGGAGCTTTCCATGATTCGGCTCACCGCTAAATCCACCCCCGCCGGCACCAGCTACCTGGCCACCGGTCAAGGTCACCCCGTGGTGCTGATCCACGGCGTCGGCCTGAACAAGGAAATGTGGGGCGGCCAGATCGTCGGTCTGGCCCCGCATTTCCAGGTCATCGCCTACGACATGCTCGGCCACGGCGCCAGCCCGCGCCCGCAGCCGGGCACCGGCCTGCCCGGCTATGCCGAGCAGCTGCGCGAGCTGCTCGAGCACCTGCAGATCGAGCGCGCCAGCGTCATCGGCTTCTCCATGGGCGGCCTGGTGGCGCGGGCCTTCGCCCTGCACCATCCGCAGCAACTGGATGCCCTGGTGGTTCTCAACAGCGTGTTCAACCGCAGCGCCGCGCAGCGCGCCGGGGTCATCGAGCGCACCCGCCAGGCCGCCGAACACGGCCCGGACGCCAACGCCGAGGAAGCCCTGTCGCGCTGGTTCAGCCGCGAATACCAGGCGGCCAACCCGGCGCAGATCGCGGCCATCCGCCAGACCCTGGCCGGCAACGATCCGCAGGGCTACCTGACCACTTACGAGCTGTTTGCCACCCAGGACATGTACCGCGTCGACGACCTGGGCAGCATCCAGGCGCCGACCCTGATCGCCACCGGCGAGCTGGACCCGGGCTCGACCCCGGAGATGGCCCGGCAACTGGCCGAGCGCATTCCCGGCGCCCAGGTCGCGGTGCTCGCCGAGCAGCGGCATATGATGCCGGTGGAATCGCCGCGCCTGGTCAACCAGGTGCTGCTGAACTTCCTGCAGCAGGCCCAGACCCTACGGAATCCAGCAGAGGGGATAGTCGCATGACACTCGCCCGTTTCCACATGTGCATCGACGGCCAGTGGCTCGATGCGCTGTCCGGCAAGACCTTTGAAAGCCTCAACCCGGCCCTGGCCGAACCCTGGGCCGAACTGCCGGATGCCGACGAGCAGGACGTCGAGCGCGCCGTGCAGGCCGCCCAGCGCGCCTTCGAGAATCCGGCCTGGCGCAAGCTGAATGCCAGCGCGCGCGGCAAGCTGCTGCGCCGCCTGGGCGATCTGATCGCCGAGCACAAGGAGCACCTGGCCCAGCTGGAAAGCCGCGACAACGGCAAGCTGATCCGCGAGACCCGCGGCCAGGTCGGCTACCTGCCGGAGTTCTTCCACTACACCGCGGGCCTGGCCGACAAGCTCGAAGGCGGCACCCTGCCGATCGACAAGCCGGAGATGTTCGCCTACACGGTGCACGAGCCGATCGGCGTGGTAGCCGGGATCATCCCCTGGAACAGCCCGCTGTACCTGACCGCGATCAAGCTGGCCCCGGCCCTGGCGGCCGGCAATACCATCGTCCTGAAGCCCTCCGAGCACGCCTCGGCGACCATCCTCGAGCTGGCCCGCCTGGCGCTCGAGGCCGGCTTCCCGCCCGGCGTGGTCAACGTGGTCACCGGCTTCGGCCCGAGCACCGGCGCGGCGCTGACCCGCCACCCGCTGGTGCGCAAGATCGCCTTCACCGGCGGCGCCGCCACCGCCCGTCACGTGGTGCGCAGCAGCGCGGAGAACTTTGCCAAGCTGTCGCTGGAGCTGGGCGGCAAATCGCCCAACATCATCTTCGCCGACGCCGACCTGGACAGCGCCATCAACGGCGCCGTGGCCGGTATCTACGCCGCCTCCGGGCAGAGCTGCGTGGCCGGCTCGCGCCTGCTGGTGCAGGACGCGATCTACGACCAGTTCGTCGAGCGCCTGATCGAACGCGCCCGGCGCATCCGCATCGGCAACCCGCAGGACGACGCCAGCGAGATGGGCCCCATGGCCACCGCGCAGCAGCTCGCCGTGGTCGAGGGCCTGGTCGCCGACGCTCTGGCCGAGGGCGCGCGCCTGCGCCTGGGCGGCAAGCGCCCCGCAATCGACGCCAAGGGCTGGTACTACGAGCCGACCCTGTTCGAGTGCGACCGCCACTCGATGAAGATCATGCAGGAAGAGGTGTTCGGCCCGGTCGCCTCGGTGATCCGCTTCAAGGACGAGGCCGAGGCCCTGGAGCTGGCCAACGACTCGCAGTTCGGCCTCGCCGCCGGCATCTGGACCCGCGACCTCGGCCGTGCCCACCGCATGGCGCGCGACGTGCGCTCGGGGATCATCTGGGTCAACACCTACCGCGCGGTCTCGGCCATGGCGCCGATCGGCGGCTTTCACAACAGCGGCTACGGCCGCGAGAGCGGCATCGATTCGGTGCTGGCCTACACCGAGCTGAAAACGGTGTGGATCAACCTCTCGCAGGCGCCCATGCCCGACCCCTTCGTCATGCGCTAGGAGACCTGCGAAATGATCGAACCCGGCATCTACAAAGAAGTGATGGGCTCCTTCCCGTCCGGCGTCACCGTGGTCACCACCCTGGACGCCGGCGGCGACATAGTCGGCATCACCGCCAGCGCCTTCAGCGCGCTGTCCATCGACCCGGCGCTGGTGCTGTTCTGCCCCAACTACGCCTCCGATACCTATCCGGTGCTGCGCGACAGCAAGCAGTTCGCCATCCACCTGCTGTGCGCCGACCAGCAGGCCGAGGCCTACGCCTTCGCCGGCAAGGGCAAGGACAAGGCCAAGGGCATCGACTGGCACCTGAGCGAGTTGGGCAACCCGCTGCTGGCCAAGGCCACCGCCATCATCGAATGCGAGCTGTGGCGCGAGTACGACGGCGGCGACCACGCCATCATCGTCGGCGCGGTGAAGAACCTGATCCTGCCCGAGCAGGAGGTGACGCCCATGGTCTATCACCGCGGCAAGCTCGGCGCCCTGCCCTCCATCGCCTGATACCCGGTTGCGACCGCGCCCACTCACCCTCGGTCGCGGTCTTTTTGGGCCATGTCGCAGTTGGCTGTCGCTGCGCCGATCTAGCTGCTGTAGGAGCGGCTTCAGCCGCGATTTTCGCGGATCAATCCGCTCCTACAGGGCGCTCGACTGCTAACTCGTACAGAGCCCCGTTTATTCGTCGCAGCGAGCCGCCGCGCTCGTTGCTCACACCGTTCAAGGGAGCCGCCATGAATGCTTTGCTGCGCCAACAGGCCTATATCGACGGGCACTGGCTCGACGCCCAGGACGGCGCGACCAGCGCCATCTTCAACCCCGCCAACGGCCAGCAGATCGGCACCGTGCCGAACATGGGCGCCGAGGAAACCCGCCAGGCCATCGCCGCCGCCAACCGCGCCTGGCCGGCCTGGCGGGCGCTGACCGCCAAGGAGCGCAGCGGCCTGCTCAAGCGCTGGCACGCGCTGATCCTGGACAACGCCGACGCGCTGGCCGAGCTGCTCACCCTGGAACAGGGCAAGCCGCTGGCCGAGGCGAAGGGCGAGATCCTCTACGCCGCCAGCTTTATCGAGTGGTTCGCCGAGGAGGCCAAGCGCATCTACGGCGACACCATTCCCAGCCACAAGGGCGATGCGCGCATCGTGGTGAGCAAGGAGCCGATCGGCGTGGTCGCCGCCATCACACCGTGGAACTTCCCCGCCGCGATGATCACCCGCAAGGTCGGCCCGGCGCTGGCCGCCGGCTGCCCGTGCATCGTCAAGCCGGCGCCGGAAACCCCCTTCTCCGCCCTGGCCCTGGCCGCCCTGGCCGAGCAGGCGGGGATTCCCGCCGGCATCCTCAACGTGGTCACCGGCGACGCCGTGGCCATCGGCGGCGAGCTGACCGCCAGCGCCGCGGTGCGCAAGCTGTCGTTCACCGGCTCCACGCCGATCGGCAAGCTGCTGATGGCGCAGTCGGCCGCCACCCTGAAGAAGGTCTCGCTGGAGCTGGGCGGCAACGCCCCCTTCATCGTCTTCGATGACGCCGACCTGGAGCGCGCGGTGGACGGCGCGCTGATCGCCAAGTACCGCAACGCCGGGCAGACCTGCGTGTGCGTCAACCGCTTCCTGGTGCAGGACGGCATCCACGATGCCTTCGTCGCCCGCCTGGCCGAGCGCGTCGCCGAGCTGGCCGTCGGCGACGGCTTCGCCGAGGGCGTCAAGCTCGGCCCGCTGATCAACCAGCGCGCCGTGGAGAAGGTCGAGGATCACGTACAGGACGCCCTGGCCAAGGGCGCGCGCCTGGTGCTCGGCGGCGAGCGCCATCCGCTGGGCCACGGCTTCTTCCTGCCCACCGTGCTGGCCGGGGTGAACGACGCGATGAAGGTGGCCCGCGAGGAAACCTTCGGCCCGCTGGCCGCGGTGTTCCGCTTCGCCGACGAGGCCGAGGCCGTGCGCCTGGCCAACGACACCGAGTACGGCCTGGCCGCCTACTGCTACACCCGCGACCTGGGCCGCGCCTGGCGCATGAGCGAGGCGCTGGAGTACGGCATGGTCGGCATCAACGAAGGGCTGATCTCCACCGAGGTCGCGCCGTTCGGCGGCATCAAGTCCTCGGGCCTCGGCCGCGAAGGCTCGAAGTACGGCATCGAGGACTATCTGGAGATCAAGTACACCCTGATGGGCGGCCTGTAACCGCGAAGGAGAACCCCATGAGCAACGCGAAGTACGAGAAAGGCCTGGCCATCCGCACCCAGGTGCTGGGCGAGGCCTATGTCAACAAGTCGATCGAGAACGCCGACGACTTCAACCGGCCGCTGCAGGAGCTGGTCACCGAATACTGCTGGGGCCACGTCTGGGGCCGCGAGGGTTTGTCGCTGCAAGAACGCAGCATGATAAACTTGGCCATGATTTCGGCGCTGAATCGCCCCCACGAGCTGAAGTTGCATATTCGCGGCGCCCTGCGCAACGGCCTCAGCCGCGAGCAGATTCGCGAGATTCTGCTGCAGGTCGGCATCTACTGCGGCGTGCCGGCGGCGGTCGACAGCTTCCGCATCGCCCGCGAAGCCTTCGCCGAGGCCGACGCGGAAACCAAGGACTGAGGGGGCCGTGTCATGCGCTAGACCGAGAGCACCGGGTTCCTCGACCGGGTGCTCTTTTGCTATTTCCTACGGACAGCCATAACAGAGCGGACCCCATGAAACGCTTGCCTCTCGACGACAGCTTCAAGGTCAATCGCAACCCCGTCACCCTGCGCGAAATCGTGCTGGACAAGTTGCGCGGCGCCATCATGAACTTTCAACTGCTGCCCGGCGACCGGCTGGTGGAACGCGACCTGTGCGAGCGCCTCGGCGTCAGCCGCACCTCGGTGCGCGAGGCGCTGCGCCACCTGGAGTCCGAAGGCCTGGTGGAGTTCGCCGGGGCCAAGGGCCCGCGCGTGGCCATCATCACCCTGGAGGACGCGCGCGACATCTACGAGCTGCGCTGCGTGCTCGAAGGCCTGATCGTCCAGCTGTTCACGCTCAACGCCATGCCCAAGGACATCCGCGCCCTGGAGAAGGCCCTGGAGGAGAACCGCAAGGTGCTGGAAAGCGGCGACCTGCAGGAGGTGCTCGACTCGGTGCAGGGCTTCTACGACGTGCTGCTGGAGGGCTCCGGCAACCAGATCGCGGCGACCCAGCTGCGCCAGTTGCAGGCGCGCATCAGCTACCTGCGCGCCACCTCGGTGTCGCAGAGCAACCGCCGCGGCAGCAGCAACCAGGAGATGGAGCGCATGGTCGAGGCGATCAAGAGCGGCGACCCGCTGGCCGCGCACCAGGCCTCGGTGGACCACGTGCGCGCCGCGGCCAAGGTGGCGCTGGACTACCTCAAGTCCAAGCAGGACGAGCCGGGCGCGGTGCGCGACTTCGTCACCCCCATCGCGCTGCAAGAGCCGCGCATAGGACGCTGACGCCATGCCCAGCCCGCGCTTCTGCCCGCAATGCGGCGACCCCGGCCTCAGCCGCCGGCAGCCGGATGGGGACACCCACGAGCGGCTGATCTGCGCGGCCTGCGGCTACATCCACTACGAGAACCCTAAGGTCATCGCCGGCTGCATCATCGAGCAGGACGGCAAGTACCTGCTGTGCCAGCGCGCCATCCCGCCGCGCCCGGGCACCTGGACGCTGCCGGCCGGCTTCATGGAGAACGGCGAGACCACCGAGCAGGCCGCCCTGCGCGAGGTCTGGGAGGAGAGCGGCATCCGCGCTGAGATCGTCTCGCCCTACTCCATCTTCAGCGTGCCGAAGATCAGCGAGGTGTACATCATCTTCCGCGCCGTCGCCCTGGAGATTAGCGGCCAGCACGGCCCGGAAACCCTCGCCTACCGCTTCTTCGCGCCCGAGGAGATTCCCTGGGAGAGCATCTATTACCCGGCCATCCGGCAGATCCTCGAGCGCTATATCGACGAGCGCCAGGCCGGCGTCTACGGCATCTACATGGGCAACGACGACTGCGGCAAGGTGCACTTTATCCGCTGAGGTGCCAAGCCACGCCGCGTGTCGCGGGGCCGCCTAGAAAAGTTCTGAAAAGCCATTAACCGTCACTCCCGCGAAGGCGGGAGCCCAGGTACTACGAAGGTTCCGGATTATTCCCCTTCGGGCCAGCGCAAGCGCTGTTCAGCGATAAAGCTGCTGTCCCGCCTGCGCGGGAATGACGACTTTTTGCCTAGGCCCGCGCGCACCGGCGATAGCCCTCTGCCTCAGTGCGCACGTCACCCTACGAGCCGGTTCACCTCGGTAGCCCGGATTGCATCCGGGCTACCGCCAGGCCGCGGCCGCCCTAGATTCCCTCGACTATGATTACTTCAGCCTGCGCGACACCCGCGCGATGGGCGCAGGCCGCCTGGTACTGCGCGGAACGGTAGCAGGCCAGCGCCTGTTCATAGGACTCGAACTCGATCACCACGCTGCGTTGCGGCGTGGCCCTGCCCTCCAGCGCTTCGCTGCGGCCGCCGCGGGCCAGCAGTCGGCCGCCGTACTGGGCGAACACCGCCGGCGCGCGGCTGGTGTATTCGGCGTATTGAGCGGGGTCGGTGACATCGACGTGGGCAATCCAGTAGGCCTTCATGGCGGTCGTCCAGGCTTAGGTTAATACGGTATTATGGTATACCATTAAACTTCTACCGATATCCACACCCGGGACCCCGACATGCCATTCAACCCCATCGAAGAAATCATCGAAGACTTCCGCCAAGGCAAGATGGTGCTGCTGGTCGACGACGAGGATCGCGAGAACGAGGGAGACCTGCTGCTGGCGGCCGAGAAATGCACGCCCGCGGCGATCAACTTCATGGCGCGCGAGGCGCGCGGCCTGATCTGCCTGACCCTGACCGACGAACACTGCCAGCGCCTGGGCCTGGAGCAGATGGTGCCGGCCAACGGCAGCGCCTTCGCCACCGCCTTCACCGTCTCCATCGAGGCCGCGCAGGGGGTGACCACCGGCATCTCCGCCGCCGACCGCTGCCTCACCGTGCTCGCCGCGGTGGCGCCCGACGCCTGCGCGGACGACCTGGTCCAGCCGGGTCATATCTTCCCCCTGCGCGCCCGCGAGGGCGGCGTGCTGACCCGTGCCGGCCACACCGAGGCCGGCTGCGACCTGGCGCGCCTGGCCGGGCTGAGCCCGGCGGCGGTGATAGTCGAGGTGATGAACGAAGACGGCAGCATGGCCCGCCGCCCCGACCTGGAAAAGTTCGCCGCGCAGCACGGCATCAAGATCGGCACCATCGCCGACCTCATCCACTACCGCCTGAGCACCGAGCACACCGTCAGCCGCATCGGCGAGCGCGAGCTGCCCACGGTGCACGGCACCTTCCGCCTGGTGACCTACGAGGATCGCATCGAGGGCGGCGTGCACATGGCCATGGCGATGGGCGAGATCCGCCGCGACGAGCCGACCCTGGTGCGCGTGCACGTGATCGACCCGCTGCGCGACCTGGTCGGCGCCGAGTACACCGGCCCGCAGAACTGGACGCTGTGGGCGGCCCTGCAGAAAGTGGCGGAGGCCGGCCACGGGGTGGTGGTGGTGCTGGCCAACAACGAGTCGTCGCAGGCGCTGCTCGAACGTGTGCCGCAACTGACCCAGCCGCGCCGACAGTTCAGCCGCTCGCAATCGCGCATCTACTCCGAGGTGGGCACCGGCGCGCAGATCCTCCAGGACCTGGGCGTGGGCAAGCTGCGCCACCTCGGCCCGCCGCTCAAGTACGCCGGCCTGACGGGCTATGACCTGGAAGTGGTGGAAAGCATCCCGTTCCAGGGATGACCACCAGCTGACGGATGGCGCCGCCCCGGCGCCGTCCTCCGGCCAGCCCCGGGCGGCCCGTGCCCGGCGCGCTTGTTTTTCTATTTCAAGCACTTACCCGCATCGCCGGCGACTGCCCTGGCAGGCCGCCGGGGATGCGCCCGCACGCGCCGCGAAAATCGCCGCGATTGGGCCTTGCACAAAGTTTGGAATACCATAATATGACATTCCGTAGGCCGAGATATTTTGCCGACGCTGCCCACCCCGGGAAACCGCCCTGAGCAGCCTCGGCAGGCCAGTCACAAAGCCCCTTGTGGGCCACTGCTCCCTGAAAGGCGGGCACCGCCAAAGCCCGCTTGCGTACAAACACAACAACGAGGGCAAGCAAGATGGTGTTCAAGAAAACTGCTACCGCGGTGTTCGCCACCGCACTCATGGTCGCCGGCGCAGGCGCGGCCAGCGCCGCCGACAACCTCAGCTTCGTCAGCTGGGGCGGCACCACCCAGGAAGCGCAGACCACGGCCTGGGCCGCCCCCTTCAGCGAGAAGACCGGGATCAAGGTGCTGCAGGACGGGCCGACCGACTACGGCAAGCTCAAGGCCATGGTCGAGAGCGGCAACGTGCAGTGGGACGTGGTCGACGTGGAAGCCGACTTCGCCCTGCGCGCCGCCCGCGAAGGCCTGCTCGAACCGCTCGACTTCAGCGTGATCGACCGCACGCAGCTCGACCCGCGTTTCGTCTCCGACCACGGCGTCGGCTCCTTCTACTTCTCCTTCGTGCTCGGCTACAACCAGGGCCGCCTCGGCGGCAAGGCGCCGCAGGACTGGAGCGCGCTGTTCGATACCGCCACCTACCCGGGCAAGCGCGCCCTGTACAAATGGCCCAGCCCCGGCGTGCTGGAACTGGCGCTGCTGGCCGACGGCGTGGCCATCGAGCAGCTCTACCCGCTGGATCTGGATCGCGCCTTCAAGAAGCTCGACAGCATCAAGAAGGACATCGTCTGGTGGGGCGGCGGCGCCCAGTCGCAGCAGCTGCTGGCCTCCGGCGAGGCGAGCCTCGGCCAGTTCTGGAACGGCCGCATCTATGCCCTGCAGCAGGACGGCGCGCCGGTCGGGGTGAGCTGGAAGCAGAACCTGGTGATGGCCGATTTCCTGGTCATCCCCAAGGGCTCGAAGAACAAGCAAGCGGCCATGCAGTTCCTGGCCAACGCGGCCAGCGCCAAGGGCCAGGCCGACTTCGCCAACCTCACCGCCTATGCCCCGGTCAACACCGGCAGCGTCGCCCAGCTCGAGGCCGACCTGGCCCCCAACCTGCCGACCGCCTACGCTGAAGATCAGATCACCCTCGACTTCGCCTACTGGGCCGAGCATGGCCCGGCCATCGCCGCACGGTGGAACGAATGGCTGGTCAAGTGAAACCCCTGGCCGACTCGTCGGCCCAGGCAGGCGCCGGCGCATCCAGCGCCGGCGGCCTCGCCGCCAACCGAGCCGCCGTCATGAATCGCAGCCCTTCGCGCTGGCGCCCAGCCGCCAAGCTGATCCCCGCCCTGCTGTTTCTCGGCCTGTTCTTCCTCGCCCCGCTGATCGGCCTGCTGCTGCGCGGCGTGCTGGAACCGGAGCCGGGGCTGGGCAACTACGAGCAGCTGTTCGCCAACTCGGCCTATGCCCGCGTGCTGTTCAATACCTTCGCCGTCGCCGGCCTGGTCACCCTGATCAGCCTGCTGCTGGGCTTCCCGCTGGCCTGGGCGATCACCCTGACGCCGCGCGGCTGGGGCCGCTGGCTGCTGAGCATCGTGCTGCTGTCGATGTGGACCAGCCTGCTGGCACGCACCTATTCCTGGCTGGTGCTGCTGCAGGCCTCCGGGGTGCTCAACAAGGCGCTGATGGCCCTGGGCCTGATCGATCAGCCGCTGGAGCTGGTGCACAACCTGACCGGCGTGGTGATCGGCATGAGCTACATCATGATCCCCTTCATCGTGCTGCCGCTGCAGGCGACCATGAGCGCCATCGACCCCATGGTGCTGCAGGCCGGCTCGATCTGCGGCGCCAGCCCCTGGCGCAACTTCTTCCGGGTGTTCCTGCCGCTGTGCCGGCCGGGGCTGTTCTCCGGCGGCCTGATGGTGTTCGTCATGTCGCTCGGTTACTACGTCACCCCGGCCCTGCTCGGCGGCGCGCAGAACATGATGCTGCCGGAGTTCATCGTCCAGCAGGTGCAGTCCTTCCTCAACTGGGGCCTGGCCAGCGCCGCCGCCGCGCTGCTGATCGCCATCACCCTGCTGCTGTTCTACGCCTATCTGAAGCTGCAACCGGAATCGCCGGTGGCTTCCAGTACCGCGAGGTAAGCCATGCTGCTGTCGCCCAACGCCATGGGGCCGCGCCTGCGCGCCGGCCTCTACCTCGTCACCGGGGCCATCGCCGCCTTCCTGCTGCTGCCGATCCTGTTCATCGTGCTGCTGTCGTTCGGCTCGTCGCAGTGGCTGGTGTTCCCGCCGCCGGGCTGGACGCTGAAATGGTACGAGCAGTTCTTCGCCAACGCGCAGTGGATGGAGTCGGCCTACACCAGCTTCAAGGTCGCCCTGCTGACCACCGCCTGCGCCGTGGCCCTGGGCCTGCCCAGCGCCTTCGCCCTGGTGCGCGGCAAGTTCCCCGGCCGCGAGCTGCTCTACGCGCTGTTCACCCTGCCGATGATAGTGCCGCTGGTGATCATCGCCGTGGCCATCTATGCCCTGTTCCTCAAGCTGGGCTACACCGGCACGCTGTTCGCCTTCGTGGTCAGCCACGTGATAGTGGCGCTGCCCTTCACCATCATCTCGATCATCAATTCGCTGAAACTGTTCGACCAGTCGATCGAGGACGCCGCGGTGATCTGCGGCGCCTCGCGCCTGCAGGCGGTGCTCAAGGTGACCTTCCCGGCCATCCGCCCCGGCCTGGTTGCCGGCGCGTTGTTCGCCTTCCTGGTGTCCTGGGACGAGGTGGTGCTGAGCGTGATGATGGCCAGCCCGAGCCTGCAGACCCTGCCGGTGAAGATGTGGACCACCCTGCGCCAGGACCTGACGCCGGTAATCGCGGTGGCGTCGACCCTGCTCATCGGCCTGTCGCTGCTGATCATGCTGATCGCCGCCGCCCTGCGTCGACGCAACGAACCCAGCGCCTGATTCATGAGGAAAAGCCAATGAGTGCCGTGATCCAAGACAGCCAGAGCCAGGCGCCCCTGGTCAGCCTGCGCAACCTGAACAAGCACTATGGCGACTTCGTCGCCGTGAACAACATCAGCCTCGATATCCAGGAGGGCGAGTTCCTTACCTTCCTTGGCTCCAGCGGCTCGGGCAAGAGCACCACCCTGTCGATGCTGGCCGGCTTCGAGACGCCCAGCAGCGGGGAAATCCTGGTCGCCGGCAAATCCCTGGTCAACGTGCCGCCGCACAAGCGCGACATCGGCATGGTGTTCCAGCGCTACTCGCTGTTCCCGCACCTGAACGTGCGCGACAACATCGGCTTCCCCCTCGACATCCGCAAGCAGGAACGCGGCGAACGCGAGCGCCAGGTCGAGGCCATGCTCAAACTGGTGCAACTGGAGCAGTTCGCCCACCGTCGCCCGGCCCAGCTCTCCGGCGGCCAGCAGCAGCGCGTGGCGATCGCCCGCGCGCTGGTCTACGAGCCGCGCATCCTGCTGATGGACGAACCGCTCGGCGCCCTCGACAAGAAACTGCGCGAGGACCTGCAGGACGAGCTGCGCCACCTGCACCGGCGCCTGGGAATCACCATCGTCTATGTGACCCACGACCAGGAAGAGGCCATGCGCCTGTCGCAGCGCATCGCCATTTTCAGCCACGGCCGGATCGTAGGCCTGGGCAGCGGCTACGAGCTGTACCAGAACCCGCCAAACGCCTTCGTCGCCTCCTTCCTCGGCAACTCCAACTTCCTCAAGATCAAGGCCCAGGGCCACGCCGCGGCCAGCTTCGAGGGCCAGGCCCTGGCCGTTCGGCCCACCGCGGGCATCGCCGAGGGCCAGGAGCTGCTGCTGATGGTGCGCCCGGAGAAGGCCCAGGTGCTGACCCCGGAGCAGGCCGGGGCGACGCCGCGGCCGGCCGGCTGGAACGAGATCCAGGCGCGGGTCGCGGAAACCGTGTTCCTCGGCGAAAGCCTGACCTGCAGCGTGACCACCCCGGGCGGCAGCCAGCTGACCCTGAAGGAGCTGTCCGGCAGCACCCCGCCCCTGCAAACCGGCGCCCCGGTGCTGGTGCGCTGGGCCGCAGCCGATGCCTGCGTGTACAGCCAGTGGCAGGAAAGCGACCTGAGCAAGGCCGCCGGCGCGCACTGAAGCAAACTCCCCCTGGCCCCCGCCCTGCTGCGCAGCGCGGGGGTTTTCTTTGCCTGTCGCCGCCGCATGCGCAGCGGCTGCTCGCCGTTTCGCCGGGTGCGCGCAACCCGGGCGACTCCGCGTCACCCCACGAGGCCAGGCCGCCAGACGCCGTGCATCGGGCGAGCTGCGAGTACCCGAAAATAGCGCTTGCGCGAACCATATTATGGTATACCATCAGACACGAAAGCGCTGCCGGTCGCAGCCGATACGTCACGCAGGTACTCGAAATGATCGACGCAAATACCTACAAACTCGTCATGGGCTCCTTTCCGTCCGGCGTCACCGTGATCACCACGCTGGACGACGATGGCCAGATCGTCGGCCTGACGGCCAGCGCCTTCAGCTCCCTGTCCATCGACCCGGCCCTGGTGCTGTTCTGCCCGAACTACAGCTCCGATTCCTACCCGCAGCTGATCAAGAACAAGCGCTTCGCCATCCACCTGCTGTCGGCCGAGCAGCAAAGCGAGGCCTATGCCTTCGCCAAGAAGGGCAAGGACAAGGCCCGCGGCATCGAATGGACGCTGAGCGAGCTGGGCAACCCGCTGCTGGGCAACGCCACCGCCATCATCGAGTGCGAGCTGTGGCGCGAATACGAAGGCGGCGATCACGCCATCCTGGTCGGCGCGGTGCAGAACCTGATCGTGCCGCAGCAGCGCGTCGAACCGATGATCTACTGCCGCGGCAAGATGGGCGCCCTGCCCGCCTTCGCCTGATATCTATCTGTTGTGTGCTTGTCTTGCCCCCTTGGTTGGGGGCTTTTTTATGACCATGTTCCCGTTACGTGTTGATGCTCCGACCCAGCCTTTGTAGGAGCGGCTTCAGCCGCGAATTTCGCGGATAAATCCGCTCCTACAGGGGCACAACAACTAACTGCGACATTGCATTGATTTGAACATCGAATTGCATTCGACTTGACCGCCCAATTGCACGACACCTGAACATCAAATTGCATGGGTATTGAACAACAGCTCGCTGATCATTCATATGCGATTTACAGCCAACACAAACAAGTAGCCCGCCATTAAGGCGGGCTATTTGCTATCGCTCTAGCAACCTATTGCCAGTTAGCTGCGATGACCGCGTTAAGCTGATCACGCTGCACCTGACTCAGGTTGATTTCCCCGCCAGCTGGCGCGCCGAAGGCGGCCATGGCACTGACGAGGTTGTCGACCTGGTTGGCGTACAAAGTCGAGCCGCCTGCCTGGACGGCATCCAGACGCTGGGCCGAGTTTGCATACCAATCCTGCACGGTAACGCTGTCTTCCGAGCCCCGCACATCAATCACCAGGCTATCGCCCTGGCGTGACAACCAAAGGTTGTCACGGGTGATGCCTTCGATACTCAGTACATCGTTGTCAGCCGGAGTATTGGACAGGTTGTTGATGATGTCCTGACCATCTCCTGCCGCGAAGTAGTAGGTGTCGCTGCCATCACCACCGATCAGATAGTCATTACCCTTGCCACCACGCAGCTTGTCGTTACCCGCACCACCATCGATCAGATCCGCATCGGACGAGCCGATGATGTTCTGATCGCCCGCCTGCCCCGCCAGAATCGTGCCGAAGGCACGCTCGTCGGGTAGGTTCTGGTAGTTAGGCGAGCCTGCTGGATCAGGATTGCTCAGGCCAAACGCGCCGAACAGCTGCGCGGCAGTCAGTTGCCCGCCCGAGGCGAAACTGATCACATCAACGACATAATCGCCACCCAGGAACCAGTTCTTCAGGGTGACCTGATCGCTGCCACCACTGACCTTGAGCACCAGATCGTTACCGCTCTTCATCAGGCCGCTGGAGACCTGGTTGAAGGTAATACCCTCGAAACGCAAGGTGTCGAAGCCGCCACCACTGTTATCGATAACGTCCTGGCCACCACCTGCCGCAAACACATAGGTGTCGTCGCCACGACCGCCAATCAGGGTGTCATTACCGGCACCGCCATTGAGCGTGTCGTTGCCGCTGCCACCTTCAAGGCGATCATTGCCTGCACCGCCAAACAGTTGGTCATTGCCGTTGAAGCCTTGCAGCAAATCACGCTGAGCGGTGCCATTCAGTGCGGCATCATCACCACTGGAACCTTGCACAACAGTGTCAAACGCAGCCGCAGGCGCTGTAGGCATAGCCAGACCAAATGCCCCGAATATCTGCGCCGCAGTCAGTTGCCCACCGGTTTCGAAGCTGATGGTCTCGACCAGGTTGTCGCCACCCAGGAAGAAGTCCTTCAGGGTGATCTGGTTGGCTGTGCTGCCATTCACCTTGAGGACGAGGTCGTTACCCGACTTGCCCAAGCCCGAGGCCACCTGGTTAAAGGTAATGCCATTGGCGAAGCGCAGAGTGTCAATGCCACCCAATTCTTCAAGCACATCCTGACCAGCTGTATAGATGTAAGTATCGTCGCCAATACCGCCCAACAACCTGTCATTACCCACGCCGCCATTCAGCGTGTCGTTACCGGCACCACCAATCAGTACATCATTGGCTAAAGTGCCTGTCAGGACATCATCACCACCAAGACCGGCAACAGGAGGCTGCTCGCCGCCGCCTGGATTGGTACCGCCATCACCCGGCTCTCCACCATCACCAGGATTGCCACCATCGCCCGGCTCACCGGTGCCGCCATCAGGCAGCGCAGTCAACAGGCCGGCAATCTGAGCCGTGGTGATATAGCTACCACCATCGGGCTGAACATAATCGATGGCAAGATCACCGCCCAAGAAGTGATCGGTCACTTTTACCTGCTGCTCAAGATCGCCATCCACCAAAATCAGCAGATCGTCACCTTCGCGATGGAAGCTCAGCCGGGCACGCGCGATACCGATAAAGAACGCTCCGTCGAAACCACCACCGCTGTTGTCGATCACATCGACACCACCATTGGCACGGTAATAGTACTGGTCGTCACCCGCGCCGCCTGTCAGTTGGTCATCGCCATCCTCGCCATCGAGCACGTCGTTACCAATGCCGCCATTCAGGATGTCGTTACCCGAACCGCTCTGCGAGCCATTACCTCCGGACAAGTAGTCGTTGCCGTCGCCGCCTTCGATCTGGTCGTCACCACCCATGCCGAACAACGTATCGTTGCCGGCCAAGCCGCGCAGCAAATCACGCCCTTGCCCGCCAACCAGTTGCTCGCCCGCAGCAGTGCCTTCGACCAGGGTATCGAAGCCACCCGGCACATCGCCGGCGGCAACAATCTGGGCAATGCGCGCCGCATCAATCAGGAATCCACCATCTGGTTGCACATAACTGATGGCCTTGTCGCCACCGAGGAAGTGGCCCAACACGCGAACCGACTGTTCGGCATCCTCATCCACCAGAATCAGCAGATCGTCGCCATCGCGGGTGAAAGTCAGGCGGGCTTCATCGATACCGCCACTGAAGAACACGCCATCATTGCCGCCACCGGCGTTATCGATGGTGTCGGCGCCATCACCCAGCTTGTAGACATACTTGTCATCGCCGCTGCCACCCACCAGCAAGTCATTACCAGCACCGCCCATCAACTGGTCGTTGCCGGCGCCACCGTAGAGGGTGTCGTTGCCTGCTTCACCATCCAGGTAGTCGTTGCCGTCCTCACCGTAAATCACATCGTCACCGGCACGGCCCCAGGCTTTATCGTCGCCGGCACCAAGACGCATGGTGTCATTGAGATCGCGGTAACCGATAAAGCTGTCAGCAGCAGCGGTACCGTGCCAGATTACTTGCCCTTCAACTTCGGCCTGGCTCAACTCACTGCCATCGACAAACACGAAGTGCTCAAGCTTGAAGTGATCATTAGGCCCCTTAAACCAGTTCTGCACGGTAATCGAATCAGTGCCGTTGGCATGCTCGATAATCATGTCCAGACCACGACGGTGGAAGCTCAAATCGCTGGCAGAAATACCTTCACCGAAGCTCAGGGTATCGGCAGTCGGCTCAACGTTGCTAAAGGCTTCGTTTGCACGACGCTCGATCAGCAGATCATGACCGTCACCGAGGTTGAAGATATAGGTGTCTTCACCGAAAGAGCCGTAGAGGGTGTCATTACCAGTAGCGCCTTCGATGACATTGCTGCCCTGATCCCAGGCACTGCTATACGCCTCAATCAGATCGTCGCCGGCACCGCCCTGCAGGGTATCGAAGCCCAGGCCTTTAAGGGTGTCGTTACCATCCCCCCCCATAAGCTCACCCGTGCCCTCCAGGTAATCATCACCTTCACCGCCGTCGAGCAGACCGTCTCCGTACAACTGGTCATTGCCGGCACCGCCATAAAGACGGTCATATCCACCGCCGCCATGCAGGGTGTCGTTGCCGTCACCACCATGCAACTCATCATCATCCCAGCCGCCATCCAGCAGATCATCGCCGGAGCCGCCGTAGAGCGTATCCATACCAAAGTTGCCATTCAGGATGTCATTACCTTCGCCGCCATGAAACTCATCAGCGCCGTCTGCGCCATGAACTTCATCATCCCCGCCTAAGGCTTCGATCAACCCTCCATCCGGGTGCGCCCAGATCGTATCGTTCCCAGTCGTCCCCGCTACAGCGCGGGCTGAAATAGCCTCACTATTCAGAACGGTGTCATCAGCGAAGCGAACAAATTCCAACGCTTTCTGGCCGCCATGCCTGGAATTGCCTTCGAAATGTGACAGAACACGAATGGTCTCACCCGATGCATGCATGCTCAGCACAAGGTCATTACCTTCGCGCCGCAAGAGGACATCGCTGAGGTGCAAGTCCACCAAATGCAGCGTGTCCTGACCACTCAGGTCATCAATCACATCGTTGCCATCACCAGCATGGTAGATGTACACATCGTTGCCAGCGCCACCCAACAAGGTGTCGTTACCTGCGCCACCTACCAGCCTGTCGTCCGAAACATATGCCTCGATACGATCATTTGTTGTGCCACCGATCAAGACTGCGGCCAACAGGTCCTCTCGCGACCAAGATTCTGCAGATGCAAAATCCACTCGATCAATGGCCATACCGCTTAGGCCATCGTTATCAAAAAAGCTTCTGACTGTTATCTGATCGTTGGTCCCGTAACTGAGCAGGAGATCTTGTCCGGCCCTACGCACCGAAACCTGTTCAGGCGAAATGCCTGCTGCAAAGCGAATAACATCAACTGAGGTGGGCGCACTGTCATCGTTGATGATGACGTCCTGCCCATGCCCCAGCCCAAACACATAGGTGTCACTGCCCGCACCACCACGCAAGGTGTCATTGCCTTTACCACCGGCAAGCACATCGTCGGAGCCATAGCCCGTCAGCTGTTCATCAGCATCGGTACCCAGCAGCGCCATCGCCTTGAGATCATTGGCGCTGAGCACCTGGTCGCCGGCAAACACGACAGAGCTGATCGGCGGCAAACCAGGAGAGAAAAACTGCTCAACGCGAACGCTGTCGTCACCATTGGCAAACGACAGTATCAAGTCTGCCCCCACCCTGCGGGCGCGAAGCTGCTCAGCTGTCAACGCCCCCTCAAAGCGGATAGTGTTCTGCTCGGCAGCAAAATCACGAATCAGATCCTGCCCATCACCAGCAGTAAAGACGTAGGTATCATTACCACGCCCACCCTCTAGGGTGTCATTGCCCACCCCTCCAACCAGGGTGTCATCGCCCGCGCCCCCTCTGAGCAAGTCATCCCCAGCAAAACCGGACAGCAAATCAGCACTGGCGTCATAGCCCGTCAACTCATCGGCGGCCTCGGTACCCTGCAACACCATCTGCTTGATATCGGCGATAGACCAAACCACTCTTGATTCGGTAAAACGCACAAGGTCGACCGCTCTTGAAGTTCCCGCATCCTGAACGAAGTAGCCCAACACTCTCAGGCTGTCGTCGGTTCCCTTGATCCGCAACAGTAAGTCGTCACCTTGACGCCTCGCCGAGACTTGGTCAGGACTAATGTCGTCCTGAAAGATGATGACATCCTGGCCATTGCTAGCATCTTCGTTGTCGATGGTGTCGGCTCCATCCCCCCTGGAAAATAGGTAGGTATCCGAGCCTAGCCCACCCACGATCGTGTCATTGCCCTTGCCTCCCACCAACTTGTCATTACCAGCTCCGCCGATGAGGTGATCATTGCCTGCACCGCCATCGAGGATGTCGTTGCCACTGCCGCCATCAAGCAGATCATCCCCGGCACCACCATCAAGAATGTCATCCCCAGCATCGCCCCTGAGGGTGTCATTACCCGCACCACCGAACAACAGGTCGTGATCATCACCGCCAGAGAGAGAGTCATCACCCTCGCCACCACGGATAAGGTCATTACCCGTCCCGCCCGATAATGTGTCGTTAGCAGCAGTACCATCAATGACATCATCATCGGCATTGACCCCGGAAGCGTCACCCGCAGCGCCGACAGGCGTTTGCTTGGGTGCGTTCGGGTCACTCAACAAGCTGTTCTCATCAGCTGTATTGGCAAGCTTCGAAGAAATGGAACCATCAGGCCAAATCACATACTCAGTGACGGCCCCAGCGGGTACTTTGGCATTGCCCTGCTCATCAATAATCGGGCTCAGCACCTTTCCGTCCGCATCCTTGTAATAGAGCATCGGACCGGTTAGAGAGACGGCACCAAGCGCCACCCAGGAAGCTGGATCGTTAAGGTCGACGCCAGCAATAGAGCCATTGACGCCCATCAACTGGCCGCCAAACCAGCCAAAGTGATCAAGGCTATTGCCTTGGAACGCCCCACTGGCCATTACCTCACTGATAGTTTGTGTCGCCTTGATCTTACTCAGATCAATCAAACGCAGCAGATCATTGAGGCCCAGAGTTTGCCCATTGGCGAATGCCACCTCGCTGATTTTCAGGAACGAGGTGTTAGGCATGCTGATGCGGTCAGCACCATAGTGGATATAGGTCGTGTGCGGGCTTTGCTGAATCAGCAGCGAAGCAGGCGAAATACCCGCGCCAAATACAAGGCGAGTCTCACCCGAGTTGTCGCTGATATAGTCCACGCCATCGCCGCTTTCGAAGTGATAAACGTCATCGCCGGAGCCGCCAAATAGATAATCATCACCTTTACCGCCGGTGAGTTCGTCGTTGCCTTCCTGGCCGAGCAGCACATCATCTCCGCCCTCGCCAAACAGGTGATCATTACCCGCGCCAGCCTGCAAGTGATCGGCTCCTACACCGCCGAAAAGAGAATCCTGGCCAACGCCGGAGATCAATGTATCGTTACCAGCGTCACCGCTCAGACGGTTGCGATCATCGGCACTGGAACCGAAGAAATCCTGAACCCAGTCATCGCCCGAGCCGCCGTAGAGATGGTCACTGCCGGCATCGCCCCACAGGGTATCGTTGCCATCACCCGCATAAATTGTATCGTTACCAAGCCCAGCAATAATTGAGTCATCGCCATCCCCGCCGTGGATCAGGTCGTCTCCTTCGCCGGCGAAAATGCGGTCATTATCAGCGCCGCCATCGAGCGTATCGTTACCATCAGCGCCCCAGAGTTTGTCTTCTCCGTCCCCGCCATAAATCAAGTCGTCGCCATCATCGCCCTGGAGTTCGTCATCACCACTGCCCCCCACGAGCGTGTCATTACCGGTCCCTCCGAAGATCCGATCATTACCTGTGCCGCCATCGAGGTAATCATCTCCACCACCACCAACCAACTGGTCATCACCCTCATCACCAAACAGGGTGTCATTACCTACGTGCAGGGTGTCCTCACCATCCTCAACATCACCAAACAGGTAATCATTACCTTCACCACCGAAAATAATGTCGTGACCGCCGCCACCAATTGCATAATCATCACCCCGACCAGCGATTATCAGATCATCGCCATGCATTTCGATGGGCATTTCTACGTAGTCAGTTACGTAATATTGATGGCGTTTGGCATAATTCTCCTTGGTTTCACGATCACCAATCAGGCGATCATTACCATCGCCGCCAATAATGGTGTCTGAGCCTGCCTCACCGTTGATCCAGTCATCGCCGTCTCCACCATCGAGATAGTCATCATAGGAGGACTTGTCTGCAGTAAAGTCAGCCTGCAAGCGGATGCTATGGCTCAAGAATGGATCGTCATCGTTATATTTAAAGTAACCATCTCCCAAAATGATATCGTTTCCGGCCTCACCATAGATCTGGTCGCGGCCCGAACCACCCGTTAGACCGTCACCTCCGTCACCACCGTAGATGGTGTCATTGCCGCCACCGCCACTGACTCTATCAACGCCGCTGCCGGCCTTAACATAATCGTTACCCGTGCCACCATGGCCGAGACTATCGCGCTCTTCAGCAAAGAGGCTGTCCCCAACGTTGCCACCCACTATATGGTCGCTGCCAGCGCCACCAAGCAACTCATTGGTGCGGTTGTTATGCCCCACAAGTACGTCATCGGCGCGCCCACCTTCAAAGAGTTGCGAGCCGAAAAGATTCCCATCAAATATGATTGGATCATCATTTAAGAAAGACTGATCCAGACTATTACCCAGATCATCCTTCTTGGTTTTGGAATCCTCCCGCGCCTGCAAAGTGGCGGCCACGTGGTAATTGACTTCACTAACAGAGCCATCATTGGGATTTATATAAAAGGCCGTACCCAGCACACCATTACCAACCTCATGCCCATTGCCCGCTGAAGGGGGCGTGACAACAGATTGGTCTTTATCAGTGATACTGATATTGAAGCTATTGGCAAAGCCAGCGCTGGTGAAAAACTTGCGAATAGTAATCTGGCCGCCCACCTCCCCCTTGACCAAGACATGCAGGTCGCCATTCTCACCACGGTGATAGGTATTACACAATTCATCTTCAAATTCGTAGGTGGAGTCGCCCACAGTGATAAGGTTACTCACTGGGCTACCCGATATATGCAGTGTGTTACTGCCGTGCTGGTCTTCGATTATGTCGTAACCACCATCTGCATCGTAGTAATAGTGGTCATCACCGGCACCGCCTTTAAGCAGATCATTGCCTTCACCGCCGTAAAGATGGTCGTTGTCAGCCCCGCCGACTAAGGTGTCGTTACCCTTGCCACCGTAGAGATGATCGTTGTCGCTTCCGCCTTCGATATAGTCGTGGCCAGCTTCGCCTTTGAGGGTATCGTTGCCAGCCATGCCGTAGAGGCGGTCATCTGCATCACCCCCGGCCAGACTGTTTGTCCCCTGATCGCCGAAGCGGATATAACGCGGAGCAATGAGACCAACGTCATAACCATCGATGGTTAATTGTTGAGAATCACCCAATGCGGCATCGCTGATAATGACGTCGCCGAGCATAAAGAAAGGGTCACCAAAAGGCAGGCTAAGCACGCCATCGGTTTCGCCATTTTGTCGATAAAGGTTATACGCTGCCAGTACGTCAATACGTTCAGCGATCCACTCACTGGTAAGCTCCCCCAACCCTGTTCGCGAATCATAGAGCTCAAGTTGCTCACTGATCATCGAATAGTCAGCACCTACAATTGCATAGGGCTTTAGCTCAAGCAGTGCACGACGTAGAGCTAAGCCTTCTTCATCATCATTTAAAGCCATATCAAACGTCGCCGCATTGGCTTTACCTGTCAAATCGAGTATGCCGAATTTATCTTTAAATGAAGCATCGGCAACGATTAACTGCGCATTAATAAATGAGTCTCGAAGATCGCCTTCACGACTTGGAGAGCTATTGCCATTCAACAGGAAACGAATATCATCGATATAATTACGGGCAATTTCTTCACTCGCTGCTGCACTTGCGATGCTTTGTAATAGCGCGAGTGTTTCATCGTTGCCAATCCCGCCCAGCAAAAAACCTAGAACATAGCCGCCGGTGCTCGAGTAATGAAATGGATTGTTATTCTCATTATACGCATTTAGAGACAGACCAATACCAGAGCCCGCGCTGCCGAAAGTTGAATCAAGGGCGGCCTCTGCCTCTTTATCTCCAAGTCTGAACAAAGCAATAACTTTTCCGCTCTCATCCTTAAAAACCTCCACGGCCTCCTCACCAACATTCACCGTTTCGGCACTACCTCCATCCTCAGCAATAATTACCGCTTGCTTATAAGAAATACCAAATTGCACGCCAGAGTTGGTGGCTTCTGACTTCGATGCCTTGAATATAACCTCCATAAGATCTGAGTTAAAATATGTATTTGCCATTTCCATGTTTTCAGTCAGCGCGTAATGTGCAGACAGAAAGAACCGGCCTGGAAAAATTGCCTGCAGAGCTGGATCCGGCACGCCTTTCGCGTTTAACCAAGCATCATCAGCGTTCTCATAAGCCCCCAACTCAGTCGGTGGCTTGTAGGATACCGCCCCATTCTCGTCAGTTTCTTGAGTGAATCCAGCCAATTCATATGCAAGAATCACATTGGAAAAATCCACTATGGAGTAGTCCGGATATACACCAGGGTATGCAACTTGCAACAATGCGTTTGCATTTATTGCTGGGCCTCCAATCAAAAAACCGCTGCCTGTAGAGATTTGAGCCGTATTCAAAAAAGCTATATTACCTGTCTTTTCGGCCAACAATAGATAGGCTGCGCCTCTGTCCCCGGCAGCGGCATAGGCTATCACCTTGTCCATATCGGCCTGCGATATATTTGTATAATTATCCGGATTATCATCTAATATATGGGGCGCAATGCGGTCAGGTAACGCAAGCTCCGACCAAAAATCAACAATATCTCCAAACGCCGACGGTAACTGAGCATATAGTGGGTTCATTTCACTTCCCCTCCATTGGAATTAGCATGCCATTTAAATAATCAGTGATTGACTCATCCAGCTCAACCCACTTTCCGCTAAGGAATTCTTTTGATCCAATCGAGTATTCAGCACGCCCACCCATCGCCAGATCAGAATGAACCTTGCAGCTACGCAATCTCATCACTCCATCAGCATCCAAATATTGATGACAATCAATTAGCTTATTCGGGCTCGCCTTAGGCACATACAAAGCGCGACGTACGACCGAACAGGTATTCTTCTGAGCTTCTGTAATTTTCTTGCTCACAAGAAGCTCAGCTGGCGGGCAAGAGATGTCGTCATATTTATCATAACCATCAAGATCACTTGCAACAGCAGCATAGTCACCCCAATGACCATACCACTTCAATTTATACTTAAGCTCACTCACGGCGGAGTAATATATGCGAACCGTATTAACATGACTTCCAATCAGATAGTTGCCTTCCTCGCTTCCATGCTCATAAATACTTTCAATTTTTTCATCTGACACAAACAAACCAATAAAAACCTCAGTGCCATACCTGTGACTCTTTGAAGGCCTTCCAATAGTTCGATCAATAGCTTTTACATAAAAGGCAATTCTATTTGGATCAGGGCCAGTGCATCTGGCCCCAGCCTTAGGTTTGGCACATGGGATTTCTACCAATCCTTTAGAAACACCGATCACTCTATCGTGAGGGCCGCTACCCTTATAAAACAAAAAAAAGACAGCGAAAGAAGCAATAAAAATAAAGCAAGCCAAGGAGATCAATTTAGTATTATTCATGGCAGCTCTTTCTGGTCATAATTTTTGGCCTTCTGCGTTACGTGCTAATAACCGACTCTTGGAACAAGCAATAACGACCAACCAGTCCCAACGAATACTCACTTTCTATAGCTGCCAAGTAGTCAGCCACGCCACCAACAACCGAATATTTCAGCGCACTAAGTCTTGCCGCCTTTTTTAAATACGACATTCCTGTCGAGCAACTCAATGCATTCAGCACTTGCTCAGCAGTTTCGTCATTGTCAAAAAAGCTCACCAGCAATCCGCTCTCATTACTATTGATTACTTCCCGTACCGGAGCAGTATCAGAGCCCACGATTAAGCAACCACTGGCCATCGCTTCCAGCAGCGACCAGGACAACACAAAGGGATACGTCAGGTAAACATGCACTGCCGATACTTGCAGTACCTTCTTGTAGGTGGCGTAGGGCACCTTGCCAAGAAAGTGCACGCGATCTAGATCAACCGGGTTTTCCCGCAGCATCTTGGTTCGCCAGTTCGGGGCATCCTTAGGTTTGCTGCCGTAGCTAACTCCATCGCCGCCGACTATCACCACCTGGCACATCGGGTGCTCTTGAAGAACTTTCGGCAGCGCTCGCATAAACTGATGAAAGCCCCGATACGGCTCTAGGTTACGCGCCACATAGGTGATGATCGGCTCACCAGCCTTGAGCACTTTTCCATTGGGCAACACTAAGGTCGCGTTGGGATCCGGCCCTAGTTTGGCGGTATCGATGCCTTCGTGGATCACCTGGATTTTGTCGCGATAGGCCACTGGGTGCAGGCTGTGCTGCCAGTGGGTCGGAGTAATGGCCTGGTCGCAGTTCTCCAGATTAAGCAGGTGCAAGGCGTTGCGAGAGCGAATGCTGGCAGCGCCATGAAGGTTCAGCGGAAATTCGGGATCGAAGCCCGCGTCAGCACCCTGGGTCTGGTAGTAGTACTCACAGAGGTGAATCAGCCTGCTATTGGGAAAGGCTTCCTTGGCATAGAGGGTTTCGCCCCAGCCAGGGTGGGCGACGATCACGTCCGGTCGGTAGCCCTTGGCCTTGAGATCAAGTAACACACGCAACACTTGTTGGCCATGCAGTACGCCACCTTCGAAGCTACGCGCATAAGGGTGAGTATGCGCGCTTGCAGTGCGATGCGGTTTGTAGCGCAGCATGCGCACTCCTTGCAGCCCAGGAGCCTGCTCGCGACCGATGGCAAGCACCTGTACGCCCGGCTGCTTGGACAGGTGCGCCGCGATATGGCGAAACTGGCCGGGGAAGTTCTGGTGAATAAACAACACCTTCATACAACTGCTCCCTGCGTGTTTTGGCTCTGGCCAGTCGCGCCTCAGCGCTCGCTTAAACTTTCTGCGGTGTACTGCTTTAGCGGGCTAAGGAAGTAGTCAATCACTTTGCGCTTATCTGTCTTTACCTCTGCTCTGACCGCCATACCCGGTGAAAGGGCAATCAGGTTTTCACCCACCTGAATCGTGTTCCTCTTGAGTTGTATGCGCGCGCTGTACACCAGCCCCAAGCGTTCATCTTCGATTGCATCGCTGGAGATGCTTTGCACGACGCCATCGATTACGCCGTACTTGGTGAAGATGAAAGTCTCGACTTTGATTTCGACGGTTTGCCCGGGCCTTACAAAGCCAATGTCTTTGTTCTCCAGCATGGCTTCCACTTCCACTGGCTGGTCACTCGGGACGATGACCATCAACGGCTGGGCTTCGGTAACTACGCCGCCATTGGTGTGAATGGCCAATTGCTGCACGGTGCCATCCACCGGGGCGGTCAGGCGCATAAGGCTGTCGCGCTGTTGAGCCTTCTTCAGTTCCTGGGTGAGTGCAGCGGCGCGTTGTTGAGACTCATGCTGCAGATCGAGCATAGCGCGACGGGTCTGGGCGATGACGCTGTTCTGCTGGCTCTGTGCGGCCTTTTTCGCGGCGCTGAGTTCGCGTACCCGAGATTGTTGGGTGCTGAGCTCACGCTCCTGGTCGAGGCGAATCTGTTCCTTTTCCAGGTAGGCGTGTTTGGCGACAAATTGTCGTTCGAGCAGGCGCTTGTAGTCGGCAGCCAACTCACGGGTGATCGGCAGGCTTAGCTCAAGTGACGCCACCGTGCTTTGTGCAGCCTGGATCTCGGCAGTGCGTTGCTCGATAGCGGCCGCACTTTGCTCCAGAGTGCTTTGCAGTTCCAGGTACTGACCTTGCAGCCAGCGTTGCGCCGCCAGTTGCTGTTCGGCGTTGGCCTGGGGGATCAGTTGCGCCAAGCTTGTCGGTGCACGGTTATGCTGAATGGCATCAAGCAATGCTTGGGCGCGGGCGCTGTCGACCTGGGCGGCGAGCAGATCACTATTCAGGCGCTCGACATCGGCACCGGTCATGCTGGTGTCCAGTTCGATCAGCAAGTCACCGACTTTGACTTGCTGCCCGTCGTACACATGAATGGCTTTGACCACCGCCACTTCACTGGGCTGGATAACCTTGCTCTTACCGCTGGGGACGATCTTGCCGCTGGCTGTGGCGACCACATCTATTTCGCCCACGCAGGCCCACAACAGAGTCAGGGCAGCAAAAGCCATGATGGTCCACTGGGTATAACGTGGCGCTGGATGCACCGGTTGTTCTTGCAAGGCCAAGGCCGCAGGAAGGAATTGCACCTCGTGGTTTAGCCGCGCCGGTGCATCCATGGCTTTGCGGTTTTGCCAGGAGTGCCGCCAGGCCTGGCGGTAGCGGTTGATCAAGTCGCGTTTGGCGCTCATGCCGCACCGCCTTGCTGCAAGCGGTGTAGGCGTGAGTAGTGGCCGGCTTGGTGGGCGAGCAGTTCGGCGTGGCTGCCCTGCTCGACTATCTGGCCGCGATCCATAACCAGAATGCGGTTGGCATCGCGTACAGCGCTTAGGCGGTGGGCGATGATGATTACGGTGCGGCCCTTGCAGATGGCCTGCATGTTTTGCTGAATGATGCGTTCGGACTCGTAGTCCAGGGCGCTGGAGGCTTCGTCGAAGATCAGGATGCGCGGATTACCAATCAGCGCGCGGGCGATGGCAATGCGTTGACGCTGGCCACCGGACAGCGAGGCGCCGTGTTCGCCGACCACGGTGTCATAACCTTCCGGCAGCTCGAGGATAAAGTCGTGGGCGCCGGCCATCTTGGCGGCATGCATCACCGCTTCGATCGGCGTGCCGGGGTCGACCAGCGCAATGTTCTCGCGGATGCTGCGGGCGAACAGCATATTGTCCTGCAGCACCACACCGATCTGCCGGCGCAAGGACGATACATCAGCCAGGGCCAGGTCCATACCGTCCACCAGCACACGGCCGCGCTCGGGGGTGTAGAGGCGTTGCAGCAGCCTTGTCAGGGTGCTTTTGCCGGAGCCGGAGCGCCCCACGACACCAATCACTTCGCCGGCCTGGATAGTCAGGCTGATACCGCGCAGCACTTCGGAGCCATCCGGGCGATAACGGAAGTGCACTTGGTCGAATTCGACATCGCCGCGCAGTGGCGGCAGTGCGCTGCGCGAATCTTGGGACAGTTCGGTGCGGGTATTGAGGATATCGCCCAAGCGCTGTACTGAAACGCCGGTCTGCTGGAAGTTGGTCCACAGCTGGGCCAGGCGCATGATCGGCTGCGACACCCGGCCGGCGAGCATATTGAACGCGATCAACTGGCCGACGCTCAGGTCACCCTCGACCACCAATCGTGCGCCCAGCCACAGGGTCGTGACGGTCACCAGCTTACCGATGAAACCAACACTTTCATTGGCGATGGTGGAAAGGGTTTGGGTTTTGAAGCTGGCAGCTACGTAGCCCGCCAGTTGGTTGTCCCACTTGCGGTTGATCTGCGGCTCCACCGCCATCGACTTGAGGGTGTCGATGCCGTTAATGGTTTCCACCAGAAAGGCCTGGTTCTCTGCGCCACGGGTAAAGCTTTCGTTCAGCCGGGCACGCAACACCGGGGTGATCAGCAGGGACACAATGAAATACAGCGGCAACGACAAAATGACCACCAAGGTCAGCCAACCGCTGTACATGAACATCACGGCGATAAACACCACGGAGAACAGCACATCCAGAATCAGGGTGATGCTGTTGCCGGTGAGGAAGCTGCGAATGTTTTCCAGCTCGCGTACCCGTGCGACTGAATCGCCGACCCGCCTTGCCTGGAAATAGGCCAACGGCAGGGTTACCAGATGGCGGAACAAACGAGAGCCCAGCTCCACATCAATGCGGCTGGCTGTGTGGGCGAACACATAACTGCGCAGGCCCGATAGCAGGGTCTCGAAGATCATGATGCCAAGCAGGCCGATGGCGATCACGTCCAGGGTGGTCAGGCCTCGGTGTACCAGCACCTTGTCCATCACCACTTGGAAGAACAGAGGGGTGAGCAGTGCAAAAATATTGAGCACAAAGGACACCAGCAGCACTTCACCCAGTAGCTTGCGGTACTTGACGATGGCCGGAATAAACCAGCTGAAGTCGAAACGCGCCAGATCGCCAGCCAGTGAGGCTTCGGAGCGGATCAGGATCAGCTCGCCGGTCCAGCGTGCTTCCAGCTCTTCGAGACTCATGACTTCAGGACGCTGTGCCTGTGGGTCATGGATCAGTGCCTTGCCGTCATCTAGGCGAGCAATAATAAAGAAGCGTCCCTCGTGGTCACTGGCAATTGCCGGCAGCGGAGTATGACTAAGACGGGAAAGAGAGCTGCGTGCTGACTTGGCCTTCAGACCCAGTTTTTTAGCCACCAACAGCATTTCGGCGCGGCCAAACATGCGCCCGTCTTCGGCGTATTCGTGGGTGAGTTGTTCGGGGGAGGCAGCAACGTTATGGAAACGCGCAAGCATTACCAGGCAGGCAAGGCCGCTATCCACGGAGGGAGTCGCACCCATTCCCGGGTGTTCATCTGTCATTAGCAATCCTTGGCACAGATACCGCTAGGCAAACGGTCGTTTGAGAGGAGACGCTAGCTCACCGATTAATGCATGGCAAGCAGTGAAACCATCGCAATAGAGGCCCTCACTCCGTTTGTGCGGGTGTTCTCACTTGCAACCCCAATAGCGGCCATCCAGCGTCTGATGATGGGTTATAGATTTACCACCACAGGGCAACGTGTTGCCTTTTTATGCGTTCGCAGGCCGACGGCGGATGACCGAGCGCGCTATTGGCGCGGCTAACGAGGCGCCGGCGAGGGAATCGAGCGACTGCCGTCTGGCTGCCCGACGGCGCGCATGCCGGGCTCGACCTAGGGTTAGTGCAAGGGCGGATGGCTCAGGGTAAAAAGGCCTTGCAGATATACAGTATTATGGTATACCAATACACAACGACCCATTTTGCCTTGTTGCCGCGCCGCTTCGGCGCCAGTGGATCCATAACAACCCGAGCGCGATACGAGCGCCACCACAGTCGGCCAGGCCATGGCCAACCAGACACAGGTTCGAGGAACGCATCATGAAATTTTCTTTGTTCGTGCATATGGAGCGCTACGACGAGCAGACCAGTCATCGCCAGCTGTTCGAAGACCTCACCGAGCTGACCCTGCTGGCGGAAGCCGGCGGTTTCAGCACCGTGTGGATCGGCGAACACCATGCGATGGAGTACACCATCTCGCCGAGCCCGATGCCGCTGCTGGCCTACCTGGCCGCGCGCACCAGCACCATCCGCCTCGGCGCCGGCACCATCATCGCGCCGTTCTGGCACCCCATCCGCGTCGCCGGCGAATGCGCCCTGCTCGACGTGATCAGCAACGGGCGCATGGAAGTGGGCCTGGCCCGCGGCGCCTACCAGTACGAGTTCGACCGCATGGCCAATGGCATGCCGGCCACCGACGGCGGCAAGTATCTGCGCGAGATGGTGCCGGTGGTCCAGGCGCTGTGGCGGGGCGACGTCGCCCACGACGGCGAGATCTGGACGTTCCCCACCGCCACCTCCTCGCCGCGGCCGCTGCAGCAGCCCGGCCCGCCGATGTGGATCGCCGCGCGCGACCCGGACTCGCACAACTTCGCCGTGGCCAATGGCTGCAACGTGATGGTCACCCCGCTGATGAAGGGCGACGAGGAAGTGGTCGACCTGAAGAACAAGTTCGAGGCCGCCCTGGCCAATAACCCCGAGGTGCCGCGCCCGCAACTGATGGTGCTGCGCCACACCCACGTCCACGCCAAGGACGACCCGGACGGCTGGAAGGTCGGCGCCGCGGCCATCTCCAAGTTCTACCGCACCTTCGACGCCTGGTTCGGCAACAAGCAGACCCCGGTCAACGGCCTGCTGCCGCCGAGCCCGGAAGAGAAGTTCAAGGAGCGCCCGGAGTTCGAGCTGGACAACATCCGCAAGAACACCATGATCGGCACCCCGGAAGAAATCATCGCGCGCATCCGCCACTACCAGGAGCTGGGCGTGGACGAGTTCAGCTTCTGGGCCGACAACAGCCTGCCGCACGCCGAGAAGAAGAAGTCGCTGCAGCTCTTCATCCAGCACGTGATGCCGGCGTTCCGCTAAGTTCCACCCCTGCGGGCGCGCCTTCCCGGCGCCCCGCAGGCAGCCCCGTCGGGGGCCTCCACAACCCTGCAGGTGGTCGACAACAATGAACGCCAACGACCTCGCCTTCCCCCCGCGCCCACAGGGAGCCGCCCTGGCCTACCTGCGTGGCCGCGTCCTCATCAAGCGCCTGCGCGCCTGCGTCTCCGCCAAGCAGAACGGCTTCTGGCAGATAGTCCGCTAAGCAACTCTCCTCGCTGAATTTCGTCCGCGTCCGACACCGCGTCGTCGCGCCATGGTGCCTTCGTGCGCCCGGCCGACGCTGCCCGTCGACGCGTATTCGTGGCCGAACAACAACAAGAGTTGCTTATGAACAGAGACAGAGCCTGCCTGGTCATCGACATGCAGCAGGAGGACGGTTTCCCCCTGCATGGCTTCGCCCGGGTCATCCACAACAACGCCCGCCTGCTGGAAGCCCTGCGCCAGGCCGGCATCCCCATCCTCTACAGCCGCCACGTCAACGCCGCGGACGGCGCCGACCTGCCCGAGGGCGAGCCCCGTGACGCCGAAGGCCGGCCGCAGAGCTACCGCGCCGGCAGCCGCCAGGTGGAGATCCTCGCGGCCCTGGCGCCCCGGCCGGGCGAGCCGGTGATCGACAAGCCGCGCTACAGCGCCTTCCACCGCACCGACCTGGACCTGCGCCTGCGCCGGCAGGGCATCCGCACCCTGGTGGTCAGCGGCGTGCTCACCGACGCCTGCGTGCTGGCCACGGTGCAGGACGCCTTCGCCCTCGGCTACCGGGTCGAACTGATCGCCGACGCCTGCACCAGCACCACCGGCGCGGCCCACTATGCGGCGTTGCTGATCATGGCCAACTGGGTCTATGCCATCGAACTGTTCGCCACCGAGCAGTACCTGCGCGCCCTGCGTGGCGAGCCCTTCGCGTCCTGCCGGCCGACGGCGCCGGACAGTTTTGCGCACCAGCCGGCCGCGTTCGCCGCCGCCATCGCCCGCCTCGAATCCAGCCTCGGCCTGCAGCGCCGGGAACAGGAGTAATCGCCATGCAAGTCGAGAAAAGAAGCATCGATTTCATTCCCGAAAACGAACGCCACGGCCAGCCGGGTTCGCTGTTCTACATCTGGTTTGGCGCCAACATGAACATCACTACCATCGCCTCCGGCGTGCTACCGGTGATGCTCGGTCTGAACCTGTTCTGGAGCGCCCTGGCGATCGTCCTCGGTTCGCTGATCGGCGCCGTGTTCATGGCCTCGCACTCGGCCCAGGGCCCCAGGCTGGGCATCCCGCAGATGATCCAGAGCCGCGCCCAGTTCGGCGTGCTCGGCGCGGTGCTGCCGCTGCTGTTCGTGATGCTCATCTACCTGGGCTTCTTCGTCAGCAACACCCTGCTGGCGGCGCAGGCCATCGAGTCGGTCAGCCCGCTGGGCGGCACGGGCAATATCTACCTGATCGGCGCGCTGTGCTTCGTCGTCGCGCTCTACGGCTACCGCCTGATCCACCGCCTGCAGAAGCTGCTGTCGCTGCTCTCGGTGCTGGTGTTTCTCGCCGCCAGCGCCCTCGCCCTGGGTCTGCCGATCCCGGCCGGGCAGTGGTCGCCGGCCGGTTTCGCGCTGCCGCAGTTCCTCGTCGCGGTGAGCATCGCAGTCACCTGGCAGCTGTCCTACGCGCCCTACGTCGCCGACTACTCGCGCTACCTGCCCAGCGCCACCCCGGCGGCCCGGGTGTTCTGGTTCAGCTATGCCGGCACGGTGGCGGGCGGCGCCTGGATGATGATCCTCGGCGCCGTGCTCAGCGTGGGCATCGGCGGCTTTGCCGACAACGTCGGCAGCCATCTGGCCCAGCTGTTCGGCCCGGGCGCGCTGCCGCTGTTCCTGTTCATCGTCTACGGCCAGGTGGCGATCAATGTGTTCAACCTCTACGGCGCCTTCATGTCCACGGTCACGGTGATCGAACCCTTCGCCCGCCTGCGCGTGACGCCCAGGGTGCGCGCCGCGTTCATGCTGCTGATCAGCCTGATCGCCAGCGCCCTGTGCAGCGTCAGTCAGGAGAACTTCATCGCCTTCTTCCTCAACTTCATCTTCTTCATGAGCTACTTCCTCATCCCCTGGACCGCCATCAACCTGGTGGACTACTACTGCCTGCGCAAGGGCGAGTACTGCGTGGCGGACATCTTCGACCCGCGCGGCCGCTACGGCCGGGTCAACCTGATCGCCTGCGCCAGCTTCGTGCTGGCCATAGTGCTGCAGGTGCCGTTCATGAACACCGCGCTCTACGTCGGCCCGATCGCCAGCGCCCTGGGCGGCGTGGACCTGGCCTGGGCGGTGGGCCTGCTGGTGCCGGCGCTGAGCTACTACGGCCTGATGCGCCGCCGGCGAATGGCCAGCGGCGCACAACCGCTGTCGCCCTGACGCGGCAGGCTGGCCTCTCCCACACGGGGCGAGGCCAGCCTCGCGGTGGCGCCGCACCACCTCTTTCCGCGCGCTCGCCCTCAGCCGGCAACGAAGGCGGCGATATGCGCGGCGCTGGCCTCGGGGTATTGCAGCTGCGGGCCATGCCCGGTGCTGGGCAGGGTCAGCAGCTGCAGGGTGGGCAGCGTCCGATTGAGCGCGTACCAGTTCTCCACCGGAAACACGATGTCGTGGTCGCCGCCCAGGTGCAGCACCGGCGTTTGCGTCCGCTTGAGCGCCTCCAGCGCCGCCGGCAGCGGGAACATCGGGTTGCGCGGCCCGTCGCCGAGAAACTGCGCGGCCCAGGCAAAGGGCACCGGCGGGCAGCGCCCGTCGCTGCGCCGGGCGATGCGCTCGGCCGAACGCTGCGCTGCCTCGCGGCTGCTGGCCGAGGTCGGTTCGAAGAACAGGCTGACGAAATCCTCGAAATCGTTGTCGCGGGCGGCCAGCTCATAGAACAGCGGCTCGCCGGTCTTGACCAGCGGGCCGGGCGGCGTGGTGGCGATCAGCAGCAGGTGGCTGAGCAGGTGCGGCGCCTGCAGCAGCACCAGTTGCGCCGCCACGCCGCCGATCGACCAGCCGCCCAGCACCAGGCGGCCCAGCCCCAGCGCGCCGATCAGATCGAGGACGTCCTTGGCCAGCGCGGCCGGATCGTAGCTCGGCTGCCCGGTGGAGCAGCCGAGGCCGCTGTAGTCGAACACATGCACGCGGAAATCCCGCGCGGCCAGCGCATCGAGGAAGGCCGGGTCCCAGTCGTCCATGGTGCCGCGAAAGCGCAGGCACAGCAGCAGTGGCGTGCCTGCGCCGATGACGCGATAGGCCAGGCGGCGGCCGTCGACCTCGACGAACCGGTTGGCGGCGGTAGTAGCGGAATCTGCAAGGCTCATGATGGTTCGCTCCTGGTAAAAGACCGCTCCCGCAGTCCGGCTCAGCCGCGCAGAAAGGCCAGCATGTCGGCGCCCAATTGTTCCTTGTGGGTGTCGGTGATGCCGTGCGGGGCGCCGGGGTAGATCACCAGCTCGGCGTGCGGCACCAGCCTGGCCGAGGCGCGCGCAGCGGCGTCCACCGGGACGATCTGGTCGTCGTCGCCGTGCAGGATCAGGGTGGGGATGGAGAACTTCTTCAGGTCTTCGCTGAAGTCGGTTTCGGAGAAGGCCTTGATGCAGTCGTAGGCGTTCTTGTGCCCGGCCATCATGCCCTGCATCCAGAAGGCGTCGATCACGCCCTGGGAGGCCTTGGCGCCGGGACGGTTGTAGCCGAAGAAGGGGCCGCTGGCGACGTCGCGGTACAGCTGCGAGCGGTCGGCCAGCGAGGCGGCGCGGATGCCGTCGAATACCGCCAGCGGCAGGCCGCCGGGATTGGCCTCGGTCTGCACCATCAGCGGCGGCACTGCCGCGATCAACCCGGCCTTGGCCACCCGCGCCGTGCCGTGGCGGCCGATGTAGCGCGCCACCTCGCCGCCGCCGGTGGAGAAGCCGAACAGCGCGGCGCCACGCACGTCGAGCTGGTCGAGCAACTGGGCCAGGTCGTCGGCGTAGGTGTCCATCTCGTTGCCGCTCCAGGGCTGACTGGAGCGGCCGTGGCCGCGGCGGTCGTGGGCGATCACCCGGTAGCCGTTGCCGGCGAGAAACATCATCTGCGCCTCCCAGCTGTCGGAGGTCAATGGCCAGCCGTAGCTGAGCACCACGACCGGGCCGCTGCCCCAGTCCTTGTAGTAGATCTCGGTGCCATCGCGAGTGGTGATAGTGCCCATGGTCTTGCGCTCTCCATTCTCGGGTTGCGGGTGGCTTACGGCGGGGCGGTTGCCACGCGCGCAACCGCCCAGGGGTAACAGCAGCGCCGTGGCCAACGCGGCGGAGCCGAGCAGCAGGTGGCGACGGCCGTGGTTCAGCGGTGGTTCAGGGTATTGCGGCATCGGCAGACGCTCCTCTGCTAAGCGACGGCGGCAGGCGCACGCGCATCAGGTTCCAGGTGCTCACCCGTTCCTCCCACTCGTCGCCCTCGACGGGCGTCAACGGCAGGGCCAGGTTGCTGACCAGCATCCACTCGCCCTGCACCACGCTGCTGGCGGGAAACAGCAGGCCGCGCGGCGCGCCGTTACCGGCGATGCCCTGAAAGCCGCCCGCGCGCACGCGGATCAGGCCGCGTTCGTCGAGGCCGAGCAGCTGGTCGACCTGATTGGCCAGCAGCCACAGCAGGCCGTCGTGGAACAGCAGGCCGTCGGCTCCCGGCAGGCTCTCGGCCAGCACCCGCAGCTCGCCGCTAGCCAGGTGCAGGCGCAGCAGGCGACCGTCGCCGGCGTTGTTGATGTACAGCCGGCTTTCGTCGGCACTGAAGGCCAGGCCGTTGGCGCCGAACGGCAGAAAGCCCGCGGTGGCCAGCAGCGGATCGCGCGACAGCACCTCCAGCGCGCGGGGTTTGCAGCGCGTGGCGTCGGCGATACGGTACAGCGCGCCCTGGAAGGAGTCGGACACATAGAGGTCGCCATTGCCGGCGAACACCAGGCCGTTGGGCGCGGGCATGCCGCTGGCGCCGAAGTGGATGCGGTCCTGGCTGCCGTCCGGGTTGGCCACGCTGCGCGGGGCGGGCGCGGCCGGGCTGAGCCGGGGGAAGTCGAGCAGGTCCTCGACCGGGCTGGTCGCGCTGAAATCGGCCGCGATGCGCTGCAGCTTGCCGGCGCCGAAATTGAGGATGTAGACCTGGCCGTCGGCATATCCCAGGCCGGTCAGCGGCGTCGCGGCAAAGGCGCGTTGCGCCAGCAGCCGGCCATCGGCGGCATAGCGCAGCAGCTGGTTGTTACGTGTGCTGGCGGGTTCGCGCGCATCGAAGGTGCCGACGTAGATTTCGCCGTTGCCCGGGTTGGCGGCGAGCCCTTCCGGGTAGCGCACCCCGGCGGGCAGCTCGGCGAACGGCTCGACCTCGAGCAGCTGCGGGCCCAGCGCCTCGGCCCGCACGGCGGCGGCCAGGACCAGGCAGAGGATGCCCATGCTGCGCTTCGACAGACTCATATCGCCTCCACGCGCGTCGAAAAAGCTCGAACACTTCCGGGGGCTCGTCAGGACGCCGAATGCCGGGGCAGCGGATGGCGAGCGATGGTCGGATGCTGGCAGCCTTCAGCAGCGGCCGACTACGTAAAATCGGCAAAGCTGCTCAGCCTGGACGATTTGCCTATTTTACGTAGCCGCAGCGCTCGTCGCGGCGCAGCCTGGGGCCGTCGCCCTCGCCAGGACACCGCCATGCCACCGCGCATCACGCCGCGCCAACGCGCCCGCCAGGCCGCCCACGAGCGCCTGCTGCAACGGGTGCTGGAGTCGTTGCCGCTCGGCTGCGGACGCCCGCCGCGCCTGGCCGAGCTGTGCCGCACCCTCGGGGTCAGCGAACGCAGCCTGCGCAGCGCCTTCGTCGCCACCCTGGGCATGGCGCCGGCACGTTATCTGCGGTTGCGCCGCCTGCACCTGCTGCGCGCCGCCCTGGCGGTCGCCGAGCCGCATCAGGCCAGCGTCATGCAGATCGCCCGGGGCTTCGGCTACACCGATTGCGGGCGCATGGCGGCGGACTACCACGCCCTGTTCGGCGAGTACCCCAGCGCCACCCTGCTGCGTGGTGTCAGTCCTGGCTGAGCGAGGCCGGCGGCGAACGACGGCTGCGCAGCGACTGCGACGGCAGTTCGCCGAAGTAGCGCCGGTAGAGACCGGCGAAGCGACCGAAGTCCCACACGCCGAAGCGCGCGCAGATCTCGGTGATGGTCTCCCCCGCCGGCGCGTGCAGGATGGCGCGGCGAATCGCGGGCAGGCGATGCTGCATCAGGTAGCGGTGCGGGCTCATGCCCAGGTAGCGGGTGAACAGGTTGCGCAGCGTGCGCTCCGAGGTGTGGCAGGCCTGGCACAGGTCGGCCATGTGCAGCGGGGTATCCGCCATGGCGTCGAGCAATTCCAAAGCCCGACGCAGGATCGACTGGTGGTGGTGCCGGCCAGCGCCAGCGGCTGGCGCCGGCGTTACCGGCAGCAGGCTGCGGAACACCCGATCCAGCAGCTCGCCGCGCGCCGCGCACTCGGCCGCCGGGGCGTGCAGCTCCTGCGGCGCGCAGTGGTCGATGCGCAGCGCCAGCCAGACCAGCGGCGCCAGGTCCTGCTGGGCCAGGCAGAGCAGATTGCGCGAGAGGATCGCGGTGTCGAACTCGTCCTCGTGCTGCTGCGCCCAGCGCAGCACCAGTTCGCAGGACATGGCCACGGTCATCCAGCTGGCCGGCTGGCTGGCGTCGATATGGAACATCGCCTCGGGCACCATCCAGCCGAGCAGCCGCCGGTCCAGGCGCTGGCCGCCGAGCACGGTGCACTCGTGCCGGCTCAGCGGCAGGAAGATATTGAAGAAGCCGGGCAGGCCGACGCCGCTGTAGACAGTGCCGGCGCCCTCGCGGCCGAACATCAGGGCCACGCCGTCCAGCTCGACCACGCGCAAGCGCCAGTCACGCTGCTGCCGCGAACGCAGCACGTAATGCCCCTCCACCCCATACAAGGCCTCTTCGAACTCGTCGAAGTCGGCGCAGATCAGCCGGCTCATGCTGCCCCCAGAAAAGCGCCCTGCGCCGGTGCTGGACAACCGCAGATCAACGCGCCAATGCAGTCTAGAAGCCTCCGTATGCGCTTGCCGCGCTGGCGACCGACGGCCCGTGCGGGGCTATTCGGCCGCTTGTCGATGGCGCTGCGCGAACCCGGTCCGCTGAACGGCTACAACGGTGGTGAGCAGCGCGTCGAGACGAATGCCGGGCAGGCTCATGCGGCGACCTCGGCGGCCTGATGTTCGCGACAGATCAGCCCCGCATCGGCGGGCGCCAGGGGCTCCTGGGTCAGGCCGCAGAACGGCTGGCCATCGACCTGCCGGTGGAAACGGCAGCTCGCACACAGGCCGAAGCTCGGCACGTCGGCGCTGCGCTGCACTTCGCGCAGCAGCTCGCCCAGCAGCCCCTGCAGCTGCACGCCGCGCTCGCCCATACGCGCCTCGCCGGCGGCGAGGAAGTCCGGCGGCAGCAGCGCCTGCAGCAGCGCCCGGGCCGGATCGGTCAACGCCAGGTGCACGCTGCGCTTGTCGCGCGCGTCCTGGGTCTTGGCGATCAGCCCCTTGGCCTCCAGCGCCTTGAGCGACTGCGACACCGTGCCCTTGGTCAGGCCGAGGTAGTCGGTCACCCCCAGCGGCGTGTTGGAGTAATGGTTGCAGCGCGCCAGGTACATCAGCGCGCTGAGCTGGATGGGCTGCAGCTCGGCCAGCAGCGGGTGCTGGCGGAACCAGATGCGGGTCAGGCTGGACAGCCGTTCGAGCAGGTCGAAGAGAGTCGTGTCGGTCATATAGCGCTCCTGTCGAGACATAGTATCGACTAAATACCATATTGACAAAGACCGCTTCAGGCGTAACCTTTGCGTAAGTATCGAATCGATACCAACACCCGACAGGAGACTCATCATGACTCACGCCCGCTTCTATCACGCCGGTTGCCCCGTCTGCGTATCGGCCGAACAGACCCTGCTCAACCTGCTGGCCGCCGAGGTACAGGTCGAGGTCGTCCACCTCGGCGAACAGCCCGCGCGGGTGGCGGAAGCCGAACGGGCCGGGGTCAGGTCGGTGCCCGCCCTGGTGGTCGAAGGCCAGGTGCTGCACCTGAACTTCGGCGCTGCCATCGACGAGCTGAAGTAAGGAGCCGGCCATGAAAAACCCTATCGCGTTCGCGCTCTCTGCATTGCTCGCCAGCACGGCCTGGGCCCACGGTCCGGAGGGCATCCACAGCGAGAAGAGCGCCAAGATCGAAGCCGCCTTCGATCTGGTGCACACCCGCGTGTTCAAGGACGGCCAGGATCTGGTGTTCGAGCAACTGGTCGATGGTAACGCCGGCAGCCGCACGCCTACGGCCAAGGGCAGCTTCGCCGGCGCCGAGGTGTACAGCTACGTCTGGCCGACCAGCCTGAACAGCGGCGCGGTCGGCTTCGCGGACGATTCGGGCATCCTCGCCCTGGCGCTGACCTCGCACCCGGACTTCGACGACACGCCGCAGCTCGATGAGAACGGCGACGGCGACAAGGGCAACGACGGCGGCCTGTGGCATTCGCACTGGGTGGTGCTGACCAAGGACGCCAGCTGCGGCCCCAGCGGCCTCAAGGTGCGCGACATTCCCGAGGGTGCCAAGCCCAGGCTGCCGGCCACCTGGCCCGGCGCAGCGATCTATATCGATTCGCCCGGCTATAAGCTGAGCCTGAACAACGACGCCGCACAGATTCGCGTCCCCCTGGCCGCCGTGGGTTTTCCCGCCAGCTTCAACTACGACGGGGTGACCGCCGCGCTGCAGGTCAACGCCGATCTGCACAGCCCGCTGCTGTGCGTCTCCAGCGTATGGGACGTGGCCTCCGGCGACCTGTCGCTGCCGGCCACCTGGACGGAGAAAAAGTGATGAAGGTGAATGTCTTCGACACCCATGTGCGCACCCGCGACGGCCGCTACCTGCACTTCGACGTGCTGACCGAAGGCAACGACCAGGCTCGCGCCAGCCAGTACGCCCGCGACTGGATGAGCGAGCGCGGCGTGCAGGATGCCGACATCGAACAGAGCCGCTGCCAGTTCTGCCACAGCGAACCGGCCCACCCCGAGGTCGCCGCCGCCATCGCCGGGCAGGGCTACTACATCATCGAACTGCAAGGCTGCTAGGAGACCCAGCATGAACGCGTATCGGCCGCTGAACTGCGATCTGCACGACTACCTGGAGATCGCCTGCATGCATGGCTACCGCCTGCAGATCGAGCTGCTCGACGGCCCGGGCTTCGCGGCCAGGGCGCTGACCACGCGCACGGCGCCGAGCAAGGAGGAGTTTCTCGTGCTGCAGACCGATAACGGCCAGTTCGAGGTGCGCCTCGACCAGTTGCTGGCCATCACCCCGCTCGACGCCAACGCCCGTTTCGGCCGCATCGAATTGGCCGGCGCCGCCTGCAGCCGGTAGAGGCCAAGGCGAGGCACGCGGCGGGCGATACGGGTTATGCTCGAGCGCCCCACGCCTGAACGCCGTCAGGCGCCGGCTCCCTGCGCAGTGGAAACCGCCCATGGCCATGCCCGCCCCGCCCCTCGCCGTCGCCGCCCTGATGCTGGCCGCCGGCTACAGCCGCCGTTTCGGCGCCGACAAGCGCCGCGCGACCCTGGCCGACGGCCGCTCGCTGCTGAGCGCCAGCCTGGCCCTGCCCTGCGCGGCGCTGGACGAGGTGTGGCTGGTGCTGCGCCCGGACGAGACGCCCGCCGAGCTGGGGCTGCCGGCATCCGTGCGCATCGTCCAGGACCCGGCCAGCGCCCAGGGCATGGGCCATAGCCTGGCCGCCGGGGCGCGGCGCCTGTTGGCCGAATCGTCGGCGCAGGCGGTGGCGATCTTTCTCGCCGATATGCCGTCGATTCGCCGCGACAGCCTCGACACCCTGCTGGCGCAAGCCGACGCCGAGCGCATCCTGCTGCCGAGTTATGGCGGCAGCCGCGGCCATCCGGTGCTGTTCGGCCGCCGCTTGTGGCCGCAGCTCGCCGCGCTGAGCGGCGACACCGGCGCCAGGTCGGTGATTCAGCACAACCCGGACGCCGTGCGGATCGTCGCGCTGGACGATCCGGGGCTGGTGCTGGATGTCGATACCGCCGAGGACTGGCAGCGGCTGCGCTAGCGAGCGGGTGGCGGGTTTCATCCGCCCGATGCCAGCGCCATCAGCTGCGCACGGCCTAGTCTGTAGGGTGGACATGGCGAAGCCTTGTCCACCTGTGATTCGGCGGACAAGCCTGGCGGCATGTCCACCCTACGCGATCGCCATTCGCCGCAGGAAGCGGCTCCTACCAGCGTTGTGGCCCGACGCCACCGGCTTTAAACCTCCGCCTGACGCAACAGCGTCTCGCTCAACGCCTGCGCGGCGCGCGACAGCTGGTGCCCGGCCAGGTGCAGCAGGCCGACGCGACGGGCGACCTGCGGCTCGCTCAGCGGCAGGCAGCGCGCGCCCAATTCCTCCATCTGCCGCCGGCACAGGCTGGGCACCGCGCTGACGCCCAGGCCCTCGGCGACCATGCGCCCCACCGTCACCAACTGGTGGCTCTCGAAGGCCACCGGCAGCCTGCCGTGCGTGGCGATGACGCTGTCCTCCAGCAGCAGGCGCACCGCCGAGGGCCGCTGCAGGGTGATAAAGGGCTGTTCCAGCAGCTGCGCCCAGCTCAATGCGTCCTGCTCGGCCAGGGCGCTGCCCGCCGGCACCACGGCGACGAAGCGGTCGTCGTACAGCGCGGTGAACTGCAGGCCGTCGAGGGTCGCCGGCTCGAAGGCGATGCCCAGCTCGACGCGGCGATCGCGGACCATCTCCAGCACCTGCTCGTTGATCACGTCGTGCACCGTCACCCCCACCCGCGGATGGGCGTCGCGGAAGGCGCGCAGCGCCGCCGGCAGGCGGTTGCCGGCGAACGAGGGCATGGCCGCCACCGCCACCTTGCCCAGCTGCAGGCTGAAGTGCTGACGCAGCAGATCCTCGGCGTTGTCCCAGTCGGCCAGCAGGCGCACGGCGATCGGCAGCAGGGTCTCGCCCTCGGGGGTCAGCGCCACGCTGCGGGTGGTGCGCACCAGCAACTGGCCGCCGAGCGACTCCTCCAGGTTCTTGATCGCCAGGCTCAGCGCCGGTTGCGACAGGTGCAGGCGTTCGCAGGCCTGGGCGAAGCTCAGGTTCTGCGCCACGGCGAGGAAGGCGCGCAGCTGCTTGACGGTCATTGATTTACTTACCTGATCAATTCAGAGGAAAAACAAACTTAACAAATCACTCCCCAGACATGAAGCTTGGCCTCACCCCGGATAACAACAAGAGGCACCCCGAGATGAGCGGACTCGACAAGCGCGTCGGCAGCTATGAAGAAGCCCTGCACGGCCTGCAGGACGGCATGACCGTGCTGGCCGGCGGCTTCGGCCTGTGCGGTATCCCCGAAAACCTGATCAAGGAGATCCGCCGCCGCGGCGTGCGCGACCTCACCGTGGTGTCCAACAACTGCGGCGTCGACGGCTTCGGCCTCGGCGTGCTGCTGGAAGACCGGCAGATCCGCAAGATGATCGCCTCCTACGTCGGCGAGAACGCGCTGTTCGAGCAGCAGCTGCTGTCCGGCGAGCTGGAAGTCGAACTGACCCCGCAGGGCAGCCTGGCCGAGAAGCTGCGCGCCGGCGGCGCCGGCATCCCCGCCTTCTTCACCGCCACCGGCTACGGCACCCCGGTCGCCGAGGGCAAGGAGGCGCGCGAGATCAACGGCCGCCACTACATCCTCGAACCGGCCATCACCGGCGACTTCGCCATCGTCAAGGGCTGGAAGGCCGACCACTTCGGCAACGTGGTCTATCGCCACACCGCGCAGAACTTCAACCCGCTGGTGGCCACCGCCGGGCGCATCACCGTGGTCGAGGTGGAAGAAATCGTCGAGCCCGGCGAGCTGGACCCGACGCAGATCCACACCCCCGGCATCTACGTCGACCGGCTGATCTGCGGCAGCTTCGAAAAACGCATCGAAAAACGCACCCTGCGCGCCTGAGGAGAACGACCATGGCTTTGACCCGTGAACAGATGGCCCAGCGCGTCGCCCGCGAACTGCAAGACGGCTACTACGTGAATCTGGGCATCGGCATCCCCACCCTGGTGGCCAACTACGTGCCCGAGGGCATGGCCGTGATGCTGCAGTCGGAGAACGGCCTGCTCGGCATGGGCGCCTTCCCCACCGAGGCCGAGGTGGACGCCGACATGATCAACGCCGGCAAGCAGACCGTCACCGCGGTCAAGGGCGCATCGATCTTCAACTCGGCCGAATCCTTCGCCATGATCCGCGGCGGCCACGTCGACCTCACCGTGCTCGGCGCCTTCGAGGTGGACGTGCGCGGCAACATCGCCTCATGGATGATCCCCGGCAAGCTGGTCAAGGGCATGGGCGGCGCCATGGATCTGGTGGCCGGCGCCGATAACATCATCGTCACCATGACCCACGCCTCCAAGGATGGCGAGTCCAAGCTGCTGGAACACTGCAGCCTGCCGCTCACCGGCTGCGGCTGCATCCGCAAGGTGCTGACCGACCTGGCCTACCTCGAAATCGAGAACAACGCCTTCGTCCTGCGCGAGCGCGCGCCGGGGGTGAGCGTCGAGGAAATCGTCGCCAAGACCGCCGGCAAGCTGATCGTGCCCGAGCACGTGCCGGAAATGAGCTTCTAAGGTTGTCTACCGTCTCGAAGGCGCCACCACGCACGGCGTCTTCGGGGCGTTTTTAGTTCGGCCAGATGGGGCTTGTGGCAGAGGCTTTAGCCGCGACTGGAAACTCGCCGCTAAAGCGCCTCCCACGGCTCTGGTATCGCACTGCAGCGTGGAGCGATTCGCTCTCGCCTAGGAGTCAAGCATGCAAGACGTCGTCATAGTCGCCGCCACCCGCACTGCCATCGGCAGCTTCCAGGGCAGCCTGGCGGAGATTCCCGCCCCCGAGCTCGGCGCCATCGTGATCAAGCGCCTGCTGGAGCAGACCGGCCTCGACGGCGCTCAGGTCGACGAGGTGATCCTCGGCCAGGTGCTCACCGCCGGCTCCGGGCAGAACCCCGCGCGCCAGGCGGCCATCCGCGCCGGCCTGCCGCATGCCGTGCCGGCGCTGACCCTGAACAAGGTCTGCGGCTCGGGTCTGAAAGCCCTGCACCTGGCCGCCCAGGCGATTCGCTGCGGCGATGCCGAGGTGGTCATCGCCGGCGGCATGGAAAATATGAGCCTGGCCCCCTATGTGTTGCCCAAGGCCCGTACCGGCCTGCGCATGGGCCATGCGCAACTGCAGGACAGCATGATCCTCGACGGCCTGTGGGACGCCTTCAACGACTACCATATGGGCATCACCGCGGAGAACCTGGTGGAGAAATACGGGATTTCCCGCGAAGCCCAGGACGCCTTCGCCGCCGCCTCGCAGCAGAAGGCCTGCACGGCCATCGAGAGCGGTCGCTTCGCTGCCGAGATCACCCCGGTGCTGATCCCGCAGCGCAAGGGCGAGCCGCTTTCCTTCGCCCGCGACGAGCAGCCGCGCGCCGGCACCAGCGCCGAATCGCTGGGCAAGCTCAAGCCGGCGTTCAGGAAGGACGGCAGCGTCACCGCCGGCAACGCCTCCAGCCTTAACGACGGCGCCGCCGCGGTGCTGCTGATGAGCGCGGCCAAGGCGCAGGCGCTGGGCCTGCCGGTGCTGGCCAGGATCGCCGGCTATGCCAATGCCGGCGTCGACCCGGCGATCATGGGCATCGCCCCGGTCTCGGCCACCCGCCGCTGCCTGGACAAGGCCGGCTGGAGCCTGGCCGAGCTGGACCTGATCGAAGCCAACGAGGCCTTCGCCGCCCAGGCCCTGGCGGTCGGCCAGGAGCTGGGCTGGGACGCCGCCAAGGTCAACGTCAACGGCGGCGCCATCGCCCTCGGCCACCCCATCGGCGCCTCCGGCTGCCGCGTGCTGGTCAGCCTGCTGCACGAGATGATCAAGCGCGACGCGAAGAAGGGCCTGGCCACCCTGTGCATCGGCGGCGGCCAGGGCGTGGCGCTGGCCATCGAGCGAGGCTGACGCACGTTACCCCGTGGGAGGCGCTTTAGCGGCGACTGCTCTGAAGTCATCGCGGCTAAAGCCCCTCCCACGATGCGACGCATGAATGCACCAACGCAGCCAACCAGCTCGGCCTCGTGCCGGGCTTTGTCATTTCCACCCCAGGCTCAGCCAACCTCTAATGCCTGGTCGCAAGCCCTGAAGCACAACCATAAAAAAGAGGCGTCATCCATGTTCAACACCCTCACCCGCCTGAGCGTGAGTCTGGTACAGCGCTACCTACCCTCGCCTTTCGTGTTCTCCGCACTGCTGACCCTGGCCGTGCTGGTCGCCGGCATTTCCTCCACCGGCCAGTCGCTACCGGCCATGGTGCAGCACTGGAGTGGTGGCTTCTGGACCCTGCTCGGTTTCGCCATGCAGATGGCGCTGATCTTCGTCACCGGCCACGCCCTGGCCAGCGCGCCGGTGGTCAACCGTCAGCTCGACCGCCTGGCCGCCCTGGCCCGCACACCCGGCCAGGCCGTGGTGCTGGTCACCCTGGTGGCGCTGCTCGGCTGCTGGATCAACTGGGGTTTCGGCCTGGTGATCGGCGCCGTGTTCGCCCGCGCCCTGGCGCGCCAGGTGCAAGGCGTGGACTACCCGCTGCTGGTGGCCTCGGCCTATTCCGGCTTCCTCATCTGGCATGGCGGCCTGGCCGGCTCCATCCCACTGTCGCTGGCCACCGGCGGCCCGGATCTGGCGCGCATCACCGCCGGCGTGCTGAGCGAGCCGGTGAGCATCACCCAGACCCTGTTCAGCCCGATCAACCTGACCATAGTCGCGCTGCTGGTGATCGGCCTGCCGTTGCTCAACCGCGCCATGCACCCGCGCCGGGACGCCAAGGTGGCCGATGCCGCCAAGCTGGTGGAGTCCCACGCCGACCTGCCGGCCCGCGAGACCCCGGCGCAGCGCCTGGACGACAGCCGCATCCTCGGCCTGGCGCTGGTGGCCATGGCGGCGATCTACCTGTTCAACCACTTCAGCAGCAAGGGCTTCGTCCTCGGACTCGACGTGGTGATCGCCATCTTCCTGTTCTGCGGCCTGCTGCTGCACGGCACCCCGGAGCGCTACATGCGCGCGGTGGACGAAAGCGTGCGCGGCATCGGCGGCATCGTTTTGCTGTTCCCCTTCTACGCCGGGATCATGGGCATGATGATGGGCGCCAACGCCGACGGCATCTCCCTCGGCCGGCAGATCACCGAGGCCTTCATCTCCTGGTCGTCGGCCGACACCTTCCCGCTGCTGGCCTTCCTCAGCGCCGGGGTGGTCAACGTCTTCGTGCCGTCCGGCGGCGGCCAGTGGGCGGTGCAGGGGCCGATCATGTTGCCGGCGGCGCAGGCCCTCGGCGTGTCGCCCACCGTCACCGCCATGGCGATCGCCTGGGGCGACGCCTGGACCAACATGATCCAGCCGTTCTGGGCCCTGCCGCTGCTCGGTATCGTCGGCCTCGGCGCGCGCGACATCATGGGCTACTGCCTGATCATGCTGCTGTACTCGGGCGCGGTGATCTGCGGCGCCTTCTACTTCCTCGGCTGACCGCCCTGCCCGCTCGCCGCGCGAGCGGGCCCTCTCACTCCCCCATCAAGCCCCAGGCCTTGGCCATCGCCACCGCCTGGGTGCGGCGCTGCACGCCGAGCTTGACGTTGATCCGCCGGGCATGGGTCTTGACCGTGTGCAGCGAGATGAACAGGCGGTCGGCGATCTCCTGGTTGGAACAACCCTGGGCGATCAGCTGCAGCACCGCCAGCTCGCGCGAACTGAGCAGGGCGCTACCGGCGCTGGCCGGCTGATCGGCCGCCGGCGCCGGCTCGAGCAGGCGCCGATAGAGGCTGGCTTCCCCCGGCAACAGCCGCTGCAGCCACTGCGGCTGGCGCTGCTGCAGCTCCTCCAGCGGGCGCAGCAGACGCAGACGGCGCGCCTCGTCCAGCGCCGCGCCCAACAGCGCCTCGCCCTCCGCCTCGCGGCCCTGCGCCAGCAGGCTTTCCGCCAGGCTGACGCGGCACTCGCAGGCCAGGCTGCGATGCCCGGCCGACTCGCACTCGTCGAGCAGCAGGTGCAGGGCATGCTCGGCGGCGGCACAGTGGCCGAGCAGCAGGTCGCTGATCGCCAGGTAACGACGCAGGCGCGGCAGCAGGTCGTAGAAGCCGGACGGCGCCAGCTGCTGGCGTTGCTGCAGCTGCTGCAGGGTCTGGGCGAACACCTCGCGCGCGCGCCCGGCCTGATCCTGGCGCAGCAGCAGGCGCCCGGCGCCGAGCTGCAGCACGCCGCGGTAGCGCACCTCCGGCACATGCGACCACTGCATCGCGCGCTCGGCCTTCTGCAGCCACTGGTAGGCCTCGTCGAACTCGCCGCGGCTCTCGGCCAGTTCCAGCAGGCCGAGGTAGCCGGCGATGGTGTAGCCGTCCTCGCAGCCTTCGGCCTCCTGCAGGCCCTGGCGATAGGCCTGCTGCGCCAGCTCGTCGAGGCCCTGGCGGGCCAGCAGGCTGGCGCGCAACAGCAGCAGGCGGCCGACCACCGGGCTGTGGCTGAGCTGACCGCGCAGCAGCTCCAGCGACTGCTCGGCCAGCTCGGCGGCGCGCCCGGCTTCGCCCTGCATCTCCAGCAGCAAACACTGATCGGTGTTGAGCAGCGCCTCGTAGACCAGGCTGCCGTGCAGACGCGCCAGGCGCAGGCCCTGGTCGAGGTGCTGACGGGCCTGATCCAGGGCATTCTCCGCCAGGCTCTGCTGGGCCAGCGCCTGGTAGCAGAGGATGCGTTGCGACCAGGCGCCCTCGTCCAGCGCCTGCAAGGCCTCCAGGCAATGCTGGCGAGCGTCGCGGCGGCCGCACTGGCGCGCCAGCACCCCGGCCAGCGCCTGCCAGTGGGCGAGCAGCTTGCGCTGGCGGCGTGCATCGGGCTGCGGCAGGAAGTGCGCCAGCGCCTGCATGCACTCGCTGGCCTCGTCGAAACGCGCGCAGATGATCAGCGCCCAGGCCTGCAGCACGATCAACCGCGGCGAGCTGGCGAACAGCCAGGCCGGCAGCTCCTCGCGCCATTGCAGGAACTGCGCGACCGACTGGCCCTGCAGCAGCTGCTCCTGACTGAAGCGTTGCAGGTAGTTGACCGCCACCTCGACCTGGCCGGCGTGCAGAGCATGCTCCACCGCCTCGCGGATATCGCCGTGGCGGGCGAACCACTGGCAGGCGCGCAGGTGCACCGGCGCCTGCGGCGCCGCGCCGGGCAGGCCGCGCAGCACCTGGGCCAACGGGCGCCACAGGCGGAACCAGGTGCCGCTGCTGTCCAGCGCGCGGATAAACAACTGGCGCCGCTGCAGCTCGCCCAGCAGCTCGCCGCCGCGGCCTTCCAGCAGGTGTGCGCAGAGTTCGCCAGAGAAACGCGGCAGCAGCGCCAGGGCACAGAAGTCGCCACGCAGCTCGGCGTCCAGGCCGTCCAGCACCTCGCGTTCGACATAGTCGCGCAGCAGCGCGCAGCCGGCCTGCAGGCGCTGGCGCAGGGCGGCCTCGTCGGCATCGAGCAGCAGCAGGCGAATCGCCGCCAGCCAGCCTTCGCTGCGCTGCAGCAACACCCGCCGGCAGTCGTCGGCCAGCTCCAGTTGCAGGGCGGCGAGCAGCGCCTCGAGGCCCTCGGCGTCCAGCGCCAGATCCTCGCCCTGCAGCTCCAGCAAATCGCCCTGCAGCAGCAGGCGCGGCAGGTTCCAGGCCGGCGCGCGGCGGCTGGCCACCCACCAGGTCACCTGCGCCGGGGCGGCGGCGAACAGCCGGTCGAGGCAGGCGTCCAGCTCGGCATCGGGCTGGCGCGGGTAATCGTCGAGAAAGATCCACAGCCGCCCGCCCTGCTCGTGCAATAACGCCAGCAAGGCGTCCTCCGCCTCGCCGTCCGCCGCCGCGCATTGCAGCGCCGCGGCCAGGCGCGCCAGCAGTTGCGCCGGGCTCAGCCGGCGGCCGCCCAGATCCAGCCAGATGCGACGGGTGCCCGCCGGGGTCAGGCGCGCGCACTGACCGAGCAGCACGCTCTTGCCGAAGCCTGCCGGCGCGCAGAGCAGGCGCAGGCGCGCCTCGCTGGCGAGCAGGCGTTGGCTGAGGGCGGGACGGGGCACGACGGCGGGCGGCAGCCGCGGCAAATCGGCGGGGTGCGCAGGCACTGCGCTCTGGCGAGCGATGGCGAGGGTCGGCATGGCAGCGGTTCTCTCTGCTTGTAATTGTGGAACCACGCGCCGATGGTACGCCCGCCGCGGCGCCGACTGCACCCCATCGGGCTTATGCCGAGAGATTCACGGGAGCATGGCGGGCAGAAAAGACGACGCCGCCCCGATAGGCGGCGCCGTGGTTGCGAGCGAGCCTCAGCGCACCCCGGCGTTACGCAGCGCCGCTGGGGTGAAGTCCTTGGCCGAGGCCTGGGTGCCGTACTGGATCGAGCGCTTCTCCTCGTTGGCCATGCCGATGGCCAGGTAGCGCCCGGCGACGATGTCGTACAGCGCCTCCAGGGCGTACACCGGCACCTGCTCGGCGTAGTGCTGCAGCAGCTGCGCCTCGCCGACCCGCCACAGCTGGCCGCGGCCGTCGTAGTGCTCGGACAGGGCGATCTGCCAGGAATCCTCGTCGACGTAGAAGCGGCGCTTGGCGTAGATGTTGCGCTCGCCGGCCTTCAGCGTCGCCTCCACCTCCCACACCCGGTGCAGCTCGTAGCGGGTCAGGTCCTGGTTGATATGCCCGGCCTTGAGGATGTCCGCGTACTTCACCTCGGGCGAGGCCAGGCGGTAGTTGTTGTAGGGAATGTACAGCTCGCGCTTGCCCACCAGCTTCCAGTCGTAGCGATCCGGCGCGCCGTTGTACATGTCGAAGTTGTCCGAGGTGCGCAGGCCGTCGGCGGCGGTGCCCGGGCCGTCGTAGGCCACCTGCGGTGCGCGCCGCACGCGGCGCTGGCCGGCGTTGTAGAGCCAGGCCATGCGCGGCTCCGCGACCTGATCGAGCGAGTCGTGCACCAGCAGCACGTTGCCGGCCAGGCGCGACGGCGCGGTGACCCGCTGCTTGAAGAACAGCAGGGCGTTCTCCGCCTTGCCCGGGTCGATGTCCGGGATATTGTCGGGGAAGGCCACCTCGTCCTCGAAGTGCACCAGGGTGTAGCTGCCGTTGGTCTGCGGCGAGGCCTGCACGATGCTGCGCTTGAGGTTGCCGCCGCGGTAGCGGGTGATGTGGTTCCACACCACCTCCAGGCCGTTCTGTGGGATCGGGAAGGCGTAGTAGCGGCTGTCGGTGAAGTTGGTCAGGCCGTTGCCGCCGTCGACCAGGCCGGTATTCACCGCGCTGGTCTTGGCCGCCTGGTAGATCGAGGCCGGCACCGCGGCGGTGCGATGGCTCGGATAGACCGGCATGCGGTAGCTCTGCGGGTAGCGCTGGAACATCGCCAGTTGCCCGGCGGACAGCTGGTCCTTGTACTGTTCCAGGTTCTGCGCGGTGATGGTGAACAGCGGTTGCTCATTGGCGAAGGGGTCGCCGAGGAAGCCGCGCTCGTCGACCTTGGCCGCATTGGTGGCCAGGCCACCGGTCCAGGCCGGGATGCTGCCGGCGGCGTTGCCTTCCATCTGCGCGCCCAGCGGGGTCAGGCTGGTGCCCAGCTTGGCCGCCTCCTCGGGGCTCACCGCGGCCAGAACGCTGCCGGCCAACAGGCTCAGGGACAGCGCGCCGAAGAGTTTCAGGGTGGTGTTCATCTGCATTCCTCAACTGATCCTGATGGGTCCTAGAAGCTCACGCCGAAGCTGAGCGCGAGGAAGTCGCGGTCGACCGCGGTGTTGTAGTCGCCGCCGAAGAAGTCGGTGTACGACAGGCTGGCGCTGTAGGTGTTGCGGTAGTCGGCGTCGATGCCGAGGCTCACCGCCTTGGCGCCCTCGTTGAACAGGCCGTTGGGGCCGTAACCCTCGACGTCGTGCGACCAGGAGACGTTCGGCTTGAGGTTCACCCCGGCGAAGGCGTTGCTGTATTCCCAGATGCCGCGCACGCGGTAGCCCCAGGAGGTGCTGGTGGTGAAGCCATGGGTGTCGCCGTCGAAACCATAGGCGCCGTACAGCGAGTCGCGGCCGTAGCGCAGCTCCTCGCGGCTCTCCAGGCCGCCGACATGGGCCAGGCCGATCTCGCCGACCAGGGTGAAGCGCCCGGCGCCCATGACCTGGTCGAAGAAGTGGGTGAAGCTGGTCTGCAGCTGGGTGACTTCCTTGCGCTTGTAGCCGACGTTGTCCTCGCCCGGCCCGGCCGACACCGGCGAGATGCCCGGGGCGATGGGATTGAGCAGGCTGCGGGTAATGTCGGTGGTGTTGATCTGCAGCGGCAGGTTCGGCCGGTAGCTGACCTCGCCGCTCCAGGCGGTGCCGGTGGGCAGGCTGGTGGAGAAGCTGAGGCCGTAGAGGCGGATGTCCTCGGGGTATTCCAGGTAGTAGTTGCCGTTGCCCAGCAGCACGCTCTGCGCCAGACCGCCGCCGCTGCCCGGGGCGATGCCCTCGGCGACGCCGATGATGCCCGGCAGCGCGGCCAGGGTGGCCAGGCCGACGTTCTGCGTGCTGACGATGGGCGTGCGGCTGTGGTAGTTCATCACGTAGGCGCCGTACTCGGTCTCGTCGCCCAGCCAGCGCAGGGCCAGGCCCCACTGGCCGTCGTCGCGCGCGTCGCGGTCGCCGCCGCGCGGCAGGATCACGCCCTCGGCGTCGACCTCGAAGCCCTGGCCGAAGGCCGCCGCCACCGGCTCGAGCGGCGCGATGGCCGGCGAGCCGACGTGGTAGCCGCTGTCGCAGCCGTCGGCGGCGACGTCGGCGGTGGAGAAGAAGGTGCCGCAGTTGTCGATGATGGTCTGGTCCCACTCCAGCTGGTAGAAGGCCTCCATGCTCAGCTGGTCGGTCAGGCTCTGCGACAGGTAGAGCATGTTGACCGGGATCAGGCCTTCCTTGATCTCCGCGCCGGGACGGCGGAAGGCGGCGACGTCGATGGGGTTGATCGAGTTGATGCTGTTGCCGATAAAGGTGCTCTCGCCCCAGCTGACCACCTGCTTGCCGACCCGCACCGTGCCCGGCAGGTCGCCGAGGGCGTAGTTGTGGTAGAGGAAGGCGTCGAGGATCTCCGCACCGGAGGACTGCGCGCCCTCCTTGCGGTTGTGGTCGTCGATGTCCTTGAACAGGCGGCTCTCATCCTTCAGCTCGAAGTCGTACCAGTACTTGCCGCGGACGAACACGCCGGTATCGCCGTAGCGCAGTTCGAGGTCGTGGATGCCCTTGAAGATCTTCGAGAAGGTCTCGCCCTTCTTGAAGTTCAGCCGGCCGTCGTCGCCAGTCTGCGCCTGGCCCTGGCCGCCGTTGTTCGGCCCGATCAGGTCGCGGTCGGGGCTGCGCATCGACCAGCTGGCGCCGATCGACAGGCTGCTGTCGAGCTGGCCCTCGATCTCGCCGATATTGAAAGTGACGGCCTGCGCCGGGGCGGCGCAGCCGACGGCGATGGCCAAGGCCAAGGTGTGCGGCTGGAAAATTCCGGGCCCTGTTGTTCTTGTCATGCGGGTCTCCTGAGGGTGGGTACAGCTGTTCGCCACCCTACGCAGCGGTCAGGAGCCGGATAAGCGCACCAAGGAGGGATTTCGCCTGTCGCCCGAAAGTATGAACGGCGCCCTGGCGCGGACGCTCACGCCGCCCCTCGACTTGCTGAATGACGGGGTATCAGGCGCGGCGGGAACTTTTCGCATTGCGGCAGGCGGGATATCGGCTCAGCGCCAGCGATCGAGCAGGTTGACCGCCAGACGATCCAGCCAGCCCCACAGACGCTGCTGCAGGCGCCGCCACCAGGGCCGCGCGCGCCAGTCGGCGAGGGTGATCTCGGCGCTGGCGGCAAAGTCGGCGACGAAGCTGGCGGTCACCGCGGCGGTCAGCTCGGGGTCGAGCGCCTCGAGGTTGGCGTCGAGGTTGAAGCGCAGGTTCCAGTGGTCGAAGTTGCACGAGCCGACGCTGACCCAGTCGTCCACCAGCACCATCTTCAGGTGCAAAAAGCGCGGCTGGTACTCGAAGATGCGCACCCCGGCCTTGAGCAGGCGCGGGTAGTAGCGCTGGCCGGCGAAACGCACCGGCGGATGGTCGGTGTGCCGGCCGGTCAGCAGCAGGCGCACCTCGACGCCGCTGGCCGCGGCGCGGCGCAACGCCCGGCGCACCTTCCAGGTCGGCAGGAAATAGGGCGTGGCCAGCCACACCCGATGCTTGGCCGCGCGCAGCGCACGCACCAGCGATTGCAGGATGTCGCGGTGCTGCGCCGCATCGGCGTAGGCCACCCGGCCCAGGCCCTGCCCCGCCGGCGGGTTGCCCGGCAGCTTGCGCAGCCCCGGCAGGCGCGGCGGCTGCCAGGCGAAGCGCGCCAGGCAGGCCTGCCACTGGTACTCGAACAGTTGCTGCCAGTCGTGCACCAGCGGCCCTTCGATCTCCACCATGGCCTCGTGCCAGGCGCTGTCGGCCTGCTCCGGCAGCCAGAACTGATCGGTCGCGCCGGTGCCGCCGACATAGGCCAGGCGCCGGTCGACCAGCAGCAGCTTGCGGTGGTCGCGCTGGAAATTGCGCAGGCCGCGGCGCCAGCGCAGCGGGTTGTACCAGCGCAGCTGCACCCCGGCCGCTTGCAGGCGCTGGCGCAGCGCCTGGCCCAGGCCGGCGGCGCCGAAGGCATCGAACAGCCCGCGCACCGCCACGCCGCGCGCCGCCGCCCGGCACAGCGCGGCGACCAGGCGCTCGCTGCACTGGCCGTCCTCGACCAGGTATAGCTCCAGCTCGACCTGGCGCTCGGCGGCGTCGATGGCGGCGAGCATGCGCGGGAAGAACTGCGCGCCGTCGAGCAGCAGGGCGAAGCGGTTGCCGCCGCGCCAGGGGAAGATCGCGCCGCGCATCAGCGAGCGGTGAAGATCAGCACCGCACCCACCGGCACCGACAGGCTGATGGCGGACAGGTCGGCCACCTTGCGCAGCGCCTCGATGCCGCCGGCCAGGCCGAAGTCCTCGGCGTGCAGCACCAGCGGCGCCAGGCTGACCACCTGGAAGCGGCGGTCGTCCAGGCGGGTGACCAGCAGCTCGGCCTCCAGCTGGCGCGCGCGCTCGTTGAGGGTCAGGGTCAGCGGCAGGCGCAGTTCCAGCTGCGCGCCCGGCGCCAGGTCGGTGAGCTGCGCCAGGTTGACCTGCGCGGCGACCCGCGCCTCGGGCAGGCGCTCGGTGTCCAGCAGCATGGCGCGCAGGCGCTCGTCGCGCAACGGGATGCCGGTGCTCAGCGAGTCCAGCTCGATGCGCAGGCGGGCGCGGCCGTCGGCGCCGATCTGCCCGTGCAGGGTGAGGAAGCGGTGCACCTCCGACAGGTTGCCGGAATGGGTGGAGATAAAGGACAGCCGCGAGGACTCGTTGTCCAGGTACCAATCGGCCTGGACGGGCAAGGCGGCGGCCAGCAACAGGGCAAACAGCGAACGACGCATGGGGACTCGGCAAACGGCATGACCAGGCGCAACGATAGTCGCCGCGGCCGGGCTTGCAAAGCCCGGCGCCCTGTCGAGGCGTAGCCCGGATGCAATCCGGGAGTGCTTTACCAGCATGCCCCGGATTGCATCCGGGCTACACGGTCGATCATCTCGCCCAGGGCTGGCCTGGCTCCCCTCTCCCATTTGAGGGAGAGGGTTGCTGGCTAGTCGTTCGGCAACAGCTGGCAGCCCTGGCGCGCGCCCAGCCAGGCGGCACTGTGGGTGCGCCCCAGGCCGCTGGCGGTCACCCGCTTGCCGGCCGTATCGTCGAGCAGGCTGCCGATCGGCAGGTACTGGGCGACGTAAGCTTCGCAATAGGCCGCCGGATTGCCGCTGACGTAACGGCAGGAGCAGTACTCCTTGGCGGTGTAGGCGCCGATGATGTCGGGGAAGGCCGCCAGGTGCGCGCGATTGGGCCAGGCCAGGGCGATCAGCAGGATGACCAGCAACAGCAGCAGGGTCAGCCAGGGACGACGACGGATCATGGCTGCACCTCCTCGGCGAAGGCCGCACGCACGCGCTTGAGCAGTTCGTTATGACTGTAGCTGCCGTCGCGGTCGTCGGCGTAGCGCACCACCACCAGCTTCTCCTCGGGCAGCACGTACAGGCCCTGGCCCCAGTGGCCGAGGGCGGCCAGGGTATCGGCCGGCGCATCCGGCCATGGCCGGGCGGCGCCGGGCAGCTCGGCGTTGAGCCACCAATGGGCGCCGGGTACCGCGTCGCCGGGCTTGGCCGTCTGCGGCTGGTAGCCGGCGAACGGCGTGGCGACGAACTCGACCCAGGCCGGCGGCAGCAGCTGGCGCTCGCCCCAGCGGCCGCCGCGCTGCAGCAGCAGGCCGACGCGGGCCAGGTCGCGGGCGCTCAGGTAGGCGTAGGAGGAGGCGACGAAGGTGCCGGCGCCGTCGCGTTCCCAGGTCGCGCTGGCGATGCCCAGCGGCTCGAACAGCGCGGTCCAGGGGTAGTCCGGGTAGGCCTCGGCGCCGACCATGCCCTTGAGCGCGGCGGCCAGCAGGTTGCTGTCGCCGCTGGAGTAGCGAAAGCGCACCCCCGGCGCGGCATCGGCGGCATGCGCCGCGGCGAAGCCGGCCATGTCGTCGCGGCCGCGGGTGTAGAGCATGGCGATCACCGAGGACTTCAGCGGCGCGTACTCGTAGTCCTCCTGCCAGGCCAGGCCCGAGGCCCAGTTGAGCAGGTGACCGACCTTGACCTGCGGGTGCTCGGCCATCGCCGGGTAGTACTTGGCCACCGGCGCGTCCAGCTTGAAGCGGCCCTCGCCGTAGGCCACGCCGAGGGTGGTGGCGAGCAGGCTCTTGGCCATCGACCAGGTCAGGTGCGCGGTGTCGGCGTTGGTCGGCGCGGCGTAGCGTTCGTAGACGATCTGCCCGTCCTTGACCACCAGCAGCGCGTCGCTGCGCACGCCCTGGCGCGTGGCGTCGTCGCGCGGGGCGAAGGCGTAGGCCTCCAGCGCGGCGATGGCCGGGCTGTCGCTGCGGGGGATGGTTTGCCAGTCCGGCTGCGGCCAGGACTCGGCCCGGACGATGCCGGCCAGCAGGCTGAGGCCGAGCAGCAGGCTCATACGGCGAAGGGAAAAGGGGCTCATGGGCGGCCTCGAGAGGAAATCGAGGCGCACCCTAGCACGGAGCCGGTGACCGCTTGAAGCGCCGCAGCGCCCGTGCATACGGGCAAAGGTAGGTTGGCGCTGAGCGCAGCGAAGCCCAACAGGGAGCGCACCGCGCTCCGCTCGACCGATCGCAGCCAAACCGGCGAAGCGCACCGCGCTCCGCCCGACCGATCGCAGCCAAACCGGCGAAGCGCACCGCGCTCCGCCCGCCCCATCGCAGCCAAGCCACCGAGCGCGCCTCAGCTCGGCAGGCGATAGTCCTCCGGCCCCATCAGGTCGAGGCCGCATTCGAGGTTCTCGATCCAGTAGAGGAAGGCGCTGATCATCTCCGCACCGACGAAGGGCCGGCCGTGCTGCGGCACTATCATCGCCACGTCCATCTCGCGGACCATCGCCGCCCACAGCCGGCAGGCCTTGTTGCCGGCCATGTAGCGGCGGTGGAAGCCCTCCATGTTGGGCAGGTGGTTGACGAAGTCGCGCACCGGGTTGGCGTCGTCCACCAGCGAGGCGCCCATGTCGCCGGAGAAGAGGATTTTGCTCACCGGGTCATACAGCTGGAAGTTGCCCACCGAATGGAGGAAATGCGCCGGCACCGCCTTCAGCGTGCACCGGCCCAGGGCGATGCTCTGGCCGCGGTCGGGCAGCGCGATGATGCGATCGAAGGTGTTGATGCCGCGGCTCAGCGCCAGGTAGTTGGCGGTCAGGTGCGGCAGAAAGCGCGCCCACAGCTTGGAGCAGATCACCCGCGCGCGGGTGTGCAGCAGCCACTTGTCCAGCGAGGCGATGATGTCCGGGTCCTGGTGCGAGGCGAAGATATAGGTCAGGTCCTGCACCGGGATGTGCTTGGACAGCTCCAGCGACAGCGGCGTGTAGGTCAGGTCGCCGCCGGGGTCGAGCAGCAGGTACTGCTCGTGGTCGGTGATCAGGAACTGGTTGGACTGCACGCCCTCGCCGCTGACCAGGTCATCGAACATCAGGCATTGGTGGCTGCCGTTATCGAACAGCACGATGGGCTCGCGGCGCATGGCAGGCTCTCTCGCAAAAGGCTGCGATGCTAGGGCTTGTCGCGATGGCGACTACTGACCTGGATCAAGCCCGGGCGACAATCTGCCACGCCTTTTCCAGGCGCTTGGCCCGCGCACTTTCGGCGATCTGCAGCAGGCCCTGGTCGCGCTGCCACAACGCCGCCCACTGCGCCGGGCCGGCGGCGAAGGCGGCGTCCAGCTCGGCCGCCAGCGCTCGCTGCTGGGCGAACAGGCCGGCCAGCAGCAGGTGCGTGGGCGCCGCGCTCGGGCATTGCCGGGCCACCTCGGCGCAGCCGGCCAGCTGCGCCAGCAGGCGCAGCTGCAGGGCCTCGGGCCAGGCGCAGTCCTGGCCGACGCCGTGCAGCCAGGCGCACAGCGCGGCGAGCACATGGACGTCCTCGATGCTGCGAAAGGGTTTCACGTAGTCGGCCCAGCCGTCGCCGGCCAGGCGCTCGCACTGCGCCTGCTGCAGATGCAGGCGGGCGTGGCCGATATCCGGCATCAGCGCCAGAGCCGGCAGCGCCTCGATGCGCACCCCGGGCGCGCCCTGGCGCACCACGCCGAGCACCAGGCGCGGCGCCTCGCCCGGGCCGTCCTCGCGCGCCGCCACCAGCAGCCAGTCGGCGCACTCGGCGGCGGTGACGAAGTCCTTGCGCCCGTCGAGATGCAGGCCGTCGATACGGGTGTGCATATCCGCCGGCCGCGTGCTGCGCCCTTCGGTGACGCACAGCGCGCCGGCCGACCAGGGCGCCGCCGGCCACAGCACGCGCAGCGCCGCCTGGTAGCCGGCGAGAAAGGCCAGCCCCGGCGTCGCCGCCAGGCGCCCGCCGAGGGCCAGCTCGAAGGGCTGCGGCGCCCCGCCCAGGCATTGCAGCAGGCGAGCGTACCAGTCCTCCAGGCCCTGTTCGGCGCTCAGGCGGGCGGCGGGTTGCAGCAGGGTTGACCAGGGCATCGCGTATTCCCTCCAGGCAACGGCCGGCGGCCGTCACACAAGCATCAAAAAAGCTTCACGGCGGTGACACCGCGGCTACCTAGCCTGACTTTGCCCAACAAGATCGACCGGCTGCAAGTCCCGAAAGCCGGCGTTAAGGAGGCTCAGGCATGACCCAGACTGCACCCAACACCGCCCGCCGCCTGCAGGCCGAACGCCTGGTCGGTCCCGCCGCCCTGCGCGAAGCCCAGGCCCTGCGCTACCGGGTGTTCAGCGCCGAATTCGACGCCAAGCTCAACGGCGCCGAACTGGGCCTGGACATGGACGACTACGACATCCACTGCCGGCATATCGGCGTGCGCGACCTCAACAGCGGCGAGCTGGTGGCCACCACCCGCCTGCTCGACCACCAGGCCGCCGCCGGCCTCGGCCGCTACTACAGCGAAGAGGAATTCAGCCTGCACGGCCTGGCCGGGCTGCAAGGCCCGGTGCTGGAGATCGGCCGCACCTGCGTCGATGGCGCCTACCGCAACGGCGCCACCATCGCCGTGCTCTGGGGCGAACTGGCCGAGGTGCTCAACGAGGGCGGCTACCGCTACCTGATGGGCTGCGCCAGCATCTCCATGCAGGACGGCGGCATCCAGGCCCAGGCGATCATGCAGCGCCTGCGCGAACGCTACCTGTGCACCGAACACCTGCGCGCCGAACCCAGGCACCCGCTGCCGCAACTGGACGTGCCGGGCAACGTCATCGCCGAGATGCCGCCGCTGCTCAAGGCCTATATGCGCCTGGGCGCGAAGATCTGCGGCGAGCCCTGCTGGGACCGCGACTTCCAGGTCGCCGACGTCTTCATCCTGCTCAAGCGCGACGAGCTGTGCCCGCGCTATGCCCGCCACTTCAAGGCGGCCGTGTAGGTTGGGCTGAGCGCAGCGATGCCCGACGGGCAATGTGCGGCCACACTTCGGCGTTGCGCCAAGCCTCTCGCGTTGGGCTTCGTCGCTTCGCCTCTCAACCCAACCTACACACTACAGGCGCCAGCCCTTGCATCGCGCGACCCGGCCCTGTAGACAGTGGCCGGCTCAATCACTCCGGAGGCCCCCGATGGCCCAACTGCGTCTGTCCCTGCGCCTGGCCCACCTGCTGCTGGTGATCGCCTGCGGCGCCCTGCTGGCCGGCGTGGTCAGCCTGTGCGAGCGCCTGGTGCGCCACGACCTGATGGCCCTGCGCCAACGCCTGACCCGCTGGTTCCTCGCCCGCCTCAGCGGCGCACTGCCGTTTCGCGTGCGCGTCGAAGGCGAGCTGCCGGCCCAGCCCATGCTGTGGGTCGCCAACCACGTGTCCTGGACCGACATCCCGCTGCTCGGCGCGCTGCAGCCGATCTCCTTCCTGTCCAAGGCCGAGGTGCGCAGCTGGCCGCTGGCCGGCTGGCTGGCGCACAAGGCCGGCACCCTGTTCATCCGCCGCGGCTCGGGCGACAGCAACCTGGTCGGCGAGCAGCTGGGTCGCCATCTGCAGCGCGGCCGCCACCTGCTGATCTTCCCCGAGGGCACCACCACCGACGGCCTCAGCCTGCGCACCTTCCACGGCCGCCTGCTGGCGAGCGCGATCGACAGCGGCGTGGCCGTGCAGCCGGTGGCCATCCGCTACCTGCGCGCAGGCCAGCCGTGCCCGGTGGCGCCCTTCGTCGGCGACGACGACATGCTCAGCCACCTGCTGCGCCTGCTGCGCAGCCAGGCCGGCGAGGTGCAGATCCAGCTGCTGGCGCCGATCGCCAGCGCCAGCGCCAGCCGCAACGAACTGGCGCGCCAGGCGCAGAGCCGCATCGCCGCCGCCCTGTACGGCGAATCGACCGAGCTGCGCCAAGCCGCCTGAACCCGGGCCTTGATCCATATCAGCCCGGGGTGATCCTCGCCGCGCTGCCGATCAACCTGGTGATCGGCTTATCCAGGAGGGCACCCTCGACGCCATCCGCAGCCTGCTCGGGGTGAAGAACCTGGGTGGAGGAAGCGGCGCTGACCGGCGAATCGCTGCCGGTGGAGAAATCCCTGGCCCGTTGCCAGGCCGATGCGGCCCTCGGCGACCGCCGCTGCGGCGGCTGCTCCACTCCACCGCGCTGGATGCGGCGCAGTGGACGCGGGTGGTGCTGACCGAGCTGGCGCTGTTCGTCGTCGCCGAGCTGGAGAAATGGCTGATCCGCCGTTTGCGCCTGCAGCCGGCCGGGTGACCGCGGTGCGCGCGGCCGTAGGGTGCGCCGTGCGCACCAAGCCCCCGCTCGTCGCGTGCGAAAGTCCCGTAGCCCGGATGCAATCCGGGCACAGCGCACCGGTCATCCCCGGATTGCATCCGGGCTACGTCGAGCAGGCGTAATTCGGGAATCGGAGCCCCGCCGCGCTCCCTGTAGGCGCCGGCTTGCCGGCGATGCGTTCACCACCTGATCGCCGGCAAGCCGGCTCCTACGCCTAGCGCGAATCCATGCCCCCGTCGCGGCGCAACTCGCCTCGGGCGAACGCCATCAGCTCGGGGTAGAAGGCGCGGAAATCCTCGCTCAGCGGCTGGTACAGGCGCTCCAGCTCGCCCAGGCTGCCATCGAGCAGCTGCGGTCGCGACAGGCGTCGCTGCATGCCGGCGATCACCTGCTCCAGCACCGCGAACTCGCGGTAGCTGCCGAGCCAGTCCTGCGCCGCCATGCGCGGCGCGATCAGCGCCAGGCGCCCGGGCAGCAGGGGCTCGTCGGCCAGCACCCGGTACACCCGCGCGGTAAAGGCGTCCAGCGGCTGTTCGGCGTAGTCGGCCCAGTCGCGCGCCAGGCAGTGGTCGAAGAACAGGTCCAGCAGCATGCCGGCCGTGCGCCGCCGCGCGGCGGGAAAGCGCGCCCGCGCACGCGCCTGCAGCGGGTGGCTGTCGGTAAAGGCGTCGATGCGCCGGTGCAGGCGGATGGCCGCCTCGATGTCGGCCGGCCACTGCCCGCCCAGCGGCCCCTTGACGAAATCGCCGTAGAGGCTGCCGAGCAGTTGCGGCGGCGCAGCGCCGCCGAGGTGCAGATGGGCCAGGTAGTTCATGCGCCGAGCTTAACCGGCCGCCTCGCAGAATCGAAGCCGTCGATAACGGCTATCGGCACAAACGATCTGTATATCGCCACCGGCCGATATAAGGTTCGCCCCATGCCGATACCGCGAACCCACGCCATGCACCTCGACCTCGACGCCATCATCAAAGCCCTCGCCCACCCGGTGCGGCGCGACATCCTGCACTGGCTGAAGGAGCCCGAGCGCCACTTCGCCGATCAGGAGCATCCGCTGCAGTTCGGCGTGTGCGCCGGCAAGATCGACCAGCGCTGCGGGCTGTCGCAGTCCACCGTGTCGGCGCACCTGGCCACCCTGCAGCGCGCCGGCCTGGTGAGCAGCCGCAAGGTCGGCCAGTGGCACTTCTTCACGCGCAACGAGGCGACCATCCAGGCCTTCGTCGAACGCCTCGGCCAGCAACTCTGAACGTCCTTCTCCCAATCGCTCCCCACGGAGGATTCACCATGCCCACGCTCTTCGACCCGATCCAGATCGGCGACCTCGCCCTGAACAACCGCATCATCATGGCGCCGCTGACCCGCACCCGCGCAGACCAAGGCCGCGTGCCCAACGCGCTGATGGCCGAGTACTACGTGCAGCGCGCCTCGGCCGGGCTGATCATCAGCGAGGCCACCGCGGTCACGCCGATGGGCGTCGGCTACCCGAACACCCCCGGCATCTGGTCGGAGGCGCAGATCCGCGGCTGGAGCAACGTGACCAAGGCGGTGCACGCCAACGGCGGCAAGATCGTCCTGCAGCTGTGGCATGTCGGGCGCATCTCCGACCCGATCTACCTGAACGGCGAGCTGCCGGTGGCGCCGAGCGCGATCAAGCCGGCTGGCCACGTCAGCCTGGTGCGCCCGATCAAGGAGTTCGTCACCCCGCGCGCGCTGGAAACCGAGGAAATCGCCGACATCGTCGAGGCCTACCGCCAGGGCGCGGAGAACGCCAAGGCCGCCGGTTTCGACGGCGTGGAGATCCACGGCGCCAACGGCTACCTGCTCGACCAGTTCCTGCAGAGCAGCACCAACCGCCGCAGCGACCGCTACGGCGGCAGCCTGGAGAACCGCGCGCGTCTGCTGCTGGAAGTCACCGATGCCGCCATCGAGGTGTGGGGCGCCGGCCGCGTCGGCGTGCACCTGTCGCCGCGCGCCGACTCCCACGACATGGGCGACGCCGACCGCGCCGAGACCTTCACCTATGTCGCCCGCGAGCTGGGCAAGCGCGGCATTGCCTTTATCTGCGCCCGCGAGCAGGAAGCCGACGACAGCCTGTCGCCGCGCCTGAAGGAAGCCTTCGGCGGCGTCTTCATCGCCAACGAGCGCTTCACCAAGGATCAGGCCAACGCCTGGCTGGCCGAGGGCAAGGCCGATGCGGTGGCCTTCGGCGTCCCCTTTATCGCCAACCCGGACCTGCCGGCCCGCCTGCAGCAGGACGCGCCGCTCAACGAACCGCAGCCGCAGACTTTCTACAGCGCCGGCCCGGTGGGCTATATCGACTATCCGCGGCTGTAAGCCCGGCAACGAAACTCGCCGCTGAAGCGCCGCCCACGACACCCACAGCGCCTGTGGGAGGGGCTTTAGCCGCGACCATTAAACGAACGCCCCGCAATGCGGGGCGTTCGTTTATCAGCGAGTCGCACTCAGCGCGCGTCGAGCTGCTGCTGCAGGTTGATCACCTGGCTCTGCAGGGTGTTGATGTTGCGCGTCATCTGCGCGCGGAAGGCGTCGAACTCGGCGGTGTTGGGGCCGGCGCTGGCGGCCGGGCGGCTGTCCAGCTCGCTGCGCAGCACCAGCAGGTCCTGCTCCAGGCCCTGGATGGCCTGGGCCGGGTTGCCCTGCTGCTTCAGCCTGTCGATCTCGCCGCTCAGGCTCTTGATCCGGCCATCGAGCTTGGCCAGCTCGGCCTGCGCCGCCTTGGCCTCGCCCTGCGCGCTCTTCAGCGCGGCCTGCTCGCTGCTCAGCGCCTGCAGGCGCTTGTCGAAGGCGGCGCTGGCGCCCAGGCCGCTTTTCAGCTCGTTACCCAGCTGCTCGAGGCGCTTGTCCAATGCGGCCTGCGCGCTGGCGGCCTGTTGCTGCTGCTTGCCCAGCTCGGCCAGGCGATTCTCCAGCTGCTTGACCTGCAGCTTGAGCGCCTCGCTGCCGCTGGTGACATTCGATTCGGTGGCCACCACCTTGCCGGAGATGTCCTGGATGCGCCCGGCGGCCTCCTCGCTGATACGGGCGAAGCTTTCCTGGGTCGCCACCAGGCGCTGCTCCATCAGGCCGATCTGCTGCAGGCTCCACCAGCCGAGGCCGGCCAGGGCGATGCTCAGCGCGCCGACCAGCGCCCACAGCGGGCCGGTGCTGGCGCCTTTGCCCGCCGCCGGGGCGGCCGCCGCGCGCTGCGGGCGCGGGGCCGGCTCGTCCTGGGGCTCGGCGAATTCCTCGCGGCGCCCGGGCGTCAGGCTGGGCAGGTGATCGAGCTCGTCGTGGGCATCGTTGCGCATGGTCGGACCTTTGTCTGGAACGGGGTAAACGAAAGTGCCGCGCAGTATACCGATTCGCCGATGGCCGATCAGCGCCGCGCCAAGCAGGTGCGCGGCGCACCGACGAAGGGCGCGACAGCCTCATCGACCCGCCGCCAGCCCCGTGGTTCCGCGTTTTTTGAACTGGTACGCAGTTTGCTGAGGATCTTTCGAGTTCAGCGACGGGCGACCGAGAAGGCGCTCGTGCTCCGCGGCACAGGCTGCGGGCGATGGGCAGCCAGGCGAGGGAATACGCCCGGCCCGGTCACCCAGGCGTCAGGACGAGGCCAGGGGTGACCCTTCAACCAACCTGGGGGAAGCGGCATGGAACTGAACAAAGCGCTATTGGACTGCATGCAAGCCTTGCGTCGCCGGCTGCGCGACGAACTGGCCCTGGATATCCGCCTGAGCCAGAGCGATGCGGTGATCGCCATGCTCGGCGGCTGCCTGCAGTCGAGCGACGAAGAAACCCGTCGGCTCGGCCAGCGCCTGGCCGAACTCGCCGACCAGCGCCCGCCGACGCCCGCCGCCAAGCCGCTGGCCAGCGTGGCGCTGCCGCAGGCGACGCCCGGCGGCTCGGTGCGCATCTATCGCGGCCAGCGCGTCTATGCCTGAGTGGTTGGCAGGCGACACTCCGCCTGGCCGCGCCCTATCAGCCGTGCTCAAGGCCGTTCGCGGCTGAAGCCGCTCCCACACGCCTGATCAGGCGCGCGACTGCACCTGCCACCAGGTGCAGAACTCGTCGAGCGCATCCCACAGGCTGGCCTTGGGCTCATAGTCGAGAAATTCGCGGGCGCGGTCGATATTCAGCGAGAAGTCCCTGGCCATCACCGCCACGCCGAGACGCAGCAGACTCGGCTCCGGGCGCCCCGGCAGCAGCTTGCACAGCCCCTCGTTGAGACAGGCGGCGGTGTAGGCCAGCGGGTAAGGCACATGGCGGGTCACCGGCGGCAGTTCCAGGCGGCGCAGTACGTAATTGACCACGTCCCACAGCGGCACCGGCGCGCCGTTGCTGATGTTGTACACCTGGCCCAGCGCCGGGCCGGCGGCCAGCAGGGCGCTGAACAGGGCGTCGTTGAGGTTGTGCACATTGGTGAAGTCGACCTTGTTCAGGCCGTTGCCGATGATCGCCAGGCGGCCCTTGCGCTGCATGCCGATCAGCCGCGGGAAGATGCTGGTGTCGCCGGCGCCGGTGACGAAGCGCGGGCGCAGGGCGATCACCTCGAGGCCGAACTCCTGGGCGGCGAACACCTGCTGCTCGGCCAGGTACTTGGTCTTGCCGTAGTGATCGGAGAAGCGCTTGGGCAGCTGCTCCTCGCGAACATCGACATGAGATTTTCCATCGAAATAGATCGACGGCGACGACAGGTGCACCAGGCGCCGCACCTTCTGCTTCAGGCTGGCCTCGATGACGTTCTCGGTGACCGTCACGTTGGCCTGGTGGAAATGCGCGTAGTCGCCCCACACCCCCACCGCGCCGGCGCAGTGCACCACCGCCTCGACGTCGCGGCACAGCGCCTGGGCCAGCTCGGCGTCGCCGAGATCGCCCTGGACGAACTCCGCGCCGCGCTTGATCAGGTGCTGCACGCCCTCGGCGCGGCGGCCGTTGACCCGCACCGCCAGGCCCTGCTCCAGGGCGAAGCGGGCGAAACGCCCGCCGATGAAACCGCTCGCGCCGGTGACCAGAATCTTCATCGCCACTCCCCCGTCGTTGTTCTATCCGCCGCACTCTAGCAGCGCCACGCCGCCTGCGCGCTGTCGGCGGCGGCCAGAACGGCGACCCGGCAGGCCTCATCCGCCCGCTCGGGCGCATGGACTCGTAGGGTGCGCCGTGCGCACCAGCCCATAGAGGGATATCGCTCTTCATCCAGCGCCAGGATCGATGCAAACCAATTTCCCCGCCGCATCACCTTGCAATTGGTGCGCACAGCACACCCTAGGGACCGCGCGCCGACTGCACCAGCGCACCGGCGGCGGCGCGGCGCAGCTGCTCGGTGAGCCCGGCCAGCAGCTCGCCGCCGTTGCGCCAGTGATGCCAGTACAGCGGCACGTCGATGCAGCGCTCCGGCACCAGTTCCACCAGCGCGCCGCGCGCCAGCTCGTCGCGCACCTGCAGCTCCGGCACCAGGCCCCAGCCCAGGCCGCCCTCGGTCAGGCGCACGAAGCCTTCCGAGGACGGGCACAGGTGGTAGGCGAAGCCGCCCGCCACGCCGAGCGCGGCCAGGTAGCGGTGCTGCAGTTGATCGTCCGGGCCGAAGACGATGGCCGGCGCCCGCGCCAGCGCCGCGGCCGTGACCCCGTCGGCAAAATGCCGGGCGACGAAGGCCGGGCTGGCCAGCGCGCGATAGCGCATCGCCCCCAGCGCCAGGCTGCGCGCGCCGGCCACCGGGCGCTCGGCGGCGCACACGCAGCCGGCCACCTCGCCGGCGCGCATGCGCTTGAGACCGACCTCCTGGTCCTCCACCACCAGCTCCAGCAGCAGCCGCTGGCGCGCGCAGAAGCCGCCCACCGCCGCCGCCCACCAGGTCGCCAGGCTGTCGGCATTGAGGGCGATGCGCAGACGCTCGGGCAACGCCTGCTCGTCCAGCGCCGGCACCTGGCCCTGCAGGTCGCGTTCGAGCAGGCGCACCTGCTGCACATGGTTGAGCAGGCGACGGCCGATCTCGGTGGGCGTCGGCGGCGTGGCGCGCACCAGCACCGGCTGACCGACGCGCGCCTCGAGCAGCTTGATCCGTTGCGACACCGCCGACTGCGAAAGGCCCAGCACCTGCGCCGCACGGTCGAAGCCGGCCTGCTCCACCACCGCCGCCAGGGCGGCGAGCAACTTGTAGTCGAACAATCGATTTACCTAATGAGAGATCAGCAATATTGGTTTCTCTTATACCGCCACAACCGCCAGACTCGCCAGCACTCAACCCATTTCAGGAGCCCGCCATGTCCGGCGAAACCGATCTCGCGCGCCTGCTGCAGAGCATGACGCCGCACCTCAACCGCGGTCAGTACGTGTTCTGCTGCGTCGCCGCCGATCGCGACTGCAGCGCCCTGCAGCCGCTGGCCAGCATGTGCGAAGGCGAAGGCCTGAGCCTGGTGCTGCCGCGCGAAGTCGCCGATGCCCATGGCCTGAACTACGACTACGTCGCCGCCTGGATCACCCTCGAGGTGCACTCCTCGCTGGCGGCGGTGGGCCTGACCGCGTCCTTCTCCGCCGCCCTGGCCCAGGCCGGGATCAGCTGCAACGTGATCGCCGGGGTTCATCACGACCACCTGTTCGTGCCCGTCGAACGGGCCGAGAAGGCGCTGTCGACCCTGCACGCCCTGGCGGCGGCGTGCATGCCGGAGCCCCGGTGATGTGGCAGAGCTACAGCAACGGCCTGCTGGTGGCCATCGGCCTGATCATGGCCATCGGCGCGCAGAACGCCTTCGTCCTGGCGCAGAGCCTGCGCCGCGAACATCACCTGCCGGTGGCGGCGCTGTGCATCCTCTGCGACGCCGTGCTGGTGGCCGCCGGGGTGTTCGGCCTGGCCACGCTGCTGGCGCAGAGCCCGACGCTGCTGGCCATCGCCCGCTGGGGCGGCGCCGCGTTTCTGCTCTGGTACGGCAGCCAGGCCCTGCTGCGCGCCGCCCGCCCGCAGTCGCTGAAGGCGGCGGGCGGCCAGCCGCGCTCGCTGCGCGCGGTGCTGCTCGCCGCCCTGGCGGTGACCCTGCTCAACCCGCACGTGTACCTGGACACCGTGCTGCTGATCGGCTCGCTCGGCGCCCAGCAGCCGGTGCCCGGCGCCTATGCCGCCGGCGCCGCCAGCGCGTCCCTGCTGTGGTTCGCCAGCCTGGCCCTCGGCGCCGCCTGGCTCGCGCCCTGGCTGGCGCGACCGCTGACCTGGCGGCTGATCGACCTGGGCGTGGCGGCGATGATGTTCGCGGTGGCCGCGCAACTGATGCTCGGCGGGCTATAGGCCCCGCCACGCCAGCTCGGCACTCCCGTTGGTCGGGTGCGCCGCGCACCAACCCTCTCCACCTCCCCAGGGGTCTACCTTGAATGGGTAGCACCATGCCGCCGGCGCGCCCCGACGCCCCGCTTCGGGTTGCACCCAACCACGCAGCCTGCTGCAGCATGCTCCGGCAGGCGTTCGCCTCCTATCGCCCCCTGATCTGGCGGGCGATTCGAACGCACGCAACAACGTCCGTCGGCCAAGGCAGATTAAAGGTTGCACCTAGTTGCACCATACGCTTGACCGGGTTTAACCTGCGCCCCTTCGCGTTAGCCACGCTCGTAACAACAGGTACAAGAAATGGCCACCACCACCCTTGGCGTAAAACTCGACGATGCCACCCGCGACCGCCTGAAGCAGGCCGCACAGTCCATCGACCGCACCCCGCACTGGCTGATCAAGCAGGCGATCTTCAATTACCTGGAGCAGATCGAGGGTGGCCTGACCCCGGCCGAGCGCTCCGGCCTGGCCGCCGCCGCCGGCGAAGAGCCGCTGGAGGCACTGAGCGAGCAGGGCCTGCAGGTGTTCCTCGATTTCGCCGAGAGCATCCTGCCGCAGTCGGTGCTGCGCGCCGCCATCACCGCCGCCTATCGCCGCCCGGAAACCGAGGCGCTGCCGATGCTGCTGGAACAGGCCCGTCTGCCCAAGGACAAGGCCGAAGCGGCCAACAAGATGGCCCTCGGCATCGCCGAGAAGCTGCGCAACCAGAAGAGCGCCGGTGGCCGTCAGGGCCTGGTGCAGGGCCTGCTGCAGGAGTTCTCCCTGTCGTCGCAGGAAGGCGTAGCGCTGATGTGCCTGGCCGAGGCGCTGCTGCGCATCCCGGACAAGGCCACCCGCGACGCGCTGATCCGCGACAAGATCGCCAACGGCAACTGGAGCCAGCACCTGGGCCAGAGCTCGTCGATGTTCGTCAACGCCGCCAGCTGGGGCCTGCTGATCACCGGCAAGCTGGTCGCCACCCATAACGAGGAAGGCCTGTCGTCCTCGCTCAACCGCCTGATCGGCAAGAGCGGCGAGCCGGTGATCCGCAAGGGCGTGGACATGGCCATGCGCCTGATGGGCGAGCAGTTCGTCACCGGCGAGACCATCGGCGAGGCCCTGGCCAACGCCAGCGGCATGGAAAGCAAGGGCTTCCGCTATTCCTACGACATGCTCGGCGAGGCTGCGCTGACCGAGGAAGACGCCAAGCGCTACCTGGCCTCCTACGAGCAGGCCATCCACGCCATCGGCAAGGCCTCGCACGGTCGCGGCATCTACGAGGGCCCGGGCATCTCGATCAAGCTGTCGGCGCTGCACCCGCGCTACAGCCGCGCCCAGTACGACCGGGTGATGGACGAGCTGTACCCGATCCTGCTGGGCCTGACCAAGCTGGCCAAACAGTACGACATCGGCCTGAACATCGACGCCGAAGAAGCCGACCGCCTGGAAATCTCCCTCGATCTGCTCGAGCGCCTGTGCTTCGCCCCGGAACTGGCCGGCTGGAACGGCATCGGTTTCGTCATCCAGGCCTACCAGAAGCGCTGCCCCTACGTGATCGACCATGTCATCGACCTGGCCAAGCGCAGCCGTCACCGCCTGATGATCCGCCTGGTCAAGGGCGCCTACTGGGACAGCGAGATCAAGCTGGCCCAGGTGGGCGGCCTGGAAGGCTACCCGGTGTACACCCGCAAGCCGTACACCGACGTGTCCTACGTCGCCTGCGCGCGCAAGCTGCTGGCCGTGCCGGAAGCCATCTACCCGCAGTTCGCCACCCACAACGCCCACTCGCTGTCGGCCATCTACCAACTGGCCGGGCAGAACTACTACCCGGGCCAGTACGAGTTCCAGTGCCTGCACGGCATGGGCGAGCCGCTGTACGAGCAGGTGGTCGGCTCGGTCAAGGACGGCAAGTACGCCCGCCCGTGCCGCATCTACGCGCCGGTCGGCAGCCACGAGACGCTGCTGGCCTACCTGGTGCGTCGCCTGCTGGAGAACGGCGCCAACACCAGCTTCGTCAACCGCATCGCCGACCACAGCATCGCGCTGAAGGATCTGGTGCTCGACCCGGTGCAGCAGGTCGAGCAGATGGCCGCCCAGGAAGGCACCCTCGGCCTGCCGCACCCGCGCATTCCGCTGCCGCGCGACCTCTACGGCGAGGCCCGGCTGAACTCCGAGGGCATCGACCTGGCCAACGAGCACCGCCTGGGCTCGCTGTCCTCGGCGCTGCTGTCGTCGACCAACAACCTCTATGTCGCCGGCCCGATCCTCGGCTGCGACACGCCCAACCCGGGCCCGGCCGAGCCGCTGCGCAACCCGGCCGACCACCGCGACCTGGTCGGCCACGTACACGAGGCCAGTGAGGCCGACGTCAAGAGCGCGATCCTCTGCGCCCTGGCCAGCGGGCAGATCTGGCAGTCGACCCAGCCGGCCGAGCGTGCCGCCGTGCTCGAGCGCGCCGCCGACCAGATGGAAGGCGAGATGCAGCAGCTGATGGGCCTGCTGGTGCGCGAATCAGGCAAGACCTTCGCCAACGCCATCGCCGAGGTGCGCGAGGCGGTGGACTTCCTCCGCTACTACGCCGCCCAGGCGCGCAGCTTCGGCAACGACAGCCACCGCCCGCTGGGCCCGGTGGTGTGCATCAGCCCGTGGAACTTCCCGCTGGCGATCTTCACCGGCCAGGTGGCCGCCGCGCTGGCCGCCGGCAACACCGTGCTGGCCAAGCCGGCCGAGCAGACCCCGCTGATCGCCGCCCAGGCCGTGCGCATCCTGCTCGAAGCCGGCGTACCCGGCGGTGCCGTGCAGCTGCTGCCGGGCCGTGGCGAAACCGTCGGCGCGCGCCTGGTGGGCGACGAGCGCGTGCGCGGGGTGATGTTCACCGGTTCCACCGAAGTGGCCGGCATCCTTGCGCGCAACATCGCCGGGCGCCTGGACGCCCAGGGCCGCAGCATTCCGCTGATCGCCGAGACCGGCGGCCTCAACGCCATGATCGTCGACTCCTCGGCGCTGGCCGAGCAGGTGGTGGTGGACGTGGTCAACTCCGCCTTCGACAGCGCCGGTCAGCGTTGCTCGGCCCTGCGCGTGCTGTGCGTGCAGGCCGATGTGGCCGACCGCGTGGTAGCAATGCTCAAGGGCGCCATGGCCGAATACCGCGTCGGCTCGCCGGAGCGCCTGCACACCGATATCGGCCCGGTGATCGATGCCGAGGCCAAGGACAATATCGACAACCACATCGCCAAGCTGCGCGAGAAGGGCCGCAAGGTGTTCCAGTGCGCCCGCTTCGAGGCCGAGGAGATCAAACGCGGTACCTTCGTGGTGCCGACCCTGATCGAGCTGGACAGCTTCGACGAGCTCAAGCGCGAGATCTTCGGCCCGGTGCTGCACGTGGTGCGCTACCAGCGCGCCGACCTGGCCAAGCTGCTGCAGCAGATCAACGACAGCGGCTACGGCCTGACCCTCGGCGTGCACACGCGCATCGACGAGACCATCAACCAGGTGGTGAGCGCGGCCCGCGTCGGCAACCTCTACGTCAACCGCAACGTGGTCGGTGCCGTGGTCGGTGTGCAGCCGTTCGGCGGCGAAGGCCTGTCCGGCACCGGCCCCAAGGCCGGCGGCCCGCTGTACCTGTACCGCCTGCTGTCGACCCGCCCGCAGGAAGCCGTGGCCCAGCAGCTGGCCGGCGACAACATGCAGGCGCTGGACGTGCCGGCCGAGCTGGCCAAGGCACGCGCCGCCTTTGCCGAGTGGGCGGGCAAGCAGGAGCCGGCCGTTGCCGCATTGTTCGAGCAGTACCTGGGCCTCAGCCAGAGCTTCAGCAGCCACCTGCTGACTGGCCCGACCGGCGAGCGCAACAGCTACAGCCTGCTGCCGCGTGAGCGCGTGCTGGGCCTGGCCGACGAGCGCGGCGACCTGCTGGCGCAACTGGCCGCCACCCTGGCCGTGGGCAGCCGCGTACTGTGGCTGGAAAGCCAGCGCGGCCTGTACGCCGAGCTGCCCAAGGAGGTGCAGAAGTGCATCGCCCTAGTCGCCGACTGGAGCACGGTCGACGCCGAGTTCGACGCCATCCTCCATCACGGCGACTCCGACCAGCTGCGCGAAGTCTGCCAGCTGGCCGCCCAGCGCAAGGGCGCCATCGTCAGCGTGCACGGCCTGAACAAGGGCGAGACCGACATCCCGCTGGAACGCCTGCTGATCGAGCACGCCCTGAGCGTCAATACCGCGGCGGCCGGCGGCAACGCCAGCCTGATGACCATCGGTTAACGACGTAGGGTGCACCGTGCGCACCGGTGCGCGCGGCGCACCCTACGCCCCGAGGAACTATATGAACGCACTCTTTATCGGTTACGGCCGTATGGGCAGCGCCATCGGCGCGGCCTGGCTCGAGGCCGGCCTGGTCCAGCGCCTGGTCGCGGTCGACCCGCACCCGCCGGCCGACGCCGCCGTCGCCCATTACCCGGCGCTGACCCGGGTGCCGGCCCAGCCCTTCGATCTGATCCTGGTCGCCACCAAACCCGGCCATGCCTGCCAGGTGCTCGGCGAGTTGCCCGACGCCCTGTGCCAGCACGCCGTGCTGGTGTCGGTGGCCGCCGGCGTCACCTGCGCCAGCCTCGCCGCCGCCCTGCGCGGACGCTGCCCGGTGGTGCGCGCCATGCCCAACACCCCGGTGCTGGTCGGCGCCGGCTGCACCGGCCTGTATGCCGACGCCGAGCTGGATAGCGGCAAGCGCGAGCTGATCGGCCGCCTGTTCGGCGCAGTCGGCACGGCCAGCTGGGTCGAGCGCGAGGAACTGCTGGACGCGGTCACCGCCATCTCCGGCAGCGGCCCGGCCTACTACCACCTGTTCAGCGAGGCGCTGGCCGATGCCGGCATCGCCCTCGGTCTTTCCCCCGAACTGGCCAAGGCCCTGGCCGCGCAGACCGCCTTCGGCGCGGCCTCGCTGCAGACCCAGGCCGGTGCGGATTTCGTCGAACTGCGCACGGCGGTGACTTCGCCCAACGGTACCACCGCCGCCGCCATCGCCGTCTTCGAACAGGATCAGGCCCTGCGCCGCCTGGTCGCAGCGGCGGCGCAAGCGGCCCAGCGCCGCTCCCAGGCGCTTTCCCAAGGCGCCTGACCGGCCGCGCCGATTGGCGCGGCCAAGCGCGACACGGCTGCCTGCAGTGGGCTACCCGCCCGGTGTCGCGCCTCCTCCTCTCCGGGCTCGCTTCGGGCCCAAGCACCGGCCTACCCGGCCAGTGCAGCAGCGGGGCTATCCGCCCCGCTCGCCCCTCTCCACGGCCAGCCCTGGCTGGGAAAAATTTTCATTTCGCCGTCCTTGCATTGCCCTAAAAGCTGACTAGCGTTTCAACAGTCGGACGTCGCACAACGCCCGGCGCAGAGCTGCCTTCCTGCCCCTCAGGTGCTCTTCAAAAACGGCTGATCGCGTTCGCGAAAGTGCGTTTGCGCAGTTCCCAGCAGCCCGATTGACGCAGATCAGCACGGCTGCCCACCCAAACGCGCTCAATACCCTAGTCGCTCCACGACATGGAGGTAACGAGATGTCCGATTCGACCCAGAAACTGCGCCTGGGCGCCTTGATCGCCCTGGTGGTCGGCTCCATGGTCGGCGGCGGGATCTTCTCCCTGCCGCAGAACATCGCCGCCAGCGCCGGCGCCGGCGCCACCCTGATCGGCTGGCTGATCACCGGGGTGGGCATGCTGACCCTGGCCTTCGTGTTCCAGACCCTGGCCAACCGCAAACCGGAGCTCGACGGCGGGGTCTATGCCTACGCCAAGGCCGGCTTCGGCGACTACATGGGCTTCTCCTCGGCCTGGGGCTACTGGATCAGCGCCTGGATCGGCAACGTCAGCTACATGGTGTTGCTGTTCTCCACCCTCGGTTACTTCTTCCCGGTGTTCGGCGAGGGCAATACCCTGCCGGCGGTGATCTGCGCCTCGGTGCTGCTGTGGCTGCTGCACTGCCTGGTGCTGCGCGGGATCAAGGAAGCGGCCTTCATCAACGTCATCACCACCATCGCCAAGATGCTGCCGCTGGCGCTGTTTATCGTCATCGCCGCCATCGCCTTCAAGATGGACGTGTTTACCGGCGACTTCTGGGGCAGCGGCAACCCCGAGCTGGGCAGCGTGATGGATCAGGTGCGCAACATGATGCTGGTCACCGTCTGGGTGTTCATCGGCATCGAGGGCGCGAGCATCTTCTCCGCCCGCGCCGAGAAGCGCAGCGACGTCGGCAAGGCCACGGTGATCGGCTTCGTCGGCGTGCTGCTGCTGTTGGTGCTGGTCAATATCCTGTCCCAGGGCATCATGGCCCAGGCCCAACTGGCCGGGCTGAAGAACCCGTCGATGGCCGGCGTGCTGGAGCAGGTGGTCGGCCCCTGGGGCGCGCAGCTGATCTCCATCGGCCTGATCGTCTCGCTGGCCGGGGCCCTGCTGTCCTGGACCCTGCTGTGCGCCGAGATCCTCTTTGCCAGCGCGCGCGACCACACCATGCCGGAGTTCCTGCGCAAGGAGAACGCCAACCAGGTGCCGGCCAATGCGCTGTGGCTGTCCAACGGGCTGATCCAGCTGTTCCTCATCGTCACCCTGTTCAACGCCTCCACCTACCTCAGCCTGCTGTACCTGGCCACCTCGATGATCCTGGTGCCCTACTTCTGGTCCAGCGCCTATGCGCTGCTGCTGGCCTGGCGCGGCGAGACCTACGAGAACGCCGGCGGCGAGCGCAACAAGGACCTGCTGATCGCCCTGATCTCCACCCTCTACGCCGTGTGGCTGGTGTATGCCGCCGGCGTGCAGTACCTGCTGCTCTCCGCCCTGCTCTACGCCCCTGGCGCGATCCTGTTCGCCAAGGCCAAGCGCGAGCTGGGGCAGCCCATCTTCACCGGCGTCGAGAAGATCATCTTCGTCGTCGTGCTGATCGGTGCCGCCATCGCCGCCTACGGGCTGTACGACGGCTTCCTGAGTCTCTAGCGAGAAGGAGTTCGATATGTCCAAGAAAGCCCTCGGCGTCCATTCGGAAGCCGGCAAACTGCACAAGGTGATGGTCTGCTCGCCGGGCCTGGCCCACCTGCGCCTGACCCCGAACAACTGCGACGAACTGCTGTTCGACGACGTGATCTGGGTGTCCCAGGCCAAGCGCGACCACTTCGACTTCATGACCAAGATGCGCGAGCGCGGCATCGAGGTGGTGGAGATGCATAACCTGCTCGAGGAAACGGTGAAAAACGCCGATGCCCTGAAGTGGATCCTCGACCGCAAGATCACCCCCAATAGCGTCGGCCTCGGCCTGCAGGGCGAGGTGCGCGCCTTTATCGAGGGCCTGGAGGCGCGCAAGATCGCCGAGTTCCTCATCGGCGGCGTATCCGGCGCCGACCTGGTCAGGCACAAGGACTCAGACGCGGCGAAGATGTTCAACGCCTATCTGGGCGAGTCCAGCTTCGTCTTCCCGCCGCTGCCCAACACCCAGTTCACCCGCGACACCACCTGCTGGATCTACGGCGGCGTCACCCTCAACCCCATGTACTGGCCGGCGCGCCGCCAGGAAACCCTGCTGGCCACGGCCATCTACAAGTTCCACCCGGACTTCGTCAACGAGCAATTCGAGATCTGGTACGGCGACCCGGATCAGGATCACGGCGCCGCCACCCTGGAGGGCGGCGACGTGATGCCGATCGGCAACGGCACCGTGCTGATCGGCATGGGCGAGCGCACCTCGCACCAGGCCATCGGCCAGGTCGCCCAGGCGTTGTTCGCCAAGGGCGCAGCCGAGCGGGTGGTGGTGGCCGGCCTCGGCAAATCGCGCGCGGCCATGCACCTGGACACCGTGTTCAGCTTCTGCGACCGCGACCTGGTGACCGTCTTCCCGGAAGTGGCCAACTCCATCGTGCCCTTCGTCCTGCGCCCGGACGAGAGCCGCCCCGGCGGCATCGACCTGCGCCGCGAGGACAAGTCCTTCCTCGACGTGGTCGCCGAATCGCTCAACCTGAAGAAACTGCGCGTGGTGGAAACCGGCGGCGACGCCTACGAGGCCGAGCGCGAGCAGTGGGACGACGGCAACAACGTGGTCTGCCTGGAGCCGGGCGTGGTGGTCGGCTACGACCGCAACACCTACACCAACACCCTGCTGCGCAAGGCCGGCGTCGAGGTGGTGACCATCAGCGCCAGCGAACTGGGGCGCGGCCGCGGCGGCGGTCACTGCATGACCTGCCCGATCATCCGCGACCCGATCGATTACTGACGGACTCGAGTCCGTAGGGTGGACATGGCGCAGCCTTGTCCACCTGCGCAGGAGAGGCGGCGGACAAGCCTTCGGCATGTCCGCCCTACAGTTGCCATTGCCAACGGAGCAAAGAATCATGGCTTTCAACATGCACAACCGTAACCTGCTCAGCCTGATGCATCACAGCACCCGCGAGCTGCGCTACCTGCTCGACCTGTCGCGCGACCTCAAGCGCGCCAAGTACACCGGCACCGAGCAGCAGCACCTCAAGCGCAAGAACATCGCGCTGATCTTCGAGAAGACCTCCACCCGCACCCGCTGCGCCTTCGAGGTGGCGGCCTACGACCAGGGTGCCAACGTCACCTATATCGACCCGGGCTCCTCGCAGATCGGCCACAAGGAATCGATGAAGGACACCGCCCGCGTGCTCGGGCGCATGTACGACGCCATCGAATACCGCGGCTTCAAGCAGGAAATAGTCGAGGAACTGGCCAGCTACGCCGGCGTACCGGTGTTCAACGGCCTGACCGATGAATACCACCCGACGCAGATGCTCGCCGACGTGCTGACCATGCGCGAGCACAGCGACAAGGCCCTGCACGAGATCAGCTACGCCTACCTGGGCGACGCGCGCAACAATATGGGCAATTCACTCTTACTCATTGGCGCCAAACTGGGCATGGACGTGCGCATCGCCGCGCCCAAGGCGCTGTGGCCGAGCGACGAACATGTCGCCGCTTGCAAGAAATTCGCCGAGGAAAGCGGCGCACGCATCACCCTCACCGAGGATGCCAAGGCAGCGGTCAAGGGCGTGGACTTCGTCCACACCGACGTCTGGGTGTCCATGGGCGAGCCGGTCGAGGCCTGGGGCGAACGCATCCAGGAGCTGCTGCCCTATCAAGTCAACATGGACATCATGAAGGCCACCGGCAACCCGCGGGCCAAGTTCATGCACTGCCTGCCGGCCTTCCACAACAGCGACACCAAGGTCGGCAAGCAGATCGCCGAGCAGTACCCGAACCTGAAGAACGGCATCGAGGTCACCGAGGACGTCTTTGAGTCGCCCTACAACATCGCCTTCGAGCAGGCGGAAAACCGCATGCACACCATCAAGGCGATCCTGGTCTCGACCCTGGCGGATATTTAGGTTCAGGTAGCCCGGATGCAATCCGGGAATGAGCTTGTCTCCCCTCTCCCATTCATGGGAGAGGGGCCGGGGGAGAGGGTCTGGCAGACGACGCCGAACCCCGGATCACAACCCCGGATTCAATCCGAGCGACAAGGAGAACATCATGCGACTCGTCATCGCCCTGGGCGGCAACGCCCTGCTTCGCCGCGGCGAAGCCATGACCGCGGAAAACCAACGGGAAAACGTGCGTATCGCCTGCGAGCAGATCGCCAAGGTGGCGCCCGGCAACGAGCTGGTGATCGCCCACGGCAACGGCCCGCAGGTCGGCCTGCTGGCCCTGCAAGGCGCCGCCTTTGATGCCAGCAACCCCTACCCGCTGGACGTGCTCGGCGCCGAGACCGAAGGCATGATCGGCTACATGATCGAACAGGAGCTGGGCAACCTGCTGCCGTTCGAGGTGCCCTTCGCCACCATCCTCACCCAGGTCGAGGTGGACAGCGCCGACCCGGCCTTCCAGAAGCCGACCAAGCCCATCGGCCCGGTCTACGACAAGGCCGAGGCCGAGCGTCTGGCCGCCGAGAAAGGCTGGAGCATCGCCCCGGACGGCGACAAGTTCCGCCGCGTGGTGGCCAGCCCCCGGCCGCAACGCATCTTCGAGATCCGTCCGATCAAGTGGCTGCTGGAGAAAGGCAGCGTGGTGATCTGCGCCGGCGGCGGCGGCATCCCGACCATGTACGACGGCAACAAGCTGCGCGGCGTCGAGGCGGTGATCGACAAGGACCTGTGCTCGGCGCTGCTGGCCGAGCAACTGGCCTGCGAGCTGCTGGTGATCGCCACCGACGTCGACGCCGCCTATGTCGACTGGGGCAAGCCGACGCAGAAATCCATCGCCGCCGCCCACCCCGACGAGATCGACAAGCTCGGCTTCGCCGCCGGCTCCATGGGGCCCAAGGTGCAGGCCGCCTGCGAGTTCGCCCGCAACACCGGCAGCACCGCGGTGATCGGCTCGCTGGAAAACATCGAGGCCATCGTCCAGGGCACCTCGGGCACCCGCATCAGCCTCGACTGCGCAGGCATCCGCTACCACTGACCCCGGCGCGGGGCCATGCCCCCGCTCGCCACGTTGCAGGGACGTTCAGCATGTTCACCCCAGGCCATCTGCACCGCGACAACCTCGACCGCCCGGAAAGCCTGCGTCTGGCGCCGCCCTTCTCCGTCGACTTCTACTACCAGGTGCGCCAGGACCCGGCGCAGGGCCCGATGCTGCATATGCGCCTGGTCGGCGAGGTGCAGGGCCGGCATTTCGACGAGGAGTTCGAACTGCACCGCGACGTCGCCTTCAACTTCGCCAGCGCCGCCACCCGCGTCGCCGCCCGTCACGGCCTGCCGATCAACGCCAGCCCGGTGATGCGCGGCCACGACGAGTACGACAAGGTGTTCGCCGATATCCGCGCCAAGCTGCATGCCAAGCCGGGGGAGGCGGTGAATCTCGATCATGTGCTCTGAATTCGCTGCAGCGCCGTAGCCCGGATGAAATCCGGGGCCGTTTGAGGTATTTCCCGGATTGCATCCGGGCTACCTGAGCGACGCACAACGCTCGCAGGGTGCACTACGCGCACCGCCTGCCGGGCACTTGGCGATGCTGGTGCGCACGCCCCCCTAGGCCTGCATGGTCCAGCCGTGCACGCCCATGGCCGCCTGGCGCCCGGCCTCCGAGCGGGTCGGGTGCGGGTGGCAGGTCAGGGCGATGTCCTCGGCCGAGGCGGAGAACTCCATGGCCACGCAGTATTCGCCGATCAGCTCGCCGACGCTCGGGCCGATCATATGTACGCCGAGAATCTGGTCGGTGTGGGCATCGGCGAGAATCTTCACGAAACCCTCGGTCTCGTAGTTGATCTTCGCCCGGCTGTTGGCGCTGAAGGGAAACTTGCCCACCTTGTAGGCGCGCCCCTCGGCCTTCAGCTCCTCCTCGCCCTTGCCGACGCTGGCCACCTCCGGGCGGGTGTAGATCACCCCGGGAATCACCCCGTAGTTGACCTCGGCGGCATGCCCGGCGATGCGCTCGATACAGGCCACCGCCTCGTCCTCGGCCTTGTGCGCCAGCATCGGCCCGGCGGTGACGTCGCCAATTACCCACACGCCGAGCACGCCGCTCTGGTGTTTGTCGTTAGCGAGCATGCCGCGCCGGTCGGTGCTCAGGCCGACGCTCTCCAGGCCGAGGCCCTGGGTATAGGGCCGGCGGCCGATGGCCACCAGCACATAGTCGGCCTCCAGCGTCTCGCTCGCCCCGCCGGCGGCCGGCTCCAGGCTCAGGGTCACCCCCGTTTTGCCGGTCTTGGCAGCGGTCACCTTGGTGCCGAGCTTGAAACTCATGCCCTGCTTGCCCAGGGTGCGCTGCAGGGTCTTGGCGGTCTCGCCGTCCAGACCGGGGCAGATGCGCTCGAGGTATTCCACCACGGTGACCTTACTGCCCAGGCGGCGCCATACCGAGCCCAGCTCCAGGCCGATCACCCCGGCGCCGATCACCACCAGGTGCCCCGGCACCTCGGGCAGCGACAGCGCGCCGGTGGAGTCGAGGATGCGCTGGTTGTCGATCGCCACCCCCGGCAGCGGCGTCGGTTCGGAGCCGCTGGCGATGACGATGTGCTGCGTCTCCAGCAGGCGCTCGCCGCCCTCGGGCAGCTTGACCTGCACCCGCCCCGGCCCGTCGATGCGCGCCCAGCCCTTGACCCACTCCACCTTGTTCTTGCGAAACAGGAACTCCACACCCTTGGTCAGCGCTTCGACGCTGGCGGCCTTCTGCTTCATCATCTGCGCCAGGTTCAACGTCGGCTGCACCTCCACGCCCAGGGCGCTGAGCTCGCCGCCGGCCGCCGCCTCGTACAACTCGGAGGCATGCAGCAGGGCCTTGGACGGCATGCAGCCGACGTTCAGGCAGGTGCCGCCAAGGGTCTCGCGGCCCTCCACGCAGGCCACCTTCAGGCCCAGTTGACCGGCCCGAATGGCGGCGTTGTAGCCGCCGGGGCCGGCGCCGATGATGACCACGTCGTAGCTGCTCATGGCGAAACTCTCCTTGCATCGGGGATTGGGATCGGGCGGGCGCGCAACAGATGGAAGCCGGCGAACGCCAGCGCGGCGAACAGGGCGTGCAAGGCAACCATAGGCCAGGCCGAACCATCCTGCAGCCAGGCCAGCAACAGGCCGCTCACAGTCGCCCCGCTCATCTGCGCGAAGCCCATCAGCCCGGCCGCCAGCCCGGCGCGCTGCGGGTTGGGAAGCACCGCGCCGGCCACCGCCGCCGGCAGCAGCATGCCGCCGCCCAGGGTCACCAGCACCTGCGGCAGGGACAGGCCGAGCAGCGACAGGCCAAACAGCAGGTAGATCGTCAGGGTCAGGGCGGCGCCGGCCAACACCAGCGCCACGCCGATGGCCACCACTCGCTGCGGCCCCAGGCGCTGCACGTTGCGCAGGGTGAACAGGGCGCCACCGAGCAGGCCCGAGACGATGGCCGCGAAGGTCATGCCGTACTGCGCCGCGCTCAGGCCGAGCAGGCCGATATAGACCGCCGAGGAGCCGGCCACCACGACGAACATCGCGCCGTAGGTGGCGGCGATGGTCAGCGCCAGCGCGCGGCAGCTGCCCAGCAGATCCCGATAGTCGCCCGCCAGGCGGCTCAAGCGCCCGGCCTGCGGGTCGCGCTGCACATGGCTCTCGCGGTAGCCGCCGAGCACCGCCAAGAGCGCCACGCCGCCCACCGCCAGGCTGGCCACCAGCGGCGCGCGCCAGCCGCCGTACTGGGTCAGCAGGCCGCCGAGCAGCGGCGACAGGACGATGGCGGCGAACATGCCCAGCACCGTCAGCGCCAGGGCCGGACCCGCCTCGGCCTGCCACACGTCGCGCACTATGGCGCGCGCCAGCACCAGCGCGGCGCAGGCGCCGAAGCCCTGCAGCACGCGCATACCGATCAGCACGTCGATGTTCGGCGCCAGCAACATGCCCAGGCTCGCCAGCAGGTACAGCGACAGCCCGGCCAGCAGCACCGGACGGCGGCCGAGGCGGTCGGACAGCGGTCCCAGCAGCAACTGGCCGAGGCCGAAGGCGGCGACGAACAGCGACAGCGCCAGCAGGCTGCTGCCCGGCGCGGCGTGCAGGCCGCGCTCCAGGGCGCCGAGCGCGGGAATCAGCAACTGGGTGGATATTTCCCCCAGGGCGGTGAGCAGCATCAGGAGCAGCAGCAACAGACGGGAGGGGGACGGACGCATGACGAATCTCCGGCTCGGGGTATTTATATTTCAACCATAATATGAAAGATTAAATGTCGTCCATCATAAAATTGGGAGACCCCGCATGAACCCGCAAGACCGCGATACCCGCCTGGCCGCCTGGCACGCCGAAGAACAGGCGCTGCGCGCCAATCTCGCCGCCCCCGGCACCCTGGCCCTGGCCGAGGTGGCCAGCATGGCGCCCATGGAGTTCTTCGACCGCATCGGCCGCGGCGAGCTGCCCAGCCCGCCCTTCGGCCAGCTGTTGGATTTCGTGCCGCTGCAGTGGGCCAGCGGCCGTTTCGTCTTCCAGGGCACGCCCGATGCGCGTCACTACAACCCGCTGGGCAGCGTGCACGGCGGCTATATCGCCACCCTGCTCGACTCCTGCATGGGCTGTGCGGTGCACACCCTGCTCAAGCCGGGCCAGGGCTACACCACCAGCGACCTGCGCGTCAGCTACATCCGCGCCCTGCGCAGCGGCGCCGGCCCGGTGCGCGCCGAGGGCCGCATCATCCACCTCGGGCGCTCCACCGCGCTGGCCGAGGGACGCCTGTACGACGTCGACGAGCGCCTCTACGCCGTGGCCTCCACCACCTGCCTGATTCTCGATATGGCGCCGCCGGCGCCCTGAGTGCACAACGCGGTCGCGCCAAGGCGCGGCCGCGGGTGTAAGATGACAGCCAACATCTGAATCATCCGGAGCCCCCATGCGCTACTCGGAAGACCACAAGGCCAAGACCCACCAACGCATCATCGACGAGGCCGCGCTGCGTTTTCGCCGCGACGGCATCGGCGCCACCGGCCTGCAGCCGCTGATGAAGGCCCTGGGCCTGACCCACGGCGGCTTCTACGCCCATTTCAAGTCCAAGGACGAGCTGGTGGAGACCGCCCTGCGCCACGCCGTGCAGGACCTGGCCGGCAGCACCGAGCAGCAGGCCGAGAATGCCGCAGCGCCGCTGCCGCGCTTTATCGCCAGCTACCTGTCCAGCGCGCACCGTGCCAACCCCGGTGCCGGCTGCCCGCTGCCGACCATGTCGGCCGAGCTGGGCCAGCGCGGCGAGGCCAGCGAGATCACCGACGCGCTGATCCGCAATCGCCTGGCGCTGATCGAAGACAATCTCAAGGGCGACGACGCCGCCGAACAGAGCGTGCTGCTGCTCTCGGCCATGGTCGGCGCCCTGCTGCTGTCGCGCAGCGTCAAGGATCCCGAATTGTCCGACCGCCTGCTGAAGACCACCCGCCGCCTGCTGATCGAGCAGGCGCAGGGCAGTTAACGGCCAGGCAGGCGTTGCACGCGGCGCACCGAAACCTCATGTAGGGTGCGCCATGCGCACCAGCTTTCCGCACGGGCGCAGGCGGGTTTCATGGCAATTCGAAGACCAGCGTCAGCCCCGGTGCGCACGGCGCACCCTACCCCTCGACGTCACTTGTAGCGCGCCGCCGCCTGGCTGTGCGACAGGTTCGGCCCCAGTGCCGCGCGGGCGGCGACGAAGGCGTCCCAGTCGGCGGCATCCGGCAGCGAGGGGATGGTCACCAGCTCGCCCCGATCGAAGCCGGCCAGCGCCGCGTCTACCATCTCGCCCACCTCCATGATCATCGACGGCGGCAGCGCCGAGGCATCGGTGCCGCTGCGCTCCCAGATCTCGGTGCGGGTCACCCCCGGCAACACCGCCTGCAGTTGCACGCCCGAGCCACGCAGTTCGCCGGCCAGGGTCTGGGTCAGGCTCAACACATAGGCCTTGGTGGCGCTGTACACGGCGTTGAACAGCTCCGGCGCCAGCGCCACCACCGAGCCGATATTGACGATGGCGCCACGCCCGGCCTGGCCGAAGCTGGCGGCCGCGGCGGCGGCCAGATGGGTCAGGGCCACCACGTTGAGCTGGATCATCGCGTCCACCTGCTCCAGGTCGGCGCCGGCCAGCGGCCCGTTCATCGCCACCCCGGCGTTGTTCACCAGCAGGCCGATGCGCGCGTCCTCGCGCAGGCGCTGCGCCACCTTGCGCACCTCGGCCGGCACGGTCAGGTCGGCCGGCAGCACCTCAACGGCGACGCCGTACTCGCCGCCCAGGCGCTCGGCCAGGGCCTGCAAGCGCTGGGCGTCGCGCGCCACCAGCAGCAGGTCGTGGCCACGCCGAGCCAGGCGCTCGGCGTAGGTGGCGCCGATGCCGGAAGAGGCGCCGGTGATCAGGGCGGTGACGGGTTTGCTTGCAGCGTTCATAGCGTTCTCCACTAAGGGTTCTGAGCGAGCCAATTAGATTACGGTCATAATCTTAATCGCTTATATGAACCTCGTCATACTGCCCGACAATGGCTTTTCCACTCCAGCCGACCAATGACCGCCACGGCCATGCGCACCAACTTATGGCCGATTCTGTCCAGGCGGTCAGCAAAAGGTGCAAGAACCGCCGCCATCATGCACCGAAATTCAAGCCATCCAATTGATTTGCAAGGACTATCGCCAATCACGAGAATTGGCGCCGTTTTTGCTATAGCTGCACCAGCCTGACCAAGTAGACAGGTTTAAAACCATAACGACACGCGACACACCAGGAGCCTTCATGAACCGCACCCTTTCTTCGCTGATCCTCGCCGGCGGCCTGCTGGCGGGCGGCCAAGCCGTCGCCGGCGACCTGCTGCACTGGCAGAACAACAGCCTGACCTACCTCTACGGCCACGACTTCAAAATCGACCCGGAGATCCAGCAGACCCTCACCTTCGAGCACGCCAGCGGCTGGAGCTTCGGCGACCTGTTCTTCTTCGTCGACGCGATCAAGTACAACACCGACGCCAGCAACGGCGCCGGCGACGGCCATACCTTCTACGGCGAGCTCAGCCCGCGCTTCTCCCTGGGCAAGCTCAGCGGCGCCGACCTGTCGTTCGGCCCGCTCAAGGACGTGCTGATCGCCACCACCTACGAGTTCGGCGAGGACGACGTCGAGTCCTACCTGATCGGCCCGGGCTTCGACCTGGCCATCCCCGGCTTCGACTACTTCCAGCTCAACACCTACCTGCGCACCACCGATGGCAGCCGTCCCGGCGACAACGTCTGGCAGATCACCCCGGTGTGGAGCTACACCATCCCGGTCGGCGAGTCCGACATCCTCATCGACGGCTTCATGGACTGGGTGGTGGACAACGACGAGAACAGCCGCGGCGACTACCACGCCAACCTGCACTTCAACCCGCAGATCAAGTACGACCTGGGCAAGGCGCTGAAGTGGGGCGAGAAGCAGCTGTACGTCGGCATCGAGTACGACTACTGGAAGAACAAGTACGGCATCGAGGACGGCGGCTTCGTCAGCGCCAACTTCGTCGGCCCGACCGACCAGAACACCGCCAGCCTGCTGGTCAAGGCGCACTTCTAAGCACCGCCGAGGACTGGGCAACGCCGCTTGCGAGTGCCAGCATGCTCTGGTCACCGTCGGGAGCGGCGCCATGCCCGAGCTCATCGCCAGCCACACCGCCGAACGCCTGCAGGCCCTGCACCAGCAGGGCTTCGTCCTGCTGCCCGGGGTGCTGGAGGCGCCGCGCATCGCCGCGCTGCGCACCGCCATCGATGCCCTGCGTCCCATCCACTGGGACTACCAGGGCAGCCTCGACCACTACAAGTGCCTGTTCAACCGCGACCCGTTCTGGCTGCCCTACCTCGACCTGCCGCAGGTGATCGAGCTGGCCGAAGCGGCGCTGGGCGCGGATTGCCACGTGATCGGCCAGACCGCCTGGCGCTGCCACCCCGGCTTCGTCGGCAGCGAGCTGCACCTGGACCATCTGCCGATGGCGCTGCCGCCGAGCCTGCTGGACGATCCCGCGTTCGAGCTGCCGATGCAGATCTGCACCGCCCAGCTCTATCTCGACGACATCGACGCCGAGCTGGCGCCGACCCGGGTCATCCCCGGCAGCCACCGCGCCGGCCGCCCGCCCGCGGCCGGCGAGCGTGACTGGCGCGGCCACGAGCCCGAGCCGATCTTCTGCCGCGCCGGCGACCTGCTGTTCTTTCGCAGCGAGCTGTGGCATGCCGGCAGCTCCAACCTGAGCCGCACGCGCAGCCGCTATCTGCTGCAGATCCATTACGGCCGGCGCATGGTGGCGCAGAAGTTCTCGCCCTACCTGCACTTTCGCTTCGACCCGGCGGTACTGGCCGCCTGCACCCCGCGCCAGCGGCGCCTGCTCGGCGATCACGCCGAGGCCGAGTACGACTGAGCGCCGACGCAGTTGCGACCTTCGGCCAATCCCATCCAGGGCTGCGCTGTGCTTAGCTGGCGGTCACGCCCTTAGAGCCTGTTCAAAGTCTCGCGAGCTAGAGCAATGCAAGGCAAAAACAGGCGAGGAAGCGGAGTTTACGAGTTGTAAATGAGCATTCCGAGCCTGTTTTTAACGCAGCAGTGCCGACGCGCAGCAGGCTCTGAACAGGCTCTCACAAGGATGGCCGATGCCCCCGCGTATCCTGCTGCTCACCGCCCTGGCCATGCTGGCCTTCGCCGGCAACTCGCTGTTGTGCCGCCTGGCCCTGCGCGAGACGGCCATCGACGCCGCCAGCTTCACCGCCATTCGCCTCGTCTCCGGCGCCCTGACGCTCTGGCTGCTGCTGCGCCTGCGCGCGCCGCGCCAGCCCATGGCCGGCAGCTGGCCGGGGGCGCTGGCGCTGTTCGCCTACGCCGCGGCCTTCTCCTTTGCCTACCTGCGACTGGACACCGGCGTCGGCGCCCTGCTGCTGTTCGGCGCGGTGCAGCTGAGCATGCTGCTCTGGGGCCTGTGGCGCGGCGAACGCCTGGGCCTGGCGGCCAGCCTCGGCACCGCCCTGGCGGCCGGCGGCCTGCTCGCGCTGCTGCTGCCCGGCGCCAGCGCGCCGCCGCTGACGGCCGCCCTGCTGATGCTGCTGGCCGGTATCGCCTGGGGCGGCTACTCGCTGCTCGGCCGCGGCCAGGGCGACCCGCTGGCGGTGACCGCCGGCAACTTCCTGCGCGCCGCACCGCTGGCCCTGCTGCTGGCCCTGGCGCTGCTGCCGCGGTTGAGCTGGGATGCGCCGGGCCTGCTCTATGCGGTGCTGTCCGGCGCCGTCACCTCGGGCGTCGGCTACGCCATCTGGTACAGCGCCCTGCCCGGCCTGCGCGCCAGCCAGGCCGCCACCGTGCAGCTCAGCGTGCCGATCCTCGCCGCCCTCGGTGGCGCCCTGCTGCTCGGCGAGGCGCTGAGCCTGCGTCTGCTGCTCAGCGCCAGCGCGGTGCTCGGCGGTATCGCCCTGGTGCTCGGCAGTCGGCAACGCAAGGCCAGGAGCTAAAGCGGCTGGCGACTGTCTTCTATGCTGTAGCCAATGCTTATCCGGAAGCTCGCCATGCCCCGTCTGTTTCGCCTCTGTTTTATCCTGCTGCTCGCCCTGGGCCTGGGCGCCTGCGCCAGCCTGGGCCAGCGCGACCCGCTGCGTATCGACCTGGCCGGGCTGGAACCCTTGCCCGGCCAGGGCCTGGAGATGCGCTTCGCGGTCAAGCTGCGGGTGCAGAATCCCAACGACAGCGCGGTGGACTTCGACGGTGTGGCGCTGGAGCTGGAGGTCAACGGCCAGCCGCTGGCCAGCGGCGTGAGCGACCAGCGCGGCAGCGTGCCGCGCTTCGGCGAGACCCTGATCAGCGTGCCGGTGAGCATTTCCGCCTTCTCCGCCATACGCCAGGCCTGGGGCGCCGCCGACTATCGCCCGGGCCAGGGCCTGCCCTACGTGCTGCGCGGCAAGCTGGCCGGCGGCCTGTTCGGCACCCGCCGCTTCAGCGACAGCGGCACCCTGGACTGGCCGGAGCCAGCGCGCGTCTACTGACAGGCCGCCTGCAGCGCCCGGCGCAGCTCGTCCAGCCCGGCCTCCAGCTCGTCCAGCTCGATGCCGCCGAAGCCGAACAGCAGGCCGGCCTGCGGCGCCTGTTGATAGAAGGGCGCGATAAAGCCCAGAGCGATGCCGCGCTCGGCCATCTCCCCGGCCAGGCGCTCGGGGTCGACGTCCGCGCGCAGCAGCGCCGCCAGATGGATACCGGCCATCGCCACTATCGGCTGCAACCAGGGCGCCAGGTCGCCCTGCAGGCGCTGCAGCAGGCGCTCGCGGCGCTCGGCGTAGAGACGCTGCATGCGCCGGATATGCCGGGCGAACTCGCCATGCTCCATGAAATGCGCCAGCGCCAGCTGCTGCAGGCTGTCGCTGTGGCGGTCGCCGAGCAGCTTGGCCTGCACCAGCGCCTCGCGCAGGCCCGGCGGCATCGCCAGGTAGCCGATGCGCAGCTGTGGGTAGAGGGTCTTGGAGAAGGTCCCGAGGTAGGCCACCAGGCCGTGGCGATCCAGGCTCTGCAGCGCCTCCAGCGGCCGCCCCTGGAAACGGAACTCGCCGTCGTAGTCGTCCTCGACTATCAGCGCGCGCTGGCGCCGCGCCCACCGCAGCAGGGCCAGGCGCCGCGCCAGACTCATAGGCATGCCCAGCGGGAACTGGTGCGAGGGCGTGACGTAGACCAGGCGCACGTCCGCCGGCAGCAGATCGACGCGCAGGCCCTCGCCATCCACCGGCACGCCGATCACCTCGGCGCCGGCGGCCAGGAAGCAACGGCGCGCCGGGGTGTAGCCGGGCTCCTCCATGGCCACCCGGGCGCCGGGCTCGAGCATCACCTGGGCGAGCAGGCTCAGGCCCTGCTGCGCGCCCTGGGTCACCAGCAGCTCGCGCCAGTCGCAGCGCACCGCGCGGCTGGCCGCCAGATAGCGGGCGATGCCCTGACGCAGCGCCGGCAGGCCCTCGGCATCGGCGTAGAAGCCGCTGCCCTGCCCCTGCTGGCGCAGGGCATGCTGCAGGCTGGTGCGCCAGGCATCGAGGGGAAAACGGCGCATGCTCACCGTGCCGCCGGCGAAGTTGTAGCGCCAGTCGCGCACTGGGCCATCCCCCGCCGCCGCGGCCAAGCGCCGCCAGCGCTGGGCCGGCCGCAGCAGCCCGGCATCCGCCCGCGGCGGCGCGGGAGCCTGCGCCGCGCTACTGACGAAGGTGCCGCTGCCCACCCGGCTGCGGGTGAAGCCCTCGGCCAGCAGTTGCTCGTAGGCGTCGCTGACGGTCTTGCGCGAGACCCGCAGGCGCTCGGCCAGGTAACGCGAAGGCGGCAGGCGCTCGCCGGCGGCCAGACGGCCACTGAGAATGGCCTCGCGCAGCAGGCGGTAGATCTGCGCGGACAGGGGCTGGGCGGGATCGATATCCAGATGCAGGTCCATGGAGCACTCCTCGACAGGGCCCGGCCAGGACAACAGATTGGCCTACTGAAATTCAACCGAATTGGCTATTTCTGCAGTCCTTATCCCCGGCTAGCCTGCTGCTGGACTCGCCTGGAGCGAGCCGTACCTGAGGAGACGCGAGATGCGACTGAACTGGAGCAAGGCCTCCCCCGAGGCCTACCAGGCCATGCTCGGCCTGGAAGCGGTACTGGAAACCTGCAGCCTGGAGCTGCCGCTGCTGGAGCTGGTACGTCTGCGCGCCTCGCAGCTCAACGGCTGCGCCTACTGCGTGCAGATGCACGCCAACGACGCCCGCCGCGGCGGCGCCAGCGAGGCGCGCCTGCAGACGGTTTGCGTGTGGCGCGAGAGCGCGCATTTCAGCCCGCGCGAACGTGCGGCGCTGGCTTGGACCGAGAGCCTCACCCTGCTCAGCAGCGAGCACCCGAGCGAGGCCGAATACGCCGAGCTACGCGAGCACTTCGCCGACGCCGAGATCGCCAACCTGACCCTGGCGGTGGCCACCATCAACGCCTGGAACCGCTTCGGCGTCGGTTTTGCGCTCAAGGCCGAATAAGCCGGCAGGCTCAGGCTAGCCAGGGAACAAGGCCGAGCAACGCCGCGCAAGCCAACCCTTTTGGTGCGCCCGACCTGCGCCGCCGCACCAAGACGGCTCACCTGCGCCTCAGGCTGCCTGAACCCGGCCCTGCAGCAACTTGTCCAGCTGCTGCAGCAGATGGCGACGGCTGATCACCCCGAGCACCCGGCCGCCGGCGTCGACCACCGGGTAGTTCTTCGGCTTGTCGCCGAGCATCTGCTGCACCAGTGCCATGGGGTCCATGTCGGCGCGCACGCTGAGCACGTCGCGGCGCATGATGTCGCCGACCGTGGCCACCCGCTGGTTGTAGTAGGCCACCTGGATCGCCACCTTCAGGCATTCCTGCTCGGACAGCCAGCCGAGCAGGCGGCCGTCGGCGTCGGTCACCGGACCGCCGAGCAGCTCGTGGCGCATCAGTTTGGCGACCGCCTTGACCACGGGCATATCGGGATGGATGCGGGCGAAATCGCGGCTCATGCAGTCGGCGATGGAGGCAGTGATCATCGAGGAGGTCCTTGTGCGGTGGGAAGGAGCGCCCGGGTCGTGGCCCGGACGCTCAAGCGCTAGCAAGTTCCACGCCTTTTCCGCTCAGATCGGCGCAGGACGCGCCGGAAAAGGCCTCGTAGAGGGCTCAGCTCCGTTCGGCGACGCGGCGTCGGCAGGCCTCGCCGAAGGCCTGGAAGATCTTCACCGAGTCGGGGTTGCTCGCCGCACGCCATTCCGGGTGCCACTGCACCGCCAGCAGGAAGGGCGACAGGCTCGGTGCGTGAATGGCCTCGATCAGGCCGTCCTCGGCGCTGGCCAGCACCTCCAGGCCCTGGCCCAGGTTGCGGATGGCCTGGCCATGCAGGGAGTTGACGCGAATCTCCGGCTGCCCCAGCAGCTCGGCGAACCAGCTGCCGGGCACCGGGTACACCGCGTGGCGCGGCGCGTACTGCACCTCCACCGGGTCGTCGGGGTTCTCCCGGTGGTCGTGATAGCCGGGCTCGGCATAGACCTTCTGGAAGATGTCGCCGCCCAGGGCCACGTTGATCTCCTGCATGCCGCGGCAGATGCCGAAGATCGGCAGGCCGCGGGCGAGGGCGGCGCGGATCAGCGGCAGGTCGAACAGATCGCGGTCGCGGTCCTGGGCCTTGTTCGGCGTCTCGTTTTCCTGGCCGTAGAGCGCCGGGTCGATATTGCTGCCGGCGCCGGTCAGGTACACGCCGTCGGCCATGTCCAGGTACTGCTCGAGATCGTCCACGCCACAGCAGGTCGGCGCCAGCAGCGGCACGCAGCCGGAGAGCTCGACCAGCGGCTGGATGTATTTGTGGGTCATCACTTGATAGTCGTGGCCCTTGCGCTCCTGAGCGCCCATGGACATCAACACGACGGGTTTGCGCGGGGTACTGCGGATTTTATTGTCGGACATACGTCACCTTGGGACAGGCCGGGCCTGTCGTTGCTGTGCAGGCCGGTGGCTGTCGCCGACTGCGGCCTGTTTGGCTAACTCCGTGCACCCGGGCTCGTCCTGAGCCGGGGTGCCGCCTTCCGACGGCGGCGCGAAACCGGGCCTTGGCGACTCTGCGCAAAGGGGCGCCACAGGGGCGCCCGCCACCCGGTTCGGCAGCGGAATCTATCGCCAGTCTGCCCGAGCCGTAAAATATGTCAAACAAATAAGCGCGACACTGTCGAACAAAATGCACTCGCAGATTCCGCAGAAATGGCTTAAGCCAGCATGAATAAAGAGAAAAGCCGTGAACCACGCCCCTCCGACAAGTCCAATATTTTTGACATCGGCGGCGAGCCGGCCGGCGCCCCAGAGCGACGCCCGCAGGCAAAACCCTATACAATCCATGGTTTCTTACCCAACCATCGAGGACGCCCCTTGAGCAGCCTGCCACCGTGCCCCCAATGCAACTCCGCATACACCTACGCAGACGGCGAGCAGCTGATCTGCCCCGAATGCGCCCATGAATGGCGACCCGGCGACGCCGCCGGGGGCGACGAGGCGACGCGGGCGATCAAGGATTCGGTGGGCAACCTGCTGCAGGACGGCGACAGCGTCACCGTGATCAAGGACCTCAAGGTCAAGGGCTCGTCGCTGGTGGTCAAGGTCGGCACCAAGGTGAAGAACATCCGCCTGGTCGACGCCGACCACGACATCGACTGCAAGATCGACGGCATCGGCGCGATGAAGCTCAAGTCGGAGTTCGTGCGCAAGGTCTGATCCGGCGAGCGTGTGCGGGGAAATTGGCTAGCCTGAACACAGGCTAGCCCCGAGGAGACCCGCCATGCGCCTTTTGCTGCTGGTTCTGCTGGCACTGGCCACCCCCCTGGCCGCGGAGCCCTGGCGGGTGGTCGGCGACGAGCAGTTCGCCCCCTACAGCTTCGTCACCGCCGAGGACGACACGCCGCGCGGGCTCGACGTCGAGCTGGTCGACGCGGTGCTGCGCGAGGCCAGGGTCGCGTACCAGATCCGCCTCTACCCCTGGGAGCGGGTCAAGCGCATGCTCGACCGCGGCGAGGCGCAGATGGCCTTCCAGTTCGCCGGCACGCCACAGCGCCAGGAGCAGTACGAGCTGGTCGGCCCGCTGCGCAGCGGCGCCACGGTGTTCATGACCACCGCCAAGACCGCGATCGCCGACTGGCGCAGCCTGGACGACTTCGCCCCCTATGTGATCGGCCAGGTGCGCGGCTACGCCTACGAGGAGCACTTCGACCGCGCCGACCTGGCCCGCGACAGCAGCGCGCAGAACCCGCGCCAGCTGGTGTCGATGCTGCTGGCCGGACGCATCGACATCATCGTCGGCGACCGCGCGCAGCTGCTGTACTTCGTCCGCGAGCAGCGCGCCCAGCAGCAGGTGCGCATCCTGCCCCGCCCGCTGGTGCAGATGCCGCGTTTCGTCGCCTTCGCCAAGGGCGACATCCAGCGCGCCCGGCAGTTCTCCGAAGCCCTGGTGCGGCTGCGCAAGGCCGGCACGCTGGAGCGCATCCAGCAGCGCTGGGCAGAGTGACGCCCAGGCCATTGGCCTACGGAAAAATACTAGCCTTTGGCCATTTCAAATCGGCGGCGGACAACTACGCTAAGTCAGTTCATCATTCATCGGCCGACCGTGGGCGAACCTGTAGTGCGTTGGATTCGAATCACCCAGTCAGATGGATCCGCACTGGAGCTCAGGGAATGGAACAACCGCCCCCCTTCACCCCGCGACTGGATGCCCTGACCCAGGCCGAGCCCGCCCTGTTGCTGGCCCTGTCGGGACTCGCCACGCTCTGCATCGCGCTGATGCTGTGGCGTCTGTGGAAAAGCGTCCGCGACGCGCAACGCAGTCTGGCCAGGACACCCGAGCCGCAGCTGCCCCACCAGCAGCTGCACCGCCTGTTCGAGCAGAAGGACAACCTCGAAGCCGAGTTCGTGCAGTTGAAGGCCAAGTGGCTCGGTCTCAAGCGTGGCCAGCAGCCGCGCGACCTCGCCGGCCATCGCCTGCCCCATGCCGGGCTCAACTACCAGCGGCGCGCCAGCGACAGCCTGGCCATCGTCCACTACGGCATCAAGAGCACGCAGCTGATCGGTTTGCTGCGCGAGGCCGGCCTGCTGCTGATCCGCCAGTGCGACGCCGCACGCCTGCCGGTGCAGGGCGAACTGCTGGACATGCTGGTACAGCTCAACGAGATGGAGAAAGACATCCTCCTGCACCTGGGCGAGATCGAGCACAGTCTCGGCAACCCGCAACTGCCCTTCCTCCTCGACACCCCCTCGGACAGCCTGCGCCAACTACCCCAGGTCATCGAGCGCCATGCCGACACCATCGAACGCCACGAGCGCTTGATCCATCGGCTGTTCGACGGCCTCCACCTGGAAGCAGGCGGCGTGCGCTCGAGCCGACGACTGAGCGGCCGAAGAGCCAAGCGCAGCCCCTAGCCGACCGGCAGCCCCCTCCTGGTTTACACAGCTTTTACACAGCGCCGTGCAATGCGCCGCCCGGGCATGAGTCGAAACCAGTAACCGGATCGCTCCGGCCCTACAGGAGGCACGCTCATGCATACGCGTATTTCCCTCGTCACCGGCCTGCTCGCCAGCCTGGCGCTGGCCGGCGCGGAACCGGTTCAGGCCTCGGATCGCCGCGACGCCGCCATCGCCGGGGCGGTGGTCGGTGGTGTGATCGGCGGCGTGATCGGCGCCAACAGCCGGCTCTACTACGCCCCGCCGCCGCAGGTGCGGTACTACCCGCCGCACCCGGGGTACTACGAGCCGCCGATCTACTACCGACCGCACAGCGTGGTGATCGGCCCGCGCTACTACCCCTACCGGCCGCACCACTACAAAGCGCACCGCTACCACCACCCGCACAAGCACTGGCGTGGCCACAAGCACCACCATCGCTATCGCCGCTAAGCGCGCCACCCTACTCGCCCGATAGAAAAAGCCGCGAATATCGCGGCTTTTTCTTGGGCTATGTCGTAGTCGGTGCGCGCGGCGCACCCTACATATGTCAGGCCGGGCTGGCCGCCCACTGTTCCAGGCGCACCACGCTATCGCGGTAGGGCTTGAGGCTCTTGCCCAGCAGCACGATGGACATCAGCACCGCCAGGGTGGTGACGATCAGCAGCGAGTAGCGCAGCGCGTTGTCGTCGGCGAAGACGAAGTCGGTCACCAGCGCCACAGCGGTCGGGCCGATGCCCAGGCCGATCAGGGTGATGACGAACAGGTAGATGGCCGAAGCCTGGCCGCGCATCGAGTTGGGCATGATCTCCTGGATCGCCGCCGGCGCCACGCCGAACGGCATGCTCAGGCAGAACACCGTCGGCGCCAGCAGCAGGCTGGCCCAGAAGGCGGTGCCCATCAGCGGGAACAGCAGCACCAGCGGCAGCGCGCCGAGCGCGGCGTACAGGCCGACACGCATGTTGGCGTCGCTGCGCCCGCGCTTGGCCATCCAGTCGGCCAGGCGCCCGCCGAAGACGATGCCGAGGCAGCCGAACACCGCGACTATGCAGCCGTAGACGATGCCCACCTGACCGGCGTCCCAGCCGTAGGTGCGGATATAGAAGGTCGGCACCCAGGCCGCGCTGCCGTAGCCGGCGAAGGCCAGGCCGGCGAAGCCGAAGTTGTGCAGCAGCACGGTGCGGCGATTGGCGCGGATATAACGACCGACGTCCGCCAGCGGTACCGCCACCCCGGCACCGGCGCCGCGACGCGCGGGCTCCCGGACCGCCAGCATGAGCAGGGTGAAGAGCACCCCGGCGCCGCCGAGAATCAGGAAGATCAGCTGCCAGGGACGCACCTCGCCCAACACCGGCAGCAGCACGTCGCCCTGCGCCGAGGCGAACTGGATCACCAGGCCGCCGACCAGGAAGGCCAGCCCCGAGCCCAGGTAGACGCCCATGGAATAGACGCTGATGGCGGTGGCACGGCGCTCGGCGGGAAAGCTGTCGGCGATCAGCGAATAGGCCGCCGGCGACAACGCCGCCTCGCCCACGCCGACGCCGATGCGGCAGATCAGGAACTGCCAGTACAGCTTGGCCATGCCGCAGGCGGCGGTGGCCGCGCTCCAGAACAGCACGCCGACGGCGATCAGCCCACGCCGGCTGCGGGTGTCGGCGACGCGCCCGAGGGGGATGCCGCAGACGGTGTAGAACAGGGCGAAGGACAGGCCCATCAGCAGGCTCATCTGCGTGTCGTTGATCAGCAGGTCGCGGCGGATCGGTTCGACCAGCAGGTTGAGAATCTGCCGGTCGACGAAGGACAGGACGTAGGCCACCATCAGGATGGCGACAGTGACCCAGGCACGGGCACTGGAGGGATAGCCGTTATTGTTGTTATGCACGGACGCTCTCCTCGGCACCGCTGAACGCGGTGCGCGGCGGTTGAAAGTGGCGTCAGCTTAGGACGATATAAACGGCGCTGAGTATCGCTCGAAGGTGTTATCAGGCGGGCGAATGCTTCATACCCGCCAGGGCGAATGGCGCGGCGCGGCGGCCGCACCCGGCCGCTTCAGATGGCCAGCGGCGCGCGCTCGCACAGGGTCTTCAGCGCCGCCGCCCAGTCCGGGTGGTCGTTAAGGCAGGGCACCAGCTGCAGACTCTCGCCGCCGGCCGCGACGAACTGCTCGCGGCCGCGGTCGCCGATTTCCTCCAGGGTCTCGATGCAGTCGGCGACGAAGGCCGGGCACATCACCAGCAGCTTCTTCACCCCCTGCGCGGCCAGTTCGTCGAGGCGCGTCTCGGTATAGGGCTCGATCCACTTGGCCCGGCCCAGGCGCGACTGGAAGCTCACCGACCACTGCTGCGGCTGCAGGCCCATGCGCGCGGCGAACAGCTCGGCGCTGCGCAGGCACTGCGCGCGATAGCAGCCGGCGAGCACCTCGGCCGAGGCCGTGCGGCAGCAGTCGGCGCCCTTCAGGCAATGGCCGCTGGGATCGAGCTTGTGCAGATGGCGCTCGGGCAGGCCGTGGAAGCTCAGCAGCAGGTGATCGAACGGCTGCTCCAGGTAGGGCTTGGCGCTGGCGGCCAGGGCGTCGAGGTATTCGGCTTGCTCGAAGAACGGCGGCAGGATCGACAGGCGCAGCTTCAGCCCGCGCTCGCGCAGCACCCGCTTGGTCTCCTCGATCACCGTGGTGGTGGTGCTGTCGGCGAACTGCGGGTAGAGCGGCGCCAGGGTCACCTCGCGAACGCCCTGGTCGACCAGGCGCTGCAGGGTGGTTTCGATGGACGGCTCGCCATAGCGCATCGCCAGCTCCACCGGGCCGCGCGTCCAATGCGCCTGCATCGCCTGCTGCAGACGGCGGCTGAGCACGATCAGCGGCGAGCCCTCGTCCCACCAGATCGAGGCATAGGCATGCGCCGAGGCCGCCGGGCGCTTGATCAGGATCAGCGACACCAGCAGGCGGCGCAGCGGCCAGGGCAGGTCGATGACATAGGGGTCCATCAGGAACTGATTGAGGTAACGGCGGACATCGGCTACTTCGGTGGACGCGGGCGAACCCAGGTTAACCAGCAACAATGCGTGATCGGTCATGCGAAATCCTAGTCAGTGTTGGCCCAGCAGATCGGCCAGGGCCACGTCCAGATGGGTGAAGCGAAAACTGAAACCCGCCTCCAGCAGGCGCGTCGGCACCGCGCGCTGGCCGCCGAGCAGCAGCTCGGACAGCTCGCCGAGGCCGGCGCGCAGGGCGAAGGCCGGCGCCGGCAGGATCGCCGGGCGGTGCAGGGCCTGGCCCAGCGCCCTGGCGAACTCGGCGTTGCGCACCGGCTGCGGCGCGCACGCATTATAGGGACCCCGGGCAGCGCCGTGCTGCAGGAGAAAATCCATCAGGGCGATTTGATCGGCGATATGCACCCAGGGCATCCACTGCCGGCCGTCGCCGAGGCGTCCGCCCAGGCCCAGCCTGAACGGCAGCAGCAGGCGCTTGAGCATGCCGCCATCGGCGCTCAGCACCAGGCCGGTACGCACCAGCACCACGCGCAGGCCCAGTTCCTCGGCGCGCAGGGCGGTCTCCTCCCAGGCGCCGCACAGCTGCGCGGCGAAATCGTCGGTGACCTGCGGCGTGTCCTCGTGCAACTCGCGCTCGCCGCCGTCGCCGTACCAGCCCACCGCCGAGCCGGAAATGAGCAGTTGCGGGCGCTGGCTGCGGCCCTGCAGCCAGGCCAGCAGCTGCTCGGTCAGGCCGATGCGGCTGGCCCACAGCAGCGCCTTGCGCTTGCTGCTCCAGGGCCGGTCGGCGATGGGCGCGCCGGCCAGGTTGACCACGGCGTCGAGCGGCTCCTCGGCCAGCTCCTCGAGCCGGCCGATGCCGCGCACGGTCGCGCCGCACAGGCGCGTCACCTTGCCCGGCTCGCGGCTCCAGACGGTCAGGCGGTGGCCCTGCTCGGCCCAGTAGGCGCAAAGCCCGCGGCCGATCAGGCCGGTACCGCCGGTCAGCAGGATATGCATGGCATCGTCCTCGCATGGAAATTGATGAGCTTTCCCCCCTAGTCTGGTTTATGACGCGCACACGTGCCTTTATTGATGGCCGCGTTTGTCCTAAACCTAGAGTAGGGAGCGATACCCACGGCAACAGCTGTACATGAAAGCATTCTTGTATAGCTTTTGTCCAAAGCGTAGCCTGTAAAGCATTCAGAGCTGACGAGGTCACCATGAACGCACCCATCGCCATCATCGGCACCGGCATCGCGGGATTGTCCGCCGCCCAGGCCCTGCACGCCGCCGGCCAGGAGGTCCAGCTGTTCGACAAGAGTCGCGGCAGCGGCGGGCGCATGGCCAGCAAGCGCAGCGATGTCGGCAGCCTCGACCTGGGCACCCAGTACTTCACCGCGCGCGACCGCCGCTTCGTCGAGGTGGTGCAGCAGTGGCAAGCCCGCGGCTGGGTCGCCGAATGGACGCCGGGCCTGTACCACGCCCAGGACGGCCAGCTCAGCGCCTCGCCGGACGAACAGGTGCGCTGGGTCGGCACGCCGCGCATGAGCGCCATCACCCGCGCCCTGCTCGGCGCCCTGCCGGTGCACTTCGCCTGCCGCATCACCGAGGTGTTCCGCGGCGGCAGCCACTGGAGCCTGCAGGATGCCGAGGGCTGCAGCCACGGCCCGTTCAGCCACGTGGTCATCGCCACCCCGGCGCCGCAGGCCAGCGCCCTGCTGGCGGCCGCACCCAAGCTGGCCGGCGCCGCCGCCAGCGTGATCATGGAACCGACCTGGGCGGTGGCGCTGGGCTTCGACACGCCGCTGGAGACCAAGGTCGAGGGCTGCTTCGTGCAGGACAGCCCGCTCGACTGGCTGGCGCGCAACCGCAGCAAGCCCGGCCGCGACAATCGCCTGGACACCTGGGTGCTGCACGCCAGCAGCGCCTGGAGCAAGCAGCACCTGGACCTGCCCAAGGAAACCGTGATCGAGCAGCTGCACGGCGCCTTCGCCGAGCTGATCGGCTGCGCCGTGCCGCCGCCCAGCTTCACCCTGGCCCACCGCTGGCTTTACGCCCGCCCGGCGCAGGCCCACCAGTGGGGCGCACTGGCCGACGCCGACCTGGGCCTGTACGCCTGCGGCGACTGGTGCCTGTCCGGCCGCGTCGAGGGCGCCTGGCTCAGCGGCCAGGACGCCGCCCGCCGCCTGCTCGAACACCTGGCATGACGCCCAAGCGGCGGCTCAACCCGCGCAAGCTGCTGCTGTCGAAATGGACCGCGGCGCAGCCGCAGAACCGCGAACGCCACTTCCTGGTCACCGAACTGATCCGCGACGAGGCCGACAGCATTCTCGCCGTGCAGCTGCAGGCCGTGCTCACCCGGCGCAGCCAGCAGCTCGACTGGCGCCAGCTGCAGGACACCCAGCGCTGGCTGCAAGGCTGGCGCTGAAGCACCGCCGCTCCTCCCCTTCCCCATAACGCCGCGCTCGCGCGGCGCCTGTCGTCATACACAAAAAGCCATACACAAGCTGTACAAAGCATTTGACTTGTACAATCGCAGACCTATGATGGACAAAAGTTGTACATGGCTAAGTCCATGTACAACATAGCCGGAGGTCGAGCCATGCAACCGAGCAAAGCCAAACTGGGCATCAGCGCCTGCCTGCTGGGCGCCGAGGTGCGCTACAACGGCGGCCACAAGCTGTCGCGCCTGTGCAGCCGCAGCCTCGCCGAGCATTTCGAGTTCGTCCCGGTGTGCCCGGAGGTCGGCATCGGCATGCCGGTACCGCGCCAGCCGATTCGCCTGGTGGGCGACCCGCAGACGCCGCGCGCGGTCGGTACGGTCGAGCGCTCGCACGACGTCACCGACGCCCTGGCCGCCTACGCCGAGCGCATGGCCGGCGAGCTGCAGGGCATCTGCGGCTTCATCTTCATGCAGCAGTCGCCGTCCTGCGGCCTGGAGCGGGTCAAGGTCTACCAGGACGGCGGCCGCCCCAGCGAGCCGGGCCGTGGCATCTTCGCCGCGGCCTTCTGCGCCCGGCACCCCGACCTGCCGGTGGAGGAAGACGGCCGCCTCAACGACCCGGTGCTGCGCGAGAACTTCCTCACCCGCGTGTTCGCCTACGCCGAGTGGCAACGCCTGCTGCAACAGGGCCTGACGCGCCGCGCGCTGATCGCCTTTCACTCGCGCTACAAGTACCTGCTGCTGGCCACCGACCCGCTGCAGTACAAGGCCCTCGGCCGCCTGCTCGGCGACCTCGCCCGGCACGACCTGGCCAGCCTGGCGCCGCACTATTTCAGCCAGCTGATGGCGGCGCTGAAGCGCTGCGCCACCCGCGGCACCCACAGCAACGTGCTGCAGCACCTGGCCGGCTACCTCAAGCGTGCCCTCAGCCCAGAAGATAAACAGGAGATGCAGCAGCTGATCGGCCAGTACCGCGACGGCGTGGTGCCGCTGGTGGTGCCGCTGACCCTGCTCAAACATCATTTTCGCCGCCACCCGGATCGCTACATCGCCGAGCAGGTCTACCTGCAGCCGCATCCGGAACGCCTGAGCCTGCGCAATGCCCTCTGAGCCGAACGACCGGCTGCAGCGCAGCGAGGCCGCCGAGCAGCTGCGCAGCGCCCTCGCCCAGGGCTATCTGCCGATTCGCGACGTGGCGCGCAGCACCGGGGTCAACGCCGTGACCCTGCGCGCCTGGGAGCGCCGCTACGGGCTGATCGTGCCGCAGCGCACGGCCAAGGGTCATCGCCTCTACTCGGCGGACCACGTGGCGCGCATCCAGGCCATCCTCGGCTGGCTCGGCCGCGGCGTCGCGGTGAGCCAGGTCAAGGAACTGCTGGACAGCCGCCAACCGCTGCAGGCGCCGGCCGACGGCGCCTGGCGACAACTGCGCGGCGAGCTGCTCGGGCATATCGCCCAGCTCGCCGAACGGCGCCTGGACGAAAGCTTCAACGCCGCCCTGGCGCTCTACCCGCTGCGCACCCTGGTCGAACGCCTGCTCTGGCCGCTGCTCGGCGAACTGCAGCAGCGTTGGCAGGGCCAGTTCGGCGCACGCCTGGAGCAGGTGTTCTTCTTCTCCTGGCTGCGCAGCAAGTTCGCCACCCGCATCTACCACAACAACCGCCAGGCCGGCGGTGCGCCGCTGCTGCTGGTCAACCTCGGCGACGCGCCGATGGAGCCCGGCCTGTGGCTGTGCGCCTGGCTGGTCAGCGACAGCGACTGCCCGGTGGAGGTGTTCGACTGGCCGCTGCCGCCCGCCGAACTGGCCCTGGCCCTGGAGCAGATCGCCCCGCGCGCGCTGCTGCTGTACGCCGACCAGGCGCTCGACGGCGCCCTGCTGCGCCGCCAGCTGCCGCGCCTGCACCGGCAGTGCCGGATCCCGCTGCTGCTGGCCGGCCCCGCCGCCCATATCCACCGCGACGTGCTGGCCGAGCTGGCGCTGGCCGCCGACCCGCTGGCCGCCCATGCCTGGCTGCAGCGCCAGGGCCTGCTCGGCCCCCTCGAGGAGTCACCATGCGTCAATTGATCTGGTACCGCAGCGACCTGCGCGTGCACGACAACAGCGCCCTGGCCAGCGCCATGGCCGCCGGCCCGACCCTGGCGCTGTACCTGCTCAGCCCTGGGCAGTGGCTGGCCCACGACGACGCGCCGTGCAAGGTGGACTTCTGGCTGCGCAATCTGGTCGAGTTGCAGCGCGCCTTGCAGCGGCTCAACGTGCCGCTGCTGATCCGCCACTGCGACCACTGGAGCCAGGCTCCCGCCGTGCTCGCCGAGGTCTGCCGCGAGCAGGCCATCGCCGCGGTGCAGGTCAACGAGGAATACGGCGTCCACGAGAGCCGCCGCGATCTGGCGGTGCAGGCGCGCCTGGCGCAGCAGGACGTCGCCTGGCACAACCATCTGGACCAGCTGCTGTTCAAACCCGGCAGCGTGCTGACCCAGTCCGGCGGCTACTTCCAGGTCTACAGCCAGTTCCGCAAGCTCTGCTACCAGCGCCTGCACAGCGCCCTGCCGGCGCTGCGCACACCTCCGCAGGCGCAGGCGCCGCTGGCCGTCGCCGGCGACCCGCTGCCCGCCGCGGTCGCCGGATTCGCCACACCGAGCGAGGCGCTGCGCGCGCTCTGGCCGGCCGGCGAAGAGCAGGCGCACAGCCGCCTGGCGCGCTTCGCCGAGGAGCGCATCGAGTTCTACCAGGAGGCGCGCGACTTTCCCGCCACGCCCGGCACCAGCCAGCTGTCGCCCTATCTGGCCGCCGGCGTGCTGTCGCCGCGCCAGTGCCTGCACGCGGCGCTGCGCGCCAACCGCGGCGAGTTCGACAGCGGCAACCCCGGCGCCGTCACCTGGATCAACGAACTGCTCTGGCGCGAGTTCTACAAGCACATCCTGGTGGGCTACCCGCGGGTCTCGATGCACCGCGCCTTCCGCCAGGAAACCGAGGCGCTGCCCTGGCGTGACGCGCCGGAAGAACTGGCCGCCTGGCAGCAGGGCCGCACCGGCCTGCCCATAGTCGATGCCGCCATGCGCCAGCTGCGCGAGACCGGCTGGATGCACAACCGCCTGCGCATGATCGTCGCCATGTTCCTGACCAAGAACCTGCTGATCGACTGGCGCCAGGGCGAGCGCTTCTTCATGCGCCAGCTGATCGACGGCGACCTGGCGGCGAACAACGGCGGCTGGCAGTGGAGCGCCTCCACCGGCACCGACGCGGCGCCCTATTTCCGCATCTTCAACCCCATCAGCCAGTCGCAGAAGTTCGACCCCGACGGCCACTTCATCCGCCATTGGCTGCCGGAGCTGGCCGGGCTGAACAAGCGCGACATCCATGATCCGGCCGCGCTCGGCGGGCTGCTCGCCCCGGCCGGCTACCCGCGGCCGATCGTCGATCTGGCGCGCTCGCGCGAACGTGCCCTGGCCGCGTTCAAGCAACTCGGCAACCGGGAGGTGCCCGCATGAGCGATTTCCTGTCCACCTTCGGCGAACGCTTCGCCGCGCTGAACAAGGACAACCTCGGGCGCCTCGGCGAGCTGTACAGCGACGACGTGCTGTTTCGCGACCCGCTGCACGAGGTGCATGGCCTCAACGCACTGCGCCGCTACTTCGCCGAGCTGTACGCCAACGTCGACGCGCTGCGCTTCGAGTTCCACGGCTGCGACCAGGTCGGCGAGGGTGAAGGCTACCTGCGCTGGACCATGAGCTACCGCCACCCGCGCCTGGCCCGCGGCGCACCGATCCAGGTCGACGGCTGCACGCACCTGCAGTGGCGCGACAAGGTCTATCTGCACCGCGACTACTTCGACGCCGGCGCCCTGCTCTACGAGCATCTGCCGGTGTTCGGCAGCCTGATCGGCTGGTTGAAGCGGAGGCTGGCATGAAGCGCATCTGGCTGACCGGCGCCAGCAGCGGCATCGGCATCGCCCTGGCCGAGGAACTGCTGCGCGGCGGCCATCGCCTGGCCCTCAGCGCGCGCCGTAGCGGCCCGCTGCAGGAACTGGCGATGCGCTTTCCCGAGCAGGTGCTGGTGGTGCCGGGCGATCTCTGCGAGCCCGAGCAGGTGCGCGCCATCGCCCAGCGCATCGAGCAGGCCTGGGGCGCGCTGGATTGCGCCATCCTCAACGCCGGCACCTGCGAGTACCTCGACGCCCAGGCGTACGAGTCCGCACTGATCGAGCGGGTGATGCGCGCCAACCTGCTGTCGGCCAGCCACTGCATCGAGGCGGCCCTGCCCCTGCTGCGCCGGGGCGAGCGCCCGCACCTGGTCGGCGTCGGCAGCTCGGTAACCTTCCTCGCCCTGCCGCGCGCCGAGGCCTATGGCGCCTCCAAGGCGGCCATGCGCTACCTGCTGGAGGCGCTGCGCATCGACCTGGCCGGCGAAGGCATCGACGTCACCCTGGTCAGCCCCGGCTTCGTCGACACCCCGCTGACGCAGCAGAACGACTTCCCCATGCCCATGCGCTGGCCGGCGGCAAGGGCCGCCCGGCACATCGCCGCACGGCTGGACCAGCACCCGCTGGAAATCGCCTTTCCCGCGCCCTTTATCCTCACCCTGAAACTGCTCGGCCTGCTGCCCAAACGCCTGCGCCTGGCCATCGGCCGCCGCCTGGCGCGCAGCGAATCCGCCAGCAAGGACGCCCCATGAAAATCGCCATCATCGGCAGCGGCATCGCCGGCCTGACCAGCGCCTACCTGCTCAATCGCCAGCACGAGATCCAGGTGTTCGAGGCCAGCGACTGGGTCGGCGGCCACACCCATACGGTGGACGTCGAGGTGGACGGCCGCGCGTACGCCATCGACACCGGCTTTATCGTCTTCAACGACTGGACCTACCCCAACTTTATCCGCCTGCTTGAGCAGGTCGGGGTGAGCTACCAGCCCACCGAGATGAGCTTCTCGGTCAGCGATCCGGCCAGCGGCCTGGAGTACAACGGTCACGACCTCAACAGCCTGTTCGCCCAGCGCCGCAACCTGGTCTCGCCGGGATTCTGGGGCATGCTGCGCGACATCCTGCGCTTCAACCGCCAGAGCCAGGACGACCTGGCCCGCGGCCGCATCGCCGCCGAAACCACCCTCGGCGACTACCTCGCACGCAACGGCTACGGCCAGCGCTTTATCGACCACTACATAGTGCCCATGGGCGCGGCGATCTGGTCGATGTCGCTGGCCGGCATGCTCGGCTTTCCGCTGCAGTTCTTCGTGCGCTTCTGCAAGAACCACGGCCTGCTGTCGATCAGCGACCGCCCGCAGTGGCAGGTGATCGCCGGCGGTTCGCGCAGCTACGTGGCGCCGCTGAGCGCCGGCTTCGCCGAGCGCATCCGGCTCAACTGCCCGGTGCAGCGGGTCGAGCGCGACGCCGGCGGCGTCACCCTGCACAGCGCCGCCGGCGCCGAGCGCTTCGACAAGGTGGTATTCGCCTGCCACAGCGACCAGACCCTGGCCCTGCTGGCCAAGCCCAGCGCCGCCGAGCAGGCCATCCTCGGCGCCCTGCCCTACGCCGACAACGAGGTGGTGCTGCATACCGATACGCGCCTGCTACCCCGGCGCCAGCTGGCCTGGGCAGCCTGGAACTATCGCCTCGGCGGGCCGAGCGATCGACCGGCAGCAGTCACCTACAACATGAATATCCTGCAGGGCATCGACAGCGATACCACCTTCTGCGTCAGCCTCAACCAGGGCGCGGCCATCGACCCGGCCAAGGTGCTCGCACGCTTTCGCTACGCCCACCCGCAGTACAGCCTGGCCGGCGTGAGCGCCCAGGCGCGCTGGGAAGAGCTGCAAGGCGCCCAGCACAGCTACTACTGCGGCGCCTACTGGGCCAACGGTTTCCACGAGGACGGCGTGCTCAGCGCGCTGCGCGTGGCCCGCGCCTTCGGCGAGGCGCTGTGATGCACAGCGCCCTGTACAGCGGCTGGGTGCAGCATCGGCGCTTCGCCCCGCGCGCCCATGCCTTCCGCTACCGCATGGGCCTGCTCTACCTCGACCTGGACGAGCAGGACGCCCTGTTCGCCCTCTCGAAGCTGGCCGGACGCGGGCGCTGGATGCCCTTGGCCTTTCGCGAGTCCGACTACCTGCCGCAATTCACCCGCGGCGGCATGCCCCTGGCCGAGGCGGTGCGCCAGCGCGTCGAGCAGGCCACCGGCCGGCGCCCGCCGGGGCGCATCTGCCTGCTGACCCAGCCGCGCAGCTGGGGCCTGGCGTTCAACCCGGCGAGCTTCTTCTACTGCTTCGATGCCGACGAGCGGCTGCTGGCGATCCTCTGCGAAGTGAGCAACACGCCCTGGCGCGAGCGCTATCACTACGTGCTGCCGGCCGCCGGCACTGGGCGGCAGCGCTTTCGCGTGGCCAAGGCCTTCCACGTCTCGCCCTTTCTGCCGCGCGAGCTCGAGTACCGCATGAGCTTCAGCCCGGTGGGCGAGCGCTTGGGCATTCATATGGCCGACTGGAACGGCGCGGAAAAGCTCTTCGACGCCAGCCTCAGCCTGCAACGCCAGGTACTCGACCGCGCCAGCCTGCACCGCTACTTGCTGAATTTCCCCTGGATGACCGCCAAGACCCTCGCCGCCATCTACTGGCAGGCCCTGCGCCTGCTGCTCAAGCGCCTGCCCCTGTTCGCTCACCAGGCCGCGGAAGGCGACTTCCGCGTCGCCCGCCCGCAACCGAAGGACCTGCCCTATGAAAAGCTCTAGCCTGACCTCCGCCAAAGACAGCGTGCGTGCCGGCAGCGGCCTCGGTGCCGGCCTGTTGCGCCGCGCCGTACTGCGCCAGTTGGGCCGCCTGCGCCATGGCCGGCTGACCATCCACGAGGGCGCCGAGACCCTGCACTTCGGCGACCCGCAGGCCAGCCTGCGCGGCGAAATACGCGTGCTCGACGGCGCGGTCTGGGGCCTGGTGGCCGGCAACGGCTCGATCGGCTCGGGCGAGGCCTATATCCACGGGTACTGGAGCACCCCGGACCTGACCGCGGTGATCCGCATCTTCGTCGCCAACCTGGAGGTGCTCGACGCCATGGAGCGCGGCCTGGCGCAACTCGGCCGGCCGCTGATGCAGGGCCTGCACTGGCTCAACCGCAACACCCGCCAGGGCTCGCGGCGCAATATCGCCGCGCACTACGACCTGGGCAACGAGCTGTTCGAGCAGTTCCTCGACCCGACCATGATGTATTCGGCGGCCATGTTCAAAACGCCGGACGACAGCCTGGAACAGGCGCAGCTCAACAAGCTGGAGCGCATCTGCCAGAAGCTGGCGCTCCGGCCATCCGACCACCTGCTGGAGATCGGCACCGGCTGGGGCAGCATGGCCATCCATGCGGCCAGCCGCTACGGCTGCCGGGTGACCACCACCACCTTGTCGCGCGAGCAGCACGCCCACACTGCGCGGCGCATCCGCGAACTGGGCCTGGAGGATCGCGTCACCCTGCTGCTGGAGGACTACCGCGACCTCGATGGCCAGTACGACAAGCTGGTCTCCATCGAGATGATCGAGGCGGTCGGCCACCGTTTCCTGCCCACCTATTTCCAGCAGTGCGCGCGCCTGCTCAAGCCCGACGGCTTGATGCTGCTGCAGGCCATCACCATCCGCGAGCAGCGCTTCGAACAGGCCTGCAGGTCGGTGGATTTCATCCAGCGCTACATCTTCCCCGGCGGCGCGCTGCCCTCGGTGCAGAAGATGCTCGAGGTGGTCGGCCGCCATACCGACCTCAACCTGCACCATATGGAGGATTTCGGCCTGCACTACGCGCGCACCCTGCGTTTGTGGCACGACAACCTGCGCCAGGCCCGCCAGCGCCTGGCGCAGCTGGGCTACGACGACCACTTCTACCGGCTCTGGGAGTTCTACCTGTGCTATTGCGAAGGCGGCTTCCTCGAACGCACCATTGGCACCGCGCAACTGCTGCTGGCCAAGCCGGCCGCGCGGCCCGCCCCTCTGCTAGGAAACTTCGATGCCTAAACTGATCGCCAATGCCCTTCTCTTCCAGCTCGGCTGGCTGGTCTGCGTCTTCGCCGGCGACAGCCCCTGGCTGCTGCTGGTGGCGGCGATCATGGCGGTGCACCTGCTGTGGCTCAGCAGTTGGGCGGCCGAGGGCAAGCTGCTGCTCAGCGTGTTTCTCGCCGGCAGCGCGCTGGACAGCTTCCTGCTCAACCTCGGCCTGTTCGACTTCGGCGAGTCGCGCCAACTGATCCCGCTGTGGCTGGCGCTGCTCTGGCTGCTGCTGGCCAGCACCCTCAACCATTGCTTGGCCTGGACCGCGCAGCCCTGGTGGCGTGGCAGCCTGCTCGGCGCAGTGGCCGCGCCGCTGTCCTACTACGGCGGCGCGCAGATCGCCGGCGTCGGCCTGCCGTTGGGCACCTGGCCGACCCTGGCCATCCTCGCCGCGGTCTGGGCAGTGGCGATGCCGGTGCTGCACGGCTTCGCCCGGCTGTATCGCGCCCAGTACGAACAGAGTCTGCGTAGCCGGCGAGCGGTGTAGATTCGGCCTTGAGAGCGACGGGCGGAGCGCTGCGCGCTCCCTGTTGGGCTTCGCTGCGCTCAGCGCCAACCTACGCCGCGCACCGCTCAGCCGTCCGCACAGCACAGCGGCGAGCCTTGGCGTACACTGCCGCGCCATGAGCCAGACCATTCCCCACAGCCAATTGCCGAGCGAGCCCGAGGTCAGCTGCAGCACCTGCGCGGCCTGCTGCTGCCAGCTGGAAGTGATGCTGTTCGGCGACGACGGCGTGCCGCCGCGCTATATCGATACCGACCCGTGGGGCGGCGAGGTGATGCGCCGCCTGGACGACGGCTGGTGCGCGGCGCTGGACCGCGACAGCATGCGCTGCACCATCTACGCGGTGCGCCCGCTGATCTGCCGCGAATTCGAGCTGGGCGCGGCCGAGTGCCTGGAGCAGCGCCGCGGTATTGCCGGGGCTTACGGCTGAATCCGTAGGGTGCGCCGTGCGCACCGCTGAGGGTAGCGCCTAGGTTGCGGTGCGCACGGCGCACCCTACAGGATCGTTTAGAAGCTCGTCCGATAATGCAGGGTGTAGGCTTCGGCGCCGTCGTTGGGGTTCTTCAGGCCGGCGTTGGAGTAGTGCACCGCGCGCAGGCCGACCTCCTGGCCGGAGAAGCGCAGGCCGACGCCGATGCGATCCTCGAACTGGAAGGACGAGCCCAGGTCGTTGTCTTCCAACTCGGTGCTGGAGAAGGCCGCCACGCCGATGCCCGCCTCGATATAGGGGCGCACGTGCTGGCCGGCGAACTCGTAGACGAACACCGGGGCGAACGACAGGCTGTGGTTGCTCGACGTCTCGTCGCCGTCCCAGTAGGTGTAGCCCAGATCCCAGTAGCCGGTCAGGCGACCGACGTCGCTCTGCAGCCAGCTGCTGCTCCAGTCCCATTGCGCCCCCAGGCGATAGACCATGGTGGAATCGCCGCTCTGGCCGATGGCAGCGGTCACGTCCGCCGCCTGTACCGCCCCCATCTGTGCCACGGACAAGGCTGCACAGGCAGCCAAAACACACAGCTTCTTCATGAATTATTCCTTCTCGAGAAGTCAGCTAGAACGAATGACCTGCACCTCAGTATAGAAGCCTTCGTTATGAGCGAAAGGCTACAAAGGTACAAAACCCCGCTCAGAATGCCCGTACTTCGGCCGTCTCGCCCAGCAGCACCGGCAACACCCGCTGCATTTGCGCAGGCGACCCGCTGCTCCAGTAACGGGTCGCCTGCGCCGGCCCGGCGGCCAGCAACTGGCCCTGTTCGAGCAGGCGCTGCAGCTGGCGCGCCACCGCCGCGCCGGTGTCGATCAGGCTCACCGAGTCCGGCACCAGGCTGCGCAGCAACGGCTTGAGGAAGGGGTAATGGGTGCAGCCGAGGATCAGCGTGTCGCAACCCTCGGCCAGCAGCGGCGCGACATAGCCCTGCAGCAGCTCGCGGGTGGCCGGCGCCTGCAGCGCGCCGGCCTCGATGCATTCCACCAACCCCGGGCAGGGCTGGGTGATCACCCGCACGTCGCTGGCGAAGCGGTCGAGCAAGGCGGCGAACTTGGCGCTCTTTAGCGTGCCGGTGGTGGCCAGCACGCCGACCACGCCGCTGCGGGTGGCCGCCGCGGCCGGCTTGACCGCCGGCTCCATGCCGACGATGGGCAGCGCCGGGTAACGCTCGCGCAGCTCGGCCACCGCCGCCACGGTGGCGGTGTTGCAGGCCAGCACCAGCGCCTTGGCGCCCTGGGCGAGGAGGAACTCGGCGATGGCGCGGCTGCGCTCGCGGATAAACTCGGGGCTCTTCTCGCCGTAGGGCACGTGGCCGCTGTCGGCGACGTAGAGCAGCGACTCGTGCGGCAGCAACTGGCGAATCTCGCGCAGCACCGACAGGCCGCCGACGCCGGAGTCGAACACGCCAATCGGCGCTTCTTGCTGACTCATATATTTATCCACTGCACTCAGATGTAGGGTGGACATGCCGAAGGCTTGTCCACCACAGCGACAGTAACGGCGGACAAGGCTGGCGCCATGTCCACCCTACGCATTGCCACAGACGCTGCAGGCCGGATCGCGCTTGACCCGCAGTTCGCGAAAACGCGTGCCGAGGGCATCGATCAACAGCAGACGGCCGACCAGCGGCTCGCCGAAGCCGGCCAGCAGCTTGAGCGCCTCCAGCGCCTGCAGGCTGCCGACCAGGCCCACCAGCGGGCCGACCACGCCGGCCTCGCTGCAGGTCAGCTCGGCCTCGCTGCCGTGGCCGTACAGGCAGTGGTAGCAGGGACTGGCGGCGTTGCGCGGATCGAATACCGCGAGCTGGCCTTCCAGGCGGATCGCCGCGCCGGAGACCAGCGGCTTGCCGGCGGCCACGCAGGCGGCGTTGACCGCCTCGCGGGTGGCGAAGTTGTCCGAGCAGTCCAGCACCAGATCCACCGCCGCCACGGCGGCGGCCAGCGAGTCGGCATCCAGCGCCTGGCGATGCGGCACCAGGGTGATCTGCGGATTGATCGCGGCCAGCCGCGCCATGGCCGAATCCACCTTGGCCTGGCCGATGCTGGCGGTGTCGTGGGCGATCTGCCGTTGCAGGTTGGTCAGGTCGACGCTGTCGAAGTCGGCCAGGTGCAGCTCGCCGACGCCGGCGGCGGCCAGGTACAGCGCCACCGGCGAGCCCAGCCCGCCGAGGCCGACGATCAGCACACGGCCCTGCTTGAGGCGCAGCTGGCCGTCGACGTCGATCTGTTTGAGGAGAATCTGCCGGCTGTAGCGCAGCAGCTCGTCGTCGCTGAGCATGATGGGGTCACTCATGTAAGGAAACGTCCCAGACTGATGCGCTGGTGGCCGGCCAGGTCACGCCGGCTGTCCACCTCGGCGAAGCCGGCCCCGGCGAGCAGTGCGCGCACCGCCTCGGCCTGATCGAAGCCGTGCTCCAGCAGCAGCCAGCCGCCGGGCTGCAGATGGGCCGGCGCGGCCTGGATGATGGCACGGATATCGTCGAGGCCGTCGGCACCGGAGACCAGCGCGCTGCTCGGCTCGAAACGCACATCGCCCTGATCGAGGTGATGATCGTCGGCGCGGATATAGGGCGGATTGCTGAGGATCAGGTCGTAACACCGGCCGGCCAGGGCGGAGAACCAGTGACTATGCAGGAACTCGGCATTGTCCAGCTTGAGGCGCTGGCGATTGCGCTCGGCCAGGGCCACCGCCTCCGCCACCCGGTCCACCCCGGTGACGCGCCAGGCCGGCCGCTCGCTGGCCAGGGCGAGGGCGATGGCGCCGCTGCCGGTGCCCAGGTCCAGCGCCGCCAGCGGCGTGGCCGGCAGTAGCTCGAGGGCGCTTTCCACCAGCAGTTCGGTGTCCGGGCGCGGAATCAGGGTATGGCTCGCCACCTCCAGATCCAGGCTCCAGAAACCCTGATGGCCGAGGATATAGGCCACCGGCTCGCCGGCGCGGCGGCGCTGCAGATAGGCGTCGAACAGCGCCTGCTGCTCGTCATCCGGCTCGCGCTCCGGCCAGGTGCGCAGGTAGCTGCGCGGCTTGTTCAGCGCGGCGGCGAGCAGCAGCTCGGCGTCCAGCCGCGGGGTGGGCGAGTCGGGCAGATCGGCGGTATTGAGCAGGGATTCGATGGTGGCCATGGTTCTCTCGTAGCCCGGATGCAACCCGGGAAGTCGGTCCCCGGATTGCATCCGGGCTACGGTAATGGTGCGCACGGCGCACCCTACGCGGCGCGCACCGTGCGGCTGCACTCAATCGCCCAGCGCCGCCAACTGGTCGGCCTGGTACTCGGCCAGCAGCGGCTCGATGATTGCCTCGACGCCGCCGGCGATCACTTCGTTCAGCGAATACAGGGTCAGGTTGATACGGTGATCGGTGACCCGGCCCTGCGGGAAGTTGTAGGTGCGGATGCGCTCGGAGCGGTCGCCCGAACCCACCAGCAGCTTGCGCGTCTCGGAGATTTCCTTGTGCGCCGCGGCTTCCTGCTGGTCCTGCAGCTTGGCCGCCAGCCAGGCCATGGCCTTGGCGCGGTTCTTGTGCTGCGAACGCTCTTCCTGGCATTCCACCACGGTGCCGGTGGGAATGTGGGTGATGCGGATCGCCGAGTCGGTGGTGTTGACGTGCTGGCCGCCGGCGCCGGAGCTGCGGTAGGTGTCGACGCGCAGGTCGGCCGGGTTGATCTCGATGGCCGCCTGCTCGTCCGGCTCCGGCAGCACCGCCACGGTGCAGGCGGAGGTGTGGATACGGCCCTGGGACTCGGTTTCCGGCACGCGCTGCACACGGTGGGCGCCGGACTCGAACTTGAGCTTGGCGTAGACGTTGTCGCCCTCGACGCGGGCGATCACTTCCTTGAAGCCGCCGTGCTCGCCCTCGTTGGCCGACAGCACCTCGACCCGCCAGCCCTGCTTCTCGGCGTAGCGCGAGTACATGCGGAACAGGTCGCCGGAGAAGATCGCCGCCTCGTCGCCGCCGGTGCCGGCGCGCACTTCCAGGTAGACGTTGCGGCCGTCGTTGGGGTCCTTCGGCAGCAGCATGCGCTGCAGCTTGTCTTCCAGGGTGGTCAGGGCTGCCTTGGCCTGCTCCACTTCCTCTTCGGCCATCTCGCGCAGGTCCGGGTCGCTGTCCTTGAGCAGCGCCTGGGCGCTTTCGAGGTCGCCCTGCACCTTGCGCAACTCGCGGAAGGTGGCGATCACCGGCTCGATCTCGGCGTATTCCTTGGAATAGGCGCGGAACTGGCTCTGCTTGGCGATCACCTCGGCGTCGCCGAGCAGCGCCGTCAGCTCCTCGAAGCGGTCGCTGAGGTTGTCCAGCTTGTTCAACAGTGAAGCTTTCATTGCAGACCTTTATCGGACGGCGCGCCCTCGTCGAGGGCGAAGAGTTCCTGGGCCAGACCGAGCGCATCGAGGCGCCCTTCGGCGGTGAGTTTCTTCATGCGCACGCTGGGCGCGTGCAGCAGCTTGTTGGTCAGGCCGCGGGCCAGTTGCGCCATCACCTCTTCGGCGCTGGCGCCATTGGCCAGCAGGCGCTGGGCCTTGGCCAGCTCCTCGTCGCGCAGACGCTCGGCCTGCTGGCGGTAGGCCTTGAGCACGTCCACCGCGGCCAGCTCGCGCAGGCGCTGCATGAACTCCTCGGTGCCGGCGGCGATCAGCTCCTCGGCGGCCTGCGCCGCACCCTGGCGGCTCTTGAGGTTTTCCTCGATGACCTCGTGCAGGTCGTCGACGGTATAGAGGTAGACGTCGTCCAGCTCGCCGACCTGCGACTCGATATCGCGCGGCACGGCGATGTCGACCATGAAGATCGGCTTGTGCTTGCGTTTTTTCAGCGCGCTTTCCACCGCGCCCTTGCCGAGAATCGGCAGCTGGCTGGCGGTGGAGCTGATGACGATATCGCTGTGCGCCAGCACCTCGGGGATGTCCGACAGCAGCACGGCGTGCGCGCCGAACTGCTCGGCCAGCTGGCTGGCGCGCTCCAGGGTGCGGTTGGCGACGACGATACGCTTGATGCCCTGATCGTGCAGGTGGCGCGCCACCAGGCTGATGGTCTCGCCGGCGCCGATCAGCAGCGCCTGGCTGCGGTGCAGGTCGGCGAAGATCTGCTTGGCCAAGCTCACCGCGGCGAAGGCCACCGACACCGGGTTCTCGCCGATGGCGGTGTCGGTGCGCACGGTCTTGGCGGTGCTGAAGGTGGCCTGGAACAGCCGGCCGAGCAGTGGGCCGACGGTGCCGGCCTCGCGCGCCACGGCATAGGCGGACTTGAGCTGGCCGAGAATCTGCGGCTCGCCGAGCACCATCGAGTCCAGCCCGCAGGCCACGCGCATCATATGGCGCACCGCGTCGTTGTCGCTGTGCACGTAGGCGCAGGCGCGCAGCTCGTCGAGGCTCAGGCGGTGATAGTCGGCCAGCCACTGCAGCACCTCGTCGATGCTCAGCTGATCCTGCTCCAGGTACAGCTCGCTGCGGTTGCAGGTGGAGAGGATCGCCGCCTCGCGACTGGGGGTCAGTCGGCACAGCTGCTGCAAGGCCTCGACCAGTTGCTCCGGGGTGAAGGCAACGCGCTCGCGCACCTCTACCGAGGCGGTCTTGTGGTTGATACCGAGGGCGATAAAGGCCATGCAGGGTCGCTGAGGGGCAGTACGGAAGGCGGCGATTGTCCTACTTCGACCCGGCGAGAACAACTACCGCGACCTATTGTCCCAATAGACAGTTCGCCGCGGCGTCCGCTGCCAGTGGGCTTGCCCCATGGCTTGTGTCATGATGCCGCGAACGTCGCAGGGCGCCAGCCGCCCGGAAATAACGCACGACAAGGCCCTATGAACAGACCCCTCGCGTTGCTCACCGCACTCGCCTTGCTCGGCGGTTGCCAAACCTTCGCCCCCAGCGAGCCGGACGGCACACCGCCGGTGCAGGAAGCCGACCAGAAGACCCAGCTGGAGCCGAGCGAATACGGCTCGTTCAGCCAGGAAACCCTGTTCGCCCTGCTCACCGCCGAGCTGGCCGGGCAGCGCAACCGCTTCGACATCGCCCTCGGCAACTACGTGCAGCAGGCCAATGCCACCGGCGACGCCGGCGTCGCCGAGCGCGCCTTCCGCATCGCCGAATACCTCGGCGCCGAACAGGCGGCGCTGGACAGCGCGCTGATCTGGGCCGAGAACGCCCCCGGCAATATCGACGCGCAGCGCGCCGCCGCCGTGCAACTGGCGCGCGCCGGCCGCTACGACGAGTCCATGACCTTTATGGAAGGGGTGCTGCAGCGCCAGGGCGACACCCATTTCGACTTCCTCGCCCTGTCCGCCGCGGAAACCGACCCGGACACCCGCGCCGGCCTGCTGCAGGGCTTCGACCGCCTGCAGAGCAAGTACCCGGACAACAGCCAGCTACTGTTCGGCAAGGCCATCCTGCTGCAACAGGACGGCCGCGCCGAGGAAGCCCTGGCCCTACTGGAAAGCCAGCCGAGCAGCCAGACCGAAGTCTCCCCGCTGCTGCTGCGCGCACGCCTGCTGCAGAGCCTGAAACGCGGCGACGAGGCCCTACCGCTGCTGGAGAAGGGCATTCGCCAGCACCCGGACGACAAGCGCCTGCGCCTGACCTACGCGCGCCTGCTGGTGGAACAGGATCGCCTCGACGAGGCCAAGGGCGAGTTCTCCACCCTGGTCCAGGAAAATCCCAACGACGACGACCTGCGCTTCTCCCTGGCCCTGGTGTGCCTGGAGGCCGAGGCCTGGGAAGAGGCCATCGTCTACCTGGAAGAACTGGTGGAGCGGCGCAGCCATGTCGACGCCGCCCACTACAACCTCGGCCGCGCCTACGAGGCCCTGGAGGACGCCGACAGCGCCCTGCAGGAATACGGCCTGGTCGGCCCGAGCAACGACTACCTGCCGGCCCAGCAGCGCCAGGCGGAACTGCTGTTCGCCCAGCAGCGCGGCGCGGAAGCCAGCGCCCGCCTGGCCCAGGCCCGCGAGGCGCAGCCCGACTACGCCATCCAGCTGTACCTGATCGAGGCCGAGGCGCTGAGCAACCGCAGCCAGGTCGAACCGGCCTGGGCCGTGATCCAGCAAGGCCTGGAGCAGTTCCCCAACGATCTGAACCTGCTCTATACCCGCGCCATGCTGGCGGAGAAGCGTGACGACCTCGGCCAGTTGGAAAGCGACCTGCGCTTCATCCTCGAACGCGAGCCGGATCACGCCATGGCCCTCAACGCCCTCGGCTACACCCTGGCCGACCGCACCACGCGCTATGAAGAAGCACGCGAGCTGATCGAGAAGGCCCACCAGCTCAGCCCGGACGACCCGGCCATCCTCGACAGCCTGGGCTGGGTCAACTACCGCCAGGGCAGGCTCGACGAGGCCGAACGCCTGCTGCGCCTGGCCCTGGAGAAATTCCCCGACCACGAAGTCGCCGCCCACCTCGGCGAAGTGCTCTGGGCCCAGGGCAAACAGCGCGAAGCCCGGCGCGTCTGGCGCGACGCACTGGCCGAAACCCCCGACAGCTCCATCCTGCGCGGCACCCTGCTGCGCCTGACCGGTTCCGAGACGCTCTGATGTTCCTGCGCCACCTCCTCGTTTTCAGCCTGATCGCCCTGCTCGCCGGTTGCGCCGGCCTTACCTCGCGCGAAGCGCTGGAAGGCCAGGGCGACCCCGCCCAGTGGCAAGCCCACAAACGGCAGATCACCCAGCTCGACGGCTGGCAGATCAGCGGCAAGATCGGCATCCGCGCCCCGCGCGATTCCGGCAGCGCCACGCTGTTCTGGCTGCAGCGCCAGGACTACTACGACATCCGCCTGTCCGGCCCGCTCGGCGGCGGCGCCGCGCGCCTGACCGGCCGCCCCGGCGACATCCTGCTGGAAGTGGCCAACCGCGGCCGCTACCAGGCCGCCTCGCCGGAAGCCCTGCTACGCGAACAGCTGCGCCTCGACCTGCCGGTGTCCAACCTCTTGTGGTGGATTCGCGGCCTGCCCGCACCGGACAGCCGCAGCCGCCTGACCCTCGACGGCGACAGCCACCTGGCGCGCCTGGAGCAAGACGGCTGGCAGGTGGAATACCAGCGCTACGCCCAGCAGAACGGCTACGCCCTGCCCGAGCGCCTCAAGCTGTACGGCCAGGACCTGGAAGTGACCCTGGTGATCAAGGACTGGCAACCGCGTCTGCTGGGGCAGTAGTTTCCGTAGCCCGGATGAAATCCGGGGAATGACGACGTAATCGCACCTAGAGTGGAAAACCGCGAAGCGTTTTCCACCGCAGCCGGTGGCTGGAAAAGCGTCATCCACCCTAGAAGCTAAAAGCCGCAGGCCGCCCTCTCCCGCCCCCACAATTCGCCAACTTGCACCTATGACAGCCACGCCCATCCCCGCCCACGCCGAACTCATCCTGCCCGCCCCGGCCAAGCTCAACCTGATGCTGCATATCCTCGGCCGCCGCGCCGACGGCTATCACGAGCTGCAGACCCTGTTCCAGTTTCTCGACCACGGCGACGAGCTCGGCTTCAGCGTCCGCCAGGACGGCGAGATCCGCCTGCACACGCCCATCGACGGCGTGCCGCACGACAGCAACCTGATCGTGCGCGCCGCCAGGCGCCTGCAGCAGGCCTCCGGCACCGCGCTCGGCGCCGATATCTGGCTGGACAAGCGCCTGCCCATGGGCGGCGGCATCGGCGGCGGCAGTTCGGACGCCGCCACCACCCTGCTCGGCCTCGATCACCTGTGGCACACCCAGCTCGGCGAGGAGCGCCTGGCCGAGCTGGGGCTGGCCCTGGGCGCCGACGTACCGGTGTTCGTGCGCGGCCGCGCGGCCTTCGCCGAGGGCGTCGGCGAGCGCCTCACGCCGGTCGAACTGGACGAGCCCTGGTTCCTCGTCGCCGTGCCGCAAGTCTTTGTCAGCACAGCAGAAGTTTTCGGCGCGCCCGAGTTGACACGGGATACGCCGCCCATTAAAGTTCGCAGCCTTCTTGCGGGGGGTGGTCGAAACGACTGCCAGCCGGTGGTCGAGAAGCGTTACCCAGAGGTTCGTAACGCTTTGATCTTGTTGAACAAATTTGTTTCAGCTAGATTGACCGGCACTGGAGCTTGCGTATTTGGGAGCTTCCCAAAGCGGGACGATGCTGATAAAGTCGCCCGCCAACTTCCAGGCACTCTGCCGAGCTTTGTCGCTCAAGGTCGCAACATCTCGATGCTGCACCGCAGGCTCCAAGCATTGGCCAAGAAGTGAATGCTGAGCATTCGGTTATACGATACAGGGGCGTCGCCAAGCGGTAAGGCAGCAGGTTTTGATCCTGCCATGCGTTGGTTCGAATCCAGCCGCCCCTGCCATAACCTCCCACGGGAGGCATCGCCAACCGAGTCAACAGCGTTCGACACAGAATATAGGGGCGTCGCCAAGCGGTAAGGCACCAGGTTTTGATCCTGGCATGCGTTGGTTCGAATCCAGCCGCCCCTGCCATTTTCCATACCCATCCAGGTATACCCCCAGCCGGCAGGTACTGCGCGTGTCCAAGATGATGGTCTTCACGGGGAACGCAAACCCCGATCTGGCGCGACGGATCGTTCGTCAGCTGCACATCCCCCTCGGCGATGCGTCGGTCGGTAAGTTCTCCGACGGCGAAATCATGATCGAAATCAACGAGAACGTCCGCGGCAAGGACGTGTTCCTGATTCAGCCGACCTGTGCGCCCACCAACGACAACCTGATGGAACTGGTAGTGATGGCCGACGCCTTCCGCCGTTCCTCGGCTACCCGCATCACCGCGGTCATCCCCTACTTCGGTTACGCCCGCCAGGATCGCCGTCCGCGTTCCGCGCGCGTGGCGATCAGCGCCAAGGTCGTGGCCGACATGCTCACCGTGGTCGGCATCGACCGCGTGCTGACCGTCGACCTGCACGCCGACCAGATCCAGGGCTTCTTCGACATTCCGGTGGACAACATCTACGGCTCCCCGGTCCTGGTCGACGACATCGAAGACCAGCGCTTCGACAACCTGATGATCGTCTCCCCCGACATCGGCGGCGTCGTCCGCGCCCGCGCCGTGGCCAAGAGCCTGGGCGTCGACCTGGCGATCATCGACAAGCGTCGCGAGAAGGCCAACCAGTCCGAAGTGATGCACATCATCGGCGACGTCGAAGGCCGCACCTGCATCCTGGTCGACGACATGGTCGACACCGCCGGCACCCTCTGCCACGCCGCCAAGGCGCTGAAAGAGCGCGGCGCCGCCAAGGTCTACGCCTACTGCACCCACCCGGTGCTGTCCGGCCGCGCCATCGAGAACATCGAGAATTCCGTCCTGGACGAGCTGGTGGTCACCAACACCATCCCGCTGTCCGCTGCGGCACAGTCCTGCTCGCGCATTCGCCAGCTCGACATCGCCCCGGTCGTCGCCGAAGCGGTACGCCGCATCAGCAACGAAGAATCGATCAGCGCCATGTTCCGCTAAGCGGAACAGGCCAGATCAACACTGCCCCGCCTCGTGCGGGGCTTTTTGCCCTACCGCCCAACGCTGGTCGCAAGCGTGCAGGCGGTTTGGTTATTTTGGAGAAATGCAATGACTGACTTTACCCTGAATGCCGAAGTGCGTTCCGACCTGGGGAAAGGTGCGAGCCGCCGCCTGCGTCGTAACGCCAACCTGGTTCCTGCCGTGATCTACGGTGGCGACAAGGCCCCGCAATCCATCAGCCTGCTGACCAACCAGCTGGCCAAGCTGCTGGAAAACGAAGCCGCGTTCAGCCACGTACTGGCCCTGAACGTTGCCGGCACCACCGAAAACGTGGTGATCAAGGCCCTGCAGCGCCACCCGGCCAAAGGCTTCGTCCTGCACGCCGACTTCCAGCGCGTCGTCGCCGGCCAGAAGCTGAGCGCCCACGTACCGCTGCACTTCCTCAACGAAGCTACCGCCGTTGGCGTGAAGCAGCAGGGCGGCGAAGTCTCCCACACCATCAACGAAGTCGAAGTTTCCTGCCAGCCGCAAGACCTGCCGGAATTCATCGAAGTCGACCTGGCTGCCGTAGAAGTCGGTCAGACCGTTCACCTGTCCGACCTCAAGCTGCCGAAAGGCGTCGAGCTGGTCGCACTGGCTCACGGTAACGACCTGGCCGTGGCCAACATCCACGCCAGCCGCGTGAAAGAAGAAGGCGCTGCCGAGTAATCGCAGCGCGGAACCCGCCCGGTAGGCGATCACGCCGGGCGATTTCCTCGAAAGGGCTCCTGTATGACTGCCGTACAACTGATCGTTGGCCTGGGTAACCCCGGCCCCGAATACGACCAGACCCGGCACAATGCAGGGGCCCTTTTCGTTGAGCGCGTGGCGGACAGCCAGCGCGTCAACCTCAGCGTCGATCGCAAGTATTTCGGCCTGGTGGGCAAGTTCAACCACCAGGGGCGCGAAGTTCGTCTGCTTATCCCCACCACCTACATGAACCGCAGCGGCCAGTCCGTGGCGGCCCTGGCCAATTTCTTCAAGATCAAGCCCGAAGAGATCCTGGTGGCCCACGACGAACTCGACATGCCGCCCGGCATCGCCAAGCTCAAACAGGGCGGCGGCCACGGCGGACACAACGGCCTGCGCGACATCATCGCCCAGCTCGGCAACCAGAATAACTTCCATCGCCTGCGGCTCGGCATCGGCCACCCGGGGCACGCCAGCCTGGTTTCCGGCTACGTGCTCGGACGCGCCCCACGCGGCGAACAGGAATTGCTCGAAACCAGCATCGACTTCGCTCTGGATGTACTACCAGAGATCCTGGCCGGTGACTGGACCGTGGCCATGCGCAAGCTGCATAGCCAGAAGGCCACCAAGTAACCACCTTTTACCGAGGGACACCCCCATGGGATTCAACTGCGGCATCGTCGGCCTGCCCAACGTCGGCAAGTCCACCCTGTTCAACGCCCTCACCAAATCCGGCATCGCCGCGGAAAACTTCCCCTTCTGCACCATCGAGCCGAACAGCGGCATCGTACCGATGCCCGACGCGCGCCTGGACGCCCTGGCCGAGATCGTGGGGCCCGAGAAAGTCATCCCCACCACCATGGAATTCGTCGACATCGCCGGCCTGGTAGCGGGCGCGTCGAAAGGTGAAGGCCTGGGCAACAAGTTCCTCGCCAATATCCGCGAGACCGACGCCATCGCCCACGTGGTGCGCTGCTTCGAAGACGAGAACGTCATCCACGTCGCCAACAGCGTCGACCCCAAGCGCGACATCGAGATCATCGACCTGGAACTGATCATGGCCGACCTCGACAGCTGCGAGAAGCAGCTGCAGCGCGTCGCCCGCACCGCCAAGGGCGGCGACAAGGAAGCCGTGGCGCAGAAGGCCCTGCTGGAAAAACTCATCCCCCACTTCACCGAAGGCAAGCCCGCGCGCAGCCTGCTCAAGGACCTGGGCGACGACGAGAAGCGCCTGGCCAAGACCTTCCACCTGCTCACCACCAAACCGGTGATGTACATCGCCAACGTCGCCGAAGACGGCTTCGAGAACAACCCGCACCTCGACGTGGTCAACGCCATCGCCAAGGAAGAAGGCGCCATCGTCGTGCCGGTGTGCAACAAGATCGAGGCCGAGATCGCCGAACTGGACGATCTGGAAGAGATGCAGATGTTCCTCGAAACCATGGGCATGGACGAGCCGGGCCTGAACCGCGTGATCCGCGCCGGTTACTCGCTGCTCAACCTGCAGACCTACTTCACCGCTGGCGTGAAGGAAGTGCGCGCCTGGACCGTCCGCGTCGGCGCCACCGCCCCGCAGGCCGCCGCCGTGATCCACACCGACTTCGAGAAAGGCTTTATCCGCGCAGAAGTGGTCGCCTACGACGACTTCATCGCCTACAAGGGCGAAGCCGGCGCCAAGGAAGCCGGCAAATGGCGCCTGGAAGGCAAGGACTATATCGTCAAGGACGGCGACGTGATGCACTTCCGCTTCAACGTTTGAGCCCTGTCAGCGCATAAAGAAAACCCCGCTTCGGCGGGGTTTTCTTTGCCTGCGATTCGCCCACCACCCCACCTGCATGCGCCATCCGAACCGCCCCCTCCTACGCACCATTGCCCAGACCCGGTAACGGATGCGGCTTGCCTTTGCGCTGGACTGGAGTGGCTATAAACAGGGCAATCCAATAATTGAAAAGGGTAATTTAGGCCGCTAGTACCCCATTTACTGGCTATCTTGGAGACATGTGCCCCCCTGCCAGACAGCCCCACCCACCCCGCGGAAAACGCCTGTTCCGATGACGCCAAATGCTCAGAAAGCGAGCGCGCCTCTGTCACCATCGCCCTACCCTTCCCCTTGACCTAAACCTAACTTGAGGTCCTAGGCTGGCCACCATCCCTCACAAGACCAAGGAGCCAGCCATGCAACAGATTCGAGACGACCTCTGGGAAACCGCCACCGAGACGCCTATGCCGGGCCTGACCACCCATGCCTACCTGCTGACCCGCGAGGCCGGCAACCTGCTGTTCTACAACACCAGCCTGCATCAGGAGATCGAGCAAATGGGCGAACTGGGCGGCGTCGCCTACCAGTTCCTCAGCCACCGCGACGAACTGGGCGACTCGCTGCTGCAGATCCGCCAGCGCTTCGGCTCCCGGCTTGGCGGCCACCGCCGGGAGCAGGCGGAATTCGCCGGCTTCGTCACACCAGACATCCTGTTCGACGACCGCGAAACGCTGCTCGGCAATATCGACGTGATTCCCACCCCCGGGCACAGCCCCGGCAGCACCTGCTTTCTGGTGCATAGCCCGACCGGGCGGCTCTACCTGTTCACCGGCGACACCCTGTACCGCAGCGCGGACGGCAGCTGGAAGGCCGGCTTCATCCCCGGCCACAACAGCCCCGAAGACCGCCAGACCATGGCCAGCAGCATCACCGGCCTGCGCGAACTGGAACCCGACCTGGTCATCGGCAGCGCCTTCGCCGGCAGCAACGGTTACCAGAAAATGGGCCAGGGGGAATGGCAGGCGCATGTGGATGACGCGCTGGAACGGCTAATGCGCTAAAGGCGTAACTCAGCGTCATATGACGCAATTTTTCGCGCACAAACAAAAAGGGGTTAGCTTGAGCTAACCCCTTGAATTTGTGGTGGCTACACCGGGACTTGAACCTGGGACATCAGCATTATGAATGCTGCGCTCTAACCGACTGAGCTATGTAGCCAACGTGGCGCGCATTTTCCGCGTCTCGGTGGCGACTGTCAACCCTGAACCCTAGATAAATTTACGCTTTATCAAGCGGTTAGCCAGGCTGCATACGGCGGCCGGGAGCACGCTTGCGCCAGCCAGCGGGCGCCCGGCGGGCGAACCGGGCGTAGGCGCAATCCCTCTCGCAAGTGCTCAATAGCCCCCGCCACCGCCCGTGGGGCTGCGCGGTTTTTCCTGCTTCTGTTGCGACATGTCGCCGCCACCGTCGCGTGGGTGGTGGTCGTGACAGGACGAGCCGCTGAGGGCGATCAGCACGGCGAGGGCGAACAGGGGGAGCATCGGTCTGAACATGGCGGGGTCTCCTCTGCGGTTATCCCCCAAGGCGGTTAGACAAATGAGCCGGGTAAATATCGTGCGTGCGCTGCGGCGGGGAGACGAGTGGCGCGCGCCGGCAAGCCGGCTCCTAGGCCGCGCAGCGGTTTGCTCAGGCCCTGCCCGGGCGGGTGGCCAGCAGCAGGCCGGCGAAGATCAGCGTGGCGCCGGCCCAGTGGTAGGGCTGCAGGCCTTCGCCCAGCAGCAGCCAGCCGAGCAGCGCGGTGAAGACCGGCATCAGGTAGTTGGACAGCGCCGCCTTGGCCGCGCCGATGACCTTGACCCCATGGTTCCAGGCCAGGTAGGCCAGCAGCGAGGCGAACACCGCGGTGTAGGCGATGGCGGCGAGGTTGCTCGGGGTGCTGGCGAAGTGCGCGCCCTGGCTCAGCTCGTACAGGTAGAACGGCAGGATCAGCGGCACGCCGAGCAGGATCAGCACGCCGAGCAGCGCCAGCGGCGGGATGGCGTGCAGGTAGCCGGACCAGCGCCGCAGCAGCAGGGAGTACAGCGCCCAGTCGGCCACGGCGAGCAGCATGATCAGGTCGCCGCGGTTGAACGACAGGCTGGCCAGGCGGCTCCACTGGCCCTGGGCGATTAGCACCAGCAGGCCGATGGCGGCCAGGGCCATGCCCCACCAGGCGCGCCGCGCCGGCCATTCGCCGAGCAGCAGGCCGGCGCCGATAAAGGTCATCAGCGGCAGGCAGGTGTTGACCAGGGTGATGTTGATCGCCGCGGTGGTCTGCGCCGCGCTGTAGAGCAGCGAGTTGTAGCCGGCGATGCCGAGGCCGGCGACCAGCAGCAGGCGCCAGCCGGCGGCCTTGAGTTGCTGGCGGTGGCGCCACAGCGGCAGCGCGACGAAGGGCAGCAGCAGCGCCAGGGCCAGGCTCCAGCGCCAGAACGACAGGGCGAAGGGCGGGATCTCGCCGGCGAAGGCGCGCGCCACCAGGGCGTTGCCGGACCAGCAGAGCACGGCCAGCAGCAGGCCGAACAGGGCCAGCGGACGGGAAGGGTTGAGCGAATTCATTGGGCTTGGCGCAGCAGGTAGTCGGCGAAATTTACGGCCCGCGATGCACGGCCAGCGAAGGGCTGTGCTGAGCCAGCATGGCGTCGCTTCCGGATCGGGCGGCCTTGCACCATACGGAGGCAGTCGGGGCTTGGCAAGGTTGCGGGCCGTATGCCGCGCGCACCGGCCCCTTGGCCTTATGTCGGTTCGGAAGGGGCGGCGCGGCCGCTAGCGTATCGAGGCGGTGCATGCGCGCATGTCGCGAATGCGCGTCGAGCCTCGGTGCGCGCGGCGCACCCTACGCGAGTCCATTCCGGGCGCCGCGGCGGCGCAGCGGACGGCTCAGCAGCCAGAGGATCAGCAGCACACAGGCGAGGATCACCGCGCTGGCGCCCCATTGCAGCGGGCCGGCCAGGCGAAGCAGTTCGGCCGGATGCAGGCTGGGCTGGCGCAACATGCGCTGCTCGGCCGCCGCACCGCTGGTGGGGATGTCGGCCAGGCCGTCGCCGTCCAGGTCCGGCAGGTTGCGGATATGGTCGAGCAGCGCCTGCCATTCCTTGAGTTCCTGCACGCCGGGGCTGTCCGGGTCCTGGTCGATGATGGCGTCTTCGATGCGCGGCAGCGGGCGGCCTTCGGCGTCCTTGGGCACCACATCGAGCAGGCCCTTGGTCAGGTCCGGTACCAGCCAGGTGAAGCTGCCGACGTAGCTGGTGGCGCCGATGCTGTAGAGGCGCGGGTCGTCCAGATCCAGCTCGCGGTAGCCATTGACCGGGTCGCCGATCTCGATCCGGCTGACGCGGTCGAACGGCACGCGCCAGGGGTTGTAGCTGAAGCGCACGCCGGACACCCGCGGGTAGTAGCTGCGGCTGTCGCGCAGCTGGTAGGCGAGCAGCAGCACCTCCAGCATGGTCTTGATCTCGCGGGCGCTGACGTGGACCTTGATCAGCGGGTAGCCGGGTTCGTCGTCGAACTGGCCGATGCCCAGCGGGGCGATGCGGAACAGGTCGGAGACGCTCTGCACGCCGTGGCGGCCCTTGATCAGGTCGTCGCGGATGGTGCCGTTGCCGGTGAAGGCCAGGTCGGCGCCGGCGGCGTGGCGCAGGGCGTCGGTGACCAGGTTGGCCAGGGTGGTATCGGTGAAATCGCGGCCGAGGCGCTGGTCGACCCTGGCCAGCGGCTGGTCGAAGCGATAGCCCCTGGGCGCCAGCATGCGCTCGCTGACCACCTGCTTGAAGTCCTGGACCTGGGCGGTGATCGCCGCATCGCCGGCGATGCGGTCGTCGAGCGGGTGCAGGCGGTAGTCACGCACACGCGGCACGCCGTCGGCGCCGAGGCTCATGCGCAGTTCGCCGAGGTATTGGATTTCCGAACCGGCCTGCACCACCGGGGTATGGCCGTTGACCAGCACCGGCTGCGGCAGCGCCACGTGCGAATGGCCGCCGACCACTATGTCGATGCCTGGCACCTGCTCGACCAGCTCCACTTCCTCGCCGCGCCAGCTGCCGTCGGCCTGCTGGGTGACGCCCATGTGCGAGAGCAGGATGACCACCTCGGCGCCCTCCTCGCGCAGCTTGGCGACCATCTCCTTGGCGGTGGCTACCGGGTCGGCGAAGGTCACCGGCTTGATCATCGGGCTGACCGCCACGGCGTTGTTGCCAAGCAGGCCGAACAGGCCGAAGCGGATGCCGCCGCGCTCGATCAGCCGGTACGGCAGGATGCGCCCGGCCTCGACGTGCGCCTGCAGGCTGTCGTCGGCCTTGCTCGCGGGGTCGAAGCGGATATTGCTCGACAGCAGCGCCGGCAGCGCCTCGCCCTTGGCCCTGTGCGCGGCGCCGATCATCGCGGCGAGGCCGGCGGGGCGGAAGTCGAATTCGTGGTTGCCGAGCACCGCGGCGTCGTAGCCCAGCTCGCTCATCAGGCGCAGCTCGCTGCCCATCTCGCGGGCGACGGTGTGAAACAGCGTGCCCATGGTGAAGTCGCCGCCATCGAGCAGCAGCACCGCCTCGCCCTCGGCCGCCGCGCGGCGCTCGCGCAATAGGGTGGCCAGGCGCGCGACGCCGCCGACCGTGTCGTCGTCGTTCAGCGTGGCCGGGCTGTATTCGTTGTCGGGGCCGAAGCCGAGCAGGCGCGATTGCCAGTCGTTGCTGTGCAGGATGGTGAAGCTGCGTTCGGCGGCCGCCAGCGGCGCGGCGCTGAGCAGGCCGGCGAGCAACAGGGTGGGAAACAGGCGCATGGACGATCCTTGACGATGACTGCGGCGAAGTATGCAGCAAGCCGCCCGCAGCAGCAGCGACCGATCGGGCCGCGGCTTGTCGCCAATCGGGTCAGGCATTCATTGCCACAGGTCAGCGCCGCAGACCGGCACAGCGACTAGGCTGAAAGCAGGACAGCGAAGCGGAGAAGAGCGATGGATCACTATCACCTGATGCTGGTGCTGCTGATCGGCGGCTTCGTGCTGCTGGGGGTCGGTTTCAACTTCCGCGAACACGAATGGGGCGTGCGCGTGCTCGGCCTGGGGGTGTTGCTGATGTTGGCGCCGATTGCCTTGCGGGTGCATCTGGCGCTGGCGTAGCGCGGATCTGAGCCAGGCTCTGGCGTCGGGATTTCCCGGATTGCATCCGGGCTACTTGTGCCGCACCTATCGAGGGTTGTGCGGTGCGTGCGGCGTTATGACCGTAGGGTGTGCCGTGCGCACCGGGCGCTATCGAGAGTTATGCGGTGCGCGCAGCGCACCCTACAGGCGGCGTAACCCTGCGCACCGGGAGATATCGTGGGGGCCGCGGTGCGCACGGCGCACCCTACTGTTTCCAGCGCTCGGCGGCGCTCTGGTCGCTGCAGCGGCCTTCGACCCAGCGCGGGCCTGCGCTGGTGTCTTCCTTCTTCCAGAACGGCGCGCGGGTCTTGAGGTAGTCCATGACGAAGTTGCAGGCGTCGAACGCGGCCTGGCGGTGGGCGCTGCTGGTGCCGACGAAGACGATGGGCTCGCCCGGCTCCAGGCGACCGATGCGGTGGATGATCTCGATGCCCAGCAGTGGCCAGCGTTCGCGCGCCTCGTCGGCGATCTTGGCCAGGGCCTTTTCGGTCATGCCGGGGAAGTGCTCGAGGAACATGCCGCCGACGTCGCGCCCTTCGTTGAAGTCGCGCACGTAGCCGACGAAGCTCACCACCGCGCCGATGCCGAGGTTGGCGGCGTGCAGGGCGTTGAGCTCGCTGCCGGGGTCGAAGGGTTGGCTTTGGACGCGAATGGTCATGCGGGCGTGTCTCGTTTGATTAGGGCTTTAGGCTGGGATGGGGCGGTGGGCTAAAGCCCACCCTACGCGGAACGCCGCCCGGCCCACGCTACGACAGTAGTCAACCGCCGGTAACGGTGGGGAAGAAGGCCACTTCGTCGCCCTCCTCCAGCGGTTCGTCGAGGCCGCACAGCTCCTGGTTACGCGCGCACATCAGGTTCTGCTCGCCGAGCACCTCCCACTCGCCGCCGCGGGCCAGCAGGTGCAGGCGCAGTTCGTCGAGGCTGGCGAAATCGCCGCTCAGTTGCTCCTCGTCGCGGCCGAGGGCTTCACGGTAACGGGCGAAATACTGCACGCGGATCATGCCGGCTCCTCCGCCTTGTAGTGGCCGCTCTTGCCGCCGAGCTTTTCCAGCAGACGCACGTTTTCGATGACCATGCCGCGGTCCACCGCCTTGCACATGTCGTAGATGGTCAGCGCGGCGACGCTGGCGGCGGTCAGCGCCTCCATCTCCACGCCGGTCTGGCCGGACAGCTTGCAGCGCGCGGTGATGCGCACGGCATCCTCGCCCTCTGCGCTCAGCTCGACCTTGACCCCGGTGAGCATTAGCGGGTGGCACAGCGGGATCAGGTCGGAGGTTTTCTTCGCCGCCTGGATGCCGGCGATACGCGCCACGGCGAACACGTCGCCCTTGGGGTGCTCGCCGGCGACGATCATCTGCAGGGTGGCGGGCAGCATGCGCACGCGCGCTTCGGCGGTGGCCTCGCGAAAGGTGGTCGCCTTGTCGGTGACGTCGACCATATGCGCGCGGCCTTGGGAATCGAGGTGGGTCAGCACGGGAGAACTCCTGGCGGGAATCGGCCGATTGTAAACCTGCAGGTCAGGATTTCGTAGCCCGGATGAGATCCGGGGCCAGAGTCTCGTAGCCCGGATGCAATCCGGGGCCAGGCCGGCAAAAATCCCCGGATTTCATCCGGGCTACGGGTTGAATACGAAGCCCCGGATCCTGCATAGGCTCCGGGGCTTCGCTGTTACTTGCAGCTTGCCGCTACATATGGGTTTCCGCGTATTCGGCGAGGATCGAGCGCGGCACCCCTTGCAGGGTGATGTGCACGCCGTGGGGGAAGTCCTTGAAGCGTTCGGTGAGGTAGGTCAGGCCCGAGCTGGGCGCCGACAGGTAGGGGGTGTCGATCTGCGCCAGGTTGCCCAGGCACACCACCTTGGAGCCGTTGCCGGCGCGGGTGATGATGGTCTTCATCTGGTGCGGGGTGAGGTTCTGGCATTCGTCGATGAGGATCAGGCTCTGCTGGAAGCTGCGCCCGCGGATGTAGTTGAGCGACTTAAATTGCAGCGGCACCTTCTGCAGGATGTAGTCGACGCTGCCGTGGGTGCTCTCGTCGTCCATGTGCAGCGCCTCGAGGTTGTCGGTGATGGCGCCGAGCCAGGGCTCCATCTTCTCCGCCTCGGTGCCGGGCAAAAAGCCGATCTCCTGATCCAGCCCCTGCACGCTGCGGGTGGCGATGATGCGCCGGTAGCGCTTGCTGACCATGGTCTGCTCGATGGCCGCGGCCAGCGCCAGGATGGTCTTGCCCGAGCCGGCGGCGCCGGACAGGTTGACCAGGTGGATGTCCGGATCGAGCAGGGCGAACAGCGCCAGCGACTGGTACACGTCGCGCGGCTTGAGGCCCCAGGCTTCCTGGTGCAGCAGCGGCTCCTGGTGCATGTCGAGGATCACCAGCTCGTCGCCCTTGATCGCCTTGATCCAGCCGACGAAGCCCTGCTCGTCGAGGATGAACTCGTTGATATGCACCGCCGGCAGGTTGTCGGTGAGCTGCACCCGGTGCCAGGTGCGGCCGTGGTCCTGGCGGGTTTCCACCTTGCTGACGCGGTCCCAGAACGAGCCGGTCATGTCGTGGTAGCCCTTGGACAGCAGCGAGACGTCGTCTACCAGCTGGTCGGTGTGGTAGTCCTCGGCATCGATACCACAGGCGCGCGCCTTCAGGCGCATGTTGATGTCCTTGGTCACCAGCACCACGGACAACCCCGGATTACGCGATTTCAGCTCCACCAGCTGGTTGATGATCTTGTTGTCGTTGAGGTCTTCCGGCAGCCAGGTGATCGGCGCCGCGCGCTTGCTCATGAGAATCGACAGACGCCCGCAGGGGCCGCTCTTGCCGCGCTGGATGGGTACGCCGCCTTCCACTTCGTCCGGGCTGGCGACACCGAGGATCTGATCGATGAGGCGGATGGCCTGGCGGCATTCGGCGGCGACGCCGTGCTTGCCGGATTTCAGCTTGTCGAGCTCCTCCAGCACCGTCATCGGGATGGCGACGTGGTGCTCTTCGAAGTTCAGCAAGGCATTCGGATCGTGGATCAGGACGTTGGTGTCGAGGGCGTAGAGGGTTGGAGCGGTGGGCTTGGAGCGTCCGTGGTCATCCATACTCGGTCACCTTCTTGTAGTAGCCAAGCGACGCAATACCAGGGCGGTGCTGCGCCGCGGAAAGGCCGCCGACTCCTCAGTGCCGGGGCTGAGAAGGTGCAAGCAAGGTGAGGGCCAGTGGCCGCCACCTGTCTGCAGGTTTCGGCGGTCTTGCTGTTTAATTACTCCAATTCAGATGACAGAAAAACGTTTTTTTGTGGTTTTGCAGGTTTATTTGTCGCCGCGACAAATAGCGCTTGGCGGGTTCCGGCGACGCCGTTACAGTCCGAAGTCCCACCCGTCGTTTTTCGCCCTCAGCCGTGGCCGACCGCGGCGCAGCGATTGACCTCCACCGTGACGTGCACCAGCTCGGCAAAGGCCGCCAGGCGGGCCTTGTAGCGATCGGCCGTGGTTTCGCCGTGGGTCACCACGCTGACGATGCAGGCGTACTGGGCGCGACCGACGCGCCACAGGTGCAGGTCGGCCAGTTCGGTGTCGGGCTCCTGCTCCAACGCGGTGCGCACGCGCTCCACCAGGGGGCTGTCCATCTCGCGGTCGAGCAGCACCTTGGCGGTCTCCAGCAGCAGGCCCTTGGCCCACAGCGCGATGATCAGCGCGCCGAGCACGCCCATCAGCGGGTCGAGCCAGTTCCAGCCCAGCCACCAGCCGCCGAGCAGGGCGAGGATCGCCGCCACCGAGGTCAGGGCATCGGCCAGCACGTGGAGGAAGGCGGCGTGGCGGTTGAGGTCGCGCCCGCCGGCCGGCGCGTGATCGTGATCGTGATCGTGATCGTGATCGTGCCCAGCATGGCTGTGACCATGGCCATGCTCGTGCTGGTCGCGCAGCATCCAGGCCGACGCCAGGTTGACCAGCAGGCCGAGCACCGCCACCGCCAGGGCCATGTCGAAGGCGATCTGCTGCGGCCGCCATAGGCGCCACAACGACTCGACGGCGAGCAGGGCGATCACCACCAGCAGCAGCACGGCGCTGGCGAAGCCGGCCAGCACCTCCACCTTCCAGGTGCCGAAGGCGAAGCGCCGGTCGTTGGCATAACGCCGCGCCAGCAGATAGGCCAGCGCGGTGAGGCCGATGGCGAGCATATGCGAGGCCATGTGCCAGCCGTCGGCGAGCAGGGCCATGGAGTTGAAGGCGTAGCCGGCGGCGATCTCCACCAGCATGGTCGCGCCGGTCAGCGCAGTGACCCGCCAGGCCTGGCGTTCGGCCGTGGACTCCAGCGGGCGATAGTCGTGGGAAGGCTCCCAGCGCGAATGGTTGCAGCTCGTCATGACGACTCCCTGTGCGAGGTTCGCCGCCACACTACAACCCCGGGGCGGCCCCGGGGTCAAGCCGGCGCCTGGCGCCCGTTCCGGTAAACCGGGTTCCGGATTGCAACCGGGCTACGTGCGCGGCGCTCAATCGCCCCTATAGGTGGTCTTGCCGGGCCCCAGCTTCTAGAATCGCCGCCAGACTTTCAGGAGCAGATGTCCATGCTGATGGTGATTTCACCGGCCAAGACCCTCGACTACGAGACCCGGCCGGCCACGCCGCGCTTCACCCAACCCGAACACCTCGACCACGCCCAGGAGCTGATCGCCCAACTGCGCGACTTCAGCCCGGCGCAGATCGCCGAGCTGATGGGCCTGTCGGACAAGCTTGCCGGCCTCAATGCCGCGCGTTTCGGCAGCTGGCAGCGGCCGTTCAACCCGTCCAACGCCAAGCAGGCGCTGCTGGCATTCAAGGGCGACGTGTATACCGGGCTGAACGCCGAGGATTTCTCCGAGGAGGATTTCGACTTCGCCCAGGCCCACCTGCGCATGCTCTCCGGCCTCTACGGCGTGCTGCGCCCGCTGGACCTGATGCAGGCCTATCGCCTGGAAATGGGCACCAAGTTGGCCAACGGCCGCGGCAAGGATCTCTATGCCTTCTGGGGCGAGCGCATCAGCGGCTGGCTGAACGAAGCGCTGGCCGCCCAGGGCGACGAGGTGCTGCTCAACCTGGCCTCCAACGAGTACTTCGGCGCGGTCAAGCGCAAGGCGCTGAACGCGCGGATCATCGATACCGAGTTCAAGGACCTGAAGAACGGCCAGTACAAGATCATCAGCTTCTACGCCAAGAAGGCCCGTGGCCTGATGGCGCGCTACGTGATCAAGGAGCGTCTGACCAACCCCGAGGGCCTGAAGGACTTCGACTACCAGGGCTACCGTTATTCGGCCGAGCATTCCAAGGCCGACAACCTGGTGTTCCTGCGCGACCAGCCGCAGGACTGATCCTCGCGTCGCGGCCCGGCGCCCTGCCGGGCCGCCCCCCCTCTCCCTCCGCAGCGCTGGCCTGCGCGGCCGTCCAGACAGGGCACAAAGCTGAGCATAGAGGCCGTGGTGCGCACGGCGCACCCTACGAACCTTGGCTCCCGCCAACAAAACCCGCACGCCATCGCAATTTCGACGACGGCCTGTTTTAGCGCACACCATTGCCCGCCCTTAGTTATCCGGCAAGTGCACGCCAATTAAACTGCAAAGTGCCATCGTGCAATTTGCAAGTTGCCATTAATTTGCGATCAATTAATCGTTCAGCTTGCGTTCAGGAACAGGACGAACGGTAGGAACTATCGCAAAAGCCCTGCACTCATACAGCCCGTAACACATTTCAACACATAACTTTCTTGCCATTTGAAACTGCCATCATGCGAATAAAACTTCGCCGTACGGTTTCGCCCTGAAGAAAGTCGAGGGGCCACCAAAGGGAGATCGACCACCCCGCAACAGCACCGAAATAGAGGCCTCCATCCGGCCAGCACAGACAATATCGAAGGGCCACCACTTTATATAAAGGCCCGCATCCGGCGCCACTTCCGGCGCCCACCCTACTTATGCCTGAAAGAACTTGCCGACACACAAACAGCAAGTTCGCAGAACAGTTTTGGCCAGTTGGCCAGTATTTGAAACTACATCGAACGGACGAGGTGAATACCATGCGAATCAGTATCTTTGGTTTGGGTTATGTAGGTGCCGTTTGTGCCGGCTGTTTGTCGGCACGAGGTCACGACGTGATTGGCGTGGATATCTCCGCGAACAAGATCGACCTGATCAATAACGGCAAATCGCCCATCGTTGAACCGGGCCTGGAAGAACTGCTGCAACAAGGTCTGCGTCAGGGTCGCCTGCGTGGCACCACCGACGTTGCCGCTGCCGTTCTGGAAAGCGATGTATCGTTCATCTGCGTCGGTACGCCGAGCAAGAAGAACGGCGACCTGGAACTGAACTACATCGAAGGCGTGTGCCGCGAGATCGGTTTCGCCATGCGCGACAAGAAAGAGCGCCACACCGTAGTGGTTCGCAGCACCGTACTGCCGGGCACCGCCAAGAACGTGGTACTGCCGATTCTCGAAGACTGCTCGGGCAAGAAGGCTGGCGTCGACTTCGGCCTGGCGGTGAACCCCGAGTTCCTGCGCGAGAGCACCGCGATCAAGGACTACGATTTCCCACCGATGACCGTCATCGGTGAGCTGGACAAAGCCTCCGGCGACCTGCTGGAAAGCATCTACAGCGAGCTCGACGCGCCGATCATCCGCAAGGACATCGAAGTCGCCGAGATGATCAAGTACACCTGCAACGTCTGGCACGCCGCCAAGGTCACCTTCGCCAACGAGATCGGCAATATCGCCAAGGCCGTCGGCGTCGATGGCCGCGAGGTGATGGACGTGGTCTGCCAGGACCACAAGCTGAACCTCTCCAAGTACTACATGAAACCCGGCTTCGCCTTCGGCGGCTCCTGCCTGCCCAAGGACGTACGCGCGCTGAACTACCGCGCCGGCAGCCTGGATGTGGAAACCCCGCTGATCGGCTCGCTGATGCGCAGCAACGCCGCCCAGGTGCAGAAGGCCTTCGACATCATCGCCAGCCAGGATTCGCGCAAGGTCGCCCTGCTCGGCCTGAGCTTCAAGGCCGGCACCGATGACCTGCGTGAAAGCCCGCAGGTGGAACTGGCGGAAATGCTCATCGGCAAGGGTTTCGACCTGAGCATCTACGACCGCAACGTCGAATACGCCCGTGTCCACGGGGCCAACAAGGAATACATCGAGTCGAAGATCCCGCACGTTTCCTCGCTGCTCAACAGCGACCTCGAAGACGTCGTGGCCAAGGCCGACATCATCGTCCTGGGCAACAGCGACGAGCGTTTCGCCAAGCTGGCTGAGCAGGCGCCGAGCGGCAAGCGGGTGATCGACCTGGTCGGCTTCATGCCCCACGCCAGCAATGGCGTGGCCGAAGGCATCTGCTGGTAAGAGCCCGAGCGTACCTGCGCGCCCAGCGCGCGCAGGTACTCGGAGACGCATATGGACAAGCTCAAGAACGGCCTCAACCAAGCCAGCGGCTGGATGCTCTATCTCAGCCTGCTGATGCTGCTGGCACTGGCCCTGCCACGCACGGTGTTCGACCCCGAAGCGCGGGATTTCATCCTGCTCATCGGCATCGTCGGCATCTGGCGCTATTCCATGGGCGCCATGCACTTCGTGCGCGGCTGCCTGTTCCTTTACCTGGTGTACCCCTGGTATCGCCGCAAGGTTACAAAACTCGGCAAGGACGCCGACCCCTCTCATGTCTTTCTGATGGTCACCAGCTTTCGCATCGAGGCGCTGACCACTGCGATGGTCTACCGCTCGGTGATCCGCGAAGCCATCGACTGTGGCTACCCGACCACCCTGGTGTGCTCGATCGTCGAGCTCTCCGACGAGTTGCTGATCAAGAACCTCTGGGCTCAGGCCGAGCCGCCAGCGCATGTCACCCTGGACATCGTACGCATCCCCGGCACCGGCAAGCGTGATGGTCTGGCTTATGGTTTTCGCGCCATTTCCCGGCAGATGCCGGACCGCGATGCGGTGGTGGCGGTGATCGACGGCGATACCGTGCTCGAGCCGGGCGTGGTGATCAAGACCGTGCCCTGGTTCAAGCTCTTCCCCAACGTCGGCGGGCTGACCACCAACGAGTTCTGCGAGGTACGCGGCAGCTACCTGATGAGCGAGTGGCACAAGCTGCGCTTCGCTCAGCGCCACCTCAACATGTGCTCGATGGCGCTCTCCAAACGCGTGCTGACCATGACCGGGCGCATGTCGGTGTTCCGCGCCAGCGTGGTGACCGACCCCGAGTTCATCCGCGACGTGGAGAGCGATCACCTGGAACACTGGCGCCTGGGGCGCTTCCAGTTCCTCACCGGTGACGACAAGTCCAGCTGGTACAGCCTGATGCGCCTGGGCTACGACACCTTCTACGTGCCGGATGCGGCGATCAACACGGTCGAGCACCCGCCGGAGAAGAGTTTCATCAAGGCCAGCCGCAAGCTGATGTTCCGCTGGTACGGCAACAACCTGCGGCAAAACTCGCGCGCCCTGCGCCTGGGCATGGGTCGCCTCGGCGCCTTCACCAGCCTGGTGCTGTTCGACCAGCGCGTGTCGATGTGGACCTGCCTGCTGGGCCTGTGCGTGGCGATCATCGCCAGCATCAAGTACAGCCTGATGTACCTGCTGATCTATCTGCTGTGGATCGGTAGCACGCGGCTGATCCTCACGCTGCTGCTGATGCTCTCCGGCCACCGCATCGGTCCGGCCTACCCGGCGCTGCTCTATTACAACCAGATCGTTGGCGCGATGGTGAAGATCTACGTGTTCTTCCGTCTCGACCAGCAATCCTGGACGCGCCAGAACACCAAGCTCAACCGCGGCCTGTCCAGCTTCGCCAACTGGTTCAACAGTTGGTCGTCGCGTGCCATGACCTTCTCTGCCGCCTCTGTCTTCATCGCCGCGCTGCTGGCGCTGGTGTGACCGTACTCGAATAGGAATTAGCCACCATGAACTCCGTCGCCAATCACAACGTCGTCCATGAGTCCGAGGCCCAGCGCCAGCATGCCCGCGTCAAGCTGCCAGGGCGCTTGCGCTTCACCAATGCCAAGGGCGAACGCATCGACGCACGCCTGCAGGATGTCTCTGCCGGCGGTTTCAGCTTCACCAACGAAAAGACCACGCACAAGGTCGGCGATTTCCATCGCGGCCAGTTGCAGTTCCAGCTCGACAGCCTGGTGCTGGGCCTGGACGTGGAGTTTCAGGTCAACTCGGTACAGCCGGAGCACAACCGCGTCGGCTGCCAGTTCCACGGCCTTGGTGCTCGGGAAGCCGCGGCCCTGCGCCACCTGATCAGCGCGCATCTGGCTGGTGAACTGGTCAATGTCGGCGAAGTGCTGCACATCCTCCAGCGCGACAACTTCACCAAGGCGCGCAAGAACGGCGCAGGCGGTGGCATGGGTATGTTCGGCCGCCTGCGCGCCGTGACCTTCAGCGGCGCGATCTTCCTCGTCGGTCTGGCCGCCTTCGGCTACATCGGCAAGTCGATATACGGCCTGTACTTCGTCACCCACGCACAGTCGGCGCAGATCAGCCTGCCGGCGCTGCAGGTGACCATGCCGCGTGAAGGCAGCGTGCAGAGCCTGGCGCAGCAAGATGGCATCGTCGAGAAAGGCGCGCCAATCGCCACCTTCACCACCAGCATGCTGGAAATGCTCAAGGGTCACCTGGGTGAGGACCAGCTCGAACCGAGCCAGATCGAAGCGCTATTCGCCCGCGAGATGCAGGGTACCCTGACCAGTCCGTGCAACTGCAAGATCTCTCGCCAATTGGTGGCCGACGGTCAGTTCGCCAGCAAGGGCGACGTGATCTTCGAACTGGTACCGCAGGACGGCATCGCCACCGTCAGCGCCAGCTTCCCCTACCGCCATCTGGAACAGGCGCGCCCCGGCACGCCAGTAACCTTCAAGGTGGCCGGCGAAGACCAGGCGCGTCACGGCGAGATCGTCAGCAGCGCCCTGCATGACAGCGGCCTGAGCTCGGACATCCGCGTGGTGATCAAGCCGCAGGACACCCTGCCGGCCAGCCTCGCCGGCCAGCCGGTGGACGTGGTCATCGACCGTGGTCCGTCGCTGGGCTGGCTGGTCGACCGCGCCGTCGCGGCAGGTCGCTAAGGAGGTCACGCCGTGAGCATGCCCCTTCTTCGCCCCGCCCTGCTCGGCCTCGCCGTCAGCGCCACGCTGGCCGGCTGCGCCGGCCTGCCGGATGAGCGTCTGGCCCGCGAAGCCCTGCAGAGCGGCGACCAGCAGACTGCCGAATGGCATTTCCGCCAGCTCGCCGAGATGGGCTACAGCGACGCGCAGATCGGCCTGGCCGACATCTACGCAGCCGGCGGCCAGACCCAGGATCTGGATGAGGCCGAGCGCATCTACCGCCAGGCTCAGGATGGTTCGCCACGCGCCAACGCGCGCCTCGGCAAGCTGCTGGCGCGCAAGCCCGGCAGCACCCTGGCCGAGCGCCGCGAGGCCGCCGAACTGCTGGAAAGCGCAGCCCAGGCCCGCGAGCCCAGTGCGCTGCTGCCACTGACCGAACTCTACCTGTTCTACCCACAGGACTTTCCCGCCATGAACCTCGCGCAACGTATTCAAGACTGGCGCCAGCAGGGCCTGCCGCAGGCAGAACTGGCGCAGATTCTCCTGTATCGCACCGATGGCACCTACGACCAGCACCTGGGCGAGATCGAGCGCATCTGCCAGGCACGCCTGGCCAGCAACGACGCCTGCTACGCCGACCTGGCCACCGTGTACCAGAAGCAGAACCGCGAAGACGACCGTCAGGCGCTGATCGATCAGCTACTGGCGGGCTACCGCGCCGGCAATGTTTCACCCAACCAGGTCGAGTCCGTGGCTCAAGTCCTCAGCGACCCTGAGGTCGGCCAGCCGCAGCCGCAGCAGGCACAGGACCTGCTCGAGGCCATCGCGCCGAATTATCCGGCCGCCTGGGTCAGCCTCGCGCGTCTGCTCTATGACTATCCGGGGCAAGGCGATATCGACACCCTGCTCGGCTACCTGGAGAAGGGTCGCGAAGCTGCCCTGCCACGTGCCGAGCTGCTGCTCGGACGCCTGTACTACGAAGGCAAGCTGCTGCCGCAGCAGCCGAAGAAGGCCGAAGAACACCTGCGCAAGGCCGCGCCCAGCGAACCCAGCGCCAATTACTACCTGGGGCAGATTTACCTGCGTGGCTACCTCGGCGAGGTCTATGCCCAGCAGGCGCTCGACCACCTGCTCAGCGCTGCGCGCGCCGGCCAGCTCAGCGCCGACTTCGCCCTGGCGCAGATGTTCAGCCAGGGTCGCGGGGTCAAGCCCAACCCGGTCAACGCCTATGTATTCAGCCAACTGGCCCTGCCGCGCAACACGCCGCAGGCCCATGAGCTGGCCCATGCCGTGGCCCAGAGCCTGACCCCGGCACAACTGGCCGAGGCCCAGCGCCTGTTGCAAGAGGAGCGCGAGGCGCGTGGCCATGCCCGACCTCACGACAGCGGATTGAGCAGCCTATGAACACGCACACGGATGCCCCCCGTAGGTTGGTGCTGAGCGCAGCGAAGCCCAACGCAACCGCGAACGCCGCGTTGGGCCTCGCAGGCTCGGCGCCAACCTACGCCGGCGACAGGCTCCCACTACGCAGAGCGACCCCCACCATGCACAGAAAAAACTGGATGAGCGCCGGCCTTGGCCTGTCGCTGCTGTCGGCCAGCATCCTCTGCGCCGCCGCCGAACGGCCGAACTTCGGCCTGGATGTGAAGATCACCGCGCAATCGGAAGACGACCGCGACCTCGGCACCCGCTCGGGTGGCGACGTCAACGGTATCGGTCTCGACCTGCGCCCCTGGGCCTACGGCGAGCGCGGCGACTGGAGCGCCTTCGCCATGGGCCAGGCGGTCACTGCCACCGACACCATCGAAACCGACCCGCTGCAGGACGACGGCGAAGACAGCACACAGCGCAGCGACGCCCGTCAGCCGGACAAGAGCTACCTGGCCATGCGCGAGTTCTGGGTCGACTACGCCGGCCTCACCGCCTATCCCGGCGAGCACCTGCGCGTTGGCCGCCAGCGCCTGCGCAGTGATGACGGGGCCTGGATGGACACCAACATCGAAGCCGTGCAATGGGAATTCGACACTACCCTGTTGCGCGCCAAGGCCGGTGTCGCCGAGCGTTTCTCCGACTACCGCACCGACCTCGATGACCTGGCCCCCGAAGACGAGGATCGCCGCCACTACTTCGCCGGCCTCGACTACCAATGGACGCCCGGCCACCGTATCGGTGCCAAGTTGCACCACAGCCGCGATGACGGCCGCCTGGCCAATCCCGGCGAACGCGTCGACGAACTGAGCAAGCGCTACACCGGTGACCTGACCTGGTTCGGCCTGCACGCCGACGGCGGCTTCTTCGAGCGCAATTCGCGCAACCGTCTCAATTACTGGGCTCAGCTGACCTGGCTGCAGGGTGATACCGATCAGTTGCAGCAGCAAGTGGTCGGCAGCGACCGCATCGCCACCGGTTCGCGCAGCCAGGACGTCGACGCCTGGGCCATGGACCTGGGCCTACGCTACAGCCTCGATGACAACTGGAAGATCGGCGCCGCCTATGCCCGTGGCAGCGGCGGTGGCGACGAAGGCAAGTCGCGCCAGTTCATGCAGACCGGCCTGCACAGCAACCGCGCCAACTTCACCGGCGTCGAATCACGCCTGCACCGCTACGGCGAAGCCTTCCGCGGCGAGCTCTCCAACCTGCAGGTGGCCAGTGCCTTCAGCTCCTGGCAGCTGGGCCAGGACTACGACGCCAGCGTCGTCTATCACCGCTTCTGGCGCGTCGATGGCGACCAGGACGTTGGCGACAGCGGCATCACCGCACCGCTGGTGGCCGGCGAGAAAGATATCGGCCAGGAAGTCGACCTGGTGCTGACCCGCTACTTCAAGCAGGGCCTGCTGCCGGCCACCGTCGCCGAACAACTGGAAGACCGTTCGGCCCTGGTACGCCTGCGCGCTGGTGTGTTCCTGCCGGGCGACGCCTACGGCAGCGGCACCGACTCGGTGATGCACCGCGCCTTCGTCGACTTCATCTGGCGCTTCTGAGGGATCGGATCATGCAACCCAACGGCTTAGCCCTACCCCTGCTGCTCGGTGCGCTGTGTCTCACAGTGCCCCTGGCCCAGGCCAACCCGACGCAGCACCAGTTCGACTACCGCGTGCGTAGCGCACCGGCGGACGAACTGCATATGGAAGCACCCACGCTGCCGGACCTGTCCGGCTACACCAAGGAGGCCGTGCTGGCCAAGATTCCGCGTGACAAACGCGGCAAGGTGGTGGTGCGGCGCATGCTGCGCCAGGACGCGCTGAAGGACTTCACCGGCGGCAACGAACGCCTGCGCGAATGGATCAAACGCCAGCAAGGCATGCCCCAGGCGATCTTCATCGAAGGTGGCCTGGTCACCGCCCAGGACATCGCCAAGGCGCTGCCCGACAGCCAGTTCGCCGAACAGGAACCTGGCGTGTACCTCGCTCGCCTGCCCATCGTCGTGGCAGAAGGCGCCGCGCTACACGTCGGCAAGGAAACCCGCGAACTGCGCCTGTCGCAGGAGCGCGGTTCGTTCCTGGTCAACGACGGCCTGATGTTCATCACCGATACCCGCGTCACCGCCTGGCGCGAGGCCGACAACGGCCCGGCGACCATGCGTGACAACGGCAAGGAATTCCGCCCGTTCCTGGTCTCCTGGGGCGGCAGCGAGCTGTACATCGCGGGCAGCGTGATCACCAGCCTGGGCTACGACAACTCCAAGTCCTATGGCGTATCGATCACCCAGTACACGCCGAACATGCACGCGCGTCTCAAGCGCGAGGAGCCGACCGGCTGGCTGATCGATTCCGAGTTCGTCGACCACTGGTACGGCTTCTACTGCTATGAGGCGCAGAACGTGGTGATCAAGGGCAACACCTACCGCGACAACATCGTCTACGGCATCGACCCGCATGACCGCTCGCACGGCCTGATCATCGCCGAGAACACCGTGTTCGGTACCAAGAAGAAGCACGGCATCATCATTTCGCGCGAGGTCAACGACAGCTGGATCATCAATAACGAGAGCTACGACAATAAGCTCTCCGGGGTGGTGATCGACCGCAGCAGCGAGAACAATTTGATCGCCTACAACCGCGTGCATGGCAACCATGCCGACGGCATCACCCTGTACGAGAGCGGCGACAACCTGCTGTGGGGCAATCAGGTCATGCGCAACCAGCGCCATGGCATCCGCATTCGCAACAGCGAGAACATCCGCCTCTACGAAAACCTCTCGGCGATGAACCAGCTGACCGGCGTGTACGGCCATATCAAGGATCTGTCCGACACCGATCGCGACCTGGACCTCGACCCGTTCGATACCAAGATCTCGATGATCATCGTCGGCGGCACCCTGGCCGGCAATGGCTCCAGCCCGATCAACATCGACTCGCCGCTGTCGGTCGAGCTGTACCGCGTGAAGATGCTCGCGCCGCGCAAGAGCAGCGGCATCCAGCTCGCCGGCATCCTCGGCGAGAAACAGGACGAAATCCTCGACCTCATGGTGCGCCAGCGCCAGCCCGTGCTGATCGACCCGATCGATCCCGAGCAGATGACCAACTGACGAGGCCCCAGAATGCGCGTATCCAAACTCAACACCCTGGCCCTGGCAGTGACCTGCGCCGCCTTCGCCGGCAGCCTGCAGGCCGAAGAGCGCCAGGCGCCGCAGTACCAGGTGGAAGACTGCTGCTCGCTGTGCCCGGCTGCGCACGATGCCAGCCGCTACACCACCAACTACATGAAGAATTTCGTCACCCTGATGGATGCCGACGAGGGCTGGCTGTTCCGTAGCGTCGAGGACCTGCGCACCGAGTTCGGCACCAGCGAGGTCGGCTACCAGCGCCTCAAGGAGCTGCGCGACGGCCTCAAGCAGCGCGGCGTGGAGCTGGTGGTGGTCTATCAACCGACCCGCGGCCTGGTCAATCGCAGCAAGCTGCGCCCGGCCGACTATCAGCGTTTCGACTACGACAAGGCGCTGCAAAACTACCGCCAGGCGCTGAACCGCTTCGAACAGCTGGGCATCTGGGTACCGGACCTGACCCCGCTGACCGACGAAGACAGCGACAAGGAGTTCTACTTCCGCCGCGACCAGCACTGGACGCCCTACGGCGCCGAGCGCACCGCGCGCCTGGTCGCCGAGACGGTCAAGCGCATCCCCGGCTTCGAGGACATTGCGCAGAAGGAATTCGTCACCGAGCGCGTCGGCCTGATGGGCAAGACCGGCACCATGCAGAACGTCGCCAGCCAGCTGTGCGGCACCGGCTATGCAGTGCAGTACGTCGATCAGTTCGTCACCGAGCCGAAGGACGCCAGCGATGGCGACGCGCTGTTCGGCGACGACAGCAGCCCGAAGATCACCTTGGTCGGCACCAGCCACAGCGGCAAGAACTACAACTTCGGCGGTTTCCTCGAAGAATACCTGGGCACCGACGTGCTCAACGCGGCCTTCCCCGGCGGTGGCCTGGAAGGGGCGATGATCGAGTACCTGGCCAGCGATGCCTTCCAGAACGACCCACCGAAGGTGCTGATCTGGGAATTCTCACCGCTCTACGACCTGGCCTCGGACAAGATCCACCGCCAGTTGATGGCCAGCCTGAACAACGGCTGCAGCGGCCAGACCGAGCTGCTCGCCAGCGAGAAACGCCTGCATCCGGGCAGCAACGAGATACTGGTCAATGGCGAGAACAAGCTGCTGACCCTGCGCGGCAACCGCCACCAGCTCGACCTGCGTTTCAGCGATCCGTCGGTCAAGCGCGTCGACGCCACCATCTGGTACCTCAACGGTCGTCGCGAACAGCTCAAGCTGGAGAAGCCCAACACCGTCGATACCGACGGGCGCTTCGCCGTGGAACTGCGCGATGAGCCGGGCTGGGGTGATCAGAACTTCTTCGCCCTGGAAATCCAGAAGCCCGAGGACAGCGCCGACGACCTGAAAGTCCAGGCCAGCCTGTGCCAGCGCCCTAGCGGGCCCAACCAGCAGGTCGCGCAGCACAGCGCGAACGACTGAGGAGGCCATCATGCCCAAACGACTCGCTCCACTCACGCTCATGGCGCTGCTGCTCAGCGGCCCAGCCTTCGCCGCTCTGCAGCCGCCAGCGGGTTATTACGCCGCCGTGGGCCAGCGCGAGGGCAAGGCGCCCGTCTGCCCTGCGGTTCCGCAGCCGTACACCGGTGAGCTGCAGTTCACCAGCAAGTACGAAGGCTCCGACAGTGCCCGCGCCACGCTCAACCGCAAGGCCGAGAAGAACTTCCGCGAGCAGACCTCGCACATCACCCGCCTGGAGAAGGAAGCCGGGCGGATGATCACCGGTTACATGCGCACCGGTCAGCCGGAGCGCCTGGAATGCGCCATCGAATGGCTGGATAAATGGGCCAGCGCCGATGCGCTGGAGTCCGAGCAATTCAACCACACCGGCAAGTCGATGCGTAAATGGGCGCTGGGCAGCCTGGCCGGCGCCTGGCTGCGCCTGAAGTTCTCCGAGTCGCAGCCGCTGGCGGCCCACCCGCAGCAGAGCGCACGCATCGAAGCCTGGTTCACCCGCCTGGCCGAACACACGGTGCGCGAGTGGAGCGACCTGCCGCTGCGCAAGATCAACAACCACAGCTACTGGGCGGCCTGGTCGGTGATGGCGGTCGCGGTGATCAGTGATCGCCGCGACCTGTTCGACTGGTCCGTGGGCCAGTTCCGCATCGCTGCCAACCAGGTCGATGACGAAGGCTACCTGGCCAACGAAATGCGCCGCAGCCAACGCGCCCTGGCCTACCACAACTATGCCCTGCCGCCGCTGGCGATGATCGCCGCGTTCGCCGAGGCCAACGAAGTCGATCTGCGCGGTGAAAACCATGGCGCCCTGCAGCGCCTGGCCGAACGTGTGCTGGAAGGCGCGCGCGACCCGGCTGCGTTCGCCCAGCGCACCGGCGCCAAGCAAGACATGAGCGAGCTGCGCAAGGACTTCAAGTACGCCTGGCTGGCGCCCTACTGCAGCCTCTACGCCTGCAGTGAAGAGACCCGCGAACTGAACCAGGAGATGGGGCCGTTCAACAGTTTCCGCCTCGGTGGCGAGGTGACCCAGGTGTTCGGCGGGGGCGGCTAACCCTCTCCCCCGGCCCCCGCCCTGCGCCCCAGCCCTTCGCAGAGCTCAGGGCGCTTCAGCGGGCGAAGCAGTGCTTCGCTATTCCGCTTACGCCCCACAAGCGGGCGAGGGGAGAAAGCTACACACCGTTCAAGCTCCCTCTCCCATTCATGGGAGAGGGTTGGGGAGAGGGCAAGAACCACTCCCTACGCCCAGCAAGCAGGGCAAACACAAACCCTCCGCTCGCGGGGGGAAAGGGGGGCGCTGCCCCGGCTGTTCACGGAGAAGCACGGATGGTCTTTTCATCCAACGTCTTTTTGTTCCTGTTCCTGCCGATTTTTCTCGGCCTGTACTATCTGTGCCCGAATCGCTGGCGCAATCTGCTGATCCTGATCGGCAGCTACACCTTCTACGCCTGGTGGCGGGTGGATTTCCTTCTGCTGTTCGCTGCCGTGACGCTGTGGAACTACGTCTTCGGCCTGCGCATCCAGGCCCACGCCGGCACCCAGGCGGCGCGCCGCTGGGTGGTGGCCGGGGTGGTCGGCAACCTGGCCACGCTGGGCTACTTCAAGTACGCCAACTTCGGTGTGGCCAATATCAACGCCGTGCTCGAATCGATGGGGATGGAGCCCTTCGTCCTTACGGCGGTGATCCTGCCGATCGGTATCTCCTTCTACATCTTCCAGTCGATCAGCTACCTGATCGACGTGTACCGCCGCGACACCGAACCGACGCACAACCTGATCAACTTCGCCGCCTTCATCGCCCTGTTCCCGCAGCTGATCGCCGGCCCCGTGCTGCGCTACAAGGACCTGGCCGACCAGTTCACCGACCGCACCCACAGCCTCGACAAGTTCAGCGAAGGCGCCACGCGCTTCATGCAGGGCTTCGTCAAGAAGGTGTTCATCGCCGACAGCCTGGCGCCGCTGGTGGACCACTGCTTCGCCCTGGAAAACCCCAGCACCGGCGATGCCTGGCTGGGCATGATCGCCTACACCGCGCAGCTCTATTTCGACTTCTCCGGCTACAGCGACATGGCCATCGGCCTGGGCCTGATGATGGGTTTTCGCTTCATGGAGAACTTCAACCAGCCCTATATCAGTCAATCGATCACCGAGTTCTGGCGGCGCTGGCACATCAGCCTGTCCACCTGGCTGCGTGACTACCTGTACGTGCCGCTGGGCGGCAATCGCCATGGCACCTTCAACACCTACCGCAACCTGTTCCTGACCATGCTGCTGGGCGGCTTCTGGCATGGCGCCAACTGGACCTTCCTGATCTGGGGCGCCTGGCACGGCACCTGGCTGGCCATTGAGCGGGCGCTCGGCGTGAAAGCCGCACCGATTGTGTTCAACCCGCTGAAATGGGCCTTCACCCTGCTGCTGGTGATGCTCGGCTGGGTGATCTTCCGCGCCGAGAACCTGGAGGTGGCCGGGCGCATGTACGCCGCCCTGTTCAGCTTTGCTGACTGGCACCTGAGCGAGCTGACCCTGGCGCACATCACTGGTTTGCAGATGGCGACCCTGGCGCTGGCCTGGGTGGTGATCGCCGTCAACGGCGCCCGCCAGTTCCTTGCCAGCCGCCATCACGAGCCGGGGCTGACCCTGGCCAGCGCCGGGGTCGCCCTGCAGGCCGTCGACCTGCGTCTGGTGGCCCTGCGCGGCGCCCTGCTGCTGTTGTTCTGCGCCTCGCTGCTCAAGCTCTCGGCGCAGAGCTACTCCCCCTTCCTCTACTTCCAGTTCTGAGCGGAGGCCGAGAATGAATCGCTCCTTCAAGACCCTCTACGTCGTGCTGTTCGCCCTGCTGCTGTTGCCGGCCAGCCTGCTCGCCCTGACCAGGCTCGCCGACTACCACATGCCGGCGCAGCCAAGCGTGCTCGACGGCGGCCTGGCAAAAAGCATCGAACGTCACTACGACGAGAACTTCCCGCTCAAGCAGGCGGGCATCAACCTCTGGGCGGCCGTGGAATACCTGCTCTTCGGAGAAGGCCGCAATGGCCTGGTGATCGGCGAGGACGGCTGGCTGTATTCAGACGAGGAGTTCGACCCGGTAGCTGACGGCCAGCGCCAGATGCGCGACAACCTGGCACTGATCCGCGGCGTGCAGCGCCAACTGGAAGAGCGCGATATCCAGCTGCTGCTGGCCATCGTCCCGGCCAAGACCCGCCTGTACCCGGAGCACATCGGCAACCATCGTCCCAGTGCCCTGCAGCGCAGCCTCTATCCGCGCTTTCACCGCGCGGTGCGCAATGCCGGGATCGCCGCGCCGGACCTGCTCGCACCGCTGCAAGCGGCCAAGAACCAGGCGCCGATGTTCCTGCGTACTGACACCCACTGGACCCCGGAGGGCGCCGACGTCACTGCCAAGGCGCTGAGCGAAGTGGTGCGCAGCGCCATCGAGCTACGTGGCGAGCCACAGCAGTTCGTCACCGAGACCGTGAAAACCCGCACGCATCAGGGTGACCTGACCCGTTTCCTGCCGCTGGCTCCCCTGTTCGAAAGCCTGATGCCCCAGGCCGACCGCCTGCAGCAGCGTGAAACCCATACCGCCGAAGGTGGCGGCGACGACCTGTTCGGCGACAGCGACCTGCCGGTGACGCTGGTCGGCACCAGCTACAGCGCCAACCCCGCCTGGAACTTCGCCGGGGCCCTGCGTGAACACCTGCAGCGTGACCTGGCCAACCACGCCGAGGAAGGCGGCGGACCGCTGGTGCCGATGCTCAAGTACCTGCAGAGCGAGGACTTCGAGAACAACCCACCGCAACTGGTGATCTGGGAGTTCCCCGAGCGCTACCTGCCGATGACCAGCGATTTCACCGATTTCGACCCGCAATGGCTCGCCGCACTCAAAGACGACGGCGAGCGCCAGGGGCTGGCCGCTGCCAGTCACTGATTCATCCCCCAAGGAGGACTATCCGATGAACAACACGCAAACCACCCTACGCCGCTTCACGCTGGGCGCCTGCGCCCTGGCCCTGGGCCTGGGCCTCGGCATGCTCCAGGCACAGGCCGATGACGGCGCCCTCTACGGACCCAAGGCGCCCAAGGGCTCGGCCTTCGTCCGCGCCTACAACGCCAGCAGCGCCGAGCTCGACGTCAGCGTCGGCCAGACCCAGCTCAAGCAGATCTCGCCGCTGGGCTCGAGTGACTTCAAGTTCCTCCCGGCCGGCAGCTATCAGGCCCAGGTCGGCAACGCACAGATGGCGGTGGATCTGGAGGCCGAGCGTTACTACACCCTGGTCAGTCAGACCGGCGCCGAGCCGCGCCTGGTGGAAGAGCCGCCCTTCACCAGCCTGCAGAAAGCCCTGTTGCGCGTACAGAACCTGACTGACAGCACCCTCAGTCTGAAGACTGCCGACGGCAAGACCGCCGTGGTCGCCGACGTCAAACCCGACGGCCGCGGCGACCGCGAGATCAACCCGGTGAAGGTTGGCCTGGCGCTGTTCGACGGCGAGCGCAAGGTCGCCGACCTGAAACCGGTCACCCTCGGGCGCGGCGAAGTGGTCAGCCTGTTCGTCACTGGTGGTCAGGGCAAGTTGTCGCCGGTATGGGTCAAGCGCCCCATCGATGGTTAAGGCAGTGCGTTTCTAGAACAAGGAAAACGGCGGGTACACGTCGCACCGACACGACACGGGCAAACCACTTGATCAATCGCTCAGGAGAGACACAACCATGACCCCCATCATCCTTTCCGGTGGCAGCGGCTCGCGACTCTGGCCTCTTTCGCGCAAGCTGTATCCCAAGCAGTTCCTCGCCCTGACCGGTGAGCAGACGCTGTTCCAGCAGACCCTGCAGCGCCTTTCCATCGAGGGCATGCAGCCACCCGTGCTGGTGGCCAATCAGGAGCACCGTTTCATCGTGCTTGAGCAGCTGGAGCAGATCGACCTGCAGGCGCAAATGCTCCTGCTCGAACCCTTCGGCCGCAATACCGCGCCGGCCGTGGCCATGGCGGCTCTGCAACTGATCGCCGAAGGCCGTGACGAGCTGATGCTGGTGCTGCCGGCCGACCATGTGCTGGACGATCAGCAAGCCTTCCGCCAGGCCCTGGCGCTGGCCACCGTGGCCGCCGAGAAAGGCGAGATGGTGCTGTTCGGCGTGCCGGCCGACCGTCCGGAAACCGGCTACGGCTACATCCGCGGCCAGGCCGACGGCACCCTGCCCGACGGCGTGGCGCGTGTCGCCAGCTTCGTCGAGAAACCCGACGCCCAGCGCGCCACCGAGTACGTGAAGAGCGGCGATTACTACTGGAACAGCGGCATGTTCCTGTTCCGCGCCAGCCGCTTCCTCGAAGAGCTCAAGCACCACGACGTGGACATCTACGACACCTGCCTGCTGGCGCTGGAACGCAGCCAGCGCGACGGCACGCAGATCGCCATCGACCCGGCTACCTTCGCCTGCTGCCCGGACAACTCCATCGACTACGCCGTGATGGAGAAGACCAGCCGCGCCTGCGTGGTGCCGCTGGCCGCCGGCTGGAACGATGTCGGCAGTTGGTCGTCGATCTGGGAAGTGCACGACAAGGACGACGCCGGTAACGTGACCAAGGGCGACGTGGTGATCGAGGACAGCCGCAACTGCCTGATCCACGGCAATGGCAAGCTGGTCTCGGTGCTCGGCCTGGACGACATCGTCGTGGTGGAAACCAAGGACGCCATGATGGTTGCGCACAAGGACCGCGTGCAGGACGTCAAGAAACTGGTTGGCAAGCTCGACGAGCAGGGTCGCTGCGAGACCCAGAACCACTGCGAGGTGTACCGCCCGTGGGGCTCGTACGACTCGGTGGACATGGGTGGCCGCTTCCAGGTCAAGCACATCACCGTCAAGCCGGGCGCGCAGCTCTCCTTGCAGATGCACCACCACCGTGCCGAGCACTGGATCGTGGTGTCCGGCACAGCCAAGGTGACCTGCGACGACCGTGAGTTCCTGCTCACCGAGAACCAGTCCACCTACATCCCGATGACCTCGGTACACCGCCTCTCCAACCCGGGCAAGATCCCACTGGAGATCATCGAGGTGCAGTCCGGCACCTACCTCGGCGAAGACGATATCGAGCGTCTGGAAGACGTGTACGGCCGTAGCGATGCAGTAGCTGTCGGCGCCGCACACTGAGCTGTTCGTAGCCGGATGCAGTCCGGGTCGATATCGGCCCCGGATTGCATCCGGACTACGTCCTTGTTCATCCGAGGCATACGCAGTGAGCTCCCCTCTCATTCATGGGAGAGTGGTTGGGGGCAGAATACGCCCACGCCATTGAAGGCTCTGCCTTCCCCGCTCCCTTCCCGCCAGGTGAAGGAAGCTGTCACACCCTGCGACAGCCCACGCGGTTACCCTGACCTGAGAGCTTGTGTAGGATGAGTGCAGACTCCCCAAAGGACTGCGCTCATGCTGTTCGGCATCGTACTCGTCATCACTTGGCTGATCCTGCTGATCCGCTATCCGACCAAGGCGCTACCGGTGTCCATGGCCGCGCTGGTCGGTCTCGGCCTGGTGGCCACCTGGGTGATCTGGCAGGAAAGCCGCGACGAGCGCTACCTCGCCCATCTCGAACTGCGCCTGAGCTACGACCCGCAGCGCTGCCCCGCTGATCGCCCGCTGGCCATCGACCTGAAGAACGGCAGCGACGCCGCCCTGCTGGAACTGCGCTGGGAAGTCGCTGCCTACCGTCCCGGCAATGCCACCAACCTGGCCCAGCGCCTTTACGAATCGCCACGCTACAGCGGCCCCGGTGAACTGCTGCCGGGTGCCAGCTGGAGCGACTGCATGCCCCTGCCCGACCTGCGCAGCGGCTATCGCCCGGCTACGCTGGAGTTTCGCGCCGAGCGCCTGCAAGGCAAGTTCATACGCTGATAACTGTTGCACGCCGACTGTAGGAGCGAGCTCTGCTCGCGAAGCTTGTGAAGTCGCCTGCGTTCGCGAGCAGAGCTCGCTCCTACGATACTCAACATCCATCGCCAGGGACCCCCGCCATGCCTCAACCCAGCGTTCTCATCACTGGTTGCTCCAGCGGCATTGGCCGCGCCCTGGCCGACGCCTTCAAGGCGGGTGGCTACGCCGTCTGGGCCACGGCGCGCAAGGAGAACGACCTCACAGCGCTCGAGCAAGCCGGGTTCAACGCGGTGCAGCTCGACGTCAACGATGGCCAAGCGCTGCAACAGCTGAGCGCTCGCCTGAGCGAGGAGATCGGCGGCCTCGATGTGCTGATCAACAATGCAGGCTACGGCGCCATGGGCCCGCTGCTCGACGGTGGCGTGGAAGCCATGCAGCGGCAGTTCGAAACCAATGTCTTCTCCATCGTTGGCGTGACCCGCGCGTTCTTCCCGCTGCTGCGTCGTAGCCGTGGCCTGGTGGTGAATATCGGCAGCGTTTCCTCGGTGTTGGTGACGCCTTTCGCCGGCGCCTATTGCGCGTCCAAGGCCGCAGTGCACGCCCTGAGCGATGCCCTGCGCATGGAGCTGGCGCCCTTCGCCATCGAGGTGATGGAAGTGCAGCCCGGCGCCATCGCCTCCAGCTTCGGCACCAGCGCCAGCCAGCAGGCCGAGGCGCTGATCCGCCTGGACTCGCCCTGGTGGCCGCTGCGCGAGGGCATCCGCGCCCGCGCCAACGCCTCGCAGGACAATCCGACCCCGGCCAGCGACTTCGCCGCGCAACTGCTGGCCGCCGTACAGCGCGACAAACGCCCGCGCCTGCTACGCCTGGGTAATGGCAGCCGCGCCCTGCCACTGCTCGCCGCGCTGCTGCCCGGCGCCCTGCTGGACCGGGTGCTGAGCAAGCGCTTCGGCCTGGCCCGCAGCCTGTGAACGGCACCGTGCAACTGCGCTACTACGCCCTCGGCGGGGTGCTCGCGGCGGTGCTGCTGAACCTGCTGCTGCGCACCTTCGTGCGCCTGGGCGGCGTGTTCACTACATTGCTGATCGCCGCCGTCATTGCGGCCGGTTTGGCGCTGGTGTTTCACTGGCGCCAGGGTCGCGCGCCCAGCAGCGCTGAGCGCTGGCGTTTCACCCTGCTCTATGGCGGCGTGCTCGGGCTGCTCTATCTCGGCCTGCTGGGCATGATGGTCCTGCAGGACACGCCCAGCCCCATGGGCCTGTTTCTCTTCAGCCTGCATTACCTGTGCTACCCAGTACTGGCCTGGCTGGCGTTTTCGCCACGCCATGGCCGCTGATTTTTCGTCAGGATGACTTCGCCATGCTGCATACCCTCGCCGTCGCCAACTACCGCTCGATCAACAGCCTGATCCTACCGCTGGGCCGGCTCAACCTGATCACAGGCGCCAACGGCAGCGGCAAGTCCAACCTGTACCGCGCGCTGCGCCTGCTGGCGGAAACCGCGCAAGGTGGCGTGGTCAACGCGTTGGCGCGCGAAGGCGGGCTGGAGTCGAGTTTCTGGGCCGGGCCGGAGAGGATTTCCCGGCGTATGCGCAGCGGTGAGGTGCCGGTGCAGGGTGGGCCACGACAGAACGTGATGCGCCTGCGCCTGGGCTTTGCCAGCGAGGATTTCGGCTACTCCATCGCCCTTGGCCTGCCCGAGCCAAGCAGCTCGGCCTTCGCTCTCGACCCCGAGATCAAGCGCGAATGCATCTGGGCTGGCGCCAGCTACCGCCCTGCCTCGCTGCTGGTGGATCGCGCCGGGCCCATGGTGCGCATGCGTGAAGGTCGCAGCTGGCAGGTACTGGCCCAGCACGTGCCGAACTACGACAGCCTGTTCGACCAGATCGGCAACGACCCGAATTGCCCGGAAGTTTTCCAGCTACGCGAAACCATTCGCCGCTGGCGCTTCTACGATCACTTTCGCAGTGATGCCGAGGCGCCGGCGCGCCAGCCGCAACTGGGCACGCGCACACCGGTACTGCATCACGATGGCCGCGACCTGGCCGCAGCGCTGCAGACCATCCGCGAGATCGGCGACCGCGCCGCTCTGGACGCTGCCATCGACGACGCATTTCCCGGCAGCCGCCTGCATATCGACTTCCAGGCCGGCGGGCGCTTCGCCGTTGAACTGCGTCAGGAAGGTCTGCTGCGCCTTTTGAGCGCTGCCGAGCTGTCCGACGGCACCCTGCGTTACCTGCTGCTGGTAGCCGCCCTGCTCACGCCGCGGCCACCGTCACTGATGGTGCTCAACGAACCGGAAACCAGCCTGCACCCGGATCTGCTGCCGGCACTCGGACGCCTGATCATCGCCGCCTCGAAACAGACCCAGGTGTGGGTGGTGTCCCACGCCAGCCGGCTGATCGCCACGCTCAAGGAAAGCCCCGAATGCAACACCCTGGAACTGGACAAACAGCTCGGCCAGACCTGCATTCGCGGCCAGGGCATGCTCGACGAGCCGCCCTGGCATTGGCCGGATTGAGGCGCCATACCCGTAGGGTGCGCCGCGCGCACCGGCTTTTCATCACTCGCACCAGCCGAACAAATCCCGGTGCGCACAGCACACCCCAACCCTTAGATACCGTCCAGATAGCGCTCGACATCCAGCGCTGCCATGCAGCCGGCGCCGGCCGAGGTGATCGCCTGGCGATAGATCGAGTCGGCCACGTCGCCAGCGGCGAACACGCCAGGGATGCTGGTGGCGGTGGCGTTGCCATCGCGCCCGCCATTGACCACCAGGTAACCGTCCTTCAGCGCCAGTTGACCTTCGAAGAGGCTGGTGTTGGGCGTATGGCCGATGGCGACGAACAGGCCATCGACCTTCAGCTCGCGGTAAGCGCCGCCGTACTGCTTCAGGCGCACCCCGGTAACGCCGCTGGCATCGCCCAACACCTCGTCCACCTCGGCATCGAGCTGCAGCTCGATCTTGCCCTCGGCGACCCGCTCCTGCAGTTTGTTCTGCAGGATCTTCTCGGCGCGAAAAGCGTTGCGACGATGGATCAGCGTGACCTTGCTGGCGATGTTCGCCAGGTACAGCGCCTCTTCCACAGCGGTATTGCCGCCGCCAACCACGGCCACCTCGCGGCCGCGATAGAAGAAACCATCGCAGGTCGCACAGGCTGATACGCCACGGCCCATGAACGCCTCTTCACTGGGCAGGCCCAGATAACGGGCACTGGCGCCGGTGGCGATGATCAGTGCATCGCAGCTATAGGTGGCGCTATCGCCGACCAGGGTGAACGGTTTACCGGCCAGGTCCACGGCATTGATATGGTCGAAGACGATCTCGGTGTCGAAACGCTCGGCATGTTCCTGCATCCGCTGCATCAGCGCCGGCCCGGTGAGCCCGTGCGGGTCGCCCGGCCAGTTGTCCACCTCGGTGGTGGTGGTCAGTTGACCGCCTGCCTGGATACCGGTAATCAGCAGCGGTTTGAGGTTGGCGCGCGCAGCGTAGACGGCAGCGCTGTAACCCGCGGGACCGGAACCCAGGATGATGACGCGGGCGTGACGAACGGCGGACATCGCAAACTCCTCGCAAGCCTCATGGCCTGCAGGCCAGATAAAAAGGGACTCTCGCAGCGCTAGGGGAAGGCTTGGAACGTTGAGAGCCCCGCAAAAGCAACTGTGCGCAAGGCTATCGACGCCACTTGCGAAGCGGAAATATCCATTGCCAATTTGCCGGATAGAATCCGCCTATTGCCCGCGACGCCGAGCCAGGGCGTGGCTGAACTTTCGCCGCCCCGGCAAAGTCGGTATGGTCGCGCGACTCAACCACCCTGGAGCCCATCATGCCCGCTGCCCCCGTTCTGTCCGGCCCGCAATACCTGCGCGAAGGCCTGAAGCTGGTGCTCAGCCCCGGCCTGCGCCTGTTCGTGCTGCTGCCGCTGACGGTCAACCTGATCCTCTTCGTCGCCCTGATCGGCGTCGCCGTGCAGCAGTTCGGCGGCTGGGTCGATGCCTTCATGCCCAGCCTGCCGAGCTGGCTGAGCTTTCTCGAGTACCTGCTGTGGCCGCTGTTCGTGGTGCTGGTGCTGCTGATGGTGTTCTTCAGCTTCACCCTGCTGGCCAATATCATCGCCGCGCCGTTCAACGGTTTTCTCGCCGAGAAGGTCGAGGTGGTGGTGCGCGGCGAGGATCATTTCCCGCCCTTCAGCTGGGCCGAACTGGCGGCCATGGTGCCGCGCACCCTCGGCCGCGAGGCGCGCAAGCTGGCGTATTTCCTGCCGCGCGCCATCGCCCTGCTGATCCTCAGCTTCATCCCGGTGCTCAACCTGGTGGCCGCGCCGCTGTGGCTGCTGTTCGGCGTGTGGATGATGGCGGTGCAGTACATCGACTACCCGGCGGACAACAACAAACTGAGCTGGCAGGACATGCTCGCCTGGCTGCGCGAGAAGCGCTGGCAGAGCCTGAGCTTCGGCGGCATCACCTACGCCGCGCTGCTGATTCCCTTCGTCAATATCCTCGTGATGCCGGCGGCAGTGGCCGGCGCCACGCTGTTCTGGGTGCGCGAACGCGGCGCAGAGCCCGTCACAAAACCGCAACCCTGACGTCACATGGGCTACATGGCGGCGGCCCACACTGCCGTCATGAACCCGACCGCCCTGCAAATCACCCTGATCAGCGAAACCTACCCGCCGGAAATCAACGGCGTGGCCAACACCCTCGGCCGCCTGGTCGAGGGCCTGCGCGGCCGCGGCCACCGGGTGCAGCTGGTGCGCCCGCGCCAGGCGGCGGACCCGGCGCAGCCGCTGGACGCCGACCTGCTGCTGACCCGCGGCTGGCCGCTGCCCGGCTACCCCGGCCTGCAGTGGGGCCAGTCGGCGCTGCACAAGCTGCTGCGGCGCTGGCAACGGCAACGCCCGGACGTGCTCTATATCGCCACCGAAGGCCCGCTCGGCCTGTCCGCCCTGCGCGCCGCCCGGCGCCTGGGCATCCCAGTGGTCAGCGGCTTTCATACCAACTTCCAGCAGTACACCGGGCACTACGGCATCGGCCTGCTGACCCGCCTGCTGACCAACTACCTGCGCTGGTTCCACAACCGCTCGCAACTGACCCTGGTACCCAGCGCCGGGCAGCAGATCGAGCTGCAGCGGCGCGACTTCGAGCGCCTGGCCCTGCTCGCCCGCGGCGTCGACAGCCAGCTGTTCCACCCCAGCCGACGCAGCGAGGCGCTGCGCGCCAGCTGGGGCCTGGGCCCGGACGAGCTGGCCGTGCTGCATGTCGGCCGCCTGGCCGCGGAGAAGAACCTCGGCCTGCTGGGCAAGGCCTTCACCGCCCTGCAGGCGAGCCAGCCGCGCCGGCGCATGCGCCTGATCCTGGTGGGCGACGGCCCGCAGCGCGCCAGCCTCCAGGCGCAGCTGCCGGACGCGCTGTTCTGCGGCCTGCAACGCGGCGAGGCGCTGGCGGCGCACTATGCCTCGGGCGATCTGTTCCTGTTCCCCAGCCTGTCGGAGACCTTCGGCAACGTGGTGCTGGAGGCGCTGGCCTCGGGCCTCGGCGTGGTGGCCTACGACCAGGCCGCCGCCGCCCAGCATATCCACCACGGGCACAACGGCGCCCTCGCCCGCCCCGGCGACGAGCACGGCTTCTGCGAGGCGGCCTGCTGGCTGCTGGAGGACGCCGAGACCCTGCGCCGGGTTCGCCTCAATGCCCGCCAGCACGCCGGCCGACAGGGCTGGGACGGCATCGTCCAGCTGTTCGAGCAGCACCTGCGCGGCGCCCTGCAGACGCAAGCGGCAATCGGCGACGGTGCGGAGTTGGGTCGTGGAGCAGGAGAAACCCGCCGTTGAAGGGGATTGGCGGGTTGCAGCGGCCGTAGGGTGCGCTGCGCGCACCAAGGGATTTGGCGACATTGGTGCGCACGACACACCCTACGAGCGGGCTTAAAAGGTCCAGTGCGTAGGGCGGGTGAAACCCGCCACCGCCGTAGGCTACGCCGCGCGCACCAAGGGTTCGTAGCGGCCCTTGGTGCGCACGGCGCACCCTACAAACGGGCGCCATCGGCGGCGCCCGGGTCGACCGCGGCTCAGACCAGCTGCATCAGCGCATCGCGGCTGAACGGCAGGATGTCGCCCTCGCGGCCTTCACGCACCTTCAGCGCCCAGTCCGGGTCGACCAGCAGCGCGCGGCCCACCGCCACCAGGTCGAACTCCTGCTTGTGCAAACGCTCGAGCAGATTGTCGATGCTGGCAGGCGCCGCCACCTTGTCGGTCTTGACCATAAACTGCAGGAACTCGCCGTCCAGGCCGACGCTGCCGACGGTGATGGTCGGCTTGCCGGTGAGCTGACGGGTCCAGCCGGCCAGGTTGAGGTCGCTGCCTTCGAACTCCGGCTCCCAGAAGCGCCGGGTCGAGCAGTGGAAGATATCCACGCCGGCCTCGGACAGCGGCTTGAGGAAGGCCTCCAGCTCCTCCGGGCTCTGCACCAGGCGGGCGCTGTAGTCCTGCTGCTTCCACTGCGAGAAGCGCAGGATGATCGGAAAGTCCGCGCCGACCGCGGCGCGCACCGCCTGGATCAGCTCGATGGCGAAGCGCGAGCGACCAGCCAGGTCGCCACCGTACTGGTCGGTGCGCTGGTTGCTGCCTGCCCAGAAGAACTGGTCGATCAGGTAGCCGTGGGCGCCGTGGATCTCCACGCCGTCCATGCCGATGGCCTTGGCGTCGCGCGCGGCCTGGGCGAAGGCGGCGATCACCTCGTCGATATCCTGTTGGCTCATGCCGTGTACCACGACATTGCCGTCCTTGAGCTTCTCCATCGGCCCGTAGCCCGGCACGCCGGCGTCCGGCTCGGTGCCCAGGCGACGCACATTGCCCACGTGCCACAGCTGCGGAACTATCTTGCCGCCCTCGGCATGCACCGCCTCGACCACCTGCTTCCAGCCGGCCAGGGCGTCTTCGCCATGGAAACGCGGCACATTGGGGTAGCCGTTGGCGGCCTGGTGGCCGACCGTGGTGCCCTCGGTGACGATCAGGCCGACGCCGGCGGCGGCGCGGCGGCGGTAGTACTCCACCACCTGGGCGTTGGGCACGCCGCCGGGGGAGAAGGAACGGGTCATCGGCGCCATCACCACGCGGGTCGGCAGCTCCAGGTTGCCGAGGCGGAAGGGGGCGAACAGGGCTTGTACGGGGGCGCTCATGGGGTCTCCTGGGGCCGATCAACCGACCGGTCGTCTCGTTTCAAGGGTCAAGAAAAATCAGGCCTGCAGCAGACGCTCCAGGCGTAACACGAAAGCTTCCAGCGGCTGCAGGCTGCGGCCCACCTTGAGCCGCGCCAGCACGCCCTGCCAGGCGTTGGCGATAAAGATCGCGAGGTTGCCGCAGTCCTCGTCGGCGCTCAGCTCGCCGCCGGCGCGCGCCTGCTCCAGGCACTGGCGGAGGATTTCCACCGAGGCCTGCTGGATGGCCTCCACCTCGGCGCCGATGGCCGGCAGCATCTCGCTCATCTCGAAACTCAGGCTGCCGATGAAACAGTGGTACTGCGGCGAGTCCTGGCGGGCGAAGTGCGCCAGCAGGTCGCGGTAGTAGCCGAGGATGCGCGCCCGCGGGCTCAGCGCCGGGTTGCCCAGCGCCTGGGCATAACGCTCCAGCCGCGGACGGTAGATAAAGGCCAGCGCCTGCAGGGCGAAGTCTTCCTTGCTGGCGAAGTAGTGATAGAAGCTGCCCTTGGGAATCCCGGCGGCCTGGACGATCTCCTGTACCCCGGTGCCGTGGTAGCCGCGACGGGTCATCACCGCCGAGCCCTTGCTCAGGATCAGGTCGCGCTTGTCGAGTCGAATGCTGTTCATGGCGCCGAGCATATGACCGGTCGTCTCGCTCGGCACAGCACTATTGATGATGGTGATTAAGAGCTACAAAAGCGCCGATTAGCGGAGATGGCGGGATGGCCGTAGGGTGGATATCGCTTTTCATATCCACCAGCGCGGTGGATCGATAAAGCGCGATCCACCCTACGCGGCCAGGGTACCCCGACTCAGGGTTGCAGCCAGATCAGCGAGGCGAAACGCCCGGTGCGTGGGCTGCGCCGGTAGGAATAGAAGCGCGGGTCGCTGTAGGTGCACAGGCCGCCGCCGCTGACCGCGGTCACGCCGATGGCGGCCAGGCGGATGCGCGCCAGCTGGTAGATATCGGCCAGGTACTTGCCGGCATTGGCGCCAGGCACGAAGGCGGCGTCCGCCTCGCCATGCTGGCGCAGGAAAACCTCGCGCACCTCGGCACCGACCTCGAAGGCCGCCGGACCGATGGCCGGACCGAGCCAGACCAGCAGCTCCTCGGGCGCCACGCCGAGCGCCTGCACGGTGGCCTCCAGCACGCCGCCGGCCAGCCCGCGCCAGCCGGCATGGGCGGCGGCCACCCGAGTGCCGGCGCGGTCGCAGAACAGCGCCGGCAGGCAGTCGGCGGTCATCGCGCTGCAGGCGATGCCGGGGGTGGAGCTCCAGCTGGCATCGGCCTCGGCGACCCGCGCCGGGTCGGCGGCGACCACCTCGATGCCATGCACCTGGCGCAGCCAGGCCGGCTGGCAACCCAGCTGGCTGAGCAGGCGCTGACGGTTCTTGGCCACGGCGGCGGGGTCGTCGTCGACGTGCTCGCCGAGGTTGAGGCTGTCGAACGGCGCCGCGCTGACCCCGCCGCTGCGCGTGGTGACGCAGGCGCGCACCCTGGCCGGCGCGGGCCAGTCCGGGGTCAACCAGTCATGTGCCCAGGCGTTCACCCGACGAAGGCCTCGCGGTCCTGGCGCAGCAGGGTGAGCAGCCAGACCAGGTCGTCCGGCAGCGGCGACTCCCACTTCATGCGCTGGCCGGTGGCCGGGTGGTCCAGCTCGAGGAAGCGCGCGTGCAGCGCCTGGCGCGGGAATTCCTTGAGGCTCTGCACCAGGCTCGGGCTGGCCGCCGGCGGAATGCGGAAGCGCCCGGCATACACCGGGTCGCCCACCAGCGGGTAGCCGACGTGGCTCATGTGCACGCGAATCTGGTGGGTGCGCCCGGTTTCCAGCTTGACCCGCACGTGGGTGTGCGAGCGGTAGCGCTCCAGCACCCGGTAGTGGCTGACCGCCGGCTTGCCGCCGTCGGTCACCGCCATACGCTGGCGCTGCGCCGAGCTGCGGCCGATGGGCGCGTCGATGGTGCCGCCGGCGGTGATCACGCCGATGCAGATGCATTCGTAGATACGGCTGACCGTGCGCTTCTGCAGCTGCTCGACCAGGATGGTCTGCGCCTGCAGGGTCTTGGCCACCACCATCAGGCCGGTGGTGTCCTTGTCCAGGCGGTGGACGATGCCGGCGCGCGGCACGTTGACGATGTCCGGCACGTGGTGCAGCAGGGCGTTGAGCAGGGTGCCGTCGGCGTGTCCGGCCGCGGGATGGACCACCAGGCCGGCCGGCTTGTCGATCACCAGCAGGTGCTCGTCCTCGTAGACGATGTTCAGTTCGATGTCCTGCGCCAGCCACTCGCCCTGGGCCTCCTGCTCGGCGTCCAGCACCAGCTGCGCGCCGGCATGGACGATGTCGCGCGGGCGCGCCACGGCGCCGTCGACGGTCAGCCGGCCGTCCTTGATCCAGGCGGACAGGCGCGAGCGGGAGAACTCGCCGAACAGCTGCGCCGCCACCTGGTCGAGGCGCTGCCCGCCCTGTTCGAAGGGCACGGTGGCCTGGAGTTGGATCAGCTGTTTATTGATAGAAGTCATCTTCGGCAACGGCGGGAGCCCGGCCTTTGGTTTCGGCGACGGGCTTGTGGTTAAATACGGCGTCTTTGCCCCAGGGGAACCCAGGGGGCGCTCATCATAACAGGACGGCCGCGCGGCCGTCACAGGGACGCAAGCCGCCATGCAAGTGAGACACCTGCTGCTGATCGCCATCCTCGCCCTCACCGCCGCCTGCTCCTCGAAGCAGCCGGAGGTCGACGAAAACCTGAGCGAGGTGGAGCTGTACCAGCAGGCCCAGGCCGACCTGGACAACCGCAGCTACACCAGCGCGATCAGCAAGCTCAAGGCCCTGGAATCGCGCTACCCGTTCGGCCGCTACGCCGAGCAGGCGCAGCTGGAGCTGATCTACGCCTACTACAAGAACGTCGAGCCGGAGGCCGCCAAGTCCGCCGCCGAGCGTTTCATCCGCCTGCACCCGCAGCACGCCAACGTCGACTACGCCTATTACCTCAAGGGCCTGGCCTCCTTCGACCAGGACCGCGGCCTGCTGGCGCGCTTCCTGCCGCTGGACATGACCAAGCGCGACCCCGGCGCGGCGCGCGACTCCTACAACGAGTTCGCCCAGCTCACCAGCCGCTACCCCACCAGCCGCTACGCGCCGGACGCCAAGCAGCGCATGATCTACCTGCGCAACCTGCTGGCCGCCTACGAAGTGCACGTCGCCCACTACTACCTCAAGCGCCAGGCCTATGTCGCTGCCGCCAACCGCGGCCGCTACGTGGTGGAAAACTTCCAGGAAACCCCGGCGGTCGGCGACGGCCTGGCGATCATGACCGAGGCCTACCAGCGCCTGTCCCTCGACGACCTGGCCGCCACCAGCCTGGAAACCCTCAAGCTCAACTACCCCGACCACCCCAGCCTGGTCGACGGCCAGTTCGTGCCACGCGAGGAAGAGGCGGACAACCGCTCCTGGCTGGCCAAGGCCACGCTCGGCCTGATCGAGACCGACACCCCGCTGCCGCCGGGCGAAACCCGCGCCAGCCAGGACGTGATCCGTCAGTACGAAGATGCCGAACAGCAGATTCCGGCCGAGCTGCAGCAGGACGCCGAGACCGGCGAAACCGAGAAGAAGCGTTCGATCTGGAGCTACCTGACCTTCGGCCTGTTCGACTGATCGCTACGTCCGCATAGAAGGGAGGCCACGGCCTCCCTTTTTTATTGCCCGGAATCAGCGCACAGCCTGCCACCCGGCCCCTGTGCCGATGGCCGCGGCTTGGCTAAACTGCCGGCTTTAACCGACTAAAGAGCACACCATGGGCCTGTTCCGCCTGCTGTTCTGGATCGCCGTGATCTTCGCCGCGATCTGGATCTGGCGCCGCTTCGTCAGCAAACCGAAACGCCCGCGTCCGCGCGAGGACGCCGCCGCGCCCATGGTGCGCTGCGCCCACTGCGGCGTGCACGTGCCGCAAAGCCAGGCACTGAGCCAGGATCAGCGCTGGTACTGCAGCCAGGCCCACCTCGAACAAGGCCCGCACGCCGGTGATCGCTGACGCCAGCGTCCTCGACAGCACGCAGGGGCGGCGCATCCTCAGGCTCTACCACTTCTATCGCCTGAGCATCGGCCTGGCGCTGATCCTGCTGATCTCCAGCAACCTCGACGAGCAACTGCTCGACGTGGTGCATATCGAGCTGTTTCGCACCGGCAGCTGGATCTACCTGGTGATGAATATCTTCATCGCCGTGCTGGTGCAGAAGCCTAGGCACCTGATGCAACTGTTCAGCCTGGCGCTGGTCGACGTGATCTTCCTCTCCGGCCTGTTCTATGCCGCCGGCGGCACGCCCAGCGGCATCGGCAACCTGCTGGTGGTGGCGGTGGCCATCGCCAATATCCTGCTGCGCGGACGCATCGGCCTGCTGATCGCCGCCGTCGCCGCCATGGCGCTGATCTACCTGACCTTCTATCTCAGCCTCAGCCGCCCGGCCGCCGCCGCGCAGTACGTGCAGGCCGGCGCCCTCGGCGCGCTGTGCTTCGCCGGCGCGCTGTTCATCCAGGGCATCACCCGCCGCCTGCAGGTCAGCGAGAGCCTGGCCGAACAGCGCGCCGCCGACGTGGCCAACCTGGAAGAACTCAACGCGCAGATCCTCCAGCGCATGCGCACCGGCATCCTGGTGCTCGACACCCAGCACCGCGTGCTGCTGGCCAACCAGGGCGCCACCCAGCTGCTGGGGCGCGGCGAACTGACCGGCAAGATCATCGACCCGCACTGCCCCGAGCTGCTCAAGCGCCTGCAGCAGTGGCTGCACAACCCCACCCTGCGCCCCGACAGCCTGCAGGCGCAGGTCGACGGCCCAGTGCTGCAACCCAGCTTCATTTCCCTGCAGCGCGGCGAGCAGCAGCACACCCTGGTGTTTCTCGACGACATCTCGCAGATCGCCCAGCAGGCGCAGCAGCTCAAGCTGGCCTCGCTCGGCCGGCTGACCGCCGGCATCGCCCACGAGATCCGCAACCCGCTCGGCGCCATCAGCCACGCCGCCCAGCTGCTGCAGGAGTCCGAAGAGCTGCAGGGCCCGGACCAGCGCCTGGCGCAGATCATCCAGGATCACTCCAAGCGCATGAACCTGGTGATCGAGAACGTCCTGCAGCTGTCGCGCCGGCGCCAGGCCGAGCCGCAACTGCTCGACCTGAAATACTGGTTGCACCGCTTCGCCAGCGAGTTCCGCAGCTCGGCGCCGGCGGACCGGCAGATCCACCTGGAGACCCAGGGTGGCAGCCTGCAGACGCGCATGGACCCGCACCAGCTGACCCAGGTGCTGACCAACCTGGTGCAGAACGGCCTGCGCTACAGCGCCAAGCAGCACAAGATCGGCCAGGTCTGGCTGCGCCTGTTCCGCGACGAGGCCAGCGACCTGCCGGTGCTGGAAATCCTCGACGACGGCCCCGGCGTGCCGCCCGAGCAGGAGCAGCACATCTTCGAGCCCTTCTACACCACCGAGAACAAGGGCACCGGCCTGGGCCTGTATATTTCCCGCGAGCTGTGCCAGGGCAACCAGGCGCGCCTCGACTACAAAACCCGCGAAGGCGGCGGCAGTTGCTTTCGCATCACCTTCGCCCACCCGCGCAAACTGAGCTGACCATGACCCGCCAGAGAGCCTTGATCGTCGACGACGAACCGGACATCCGCGAACTGCTGGAAATCACCCTCGGCCGGATGAAGCTGGACACGCGCAGCGCGCGCAACGTCAAGGAAGCGCGCGAATGGCTGGCGCGCGAACCCTTCGACCTGTGCCTGACCGACATGCGCCTGCCCGACGGCACCGGCCTGGAGCTGGTGCAGCACATCCAGCAGCGCCACCCGCAGGTGCCGGTGGCGATGATCACCGCCTACGGCAGCCTGGACACCGCGATCAACGCGCTCAAGGCCGGCGCCTTCGACTTCGTCACCAAGCCGGTGGACCTCGGCCGCCTGCGCGAGCTGGTGGCCACCGCCCTGCGTATCCGCTCCCCCGAAGGCGAGGACGCGCCGGTCGACAACCGCCTGCTCGGCGACTCGCCGCCGATGAAGGCGCTGCGCAAGCAGATCCAGAAACTCGCCCGCAGTCAGGCGCCGGTCTATATCAGCGGCGAATCCGGTAGCGGCAAGGAACTGGTGGCGCGGCTGATCCACGAACAGGGCCCGCGCGCCGAGCAGCCGTTCGTCCCGGTCAACTGCGGCGCCATCCCCTCGGAGCTGATGGAGAGCGAGTTCTTCGGCCACAAGAAGGGCAGCTTCACCGGCGCCATCGAGGACAAGCAGGGCCTGTTCCAGGCCGCCAACGGCGGCACCCTGTTCCTCGACGAAGTGGCCGACCTGCCACTGCCGATGCAGGTCAAGCTGCTGCGCGCGATCCAGGAGAAGGCCGTGCGCGCCGTCGGCGGCCAGCAGGAAGTGGTGGTCGACGTGCGCATCCTCTGCGCCACGCACAAGGACCTGGCCGCCGAAGTCGCCGCCGGGCGCTTCCGCCAGGACCTCTACTACCGCCTCAATGTCATCGAACTGCGCGTGCCGCCGCTGCGCGAGCGTCGCGAAGACATCGCCCAGCTGGCCGCGGTGATGCTCGCGCGCCTGGCCGACGGCAGCGGCCTGGCCGCCGCCAAGCTGCAACCCGAGGCGCTGGAGAAGCTGAAGAACTACCGTTTCCCGGGCAACGTGCGCGAACTGGAGAACATGCTCGAACGCGCCTACACCCTGTGCGAGGACGACCAGATCAGCGCCGCCGACCTGCGCCTGGCCGACGCCGGCGGCCCGAGCGGCGAGGCCGGCGAAACCAGCCTAGCGCAGATCGACAACCTGGAGGACTACCTCGAAGGCATCGAGCGCAAGCTGATCATGCAGGCGCTGGAAGAAACCCGCTGGAACCGCACCGCCGCCGCCCAACGCCTGGGCCTGACCTTCCGCTCGATGCGCTACCGTCTGAAGAAACTGGGGATCGACTGAGACGTTCCCCCGTGGGAGCCCCGCCCCGGGGCGAAGCTTCTGACGTCGCGTTACCACCGCCCCGGCGATTCGCCGCGGGGCGCGGCTCCTACACAAGCAGCCCTCGCGCCCCGTGGGTGCCTGGGCGAAGCTCTGCGCTAAAGACCCAGCCGCCCCGCCGGCGCATAAGGCGCCGGATCGATGATCGGCTCGCGCCCCTGCAGCAGATCGGCCAGCAGGCGGCAGGACGCCGGCGCCAGCACCAGGCCGTTGCGGTAATGCCCGCAATTGAGCCACAGCCCGGGATGCGAAGGCAGCTCGCCGATAAAGGGGATGCCCTCCGGCGAACCCGGCCGCAGACCGGCCCAGTGGCCGACCACCTCGGCGTCCTTCAAGGCCGGCAACAGCTCTTCCGCCGAATCCTTCAGACTGGCCAGGGCCACCTCGGTCGGCGTCTTGTCGAAGCCGGCATGCTCCAGGGTGCTGCCCACCAGGATATGCCCGTCGCGCCGCGGGATCGCGTAGCGCCCGCCGGCCAGCACCATGCTCGGCAGAAAGTCCGCGGCGCACTTGTAGAGGATCATCTGACCCTTGACCGGCTGCACCGGCAGGTCGATCCCCAGGCTCTTGAGCAACTCGCCGCTCCAGGCCCCGGCGGCCAGCACCACACGCTCCGCGCGAATCTCGCCGTCGGCCGTGGTGACGCCACGGATCCGCCCCCCCTCCTGAATGAAGCCGCTGACCGCACACTGCTCGCGCAGCTGCACGTTGGGCATCGCCAGCAGCGCCGCGCGTAGCGCCTTGACCAGCCGCGGGTTACGCACATTGGCCACTCCCGGCATATGGATGGCGCGCGCAAAACCCGCTCCCAGCGCCGGCACCCGTGCCTGCACCTCGGCGATATCCACCGTCTGCAACACCCGCCCCTCGCGCACCGCCCAGGCCAGCGCCGCGGCCTCGTCGTCCAGGTCCAGCCAGTACAGGCCGGTGACATGCACCTCGGGATCGATTCCGGTCGCCGCCAGCAACTGCTCGCCGAGACGCGGATAGAAATCCTGCGACCAATGCGCCAACGCCGTCACCGCCGCGCCGTAGCGCCAGGGATAGAGCGGCGAAACGATGCCGCCGCCGGCCCAGGAGGATTCAGTGCCGACGCTGCCCCGCTCGATCAGGGTCACCTGAATCCCTTGTGCGGCAAGATTGCTGGCCGTCAGCAAACCTAGCGCCCCACCACCTACAACTATTGCATCCAACAAAACCAAGTGCTCCACATCGACTGGGAAAATTCAGGTATTGCTCTACCCTGAAGGTTGTTACGGACAACGACATTGGGAACTCAGGATGAGAGCCAATCAGATTGCAGGCTATAGCCTGTTCGACCTGCTCATTGCACTGGCAATTGTCGGCCTGCTGATGGGCATCGCAACTCCAGCGGTTTCGGTCTGGCATGAACGCCAGCAACTGCACAGCCTGAAAACCGGACTATTTCATATGACCAGCAAGGCCCGCTACCTGGCGATGACCAGCCAAAGCCGGGTCACCCTCTGCCCGCTATCGGAGCAGGGCCTCTGCCAGCGGAGCTGGAGCGGGAGCATCAGCAGCTTTATCGATGGCAACGGCAATCGTCGCCTCGATCCGGGAGAAGAAATCCTCGGCACCCTCTATCTGCCCAGCAGCATCAGCCTGCACTGGCGCGGCATGCTGCCGAACAACTCGATCCACTTCAGCAGCCAAGGGGTCACCTTCGTCAGCAACGGCACCATGAGTCTTTGCCCAGACAACCCCGGCGCCCGAACGGGCGCGGTCGTGATCAGCCGGCAGGGGCGGGTAAAAACCTCCAGCGAAGACGCACGCTGCCCGCAATGATGGGACAGGCTCGACCACTCGGCACCGCAAAGCCACCGGACGTCCCGGTCAATCTTGAAGCGCGCGAAGCAACTGGCAATGATGCAAAGCACATTGCAAGGACTCCGCCCGATGAAGCAGCAATACGGATTTACCCTTATCGAGTTGTTGATCACCCTGGCGCTGCTCGGGATCATCCTGGGTTTGGCGATGCCCGCCGTCACCGACTTCGCCATCAAGCAGCGTGTCAGCTCCCAGGCGAATGAAATGATGCTTTCGCTGGCGTTCGCCAGAAGCGAGGCGCTCAAGCTCAATCAGGATGTCCGGGTCATTCCACGCACAGGCACCGCCAGCGGCTGGAGCGATGGCTGGTGCGTAGGTCCGACCAGCATTGGCAACAACTGTAATCATGCTGACGTTGTTCGGGTCTTCACAGGAACCAACGGCGTGAGCATCACCAGCTCGGGTATCGCCAACCCGCCGGTTCTGGTGTTTCGCCGTGACGGCACCGCTACTCAGGGCAACGCAGCCCTGGCCGTGACCTCCCCCAATCTCAAGGCCACAGGCGAGAGTGCCCGCTGCATCACCTTGAACCTTCAGGGGCGGGCGGAAGTTGAGAAAGTCGCGCGCGACGACGGCTGCTGACAAGCAAGGAATGGATATGAACTCATCTTCATGCACGCAGAGCGGCGCCTCGCTGATCGAGGTACTGGTCGCTCTATTGATCTTCACCGTCGGCCTGCTGGGGCTGGCTGCCATGCAACTCAGCTCACTGCAGAGCACCGCCGACAGCGGACAACGCTCGCAGTCGGTCTGGCTGATGCAGGACTTTATCGAGCGCATGCGCGCCAACCCGGACGGTACTGCGGCCCAATATGCCGCCGCGCAGAATTGCGCCGCGCTGCCGGCACGCATGTGCGCCGACTACTACAACCCCAGCACGGCAGCCAAGGTCAATGCCAGCGAGTGCAATGCCACCCAGATGGCGGCCTTCGATGCCTGGGAAGCGCAGTGCAGCTATGCCGCGATTGCCAACTTCAACACCATCGACGCCCGCTTCAATAGCCGAGATTTCATCACGCCTCCCGCCGCAACCCCTTTGATTGATGCGGCCCCAGTCGGTAACGCCCTAGACCTTAGCCTGAACTGGCTCAACCGAAGCTCCAAGAACGAAGCATTAGAAACTGTTGGCGCCACAACCGAGTTGAGGATTGAACGATGAACTATCGCGAGTCCATTCAGCTCTCGAAGCAGCGCGGCCTGTCCATTGTCGAACTGCTGGTTGCCCTGGTTATCAGCATGCTGCTGCTGACCGGCGTCGTTCAGGTGTTTTTCTCATCGAAGCAGACCTACGCCAGCAACGAAGCGGCCTCGCGCCTGCAAGAAAACGGACGCTTCGCTCTGGAATTTATTGCCCAGAGCGCACGTCATGCCGGCTATGTGGAAGCCGCCAACTCAATGGCAGATACACCTAGCCCGATTGCCGCCCCTGGCAATGCAATCTGCATAGACTCAAACACCTGCAGCAGCGATGGTGATAGTAATGCACAAACCCTAGCCGCCCGCTCCGATGGTATTAGCTTCGCTCTACAGCCCCGCATCCAAAATGGGGCAAGACGCGATTGTATTGGCGCCAGCGGCTCAGGTGCCAGCGCCATAAATGACACCGACATAATCATCAACCGGTTCGTAATAATAGACGCCAACCCTAACAATGGAGAGCTGCACCCATCACTTGGCTGTCACTCAAGAAACCTCAGAGGAAGCTGGGTAACGGGAGCCGCACCACAAAGATTGATTGATGGGATCGACGCATTAGAAGTGCAGTACGGCATTAGCACTACGAACGACAAAAGCAGTGTTAACCAATATGTTTCCGCAACTAGAGTCACTCAACTTGGAAAGTGGAATGAGGTGCTAGCCATTCGCATCGCAGTACTCGCCAACTCTATAGACCCCGTCGACCCTCCAGCCCCCGCACGTCAGTATGTACTATTGGATGCCGAGCCAATTTCCTTTGATGACGGCAAAGCTCGCCAAGTATTTACAACCACCTTCAAACTACGCAATACCTTCTGAGGTCAGGCGCCATGAACATTACCCCCCCCCCTCGACAAACCGGCGCCACTCTTATCGTAGCTCTGGTATTTCTGGTCGTACTTACCATTGCCGGCATTACCGCCATGCAGTTCTCCACCCTGGAAGAGCGCATGGCCAGCAATTCGCAATTTCGCAATCAAACTTTCCAACAAGCTCAAAATGAAATCAACAGTGAATTGCGCGACTTAAACCTCGGACTCACCGGGCGCATACCACTCTTACAAGCGCTGAGCTCAGGACGTTTCAACGACGGCGATCCTAGTGACGGCTATCCATGGTACACAAGCCCTGAACAACTTAAAAATCTCGGACTACCACCAACTACCAGCGGCAAAGCAATTAACACCCCGTCTCCCCTGGCTCCAGGCTTTACGGTCATTCGGAAAACACATGACCCCATGCTTTGCAGCCATAGCGAACGAAATGCATCCGGCCAAATTATTGAATGTACAAAATTTGAAATTCAAACACGCGCAGAACTTGGAAATGGCGCCTATTCCGAACAATCCCAGGGTATTGTCTTTGAAAACATCAAAGGTTAGGACTGAATCATGAAAAGACTACACGCCCATCTACTTTTTCTTCTGACATTATTACTCTCAGAGCCAGGCCATAGTGAAGAAGGCACAATCATTGCTTCCCCACTAGAATTCGTTGAAGTCACCATCCGCATGAGCGGCGACCACCCCTACGGGGAGTTGCGGATGTGTGAGGAATGCCCTATGCGCCTACTACCTTTCGCTCCAGGGGCCTTGGTGTATATCAATGGTCAAAGAATCACAGCCGATCGCCTGCAGGACGGCCAGTCCCTGGAGGGCACGGTCTTCCTGCGCAACAAGCCAATTGACTCAATCAACGAAATAATTGCCAAGTAACAGGACGGCCAGAATATGAATACCCGCGCGTTCTCCCTCGTCCTCGGCAGTTTTCTCTATGTTGGCCTGACCTTCCAGACCGCACTTGCAGACGACACCGAAATCTACGTGAGCCGTAAGCTGCCGGAAGACCAGCAAGTACGCCCCAACCTGATGTTTGTCATCGACAACTCGGGCTCGATGCAAACCAGCGTTCCTGGCACGACCTGCACCGTGGCGGAAAGAAATATCCGCAACCGCTGCGAAGCCGTACTGGTAAGCCGAATATGTACAAGCTATGACCGGCGGGGCAGATGCGAGAATTATGAAAACACCTATGAATACCGAAAGACCCGCCTGCAGGTCGTCAAAGACGTAACCAATACCCTTGTCGAAGAGTTGCGCTTAAGCGATGACGTCAATATCGGCCTGATGCACTTCGACGCCGCCCCCAACACCAGCAACGAGGAAGGCGGGATGGTCGCCATCCCCGTGGGCCGCGCCAGTACGACAGCCGATAGCTTCATCACGGAACTTAACCGCCTCTATGGCGCGTCCAATACGCCCATTTCGGAAAGTTTCTATGAAGCTGCGCTTTATATGAAAGGCGCGACACCAAAGTTCGGCAACGGTACCAACGCTGCTTATGAAGATGGCAATAGCTGGACCAACCCAACCAAGCCAAGCGTCGCCGCCTCCAAATCCGGTAGCAGTTACAACAGCCCCATCCAGTACTCTTGCCAGAAGAGCAATATCATTCTGCTCACCGACGGCGAACCCACCTACGACAACTCGGCCAACAACGACATCCGCGCGCTGATCAGCACCTCTGGCGCTGCAAACACCCAGTATCTGGCCGCCACCTGCCGCGACCCCGGTACCAGCAGCACCAGTCGAAGCGGCGAGTGCATGCCACACCTGGCCGAGCATCTGGCCAATCAGGACGTCAGCAGTGGCCAACCAGGCAAGCAGACCGTCAGCACCTACACCATCGGTTTCGCCACCAACCAGACATTGCTGCAAAACACCGCTACTGCCGGTAACGGCCGCTATTTCACCACCGACAACACTTCCGGACTGGTATCGGCACTGAAGTCGATCCTGGTGGAAATCCTCGCCGAGAACACCACCTTCGCCACCCCCAGCGTCGCGGTGAGTGCCTATAACAACCTGGGTTTCCGCAACGATCTCTATTACGCGCTGTTCCGTCCGGCTGAGGGCGCGCGCTGGGTGGGCAACGTCAAACGCTACACACTCAAGCCCGAGAGCACCGATGCGCAAGGCAATACCGTTGCCGCACAGATCGTCGACAAGAACGGCCATCCGGCCGTCGACGAGGCCACCGGCTTCTTCAGGGAAAACGCCTCCAGTTACTGGTCGAACATGGACGGCAGCGACGTGGCCAAGGGCGGTATCGCCGGCATGCTGGGCAGCCCTAGCAGCCGCAACGTCTACACCTGGACAGCTGCCGACCGCTCCCCGACAGCCAGCGCAGGGGTTACCGGCAGCGTGCTGCTAAGCACCAGCACGCATGCCCTGACCACGGGCAACAGCGCTGTTACCAACGCACTGATGGGCGTCACCAGCACTACCGCGAGGGAGAACGCCATCAAATGGGGGCGTGGCCTGGACCCCGACAACGGCGACCAAGCCCGCCAGCAGTTGGCCGACGTGCTGCACAACGAACCCCGCCTCGTCGCCTACAAGACCGACGAGGATCTGGTACGCGTCGAGGCTGCCAAGAACGGTACCGCGACCTCCCCCGAACAGCTCTATATGTTCTTCGGCACCAACGAGGGCTTCATTCATGCCGTCGACCCCAAGACCGGCGTAGAACAGTTCGCCTTTATTCCGAAGGAGTTGCTGCCCAACCTCGATGCCTACTACCGCGATCCCAAGGGTTCCGACTCCAAGCGTTACGGTATGGACGGTCAGTTCAATTTCTGGGTCGAGTATGGCGCTCTTAATGCAGACGATACTCGCAATATCACTAAAAGCATTCTTTACGCCGGCATGCGCCGCGGCGGCCGCAATTACTATGCGCTGGACGTCGGCACCATCACCGCTCCTGCCCTGAAGTGGGTGATCAAGGGCGGCACCACGCCCGGCTTCGAAAAGCTGGGGCAGACCTGGTCCACCCCCAAACTGGCCGACATCAACGTCAACGGCACCAAGACCAAGGTGCTTATCTTCAGCGGCGGCTACGATCCCCTGCAGGACAACGACAGCCCCAATACGCCGCTGGCCAACGACAGCTACGGCAACAGCCTGTATATCGTCAACGCCGAAACCGGCCAGCTGATCTGGCGCGCCGGCCACACCACGGAAACCGGTGCCAACCTGCAACTGGCCAGCATGACCCACAGCATGCCGGCGGACCCGGTGATCATCGATATCAACGGCGATGGCCTGGCCGACATTCTGTATGCCGCCGATAGCCGGGCGCAGGTCTTCCGCTTCGATATCAACAATGCCAACACCGGTGCCGCCACCCTGGCAACCGGTGGCCGTATCGCCCGCCTCGGCGGCGACAACGCCCTGAACAATCGTCGCTTCTTCAACATGCCGGACGTGGCCTTGGTCCGCGAACGTGGCGGCAAGACCTACTTCACCATTTCCCTCGGTTCGGGCTACCGCGCCCACCCGCTCAACGAGGACACCATCGACCGCTTCTACGTGCTGCGCGATGCCAATGTCTTCACCAAGCCGAGCACCTACACCACCATGACCGAGAGCGACCTGGTGGACGTTTCCAGCGTCGATCTGACGGATGCCCAGGCGGCGCAGATTCTCGAGGACATTGCGGAGCTGGAGGCCGAGATCAACGCCCTGAATGCCTCCGTCGGCTCTGCCCGCGATGCGTTCAACGCCTACAAGGACTCGTCCGGCTTCACTGCGGCCTACAACGCCATGCTGCAGGCCAACAGCAGCGCCAATGACGCCCAAACCCAGATCGACGCCATCATGGCCGCCGACCCCTATCTGCTGCCGCACGCGGCCGAAAGCGACGAACAGAGCAAGCTGCAGCAAGGGCTGCTGGAAAGCCAGCAAACCCTGAAAGCCATGCAGCAGGCGCGTACCGACGCCGAAGCCGATCTGGCCAGCAAACAGGCCGCCTACGATACGGCGCTGGCTAATCGAGATGCCGCTCAAGCCGCCTACGACGCAGATGACTCGCCGGAAAACACGCAGGCGCTGAGCGACGCTCAAGCAGCCTACGGCGCCGCCACCACTGCCCGCGATCAGTCAGAAGCGAAACAGCAAACGCTGTCCACCCATAGCCAGTCGCTGGCCGAAAGCTATGGCGCCCTGATCAGCCTGCAAACCGGGCTGGGCACGCTCTACCAGGCCATTGTCGACCAGGAACAGGCGCTTATCGACGCCAAGGCGGCCTCGGCGAACGACGATACCATCGCCAACCTGCAAGCCGAGCTGGACGGGCTGAACCAGAGCTATGCCGGCAGCCCCGAAGCGGATCAGCGCAACGGGCTCAATGACGGCCAGACCAGCACCGCCCTGCAGGACGCCCTGACACAACTCAATAGCGCGATCAGCGCAGGGGATAGCACAGCAATCGGCGAGGCCCTGGCCGAACTGCAAGCGCTGACCGGCTCGGCATCCCCGGCCCCGAGCGAAGCCGACCTGCTGGCCCGCGACGAGACGAGCAAGAACACCGAACTCGCCAATAACGCGGCCAACCTGGCCAGCAACGTGGCGCTGGTGGCGCAACTGGAAAGCACGCGCAACGACCTGCGCGCCCAGGCCGATGCATCGCAGGTGCAGGCCAATCTGCTCTCCAGCGCTGCCTATGACGAGGGCTCCGGGCTGCTCACGCCAGAACAGCTGGCTGCGGCCAAGGCACTTTACGGCGACGACCTGACGGTATTCGAGGCCTATCAGTTCCTGGTCGACCAGGCGCAACTGGCTACGCTCGACGAGACCGACGGCCTGCCGGCGCTGCGCGAGCAGATCAACACCCTCTACGCCCAGTTGACCCCCGGCAACAACTACGTGCCGAACCAGACATTGCTGGCCAACAGCAAGGGCTGGTTCCTGCGCCTGCCCAAGGGTGAGAAGGTGCTCTCATCTCCCCTTATTTTCAGAGGAGCTGTTTTCTTCAATACGTTCAGCCCGCGCGGAGAGAGCGTCACTACCTGCGGCCCCGATGTAGGTCGCGGTCGTGCATATGCGCTTAGCCTGAAAGACGCAAGCGCCATCTTTTCTCAGAACGACGCCCCTATACGCAGCTATGCACTGGTTCGTTCGGGCATTCCTCCCTCTCCTGCAATTGTTTTCAATGAAGATGGTACCCCCAAAGTCGTTATTGGCACCGAAGTATTGAACGATAAAAAGGGCGGTGGCGGCGAAGGTGACGATAAAAAATGCATAGGGGATGTTGGCTACTGCGACAAAGATCAACAGCCCGTCAGCAAAACTTACTGGAGAGAAAACTGATGCGACAGCAACGCGGTTTCACGCTGATCGAACTCATGATTGCGGTGGCGATAATCGGCGTACTGGCCGCCATCGCCTACCCCAACTATCAAGAGTACCTGCTCAAGACGGGGCGCTCCGATGGCCATGCGAAGCTGACCCAGCTCATGCAGGCGCAGGAACGCTTCTACTCGCAGAACCAGAGCTACACCGCCAACCTCGGCGCCGGCGGCCTGGCCTTTCCCGGCGTTGCCGCCAACGCCCCGGTAATCAGCGACGAAGGGCGCTACAGCATCGCGGCCCAGGCATGCGCCGCCGGCACCCCGCTGACCCGCTGCGTGCGGCTGGTGGCTACCGCCGTTGGCGCGCAGGCCGCGGACGCGCAGTGCGGCAACCTGGGACTGAACAGCCAGGGCATCAAGACCGAGACCGGCAGCGGTACGGTGGAAAGCTGTTGGTAAAAAGCAAAAAAAGCCGGCGTAACGCCGGCTTTTTATTTGCGCGTAACACTCACACCTGCCTAACCCGCAACTCCTTCGGCATGGAAAACGTCACGTTCTCCGGCCGTCCGTCCAGTTCGGTCTCCCCTTGCGCGCCCCAGGCGCGCAGTTGCTCGACCACCCCGCGCACCAACACCTCGGGGGCCGAGGCGCCGGCGGTGATGCCGATGCCGCTCACCCCGTCGAACCATTCGAGCTTGAGATCCTCGGCGCCGTCGATCAGGTAGGCCGGGGTGCCCATGCGCTCGGCCAGCTCGCGCAGGCGGTTGGAGTTGGAGCTGTTGGGGCTGCCCACCACCAGCAGCACGTCGCACTCGGCGGCGAGCTGCTTGACCGCGTCCTGGCGGTTCTGCGTGGCATAGCAGATATCGTCCTTGCGCGGCCCACCGATGGCCGGAAACCTGGCGCGCAGGGCGTCGATCACCTTGCTGGTGTCGTCCATCGACAGCGTGGTTTGGGTGACGAAGGCCAGCGCCTCGGGATTGCGCACCTGCAGCTCGGCGACGTCGGTCTCGTCTTCCACCAGGTAGATGGCGCCGCCGTTGCTGGCGTCGTACTGGCCCATGGTGCCTTCCACTTCCGGATGACCCTCATGGCCGATAAGGATGCACTCGCGGCCCTCGCGGCTGTAGCGCACCACCTCCATATGCACCTTGGTCACCAGCGGGCAGGTGGCGTCGAACACCTTCAGACCGCGGCGCTCGGCCTCGGCGCGTACCGCCTGGGACACGCCATGGGCGCTGAAGATGACGATGACGTCGTCCGGCACCTGGTCCAGTTCCTCGACGAACAGCGCGCCGCGGGCACGCAGATCCTCGACCACGAACTTGTTGTGCACCACTTCGTGGCGCACATAGATCGGCGGGCCGAAGACTTCCAGGGCGCGGTTGACGATCTCGATGGCGCGGTCGACGCCGGCACAGAAGCCGCGGGGGTTGGCGAGTTTGATATGCATGGTGGTTGTCTCGGTATGCGCCGTGATGGGTGTGACCTGCACGGAATGAAGCTCAAGTGATCAGGGATATTCCTGGCGGGAGTGCAGCACGCTCACCACTTCGACGCAGTCGACTGCCACTCGGTAGACCAGGACATAGTTGGGATGGACGACCAGCTCACGAGTGCCGGGAACCCGTCCGGAACGATACAGGTATGGGTGCTCGGCCAACGGCAGGACAGCCGACTCCAGTTGATCCAAGAGCCGCCTAGCGGCCTGGGGATCTTGGTCGGCGATGTAGCGGATGATTTCCGCCAGGTCGGCTCTGGCGCTAGCGCGCCAGACGATCGGCAGCATCAGCGGTGATCCCGGCGCCGGGCCTCGGCCTGGGTGATGATGTTCTCAATTTCGGCCATCACCTGATCATGCGCAACGCCAGGGCGCGAATCGTCCAGCGATTCCTGCACTTTGCGACGGAACCAACGATCATGGCTGTCCGCCTGCTCCCGAGTTTCGAACTCGGACACGATGGGGGAAAGTTGCGCGCTCATACCGGGCTGCCTCCGTTTTAGGCGATCAGTCTACACCCTATCGAGTGCTTTCACCGCGACGATCTCCACCTCGAAGTCCAGCACCTTACCGGCCAGCGGGTGGTTGAAGTCGATGGTCACCTGCTTGTCGTCGAAGGCCTTGACCACCCCGGGCAGCTCGGCATTGGCGGCGTCGTTGAAGATCACCAGCAGCCCCTCGGACAGTTCCATGCCCTCGAACTGGCTGCGCGGCATGACCTGCACGTTCTGCGGGTTGGGCTGGCCGAAGCCCTGCTCCGGCTGCACCTGCACGCTGCGCTTGTCGCCGGCCTTGAAGCCGTACAGCGCCTGCTCGAAGCCGGGCAGCAGGTTGCCGTCGCCGACCTTGAAGGTGGCCGGCTGCTTGTCGAACGTGCTGTCGACCACGTCGCCGTTCTCCAGCTTGAGGGCGAAGTGCAGGGTGACTTCCCTGTCCGGGCCGATGCGTACGTCAGTCATTGGCAGGTTCTCCGGACTTGTTGCTCTTGAACATATCCAGCGCCAGGAGGATGGCGCCGACGGTGATGGCGCTGTCGGCCAGGTTGAAGGCCGGGAAATACCAGCGGTTCTGCCAGTGCACCAGGATGAAGTCGACCACGTGGCCGAGCACCACGCGGTCGTAGAGGTTGCCCAGCGCGCCACCGAGCACCAGTGCCAGGGCGATGGCCAGCCAGGTTTCCTCGGGTTTCAGGCGCTTGAGCCAAACCACCAGTACGCCGCTGACCACCACCGCGATGGCGGCGAAGAACCAGCGCTGCCAGCCGGCGGCATCGGCCAGGAAGCTGAAGGCCGCGCCGGTGTTGTAGGCCAGGGTCCAGCTGAAGTAGTCGGGAATCACCACGATCTGCTGGTACAGGCTGAGGCTGCCCTCGAAATAGTGCTTGCTCAGCTGATCGACGACGAACACCGCCAGGGTCAGCCAGAGCCAGGCCAGTCGGCCGAAACGCGAGACCTCAGGCATGCTTGCGCACCTCGCCTGCACCTTCGATATTGCTCACGCAGCGGCCGCACAGTTCCGGATGCGCGGCATGGCTGCCGACGTCGGCGCGGAAGTGCCAGCAGCGGCCGCACTTGGCGTGGGCAGACTTGAGGATCTTCAGCTTCAACCCCTCCACCTCGGTGACCACCGCATCGACCGGCGCCTCGGCCAGCGGCGCGGTCTGCGCCGCCGAGGTGATCAGGGCGAAACGCAGCTCGTCGCCGAGCTTGGCCAGGTCGGCCTGCAGCGCCTCGCCTCCGAACAGGGTGACTTCGGCCTGCAGGCTGCCGCCGATGGCCTTGGCCGTGCGCAGGTTCTCCAGCTCCTTGTTGACCGCAGCCTTGACCTGCATGACGCGGTCCCAATAGGCGCGGTCCAGCTCGAAGCCTTCCGGCAGGCGGCTGAGGCCGTCATACCAGGTATTGAGCATCACCGACTCGTTGCGCTGGCCCGGCAGGAACTGCCAGATCTCCTCGGCGGTGAAGGCCAGGATCGGCGCGACCCAGCGCACCAGCGCCTCGCTGATGTGGTACAGCGCGCTCTGGCAGGAGCGACGCGCCACGCTGTCGGCGGCAGTGGTGTACTGGCGGTCCTTGATGATGTCCAGGTAGAAGCCGCCCAGTTCCTGCACGCAGAAGTTGTGCACCTTGGAGTAGACGTTCCAGAAGCGGTAGTCGGCGTAGGCCTCGACGATCTCGTCCTGCAGGCGCAGGGCCGCGTCGACGGCCCAGCGGTCGAGGTCGAGCATCTGCTCGGGTTGCAGCAGGTCCTTGGCCGGATCGAAACCGTTGAGGTTGGCCAGCATGAAGCGCGCGGTGTTGCGGATACGCCGGTAGGCGTCGGCGCTGCGCTGCAGGATCACCTTGGACACCGCCATCTCGCCGGAATAGTCGGTGGAGGCGACCCACAGGCGCATGATGTCGGCGCCCAGGCTGTCGTTGACCTCCTGCGGCGCGACCACGTTGCCGAGCGACTTGGACATCTTGCGGCCGTTCTCGTCGACCACGAAGCCATGGGTCAGCAGCGCCTTGTAGGGCGCGTGGCCGTCGATGGCGCTGCCAGTCAGCAGGGACGAGTGGAACCAGCCGCGGTGCTGGTCGGAGCCTTCCAGATACAGATCGGCGCGCGGGCCGCTGCTGTGACCGAGGTCGTGCGAGCCACGCAGCACGTGCCAGTGAGTGGTGCCGGAGTCGAACCAGACGTCGAGGGTGTCGTTGATCTTGTCGTAGTCGGCGGCATCACTGCCGAGCAATTCGGCGGCATCCAGCTTGAACCAGGCTTCGATGCCTTCCTGCTCGACGCGCTGGGCGACTTCCTCCATCAACTCGACGGTACGCGGGTGCAGCTCGCCGCTGGCCTTGTGCAGGAAGAACGGGATCGGCACGCCCCAGTTGCGCTGGCGCGAGATGCACCAGTCGGGGCGGCCGGCGATCATGCCGTGCAGGCGCGCCTGGCCCCAGGCCGGGACGAACTGGGTCTGCTCAACGGCGTCCAGGGCACGGGCGCGCAGGCTGCTGCCGTCAGCCACCACCTTGTCCATGCCGACGAACCACTGCGCGGTGGCGCGGTAGATCAGCGGGGTCTTGTGCCGCCAGCAGTGCATGTAGCTGTGCTGGATCGGCTGATGCTTGAGCAGCGCGCCGACTTCGGCCAGCTTCTCGACGATAGCCGGGTTGGCCTTCCAGATAAACTGGCCGCCGAAGAACGGCAGATCCGCGCTGTAGACGCCGTTGCTCTGCACCGGGCTGAGGATATCGTCGTTGCTCATGCCGTAGGCTTTGCAGGTGCGGAAGTCGTCCTCGCCGTAGGCCGGCGACGAGTGGACGATGCCAGTACCGGCGTCGAGGGCGACGTAGTCGGCCAGGTACACCGGCGAGAAGCGCTCGTAGAAGGGGTGGCGGAAACGGATCAGCTCCAGCGCCGCGCCCGGCGCGGTGGCGAGCACCTGGCCGTCGAGGCCGTAGCGCGCCAGGCAGGACTCGACCAGTTCCTCAGCCAGCAGCAGCAGGCGCGCGCCGGTATCGACCAGCGCATAGCTGAATTCCGGGTGAACGTTGAGCGCCTGGTTGGCCGGGATGGTCCAGGGCGTGGTGGTCCAGATGACGATGGCGGCCGGCTTGCTCAGCTCGCTGAGGCCAAAGGCGGCGGCCAGTTTGTCGGCATCTTCGATGGGGAAAGCGACGTCGATGGCGTCGGATTTCTTGTCCTGGTACTCCACCTCGGCCTCGGCCAGCGCCGAGCCGCAGTCGAAGCACCAGTTGACCGGTTTTAGGCCCTTGAACACGAAGCCCTGCTTGACCATCTCGGCCAGGGCGCGGATCTCGCCGGCCTCGTTGGCGAAGTCCATGGTCTTGTAGGGGTTGCCCCAGTCGCCCAACACGCCGAGGCGGATAAAGTCGGCCTTCTGCCCTTCGATCTGCTCGCCGGCGTAGCTGCGGCAGCGCTCGCGGGTCAGGTCGGCCGGCTGGTTCTTGCCGAAGGTGGTCTCGACCTTGTGCTCGATCGGCAGGCCATGGCAGTCCCAGCCCGGCACATAGGGCGCGTCATAGCCGGCCAGGGTCTTGGAGCGGGTGATGATGTCCTTGAGGATCTTGTTCACCGCATGACCGATATGGATGCTGCCGTTGGCGTAGGGCGGGCCGTCGTGCAGGACGAACTTGGGCCGATCCTCGCCGATCTGCCGCAGCTTGCTATACAGGCCAATCTCGTTCCAGCGCTGCAGGGTCTGCGGCTCGCGTTGCGGCAGGCCGGCCTTCATCGGGAACGGGGTATCGGGCAGGTTCAGCGTGGCTTTGTAATCGGTCATGTCGGACTCTTCATCAGCGGGTGGCTCTGCCAATAATCACGGGCAGCGGCAATATCGGCGGCAATCGCCGTCTTCAGGGCCTCCAGCGAGGCGAAACGCTGCTCGTCACGCAGCTTGTGGTGGAAGGCCACCGAGAGGCGCCGGCCATACAGGTCGCCGGCAAAATCCAGAAGGTGCACTTCCAGATGGGCGCTGCCGTCGCCGGCAACGCTGGGGCGCACGCCGATATTGGCCACGCCCGGTTGAATTTGGCCGTCCACCACGCAACTCACCAGGTAGACCCCGGACAGCGGCACCTTGCGCCGCTTGAGCTGGATATTGGCGGTGGGGGCGGCCAGCTGGCGGCCGAGTTTCTGCCCGTGCAGCACCCGCCCGGCGATGCGGAACGGCCGGCCGAGCAAGGCTTCGGCCAATTCGAAATCGCCATCGGCCAGGGCCTGGCGCACACGGGTGCTGCTGACCCGACCGCCGAGCACTTCGACTGTGGTCGAGGCCTCGACGCTAAAGCCATGGCGCTGGCCAGCGGCCTGGAGAAACTCGAAATCGCCGGCGCGGTCGCAGCCGAAGCGGAAATCGTCGCCGATCTCCAGATCCTTCACCTTGAGCCCGTCGACCAGCACGCGCTGGACGAATTCGGCCGCCGACAGCTCGCGCAGGCGGCGGTTGAAGGCCAGGCACAGCACCAGATCGACGCCTTCGGCGGCCAGCAGGGCGAGCTTGTCGCGCAGCCGGGTCAGCCGCGCCGGGGCGGTGTCGGGACCGAAGAACTCGCGCGGCTGCGGCTCGAAGATCACCACGCAGCTGGGCACGGCCAATTCCGCGGCACGCTCGCGCAGGCGCGCCAGGATGGCCTGGTGCCCACGATGAACGCCGTCGAAATTACCGATGGTGACCACGCAGCCCCGCGCCTGGGGCTGCAGGTTATGAAGACCTCGAACCAGCTGCATAGCACGCTTCTTGTTCACAAAGTGGCCGATTATACGCACAGCACGCCATGCACAACAGGCATCGCGACGCCTGGAATCCTAGGGTGCGCCGTGCGCATCGCGCCTGCACCGGCCTGATGCTGCGCACGGCGCCCCCTACAACAACTACGACGTCCGCCGGGCAAAGTCGCGCAGGCGGAAACCGAGAAGCAGCAGCATGCCGAAGTAGACCAACAGCCCGGCGACCACCAGCGCGCCGAGACGCAGCAGGCGCAGCGGCATGTCGCCCTCGGCCCAGGCCGGCATGATCTGCAGCAGGCCCAGCAGCACCGCCACCATCGCCGTCACCGCCAGCACCAGCTTGAGCAGGAACAGGCCCCAGCCCGGCAGCGGCCGGAAGATATCGGCGCGGCGTAGCTGCCAGTACAGCAACCCGGCGTTCAGGCAGGCCGCCAGGCTGATCGCCAGGGCCAGGCCGGCGTGCGCCAGTGGGCCGACCAGCACCAGGTTCATCAACTGGGTGAAGACCAGGGTCACCACGGCGATCTTCACCGGCGTCTTGATGTTCTGCTGGGCATAGAAGCCGGGCGCCAGGATCTTCACCAGGATGATGCCGAGCAGGCCGATGGAATAGGCGATCAGCGCCTGCTGGGTCATCAGCGCGTCGCTGGCGGTGAACTTGCCGTACTGGAACAGCGACACGGTCAGCGGCTCGGCCAGCACCGCCAGGGCCAGGGCGCTGGGCAGCACCAGCAGGAAGCACAGGCGCAGGCCCCAGTCGAGCAGACGGCGGTACTCCTCGCGGTCGCGGCTGGCGTAGGTCTTCGACAGCGCCGGCAGCAGGATGGTGCCCAGGGCCACGCCGAGCACGCCCGAGGGCAGTTCCATCAGGCGGTCGGCGTAGTACATCCAGGACACCGAGCCGGCGACCAGGAAGGAAGCGAAGATGGTATTGATGATCAGCGAGATCTGGCTCACCGACACGCCGAAGATCGCCGGCCCCATCTGCTTGAGCACGCGCCACACGCCGAGGTCGCCAACACTCAGGCGCGGCAGCACCAGCATGCCGATTTTCTTCAGATGCGGCAGTTGCCAGAGCAGCTGCAGCAGGCCGCCGACCAGCACCGCCCAGCCCAGGGCCATGATCGGCGGGTCGAAATAGGGCGTCAGGAAGACGGAAAAGCCGATCATGCTGACGTTCAGCAGGGTCGGCACGAAGGCCGGCACCGAGAAGCGGTTCCAGGTGTTGAGGATGGCGCCGGCCAGCGACGACAGCGAGATCAGCAGGATATAGGGGAAGGTCACCCGCAGCAGGTCGACGGTCAGCTCGAAGCGCTCGGCCTCATCGGCGAACCCCGGCGCGGTGGCCCAGACGATCCAGGGTGCGGCCAGCACGCCGATGGCGGTGACCAGCGCCAGCACCAGGGTCAGCAAGCCCGAGACGTAGGCGACGAAGGTGCGCGTGGCCTCCTCGCCCTGCTGCATCTTGTACTCGGCCAGGATCGGCACGAAGGCCTGGGAGAACGCCCCCTCGGCGAAGATGCGGCGCAGCAGGTTGGGCAGCTTGAAGGCCACCACGAAGGCGTCCGACGCCACCCCGGCGCCGAAGGTGCGAGCGATGATGGTGTCGCGCACGAAACCCAGCACGCGCGAGACCATGGTCAGGGAACTGACCGCGGCCAGGGATTTGAGCAGATTCATGAAGTGACTCGATTTCCCGCAAACGGGCGCGCCGCTGGACAATCCGCCGGCGCGCGAAGGCGTCGAGTGTAGCGAGCCGCCATTGGTCAGGCCAGCACGGGAAAGCGCCAGCGGGCTTGACAGATGCCCAGGGGGTCGGCATGATTCGCGGCCTTATTTGTCGTAACCCCCCAGTTTTCGAGGAGCTTGACGGTGGCCAACTCACCTTCTGCCAAAAAACGCGCCAAACAGGCTGAGAAGCGCCGTAGCCATAACGCCAGCCTGCGCTCCATGGTCCGTACCTACATCAAGAACGTGGTCAAGGCTATCGACGCCAAAGACCTCGAGCTTGCCAAGTCGTCCTACACCCTGGCCGTTCCGGTCATCGACCGCATGGCCGACAAGGGCATCATCCACAAGAACAAAGCCGCTCGTCACAAGAGCCGCCTGAACGCGCACATCAAGGCGCTGGGCGAAGCTGCTGCCGCCTAATCGCGACAGGTTCTTGAAAAACCGGCCCTCGTGGCCGGTTTTTTATTGCCCGGAAGCCCGGGAGAAAGCGTAGGTAGGACATGGCGCAGCCTTGTCCACCAAGGACGGCGGACAAGCCTTCGGCATGCCCGCCCGACTGCAGGATCAGCTGGCGCGCGCGGCCTTGATCACCTCGATATAGGGTTCGGCGTTGCGCTGATCCTGGATCAGGGCGACGAAGTCGTGGCCCTGCGCGTCGGTGGCCGCCAGGTCGTAGCCGGCGGTGACGAAGAAGCCGACGAAGCGCTCGAAGTCGTCGATGCGCAGACCGCGATAAGCCTTGATCAGCTTGTGCAGCGAGGGTGGCGTAGCGTCGGCCGGCTCCACCGCCAGGAACAGCTTGATCGAGTCGTCGCTGATTTCTTCGCCAATCACCTGCTTCTTGTCTTTACGCATCGCCCGCTCCCGCCAGCATTACAGAGGGCCGGCAGTTTACCGCCGCGCCGCGCGCGGCTCAACGCGCAGCCGCGCAGGCTAGCACGCGAACATTCGACGCAACAGCCGACCTAGGTCATGCCGCCGCACGGCGCGCCGCTCCTATAATGCGCCGAGCCATTCCGGAGCCACCATGCCACGCCACTCCCTGCCGCTGTTCGCCGCCTGGCGCCAGACCCTGCGCGCCGGCTACTCCTGGAAGGCCCTGCGCGGCGACCTGAGCGCCGGACTGACGGTCGGCATCATCGCCATCCCCTTGGCCATGGCGCTGGCCATCGCGGTCGGCGTGGCGCCGCAACACGGCCTGTACACCGTACTGGTCGCCGCGCCGCTGATCGCCCTGTGCGGCGGCTCGCGCTTCAATATCTCCGGGCCGACCGCGGCCTTCGTGGTGATCCTGCTGCCGATCACCCAGCAATATGGTCTGGGCGGGTTGCTGCTGTGCACCCTGCTGGCCGGCGTCATCCTGATCACCCTGGGCCTGCTGCGCGCCGGACGCCTGATCGAGTTCGTGCCCTATCCGGTGACCCTGGGCTTCACCGCCGGCATCGGCATCGTCATCGCCATCCTGCAGCTCAAGGACCTGCTCGGCCTGGAACTGGCCGAAACCCCGCAGCACCTGCTGCAGCAGCTCGCCCTGCTGGCCAGCGCGCTGCCCAGCCTGCAGCCGGGCGACAGCCTGGTCGGTGCCATCTGCCTGGCCACCCTGCTGCTGTGGCCGCGCCTGGCGCCGAAGATTCCCGCGCACCTGGTCGCCCTGGCCGTCGGCGCCCTGCTCGCCCTCGCCCTGGAACGCCTCGGCCTGCCGGTGGCGACACTGGGCGAACGCTTCAGCTATACCCTCGACGGCGTCGAGCACCCCGGCATCCCGCCCTTGCTGCCCAGCCCGGGCCTGCCCTGGCAGTTGCCCGGCGCAGACGGCCAGCCGCTGCCGCTGTCCTTCGAGCTGATCCGCCAGCTGCTGGCGCCGGCCTTCGCCATCGCCATGCTCGGCGCCATCGAATCCTTGCTCTGCGCCGTGGTCGCCGACGGCATGAGCGGCAGCAAGCACGACCCCAATGCCGAGCTGATCGGCCAGGGCCTGGGCAACCTGGCCGCGCCCTTCTTCGGCGGCATCACCGCCACCGCGGCCATCGCCCGCACCGCCGCCAACGTGCGCGCCGGCGCCTTCTCGCCGCTGGCGGCGCTGATTCACGCCGGCGTGGTGCTGGCCGCCATCCTGCTGCTGGCGCCGCTGTTCAGCTACCTGCCGATGGCGGCGCTGGCGGCCCTGCTGCTGGTGGTGGCGTGGAACATGAGCGAGCCACAGCATGTGGCCCACACCCTGCGCATCGCCCCGCGCGGCGACGTGCTGGTGCTGCTCACCTGCCTGCTGCTGACGGTGCTGTTCGACATGGTGCTGGCGGTCGGCGTCGGCCTGCTGCTGGCCGCCGGGCTGTTCATCAAGCGCATGAGCGAGCTGACCGACACCGCCGCGCTGAGCCGGCAGCAACGCCAGGCCCTGCAGGACCTGCCCGAGCACGTGCTGGCCTATGCCATTCGCGGGCCGCTGTTCTTCGGCGCGGCGGAGAAGGCGCTGAGCGTGCTGCGCCGCTTCGCCCCGGGGGTGCGCGTGGTGATAGTCGATATCAGCGCGGTGCCGCTGCTGGACATGACCGCCATCGCCGCGCTGGACAACGTGCTGCGCGACTACCGCCAGCAGGGCGTGGCGCTGATCCTCAGCGGCCCGACCGCGCAGGTGCGCCTGCAGCTGCGCCGCGCCGGGGTGCACCGGCGCGCCGGCGAACTGGCTTATGTGCGCGACCTGGCGCAGGCGCGGCAGAAGGCGCTGCGCTGGCTGGGGACAAGCCCGTAGGGTGAGCTATGCGCACCAGCCGTGGCGAACCTCAAGCGGATATCCGCAGAACGATGGCTGTTCGAGGACAATCGGTAGCGGCGGTGCGCGCGGCGCACCCTACGACGGCGCGCCGATACTTACGAGCCGCGCCGAGCGGTGCGCTTACAGCCCCTTGACCGCGTAGATGCCGGCGGCGTTGCGCCAGTAGCCCTTGTAGTCCATGCCGTAGCCGAAGATATAGCGGTCGATGCACTGCAGGCCGACGTAGTCGGCCTTGAGGTCCGGGCGCGCCTTGCGCTGGTGTTCCTTGTCGATCAGCACCGCGGTATGCACCGCACGGGCGCCGGCGTGGCGGCAGAAATCGATGATCGCGCCGAGGGTGTGCCCTTCGTCGAGGATGTCGTCGATGATCAGCACGTCGCGGTCGATAAAGGAGACTTCCGGCTTGGCCTTCCAGAACAGCTCGCCGCCGCTGGTCTCGTTGCGGTAGCGGGTGGCGTGCAGGTAGGACGCCTCCAGCGGGAAGGCCAGCTTGGGCAGCAGCTTGCCGGAGAAGATCAGGCCGCCGTTCATCACGCAGAACACCACCGGGTTGCGTTCGGCCAGTTCGGCGTTGATTTGGGCGGCGACGCGGTCGATGGCCGCTTCCACCTCGGCTTCGGTGAACAGGCAGTCGGCTTCCGCCATGACTTGGCGAATGTGCGCGAGATCGGCGGACATGGGGCGTTCTCTCTTGGTCGGGCTGATGGAATGAGCGGCGATCGGCGGCAAAAGCTGAGCGATCAGTCAAATAAAAGCGGGCAAAGGTACAGAGCTGCGGCGCACTTGCCAAGCCTCGCCTGACCAGCGTAGCCGAGGCCGCTCGCGCGGCGCACTGACCCGTCAGTCACCCACCACTCGGCATAAGCAATGCTTTAATCTAACGCGATTTTTCCCAGAGCCCCGTTGGAGATCCCAGCCCATGCCCACTCGCGAGATCCGCCACCCGCTGATCCGTCACAAAATCGGCCTGATGCGCCGCGCCGACATCAGCACCAAGAACTTCCGCGAACTGGCCCAGGAAGTGGGCGCGCTGCTGACCTACGAGGCGACCAACGACCTGCCGCTGGAAAGCTACGAGATCCAGGGCTGGGCCGGCGCGGTGCAGGTGGAGAAGATCGCCGGCAAGAAGATCACCGTGGTGCCCATCCTGCGCGCCGGCATCGGCATGCTCGACGGCGTGCTCAGCCTGATTCCCGGGGCCAAGGTCAGCGCCGTGGGCGTGGCGCGCAACGAGGAAACCCTGGAGGCGCACACCTACCTGGAGAAACTGGCACCGGAGATCGACGAGCGCCTGGCGCTGATCATCGACCCGATGCTGGCCACCGGCGGCTCGCTGGTCGCCACCATCGACCTGCTGAAGAAGGCCGGCTGCAAGGATATCCGCGCCATGGTGCTGGTCGCCGCGCCCGAAGGCATCCAAGCGGTCGAGAAGGCCCACCCCGAGGTGACCATCTTCACCGCCTCGATCGACGAGCGCCTGAACGAGCACGGCTACATCATCCCCGGCCTGGGCGATGCCGGCGACAAGATCTTCGGCACCAAGCAGAAGGACGCCTGAACATGTCGCAAACGGAATTCAACGATCCGCTCTGGCGCCAGGGCCTCTCCGGCGCGCAGATGCTCTTCGTGGCCTTCGGCGCCCTGGTGCTGATGCCGCTGATCACCGGCATGGACCCCAACGTCGCGCTGTTCACCGCCGGCCTCGGCACCCTGCTGTTCCAACTGGTGACCAAGCGCCAGGTGCCGGTGTTTCTGGCCTCCAGCTTCGCCTTCATCGCGCCGATTCTGGCGGCCAAGGGCGAGTTCGGCCTGCCCGCGGTGCTCGGCGGGGTGATGGCGGCCGGCCTGGTCTACATCCTGCTCTCGGTGCTGGTCAAACTGCGCGGCCCCAGCTTCATCGACCGCCTGCTGCCGCCGGTGGTGATCGCCCCGGTGATCATCTCCATCGGCCTGGCCCTGTCGCCGGTGGCGGTGAACATGGCCATGGGCAAGGCCGGCGACGGCAGCGTCGAGCTGGTGCCCTATGCCACCGCCATGCTGATCTCGATGCCGGCGCTGCTCACCACCCTGCTGGTCGCCGTGCTCGGCCGCGGCATCTTCCGCCTGGTGCCGATCCTCGCCGGCATCGCCGTCGGCTGCCTGATCGCCGCCGTGCTCGGGGTGATCGACAGCAGCGCGGTGGCGAGCGCGCCCTGGCTGGCGCTGCCCAGCTTCGTCGCGCCCGAGCTGCACTGGGGCGCCATCCTGTACATGGTGCCGGTAGCGCTGGCGCCTGCCATCGAGCATATCGGCGGGGTGGTGGCGATCGGCAGCGTCACCGGCAAGAACTTCGTCAAGAAGCCGGGCCTGCACCGCACCCTGCTCGGCGACGGCCTGGCCACCTCGGCCGCCGGCCTGTTCGGCGGCCCGCCCAACACCACCTACGCCGAAGTGACCGGCGCGGTGATGCTGACCAAGAGCTACAACCCGAAGATCATGACCTGGGCCGCGCTGTTCGCCATCGCCCTGGCCTTCGTCGGCAAGTTCGGCGTCGCCCTGCAGAGCATTCCGGTGCCGGTGATGGGCGGCATCCTCTGCCTGCTGTTCGGTTCCATCGCGGTGGTCGGCCTCAACACCCTGATCCGCCACCAGGTCGACCTGTCCGAGGCGCGCAATCTGATCATCGTCTCGGTCACCCTGGTCTTCGGCATCGGCGGCATGGTGATCGGCGGCAAGGAATTCGCCCTGTCGGGGATTTCCCTGTGCGCCGTCAGCGCCCTGCTGCTCAACCTGCTGCTCCCCGGCGGCGCCGGCTGGAACAACAAAAGCCTCGAAGAGACCGACTGAGTCGCCACCACGAAAAAGCCCGCGACTATCGCGGGCTTTTTCGTGCTCGGCCACTGCGCCGGGCGCTTACCAGCCGACGCCGAAGCCCAGGCTGTAGCGGGTCTCGTCCAGCTCGCCCTCGGCGCCGCTGACGATGTCCTTTTCCGCCTTCATGTTCAGCGAAGCCCAGTCGGTGACCTTGTAGCGCAGGCCGACCTCGGCATCCAGGGTGTAGTCGGCGACGCCTTCCAGCGGCTTGCCCACTTCGCCGACGCTGAACAGTTCCACCGCCTTGCCGATCAGGTAGCGGTTGTAGTCCCACTTGACGCTGAGCGCGTAGAAGCGGTCCTGCTCGCCATTGCTGTAGACGTAGTCGCTGCGGTTGGCCAGGGTGGCGACGGAGAAGGCGCCCAGTTCGTTGTCCCAGAACTGGTAACCGGGACCGGTACCCAGGGTGCGCTGACGCTCCAGCTCCTCGATGCGGTCGCGCTTGTACTCGAAGCGCCCCTGCCAGAACCACTGCTCGGTGAGGAAGCGGTCGAGGGCGTACTCGGCGCTCCAGTTGTCGGTGCTGACCACATCGTCCTTCAGCTCGCGGTTGTACTCGGCCTGCGCGTTGTGCCGCCACCAGCCGTGACGGGCCTGGGTCTTGACGTCGACGTCGTAGTCGTCGGTGTCGCTCTCGGCGCGCTTGTAATCCAGCGCCAGGTCGACGTTGCCCTTCCAGGTGAAATCCTCCACCAGCGGCTTGGGCTTGATGATCTGGGCGATCTCGCTCAACTCCACGGTCTTCGGCACGTCGCCATTGGCCAGGGTCACCTTGCCCGGCTCGGCGGCCTGCAGCGACTTGGCGCGCTCGCCATTGAAGTCGTCCTGCTTGATCAGCAGCGCCTGCTCGCTCTCCAGGGTGGCGATCTTCTTCCAGTCCAGGGCGATGGCGCCGCCATAGTCGGTCTCGAGCAGCAACTTGTTGCCGTCGTAGAACTTGATGGTGCCGGTCAGGCGGTCGCCGTTCTTCAGCCAGACGGTGTCGGCGGCGGCGGTGGAACTGAGCAACGCGAGGCTCAGGCTGAGCAGGGAAAGCGGTAGCGAACGCGACATAACGAGGACAACTGAGCTCTGATGGGGCGAAAAGCCGGGCATTATGCGCAAGCCCGACGCCAGAGCAAGAGCTGACCGGCATCGGCCGGCAGAGTTCAGCTTTTTCCGCCGGGCGGCGCTGCGCCGGGCGGCATCACCAGCCCACGCCGACGCCGATCAGGTAATGGCGATCCGAGATGGTCTGGCCCTGGCCGCGCAACTGGTCGAGTTCGTACAGCAGCGACAGCCGCGCCCACTGGTTGAGGCGGTAGCGCAGGCCGAATTCGCTGTCGAGCACGTAGTCGATGGCGTCGATATGCGGCATCTGCAGCTCGGCGTTGGCATAGAACTCCAGCCGCGTGCCCCACAGCAGGCGCTTGTAGTCCAGCTCCAGCGAGGTGGTGTCGAAGGCCAGATCGACGATGTCCGACTCCAGCCGCACCCGGTTGAACTGGGCGATCAGGTCGAAGCGGCCCAGCTCGTCGTCCCAGAAGCGGTAGCCCGGGCCGGTGCCGAGGATGCGCTGGCGCTCGATGGACTCGAACTCGTCCTCGCTCTGCTCCACCCCCACCCGCCAGAACCAGTGCTCGCTGAAGAAGCGGTCGAGGTCGTACTCCAGCTCCCAGTTGTCGTCGACCTTCTCGCCGTTCTTGGTCTCGTGCTCCAGCTCGCCGCTCAGCACGTGGCGCCAGCGCCCATGCTCGACGCGCGTGTTGCCCTTGAGCTTCCACTCGTCGACCTTGCTGTCGTTGCGCTCCATATCCAGCTTGGCGTCGAGGTTGCCCTCCCAGACGCGATCCACCAGCAGCGGCCGCGGCGGCACCAGGCGGGTGATCTCGGCCAGCGGCAGCACCTGGCTGCGCTCGCCCTCCACCCGCACCATGCCGGCGCCGGCGGCCGCCAGGGTCTTGCTCAGCTCGCTGTCGAAGCCCTGGCGGCGCAGCAGCAGGGGTTTGTCCGAGCTCAGGGTGTCGATATCCTTCCAGTCGATCAGCACCTGGCCGGCGTACTTGGTCTTCAGCGCCAGCTTGCCGCCGTCGAGCAGGACGATCTCGCCGCTGAGGCGGTCGCCGTTGTCGAGCCACACGGTGTCGGCCCACAGCGGCGCGGCCAGGGTATAAAGGACGAAGGCGAGCAACAGACGCGGCAGCATGATGAGCACAACCGATATGGATGAAGTGGACGCAATGGAGTCTGCATGGCCGGCCCCACCAGCGGCAAGCGCCGAGGCCCGGCGCGAAGCGCTGTACCTGGTGCTGGCGCAGGTGCCGGCGGGCAAGGTGGTCAGCTACGGCGAGCTGGCCCGACTGGCCGGCCTGGGCCGCGCCGCGCGCTGGGTCGGGCGCACCCTCGGCCAGTTGCCGGAGGGCACCGCGCTGCCCTGGCACCGGGTGCTCGGCGCCGGCGGACGCCTGAGCCTGGCCGTCGGCACGCCGGCCGGCAACGAGCAGCGCGCGCGCCTGCGCGCCGAGGGCGTCGCCATCCTGAACGAACGGGTGGATATCCGTCGGCACGGCTGGCGCCCGATGGAGCACAGCGGTTAGAGTGCGCGCTATCACCCGTTCCCCAGATTCGAGCCCGATGCCACGCAAATCCTGGCGAGAAGCCCTCGCCACCTATGCCAGCCCCGCCACCCTGGCACTGCTCCTGCTCGGCTTCGCCGCCGGCCTGCCTTACATGCTGGTGTTCTCCACCCTGTCGGTGTGGCTGCGCGAAGCCGGCGTGGCCCGCGAGACCATCGGCTTCGCCAGCCTGATCGGCCTGGCCTACGCCTTCAAATGGGTGTGGGCGCCGATGCTCGACCAGTGGCGCCTGCCGCTGCTGGGCAAGCTGGGCCGGCGCCGCTCCTGGCTGGTGCTGGCGCAGAGCCTGATCGCCGTCGGCCTGGTCGGCATGGCCAGCTTCGACCCACAGACCCAGCTCAGCTGGCTGATCGCCCTGGCGGTGCTGGTGGCCTTCGCCTCGGCCACCCAGGACATCGCGGTGGACGCCTACCGCCTGGAGATCGTCGACGACACCCGTCAGGCCGCCCTGGCCGCCGCCTACATGGCCGGTTACCGGGTCGCCGCGCTGCTCGCCACCGCCGGCGCGCTGTATTTCGCCGAGGGCTTCGGTTCCACCGCGCAGCTGTACAAGCACAGCGCCTGGGCCGGCACCTACCTGGTGTTCGCCCTGCTGATGCTGCCCGGCCTGCTCACCAGCCTGTGGATGCGCGAGCCGCCGGTGCCGCTGAAGACCCAGCTGGCAGCAGCCAAGTACGGCTTCGTGCGGCAGATTCTCTCGGTGCTGGTGCTGATCGTGCTGCTGGTGTCGGTGCCGGCGATGTTCACCCAGTTCTTCCACACCGACTTCGCCAGCGTGCTGCGCGGCGAGGCCAGCCTGCTCGACCTGCTGCTGGAAGACCGCGCCTTCCTGCGCGCCCTGCTCTACACCATCCTCACCGCGCTGTGCCTGTCGGCCATGGGCCGGCGCAGCCTGGCGCCGGTGCTAACCCCGGTCAACGACTTCATCCTGCGTTACCGCTGGCAGGCCCTGCTGCTGCTCGGCCTGATCGCCACCTACCGGCTGTCCGACACGGTGATGGGGGTGATGGCCAACGTCTTCTATATCGACCAGGGCTTTTCCAAGGATCAGATCGCTAGCGTCAGCAAGCTGTTCGGCCTGGTCATGACCCTGCTCGGCGCCGGCATGGGCGGCCTGCTGATCGTGCGCTTCGGCATCATGCCGATCCTGCTGATCGGCGCCTTCGCCTCGGCGGCGACCAACCTGCTGTTCATGCTGCTGGTGGGCATGGGCCCGCACCTGAACATGCTGATCGTCACCATCAGCTGCGACAACTTCAGCGCCGGCCTGGCCACCGCGGCCTTCGTCGCCTACCTGTCGAGCCTGACCAACCTGAAGTTCTCCGCCACCCAATACGCCCTGCTCAGCTCCATCATGCTGCTGCTGCCGCGTCTGATCGGCGGCTACTCCGGAGTGATGGTGGAGAAGCTCGGCTACGCCCACTTCTTCCTCGCCACGGCGCTGCTCGGCATCCCCACGCTGATCCTGATCGCCCTGCAGTGGGGCCGCGACCGCCGCCAGCCCAACGGCGACACGCCGGTAGCGCCGGCGGAAAAAGCCTGATCGCCAGACAGAAAAAAGCCCCGGACCTGCCGGGGCTTTTTCCATCCGCTACGCCTCAGTCGGCCTTGGCCAGGTGCACCACCCGCTGCGGGAAGGGGATGCCGATGCCGGCGGCGGTCAGGCGCTCCTTGGCCAGCTCGGTGAACTCGAAGGTCACCGGCCAGAAATCGGCGGTGGCCACCCACACCCGCAGCGACAGGTTGACCGCGCTGTCGCCCAGACCGGTGACGAACACCACCGGCGCCGGATCGAGGTGCACGCGCGGGTCCTTGGCGATCTCCAGCAGCACTTCGCGGGCGCGCTTGATGTCGCTGGAGTAGTCGATGCCGATGTTGATGTCGGCACGCCGGCGCGGCTCGCGCGAATAGTTGGTGATGTGGCCGTTGGACAGGCTGCCGTTGGGCACGATCACCACCTTGTTGTCGGCGGTCTTCAGCGTGGTGTGGAAGATCTGGATGCTGTCGACGCTGCCGGACACGCCCTGCGCCTCGATCCAGTCGCCGGCGCGGAACGGGCGGAACAGCATGATCAGCACGCCGCCGGCGAAGTTGGCCAGGCTGCCCTGCAGGGCCAGGCCGATGGCCAGGCCGGCGGCACCGATCATGGCGATAAAGGAGGTGGTCTCCACGCCGATCATCGAGGCCACGCTGATCAACAGCAGAATGCGCAGCACGATGCTGACCAGGCTGCCGATAAAGCTGCTCAGCGCCCGATCCACGCGCCGCGCCTCGAGCAGACGCCCGATGCTGGCGGTCAGTCGGCCGATCAGCCACCAGCCGATCAGCAGGGTGATCAGCGCCAGGGTCAGCTTGCCGCTGTACTCCAGCACCACCGGCAGCCAGGCCTCCGACATCTTCACCAGTTCGTCGACGTTCATCTCCATGGGGTACTCCTGTTTCCTGTGCATGAAACGACACCGCCATGGCATGCCATGGCGGTCAGAATGCTATCAATCCTGCGTTGCGACGCCGCTAGGCGGCAAAGGTTCAATCGCGGAAGTTGTTGTACTGCAGCGGCATGCCGAAATCGTGACCACGCAGCAGGGCGATGGCCTCCTGCAGGTCATCGCGCTTCTTGCCGGTGATGCGCACCTGCTCGCCCTGGATGGCGGCCTGCACCTTGAGCTTGGCGTCCTTGATATGGGCGACGATCTTCTTCGCCAGCTCCTTGTCGATGCCCTCGCGGAAGGTCACCTCCTGTTTCATCACCTTGCCGGAGGCGTAGGCCTCCTTGGCTTCCATGCACTGACAGTCGATCTTGCGCTTGATCAGGCTGCTGCGCACGATGTCGAGCACCTGCTCGAGCATGAACTCGGCCTCGGCGGTCAGGGTGAGGGTCTTGTCCTTGCTTTCGATGCTGCACTTGCCGCGCAGATCGAAACGGCGATCGAGTTCCTTGACGGCATTGTCGACCGCGTTGGTCAGTTCGTGTTTGTCCAGTTCCGACACCACGTCGAACGAAGGCATGGGCTTGCTCCTGATGGACGGCGCGATCCCCTTCACGGAGTGAACGCGCCTGACTTGACGATAACTATGGCGGGCCCATTATAACCGGACTGATCCACGCCGTTTGGCGTCCTTCCTCCCTGTCGCGAGCCTGCCCATGCCCAACCCCCATCTCAGCATCCTGGTGGTGGACGACGCCAAGTTCTCCAGCGCCATGATCGGCCGCGCCCTGAGCCAGGCCGGCTACCAGGACGTGCGCTTCGCCAGCAGCGCCGCCGAGGCCCTGCAGCTGCTCGAACAGCGTCCCGCCAGCGTCCTCCTGGCCGACTGGCTGATGCCCGAGATAGACGGCCTGGAGCTGACCGCGCGGGTGCGCCAGCTGGACGAGACGGCCGATCACTACACCTACGTCATCCTGCTCACCGGCAAGGAGGGCGAGAACGTGCTGGGCGAGGCCTTCGATCGCGGCGTCGACGACTTCATCAGCAAGGCGGCGATGAACGAGCAACTGGTGCCGCGGGTCTACGCCGCCGACCGCCTGTGCAACACCCTGCAGCGCCTGCTGCAGGAAAACCGCCTGCTGACGCAGAACATCGCCAGCCTGGAGCGGCGCAACCTGGTCGACCCGCTCACCGGCCTGGGCAACCCGCGCTACCTGCGGCAGAAGCTGGCCGACAGCCTGCGCCAGGTGGAGTCGCGCGGCGGCGCGGTGTGCTACCTGCTGATCGGCCTGCCGGAGGCCGGCCAGCTGCACCGCAAGTTCGGCGACCGCTTCTACAACGAGCTGCTGCACGGCGTGGCCCGGCGCCTGCAGCAACTGGTGCGGCCGCTGGACGTGCTGACCCGCCTGGACGACAACCACTTCGGCCTGATCACCCTGCTCGAAGACCTCCACGAATGCTCGCCGAGCAGCTTCAAGCGCCTGCACGAGGGCCTCAACCTCAAGGCGTTCAAGACCAGCGAAGGCTTTGTCACGCTCAAGGCCGGCATCAGCCTGGTGGGCCTGGACGCCAAGGCCCTGCCCACCGATCCGGAACAGCTGATCCGCCACGCCGAAAGCCTGCTGGCCGAGTCCTACGCCAGCGGCCGGGTCGCCGCCATGCGCCTGCCGCTGCCGTGACCTGGCACGTTCTCGGCGCCGGCAGCCTGGGCAGCCTGTGGGCCGCCCGCCTGGCCCGCGCCGGCCTGCCGGTACGGCTGATCCTGCGTAATCGCGAACGCCTGGCGGCCTACCAGCAGGCCGGCGGCCTGACCCTGGTCGAGCGCGGCGAGGCCCGCCGCTACGCCATTCCCGCCGAACTGCCGCAGGCCGATGCGCCGATCCACCGCCTGCTGCTGGCCTGCAAGGCCTACGATGCCGAGGCCGCGGCCGCCGAACTGGCGCCGCGCCTGGCCGCCGATGGCGAGTTGCTGCTGCTGCAGAACGGCCTGGGCAGCCAGGACGCGGTGGCCCAGCGCCTGCCGCAGCAGCGCTGCCTGTTCGCCTCCAGCACCGAGGGCGCGTTTCGCCAGGCCGACTTCCAGGTGGTGTTCGCCGGCAACGGCCACACCTGGCTGGGCGATCCGGCCGACCCGCTGCCGCCGCCCTGGCTCGACGAACTCGAACGCGCCGGCATTCCCCATCAGTGGAGCCCGGACATCCTCGCCCGGCTGTGGCGCAAGCTGGCGCTGAACTGCGCGATCAACCCGCTGAGCGTGCTGCATGACTGCCGCAACGGCGGCCTGCGCGACCACCCGGCCGAGGTCGCCACGCTCTGCGCCGAGCTGAGCGAGCTGCTGCAGCGCTGCGGCCAGCCGGCGGCGGCCGAGCAGCTGCACGGGGAAGTGCAGCGGGTGATCGAGGCCACCGCGGCCAACTACTCCTCCATGCACCAGGACGTGGCCCAGGGCCGCCGCACCGAGATCGCCTACCTGCTCGGCCATGCCTGCGCCGCCGCCCGCCGCCACGACCTGCAGCTGCCGCACCTGCAGCACCTGCAGCAGCGCCTGCTGGCGCACCTCGGCGCGCGCGGCCTGCCCCTGGACTGACGACTCACGTAGGGTGGACATGGCGAAGCCTTGTCCACCATCGCCCGTCCCTGTGGACAAGCCGCGCTGCGGCATGTCCACCCTACGGCCTTGCGCAAGCGCCCGATCCCGGCGTGGCAATGGCCGCCCGGCCGCGCTAACCTGCCCTTCCCGCCCGTCACAGCGATAGCCCCATGCGACTGCGTCAGCACCTCGACAACCTGCCGGTCGGCCGCAAGCTGCTCGCCGCGCTGCTGGTGCTGCTCGCCGCGGTGCTGCTGATCGCCAACCTGGCCTTTATCAGCGCCGCCTACTGGATCACCCAGGAGAGCATGGCGCCGCAGGCCCTGCACACCCTCGGCCGGCTGATCGCCAGCCCGGCGCTGAGCAAGCAGGCGCTGCACTCGCCGGCCTCCGCCGAAGCCCTGCTCAAGCGCCTGGACGACTACGCGCCGCTGCGCGCGGCGGTGATCTACGACAGCAACGGGGTCAGCCTGGCGCAGCTGCAGCGCGGCGAGAAACTGCACGTGCCGTTGCAACTCAGCCAGCTGCCGCACTGGCGCGAGACCGCCTTTCGCGCCAACCACCTGGTCGAGCTGCCGCACCCCAGCGGCCGCCCCGGCGCCCTGCTGCTGGTGGCCTCCAGCGAACTGCCCGGCGCCTTCTACACCGGCACCCTGACCGCCAGCCTGGCGATCCTGGCGCTCAGCGTGCTGCTCTGGCTGTTGGTGGCGCGGCAGATCCGGCGCCTGGTGACCAGGCCGATCCGCAAGCTGGAGGAGCTGTCGCGCCAGGTCACCCGCGAGGAGAACTACGCCCTGCGCGCCGCCCGCGGCAACCAGGACGAGATCGGCAGCCTGGCCGACGCCTTCAACACCATGCTGATGCGCATGGAGGCGCGCGAGCAGCAGCTCAGCCGCGCCCGCGACGACGCCCAGGCCGCCTTCGACCAGGCGCAGAGCCTGGCCGAGGAAACCCGCCATTCCAACCGCAAGCTGGAGCTGGAGGTGCAGGTGCGCAGCAAGATCGAGAAGAAGCTCACCGGTTTCCAGAACTACCTCAACAGCATCATCGACTCCATGCCTTCGGCGCTGATCGCCCTCGACGAGCAGCTCTACGTCACCCAGTGGAACCAGGAGGCCAGCGCGCTCTCCGGTACGCGCCTGGACGAGGCGTTGAACCAGCCGGTGTTCCTCGCCTTCCCGCCGCTCAAGCCGTTCCTGGCGCAGCTCAAGCGCACCGCCGAGCAGCACCGGGTGGAGAAGATCGAGCGGGTCACCTGGCACAAGGACGAGGAGCCGCGTCATTACGCCCTGACCTTCTACCCGCTGATGGGCGGCGCCGGGCGCGGCGCGGTGATTCGTATCGACGACATCACCCAGCGCCTGGCGCTGGAGGAAATGATGGTGCAGTCGGAGAAGATGCTCTCGGTCGGTGGCCTGGCCGCCGGCATGGCGCACGAGATCAACAACCCGCTCGGCGCCATCCTGCACAACGTGCAGAACATCCGCCGGCGCCTGTCGCCGGAACTGGAAAAGAACCGCGAACAGGCCGAACAGGTCGGCCTGTGCCTGGAAAGCATCGACCGCTACCTCGAGGCCCGCGAGGTGCCGCGCCTGCTCGACGGCATCCAGCAGGCCGGCCAGCGCGCGGCGAAGATCGTCAGCCATATGCTCAGCTTCAGCCGGCGCAGCGACCGCCAGCTGGCGCCCTGCCAGCTGCCGGCGCTGATCGACCAGGCGCTGGAGATCGCCGGCAACGACTTCGATCTGACCGACAGCTTCGACTTCAAGGCGCTGCACATCGTCCGCGACTTCGACCCGCAGCTGGGCGCGGTGGCCGGCACCGCCAACGAGCTGGAGCAGGTGCTGCTCAACCTGCTGAAGAACGCCGCCCAGGCCATCCACCAGCGCAGCGCGCCCGGCGAACCCGGGCGCATCGTCCTGCGCACGCGCCTGGTCGGCAGCTGGGCCGAACTGCAGGTCGAGGACAACGGCACCGGCATGAGCGAGGCGGTGCGCAAGCGCATCTTCGAACCCTTCTTCACCACCAAGGAAGTCGGCCAGGGCACCGGCCTGGGCCTGGCGGTGTCCTATTTCATCGTCACCAACAACCACAAAGGGCAGATGGAAGTGCAATCCAAGCCCGGCCAGGGCACCTGCTTCACCCTGCGCCTGCCGCTGGCCCCCGCCCCCGACAGCACAGGACTCTGAACATGGGCTACCGCCTTTCCAAGATCTACACCCGCACCGGCGACAAGGGCGAGACCGGCCTGGCCGACGGCCGCCGGGTGACCAAGGACCACCCGCGCATCGAAGCCATGGGCGAGCTGGACACGCTCAACAGCCAGCTCGGCCTGCTGCTGGCCGAGTTGGCCGAAGCCAGCACGACATGGCCGGGCCTGATGGAGGTGGTCGAGACGCTGGCGCCCTGTCAGCACCGCCTGTTCGACCTCGGCGGCGAACTGGCGATGCCCGACTACCAGGCCCTGCAGGCCGGCGAAGTGCAGCGCCTGGAGGCGGCCATCGACCGCTGGAACGAGGAGGTCGGCCCGCTGGAGAACTTCATCCTGCCCGGCGGCTCGCGCCTGGTGGCCCAGGCCCATCTGTGCCGCAGCATTGCCCGCGGCGCCGAACGCCGCTGCCAGCACCTCAACGCGGTGGAGCCGCTGCGCGCCGAGGGTCTGGCCTACGTCAACCGCCTCTCCGACCTGCTGTTCGTCGCCGCACGCCTAATCGGCAAGCGCCAGGGCGTCGCCGAGGTGCTGTGGAAGGCGGCAGACAAGCCGTAGGGTGTCAGCGTGCGGCCTGGTGTCACCTCCAGGCCCCCACGTCGCAGGCGGTCAGAAGCTTGTAGGGTGCGCCGCGCGCACCAGGAATACCGCGATAGCTGCTTGGTGCGCACGGCCTGGGCGGCCCCGCGACACCCTACTGCGGCCAGAATGCGCGGATACCGGCAACGCCCTGAGCCCCCACCTGCCAGGCGCGTTCGATGTCGGTCGGGCCGACACCGCCCAGCAGATAAGCCGGCAGGTTGAAGCCCGAGAGCATCTCGCTCGCGGCTTCCCAGCCCAGCGGCTGTGCCTCGGGATGAGTCGCTGTCACCTGCACTGGCGACAGGGTGACAAAATCCACCCCCATCTGCGTTGCCAGGGCCAGTTCCTCGGCGCTGTGGCAGGAGGCCGCCAGCCAGCGACCATCAGGGAAAGGGCGGCCGCCGGCGGCATGCTTGCGCAGCTGCGCCGCGCTCAGGTGCCAGCCAGCCGCGGGGAAATCTCCCAGCCACTCCGCCGGGCCCTTGAGCATCAGCTGCGCCTTGCCGGCGCACAGGCCCTGGATATCCAACGCCAGGTCGCGGTACTGGGCGTCGAACAGATTCGGCGCACGCAGCTGCAGCAGCCGCGTGCCGCCGGCGATGGCGCGCTGCACGCCGGCGAGCAGTTGCTCGGGCGTCAGCCCGTCGGGGGTGATCAGGTACTGCTCGGGCAGGCGCGCCGCGGCGACTATCGGCGCGTTGGCGGCAGGAAACTCGTACTCCAGCAATTGCCGCTCGCCGACCCAGGCCAGCGGCTGGCCCTCGGCGCCATGGGGCTCGCCGGCGAATGCCGAGACCTCCCAGACATCCAGCAGCACCTGCTTGTCCGGGTAGTCGTGGCGCACCTGGATCAGCGGCCGCAGCGCCGTCGGGCGGATGCCCAACTCCTCCTCCAACTCGCGGGCCAGGGCACGCTCGACCGCCTCGCCGTCTTCCACCTTGCCGCCGGGAAACTCCCACAGGCCGCCCTGGTGCTTGTCCGGCGGGCGTTTGGCGATCAGGATGCGGCCGTCCGCGCCGCGAATCACCGCCGCCGCGACATGGATGCGCTTCACCCCTGCAGCTCCTGCAGGGCGGCCCGGTACCAGCGCTGGAACGCCGGCCACTGGTAGAGCGTCTCGACATAGGCCGCCGCGGTCGTCGGCAGCACCACCCGGTAGCTGCGCAGGCGCGCCGCCACCGGCGCGTAGAAGGCATCGGCGATGCTGGCGTGGCCGAACAGGTAATGACCGTCCTGGCCGAAGCCCTCGCGGCAATCGGCCCAGATCGCGCAGATGCGGTCGATGTCGGCCTGGGCCGCGTCGGGCAACTCGGTCAACGCCTGGTCGCGCGCCAGGTCCATCGGCAGGTGGCTGCGCAACGCGGCGAAGCCGCTGTGCATTTCCGCGCAGATGCTGCGCGCCAGCGCGCGGGCGTACTCGCCGCGCGGCCACAGATGGGCCTCGGGAAAGCGCTCGGCGAGGTACTCGGCGATGGCCAGCGAGTCCCACACCGGGCCTTCCTCGGTCAGCAGCACCGGCACCTTGCCGGTCGGCGAATGCTCGAGCAGGCGCGCGCGGCTGTCCGGCTGGTAGAGCCGCACCTGCACCTCGTCGTAGGGCTCGCCGGCCAGTTCCAGGGCCAGGGCCGCGCGCAGCGACCAGGAGGAATAGTTCTTGTCGCCGATCACCAGTTGCAGGGCCATGCCGATGCTCCTTGGATTGCTTGAGGAAGGGATCGAGAGACGGTAAAAGTTCGCTCCCCGAAAGGCAAATTCCCGCGCGTCATGGGGGCATGAGGCGCGGGAATGGCTGAGGAGCAGCTACAAGCTACAAGCTACAAGCTACAAGCTAAAGCGAGGATCGACTCCGACTCGGCGTCAAGTACACAGGCTCTTATCTTGCAGCTTATGGCTTGCAGCTTGCCGCTGCTTAGGTGCGGTATTCGGCGTTGATCTTGACGTATTCGTGGGACAGGTCGGTGGTCCAGATGGTCTCGCTGCAGCTGCCGCGACCCAGCTCGATGCGGATGCCGATCTCCTCGCGGGCCATCACCGCCGCGCCCTGCTCCTCGGTGTAGCTGGCGGCGCGGCAGCCCTTGCTGGCGATGCACACCTCGCCAAGGAACACATCGATCTTGCTCACGTCCAGTTGCGCCACGCCGGCGTAACCGACGGCGGCGAGGATGCGCCCCCAGTTCGGGTCGGAGGCGAACAGCGCGGTCTTGATCAGTGGCGAGTGGGCCACGGCGTAGGCTACGTCGAGGCATTCCTGGTGGGTGCCGCCGCCGTTGACCTGCACGGTGACGAACTTGGTCGCCCCTTCGCCGTCGCGGACGATGGCCTGGGCCACTTCCATGAACACCTCGAACACCGCCTGCTTGAGCTTGGCGAACAGCTCGCCGGCGGCCTCGGCGATCTCCGGCAGGGCGGCCTGGCCGGTGGCGATCAGCATGCAGCAGTCGTTGGTCGAGGTGTCGCCGTCGATGGTGATGCGGTTGAACGACTTGTTCGCCGCGTCGCGCACCAGATCCTGCAGCACGCCGCGGGCCACTTTGGCGTCGGTGGCGATATAGCCGAGCATGGTCGCCATGTTCGGCCGGATCATCCCGGCGCCCTTGGATATGCCGGTCACGGTGACGGTGACGCCGTCGTGTTGGAACTGGCGGCTGGCGCCCTTGGGCAGGGTGTCGGTGGTCATGATGCCGGTGGCGGCATTGACCCAGTTGTCTTCCTTGAGATCGTCCAGCGCCGCCTGCAAGGCGGACTCGATCTTCTCCACCGGCAGCGGCTCGCCGATCACCCCGGTGGAAAACGGCAGCACCGCCGCCTCGGCCACCCCGGTCAGTTCGGCCAGCCGGGCGCAGGCACGGCGGGCGCGCGCCAGGCCATCGGCGCCGGTGCCGGCGTTGGCGTTGCCGGTGTTGGTCAGCAAGTAGCGCACCTCGCCGCCCAGGCGCTCGCGGGTCACCAGCACCGGCGCCGCGCAGAAGGCGTTGGTGGTGGTCACCCCGGCGATGCGCGAACCTTCGGCGCAGCGCATCACCACCACATCCTTGCGCCCCGGGCGCTTGATGCCGGCCGAGGCGATGCCCAGCTCGAAGCCGGGAACCGGGTGCAGGGTGGACAGCGGGCCAAGACCAACAGCCATAGAGTGCGCTCCTTTGAGGTGTTCGGTGACCGCGTAGGCGGTCGGGAAGATGGTAAAACGCCGCGAGCGGCTGGGCCGTTCGCGGCGTTGTCAGGGCGGCGACAGCATAGCCGAAGCGCCCTCTACTGCAAGCGGCCCTTGCGGGCCAGCGGTCAGCCGATCTGACCGTGGCAGTGCTTGTACTTCTTGCCCGAGCCGCAGGGGCAGGGCTCGTTGCGGCCGACCTTGGGCTCGGCGCGCACCGGCGCGGCGGCCACGGCGACGTCGCCGTCCTCGCCGAGCGCCTCCGGCTGGGCCAGGGCGGAGGCTTCGGCGTGCTGGAACTGCATGCGCTCGGCCAGGGCCTCGGCCTCGCGACGCAGGCGCGCCTCTTCCTCGGCCGGGTCTTCGCGGCGCACCTGCACATGGCAGAGCACGCGGATGGTGTCGCGCTTGATCGACTCCAGCAGGTCCTGGAACAGGGCGAACGACTCGCGCTTGTATTCCTGCTTGGGGTTCTTCTGCGCGTAGCCGCGCAGGTGGATGCCGTGGCGCAGGTGATCCATGGTCGACAGGTGGTCCTTCCACAGGTCGTCCAGCACGCGCAGCAGGATCTGCTTCTCGAAAGTGCGCAGGGCCTCGGCGCTGGCCTGGGTTTCCTTCTCGTTGTAGGCGGCCAGCAGCTCGGCGAGGATGCGCTCGCGCAGGGTCTCCTCGTACAGCTTGTCGTCCTCGTCGAGCCACTGCTGAATCGGCAGCTTGAGGCCGAAGTCGCTCTGCAGGGTGGCCTCCAGGCCGGCGACATCCCACTGCTCGGGCATCGACTGCGGCGGGATGTGGCCGTTGATCGCGGCGCTCAGCACTTCCTCGCGGAACTCGGCGATGGTCTCGCCGACGCTTTCCGCGGCCAGCAGGCTGTTGCGCATGTGGTAGATCACCTTGCGCTGCTCGTTGGCCACGTCGTCGAACTCGAGCAGCTGCTTGCGCATGTCGAAGTTGCGCCCTTCCACTTTGCGCTGGGCCTTCTCGATGGCGTTGGTGACCATGCGGTGCTCGATGGCCTCGCCGGACTGCATGCCGAGGGCCTTCATGAAGTTCTTCACCCGGTCCGAGGCGAAGATGCGCATCAGGTTGTCTTCCAGCGACAGGTAGAAGCGGCTGGAACCCGGGTCGCCCTGGCGACCGGCACGGCCGCGCAGCTGGTTGTCGATACGCCGCGACTCGTGACGCTCGGAGGCGATCACATGCAGGCCGCCGGCCTCGATCACCTGCTGGTGGCGCTTCTGCCACTCGGCCTTGATCTGCGCGATCTGTTCGTCGGAGGGGCTCTCCAGGGCGGCGACTTCTACCTCCCAGTTACCGCCGAGGAGGATGTCGGTACCGCGACCGGCCATGTTGGTGGCGATGGTCACCGCACCGGGACGCCCGGCCTGGGCGATGATCTCGGCTTCCTTGTCGTGGTACTTGGCGTTGAGCACCTTGTGCTCGATCTTTTCCTTGTTCAGCAGCTGGCTGACGTACTCGGACGCCTCGATCGACGCGGTGCCGACCAGGATCGGCCGGCCCAGGGCCTGGCATTCCTTGATGTCGGCGATGATCGCCTGGTACTTCTCCTCCTGGGTCAGGTAGACCAGGTCGTTGAAGTCCTTACGGGCGACGGCCTTGTTGGTGGGGATCACCACCACGTCGAGACCGTAGATCTGACGGAACTCGAAGGCCTCGGTGTCGGCGGTACCGGTCATGCCGGACAGCTTGTTGTACAGGCGGAAGTAGTTCTGGAAGGTGGTCGAGGCCAGGGTCTGGCTCTCGGCCTGGATGTTCACCCCCTCCTTGGCCTCGATGGCCTGGTGCAGACCTTCGGACAGGCGGCGGCCGGGCATGGTGCGGCCGGTGTGCTCGTCGATCAGGATCACCTGGCCGTTCTGCACTATGTATTCGATGTTGCGGTGGAACAGGGTATGTGCACGCAGGCCGGCGTAGACGTGGGTCAACAGGCCCAGGTTGTGCGCCGAATAGAGGCTCTCGCCCTCGGCCAGCAGGCCGGCGTCGGTGAGCATTTCCTCGACGTACTGGTGGCCCTGCTCGTTGAGTTCGACCTGGCGCGACTTCTCGTCGACCTTGTAGTGGCCTTCCTGGGTGACCACGCCTTCCTCTTCCTCGATGTGCTGCTTGAGGCGCGGGATCAGCTTGTTGATCTCGATGTACAGCTTGGAGCTGTCCTCGGCCTGACCGGAGATGATCAGCGGGGTACGCGCCTCGTCGATGAGGATGGAGTCGACTTCGTCGATCACGGCGAAGTTCAGCTCGCGCTGGAACTTGTCCTCCAGGCTGAAGGCCATGTTGTCGCGCAGGTAGTCGAAACCGAATTCGTTGTTGGTGCCGTAGGTGATGTCGGCGGCGTAGGCGGCGCGCTTCTCTTCCGGCGGCTGGAAGGGGGTGACGATGCCCACCGACAGGCCGAGGAACTCGTACAGCGGCCGCATCCAGTTGGCGTCGCGGCGGGCCAGGTATTCGTTGACCGTGACCACGTGGGTGCCCTTGCCGGACAGCGCGTTGAGGTACACCGCCAGGGTGCCCACCAGGGTCTTGCCCTCGCCGGTGCGCATCTCGGCGATCTTGCCTTCGTGCAGGGTCATGCCGCCGATCAGCTGCACATCGAAGTGACGCATGCCCATCACCCGCTTGCCGGCCTCGCGGGCCACGGCGAAGGCTTCGGGAAGCAACTGATCGAGGGTTTCGCCCTGACCCAGGCGGGCCTTGAACTCTTCGGTCTTGCCGCGCAGCTGCTCGTCCGAGAGGGCGATCATCTGCTCTTCGAGGGCGTTGACGGATTGCACCGCCTTGAGCATGCGTTTGACTTCACGCTCATTCTTGCTTCCGAAAAGTTTTTTCAACAGAGGCGCAAACATATCGACAGGATCTTCCGGCGAATGGATGGAGGTCGGCGCAAATCGCGACCTGGCAGCCAGTGTGGCTGCGGGCGAAGGGGGCATTCTACCCGGAAAAGCCGGGGAGGAAAGTGACGTTGTCTGCCCATTGCTACCGCGTGATGGCGCAGGCCGCGCACGCCCCGGACAAGCGCGGCGGCGCGGCATGGGCCAATAGGTTGGGGCGAATGCGAGGAATTCAAGCGACGGCGGTTGCCGCCCCTTTCAGACGCAACTCACTCGACGCCGCTGGCGCGGGCGATATACAGCGCGGGATTGACCTGGCGGCCATCCTTACTGACTTCAAAATGCACGTGGTAGCCGGTGGAGCGGCCGGTGCGGCCGACCTTGGCGATGGTCTGGCCACGCTGCACCAGGTCGCCGATCTGCACGCTGTTGCTCTGGTTGTGCGCATAGAGGGTGACGTAGCCATCGGCGTGGCTGATTTCCACCACATTGCCGTAGCCGCTCTTCTTGCCGGAGAAGGTCACCACCCCGGCGGCCACCGCCACCACGTCGCTGCCGGGCTTGGCAGCGAAGTCGACGCCCTTGTGCATGCTCGAACGCCCGGTCAGCGGGTGCACCCGACGGCCGAACGGCGAGGACATATAGCCCTGCAGCACCGGCCGCCCGGAGAGGAACTCGGCCTCGCTGAGACGGCGCTCGCCGAGCAGTTGCTCGAGCACTTCCAGCTGCTGCTCGCGGCTGTCGACGCGCAGCGCCAGCTCGTCCAGCGCGGTCATGAACGGCGGCGGCGCATAGGCCGAGGCGCCGAAGGCATCCTCGGCACCGCCCTGGCCGACGTCGAGGGAGAAATCGAATTCGCTGGCGTCCAGCTCGGCCAGTTCGGTCAGGCGCTCGCCGAGGGCATCGAGACGGGTCAGGCGCGCCTGCAGTTCGGCGACGTGAGCGGCGAAGGCATCCAGCTGGCGCTGGGCGTCCAGGCGTACCGCGCCGACCTGCTCGCGCTGCTGGTCGAGGGCTTCGGCCAGCTGGCTGTCGGCGATGGGTTCGGCGATCAGCCACTTGGCGCCGAGGGCGGCGCCGGCGCCGAGGCTCAGGCTGAGCAGGAGGAACAAGGCCAGCAGCAGCCAGCGCAGGTCGAGATTGATCGTTCGCGCCGAACCGTGCCGGCCATTGAGCAGGATAATATGCATGGCATCCCCTTCTGGCAGAACCCAGGCTGGCAGCAGGCTCTGCTACCATGACGGCTCTGCAATACTAAGGCCTCCTGCCATGACGTTCCGTCCCTTGCCGGCCCAGGCACCCGCTGCGCTGTTACGCGAAGCCAAGCCCCTGAAAGCGCTGTTCGGCCAGGCGCAACGCCTGGCCCATCTGCAGCGTCTGGTCGAAAGCCAGCTGCAACCAGCCGCCCGGGAGCACTGTCATGTGGCCTCCTGGCGCGACGGCTGTTTGTTGTTGATCGTGACCGATGGCCACTGGGCAACACGCTTGCGCTATCAGCAGCGCAGGCTGCACAGGCAGCTGCAAGCGTTGGAAGAGTTCGCGACCTTAACGAAAATCCTGTTCAAGGTGCAACCGCAAAGCGGCGCGAGTCGTGCGTCCGGTCGCACAATTCACCTCTCCGCCAGCGCCGCACAGAGCATCCAGGCCGGCGCCGAAGGTATCCGCGATCCCAGGCTGCGCGCGGCTCTCGAGCGCCTGGCCAGCCATACCAAGGACGCCGAATAAGCGCCCAAGACCGCTCGTCGAAAGAGCCAGGCAAAAAAGAGGCCACCCTGGGGTGGCCACTAATTTTGACGCGAGAAAGAGAGGTCGAACTACACCGCTGCAACCGGGCGCATGTAGGAGATCGGCGCGAGCTTGGCGTCCTCGAAGGTCACCATTTCCCAGGCATCGGTCTGCTCGATCAGGGTGCGCAGCAGGCGATTGTTCAGCGCGTGCCCCGACTTGAAGCCCCTGAACTCGCCGATCAGGCTGTTGCCCAGCAGGTACAGGTCGCCGATGGCGTCGAGAATCTTGTGCTTGACGAACTCGTCCTCGTAACGCAGGCCGTCTTCGTTGAGCACGCGGTACTCGTCGACCACGATGGCGTTCTCCACGCTGCCGCCGAGTGCCAGGTTCTGCGAACGGAGGAACTCGATGTCACGCATGAAACCGAAGGTGCGGGCCCGGCTGACTTCCTTGACGAAGGAGGTGCTGGAGAAATCCACACTGGCGCTCTGCGTGCGATTGCGGAACACGGGGTGATCGAAATCGATCTCGAAGCTCACCTTGAAACCGTCGAAGGGCACGAAGGTGGCGCGCTTGTCGCCCTCCTCCACCGTGACTTCGCGCAGGATGCGGATGAACTTCTTCGGCGCGTCCTGCTCCTGCAGGCCGGCGGATTGAATCAGGAATACAAAGGGACCGGCGCTGCCATCCATGATCGGCACTTCGGACGCGGAGAGCTCGACGTAGGCGTTATCGATGCCCAGGCCTGCCATGGCCGAAAGCAGGTGCTCTACCGTATCCACCTTGACATCACCATTGACCAGCGTGGTCGACATGGTGGTTTCACCGACGTTCCCGGCCAGCGCGCGGATTTCCACCACGGGGTCGAGGTCGGTACGACGGAACACGATGCCGCTGTCCACCGGAGCCGGCTTCAGGGTCAGGTAAACCTTTTCCCCCGAGTGCAGGCCGACGCCGGTAGCACGGATGATGTTCTTCAGGGTGCGTTGTCTGATCATGGCTTTGGCCGCTATATCGCTAGTTGCGAACTGTTTTCAACAATGGCCGGGGATGATAGCAGAACCGGCCTTTGCTGAACACCAATCACCCTTATACTCCTGATACATTCCATCAATCAGCCTGACGACGCAGGAACGCCGGAATATCCAGGTAATCGAGATCGTCCTGGGTATTGAGCTTGGCCGCGGTGGCCGCGCCGCCGTGGCTCTGGCGCTGCACGGTGGGACGCTCGTAGTCCTTGTAGTTGACCGACTGCTCGCTGCGCGGCTGCGCGGCGGGCTGCTGGGCAACCGGCTGGCTGACGGCGACCTGCACTGTGTTGTCGACCACCTTGACCGGCTTTTCCATGCGCGCGCCGAGGCCGGTGGCGACCACGGTGACGTGCAGCTCGTCGCGCATGTCGGCGTCGATCACGGTGCCGACCTTGACGGTGGCCTGGTCGGAAGCGAACTGCTCGATGATGTTACCCACGTCGGAGTACTCGCCCAGCGACAGGTCCGGGCCGGCGGTGATGTTTACCAGGATGCCGCGCGCGCCCTGCAGGTTGACGTCTTCCAGCAGCGGGTTGCGGATCGCCGCCTCGGTGGCCTCGCGGGCGCGGTTCGGACCGCTGGCGCAGCCGGTGCCCATCATCGCCATGCCCATTTCGCTCATCACCGTCTTCACGTCGGCGAAGTCGACGTTGATCATGCCCGGACGCTTGATGATGTCGGAGATGCCGCGCACGGCGCCGGCCAGCACGTCGTCGGCCTTGGCGAAGGCGGACAAGAGGCTGGCGTCCTTGCCGAGGATGGTCAGCAGCTTCTCGTTGGGGATGGTGATCAGCGAGTCGACGCTCTCGGCCAGCGCACGGATGCCTTCGTCGGCGATCAGCATGCGCTTCTTGCCCTCGAAGGGGAACGGACGGGTGACCACGGCGACGGTGAGGATGCCCAGCTCCTTGGCCACCTCGGCGATCACCGGCGCGGCGCCGGTACCGGTGCCACCGCCCATGCCGGTGGTGATGAACACCATGTCAGTGCCTTGCAGCACTTCGGCGATGCGCTCGCGATCTTCCAGCGCGGCCTGACGACCGACTTCCGGATTGGCGCCGGCGCCCAGCCCCTTGGTCACGCCCGGGCCGAGCTGCAGCACGGTGCGCGCACCGATGTTCTTCAGCGCCTGCGCATCGGTGTTGGCGCAGATGAACTCGACGCCCTCGATGTTGCTCACGGCCATGTGATTGACCGCGTTGCCGCCGCCGCCACCGACGCCGATGACCTTGATGACCGCGCTTTGCGGAATGTTATCTACTAGTTCGAACATGATCCCTCTCCTTCCTTTCTAGTTGTAACGCCTACTGCAAATTCAGAAATTGCCTTGCACCCAGCGCTTGAGGCGCTCGAGTACCGGGGTCTTGTTTTCGTCCTGATAAGGACTGCCCACCGACATGGAAACGCCGTCGTTCTGCTTCTGCAGCCCGTACATCAGCAGCCCCACGCCGGTGGAATAAATCGGGTTGCGCACCACGTCGGCCATGCCCTTGACGCTGTGCGGCACACCGAGACGCACGGGCATGTGGAAGATTTCCTCGGCCAACTCGACCGCGCCTTCCATCTTCGCCGTGCCGCCGGTCATGACGATGCCGGCGGGAATCAGGTCTTCGTAGCCGCTGCGGCGCAGCTCGGCCTGGATCAGGGTGAACAGCTCGTCGTAGCGCGGCTCGACCACCTCGGCCAGGGACTGGCGCGACAGGTCGCGCGGCGGCCGGTCGCCGACGCTGGGCACCTTGATGGTCTCGCCGGCGCCGGCCAGCTTGGCCAGAGCGCAGGCGTAGCGGATCTTGATTTCCTCGGCGTACTGGGTCGGGGTGCGCAGGGCCATGGCGATGTCGTTGGTGACCTGGTCGCCGGCAATCGGGATCACCGCGGTGTGGCGAATCGCCCCCTCGGTGAAGATGGCGATATCGGTGGTGCCGCCGCCGATGTCGACCAGGCACACGCCCAGCTCCTTCTCGTCCTCGGTCAGTACCGAATAAGCCGAGGCCAGCTGTTCGAGGATGATGTCGTCGACTTCCAGGCCGCAGCGGCGCACGCATTTCTCGATATTCTGCGAGGCGTTGACCGCACAGGTGACCACGTGCACCTTGGCCTCCAGGCGCACGCCGGACATGCCCAACGGCTCGCGCACGCCTTCCTGGTTGTCGATCACGTAATCCTGCGCCAGGGTGTGCAGCACCCGCTGGTCCGCCGGAATGGCCACCGCCTGGGCGGCGTCGAGCACCCGCTCGATATCGGCCGGGCTCACTTCGCGGTCGCGGATGGCGACGATGCCGTGGCTGTTCAGGCTGCGGATATGGTTGCCGGCCACGCCGACGAAGGCCGAGTGGATGCGGCAGCCGGCCATCAGCTGCGCCTCTTCCACCGCGCGCTGGATCGAGGCCACGGTGGACTCGATATTGACCACCACGCCTTTCTTCAGGCCGCGCGACGGATGCGTGCCGATGCCGACGATTTCCAGCTGGCCGTCGGCCGTCACCTCGCCCACCAGCGCCACCACCTTGGAGGTGCCGATGTCCAGGCCGACGATCATCTTGCCGCTCTGCGCGCTATTCATTGTGCTGCCTCTCCTCAATTCACTTTCTGCTCGGCCGCGGCCGGCTCCACCGGCTCGCGCCAGGCCACGGCCAGGCCGTTGGCGTAACGCAAGTCGATGCGCGCGATGTTCGCGCTCTGATCGATCAGTTCCCGCTGATAGATGGCGGCGAACCGACGCATTTTTTCCACCACGTGATCGCGCCCCAGCAGCAGCTCGATGCGCTGGCCGCTGGCGTTCTCGGTGGCCGAGAGGAACCAGCTGCCGCGCTCGCGCAATTGCAGGCCGACCACGGTAAAACCCAGCGGCCGTAGCAGCTGGCTGAGCATCTGGTACTGCTGCATCACCCTGGGCTGCGCGCGCTTGGGGCCGGACAGCTGCGGCAGGTGCTGATAGTGGTTCAGCTCCTGCGGGGCGAACGCCTGGCCCTGGTTGTTGAGCAGCGCCTCGTCGCCCCAGCGGGCGATCGGCAGTTGTTCCTCCAGGCGCACGTCGACCTGGTCCGGCCACACCCGGCGCACCTCGGCGTGGGCGATCCAGGGCATCTGCTCCAGCTCTTCGCGCATGCCGCGCAAATCGACGCTGAAGAAGCTGGCCTCGATATAGGGCGCGATGCGCCGCTGCACCGCCTGCTGGCTGACATAAGCCAGATCGCCCTGCACGCTGACCTTGGCGATGGGCCGGTCGGCATAGGGCAGCAGACGCAACGCGCCCTCGTAGGCGCCGAAGCCCAGGCCCACCAGCAGCAGCGGCCAGGCCAGGCGCCCCACCCAGGAAAAATCCGCCTTGGGCAGGCGCAGGCGCACCGGCTCCTTGGCCACCAGACGGCTGGCGCCACGCGGCGCGGGCTTGCCGCGCAGCGGCGCCCTCAGCGAGTCCTGGTGACGCACGGCCGTGACCATGGCTTAGCCCCTCGCCTCGACGCTGTCGGCCAGGATCGCCAGCACCAACTGCTGGAAATCCAGGCCGGCGGCGCGCGCGGCCATCGGCACCAGGCTGTGATCGGTCATGCCCGGTACGGTGTTCACTTCCAGCAGCCAGAACTGGCCGCTGGCATCCTGCATCACGTCGGCGCGCGCCCAGCCCTGGGTGCCCACGGCCTCGCAGGCACGCGCGGTCAGCTCTTTCAGTTCCGCCTCTTTCTCGGCCGAGAGGCCGCAGGGAATGCGGTACTGGGTGTCATCGGCCAGGTACTTGGCGTCGTAGTCGTAGAAGCTGTGCGGGGTGCCCAGGCCGATCGGCGGCAGCACCTGGCCGCGCAGCACGGCGATGGTGAATTCCGGACCGGCGATCCACTGCTCGACCAGCACCTGGCTGTCGTAACGGGCGGCGTCCTGCCAGGCCGCGATCAGCGCCTCGACGCTGTCGACCTTGGCCATGCCGATACTGGACCCTTCATGGGCCGGCTTGACGATCAACGGGAAGCCCAGCTCGGCGGCGGCCGCCTCGCAGTCGGCCTGCGAGCTCAGCACGGCATGGCGCGGCGTCGGCAGGCCGAGGCTGTGCCAGACCTGCTTGGTGCGCAGCTTGTCCATCGCCAGGGCGGAGGCAAGGATGCCGCTGCCGGTGTAGGGGATGCCGGCGCACTCGAGCAGGCCCTGCATGGAGCCGTCCTCGCCGCCGCGACCGTGCAGCACGATAAAGGCGCGGTCGATCTTCTCGGCACTCAGGCGAGCCAGGAAGTCGTCGCCCACGTCGATGCCGAAGGCGTCCACCCCGCCAGCCTGCAGGGCACCGAGCACGGCGTTGCCGGATTTCAGCGACACCTCGCGCTCGGCGCTCTTGCCGCCGAACAGCACGGCGACGCGGCCGAAAGCCTTGGGATCGAGGCTAGTGTGCAAACTCATTGCGCCTCCCCCACGAACAGCGGGTGCTTGATCAGTTGCGGCGCCACCGCGCCGATATCGCCGGCGCCCTGGCACAGCAGGATGTCGCCGGCACGCAACAGCGGTTTGAGCAGCGGCGCCAGGTCGGTGCCGCGCTCGACGTAGATCGGGTCGAGCTGGCCGCGCTGGCGGATGCTGTGGCACAGCTGGCGGCTGTCGGCGCCGGGGATCGGCTCCTCGCCGGCCGGGTAGACCTCCACCAGCAGCAACACGTTGGCCTCGCCGAGCACCTGGACGAAGTCGTCGTACAGGTCGCGGGTACGGCTGTAGCGGTGCGGCTGATAGACCATCACCAGGCGCCGCTCCGGCCAGCCGCCGCGCACGGCCTTGATCACCGCGGCCACTTCGCGCGGGTGGTGGCCGTAGTCGTCGACCAGCATTACGCTGCCGCCGTCCACCGGCAGCTCGCCGTAGACCTGGAAGCGTCGACCGACGCCCTGGAAACCCGACAGGCCGGCGACTATGGCGGCATCGTCGATGCCCTCGTCGGTGGCGATGGCGATGGTCGCCAGGGCATTGAGCACGTTGTGATTGCCGGGCATGTTGACCGACACGTCGAGCGGCGCGCAGTCCGGGCGCAGCACGGTGAAGTGGGTGCGCATGCCTTGCTGACGCACGTTGATCGCGCGCACATCGGCGTCCTCGGCGAAACCGTAGGTCACGGTCGGCCGGCCGACCTGCGGCAGCAGCTCGCGCACCACCGGATCGTCCACGCAGAGCACGGCCAGGCCGTAGAACGGCAGGTTGTGGAGGAACTCGATGAAGGTCTTCTTCAGCACATTGAAGTCGCCGCCATAGGTGCTCATATGGTCGGCGTCGATATTGGTGACCACCGAGACCATCGGCTGCAGGTGCAGGAAGCTGGCGTCGCTCTCGTCGGCCTCGGCGATCAGGAAACGGCTGGAGCCGAGCTGGGCGTTGGTGCCGGCGGCGTTGAGGCGGCCGCCGATGACAAAGGTCGGGTCCAGGCCGCCGGCGGCGAATACCGAGGCCAGCAGGCTGGTGGTGGTGGTCTTGCCGTGGGTGCCGGCCACCGCGATGCCGTGGCGGTAGCGCATCAGCTCGGCGAGCATCTCGGCGCGCGGCACCACCGGAATGCGCCGCTCCAGGGCGGTGGCGACTTCCGGGTTACGGGTGTTGACGGCGCTGGACACCACCAGCACGTCGGCCTGCTCGGCGTTCTCCGCGGCATGACCGATAAAGATCTTGGCGCCGAAATTTTCCAGGCGCTCGGTCACCGCCGAGGCCTTGAGGTCGGAGCCGGACACTTCGTAGCCCAGGTTGAGCAGCACCTCGGCGATGCCGCACATGCCGGCGCCGCCGATACCGACGAAATGGATGCGGCGGATACGGCGCATGCGCCGCACTTCGGCCTTCACGGCTGCGGGCGACTTAGCCATGGGCCACCTCCTGGCAGATATCGACCACCGCGCGGGTGGCATCGGGCTTGGCCAGGCGACGCGCGGTGGCGCCCATGGCGGTGAGTTTTTCCAGCTGCATCAGAACCTCGGTGAGCTGCGCGGCGAGCGTGGCCGCGTCAGTGGCGTGTTGCGGAAGAAGGACGGCCGCGCCCTCCTTCGCCAGGTATTCGGCGTTGCGGCTCTGGTGGTCGTCGATGGCGTGCGGCAAGGGCACGAGAAACGACGGCAGACCGGCGGCGGCCAGTTCGCTGACGGTCAGCGCACCGGCGCGGCAGATCACCAGATCGGCCCAGCCGTAGGCACGGGCCATATCCTTGATAAAGGGCGCGACCTCGGCTTCGACCGCGGCATTGCGATAACGCTCCGCGGTGACCTCGGCGTGTTGCTTGCCGGCCTGGTGGAATACCTGCGGACGGACGTCGGCAGGGATTTTCTCCAGCGCGGCAGGCAGCAATTTGTTCAGCGGTTCGGCGCCCAGGCTGCCGCCCAGCACCAGCAGGTGCGGCTTGCGCCCGGCCAGCGGTTCGCGCGGGGTCTCGAGGAACAGTTCCTCGCGCACCGGGTTGCCGGTGGTACGGCGCTTGTCGGACGCGGCGAAGGTATTCGGGAAGGCCTCGCAGATGCGGTTGGCGATGCGCGACAGCAGGCGGTTGGCGGTGCCGGCCACGGCGTTCTGCTCGTGGATCACCAGCGGCACGCCGGCCAGGCGCGCGGCCAGGCCGCCGGGGCCGGTGACGTAGCCGCCCATGCCGAGCACGCACACCGGCTGCAGCTGGCGCAGGATACGGCGCGCCTGCCACAGCGAGCGCAGCAGCTGGAACGGCGCCTTGAGCAGGGACAGCTTGCCCTTGCCGCGCAGGCCGCTGACGTCGATCAGGTGCAGCGGCAGGCCGGCCTGCGGCACCAGCTCGTTCTCGATGCCGCGCGGCGTGCCCAGCCAGTGCACGGCATAGCCGCGTGCCTGGAACTCGCGGGCGCAGGCCAGCGCCGGGAACACGTGGCCGCCGGTGCCGCCGGCCATGATCAGCACGTTACCGCGCATGGACGACCTCCTGGTTCGGCTCGGCGAAATCCGCCTCGTCGAACTCGACGTCCTCGCTGCCCAGCACGGTGCGCCGCTCCCACTCGATACGCAGCAGCAGCGCCAGGCTGACGCAGCAGATCACCAGCGAGCTGCCGCCATAGCTGAGGAACGGCAGGGTCAGGCCCTTGGTCGGCAGCAGCCCGGTGTTCACCCCGATATTGATCAGGAACTGGCCGATCCACAGGAACGACAGGCCATAGGCCACGTAGGCGGCGAAGAACTGCTTGGCCTTCTCCGCCCACAGGCCGATGTACAGGCCGCGCACGCAGACGAAGACGAACAGCGCCAGGGTAGCCAGGGCGCCAACCAGGCCGAGCTCCTCGGCCAGCACCGAGAAGACGAAGTCGGTATGGGCTTCCGGCAGGTAGAACTGCTTCTGGATGCTGTTGCCCAGGCCGACGCCGAACCATTCGCCGCGGCCGAAGGCGATCAGCGCCTGGGTCAGCTGGTAGCCGGCGCCGTACTGGTCGGCCCAGGGGTCGGTGAAGGTGATCAGGCGCTGCAGGCGGTATTCCTGGGTCTGCACCAGGACGAACACCGCACCGACCGCCAGGGCCACCATCAGACCGAAGCGCAGCAGGCCGACGCCGCCCAAGAACAGCATGGCCATGGCCGCGCCCATCATCACCACGGTGGCGCCGAAGTCCGGCTCCAGCAGCAGCAGGCCGGCCATCGGCAGCAGCACGACGAAGGGCTTGAAGAAACCGGCCCAGCTCTCGCGCACTTCTTCCTGGCGGCGCACCAGGTAGCCGGCCAGGTAGACCACCACGAACACCTTGGCGATTTCCGAGGGCTGCACGTTGAACGCGCCGAAGCCGATCCAGCGCCGCGCGCCGTTGACCTCGCGGCCGATGCCCGGCACCAGCACCAGCACCAGCAGGGCGAAGGCGGCCAGCAGCAGCATCCAGCCATAGCGTTGCCAGAAGCTCATGGGGATCAGCAGCACTACGCCGGCGGCGCCGAGGCCGATGATCAGGTAAATCAGGTGGCGAATCATGTGGTACAGCGGGTTGCCGGACAGCGCCGCCGCCACTTCCGAGGAGGCCGAGGTGATCATCACCAGGCCCAGGCCGAGCAGACCCAGGCAGCCGGCCAGCAGCGGGAAGTCCAGGTCGAGGCCGCGACGACCGAGCAGCGGCGACGGGTAGGGACGCAGGAAGGCCAGCATCAGACGAGCCCCTCCACGGCCTGGGCGAACAGCCGCCCGCGTTCTTCGAAGTTCTTGAACATGTCCAGGCTGGCGCAGGCCGGCGACAGCAGCACGGCATCGCCGGCCTCGGCCAGCTCGCGGCAGCGCAGCACGGCTTCGTCCAGGGTTTTCACCCGAACCAGCGGCGCGGCGTCGCCCAGGGCCTCGGCGATCCGCTCGGCATCGCGGCCGAGCAGCACCACGGCGCGGCAGAAACGCGCCACCGGCGCCTTGAGCGCGGAGAAGTCGGCGCCCTTGCCGTCGCCGCCGGCGATCAGCACCAGCTTGCCGGCGATATCCGCACCCAGGCCTTCGATAGCGGCCAACGCGGCGCCGACGTTGGTGGCCTTGGAGTCGTCGTAGTAGCTCACTCCTTGATGCTCGCGCACCCACTGGCAGCGATGCGGCAGCCCGGCGAAGTGGCGCAGGGTATCGAGCATGGCGGCGAACGGCAGGCCCACCGCATGGCCCAAGGCCAGGGCGGCCAGGGCGTTGGACTGATTGTGCGCGCCACGAATCTTCAGCTCGGCGGTGGCCATCAGGGTCTCGAACTGGAAGGCTAGATGTTTCTGCCCACCCTCCTCGACCAGGCCGAAGCGTTTGAAGTCCGGCTTGCCCAGGCCGAAGCTCCAGCACGGCACCTGGTCGGCGATCAGCGGCCGCGACAGGGCGTCGTCACGGTTCACCACCACCTGGCGGGCGCCGCGGAAGATGCGGTGCTTGGCCAGGTGGTACTGGGCCATACCGTCGTAGCGATCCATATGGTCTTCGCTGAGGTTCAGGCAGGTGGCCACTTCGGCGCCCAGACGCTCGGTAGTCTCCAGCTGGAAGCTGGACAGCTCCAGCACGTACAACTCGACGTCGTCGGCCAGCAGATCCAGCGCCGGCGTGCCGATATTGCCGCCCACCGCGACGCGCTTGCCGGCCGCCGCCGCCATCTCGCCGACCAGGGTGGTGACGGTGCTCTTGGCGTTGGAGCCGGTGATGGCAACGATCGGCGCCTTGGCATGACGAGCGAACAGATCGATGTCGCCGGACAGCTTCACCCCGCGCGCCGCCGCTGCGGCCAGCGCCGGCGTGGCGATGGCCAGGCCCGGGCTGACGTACAGCTCCGAGGCGCGGCAGAGGAACTCCACGTCCAGCTCGCCGCAACGCACTTCAACCTGCGGGTAGTCGCGCTTGAGCGTCTCCAGCTCCGGCGGGTTCGCGCGCGTGTCGGCCACGGCAAAGCGCACACCCCGGCGCGCCAGGAAGCGCACCAGGGACATGCCGCTCTTGCCGAGGCCGACAACGATGCGGAACTGGTCGGAAGCGATCAACGACACTCTTGTTACCTCAGTTTCAGGGTGGCCAGGCCGACCAGCACGAGAATCACGGTGATGATCCAGAAGCGGACGATCACGCGCGGCTCGGGCCAGCCCTTGAGTTCGAAATGGTGGTGGATCGGCGCCATGCGGAACACGCGCTTGCCGGTCAGCTTGAAGCTGGCGACCTGGATGATCACCGACAGGGTTTCCATGACGAACACCCCGCCCATGATGAACAGCACCACTTCCTGGCGCACGATCACGGCGATGGTGCCCAGCGCGGCACCCAGCGCCAGCGCGCCGACGTCGCCCATAAAGACCTGCGCCGGGTAGGTGTTGAACCAGAGAAAGCCCAGGCCGGCGCCGACCAGCGCGGCGCAGAACACGATCAGCTCGCCCGCGCCCGGCACATAGGGGATCAGCAGGTACTCGGCGAAGTTCACGTTGCCCGACAGGTAGCAGAAGATCGCCAGCGCGCCGGCCACCATCACGGTGGGCAGGATGGCCAGGCCGTCGAGGCCGTCGGTCAGGTTGACCGCGTTGCTGGTGCCGACGATGACGAAGTAGGTCAGCACCACGAAGCCGACGCCCAGGGGAATGGCGACGTCCTTGAGCAGCGGCAGGATCAGGGTGGTCTCCACCGGGCTCTGCGCGGTCATATAAAGGAAGATCGCCGCGGCCAGGCCGAACACCGACTGCCAGAAGTACTTCCAGCGGCTCGGCAGGCCGCGCGAGTTCTTCTCGATCACCTTGCGGTAGTCATCGACCCAGCCGATGGCGCCGAACAGCAGGGTCACGGCCAGCACCACCCACACATAGCGGTTGGCCAGGTCGGCCCAGAGCAGCGTGCTGACGGCGATGGCGGTGAGGATCAGCGCACCGCCCATGGTCGGCGTGCCCTTCTTCGACAGGTGCGACTGCGGACCGTCGTGGCGCACGGCCTGACCGATCTGGCGCACCTGCAGGGTGCGGATCATCCACGGGCCGAGCCACAGCGACAGGGCCAGGGCGGTGAGCACGCCGAGGATGCCGCGCAGGGTCAGGTACTGAAAGACCGCGAAGCCCTTGTGGAACTGTTGCAGGTACTCCGCCAGCAGCAGCAGCATTTAGTGATTCTCCCCAGATACGCCACAGAGCGCCGCCACGACCTTGTCCATGGCAGCGCTGCGTGAACCCTTGATTAGTAGTGTGCTGCCGGCCTGCTCGGCGCGAAGCGCTGCGATCAGGCTGGCTTGATCGGCGAAATGACGGCCTTGTGAGCCGAACTCCTCGACCGCAAAGCGCATCAGCGGCCCCACGGCATAGAGCGCATCGACCTTGCCGGCGGCATGGCGGCCGACATCGCGGTGGCCCTGCTCGGCCCACTCGCCCAACTCGCCCATATCCCCGAGCACCAGGACGGTGCGGCCGGAGAAGGCGGCGAGTATATCCACCGCCGCGCACATCGACACCGGGTTGGCGTTGTAGCTGTCGTCGATCACCCGCACGCCATTGGCCGTCAACTGCGCTACGGCGCGGCCCTTGACCGGTTGCAGGCTTTCCAGGCCCTGAATCATGGCGACCAACGGCAGGCCCAGGGCGTGGGCGGCGGCGCAGGCGGCCAGGGCGTTGGCGACGTTGTGCACGCCGAGCAGGTTGAGCTGGATGCGCGCGCTGCCAGCCACCCCCTGCAGAGTGAAGCCCTGGCAGCCGCGCTCGTCGCGGCTCAGCTCGGCGGCATGGAAATCGGCGGCCTGATCGACCAGCGAGAAGCTCAGCACGCGGCGCCCGGCAGCCCGTTGCTGCCAGATGGCGAAGGCCTTGTCGTCCAGGTTGAGCACGGCCACGCCGTCGCTGGCCAGGCCTTCGAGAATCTCGCCCTTGGCCTCGACTATCTTCTCCGGGCCGCCGAACTCACCGACGTGGGCGTTGCCGGCGTTGGTGATGATCGCCACCTGCGGCCGGGTCAGGCCGACGGTGTAGGCGATCTCGCCGACATGGTTGGCGCCCAACTCGATCACCCCGGCGCGGTGCTCCGGCGCCAGTTCGAGCAGGGTCAGCGGCGCGCCGAGGTCGTTGTTGAGGTTGCCGCGGGTGGCCAGCACCGCACCGCCCAGGCCGGCGCGCAGGATGGCCGCGAGCATTTCCTTGACGCTGGTCTTGCCGCTGGAACCGGTCACAGCCGCCAGCGGGCCAGTGAAGGCCTGACGATTGAGCGCGCCGAGCCGGCCAAGGGCCACGCGGGTATTGGCTACCAGCAACTGCGGCAGCGGCGCGTTCACCACTTCACGCTCGACCAGCGCGGCAACCGCGCCCTTGGCGGCGACCTCCGCCAGGTAGTCATGGCCATCGAAACGCGGCCCGGTCAGCGCCACGAACAGCTGGCCGGGAGCGATGCTGCGGCTGTCGCTGCCGACGGCGGAGAAGGCGGCATCGGCGCCGATCAGGCGGGCGTTGAGAGGGCCGGCGACTTCGCCGAGCAGCCAGGGTTTAAGCATGCGCCGCCTCCCAGGCCGCCAGGGCCTTGCTCGCCTCGATCAGATCGGAGAAGGGTTGACGCACGCCCATGATCTCCTGGTAGTCCTCATGCCCCTTGCCGGCCAGCACCAGCACGTCGGCGGCCTCGGCCTGCGCCACCAGGCGGGCGATGGCCTCGCCGCGCCCCGGAACGAACTGCACCGCCTCCGGCGCGGCAAAGCCGGCGCGGATATCTTCGAGAATCTGCGCCGGGTCCTCGCTGCGCGGGTTGTCGTCGGTGACCCACACCGCATCGGCCAGGCGCTCGGCCGCTGCGGCCATCAACGGGCGCTTGCCGCGGTCGCGGTCGCCGCCGCAGCCGAACAGGCAGATCAGCCGACCCTGAACGTGCGGACGCATGGCCTCGAGGACCTTTTCCAGGGCATCGGGGGTGTGCGCGTAGTCGACGACCACCAGCGGCTGGTCGCCGCCACCGAGGCGCTGCATGCGCCCGGCCGGGCCCTGCAGTTGCGGCAGCACCCTGAGAATCTCGTCGAGGCCGTAGTCCATGCCCAGCAGCGCACCGACCACCGCCAACAGGTTGCTCAGGTTGAAACGGCCGAGCAGGCTGCTGCGCAGCATGCCTTCGCCACGCGGAGTGACCAGGTGGGCGCGCACGCCGTGATCGCCGAACAGGGTCTCGCGGCAATGCAGGTAGGCGCCGGCGTCGCTCAGGCTGTAGCCGATCAGGCGCGATGGGTGGGGCTCGCCGGCCAGCTCGCGGCCGAAAGCGTCGTCCAGGTTGATCACCCGGCACTGCAGCTCCGGCCAGGCGAACAGCTTGGCCTTGGCCGCACCGTAGGCCCGCATGTCGCCGTGGTAATCGAGGTGGTCGCGCGACAGGTTGGTGAACACGGCCACGTCGAACTCCAGCGCCGCCACCCGGCCCTGATCCAGGCCGTGGGACGACACCTCCATGGCCACCGCACGGGCACCGGTCTGCTTGAGCGAAGCCAGGGTCGCCTGCACCCCGACCGGGTCGGGCGTGGTGTGCTTGCCCTGCTCCAGCGCGCCATGAAAACCGTTGCCCAGGGTGCCGACTATGCCGCAACGCTGGCCGAGCAGATCCAGCGCCTGGGCCAGCAACTGGCTGACGCTGGTCTTGCCGTTGGTGCCGGTGACGCCGATCAGGTGCAGGGCGCGGCTCGGCTCGCCATAGAAGCGTCCGGCGATGGCCGAGAGCTGGTCGGCCAAGCCCTTGACCGGCACCAGCACGGCACTGTCGGCGTGCATCGCGGCAGCCCCTTCAGCCTCGAAGGCAACCGCGGCGGCGCCGCGGGCGACGGCGTCGGCGATATGCACACGGCCATCCTGCTGGGTGCCGGGCACGGCGAGGAACAGGTCGCCCGGGCGCACCTTGCGGCTGTCCAGGGTCAGTTCGCGGATCAGCACGGCGCTCTCGGCGGCCGGCAGCAATTGATTGAGCGGCATGGGCATCAGTTGCGCTCTCCCTGGGTCATGGCGGCCACCTTCTGCTCCGGCGGCGGCAGGTTGTCCGGCGCGATGTTCATCAGGCGCAGCGAACCGGCCATCACCCGGCTGAATACCGGTGCGGAGATCAGGCCACCGTAATAGGCGCCCTTGCTGGGCTCGTCGACCACCACCACCATGGCGATGCGCGGGTTCTGTGCCGGGGCGAAGCCGGCGAACAGCGAACGGTAGGAATTGGCCTGGTAGCCCTTGGTGCCGACACTGGTCTTGCGCGCCGTGCCGCTCTTGCCGGCCACGTGGTAGCCCGGCACCTGCGCACGCACGGCCCCGCGCGGGGACTCGATGACCTGTTGCAACATGCCCTGCAGGGTCTTGGCCACTTCGGGCGGCACCACCTGCATCGAGCCAGGCGTGTCGTCCACGCGGATCATCGACAGCGGCACCATGCCGCCGCCGTTGCCCAGTGCGGCGTAGGCGTGGGCCAGCTGCACCGCGGTCACCGACAGACCGTAGCCGTAAGACAGCGTGGCGGTCTCCGCCTGGCGCCACTGGCGGTGGTTGGGCAGATTGCCGACGCGCTCGCCGGGGAAACCCAGGCCGGTATCACGGCCGAAGCCCAGCTTGCTGAACACTTGGTAGAGCTGCTCGCCGCCGACGTCGAAGGCGATCTTGCTCATGCCGACGTTGCTGGAGTTGATCAGGATGCCGGGCAGATCCAGCGCCGGGCCCTGGGTGCGGGATACGTCGCGGATGTTGTAACGACCGATCTGCAGCGTGCCGTTGCCCACCTGGACGATATCGCTGGGCTTCCAGCGCCCGGTTTCCAGCGCGGCAGCCATCGACAGCGGCTTGATGGTCGAACCGGGCTCGAACACGTCGATCATCGCCCGATTGCGCATCGCCGCCGGGGTCAGGTTGCGCCGGTTGTTGGGGTTGTAGGTGGGGTGGTTGACCATGGCCAGCACTTCGCCGGTCTTGACGTCGACCATCACCAGGCTGCCGGCCTTGGCGTCGTGTTCCAGCAGCGCGTTGCGTAGCTCGCGATGGGCCAGGTACTGCAGGCGCAGGTCGATGGACAACGCCAAGGCCTTGCCGGCCTTGGCGTTCTGCGCGACCTGGACGTCCTTGATCAGCTTGCCGCGGCGATCCTTGAGCACCTGGCGCTTGCCCGGCACGCCGGCCAGCCACTCTTCGTAGGCCAGTTCCATGCCTTCGCGGCCGCGATCGTCGATATCGGTGAAGCCGACCACATGGGCCGCCACTTCGCCGGCCGGATAAAAGCGGCGGAATTCCTCGATGGCGTAGACGCCCGGCACCTTGAGGTCGAGCACGCTCTGGCCCTTCTCCGGGGTCAGGCCGCGCACCAGGTACATGAACTCGCGTTCCTTGTTCTGCTGCAGGCGCTCGGCGAAGGCCTTGGGCTCCTGGCCCAGGGCGGCGGCCAGCGCCGGCCAGCGCTCGCGACCGTGCTGCAGCTCCTTGCCGTTGGCCCACAGGGTGGTGACCGGCGTGCTCACCGCCAGCGGCTCGCCGTTGCGGTCGGTGATCAGGCCGCGGTGCGCCGGAATCGGGATATGCCGCACGCTGCGCGCATCGCCATGGGCCTTGAGGAAATCGTGGTCGAGCACCTGCAGGTCGAGCATGCGCCAGGCGATGGCGCCGACCATCAGCGCCAGCAGGGCCAGCACCAGGCGGAAGCGCCAGGGGTAGAGCGCGCCTTCGAGGCCGATCATGGCTGCACCATGCGCACTTCGGCGGGATCGGGAATGCGCATCTGCAGCCGCTCGCTGGCCAGCGCCTCGATGCGGTTGTGCGCGGTCCAGGTGCTCTGTTCGAGAATCAGTCGGCCCCACTCGGCCTGCGCCTTGTCGCGCACGCTGAGCTCGCCGTACAGCTCGTTGAGCAGCTGACGGTTCCAGTGCGCGCTGTAGGACACCGCCAGGGCGGACAGCAGCACCGCGATAAACAGCACCAGCATCAGCAGGCTGCCGCTGGGCATGCTCTTGCCGAGACGCAGGCTCACCGCAGTTTCTCCGCGATGCGCAGCACCGCACTGCGCGAGCGCGGGTTGGCCTTGAGCTCCGCCTCGCCGGCGAAGACCGGCTTGCCGATCAGCTTCAGGCGCGGCTCGAAGGCCTTGGGGATGATCGGCAGGTCGCGCGGCAGCTTGTCCGCCTCGCCCTTGGCCTGGCGCTTCATGAACTGCTTGACGATGCGGTCTTCCAGCGAGTGGAAGCTGATCACCACCAGGCGACCGCCGACTTCCAGCGCTTCCAGCGCCGCGTCGAGGCCGCGCTCGAGGTCGCCCAATTCGTTGTTGACGTGAATGCGAATGCCCTGGAAGGCACGCGTCGCCGGGTTCTTGCCCTTCTCCCAGGCCGGGTTGGCCTCGGTCAGCACCTTGGCCAGGTCGGCGGTGCGGGTAAAGGGCTGCTGCTCGCGGCGCTGCACCACGGCACGCGCCATGCGCTTGGCGAAACGCTCTTCGCCGTAGTCCTTGAGCACGCGGGCGATCTCGTCCTCGGCGGCGCTGGCGATCCACTGCGCCGCGCTCACCCCGACATCCGGGTTCATGCGCATATCCAGCGGGCCGTCGTTGAGGAAGCTGAAGCCGCGCTCGGGATCGTCCAACTGCGGCGACGACACGCCGAGGTCCAGCAGGATGCCGGCGACCTTGCCGACTAGGCCGCGGACAGCGATTTCCTCGCCGAGTTCCGCAAAACTGCGCTGCACAACGACAAAGCGGCCGTCTTCGGCCGCCAATGCTTCCCCGGTGGCTATCGCCAGGGGGTCCTTGTCGAACCCCAGGAGCCGCCCGTCTGGGCCGAGCCTCTGCAAGATCAGCCGACTGTGCCCGCCGCGACCGAAGGTGCCGTCCAAGTAGCAGCCGCCGGCGCGCACGGCGAGCCCCTCGACGGCCTCGTCGAGCAGCACGGTGATATGGCGGAAGCTGTTGTCGGTCATGGTCACAGGATCAGGTCACGCAAGTCGTCGGAAAGGGCGCCGGGCTGCTTGATGGCGGCGAGGTCGGCTTCGGCTACGGCATTCCAGGTATCTTCGTCCCAGAGTTGGAATTTGTTCAGCTGGCCGACGAGCATCGCCCGCTTGTCCAGCTTGGCGTACTCGCGCAGGCGCGGCGGCACCAGGAAACGCCCGCTGGCATCCAGTTCGAGGTCGACGGCGTTGCCGATCAGCAGGCGCTGCAGGCGGCGGTTCTCTTCACGGAAGGAGGCCAGCTCGCGCAGCTTGTTCTCGATCAGTTCCCACTCGGCCAGCGGGTAGACACAGAGGCAGGGGTCGACGGCATCGATGGTGACGATGAGCTGGCCGGCACAACGCGAAACGAGCTCGTCGCGATACCGACTCGGCATCGCGAGGCGCCCTTTGGCGTCGAGACTGATGGCGTTAGCTCCGCGAAACACGGCTGCGCTTCCCCTGTAATTAGCTTTCCATGCCCAAAAAAACCCACTTCATGCCACTTCTCACCACTTGCGCACACTATAGGAATGCGTACGCCCCACCGTCAAGGCGCGCCAGAAGGGAAAAATCCTTACAGAACGGAGATTTAGCGAACGAATGCGAGGAAAAAAGCGATGCCGGAAGGGCTATTCGAGAGGCAAAAACCAGCTATTCCAGAGAGCTGAAATTCGAACTTAAAGTAATTTGTTAAGAGTAAGATTTTTTCGGCATTAGAAAAGCGGGAAGTAAAAGCGCAAATCGAGGGGAGAAGGGAGGTGGAGAGTCGATCTGTAAGCCGGGTTCTGTCGAGGACAGTCATTCCTCTACGACGTACATCACTGCACGCCTTTAGCAACCTACCCGGTTCCAGCGCGGGCCACGCCAATGGAACCCTATTTGGTCTTGCTCCGAGTGGGGTTTACCTAGCCACGGACTGTTGCCAGCCGTGCGGTGCGCTCTTACCGCACCTTTTCACCCTTACCGGCGCCGAAGCGCTTAGGCGGTTATTTTCTGTGGCACTTTCCGTAGGCTCGCGCCTCCCAGGGGTTACCTGGCACTCCGCCCTATGGAGCCCGGACTTTCCTCCCCCTTCTTGCGAAGGCAGCGACTGTCCGATCGACTCTCCGCCGGCAAGGGTAACAAAGCGGCAAGCGGCAAGCTACAAGCTGCAAGAAAAAGCAGCCTGCCCCCTGCAGGAGCGAGCTCATCCCTGGCGCGTCAGCGCCACCTGGTAGAGCAGGTTCTTGCGCACCCCGGTGATCTCGGCGGCCAACGCCGCCGCGCGCTTGAGCGGCATTTCCGCCAGCAGCAGGTCGAGCACCCGCAGCGCCTCGGCGCTGACCGCCTCCTCGCCTTCCGGCGCCTGCCAGCCGGCCACCAGCACCACGCACTCGCCGCGCTGCTGATTGCTGTCGCCGGCCACCCAGGCGCACAGCTCGGCCAGCGGCAGGCCCTTGAGGGTCTCGAAGGTCTTGGTCAGCTCGCGGGCCAGCAGCGCCGGACGCTCGTCGCCGAATACCGCGCGCATGTCCTCCAGGCACTCGAGGATACGGTGCGGCGCCTCGTAGAAGATCAGCGTACGCGGCTCCTCGCGCACCTGCTCCAGGCGCGCGCGCCGCCCCACAGCCTTGGCCGGCAGGAACCCCTCGAAGATGAAGCGATCCGACGGCAGGCCGGCAGCCGATAGCGCGGCGATCAGCGCACAGGCGCCCGGCACCGGCACCACGGCGAAGCCGGCGGCGCGCGCCTGGCGCACCAGGTGGTAGCCGGGATCGGAGATCAGCGGCGTGCCCGCATCGGAGATCAGCGCCACATCCTCGCCGGCCTCCAGCTTGGCGAGAAAACGCCCGCCCTGGTCGCGCTCGTTGTGCTCGTGGCAGGCCGCCAGCGGCGTTTCGATGCCGAAATGCTGCAGCAGGCGCATCGAGTGACGGGTGTCTTCGGCGGCGATCAAGGCCACGTCGCGCAGAATCCGCAGGGCGCGGGCACTGATGTCGTCCAGGTTGCCGATCGGCGTGGCGACCACGTAGAGGGTGCCGGGCTGAGCACTGGCAACGGCGGAATGACTCACTGGAAACACCTCGTTAATTGAAAGAGCGCTCATTCTAGCCGCTTCCACCCCGGCAACATCGCACCGACTGCAGGGCTTGGGTACAATCGCCGCCTGATTCGCTCAAGCACCAGGATGCCCCGATGATCGCTAGCCTGCGCCCCCTTTCCGCCCTGTGCCTGGCCGGCCTGCTCGCCGCCTGCGCCAGCTCGCCCTCCAACACCCTGGGTCAGCTGCCGCGCACCCCACAGGCCAGCATCGAGCAGATGCTCCAGCAGGCCGCCGAAAGCAAGCCGGAGCAGGCCGCCCTGCTGCGCCTGTCCGCCGCCGACCAGGCCTATCAGCAGAAGGACATCGCCCGCGCCGCGCGCATCCGCGAACAGATCGACCTGGCCGCCCTGGCGCCAGCCCAGCAGATCTTCGCCAGCACCCTGGACGCCGAACTGGCGCTGGCCCGCCAGCAGCCCAAGAGCGCCCTGCAGGCCCTGCAACACCCCAGCCTGGAGCGCCTGGCCGAGCTGCCGGTGGAGCAGCAGATCCGTACCCAACTGGTCCGCGCCCGCGCCCTGGAAGCCGACGGCCAGGCCCTGGCCGCCGCCCGCGAGCGGGTGTTCATCGCCCCGCTGCTGAGCGGCCAGGCCGCCCACGACAACCATGAAAGCATCTGGGCCCTGGTTTCCGCCCTGCCGCCGCAGACCTCGGCCGGCGCCGACAGCGACCTGGCCGGCTGGCTGGAACTGGCGCGCGTGACCAAGGCCGGCGCCACCCTGGAGCAGCAGCAAGCCGCCATCGATCAATGGGTCGCGCAGAACCCGCAACACCCGGCCGCCGAACAGCTGCCCGAGGCGCTGGGCAAGCTGCGCGAGCTGGCCAGCCAGCCGCTGACCCGCATCGCCCTGCTGCTGCCCCAGGAAGGCCAACTGGCCAGCGTCGCCCGCGCCCTGCGCGACGGCTTCCTCGCCGCCCACTACGAAGCCCAGCAGGCCGGCCAGAACCCGCCGCAGATCCAACTCTACGACAGCGCCCGCATCGGCTCGCTGGACGCCTTCTACCAGCAGGCCCAGGCCGACGGCGTGCAACTGGTGGTCGGCCCGCTGGAGAAGCCGCTGGTCAAGCAGCTCAGCGAGCGCGAGCAGCTGCCGATCACCACCCTGGCGCTGAACTACAGCGACGCCGGGCAGGAAGGACCGGCCCAGCTGTTCCAGTTCGGCCTGGCCGCCGAGGACGAGGCCCGCGAAGTGGCCCGTCGCGCCTGGGACGACGGCATGCGCCGCGCCGTGGCCCTGGTGCCGCGCGGCGACTGGGGCGACCGCGTGCTGGAAGCCTTCCGCCAGAGCTGGCAGGCCCAGGGCGGCAGCCTGATCGCCGCCGAACACGTCGACCAGCCGGTGGAACTGGCCCGGCAGATCGCCGACCTGTTCCAGCTGCGCGAAAGCGAGGCCCGCGCCCGCCGTCTGCAGAACACCCTGGGCACCAACCTCGACGCCCAGCCGGCGCGGCGCCAGGACATCGACTTCATCTTCCTCGCCGCCACCCCGCAACAGGCGCAGCAGATCAAGCCGACCCTGGCCTTCCAGTACGCCGGCGACGTGCCGGTGTACGCCACCTCGCACCTGTTCACCGGCGCCCACAGCCAGGCGCAGTACCAGGACCTGGAAGGCATCCGCTTCTGCGAGACGCCCTGGCTGCTGGACGCGCAGGACCCGCTGCGCCAGCAGGTCAGCGGTCAGTGGCCGCAGGCCGCCGGCAGCCTCGGCCGGCTGTACGCCATGGGCGTCGACGCCTACCGCCTGGCGCCGCGCCTGGGCCAGCTCAAGGCCCTGCCGGAGTCGCGCATCGACGGCCTGTCCGGCAGCCTCAGCCTCAACCCGGCGCAGCGCATCGAACGCCAGTTGCCCTGGGCCGAGTTCCGCGGCGGCCAGGTCCAGCGCCTTCCCGACGCGCTCAATTGAGTGCCCACAACGAGCTCGGCCGGGCCGCCGAACAGGCCGCCCGCGAGCATCTGGAACGTAACGGCCTGCGCCTGATCGAACGGAACTGGAGCTGTCGCCGCGGCGAGCTCGATCTGGTCATGCTCGACGGCGATACAGTAGTATTCGTCGAAGTCCGCGCCCGCCGTCACAGCGCCTGGGGCGGCGCCCTGGAGAGTATCGATGCGCGCAAGCGCGGCAAGTTGATCATGGCCGCCGAGCTCTTCCTCCAGCAGCAGTCTCGCTGGGCCCGCCACCCCTGCCGCTTCGACGTGGTCGCCATCGGCGGCCCCGGCCTCGACTGGATCAAGAACGCCTTCGACGCCTGACGGCCGCACACTCAAGGTTTAACCGATGGACATGCAATCCCGAATCCGCCAGCTGTTCCAAGCCAGCATCGACACCAAGCAACAGGCCATGGAAGTCCTGGTTCCCTACATCGAGCACGCCAGCCTGGTGATGGTTCAGGCCCTGCTCAACGAGGGCAAGATTCTCTCCTGCGGCAACGGCGGCTCGGCCGGCGACGCCCAGCACTTCTCCTCCGAGCTGCTCAACCGCTTCGAGCGCGAGCGCCCCAGCCTGCCGGCCATCGCCCTGACCACCGACAGCTCGACCATCACCTCGATCGCCAACGACTACAGCTACAACGAGGTGTTCTCCAAGCAGATCCGCGCACTCGGCCAGCCCGGCGACGTGCTGCTGGCCATTTCCACCAGCGGCAACTCGGCCAACGTGATCCAGGCCATCCAGGCCGCCCACGACCGCGAGATGACCGTGGTCGCCCTCACCGGCCGCGACGGCGGCGGCATGGCCTCGCTGCTGCTGCCCGAGGACGTGGAGATCCGCGTGCCGGCCAAAGTCACCGCACGCATCCAGGAAGTCCACCTGCTGGCCATCCACTGCCTGTGCGACCTGATCGACAGTCAACTTTTCGGGAGTGAAGAATGAAGCGTTCCGCGCTGATCCTGGCCGCCCTGGCCGTGACCCTGAGCCTGGCCGGCTGCGGCAGCCGCAGCATCGGCAACAAGATCGACGACCAGTTCCTCGCCCCGGATGTCGCCACCCAGGTCAGCAAGGCCCACGCCGACCTGGCCAGCCCCACCTCGCGGATCATCGTCACCAGCTACAACGGCGTGATCCTGCTCGCCGGGCAGACCCCGCGCAGCGAGCTGAAGGACGCCGCCGCCCAGGCCGCGCGCCGCGTGCAGGGGGTGAAGAAGGTCTATAACGAGCTGCAAGTGCAGCAACCGGCCTCGCTGCTGGCTCGCAGCAACGACTCGCTGCTGACCACCAAGATCAAGACCCAGATGCTCGCCGACGCCACGGTGCCGAGCACGCGGATCAAGGTGGTCACCGAAAACGGCATCGTCTACCTGCTCGGCCTGGTGACCCGCGAGGAAGCCAACGCCGCCACCCGCGTGGTGCAGGGCGTGGCCGGGGTGCAGAAGGTGGTGCGCCTGTTCGAGTACACCAACTAGGCAGCTTCAAGCTTCAAGCTTCAAGCCTCAAGCCGCAAGCAAGAGCCAAGGCGGCGGGAGCAACAAGAAGAACGGGCGCCGATGGCGCCCGTTTTTACTTGCAGCTTGAAGCTACCGGCTTGCAGCTGCTTATTTGACCACCTTGAGGCTCGGCCGACCGCTGGGCCGCGGCGGCTCGCCGCCGGACGGGCCGTCATCGTCCGGGCCCTGCTCGTCTTCGTCGTCCGCCTGCGGCGGCTCCATATCGAAGACCATGCCCTGGCCGTTCTCCCGCGCATAGATCGCCAGGATCGCCGCGGCCGGGATGTACAGGCTATGGGCCACGCCGCCGAAGCGACCCTCGAAGCTCACCGCCTGGTTGTCCATATGCAGATGACGCACCGCGTTGGGCGAAGCGTTGAGCACGATCTGCCCGTCGCTGGCGAAACCCGGCGGCACCTGCACCCCGGGGTATTCGGCATTGACCAGCAGATGCGGGGTGCAGTCGTTGTCGACTATCCACTCGTACAGGGCGCGCACCAGGTAGGGACGGCTGGAATTCATGGTTTTCTCCTTCTCAGCGCATTTCGCGCTCGGCGGCGGACAGACTGGCCTGGAAGGCCTCGCGGGCGAACTGCCGTTCCATGTAGTCGAGCAGCGGCTTGGCCGGTCGCGGCAACTCGATCCCCAGCCGCGGCAAACGCCAGAGAATCGGCAGCAGGCAGCAATCCACCAGGCTCAACTCGTCGCTGAGAAAGAACGGCTTGTCGGCGAACAGCGGCGACACGCCGGTCAGGCTCTCGCGCAACTCCTTGCGCGCCAGCTGGCGCTCGGCCTCCTTGCTGCGCTTGTCGAGAATGCGGTCGACCAGGGCACACCAGTCGCGCTGGATACGGTGCATCAGCAGGCGGCTGTTGGCGCGCGCCACCGGATACACCGGCAACAGCGGCGGATGCGGGTAACGCTCATCCAGATATTCCATCACCACGGACGATTCGTACAGCGCCAGGTCGCGGTCGACCAGGGTCGGCACGCTGCCGTAGGGATTGAGTTCAGCCAGCTTGGGCGGGCAACGGCCCAGCTCGACATCGACGATCTCGACGCTGACACCTTTCTCGGCGAGCACCAGACGCACGCGATGGGAATAGTGGTCGGCGGGGTCGGAGTAGCAGGTCAACCTATTGGTCACCGCCATGGCGATCCTCCTCGCGTTTTCTTGACTTTCTCAGATGCAGGAAAAAATTGCCGGGAGCAATTTTCGATGTCGCTGGCGACGCCCTGCGGGGGTAGCCGCCGAATATGGCAGGGTACAAACACCTGCGCGCCCATCAGGGCGCGCAGGTTCGTACGCAAAGCTGGAACGACTTAGTGAACGTCCTTCCAGTATTCGCGCTTGAGCAGGTAGGCGAAGACGAAGAAGAAGGCCAGGTACAGCAGCACGTAGGTGCCGATGCGCTGAGACTCCAGCTTGACCGGGTTGGCCGAGTAGGCCAGGAAGGTCACCAGGTTCTTGATCTTCTCGTCGAACTCGGCCTCGCTCAGGCTGCCGCTGTTCGGCTCGACGGCCAGCTGGTCGCAGGCTTCGTGAGTGATCGGGGTGCCGGTCAGCGGGTCGAACTGCTTCTTGCCGTTCTCCACCACCTGCACCTGCTTGCAGCCGATCACCTGGTTGCCCTGCAGCCCAACCAGCACGTTGGGCATGCCGACGTTGGGGAATACCTTGTTGTTAGCGCCCAGCGGACGCGCCGGGTCGGCGTAGAAGGTGCGCAGGTAGGTGTACAGCCAGTCGTTGCCGCGTACCCGGGCGACCAGCGTCAGGTCGGGCGGCGCCGCACCGAACCAGGCCTTGGCGTCGTCCGGCTTCATGCCGATCTTCATGTGGTCGCCGATCTTGGCATCGGTGAACACCAGGTTCTCCAGCATGATCTCGTGCGGGATGCCGAGGTCGTCGGCGACGCGCTCGTAACGCTGGTACTGGGCCGAGTGACAGCCCATGCAGTAGTTGGCGAAGGTGCGCGCGCCGTCCTGCATGGCGGCCTTGTCGCGCAGGTCGATATCCACTTTGTCCAGCGGATAGTTGCTGGCTGCGCCCAGGGCCAGGGCCGGCAGCGCAGCGATCACAAATGCAGCGAAGAGCTTTTTCATCAGCCAGTCACCCTTTCCGGAACCGGTTTGGTCTTCTCCATCCTGGTGTAGAACGGCATCAGGATGAAGTACGCGAAGTACAGGAAGGTGCACACCTGCGACAGCAGGGTACGACCCGGAGTCGGCGACAGCACGCCCAGTACGCCGAGGATGACGAAGGAAATGCAGAAGATCACCAGCCAGATCTTGCTCAGCCAACCCTTGTAGCGCATGGACTTGACCGGGCTACGGTCGAGCCAGGGCAGGACGAACAGCACCGCGATGGCCGCGCCCATGGCGATGACGCCGAGCAGCTTGTCCGGCACCGCGCGGAGGATCGCGTAGTAAGGGGTGAAGTACCACACCGGGGCGATGTGCTCAGGGGTCTTGAACGGGTTGGCCGCTTCGAAGTTGGGCTTCTCGAGGAAGTAACCGCCCATTTCCGGGAAGAAGAACACCACGAAGCAGAACACGAAGAGGAACACCACCACGCCGACGATATCTTTCACGGTGTAGTAAGGGTGGAAGGCGATGCCGTCCAGCGGCACACCGTTCTCGTCCTTGTTCTTCTTGATGTCGACGCCGTCCGGGTTGTTCGAGCCGACTTCGTGCAGCGCCAGGATGTGCAGCACCACCAGGCCGAGAATCACGATCGGCAGGGCGATCACGTGCAGGGCGAAGAAGCGGTTGAGGGTGATCCCGGAAATCAGGTAGTCACCGCGAATCCACTGGGTCAGGTCGTCGCCGATCACCGGGATGGCGCCGAACAGCGAGATGATCACCTGGGCGCCCCAGTAGGACATCTGGCCCCAGGGCAGCAGGTAGCCCATGAAGGCCTCGGCCATCAGCATCAGGTAGATCAGCATGCCGAAGATCCATACCAGCTCGCGCGGCTTCTGGTAGGAGCCGTAGAGCAGACCGCGGAACATGTGCAGGTAGACCACCACGAAGAACGCCGAAGCGCCGGTGGAGTGCAGGTAGCGCAGGATCCAGCCGTACTCGACGTCGCGCATGATGTATTCGACGGAGGCGAAGGCGCCCTCTGCCGAAGGCTCGAAGCTCATGGTCAGCCAGATGCCGGTGACGATCTGGTTGACCAGCACCAGCAGCGCCAGGGAGCCGAAGAAGTAGAAGAAGTTGAAGTTCTTCGGTGCGTAGTACTTGGACAGATGGTCTTCCCACATCTTGGTGGCGGGGAAGCGCGCATCCACCCATTCCATGAATTTGCTCATCAGGCGTTCTCCTGGTCCACACCGATGATGATCACATCATCCGTCTCGTAGGTGTGCGGCGGCACTGGCAGGTTCAACGGCGCGGGCTGAGCCTTGTAGACGCGGCCGGCGAGGTCGTAGCGCGAACCGTGGCAGGGGCAGAAATAACCGCCGACCCAATCCGGACCGAGATCGGCCGGGGCCACTTCCGGGCGGAAGGACGGTGCGCAGCCCAGGTGGGTGCACAGACCGACCAGCACCAGCAGCTCAGGCTTGATCGAACGGGTCTTCTTGTCGACGTACTCCGGCTGCACCGAGGCAGCGGATTCGGGGTCGGCCATGCCGCCTTCGATCTTGCTCAGGTTGGCCAGGATCTCCTCGGTACGGCGCACGATGAACACCGGCTGACCGCGCCACTCAGCAACCATCTGCTGACCCGCCTCGATCTTGCTGACGTTCACCTTCACCGGTGCCCCGGCCGCCTTGGCCTTGGCACTGGGGAACCATGACCCCACGAACGGAGTCGCAGCACCTACCGCTCCGGCAGCGCCCACCACGGAAGTGGCTGCCACCAGGAAGCGACGTCGGCCTGCATTCACGCCGTCATTGCTCATTCAGTCGTCTCCCATCAGCTTTGTGGCCTGTTGTTCAGGCCTCTACTAAGTAAAAATCGGGCCGCGCAAAAAAATTCGCCAAATGGTAAAGAAAAGCCCCTTTTCTGACAAGGTAATTACCCCCGAAGAGGCCGGCGAAAGCCTTGTCGCACGCGGCTTGCAAGGCTGCGGCACGTTGTCGCAGCGCTTTGTCGCGCCCATAAAAAACGCCCAGTTCCGAAAGGAAACTGGGCGTCTTCGAAAGCGCCAGCGAATTAACGCTTGGAGTACTGCGGACGCTTACGCGCCTTGCGCAGACCGACTTTCTTACGCTCGACTTCACGGGCGTCGCGAGTGACGTAGCCGGCCTTACGCAGCGGGCTGCGCAGGGTCTCGTCGTACTCGATCAGGGCGCGGGTGATGCCGTGACGGATGGCACCGGCCTGACCGCTGACACCGCCACCGATAACGGTAACGTAGATGTCGAACTTCTCGGTGGTCTCGGTCAGCTCCAGCGGCTGACGCACGACCATGCGAGCGGTCTCGCGGCCGAAGAAGGTATCCAGGCTGCGGTTGTTGATGGAGATGTTACCGGTGCCCGGACGCAGGAATACGCGCGCGGTTGCGGTCTTGCGACGGCCAGTGCCGTAGTTTTGAGTCGCCGACATAATGAACTATTCCGTTAAATCTTCAGTTCTTGGGGCTGCTGAGCGGTGTGCGGGTGAACGGCACCCTTGTACACCTTCAGCTTACGGTACATGTCGCGACCCAGCGGGTTCTTCGGCAGCATGCCTTTGACCGCGGTCTCGATCACGCGCTCAGGAGCACGAGCGATCAGCTTCTCGAAGTTGATCGACTTGATGCCGCCCGGGAAACCGGAGTGGGAGTAGTACATCTTGTCGCTGGTCTTGGCACCGGTGACACGCACCTGCTCGGCGTTGATCACGACGATGTAATCGCCGGTGTCGACGTGCGGGGTGTACTCGGGCTTGTGCTTGCCGCGCAGACGGCTGGCGATTTCGGTGGCCAGACGACCCAGGGTCTGACCTGCAGCGTCGACGACGTACCAGTCGCGCTTAACAGTTTCCGGTTTTGCAGTAAAAGTCTTCATTCGCTATAGCCTCAGGGGCCGCCCTGAAAATAAGACGGCGGATCTTACTGAATAGTGCTTGCTTTGACAAGTCAAAGACGGCCGGAAACAGACGCTATCGGGGGCTCGGGTCAGCGCGTCCGCTACGGCGGGGTGTTCGGCGGGCTAGGCATCCCCACCTTCTCTATCGGCGAGCTAGGCGTTCCCGCGTCGAGAGCCGCGGAATTATGCCGATTGCAGCGAAAATAGCAACCTGCTTTGATGCACCCTCTCACCTGCAGTCGAAAACTAGGAGTCAACAATGGAATACCGTCAGCTGGGCCGCACCGACCTCAGAGTCAGCGCCCTCTGCCTGGGCACCATGACCTGGGGCGAACAGAACAGCGAGGCCGAGGGCCATGCCCAGATCGAGCGCGCCAAGGCCTGCGGCGTCAACTTCATGGATACCGCCGAGATGTACCCGGTGCCGCCGCGCGCCGAGACCTACAGCCGTACCGAACAGATCATCGGCAGCTACTTCAGGCAGCGCGGCGACCGCGCCGACTGGATCCTGGCGAGCAAGATCGCCGGCCCCGGCAACGGCATCGGCCATATCCGCGACGGCCAGCTGAAGTTCAACCGCGCCCACATAGTCGCGGCGCTGGACGCAAGCCTGAAACGCCTGCAGACCGACTGGATCGACCTCTATCAACTGCACTGGCCGGAGCGTCCGACCAACTTCTTCGGCCAGCTCGGCTACAAGCATCAGGACGCGGACTTCACCCCGCTGGAAGAAACCCTGCAAGTGCTCGACGAGCAGGTCAAGGCCGGCAAGATCCGCCATATCGGCCTGTCCAACGAAACGCCCTGGGGCACCATGAAGTTCCTGCAACTGGCCGACAGCCGCGGCTGGCCGCGTGCGGTGTCGATCCAGAACCCCTACAACCTGCTCAACCGCAGCTTCGAGGTGGGCCTGGCGGAGGTGGCGCTGCGCGAGCAGTGCGGCCTGCTGGCCTACTCGCCACTGGCCTTCGGCATGCTCAGCGGCAAGTACGAGGGCGGCGCGCGGCCGGCCGGCGCGCGCATCAGCCTGTTCAGCCGCTTCACCCGCTACACCAACCCGCAATCGGAGGCGGCCTGCTCGCGCTACGTCGCCCTGGCCCGCGAGCACGGCCTGGATCCGGCGCAGATGGCCCTGGCCTTCGTAACCGCACAGCCCTTCGTCACCAGCAACATCATCGGCGCCACCAGCCTGGCGCAACTGGACAGCAACCTGGCCAGCGCCGAGCTGCGACTCTCCGAGGACGTGCTGACCGGCATCGAGGCGATCCACAAGGCGCAGCCCAACCCGGCGCCGTGATACCTCGCGTAGGGTGCGCCGCGCGCACCGGCAAGCCGGCGCCATCAGGTGCGCACGGCGCACCCTACAGTTCTACACCAGCGAGCGGGCGATGATTTCCTTCATGATCTCGTTGGTGCCGGCGTAGATGCGCTGCACCCGCGCGTCGGCCCAGGCGCGCGCCACCGGGTATTCCCACATGTAGCCGTAGCCGCCGTGCAGCTGCACGCACTCGTCGAGCACCTTGCACTGCAAATCGGTGGTCCAGTACTTGAGCATGGCCGCAGTGGGCACATCCAGTTTGCCGGCCAGATGCAGCTCCAGGCAGCGGTCGACGAACACCCGGCCGACCTGGATCTCGGTGGCCATCTCGGCCAGCTTGAAGCGGGTGTTCTGGAAGTCCGCCACGGCCTTGCCGAATGCCTTGCGCTCACGGGTGTAATCCAGCGTCCACTGCAGCGCCGCCTCGGCCGAAGCCAGGGCACCGATGCCGACGGTCAGGCGCTCCTGCGGCAGCTCCTGCATGAGGTAGGCGAAGCCCATGCCCGGCTGCCCCAGCAGATTCTCCTTGGGCACGCGCACGTCCTGGAAGAACAGCTCGGAGGTGTCCTGCGCCTTCATGCCCACTTTCTCCAGGCGCTTGCCCTTGGAGAAGCCCGGCGTGCTGGCTTCTACCAGGAACAGGCTGGTGCCCTTGGCCCCGGCCTTGGGGTCGGTCTTGGCCACCACGATCACCAGATCGGCCAGCCAGCCATTGGTGATAAAGGTCTTCGAGCCGTTGATCACGTACTCGTCGCCATCGAGCACGGCGGTGGTCTTCACGCCCTGCAGGTCGGAGCCGGCGCCCGGTTCGGTCATGGCGATGGCCGTGACCATTTCACCGCTGACCAGCTTGGGCAGGTAGTGCTGCTTCTGCGCCTCGCTGCCGTAATGCAGGATGTAGGGCGCGACGATGTCCGAATGCAGCGAGAAGCCGATGCCGGTCAGGCCCAGCCGGCCGATCTCCTCGATCACCACGGCGCTGTAGAGAAAGTCGGCCGCCATGCCGCCGTACTCTTCGGGGATATGCGAACACAACATTCCCGCCTCGCCGGCCTTGTTCCACAGCGCGCGGTCGATATGGCCGTCCTTCTCCCACTGATGGTGATAAGGCACCGCTTCCTGCTCGAGGAACTTGCGCACGCTGTCGCGGAACAGTTCATGGTCGGAGCTGAAAAGCGTTCTGGGGATCATGGCGCCACCTGTGTCTGAGACCTCGGGAAAGTGGCCTCGACTTTAGCCAAGCAAACGCTTGGTCACACTGGACACAAGCGCCAAAAAATAAGACGATCCAGCCGTCGCATGACCGCTTAGCCCTAAAAAGAACAACATCTATGCCTACCCAATCCAATGCCTCGCTGCGCCGCGTCAGCATCCTCGCCACCGACGGCGTATTCGCCTCCACCTTGCTGCAGGCCAAGGACTTCTTCCATATGGCCGGCATCCGTTATGCCAAGCAGCAGGGCCTGGGCCATGAGCCGCCGTTCGAGATCCACCTGGTCAGCCCGGACGGCCTGCCGGTAAACAGTTTCAGCAAGGTGCAGGTGCCGGTGGACGGCGGCCTGGAGGCCTGCGACGTGATCATCCTGCCGGCCTTCTGGGACGACTTCGACGCCCTCAGCGCCCGCTATCCGCAGGTGCTGGACTGGCTAAGACGCCAGCACGCGGCCGGCACGGCGATCTGCGGCGAAGCCAGCGGGGTATTCTGGATGGCCGAAGCCGGTCTGCTCGACGGCAAGGAGGCGACCACCTACTGGCGCTTCTTCCGCGAGTTCGCCGAGCGCTTCCCCAGGGTGCTGCTGAACCAGGACAAGCACCTGTCCGATGCCGACAACCTGTACTGCGCCGGCGGCGTCACCTCGGCCTGCGACCTCTATATCTACTTGATCGAGCGCTACTGCGGCGCCGGCGTGGCCCAGGGCGTGGCCCGCGACATCCTCTACGAGGTGCAGCGCAGCTACACCCCGGGGCGCATCGGTTTCGGCGGACAGAAGCTGCACCAGGACGTCACCGTGCTGCAGATCCAGCACTGGCTGGAGGAACACTACGCCGACAAGTTCCGCTTCGAGGACGTGGCCCGCGAGCACGGCATGAGCATCCGCAACTTCATGCGTCGGTTCCAGAGCGCAACGGGCGACAAACCGCTGCATTACCTGCAGCGCCTGCGCATCGAGACCGCCAAGAGCCTGCTGTCCTCGACCCGCAAGAGCATCAAGACCATCAGCTACGAGGTCGGCTACGACGACGCCAGCTTCTTCGCCCGACTGTTCCGCCAGCACACCGAGCTGTCGCCGAATCAGTACCGCCGCCAGTTCCAGCACAAGGACAGCCACTGAACAGCCACCCACCCTTGGTTAGGTTGGCCGCAGGTGGCGCCGACCTATGATCGGGGCACGAATAACAACAACAGGTCCATCGCCATGCGCCGCATCCTTATCGCCCTGCTTGCCGCCTGCAGCCTCACCGCCGCAGCGGACGACAACTGGAAGCCCTTCCCCCTCGACCAGAGCGCCTACGACTACGGCGGCGACAAACTGCGCCAGGCCTGGCCGCAGCTGACCCGCGGCTTCGGCGACTACCCCTTCCCCGACGCCGACTGGGTGCTGAGCATGGCCAGCCGCCATCCGCAGGCGCTGGAGAAGACCGTCGGCGCCGATACCGGCTTCACCGGCAAGCCGGAAGAGGCCGAGGTCTACGCGCAGAACCTGCAGGAGGTCTGGCGCCTGATGTTCCGCGGCGACTTCGCCCAGGCCAAGGAGCAGGGCCTGGCACTCGGCGTCGGCGGGCAGGTCCCGGCGCTGTTCGCCCAGGTGATCTACGCCATGTTCCTGGTGCCGGAGCAGGCCGAGAAGCATCGCCTGCTGGAGGAAGTGATCGCCTATACCGACGAGGCCGGCGCGCTGGTGCAGGCCGACACCGTCGCCCAGTTCGGCCGGGTCTACGCCAAGGCGCGTCTGGGCGAGGAGCTGTCGGTGCCGGTGGTGCTCAAGCGCGGCTACACCTCGCAGATCCCCGATGAGCTCGAGGCGCTGCTGGCCAAGCAGCCGCAGCAACCCTTCGCCCTGGCGCTGTACGGCGGCTACGAGGCCGGGGTGATCCGCAAGGTGGGCAAGCTGGTGGGCAAGATGACCTACGGGGTCAGCGCGGACAATATGGAGAAATACTTCAGCCGCAGCTTCCAGGCCCGCGACGACCTGCCGATCGGCCATTACGAATACGCCAATGCACTGACCTACGTGTACGGCGACGACCAGCACGACAAGGTCGTCGAGCACCTCGAGCGCGCCGTGGCGATCAAGCCGATCAACGCCATGGAGGCCCTGGAAGTAGCCCATGCGCAGAAGATGCTCGCCCAGTACCAGCAGAAGCTGGCGAAGAATTGAACTGAAAACATGCGACTAGCGTAGGGTGCGCTGTGCGCACCGACAAACAGTAAAGCCTCAGGAAGTGCCGGCGTAGAGCCTTGATAACGGGGACACAGGCTTTTGGTGCGCGTGGCGCACCCTACGCGAATCACCGCGCCAATACGAAAAAGGCGACCTTGCGGTCGCCTTTTTTCATGCTGCGCTAGCCATCAGGGCTTGTGCGGCCGCGACAGGAACTCGTGCGACTGCATCTCCAGCAGGCGGCTGAGGGTGCGCTGGAACTCGAAGGTCAGGCGGCCGCCGGTGTACAGATCCTTGAGCTCCACCTCGGCGGAGATGATCAGCTTGACGTTGCGGTCGTAGAACTCGTCCACCAGGTTGATGAAGCGCCGCGCCATGTCGTCCTTGGGCGTGCTCATCTGCTCGACGTTGGCCAGGATCACCGCGTGGAAGATCTTGCCCAGTTCGATGTAGTCGTTCTGGCTGCGTGGGCCGTCGCACAGCTCGCGGAACTCGAACCAGGCCACGTCGTCGCCGACCTTGCGCGCGATTATGGGGCGGTTCTCGATCATCAGCGCCTCGTGCTCCTGCACCGTGCAGTGCTCCGGCAGCAGGCTCCTGAAGCTCTTGTCCAGGCTGACCTCGGCCTCGGCGTCCAGCGGGAAGTGGAACAGCTCGGCCTGCTCCAGCGCGCGCAGGCGGTAGTCGACGCCGCTGTCGACGTTGACGATCTCGGTGTGCTGCTTGAGCAGGGCGATGGCCGGCAGGAAGCGCGCGCGCTGCAGGCCGTCCTTGTACAGGCCGTCCGGCACTATGTTGGAGGTGGCCACCAGCGACACGCCGTTCTTGAACAGCTCCTCGAGCAGGGTGGCGAGAATCATCGCGTCGGTGATGTCGCTGACGAAGAATTCGTCGAAGCAGATCACCCGCGCCTCGTCGGCGAAGCGCCGGCCGATGACGGTCAGCGGGTTCTTCTCGCCCTTGAGGGTGCGCATTTCCTCGTGCACGCGCTTCATGAAGCGGTGGAAGTGGGTGCGCATCTTCTGCTCGAACGGCAGCGCGTCGAAGAAGGTATCGACCAGGTAGGTCTTGCCGCGCCCGACCCCACCCCAGAAATAGATGCCCTTGACCGGCCCCTGCGGCTTCTTGCCGAACAGCTTGCCGAGCAGACCACCCTTGCCCTGGTCGGCGGCGACCAGCTCGTCGTACAGCCGCTGCAGGTGGCGCACGGCGTTTTCCTGGGCCGCATCATGGAAGAAGTCGGGCCGTTTGAGGTCGGCCTGATAACGCTCGAGAGGAGTCATGATTCGTTAGAGCCTGTTCAAAGTCTGCTGCGCGTCGGGCCTGCCGCGTTAGAAACAGACTCGGAATGCTCATGTACACCAGTACACTCCGCTTCCTCGCCTGTCTCTGCCTTGCATGCCCCTAGCTCGCGAGCCTTTAAACAGGCTCTCAGCCGGGCAAGTAAAAACGGGGGCGTCACTTTAGCGACGCCCCCGGGGATTGGCAATCATGCCTTGGCCGGCAGCCTTACTCCTGCGGCGCCAGGGCCTCGCGCAGACGGCTAATGGCGGCGTCCAGCGCCGCAGCATCGGCGAATGCAGGGCTGGTCGCCACGCATTCGTCATCCAGCCAGACGCCGAAGGCCAGGCCTTCGGCGCGCGCATCCAGTGGTTCGCCGGACTGCAGGCGCTTATTGACCATGCCGGCCGACTTGCCGTCGGCGAAGGCTTTCGACAGCAACAGCTGTTCGCCGGCGGCGTCCAGCAGGCGGAAGCGGAAGCTGCCGTCGTCGTCGCGGAAGCTGACGAAGCGCGCGCTCTTGGCCGCCTTCTTCTTCTCCCCGGCCGCGACCTGCACCTGCTCGCGGAACGAGCGCAGGCCGACCGCCTCGCGCAGTTCGCCGAGGAAGGGCGTGGCGATGCGGCGCGCCTTGGCGGCGCCGGCCAGGAGGATGTCCTCCAGGTCGGCGGGCTTGGCGATCAGCGCGTTGTAGCGCTCGCGCGCCTCGCCCAGCTCGTTTTCCAACAGCTGGTACAGGCGATTCTTCGCCTCGCCCCAGGCCAGGCCGCCTTCCAGCTCGGCGCGGAACTCGGCCTGCTGCGCCGGGGTGGCGAAGGCCTGGTACAGGGTGAACAGGTGCGAGCCGTCGGCGTCCTTGGGCTCGCCCGGCAGCCTGGAATCGGTGACGATGCGCGCCACGGCGTCCTTGAGCTGCTTGGCGCTGCCGAACAGCGGGATGGTGTTGTCGTAGCTCTTGCTCATCTTGCGCCCGTCGAGGCCGGGCAGCGTGGCCACGTCTTCCTCGATCACCGCCTCGGGCAGGGTGAACAGATCCTTGCCCTTGCCGAACAGGTGGTTGAAGCGCTGGCCGATGTCGCGGGCCATCTCCACGTGCTGGATCTGGTCGCGGCCCACCGGCACCTTCTGCGCGTTGAACATCAGGATGTCCGCCGCCATCAGCACCGGGTAGCTGAACAGGCCCATGGTCACGCCGGCATCCGGGTCTTCGCCGGCCTCGACGTTCTTGTCCACCGAGGCCTTGTAGGCATGGGCGCGATTGAGCAAGCCCTTGCCGGCGACGCAGGTCAGCAGCCAGCACAGCTCGGGAATCTCGGGGATGTCGGACTGGCGATAGAAGGTCGCCTTGTCGGTATCCAGGCCCAGGGCCAGCCAGGTGGCGGCGATCTCCAGACGCGAGCGCTGAATGCGCGCCGGGTCGTCGCACTTGATCAGCGCATGGTAATCGGCGAGGAAGTAGAAGGAGTCGGCATCCGCGGCGCGGCTGGCGAGGATGGCCGGACGAATGGCGCCGGCATAGTTGCCCAGGTGCGGGGTGCCGGTGGTGGTGATGCCGGTGAGGATACGGGTGGTCATGGCGTTCGCTTAGATCAGTTCGAAAGACGCGGAAGCAGCAGATCTTTGAGATCGGTCAGCTTGCCGTGAAAAAAGTGGCCGCATTCTGCCACTTTCAGCAGCTCGTGGGCACGCCCGAGCCTCGCCGACCATTCGTAGACCGCCTGCGCTTCGATCACTTCGTCGGTCTCCGGCTGGATCAACACCAGCGGGCAATGGGCCGCAGGGGGATTATCGGCGGTGAGTCGATGCACCGCCGGCGCCACCATAAACAGCTTGCCAAGGGCGACGCCCTGCCCCTCCAGGCGCGCGCCCAGTGCGGCGGCGACGAAGCCGCCGAAGGAAAAGCCGAGCAGGGTCAGTGGCGGCTGTGGATACCTGTCGCGCAGCCAGGCGGCGACGGCTTCGGCGTCGTCCACCTCGCCGCTGCCCATGTCATGGCTACCGGCACTGGCGCCGACGCCGCGATAGTTGAAACGCAACGTGTGATAGCCGCAGTCGCGGGCACTGCGCTGCAGGGTGGAAACCACCTTGTTGAGCATGGTGCCGCCCTGTACCGGGTTGGGATGGCAGATCAGCGCCACGCCACGGGCGTCGGGCACCTCGAGCAGGAGGGCTTCCAGCTGGCCGACGGGGCCAGGGATAAAAACGGCGGTTTCGCGGATGAGCAACAGAGAACTCCGTGACCCCGGATCGGGTCGACTCGTCTAGCAAACTGTCTGCGCGGCACGGCATGGCCGTATACAGCGCAGGTTCGAGCCGCTAACGTAAAGCAAAGCCGTTTTGAGAGGAAGGACTCGTGGAACAGACCCTTACAGCCTGGTTGATACCCGCCCTGACCCTGGTGGTCGGCATTGCCGTCGGTTTTCTGCTCGCTCGCCTAGCGCCTAGCGCCGCACCGAGCCGCACGCAGCGGCAGATGGAAGAGATGCAGGCGCGCTTCGAGGCCTACCAGAACGAGGTGGTGACCCACTTCAACACCACTGCCAGCCTGGTGAAGAAACTCACCCAGAGCTACCAGGACGTGCAGGAACACCTGTCCGACGGCGCCAACCGCCTGGCCCTGGACGAACTGACCCGCCAGCGTCTGCTGGCCGCCCTCAGCAACAGCGAAGGCGGCGAGAAGCGCGAGCGCCTGACCCCGCCGAAGAACTACGAAATGCCCAAGGACTACGCGCCGAAAAGCGACGGCCCCGGCATGCTCGACGAGAGCTACGGCCTGAAGAAGCCCTAGGCCGCACACAGACCGAAGCCCCGCAATTGCGGGGCTTTTTTGTTGGCTGTAGCCCGGATGCAATCCGGGAAGGCTCGACGCGGGCACCGCGGATGGCAGCCAAGCCGCAGGCTCCTCCCCGATATTCGCCTCGCAATCGCGAATGGATTCGCCCCTACAAAGGCCGGATCGGCGCATCGACAGGCCAGCTGGATCTCGCCCGTTACGCCCTACGCAACCGCAGCCAACAAAAAGCCCCGCTGGCTAGCGGGGCTTTATGTTTACGCGCAGGCCGTTAGATGGCGCCGCGGTTACGCAGCAGCTGCAGCACCTGCTTGACGCCCTCTTCCACCGAGACGGTCTGGGTGTCGATCACCAGATCGGCGTCCAGCGGCACATCGTAGGCGAAGGATTCGCCGGGGATGTTGTCGCCGCCGGCGGCGTACAGGCCCTGCGGGTCGCGTTCGCGGCAGACCTGCGGCGAGGCCTGCACGTAGACGGTGAGCACGCGCTCGGCACCGATCAGCGCCTTGGCCTGCTCACGCCCCTCGGCATCCGGGGCGACGAAGGCAGCCAGGGTCAGCAGGCCGGCCTCGTTGAACTGGCGCGCCACCTGGGCGGCGCGGCGCCAGTTCTCGGTGCGCCCGGCGCGATCCTGTGGCAGGCCCTTGTTCAGGTCGTGGCGCAGGTTCTGGCCGTCGAGCACGTACACCGCGCGGCCCATGTCGAACAGCTTGCGCTCCACGGCGTAGGCCAGGGTGCTCTTGCCGGCGCCGGACAGGCCGCTGAACAGCACGGTGGCCGGCTGCTGGCCGAAGCGTGCGGCGCGTTCCTCGGTCGACACATGGGCCAGACGGCCGTGCTGGCCACCGCCCTGGCCGACCGGTGCGGCGATGATCATGCCGGCGCCGACGGTGCCGTTGGTCAGGCGGTCGATGACGATAAAGGCGCCGGTGGTGCGGTTGTGCTCGTAGCCGTCCAGGGCGATGGGCGCGTCCAGGGCCACCTTGACCCGGCCGATCTCGTTGAGCTTGAGTTCGCTGGCTGCGCCCTGCTCCAGAGTGTTCACATCCACGCGATGGACGATGCTCGGGATCGAGCCCGGCACGTAGCTGGTGGCGCGCTTGATGTCGTACTTCTTGCCCGGCAGCATCGGCTCTTCGCCCATCCACACCAGCATGGCCTCGAAGCCGTCGGTGACCTGCGGACGATTGTCGGCATGCACCAGCATGTCGCCGCGCGACACGTCGATCTCGTCCTCGAGGGTCAGGGTGATGGCCTGGCCGGGGCCTGCGTGTTCCAACTCGCCCTCGAAGGTGACGATGGATTTGACCTTGCTGGTCTTGCCCGAGGGCAGCGCCATCACTTCGTCGCCCTTGCGCACGATGCCGCTGGCCAGGGTGCCGGCGAAGCCGCGGAAGTTCAGGTTGGGACGGTTGACGTACTGCACCGGGAAGCGCAGGTCGTCGAAGTTGCGATCACCCGCCACCTCGACGGTTTCGAGGATCTCCATCAGCGACTGGCCGTCGTACCAGGGCGAGCGCTCGGACTTGTTGACCACGTTGTCGCCCTTGAGCGCCGACATCGGCACGAAGTGCAGGGTGGTCGGCTTGAGGCCGATCTTGTCGGCGAAGGCCAGGTAGTCGGCCTTGATCGATTCGAACACGCCCTGGTCGAAGTCCTTGAGGTCCATCTTGTTGACCGCGACGACGATGTGCTTGATGCCCAGCAGGCTGGCGATGAAGCTGTGCCGCTTGGTCTGGGTCTGCACGCCGTAGCGCGCGTCGATCAGGATGATCGCCAGGTCGCAGGTCGAGGCGCCGGTGGCCATGTTGCGGGTGTACTGCTCGTGGCCGGGGGTGTCGGCGATGATGAACTTGCGCTTGGCGGTGCTGAAGTAGCGGTAGGCCACATCGATGGTGATGCCCTGCTCGCGCTCGGCCTGCAGGCCGTCGACCAGCAGCGCCAGGTCGACTTCCTCGCCGGTGGTACCGACCTTCTTGGAATCCTTGGTGATGGCTTCCAGGTGATCCTCGTAGATCATCTTGGAGTCGTGCAGCAGGCGCCCGATCAGGGTGCTCTTGCCGTCGTCGACGTTGCCGCAGGTGAGAAAGCGCAGCAGCTCCTTGCGTTCGTGCTGGGCCAGGTAGGCGAGGATATCCTCGCTGATCAGATCAGACTGGTGACTCATGATGAGGAATCCTTAGAAGTAGCCCTGGCGTTTCTTTTCTTCCATCGAACCGGCCTGGTCGTGGTCGATCACACGGCCCTGGCGTTCGCTGGTCTTGGTCAGGAGCATTTCCTGGATGATGTCCGGCAGGGTCGCCGCGGTGGACTCCACCGCACCGGTCAGCGGATAGCAGCCCAGGGTACGGAAACGCACCATCTTCTTGGTGATGCGCGCCTTCTCCTCGTCCGACAGGTGCTCGAGGATGCGCTCGTCGTCGATCATGATCAGCGTGCCGTTCTTCTCGATCACTTCGCGCTCGGCGGCGAAGTACAGCGGCACGATCGGAATCTGCTCCAGGTAGATGTACTGCCAGATGTCCAGCTCGGTCCAGTTCGACAGCGGGAACACGCGGATCGACTCGCCCTTCTTGACCTTGCCGTTGTACACGTTCCACAGCTCGGGGCGCTGGTTCTTCGGATCCCAGCGGTGCTTGCTGTCGCGGAAGGAGTAGACGCGCTCCTTGGCGCGGGACTTCTCCTCGTCGCGGCGCGCGCCGCCGAAGGCGGCATCGAAGCCGTACTTGTCCAGCGCCTGCTTGAGCCCCTCGGTCTTCATCACGTCGGTGTGCTTGGCACTGCCGTAGGTGAAGGGGTTCATGTCCTGCGCCACACCATCGGGGTTTATGTGGGTGAGCAGATCCAGGCCGTATTCGCTGACCATCTTCTCGCGGAAGCGGTACATCTCCTGGAACTTCCAGCGGGTGTCGACGTGCAGCACCGGAAACGGCAGCTTGCCGGGAAAGAACGCCTTGCGCGCCAGGTGCAGCATCACGGCAGAGTCTTTACCGATGGAATAGAGCATTACCGGGTTGTCGAATTCGGCGGCCACTTCACGAATGATGTGGATACTCTCCGCCTCCAGCTGCTTCAGGTGGGTCAGTTTATCGAGCATGGCTACTCACGGTTTGCTGTGTAATTGGGCCGGCGGGCCGTGGACGAGGGCGCACTCTAGCACAGCGCCCGCTTCTAATCAGGACGCTGCTTAGATCGAAAAGGCCTAGTTTTATACCCGCGGGCAATCGCCCTCAGATCGGATTGGGGCAGTCGATGAACAGGTGCTCGAGGGCGAAGCGTCGCGCCAGGTAGTCGCCCAGCGCCTGCACGCCGTAGCGTTCGGTGGCGTGGTGGCCGGCGGCGATGAAGGCGATGCCGTTCTCCCGCGCGCTGTGGAAGGTCTGCTCGGAGGCCTCGCCGGTCAGGTACAGGTCGACGCCGGCGGCGATGGCCTGATCGATATAGCCCTGGCCGCCGCCGGTGCACCAGCCGACCCGGCGGATCAGTCCCTCGCCCTCCACCAGCAGCGGCTCGCGCCCGAGCGCCTGCTGCACCTGACGAGCGAAATCGGCGGCGCTCATCGGTTCTTCCAGCGAGCCCACCAGGCCTACCGTGCGCGGGTTGTCCGGCTCCAGCGGGCCCTCGACGACGATGCCGAGCTGGCGCGCCAACTGCACGTTGTTGCCCACCTCGGGGTGCAGATCCAGCGGCAGGTGATAGGCCAGCAGGCTGATGTCGGCGGCCAGCAGCGCCTTCAGGCGGCGCTGCTTCATGCCGGTGACGCAGGGGTTCTCGCCCTTCCAGAAGTAGCCGTGGTGCACCAGCAGCACGTCGGCCTCGGCCTCGATGGCCGCTTCGATCAGCGCCTGGCTGGCGGTGACGCCGCTGACGATGCGGCGCACCTGCGGCCGGCCCTCGACCTGCAGGCCATTGGGGCAGTAATCGCCGATGCGCGCGGCGCCCAGATAGGCGTCGGCTTCGCCGACCAGGGTGGACAGGGCAATGGCCATGGGGTTTCCTCACAAGGTGTTGCGGGCCGCTGCCTTATTGGCCGGCACCTCTCTATAATGCGCCACCTTAAGGGGCACCTTGGCCCCTCGCAACTCTCAGAGATCGTCTCGATGCCCCAGGCCCTGCGTTTCCTCGGCTGGCCCTTGCTGGTCGGCGTGCTGCTCGCGCTGTTGATTATCCAGCGCTACCCGGAGTGGGTCGGCCTGCCTCGCCAGGAAGTGCAGCTGGTGCAGGCACCGCTCTACAGCCGCCTGCAGGAAGGCCCGGTGTCCTATGCCGAGGCGGTGGACACCGCCTCGCCGGCGGTGGCCAACCTCTACACCACCAAGCTGGTGAGCAAGCCGGCGCACCCGCTGTTCGAGGATCCCACCTTCCGCCGCTTCTTCGGCGACAACCTGCCGCGCCAGCAGCGCATGGAGTCGAGCCTGGGCTCGGCGGTGCTGATGAGCCGCGAGGGCTACCTGCTGACCAACAACCACGTGGTCAGCGGCGCCGACCAGATCGTCGTGGCGCTCAAGGATGGTCGCGACACCCTGGCGCGGGTGATCGGCACCGACCCGGAAACCGACCTAGCGGTGCTCAAGATCGACCTGCCCGACCTGCCGGCCATCACCCTGGGCCGCTCCGACACCATCAAGATCGGCGACGTCACCCTGGCCATCGGCAACCCCTTCGGCGTCGGCCAGACCGTGACCATGGGCATCATCAGCGCCACCGGGCGCAACCAGCTGGGCCTCAATACCTACGAGGACTTCATCCAGACCGACGCGGCGATCAACCCGGGCAACTCCGGCGGCGCGCTGGTCGACGCCCACGGCAACCTGGTGGGCATCAACACCGCGATCTTCTCCAAATCCGGCGGCTCGCAGGGCATCGGCTTCGCCATCCCGGTCAAGCTGGCGCTGGAGGTGATGCAGGCGATCATCGAGCACGGCCAGGTGATTCGTGGCTGGCTGGGCATCGAGGTGCAGCCGCTGACCCCGGAGCTGGCCGAGTCCTTCGGCCTCGAAGGCCGCCCCGGCATCGTCGTCGCCGGCCTCTATCGCGACGGCCCGGCGCAGAAGGCCGGCCTGCAACCGGGCGACCTGATCCTCAGCATCGACGGCGAACCGGCCGGCGACGGCCGCCGCTCGATGAACCAGGTGGCGCGCACCAAGCCGGGCGACCAGATCCGCATCGAGGTGCTGCGCAACGGCAAGCCGCTGGAACTGACCGCGGAAATCGGCCTGCGTCCTCCCGTCAACGGCAACTGACCGGCTGAATTTTCACCTGGGAACTCTTCTCGATTGGATTTAATGTTATGTTATTACATTAAATCCAATCGACAGGAGCCCTCCCTTGCGCACCACCCTTGCTCTGCTTGCCAGCCTGCTGGCTCCCAGCGCCCTCGCCACGCCGTCTCCCGCCCAGCTCGAGGACGCCATCGTCAGCGCCGACGCCGAGCTGGCCGACGGTCCGGTGCAGGGCTACCGCGCCACGCGCTCGGCCAGCGCCACCCGTACCGACACGCGCATCGAGGAGATTCCCCAGAGCATCGCCGTGGTGCCCGCCCAGGTGCTCGACGACCTGGGCAGCACGCGCATCGACCGCGCCCTGGACTTCGCCGGCGGTGTGTCGCGGCAGAACAACTTCGGCGGCCTGACCTTCCTCAACTACAGCGTGCGCGGCTTCACCACCGGCGAGCTGTATCGCAACGGCTTCGCCATCAACCGCGGCAGCTACAGCGCGCCGGACGCCTCGGCCATCGAGCGCCTGGAAGTGCTCAAGGGCCCGGCCGCGGCCCTCTACGGCCGCGGCGACCCGGGCGGGCTGGTCAATATCGTCAGCAAACGCCCGCAACTGGAGCCCTTCAGCCAGTTCAAGGCCAGCGCCGGACGCTGGGATCGCTACCGCAGCAGTCTCGACGTCAATACCCCGCTAAACGAGGACGGCAGCCTGCTGTCGCGGGTCAACCTGGCGGTGGAGGACAACGGCAGCTTCCGCGATCACGTCGGCAACCGGCGACAGATCATCAACCCGACCTTCAGCTGGCAACTGTCGCCCGATACCCTGCTGATGATCGACAGCGAGTTCTCGCGCACCGACTCGGTGTTCGACCGCGGCATTCCGGCGGTCGACGGCAAGCTGGGCGCGGTCAAGCGCTCGACCTTCCTCGGCGAACCCAACGACGGCAAGATCCGCAATGACAACCAGCTGCTGCAGGTCAGCCTCGAGCATTATCTCAGCGATGCCTGGAAGCTGCGCCTGGCCAGCCACTACAGTCAGGGCGCGCTGGACGGCAACAGCTCCGAGCCGTCGCGGCTGATCGGCGACCAGGTCACGCGCTTCTACCGCGAGCGCAGCTTCGAGTGGAACGACAGCATCACCCAGGCCGAGCTGCACGGCCAGTTCGAGCTGGCCGGCTGGCAGCACCAGACGCTGCTGGGCCTGGAGTACGAGAACTACCGCAACAGCCAGAAGTACCCGCAGAGCGTCACCGGTTTGGGCTACGGCCAGCACATCTACAACCCGATCTATGGCCAGCCCAAGCCGCCGCTGGTCAATCCCAACGACTTCCACGAGCACACGGAAAGCTACGCCCTCAACCTGCAGGATCAGATCAGCTTCAACGAGCGCTGGAGCGGCCTGCTCGGCGTGCGCCTGGAGCGTTTCGAGCAGACCGCGCTGAACCGCAGCACGCGGGTCAGCAACGAGCAGAGCAAGGAGGTCGCCACCCCGCGCGCGGGCGTGCTCTACCAGCTGACCCCGGAGGTCGGCGTGTTCGCCAACGCCTCGATGTCGTTCAAGCCCAATGCCATCGGCGCTCAGGGTCAGGTGTTCAAACCGGAAAAGGGCCTGGGCTACGAGACCGGCCTCAAGCTCGACCTGCTCGACAGCCGCCTGGGCGCCACCGTGGCGCTGTTTCATATCGACAAGGAAAACGTGCTGACCGCCGACCCGAACAGCCCAGGCGACAGCATCGCCGCCGGCAAGGCGCGCAGCCAGGGCCTCGACCTGCAGATCACTGGCCAGCTCAGCGAGGCCGTGCGGGTTATCGGCGCCTACGCCTATATCGACGCCGAAGTGACCGAGGACAACAGCATTCCCGAGGGCAGCGACCTGCTCGGCATCGCCCGCAACAGCGCCAGCCTGATGAGCGTCTACCAGTTTCAGGGCGGTGCCCTGCAGGGCTCGGAGCTCGGCGCCGCGATCACCCATGTCGGCGACCGCTCCGGGCAGACCGGCAGCGATTTCCAGCTGCCGGCCTACACCACGGTCGACCTGCTCGCCCGCTGGCAGGCCACCCGCGACCTCAGCCTGGGCCTGAACCTCAACAACCTGTTCGACCGCAAGTACTACGAACGCTCGTTCAACAGTGTCTGGGTACTGCCCGGCGAGCCCCGCAACCTCAGCCTCAACCTGACCCTCAACCTCTGAATCGGAGTTTCACATGCGTATCCCTGCCTACCTGCTGCTCGCCGGCCTGTTCGCCAGCGGCGACGTTCTTGCCCACGGTCTGTGGACCGAACAGCGTCGCGGCAACATCGAGACCGTCTACGGCCACGGCGCCGAGGACAATGCCTTCAAGGCCGAGAAGATCAGCGGCGCCTGGGCCTATGACGCCGCCGGCAAGATGATCCCGGTGACCGTCGAGCGCCTGAGCGACCACGCCCGCCTGCAACCCTTGAAGACCCCCGCCGTGCTCGGCGTGGCGCTGGACAATGGCGCCTGGTCGAAGACCCCGGACGGCCAGTGGATCAACCAGGGTCGCAGCCAGGTGGCGAACTCGACCCAGTCGCTGCACACCTACAAGTACAGCCTGGCGATCTATGCCGAAGGCGCCAAGTTGCCTGCGCTGGAACAGCTGAAGCTGGTGATCCTGCCGGAAACCGACCCGCTCAAGGTTGGCCCGGGCAAGTCGCTGCCGGTGCGGGTGCTGGTGGACGGCAAGCCGCTGGCGGGCGTCGAGCTGGTCGGCGACTACCGCGGCGCGCCGCACCAGGTCAGCGCGGTGACCGATGCCGAGGGTCGCGCCCAGGTGCCGGTGCGCAACCAGGGGCTGAACATCATCAGCGCCGAGGTCAGCCTGCCGGTGGCGAACGACGCGGATATCGAGACCCGCGGCCTGTTCGCCTCGTTGACCTTCCTCGGCCAGGCGCACCACGAATAAGCGTCGCCGGCCCGACCGCGCGCCCACCAGGGCGCGCGGTCAGCAGGCTCAGGCCAGGTAGGACGAGCGGGTCAGGCCCAGGCGCAGGGCGTCGAGAAACTGGGTGCGTTCGCGGGCGCTGATCTTGGCGCTGGCCACCTTGTCGCGGTAGTGGGTCATCAGCTCCTCGGGCGACAGGTGCACGTAGCGCAGCATGTCCTCGATGGTGTCGTGGGTCTCGATGCCGGCGTGCACCACGCTGCCGTCGGCCGCCTGGTAGATGTTCACCGAATCGGTATCGCCGAACAGGTTGTGCATGTCACCGAGGATCTCCTGATAGGCGCCGACCAGGAAGATGCCCAGCACGTAATCCTCGCCCTCGCGAATCTCGTGCACCGGCAGGCTGGTCTCGATCGACTGCTCGTCGACGTACTGGCGGATCTTGCCGTCGGAGTCGCAGGTCAGGTCCTGCAGCACGGCGCGGCGCAGCGGCTCCTCGTCGAGCCGCGACAGCGGCAGGATCGGCAGGATCTGGCCGATGGCCCAGGTGTCCGGCAGGCTCTGGAACACCGAGAAGTTGCAGATGTACTTGTCGGCGAGCTTGTCGTTGAGTTCGTCGAGCACCGCACGGTGCGAGCGCTGGCGCGCCTTGAGCTGGTTGTGCAGGCGCCGGCAGATGGCGAAGTAGCACTGCTCGGCCAGGGCCTTCTGCGCCAGACTCAGCTTGCCGGCCGAGTATTGCGCGGCCACTTCCTCGATGTAATGGGTGGCGCGCCAGTAGGTCTCGGCGACCATCTCCGGGTCGCTGTCGTCGAGCAGCTCGATCAGCACCTGCAGCACTTCCGGCTGCTCGACGCTGGCATCGATCTCCGGCACCTTGTCGTTGTGCCGCTCGACGTCGGTGACCTGCACCAGCAGCACGGCATGGTGCGCGGTCATGGCCCGGCCGCTCTCGGAGAAGATGTGCGGATGGGGGATTTCCTGGCGGTCGCAGAATTCCTTGAGCATGTCGACCACCGCGTCGGCGTAGTCCTGCATGTCGTAGTTGATCGAGCTGGCGTTGCGCGAGTGGGTGCCGTCGTAGTCCACGCCCAGGCCGCCGCCGACGTCGATGTGGTCGACCGGCAGGCCCATGGCGCGCAGCTCGCCGTAGTAGCGGATGGCCTCGCGGAAGCCCTTGCGGTAGTCGGCGATATTGGCGATCTGCGAGCCCATGTGGAAATGCAGCAGGCGGATGCCCTGATCCAGCCCGGCGGCCTTGAAGCGCTCGACCACCTGCAGGATCTGCGCGGCGGACAGGCCGAACTTGGACTTCTCGCCGCCGGTGTCGGCCCACTTGGACGATGCCAGCGAGGACAGGCGCACGCGCAGGCCGATCTGCGGCGCGACCTTGAGCTCGGCCGCCTCCTCGATCACCAGGCGCACCTCGGATTCCTTCTCGATGACGATGAACACGTTGTGGCCGAGCTTCTGCCCCATCAGCGCCAGGCGGATGAACTCGCGGTCCTTGTAGCCGTTGCAGACGATGGTGCCGCCCTTCGGCGCCAGCGCCAGCACCGCCAGCAGTTCGGGCTTGGAGCCGGCTTCGAGGCCGATGGAGACGTTCTGCGTGGCGATGATGTTCTCGATCACCGCCTCCTGCTGGTTGACCTTGATCGGGTACAGCGCGGTGTAGCGGCTCTGGTAGTCGAGGCGCGCGATGCTGGCGTCGAAGGCGCCGGTCAGGCGCCGCACGCGGTCCTGCAGGATGTCCGGAAAGCGCACCAGCAAGGGCAGCGACAGGCCGCTCTGGCGCAGTTCGTCGACCTGGTCGTAGAGGTCGATGGGCGCGCTGTCCGGGCCGTTGGGACGCACCTCGATGCGGCCGGCGTCATTGATCGAAAAATAGCCGGCGCCCCAATGGCGAATGCCGTAGACACTGCGGCTGTCGGCTACGGTCCACTGGCTGCCGTCGTCTTTGCGGGTGCGTCGTGCGGACATTGGGTTCTCCCATGAGAATGAGTCTGGCCTTCTAGGCGGCCAGCCTGGAAATTAAGGGTGCAAGATGACGTTTGCTCGGCGGTTGACCGCATGAGCGTCATCGAAGTTTAGAAAAGGACTTATCAGCCGCCGGACTTCTTCGCGGTGAAACCGCGTTTGCTCAGTTCCGCGAGGAGCAACTCGACATGATCGCCCTGGATCTCGATCACCCCGTCCTTCAGTGCGCCGCCGGTGCCGCAGCGCTTCTTCAGCGCGCTGGCCAGCTCCTTGAGCGGCTCATCGGCCAGCGGCACGCCGCTCACCGTGGTCACCGTCTTGCCGCCACGCCCCTTGGTTTCGCGGCGTACGCGGGCGATGCCGTCGCCTTCGGGAATGCGCGTCTGTTTGCAGATGCAGGCGTCCACCGGCTGGCCGCAGTCGGGGCAATGCCGACCACTGTCGGTGGAATAGACGAGACCGCTCAGGGCGGAAAATGACGAAGCTTTCTTGACCACCGGCTTGTCCTCGTAGGGGTCAGGATAGCGACTGGTCGACGGGCGTCGACCGCGAAGCCCCACTCTGGCAGGGGCAGCGCAAGCGGACAGACGTCCGCCGAAAAGGTCGCGCAGTGTAACGGCAAAGGCGGCGCTTGCTAAGACCAGATTTGCGTCATTGTGCGGCACTTAGGCGACGCCGTTCGCCATCGCGCACGGCGTGCTCGGAATGCCTTACGCCGTAGGGTGCGCTGTGCGCAGCAATAGCGCGAACAACGGTGCCAATACAAACACCCTCTCCCGCCCTTCGGGCACCCTCTCCCATAAATGGGAGAGGGTCATCAGAGGGCCTGCTACGCAGGCCGCTTCAAGTAGCGCTCGAGCGCCGCCAGCGAATCCGGGCAATAGGGCAGCCGGCGGGTCTCCTCCAGCGCCTGCTCGACGCTGATAAAGCGCGCCTCCAGCACTTCTTCCGGCTGCAGCACCAGCGGCGCGTCGGACACCGCCGAGTAAGCCATGCACCACAGCCGGCTTTCCGCGGCGTCGTAGAGAAAATGCGCATGCTCGACCAGCTCGGCATCGACTATGCCCAACTCCTCGGCCAGCTCGCGCGCGGCCGACTCGGCGTAGGCCTCGCCCTCCAGCACCATGCCGCCGGCGGCCACGTCCCAGTAGCCGGGATACAGCGCCTTGCTCAGGGTGCGCCGGTGCACGCAGAGCAGGCCGGCCGAGTTGAACAGCAGGATATAGGTGCCGCGGCCGATCAGCCGGCGCTCGCGCAATTCGGCGCGCGTCACCCCGCCAAGCGGCCGGTCCTGTTCGTCGACCCAGGCCACCCGCTCGGCGTCGGAGGCGGCGCGATGCGCCGCTTCCGCCTCGGAGATCGCCGCCATCAGCCCTGGCTCAGCAGCTGGCGCAGGTCGATGATCGCCGCGTTGGCCCGCGAGATGTAGTTGGCCATCACCAGCGAGTGGTTGGCCAGCAGGCCGTAGCCGCTGCCGTTGAGGATCATCGGGCTCCACAGGGTTTCCTGCGCCGCCTCTAGCTCGCGGATGATCTGCCGCACGCTGACCGTGGCGTTCTTCTTCGCCAGCACGTCGGCGAAATCCACCTCCACCGCGCGCAGCAGGTGGGCCAAGGCCCAGGCCTGGCCGCGCGCCTCGTAGAACACGTTGTCGATCTGCAGCCAGGGCGTCTCGTAGATGCCGCCCTCGCCCACCGCCGTGGCGTCCGGCTCGCTCGGCAGCACCTCGGTGTTCAGGCGCACCTGGCCGACGCTGGCCGACAACCGCTGCGACAGCGAACCGAGACGGGTGCCGGCGTCGCCCAACCAGTTGTTGAGGTTGTCGGCGCGGGTATAGAACTGCGCGTTCTGCTTGCTCGGATCGGCCAGGCGGGCCAGGTAGCGATCCAGCGCCTTGATCCCTTCGCGGTACTCGGACTCCGAGGCCGGCAGCGCCCAGCTCTTGTTGTCGAAGTGGAAGCGCGGCTCGGCCTGGGCCAGGTCCGGGTCCTCGGTGGATTGCGACTGCGAGCGGGCGAAGTCCTTGCGCAGGGCGCGGGAGAAGTCGCGCACCTGCACCAGCACGCCGTATTCCCAGCTGGGCATGTTGTCCAGCCACAGGCCGGGCGGCGCCAGGTCGTTGGACAGGTAGCCGCCGGGCTTGTCCAGCAGGGTGCCGGCCACCTGTTTGAGGGTCTCCACCGTGGTGTAGCCGCCGACCAGCTGGCGCTTGGCCTGCTCCGCCGCGGCCTGGGCCCGCTGCTGCACCGGGAAGGCCGACGGCTCCTGGCTCCAGTACCAGCCGACCACCAGGGCCAGCAGCAGGTAGACGCCGAGCAGTCCGCCGACCGCGCGGCCGATCAGGCTGGCGCCGCTGCGCTCGCCTGCGTGCGTGGCGGCGGCGTCGGGCGAGCTCGCCGCGCGATTCTTCCAATCCAGCATGACAGTGTCCTTCCTTCAGCAAATTCGAATGTTCGACCGCGCCCCGGGCAACGGGTTGCGGCCTGTCCCGCACTATAAGGCAAGCACGCCGCAAAGCGCAGGGCGCACGGGCAAACTTACCGCCGGTGGCAAGTCAGTGGGAAAAAGCTAGGTTTAGGTGGCCTGCCATCCCTGGCGGTCACCCTGATGGGCCGTCGCAAGCGATTAAAAATAGCTCCATGCAATTTTTTGTCGCCTATTCGACAGAAAACACGACGCCAATTGATCGGCGGCACTGTCAGCGTCGCCAGCAGGTGATAGCATCGAGCCACCACTGACCCAGTCATTTAAAGAAGTCGGCCCATGACCGAACACCCGGATCCCAGTCGAGATCGCCTCAAGCATCACTTCGCCCAGCGCGTGATCCACCAGGCGCGCCAGGTGCTGGAGGTCTGGCAGCGTCTGCAGCGCAGCGAATGGAACGACGCCGGCATGGCCGAACTGGGCGAGGCCAACCTGCGCCTGCTGCGCTACGCCGAGCGTTTCGAGCAGGCCGAGCACGCCCAGCTGGCGCAGGCCATCGCCGCCAGCCTGGCGGCGGTGGCGGACAACCGCGGACGCCTCAACAGCAGCCTGATCGGCCAGCTCAACCTGGCCATGCAGCGCCTGTCGCGCACCGGCCTGCGCCACGGCGACGCGTTCGAGCAGACCTTCCTGCCGCCGCTGCGCAAGCCGGTCTACCTGGCCCTGCAGGACATCGCCCGCGCCGAGCGCCTGGCCCAGCAGCTGGAGTTCTTCGGCCTGGCCGCGCAGGCGCTGGCCGACGCCGCGGCGTTCCGCGCCGCCATCGCCGAGCGCCACCCGGCCGCCATCGTCATGGACGTCGACTTCGCAGGCGCCGGCCTGGAGCTGGCCGACTCGCTGCAGCAGGGCCTGGAGCAGAAGATTCCGCTGTTGTTCTTCAGCCACTGCGACACCGACACACCGACCCGCCTGGCCGCGGTGCGCGCCGGCGGCCAGGAGTTCTTCACCGGCTCGCTGGACGCCTCCAGCCTGCTCGAACGCATCGAGGTGCTGACCCACGTCGCCCAGTACGATCCCTACAAGGTGCTGATCGTCGACGACTCCAAGGCCCAGGCCACCCACACCGAGCGCGTGCTCAACAGCGCCGGCATCCTCACCCACACCCTGACCGAGCCGATCCAGGCGATGGACGCGCTGGCCGAGTTCCAGCCCGACCTGATCATCCTCGACATGTACATGCCCGAGTGCAACGGCGCCGAACTGGCCAAGGTGATCCGCCACAACGACCGCTACGTCAGCGTGCCGATCATCTACCTGTCGGCCGAGGACGACCTGGACAAGCAGCTCGACGCCATGAGCGAAGGCGGCGACGACTTCCTCACCAAGCCGATCAAGCCGCGCCATCTGATCGCCACCGTGCGCAACCGCGCCGCCCGCGCGCGCAGCCTCAAGGCGCGCATGGTGCGCGACAGCCTCACCGGCCTGTACAACCACACCCACACCCTGCAACTGCTGGAAGACGCCTGCTTCCGCGCGCGCCGCGACGAGCAGCCGCTGGCCTTCGCCATGCTCGACATCGACCACTTCAAGAAGGTCAACGACAGCTACGGCCACCCCATGGGCGACCGGGTGATCAAGAGCCTGGCGCTGTTTCTCAAGCAGCGCCTGCGCAAGACCGACCATATCGGCCGCTACGGCGGCGAGGAATTCGCCGTGGTGCTGCCGGACACCGACGAGCAATCGGCGCTCAGGGTGCTCGAGGAAATCCGCCAGCGCTTCGCCGAGATCCACTACCCGGCGCAGCCACAGGACCTCTCCTGCACCTTCAGCTGCGGCATCGCCATGCTGCAGCCGGGCCTCGACGGCAACGCCCTGTCCAAGCAGGCCGACGAGGCGCTGTACCGGGCCAAGCACGGCGGACGCAACCGGGTGGAGCTGTACCGCGGCGAGTGAAGGCTCGCCGGCCACACGAAGCGTGACGCAACGCACAACGTCATCAGCCTGTAACCAAACCGCAATAACCTCGCGGGCATCGTTCAGCCGTCGATCGAGCCCGCCATGCGCCTCAAGCTGCTCACCAACCTCAACACCCTGCTGCTGGTCACCGTCTGCGTCGCCCTGGCGGCGACCCTGTGGTGGTCGCAGCGGGCGCTGCAACAGCCCTTCCAGCTGATGGAGCGCTACCTGGCGCTGTCCCAACAGTTCCAGCAGGACGTCGCCGGCAATATCCAGGCCTACCTGGCCAGCGGCGACGCCCTGCGCCACAGCGCCGCGGGCCAGGCCATCGACGGCCTGGCGCTGGCGCTCGACGAGCTGCCGGCGCCGCTGGCCGAGGAGCTGCGGCCGAGCCTGGAGCAATTGCGCACCTTCAGCGCGGGCGAGCTGCTCGCCGCCGGCAAGCTGGCCGGCGACCCGCAGGGCCTGCTGCTGCAGGCCGAACGGGAGATGGGCGGCGCGCTGGAGCAGCTGGCGCAGTACGCCGACTCGGCCGCGGGGGCGTCAGCGCAGGATTACCGCCGCCCGCTGTTCGACGCCAGCCAGCACCTGGCGCGCCTGGGCCATGCCCGCGGGCGCTTCGTCGCCCAGGGCCGCAGCGAGCTGCTGGCCGATATCGAGCGCGAACTCAAGGCCCTCGGCGCGCAGGCCGGGCGCTTCGACGGCCTGCCGCTGCTCGGCGTGGCGGCGGCCTCGAACTCGGCCAGCGCCGGCTTCGCCGCCCTGCTCGGCCTGGCCGACGACAGCAGCGCCAGCCAGGCGGAGGATCGCGGCGTCGCCCTCAAGCGCGACTTCGCCGCCCTGGTCCGCCGCTACCCGGCCGAGCTGCAGCGCACCCGCGAGCTGGTCGAGCAGCGTCAGCAACTGGCCGCCGCCACCCGCGCGCGCATCGACCAGCTGCAGCAGGCGCTGGCCGCCCTGGAGCCGCAGGTCAAGGCCGAGTACGCGCGCATCCAGGGCGACGTGCGGCTGATCCAGGGCCTGATGATCGGCCTGATCCTGCTGATCGCGCTGACCATCGACCGCATCCAGCGGCGCCTGACCCGGGTGCTCGGCCAGCTGGTGCCGGCGCTGTCGGCCTGGGCCCGCGGCGACTTCGCCACGCCCATCGCCATCGGCGCGCGCACCCGCGAGCTGCGCGATATCGAGGACTCGCTCAATCACCTGCGCCGCTACCTGGTCGAGCTGGTCGCCAGCATCCGCGGCCACGCCGAGCAGGTCGCCGGCTCCAGCCGTACCCTGGCCGAACTCAGCGGCGGCCTGCACGCCGGCGCCGAGCGCCAGGCCGGCGACACCGCGCTGATCCGCGACGCGCTAAGCGAACTGGAGGCCACCATCGGCCAGGTGGCGCAGGACGCCAGTCAGACCGCCGACGCCAGCCGCGACGCCGACCGCGCCCTGGAACAGGGTCAGCGGGTCATCGGCCAGAGCCTGGAAGGGCTGCACGCGCTGGTCGGCGAGGTGCAGGACAACGCCCAAGCGATCGAGCGCCTGGCCGAGGAGACCGCCACCATCGGCAGCGTGCTGACGGTGATCCGCGGCATCGCCGAGCAGACCAACCTGCTCGCGCTCAACGCCGCCATCGAGGCCGCACGCGCCGGCGAGGCCGGGCGCGGCTTCGCCGTGGTCGCCGACGAGGTGCGCTCGCTGTCGCAGCGCACCGGCAGCGCCACCGCCGAGATCCAGGAGCTGATCGGCCGCCTGCAGCAGGCCGCGCGCCAGTCGGTCAGCGCCATGCGCGCCCAGGTCGAACACGCCGAGGCCACCGCCGGCAAGGCCGAGGCGGCCGACGGCGCGCTCGACGAAATCGTCGCGGCGATCCGCACCATCGCCAGCATGGCCGAGCGCATTGCCGACGCCACCGCGCAGCAGAGCGAGGCGGTCGGCGAGATCCGCGAGCACGGCGAACGCATCCACCAGCTCGGCGGCGACAACCTGCAGCGCATCGGCCGCAGCCGCGACCAGGGCGAGCAGCTGCTGCACCTGGGCGGGCAGCTGCATAGCGCGGTGCAGGTGTTTCGCGTCTAGCCGCGCGCCTCAGTGCTGGTGATGCTGGTGCTCGTGATTGGCCTCGGCGGTCGGCGCCTCTTGCTGCACCGCCACCTCGACCTCGACCTGGCCGGCCTTCTCGAAGGTCAGGGTCAGCGGGAAGCGTTCGCCGTCCTTGGCCTGCTGCTTCAGCTCGAACAGCATCACGTGGTAGCCCATGGGCGCGAACTGCACCTCGCCGCCGGCGGGGATGGTCACGTCCTGCACCTGCTGCATCTTCATCACCTCGCCTTGGTGCACATGCTCGTGCAGCTCGGCCTTGCCGGCCACCGGGGTGCTCACGGCGAGCAGGCGGTCGGCCTCGCTGCCCCGGTTGTGCACCACGAAGTAGGCCGCGGCGGTCGGCGCCACCGGCGGCATGGCGCGTGACCAGGGGTGGTCGATATGCAGGTCGCCGGCCTGGTAGTCGTGGGCCTGGGCCAGCAGGCTGGCGCCGAGCAGCGCGCCCAGCAGCAGGAATTTGTTCGGCAGCATGGTGATCCTCCAGTTGCGATAGTCGGCCGTAGCCTGAATGAATCCGGCGACGCCGGCCAGGGCCGCGTCGCCGCGATAAAGGTTGCGCGTCAGTCGCTGGCCAGCCGGCGCCAGGCCGGCAGCCGCGCCAGCAGGCGATCCAGCAGCCAGATCAGCAACAGCGAGGCGCCGACCAGCGGGAAGACCAGGCCGAGCGTCAGCATGATCGCCACCCCGACCTTCCAGCGCGGCAGGTCGTGACGCAGCGGCGGCACGCCGAGGCGGCCGGCCGGGCGGCGCTGCCACCAGAGCACCAGGCCGCTGACCGCGCCGAACAGGATCAGCAAACAGACCAGCGCCATCAGCAACTGGTTGGCCAGGCCGAACATCTTGCCCTCGTGCAGCTTCACCCCGCTCTCCACCGTTCTGGCCACCAGGCCGTAGTCGCGCCAGCGCAGGTCGGCGAGCAGCGCGCCGCTGTACTGATCCAGGTGCAGGGTGGCGTCGTTGCGCGGGTCGTCGGCGAACAGGGCGACGGTGTAGACCCCTTCGGCGCCGCGCGGGAAGCTGATGCTGTAGCCCGGTTGCACGCCCTGCGCCGCGGCGGTGTCGACCACCTGCTGCAGGCCGATTTGCGCCGCCGCGGCCGCGCCGGCGTGGCGCTGGCCATGGTGCCCGGCATGCGGGTCGGAGGCCGGCAGCGGCGTCACTTCCACCGCCCAGGCCACGGTCTGCTGGCGACTGTCGTTGAGACTGCCGGTCAGTTGCCCGGACGTCGGCACCTTGTCCCACATCGCCGCGGGAAAGTGGTTCCAGGCGCCGGCGAACTGTGCGCCCCAGAAACCGGTCCAGGTCATCCCGGTGAGCAGCATCAACAGCAGCAACAGGCTGCCCCAGAAGCCGGTGACCGCATGCAAGTCGCGCCACAGCAGGCGCCCGCGGGCGCCCAGGCGCGGCCACAGCACGCCGGCGCCGCCACTGCCGCGCGGCCACCAGAGGTACAGCCCGGAGACCACCAGCACCACGCCCCAGCCGGCGGCCAGCTCGATCAAACGGTCGCCGACTGTGCCGAGCAGCAGATCGCCGTGCACCTTGCGCACCACCGCCTGCAGGTTCCAGGTGGCGTCCTGCACGCCGAGCAGAGTGCCGCGGTAGGGGTCGAGGAACAGATTGAGTTCCTGCCCGTCCTGGCCGATCACGAACTGCGCGCTGCGATCCTCCGCCAGCGGCGGCAGGTACTTGCTCACCGTTGCCTGCGGATAGGCCTGGCGCACCAGGGCCAGCTGGCGGTCGGCATCCAGCTGCCGTTCGCCCGCTGGCACCTGCAGCAGATCGGCGTACAGCCACTGGTCCAGCTGCGGCTTGAACAGGTAGATCATGCCGGTGATCGACAGCATGACCATGAAAGGAATGACGAACAGCCCGGCACAGAAATGCCAGCGCCAGGCCAGGTTGTAGAAAGCGGGCTGCACGCGCATGCGAGCCCCTGCAACGGCATCGGGGAGTGACGACATGGGAGTTCTCCAGCGTCGCGCACATGCCGCGCGACGCACTATTCGCATGGTGGGGAATGCCCCGCCAGGGGCAGGCCGATCAGGCGAACAACGGAGAAGCGCGGGGATTGGCCGATGGCCAGAGGTAGCGGACGGGGCGATGGACGTCGAAGGTGACGCTGGGTAGCGTACGGCTGGCCAGCAACAGGCCGAGCAGGCCGAAGAAGGCGGCGAGAATGATGGCGCTGAAGCTGCTGCTCAGGGCGCAACCGGAGCCGGTGGCCGGACTGGGCGCGACGATGCCTGCGCCGTCGAGATCGGCGCCGGCGCCGAAATTGCCCTCGAAGGAGCAGTACTGGCCATCCAGCCCGCTGAGCTGCAGGCCGGCCATCTGGCCGTGGCTGATGGCGCAGACGAACGCACTGAACAGGATGCTGAAGTACAGCAGCCAGGCGGTCAGCGAGCGGTGTTTGCGGGCCAGGTTCATGGGGCGCGACTCTAAACAGGCGATGGCGGCGCGACACTGTGGCGGATTGCCGCATACGCGCTTAGCGCAAGCCTAGTCGCGCCAGGGGGCCTGCGCCAGCAGCTCGGCACAGCGCGCCTGGACGAACTCGCGCAGCAGGTGCACCGGCCGGCTCAGATGCGCGCGGTGGGCGCAGACCAGGTTGAGCGGGGTCGGCTCGCCGCGCCACTGCGGCAACAGCACCTGCAGCCGCCCGGCGCGCACGTCGCCGGCCACATCCAGCCAGGACTTGTACACCAGCCCCTGCCCCGCCACCGCCCAGCGGCGCACCACGTCGGCATCGTCGCTGACCCGGTCGCCGGCGACCGTCAGGGCGATTTCGCGCTTGCCGCTGTGCAAGCGCCAGCGCTCGTGCACCCGCCCGCCGAGCATATAGAGCAGGCAGTTGTGCTCGGCCAGCGCCTCCGGCGTCTGCGGCGCGCCATGCCGCGCCAGGTAGGCCGGCGCGGCGCACAGCACGCGGCGGTTGTCCGCTGCCAGCGGCAGCGCCACCAGGCTGGAATCTTCCGGCGCACCGTAGCGCAGGGCAATGTCCACCGGCTCGCGGAATAGATCGGCGACGCGGTCGCCCAGCAGCAGGCGCAGGTGCAGCTGCGGATGCTCACGCTGGAACTCGTCGAGCCAGGGCAGCAGGGTGTTGCGGCCGAAATCCGAGGGCGCCGACAGCTGCAGCACGCCGCCGATCCCGGCCTTGCTGCCGGCCAGTTGCCGGCGGCCGTCCTCCAGGCTGTGCAGGGCCAGGCGCGCATGGCCGAGAAACAGCTCGCCCTCCGGGGTCAGGCGCAGGCTGCGGGTGGAGCGGGCCAGCAGACGCACCTGCAGCTGCTGTTCCAGGCGCTTGAGCGCGGCGCTGGCCACCGCCGGCGACACCTCCAGCAGGCGCGCCGCGGCGGACAGGCTGCCGGTCTCGGCAGTGCGGACGAAGAGTTGCAGGTCGTCGAAACGCAGCATGATTTTCAAAAAAACAATGAAAGAGACTCTATTCCTACCCGCTTTTTCGCCTTTGTGAAATAGCCGAGCATGACGCCACCTTCTCTTACGGAGCCAGCCCCGATGAAAGCCGTCGCCTATTACCAGTCCCTGCCCGCCGAGCATCCCGACGCCCTGCAGGATGTCGAACTGCCCGCGCCCACCCCCGGCCCGCGCGACCTGCTGGTGGCAGTGCAGGCCATCTCGGTCAACCCGGTGGACACCAAGATCCGCCGCAACGTCGCCCCGGAACAGGGCGCGGCCAAGGTACTGGGCTGGGACGCCGCCGGCGTGGTGCAGGCGGTGGGCAGCGAGGTGAGCCTGTTCCGGCCCGGCGACCGGGTGTTCTACGCCGGTGCCATCGACCGCGCCGGGGCCAACAGCGAGCTGCACCTGGTCGACGAACGCATCGTCGGCCGCATGCCCGCCAGCCTGTCGTTCGCCGAGGCGGCCGCCCTGCCGCTGACCGCGATCACCGCCTGGGAACTGCTGTTCGAGCGCCTGCAGGTCGGCGAAGGCCGGGCCAGCCAGGGCCAGAGCCTACTGATCGTCGGCGCCGCCGGCGGGGTCGGTTCGATCCTGGTGCAGCTGGCGCGCCAGCTCACCGAACTGCAGGTGATCGCCACCGCCTCGCGCCCGCAGACCCAGGCCTGGGTGCGCGAACTGGGCGCCCATCAGGTGCTCGACCACAGCCAGCCGCTGGCCGCGGAACTGGCGCGCCTCGGTCTCGGCCAGGTCAGCCACGTCGCCAGCCTGACCCAGACCGACCAGCACTACGCCCAGCTGGTCGAGGCCCTGGCGCCGCAGGGCCGCCTGGCGCTGATCGACGACCCGGCTCAGCCGCTGGACGTGATGCAGCTCAAGCGCAAGAGCCTGTCGCTGCACTGGGAGCTGATGTTCACCCGCTCGCTGTTCCACACCGAAGACATGATCGAGCAGCACCGCCTGCTGCAGCGGGTCTCCGCGCTGGTGGACAGCGGCGTGCTGAAGACCACCCTGGGCGAGCACTTCGGCCGCATCGACGCGGCCAACCTGCGCCGCGCCCACGCCCTGCTGGAAAGCGGCCAGGCGCGGGGCAAGATCGTCCTCGAAGGCTTTTGATAGCCTCTGGCCACCGCTCGCGATAGGCCGACTAGACTTGCCGGGGCGCCCGTTGGCGCCTCAGTGCGAGTTTCCTTATGCGTCGCAAACTGGCTCACCCCCTGTATCTGACCGCCATCTACTTCGCCTTCGGCGTGCTGTGGATCGTCTTCAGCGACGGCGCCCTGCAGGCCCTGGTCGCCGATCCCGGCCTGCAGACCGCCTGGCAGACCGCCAAGGGCCTGCTGTTCGTGACGCTCAGCAGCCTGCTGGTGTACGCCCTGACCCGCTACGCCCTGGCCCGGCAAGCGCGGCTTTACGATGCCCTGCAACTGCGCACGCGCATGCTGCAGCAGGCGCAGCGCAACGCCGCCCTTGGCAGCTGGGACTACGACGGCCAGTTCAGCTGGGGCGAGGAGGCCCTGGAGCTGCTCGGCCAGAGCGAAGCCGATGCGCCGCGCCATCTCGACCAGTTGCTCGCCCTGATCCATCCCGGCGACCGCCCGGCGGCGCGCCGCGCCCTGCTGGCGCTGCTGCAGGAAGGCCAGGCGCTGCACCTGAGCCTGCGCCTGCGCCAGTCGCGCGACAACGGCGAATACTGGCTGCTGTTGCACGGCGAGGCGGATCGCCCCGGCCATGCCCTCGGCACCCTGCAGAACATCAGCGCGCAGAAGCGCGACGAGCAGGCCCTGCGCGAGAGCGAGCAGCGCTTTCGCCAGCTGTTCGAGCAGACCCCGCGCATCGCCGTGCAGGGCTACGACCGCGAACGCCGAGTGATCTTCTGGAACCCGGCCAGCGAGCAGCTGTACGGCTACCGCCTGCAGGACGCCCTCGGCCGGCGCCTGGAGGAACTGATAGTGCCGGAGGCCGAGCGCCGCCAGGTGGCGGCGGCGATCCAGGCCTGGCACCTGGGCGGGCCGGTGATTCCCGCCGCCGAGATCCAGCTGCAGCGCCAGGACGGCAGCCTGGTCTGGGTGTTCTCCAGCCACGTGATGCTGCGCAACAGCCGCGGCCAGGCGGAGATGTATTGCATCGATATCGACCTCACCGAGCAGCGCCGCGCCCGCGACGAACTGCAGGTGTCCGAGCTGCGCTACCGCGAGCTGGTGCAGGAGATCGACGATGCCGTGTGCCTGACCGACAGCCAGGGCCGCCTGACGTTCCTCAACCCGGCCTGGGATCGCTTGAGCGGCCACCCCGGCCACAGCTGCCTGGGCCTGCCACTGGGCGACTACCTGCAGGATCCCGCGGGCGAGCCGCTGCAGGCGACCATCGCCGCCCTGCTCGCAGGCCACGGCGGCCAGTGGCAGGGCTCGGCCCTGCTGCTGCGCGCCGGCGCCGGGCCGCTACCGGTGAGCCTGCGCCTGGCCACCGGCAGCGAGCCGCGCCACGGCCTGCACGGCAGCCTGCGCGCCGATGGTCGGCTGTTTGATCCAGGTCAGGAAACTGCCACGCCGGCGGACTAAGATTGCTGCTCCCCCCAAGAGGTGGCGCAGCATGAACATCCTCATTCAGCCGCTGAATCGGGCCGACCAGACCCTCTGGCAGGTTCGCCTGGATCAACACAGCGTGAGCTTTCGCAGCGAAGGCGAGGCCCGCCAGTTCGTCGCCACCCTCGAGGCGCGCCTGCGCGCGCCGCATGCCCTGCCCTGGCGGCAGCACAGCCAGGCGAGCTAGGCCGGGCCGCGCAGCGCCGGGCTGCTGCGCAGCATGTCCAGCAGCGCGTCCACCAGCATCGGCGCCTGCGCGGCCAGGTCGAAGTCGGGCACCAGCAGCCAGTTGGCTTCCACCCCTTCCATATAGGCGTGCAGGCACACCGCCGCGCGCCGGCAGTCCAGCTGCGCCGGCAGCTGGCCGCGGCTCACCGCGTTGCCCAGGGCCTTGGCAATGCGCCGGTCGCACTCGGCGCTGAGCGCCTGCAGGCGTTCGCGCAGGCCGACCAGCTCGCCGGTGTACTCGCATTTGTAACGCAGGATGTCGTGGATGCGCCGGCTCTGCGCGTCCTGCGCCAGGCGCGTCAACGCCTTGACCAGCAGCTCGCGCATGCGCCCCAGCGGGTCCGGCTCATCCTCGCTCTCGCTGGCCCGGGCCAGTTCTTCCAGCGGCAAACGCAGGCGTTCGAGCATGGCCTGGAACAAGTCCAGCTTGTTGTCGAAATGCCAGTAGATGGCGCCGCGGCTGACCCCGGCGGCCTTGGCCACTTCCGCCAGGGAGGCGCGCGAAACGCCCTGGGCGTGGAACACCCGCTCGGCGGCGTCGAGTATCTGCACCCGCGTCGCTTCGGCTTCTTCTTTGGTTCGTCTGACCATTTTCCGCGCTTACCTGTATCGCCCAAGTGCCGCTCGCTAGAGCGGCCGGGCTGGAGTATGCAGGCAGTTTTAGGCATTTACAAACATTCACGCATGTAAGTATATTCCGCGTCATTGGTTCTCAGTTACCGCCCTCCTCTGCCCTTCGGGCACCAGATTCGACAAACGAGGTCACCTCAGATGCACACGAAGCCCGCCTTCGCCGTCATGGTTTCCGCCATCGCCGCGGCCATACTCAGCCTTTCCGGCTGCCAGGAAGCCAGCGCCCCGCAGGCCCAACAGGCCCCCGAAGTCGGGGTGGTGACGCTGCACGCGCAACCCTACGCCCTGACCAGCGAGCTGCCGGGCCGCACCAGCGCCTACCGTATCGCCGAGGTGCGCCCGCAGGTGGCGGGCATCATCCAGCAGCGCCTGTTCACCGAGGGCAGCGAGGTCAAGGCCGGTCAGCAGCTGTACCAGATCGATGCGGCCAGCTATCAGGCCAGCTTCAAGAGCGCCCAGGCCAACCAGCTGTCGGCCAGCGCCCTGGCCGAGCGCTACAAGCTGCTGGTGGCCGACCGGGCCGTCAGCCAGCAGGCCTACGACGAGGCGCGCGCCGCCAGCCTGCAGGCCGAGGCGGCGCTGGAGCAGGCGCGCATCGACCTGCGCTACACCAAGGTGCTGGCACCGATCGGCGGCCGCATCGGCCGATCCGCGGCCAGCGAAGGCGCTCTGGTGAGCAATGGCCAGGCCGGCGCCCTGGCCACCATCCAGCAGCTCGATCCGATCTACGTCGACGTCACCCAGTCGAGCAAGGAGCTGCTGCGCCTGCGCCGCGACCTGGCCAGCGGCCAGTTGCAGCAGGCCGGCGACGGCGGTGCCAAGGTCGCGCTGAAGCTGGAGGACGGCAGCCGCTATGGCCACGAGGGCAGCCTGGAGTTCTCCGAAGTGGCGGTGGACGAAGGCACCGGCTCGGTGACCCTGCGCGCGGTGTTCCCCAACCCCGACCACCTGCTGCTGCCGGGCATGTTCGTGCATGCCGAGCTGCTCTCCGGGGTCAGGCAGGACGCCATCCTCGCCCCGCAGCAGGGCGTGACGCGCAACCTCAAGGGCGAGCCGGTGGCGCTGGTGGTAGGCGCCGACGGCAAGGTCGAGCAGCGCCTGCTCAAGGCCGAGCGCACCGCCGGCAACGCCTGGCTGGTCGAGGAAGGCCTGGCCGAGGGTGACCGCCTGATCACCGAGGGCCTGCAGTTCATCCAGCCCGGCATCGCGGTCAAGGCCGTGCCGGCACGCAATATCAAGGCCGACGAGGTGGCGCAGGACGCCGCCCCGAGCAACGGCAAGGGCTAACGGAGCGCCACTGAATGTCCAGATTCTTTATCGACCGGCCGATCTTCGCCTGGGTCATCGCCCTGGTGATCATGCTGGCCGGCGGCCTGTCCATCCTCAAGCTGCCGATCAACCAGTACCCGAGCATCGCCGCGCCCGCGGTAGGTATCAGCGTCAGCTACCCCGGCGCCTCGGCGCAGACGGTGCAGGACACCGTGGTGCAGGTGATCGAGCAGCAGCTCAACGGCATCGACGGCCTGCGCTACATCAACTCGTCGAGCAACTCCGACGGCAGCATGGAAATCACCGTGACCTTCGAGCAGGGGGTCAACCCGGACATCGCCCAGGTGCAGGTGCAGAACAAGCTGCAGCTGGCCACCCCGCTGCTGCCGCAGGAAGTGCAGCAGCAGGGCATCCGCGTGACCAAGGCGGTGAAGAACTTCCTGCTGGTGATCGGCGTGGTGTCGAAAGACGGCAGCATGAGCAAGGACGACCTGGCCAACTACATCGTCTCCAACCTGCAGGACCCGATCTCGCGCACCAAGGGCGTCGGCGACTTCCAGGTGTTCGGCGCGCAGTACGCCATGCGCATCTGGCTCGACCCGGCCAGGCTCAATAGCTTCCAGCTGACCCCGGTGGACGTGCGCAGCGCCATCCAGGCGCAGAACGTGCAGATTTCCTCCGGCCAGTTCGGCGGCCTGCCCGCCTCGCCGGGCAACCAGCTCAACGCCACCATCATCGGCAAGACCCGCCTGCAGACCCCCGAGGAGTTCCGCAACATCCTCCTCAAGGTCGAGGCCGACGGTTCCCAGGTGCGCCTGGGCGACGTCGCCAAGGTCGAGCTGGGCGGCGAGAACTACGCCATCAGCGCGCAGTTCAACGGCATGCCGGCGTCCGGCCTGGCGATCAAGCTGGCCACCGGCGCCAACGCCCTGGACACCGCCAAGGCGGTGCGCGAGACCATCGCCACGCTGGAGCCGTTCTTCCCGGCGGGCATGGAGGTGGTCTTCCCCTACGACACCACGCCGGTGATCTCGGCCTCCATCGAGGGGGTGGTGCACACCCTGTTCGAGGCCATCGCCCTGGTGTTCCTGGTGATGTTCCTGTTCCTGCAGAACCTGCGCGCCACCATCATCCCCACCCTGGCGGTGCCGGTGGTGCTGCTCGGCACCTTCGGCGTGCTGGCGGCGTTCGGCTTCTCCATCAACACCCTGACCATGTTCGCCATGGTCCTGGCCATCGGCCTGCTGGTGGACGACGCCATCGTGGTGGTGGAGAACGTCGAGCGGGTGATGCGCGAGGAGGGCCTGTCGCCGCTGGAGGCCACACGCAAATCCATGGGCCAGATCCAGGGCGCGCTGGTCGGCATCGCCCTGGTGCTGTCGGCGGTGTTCCTGCCGATGGCCTTCTTCGGCGGCTCCACCGGGGTGATCTACCGGCAGTTCTCCATCACCATCGTCTCGGCCATGGCCCTGTCGGTGCTGGTGGCACTGATCTTCACCCCGGCGCTGTGCGCCACCCTGCTCAAGCCCATCGCCAAGGGCGAGCACCATGAAGCACGCGGCTTCTTCGGCTGGTTCAACCGCACCTTCGAACGCAGCACCGACGCCTACCAGCGCGGCGTAGGCGCGATGCTCAAGCGCAAGGCGCCGTACCTCGTGCTGTACCTCGCTATCGTCGCTGTGATGGCCTTTATGTTTACCCGCATTCCCACCGCCTTCCTCCCCGAGGAAGACCAGGGCGTGCTGTTCGCCCAGGTGCAGACCCCGGCCGGCTCCAGCGCCGAGCGCACCCAGGCGGTGGTCGACGAGATGCGCCAGTACCTGCTGGACGAGGAAAGCAGCACGGTGAAATCGGTGTTCACCGTCACCGGCTTCAACTTCGCCGGCCGCGGGCAGAGCTCGGGCATGGCCTTCATCATGCTCAAGCCCTGGGGCGAACGGCCCGGCGCGGAGAACGGCGTGGCCGCCCTGGCGCAGCGCGCGCAGCAGCACTTCTTCAGCTTCCGCGACGCCATGGTGTTCGCCTTCGCCCCGCCGGCGGTGATGGAGCTGGGCAACGCCACCGGCTTCAACCTGTTCCTCCAGGATCAGGCCGGCGTCGGCCACGAGGTGCTCAACCAGGCGCGCGACCAGTTCCTCCAGCTGGCCAACCAGCACCCGCTGCTCGACAGCGTGCGCGCCAACGGCCTGCGCGACGAGCCGCAGTACCAGCTGCTGATCGACGACGAGAAGGCCAGCGCCCTCGGCCTGTCGCTGGCGGATATCAACAGCACCCTGTCGATCGCCTGGGGCGCCAGCTACGTCAACGACTTCATCGACCGCGGCCGGGTGAAGAAGGTCTACCTGCAGGGCCAGTCATCGGCGCGCATGAGCCCGGAAGACCTGAACAAGTGGTACGTGCGCAACGCCGCCGGGCAGATGGTGCCGTTCAGCGCCTTCGCCAGCGGCGAGTGGACCTATGGGCCGCCCAAGCTGAGCCGCTACAACGGCGTGTCGGCGGTGGAAATCCTCGGCGCGCCGGCGCCCGGCTTCAGCTCGGGCGACGCCATGGCCGCGGTGGAGGAAATCGCCAAGCAGCTGCCCGAAGGCGTCGGCTACGCCTGGACCGGGCTGTCCTACGAGGAGCGCCTGTCCGGCTCGCAGGCCCCGGCGCTGTACGCGCTGTCGCTGCTGGTGGTGTTCCTCTGCCTGGCGGCGCTGTACGAGAGCTGGTCGATTCCGTTCTCGGTGATGCTGGTGGTGCCGCTGGGGATCATCGGCGCGCTGCTGGCCACCTACGGCCGCGGGCTGTCCAACGACGTGTTCTTCCAGGTCGGCCTGCTCACCACCATCGGCCTGTCGGCGCGCAACGCGATCCTGATCGTCGAGTTCGCCAAGGCCCAGTACGAACAAGGCATGAGCCTGGTGGATGCGGCCATCGAAGCCTGCCGCATGCGTCTGCGCCCGATCGTCATGACCTCGCTGGCGTTCATCCTCGGCGTGCTGCCGCTGGCCATCGCCAGCGGCGCCGGCGCCGGCAGCAAGCACGCCATCGGCACCGGGGTGATCGGCGGCATGCTCAGCGCCCTGGTGCTGGCGATCTTCTGGATTCCGCTGTTCTACGTGCTGGTCTGCTCGCTGTTCGAGAAGAAGAAAAGCGAGCCGGCCGGCGAAACCGAAAAGGAGGCGCTGCAGTGAGGCAGTCCCTGTTGACCCTGGCCGTGACCGCCGCCCTGCTCGGCGGCTGCAGCCTGATTCCCGATTACCAGCGCCCGCACGCCCCGCTGGCCGCCGACTGGCCGCAGGGCGCGGCCTATGGCAGCGCCGCCAACGAAGGCAGCCGCACCGCCGCCGAACTGCAGTGGCGCGAGTTCTTCCGCGACCCGGCGCTGCAGCAGCTGGTGCAGCTGGCGCTGGAAAACAACCGCGACCTGCGCGTGGCCGCACTCAACGTCGAGGCCTACCGCGCGCTGTACCGCATCCAGCGCAGCGAGCTGCTGCCGTCGCTATCCGCCGACGGCAGCGGTACCCGCCAGCGCCTGCCGGCCGACCTCAGCCAGAACGGCGCGGCCAGCACCGGCGGCCAGTACAGCGCCACCCTGGGCGTCAACGCCTGGGAGCTGGATTTCTTCGGCCGCCTGCGCAGCCTCAACGAACAGGCGCTGCAGCAGTACCTGGCCACCGAACAGGCGGCGCGCAGCACCCAGATCAGCCTGGTGGCCAGCGTCGCCACTGCCTACCTGCAGTGGCAGGCCGATCTGGCCCTGCTGCAGCTGACCGAAGACACCCTGCAAACCTACGAGGACAGCTACCGCCTGACCCAGCGCAGCTTCGACGTCGGCGTCGCCGATGCCCTGGCCCTGAGCCAGGCGCGCAGCGCGGTGGACAGCGCGCGGGTAAGCCTGGCGCAGTACCGGCGCCTGGTGGCGCAGGACCGCAATGCCCTGACCCAGCTGCTCGGCAGCGGCCTGCCGGACGACCTGCCGCAGGGCCTGGCGCTCGACGCCGAGCTGCTCGAGAGCGTGCCGGCCGGGCTGCCGTCGGACCTGCTGCAACGACGTCCCGACCTGCTGCAGGCCGAGCACCAGCTCAAGGCGGCCAACGCCAATATCGGCGCGGCGCGCGCGGCCTTCTTCCCCAGCGTCAGCCTCACCGCCAATGCCGGCACCGCCAGCAGCCAACTGTCCGGGCTGTTCGACGGCGGCTCCGGCACCTGGCTGTTCCAGCCCAGCATCAGCCTGCCGATCTTCAACGCCGGGCGCCTGCGCGCCAACCTCGACTACGCCGAGCTGCAGAACGACATCCAGGTGGCGCAGTACGAGAAGGCCATCCAGGTGGCCTTCCAGGAAGTCGCCGACCGCCTCGCCGCCCGCACCACCTACCGCGAGCAGCTGGCGGCGCAGCGCGCCCTGCTGGACACCACCGAGACCTACTACCAACTGGCCGAGCGCCGCTACCGCACCGGGGTCGACAGCTACCTGACCCTGCTCGATGCCCAGCGCCAGCTGTTCAGCGTGCGCCAGCAGCTGATCGGCGACCGCCTGGCCCAGCTCGCCAGCGAAGTGGAACTGTACAAGGCCCTGGGTGGCGGCTGGAGCGCCGAGATCGGCGAGGTCCCGCAAGGCTAGGCCCGTAGGGTGCGCCGCGCGCACCAGTGATCTTTGGCCGGCACGGGTGGCCTGGGTGAGTTTCGCGAACGCCATGGTGCGCACAGCGCACCCTACGCTATCCGGGCAAGGGCTTTGCCAGGCTTTTCGTAGGGTGCGCCATGCGCACCAGCGATCTTGACCGGCACGAGTGGGCATGGATAAACGCTATTGGTGCGAGGCGGCCCCACGACACCCTACACGCTGGCGTAATCCCGACTTTTCCAGGCCAGCGCGCAAGTCCCGGCGCCGCACAGCGCGATCACCAACGCCATGGGCGCCGCCGTGCCGTCGTGCAGCGCGCCGACCAGGGCCGAGGCGCTGGCCGCCACGCTGAACTGCAGGCTGCCGAGCAGCGCCGAGGCACTGCCGGCGTGCTCGCCCTGGCCGGCCATGGCGCAGGCGGTGGCGTTGGGCAGGATGCTGCCGAGGCTGGCGACACAGACGAACAGCGGCACCAGCAACGGCCACAGGCTGGCCGGCTGCCAGGCCGCCAGCCCCAACAATGCCAGGCCGCTGGCCAGGTACAGCAGCACCATGCGCCGCAGCCAGCGGCCCGGCCCGCCACGGCGCACCAGGCGCGCGTTGACCTGCGCCATCAGCACGAAACCGGCGGCGTTGCTGCCGAACAGCCAGCCGTAGTGCTCGGCCGGCACGCCATACAGCTCGATGAAGACGAAGGGCGAGCCGGCGATATAGGCGAACATCCCGGCGATCGCCACGCCACCGAGCAGGGAATAGGTGACGAAGGCGCCATTGCCCAGCAGCGCCCGGTACTGCCCCAGCGCCCCGCGCAGCGGCGCCGGCTTGAAACCCTGCGGCCGCGTCTCCGGCAGCCACAGCAGCACCGCCAGCAGGCACAGGCCGGCGAACAGCGCCAGGCTATGGAAGATCCACGGCCAGCCCAGGGTGCCGAGCAACAGGCCGCCGCCCAGCGGCGCGAGGATAGGCGCCAGGCCCATCACCAGCATCAGTTGCGAGAACACCTTGGCCGAGGTCAGCGGGTCGCACAGGTCGCGCACCACCGCGCGGGTCACCACCATGCCGGCGCAGCCGCCCAGGGCCTGGACGAAGCGCGCGCCGATCAGCCACTCCAGGCTCGGCGCCAGGGCGCAGGCCAGCGACGCCGCGGTGAACAGCGTCACCCCCAGCAGCAGCGGGCCACGCCGACCGTAGCGGTCGGCCAGCGGGCCGTAGAACAGCTGACCGAGGGCGATGCCGACGAAGTAGGCGGCCAGCGACAGCTGCACGTGCTCGACGTCGGTGGCGAACTGCTGGGCCAGGGTCGGAAAGCTCGGCAGGTAGAAATCGATGGCCAGCGGGCCGAAGGCGCTCAGCGCGCCGAGGATCAGCAAGAGACGCAGGTTCATGAACAGTCCGGGTATTTATTAGCCGGCTAATCATCTCACCGACCCGCCCGCCCGGCAAAGCCCGGGCGGGCCGTCTTGCCTCACTCGGAGGTCTCGCCCTCGGCCCCCTCGACGCGCTTGCGCCCGCCGAGGCGCGCCGCCGCCGACTCCACCAGCAGGTAGAACATGGGGATCAGGAAGGTCGCCAGCAAGGTGGCGGCGAGCATGCCGCCGATCACCCCGGTGCCGATCGAGTGGCGGCTGGCCGAGCCGGCGCCGCTGCTGATGGCCAGCGGCACGCAGCCGAGGATAAAGGCCAGCGAGGTCATGACGATGGGGCGAAAACGCAGCTTGGCCGCCTCCAGCGCCGAGTCGAAGATGCCCTTGCCCTCGGCGCGCAGCAGCACGGCGAACTCGACGATGAGGATGGCGTTCTTCGCCGCCAGGCCGATCAGGGTGACCAGGCCGACCTGGAAGTACACGTCGTTCTGGATGCCGCGCAGCCACACCGCAAGGATCGCGCCGAACACCGCGAAGGGCACCGCGGTGACCACCGCCAGCGGCAGGGTCCAGCGTTCGTACTGGGCGGCGAGGATGAGGAACACCAGGATCAGGCCGAAGACGAAGGCCTGGGTGCCCGAGCCCTGGGTCGCCAACTCCTGGAAGGCCGAGCCGATCCAGCCCAGGCTGTAGTCCTCGCCGAGCACCTGGTCGGCCACCTCCTGCATCGCCGCCAGCGCCTGCCCGGAGCTGTAGCCGGGCGCAGGGCCGCCGAGCACCTTGGCCGAGGGGTAGACGTTGAAGCGGTCGTAGGAGTCCGGGCCGAGGATGCGCCGCACGCGCAGCAGGCTGGACAGCGGAATCAGCTCGCCGGCGCTGGAGCGCACGTAGACCTGGCCGAGGTCCTCGGGCTTGCGGCGAAACTCCGCCTCCGACTGCAGGCTGACCTGCCAGGTACGCCCGTAGAGGGTGAAGTCGTTGACGTAGTAGCTGCCGAAGGTGGCCTGCATGGCGGTGAACACGTCGCTGACGCTCACCCCCAAGGCGCGGGTCTTGGTGCGGTCGAGGTCGATGTAGTACTGCGGCACGTTGGCGCTGAAGGTGCTCTGCACCCCGGCCAGTTCCGGGCGCTGGCCGGCGGCCTGGACGAAGGCCTGGACCTTGGCGCCGAGCGCCTCGACGCTGCCGCCGGAGCGGTCCTGGATATAGGCCTCGAAGCCGCCGGTGGTGCTCATGCCGGTGATCGGCGGCGGGTTGAACGACAGCACGATGCCGTCCTTCTGCGCCGCGCCCATGCCCATGAACTCGCGGGTCAGGTTGCGCGCGTCGAGCTCGGCCGTGGTGCGCTCGCTCCAGTCCTTGAGCGGCACGAAGGACACCCCGGCGTTGCTGCGCACGCCGAAGGTGAGCACGTCGAAGCCGGCGAAGGTGACCACGTCCTGCACCGCCGGGTGCTCCATCAGCTGCTGGGTTACCGCGCCGCTGAGCGCGTCGGTGCGGTTGAGCGAGGCCGCCGGCGGCAGGTAGTAGGCATTGATCACGTAGCCCTGGTCCTCGTCCGGCACCAGCGAGCCGGGAACGCGGGAGAACAGCAGCACGATCAGGCCGATCATCCCGCCGAACAGCAGCAGGCCCATGGCCGAACGCTTGAGGAAGAAGCGCACGCCGGCGCCGTAGCCCTCGGTGGCCTTGTCGAAGAAGCGGTTGAAGGCGCGAAACGGCGCCGCCGGCTCGTGATGGCCGGGCTTGAGCAGCAACGCGCAGAGCGCTGGCGAGAGAGTCAGCGCGACTATGCCGGAGATCACCACCGACACCGCGATGGTGATGGCGAACTGTTTGTACATCTGCCCGGCCAGGCCGCCGAGGAAGCCCACCGGAATGAACACCGCGCAGAGCACCAGGACGATGGCGATGATCGGCCCGGTGACCTCCTCCATCGCCTCGATGGCCGCCTCGCGCGCCCCCAGGTGCTTGGTGCGCATCACCCGCTCGACGTTCTCGATCACCACGATGGCGTCGTCCACCACGATGCCGATGGCCAACACCATGCCGAACAGGGTCAGCAGGTTGATGGAAAAGCCCAACAGGTACATACCGGCGAAGGTGCCCACCAGCGACACCGGGATGGCCAGCACCGGGATCAGCGTGGCGCGCCAGTTCTGCAGGAACACGAAGACCACCAGCACCACCAGCACCAGGGCTTCGAAGAAGGTGTGGATCACCTCCTCGATGGACACCCGAACGAACTGGGTGGTGTCGTAGGGGATCTTGTAGGCGATGCCCTCGGGAAAGCGCTGCGCCAGGCGCTGCATGGTGCGTTCCACCGCCTCGGCGGTGTCCAGGGCGTTGGCGCCGGGCTGCAGGTAGATGCCGAAGGCGGCGTTCTGCTGGCCGTTGAGGGTAGTCACCAGCGAATAGTCCTGGGCGCCCAGCTCGACCCGCGCCACGTCCTTGAGCAGCAGGCTGGCGCCGGTGGCGTCGCTGCGCAGGATCACGCTCTCGAACTCCCTGGGATCGGTGAAGCGACCCTGGGTGGTCACGGTGTAGGTGAAGTCCTGCGCCTCCTTGAGCGGCTGCTGGCCGAAGCTGCCGGCGGCGAACTGCGAGTTCTGCTCGCGGATGGCATTGACCACGTCGGTGGGCGTCAGGTCGTACTGCGCCAGCTTGTCCGGGCGCAGCCAGATGCGCATGGAGTAGTCCTTGGAGCCGAACTGGCTGGCGTCGCCCACCCCGGGCAGGCGCTTGAGCTCGTCGATCACGTTGATCAGCGCGTAGTTGCTGATGAAGATCGGGTCGCGCGAGTCGTCCGGCGAATAGAGGGTGATCACCTGGAGGATGTCGGAGGACTTCTTCTCCACGTTGACCCCCTGCCGGCGCACCTCCTCGGGCAGCTTGGCCTGGGCGGCCTGCACCCGGTTGTTGACGTCGATGGTGGCCTGGTCGGGGTCGGTGCCCACCTCGAAGTACACGGTCAGGCTCATGGCGCCGCTGCTGGAGGAGTTGGACAGCTGGTAGATCATGCCCTCGACGCCGTTGATCTCCTGCTCCAGCGGCGCCGCCACGGTCTCGGCGATGACCTGGGCGCTGGCACCGGGGTAGCTGGCACTGACCGATACCTGCGGCGGCAGGATCTCCGGGTACTGGGCAATCGGCAGGGCGCGCATGGCGGCCAGGCCGGCCAGCACTATGACGATGGAAATGACGGTGGCGAACACCGGGCGGTCGATGAAGAAGCGCGAGATCATGGCGTCACTCCTGCGCCGTGGCTTGCGCCGGGGCTGCCTTGGCCTCCTCGACCTGCACCGGACTGTCCGGGCGCACCTTGGCCAGGCCGTCGACCACCACCCGGTCGCCCTCGCTGACGCCGGAGCTGATCAGCCAGCGGCCGCCGGCCGTATCGCCGGTGCCGACCTGGCGCATGCGCGCGATGCCCTGCTCGTCCACCACGTAGACGAAGGTGCCGCGCGGCCCCTGGGCCACCGCCCGCTCCGGCACGGTGATGGCGTCGGGCCGGGTCAGGCCCTTGACCAGCACCCGCACGAACTGTCCCGGCAGCAGCTTCTGCTCGGGGTTGGGCACCACGCCGCGGGCGCTGACGGTGCCGGTGCCGCGGTCGATCAGGCTGTCGGTGAAATCCACCTCGCCCTCCACCGGATAGGCCGAGCCGTCGCCGAACTGCACCTCGACGTTGAGCTTGCCGCTGGCCGGCGGCACCAGGCTGCCTTCGGACAACTCGCGACGCAGGCGTTCGGCCTCGGCGTCCGGGTAGGCGAAGTTGACGAAGATCGGGTCGAGCTGAGTGATCTGGGTGAGCAGGCTGGCGCTGGGATCGCCGGCGACGATCAGGCTGCCCTCGGAGACGCTTTCCTTGCTGGTGATGCCGGTGATCGGCGCCTTCACCGTGGTGTAGTCGAGGTCGATCTGGCGCGACTGCACCTCGGCCTGGGCGGCCTCGATATTGGCCTTGCTCTGCTCGAAGTTGGACACCGCATTGTCCAGCTCGCTCTCGCTGGCGAAGCCCTTCTTCTGCAGCTCGCGAATGCGCTTGAGGTCGCGCTCGGTCTGCCGGTAACGCGCCTGTTCCTGGGCCAGCGCGCCCTTGGCGCGGGCCAGCGCGGCCTGGTAGGGACGCGGGTCGATGCGAAACAGCAGCTGATCCTTCTGCACGCCGCTGCCTTCCTGGTAGGTGCGCTCCTGGAGGATGCCGCTGACCTGGGCCCGCACCTGTACCTCGCGATAGCCGGCGGTGCGCGCCGGGTACTCCAGCACCACCGGCAAGGCGCCGGCCTTGACCCGTTCCACGGTCACCGCCGGGGGTGGCGCGTCGGCACCCAGGGTGGCCAGCGGCAGCACGGCTAGACTCAGGGGCAACAGCGGACGGAACAGGCGAACGAACGACATGGGGCACTCCTTTCCTTGGCGACGCGCATGGCGCAGGGCGCGCGGACTCGCCAGTCACGCGGCGCCACCTGCTGGCACGGCAAAATCGGTAAACTCGGCACCACCAGAGCCTAGCCAGAATTGACCGGATCGCCATGCGCCGAACCAAAGAAGACGCGGAGAAAACCCGCTGCGCCATCCTCGCCGCCGCCGAGCTGCTGTTTCTCGAACAGGGCGTGGCCCATACCAGCCTGGAGCAGGTGGCGCGCCGTGCCGGGGTGACGCGCGGGGCGATCTACTGGCACTTCCAGAACAAGGCCCATCTGTTCCACGAAATGCTCAACCAGGTGCGCCTGCCCCTGGAGCCGCTGGCCGAACAGCTGGCGGCCGCCGACGGCCTGACCTCGCTGCAGATGCTGCGCGACCTGTGCGTCGAGGCCATGGCCCACCTGGCGCAGGACGCGCAGCGCCGGCGCATCTTCACCATCCTGCTGCGCCGCTGCGAATTCACCGAGGAGCTGCGCGAAGCCGAGGAGCGCCACGAGGCCTTTATCAACCAGTTCATCGCCCTGTGCGAACAGCAGTTCGCCCAGGCGGCGGTGCAGCCGCTGCTGCAGCCGGGGATGAGCCCGCGCCTGGCGGCGCGCACCCTGCACGCGCTGATCGTCGGCCTGTTCAGCGACTGGCTGCGCGACCCACAACTGTTCGACCCGCAACGCGACACCCCGGCCATGGTCGACGCCTGCTTCCGCGGCCTGCTGCGCAGTTGGCGGTAACTCGTCTCATCGCGAATCGATGGTGCGCGCGGCGCACCCTACGCGCCCCCGCGCGCCCCTAGGGTCGGCGGGCGATCAAGCCGGCTGCGCCTGGTAGCCCTCCTGACGAATCGCCGCCAGCAACTGCTCCTGGCTCAGCCGGCTGGCCACCCGCACTTCGCCGCCAGCCAGGTCGACCTGCACCTCGGCCGCAGCGTCCAGCGCCCGGATCGCCTCGCCGACGGCCCGCACGCAATGACCGCAGGACATGCCGCTCACCTTGAAAATCTGCATCTGTCACTCCTCGTTGGTTTGCTTGACGGCGTTCAGTCTCGAGCTTGCCACTGTGGCAAGGTCAAGCCCCCGGGCGCAGCGCGCTTGCCGATCCGGCTCGATGGGCCAAGCTCAATAGGTCTTCGAAAGGATCGCCGCCATGCGCCTCATCCCGCTGCTGCTCGCCGCCCTGCTGAACCCGCCACTCGCCGCCCAGCCGCTGGCGCCGTTGCCCGACACCGCCCAGGGCGAGGGCTATGCGGTGCTGATCGTCTCGCGCGAGCGCCTGGAGGTGGCCAGCCCCTGCGAGGTGGCGCTGTACCTGCAGGATCAGCTGGCGGCGCGCCTATACCAGGGCCAATCGGTGGCCTTCAACCTGCCGCCGGGCAGCGTTTCGCTGCGTCTCGGCCTGCAGGGCCCGGGCGCCTGCGGCCTGGGTATCGCCCAGCTCAGCGGCCAGGCGCTGCAACTGCAGGCCGGCGAGGTGCGCCGCTACCGCGTCGCCATGGACGGATCAGGCCTGCGCCTGCATGCCGCACCGCCGATGCACTGAAGCGCTTGACCTTACCATAGCGTCAAGGTTGATCCTGTAGCCCTCGCTACAGGGAGACCCAGCATGTCCAACCTCACCACCTACGACCTGCCGATCCAAGGCATGACCTGCGCCAGTTGCGCCGGCCGCGTCGAACGCGCCTTGCGCCAGCTGCCCGACGTGACCAGCGCCAGCGTCAACCTGGCCAGCGAACAGGCGCGCATCGAGGCGCCGGGCGACAGCCTGGACGGCCTGATCGCCGCGGTCGAGCGCGCCGGCTACCGGGTGCCGAGCCAGCCGCTGGAGCTGGCCATCGACGGCATGACCTGCGCCAGTTGCGTCGGCCGTATCGAGCGCGCCCTGCACCAGTTGCCCGGGGTGACCCGCGTCGCGGTCAACCTGGCCGACGAGAAAGCCCATCTGCAGGTGCTCGCCGGCTTCGACGTGCAGCTCGCCCTACGCGCCGTCGCCGCCGCCGGCTACCATGGCCGCCTGCTCGAGCAAGGCCCGTCCGAGACACACATGGCGCAAAAGCGCCTGCGCCGCGAACGCCTGCTGCTGCTTACCGCCATCGCCCTGACCCTGCCGCTGGTGCTGCCGATGCTGGTCGAGCCCTTCGGCCTGCACTGGATGCTGCCGGCCTGGGTGCAGTTCCTGCTGGCCACGCCGGTGCAGTTCGTGTTCGGCGCGCGCTTCTACCGCGCCGCCTGGCAAGCGCTCAGGTCCCGCGCCGGCAATATGGATCAGCTGGTGGCCATCGGCACCAGCGCCGGCTACGGTCTGAGCCTGTACCAGTGGGCGGTGACCCCGGCCGGCGGCATGCCGCACCTGTATTTCGAGGCCTCGGCGGTGATCATCAGCCTGATCCTGCTCGGCAAGTACCTGGAAAGCCGCGCCAAGCGCCAGACCGCCGGCGCCATCCGTGCCCTGCAGGCGCTGCGCCCCGATCGCGCCGTGCGCCTGGTCGACGGCCGCGAGCAGAGCGTGGCCATCGACGCCCTGGCGCTCGGTGACCGGGTCGTGGTCAAGCCGGGCGAGCGCTTCCCGGTGGACGGCCGGGTCGTCGAAGGCCACAGCCATGCCGACGAGGCGCTGATCAGCGGCGAGAGCCTGCCGGTGGCCAAGCAGCCGGGCGACAAGGTCACCGCCGGGGCGATCAACGGCGAAGGCCGCCTGCTGGTGGAAACCACCGCGCTCGGCGCGGAGACCGTGCTGGCGCGGATCATCCGTCTGGTGGAGGACGCCCAGGCGGCCAAGGCGCCGATCCAGAAGCTGGTGGATAAGGTCAGCCAGGTGTTCGTGCCGGCCGTGCTGCTGGTCGCCCTGGCCACCCTGCTCGGCTGGCTGGCGTTCGGCGCGCCGCTGCAGAGCGCCCTGCTCAACGCCGTGGCGGTGCTGGTGATCGCCTGCCCCTGCGCCCTCGGCCTGGCCACGCCGACCGCGATCATGGCCGGCACCGGCGTGGCCGCACGCCACGGCATCCTGATCAAGGACGCCCAGGCGCTGGAGGTGGCCCATGCGGTCGACACCCTCGCCTTCGACAAGACCGGCACCCTCACCGAGGGGCGCCCGCGTATCGTCCACCTCGGCCTCGCCGCGGCCGACGAAAGCGAACTGCTGCGCCTGGCCGGCGCCCTACAACAGGGCAGCGAGCACCCCTTGGCCAAGGCCGTGCTGCAACGCTGCGTCGAGCAAGGCCTGGCCTTGCCCGCACTGAGCGACAGCCGCGCGCTGGCCGGCCGCGGCATCGCCGGCACGGTCGAGGGCCGGGCGCTGCAACTGGGCAGCCATCGTTTGCTGGACGAGCAGCAGCTGGACGCAGGCGCGCTGGGTGAATCCGCCCGCGCCTGGGAAGCCGAGGGCCGCACCCTGTCCTGGCTGCTCGAGACCGGCGAATCGCCGCGCCTGCTCGGCCTGCTGGCCTTCGGCGACGCGCTCAAGCCGGGCGCGGCCGAGGCGGTCGAGCAGTTGCGCGGCCAGGGCATCGCCAGCCACCTGATCAGCGGCGACAACCGCGGCAGCGTCGCCGCCGTGGCCGGCGTGCTGGGCATCGACCAGGCCCACGCCGAGGTGCTGCCGGCGGACAAGGCGCGGCTGATCGGCGAGCTGCGCCAGCAGGGAACGGTGGCCATGGTCGGCGACGGCATCAACGACGCCCCGGCGCTGGCCGCCGCCGACGTCGGGATCGCCATGGGCGGCGGCACCGATGCGGCCATGCACGCCGCCGGCATCACCCTGATGCGCGGCGACCCGCGCTTGGTGCCTGCGGCGCTGGAGATCAGCCGACGCACCTACGCGAAGATCCGCCAGAACCTGTTCTGGGCCTTCATCTACAACCTGATCGGCATTCCGCTGGCCGCCGCCGGCCTGCTCAACCCGATGTTCGCCGGCGCCGCCATGGCCCTGTCCAGCGTCAGCGTGGTCGGCAATGCGCTGCTGCTGACCCGCTGGAAGCCGCAAGACTTGTAGGAGAAGGCTTACCCGCGCGGCGCCAGCCCAGGCGCCGCGGCGGTTTTTTTCATGACCCGGCGCATAGTATGGGAATGCCATCATTGAACCGCTGCCCGGCGTCCGGCACCCTTCAGCCCTCGCCCAACTCAAGGATGGAGGCCACGGCATGCTGGATGCCAACCAGGCGCATATCACCCTCGCCATTCCCGCGGTCGACAACGACCTGCAGGTGCTGAGCTTCGAGGGTCGCGAGGCGCTCAACAAGCCCTACCGTTTCGACATCGAGCTGGTCAGCCAACGCGCCGACCTCGACCTCGATGCGCTGATCAACCAGACCGCCTACCTGGCCTTCGGCCCCTCCGGCAAGGGCGTGCACGGGGTGATCTACAGCATCGAACAGGGCGACTCGGGCAAACGCCTGACCCGCTACCGCATCGGCCTGCGCCCGCAACTGGCCTACCTGGCGCACCGTCACAACCAGCGCATCTTCCAGCACCTCACGGTGCCGCAGATCATCGGCCAGCTCCTCGAAGAACACGGCATCCACAGCGATGCCTATCAGTTCCAGCTCGGCTACCTCTACCCCGAACGCGACTACTGCGTGCAGTACGACGAATCCGACCTGCACTTCATCCAGCGCCTGTGCGAGGAGGAAGGCATCGGCTTCCACTTCCAACACGGCGAAACCGGCCACCGCCTGGTATTCGGCGACGACGCCAGCGTCTTCCCCAAGCTCGAGCCGCTGAGTTACCAGCAAGGCACCGGCCTGGCCGCCGACCACGAGGTGGTGCGCGCCTTCGGCGTGCGCCTGGAAACCCGCAGCACCCAGGCCAGTTGGCGCGACTACGACTTCGAGCAACCCAAGCTGCAGATGGAGGCGGACTACCGCAGCGAGTTCAGCCCGGCACTGGAGGTCTACGACTACCCTGGTCGCTTCACCGACCGCACACGCGGCAAGCACCTGGCCAAACGTAGCCTGGAGCGTCTGCGCAGCGACTACGAACTGGCTGAAGGCCAGAGCGACGCCTACCTGATCAGCGGCCACTTCCTCGCCCTGGCGGATCATCCGCGTGCACAGTGGAACGACCTCTGGCTACTCAATGAAGTAATCCACGAGGGCAAGCAACCGCAGGTGCTGGAAGAGTCGGTCACCAGCAACACCCAACCGGGCGATGGCTTCCAGCAGGGCTACCGCAACCGCTTCAGCGCCACGCCCTGGGACATCCCCTACCGCCCCGCGCTCGAACATCGCAAACCCAAGGTACTCGGCAGCCAGACCGCCAAAGTCACCGGTCCCGCCGGCGAGGAAATCCATTGCGACCAGTACGGCCGGGTGAAGGTACAGTTCCACTGGGACCGCGAAGGCCTGGGTAACGACACCACCAGCTGCTGGCTGCGCGTGGCCTCCAACTGGGCCGGCGACGCCTATGGCGGTGTGGCTATTCCACGAGTGGGTATGGAAGTGCTGGTCACCTTCCTCGAAGGCGACCCCGACCAGCCGCTGATCACCGGCTGCCTGTACCACGCCGAGCACGTGGTGCCCTACGACCTGCCGGCAAACAAGACCCGCAGCACGTTCAAGACCCTCAGCAGCCCGGGCGGTGGCGGCTACAACGAGTTCCGCATCGAAGACCGCAAGGGCGCCGAGCAGATCTACATCCACGCCCAGCGCGACTGGGACGAGAACATCGAGCACGACCAGAAGATCCGCGTCGGCAATGAACGCCACGACACCGTCGAGGCCAACGCCTACACCGAGTTCAAGGCCGAAGAACACCGCACCACCGATCTCGACCGCAAGGTGGAGGTACGCGCCAACGACCACCTCACCGTCGCCGTCACGCAGCACAACAAGATCGGCACCGGCCAGTTCATCGAAGCCGGCAACGAGATTCACTACAACGCCGGCAGCAAGGTGGTGATCGACGCCGGCATGGAACTCACCGCCGCAGGCGGCGGCAGCTTCCTCAAGCTCGACCCGAGCGGCGTGACCCTGAGCGGGGCGACGATCAAGATGAATTCGGGGGGTGGGCCTGGCGCTGGCGCAGGCGCCAAACCGATTCTGCCGGGGCAGGTCAAGCCGGCCGATGCCGATAAGGCCGGCAATCTATTGATTCAGGCACAAAAGCAGGCACTGCAACGTGCCGCCAGCCAGGCTCAACCCTTCTGCGCCATTTGCCAGCAGATGGAGCCGAAACGATGAGCGAACAATCCCGGCAATACCTGCTGCTAGACGGTGCGCAGATCGACCACCTGTTGGCTCAGCTCTACCAACTGGACGACGCGCCGCATCTTCACCGACTCTACCAGGGCACCCTCTACCAAGACCTGGCCGATACCGGCCCGGTACTGGTTCAGCTCTCCTGCGCAAACAGGCTGGAGGAGCATTTCGCCGAGCATTGGCAGGCAACAGCCGGCGTGTGGCTGGAAACCGATGCCAGTGAGCAAGACCTGACTGAACATCTACGCAGTCTGGTGCACGCCAACGTACAAGGTATGACAGTGCTACTGCGCTACTACGACCCCAGGGTCATGCGGCACTGGCTGGCCGAGTTGCCAGACGAAGAGCGCGACTATCTGATGGGACCAGTCAAGCGCTTGCGTATTGCCGCTCGTGGCGGAGAGAGCGAGCCGATCGAGCTTGGGCGCCAGGCAGCGTCCCCCGCTGCCCGCTATGACGATACACCCTGGCTGCACCTGAGCGACGAACAGGTCGCACGCCTCAACCGCGCTCAACTGGAAACCTTCGACGAGCAGGTGCTCGCTCATATCGATCACTATTTCCCCGACTGCCTGGCTGACCAGAATGTTTCCGCGCGTCAGGCTTGGGCGGTGAGCTGTCGACAAAGTGCCAATGCCCATGGCTTCAGCGCAGGCGACCAAGTGGTGCAATGGGCCAACCTCTGCGCCGTGTTGGGAACGGACTTCCCACAGGCCCCGGCCCATCAACCCTATCGCCAGATACTCGATACCCCGCAGTTGCGCCCCGAGCAGCGTCTGGAACGCCTGGCCCTCGAACTGCAACGGCAACTGCTGACCGACAAGGAAGTCACCGCATGACCACCTCGAACCAGAATCAGGCACTCAACCTGGCAGCGGCCAACCAGGCCGCTCAGCAGAATTTCCCCGCTGAAGACCTGGACTGCTCGGTAGGGGCCTGCCCAGCCAGACAGGCGGAGATTTTTGTCGTGCCGACCCGCTATGCTCTCGCCGAACAGCCCGCGGAACATACCTGCCTACAGCCAGGCACTACGCCGCAGAGCCACCCAATGGCGCTGCGCCGCCTGCGCACAGGCTATCTTTACCTCTGGCACCACGAAGGTCCCCTACGTCGCTACGCCGTGGCGGCCGACGGCCTGCTGACGGAACAAGCCCTGGACGACGAAAACTCCCAGCCCATGCTGGGCCAGGCAGCCGGCATTGCCATGAACAAACAACACGATGCCTGGCTGCTTTACAGCGAAATCCCCCTACCTGCCGAGGCCCGCAAACGCCTGACGGAAGTCCCCGACGAGCGCCGCACACGCATGCGCCGCATCGCCCTAACGCAAGTGGCCCAAAGCCTGAAGGCGACCCACTGCCCCCCCTTCGACAACGCCGACCAGGTGCTGGCGGAACTGTTGCCCGAAGTGCGCGAAAAAGCCCTAGCCCACGACCAGACGCGCAACGGTGCAGCCCACCGAGAAGGTGTGGACGCCCTCGGCCAACGGATGATGGAGAACCCCTGCGCCGAGAACGTGCAAGCCTATGTGAATGCCCGGATCTGGCTGACCGAGCGCGAGCGGGCCTCAGCACGCCACCCCGAAGCGGCGCAGCACGGGCCGGGAGAATGGAGTGCGGTCGCCTGGGATATACCCGCCACCGAAGCCTGGCTCAACCGTGCCCGCAGAGAGGGCGCCGAGCTACATGCAGTATTCGTCGCCCTCGATGATGACCTGGGCGTGCTGCGCGACCTCAACCATGAGCAAGAGCGGCTGGAGGCTGGCCATGAGAACTGGATAGCCGACAACAACCTACGCCAGAGTGTAGGCGGCTTCATCCGCAGCCTGATCCGCGAGGACGGCGGTGAAGTGGCCAACCTGCTCAACTACCGCTACCGCGACCGTGATATCCAGCTCACCCCTGATCAAGGCGAAACCATTCTGGCTAGCCAGCGTCGGCTGGAAGAACTGTTCAAGGAAGAAAGCCGCATTAACCAGGAACGCGGCCGCCGCTACAGCCACGCCCAAGCCGATGCAGAACTGGGCAGGGTACATGCCGAAGTAGCCGCCACCACGGCGCCGGTGCGCGGCTTCATACCAATTGAGTTGCATGGAGAAGTTGAGTACGTCGTGCGCGAATACCGCAAGGAAAAGGTCGCCAACCTGGCCGGTGGCCGCGCCAATGCGCAGGTCGCCGAGCATATCGACCTGGAGCGTATGGACGCTTGGCTCGACCAGGAGGCTCCGGCACACTATGGCCAGGTGGAACAACGCCATCAGGCGCTCTATGCCGACCGGGACCGGTTCCTGCCCCGCCATGCCTCGGGCACCTGGTTCGTCGACTACGACGATCCCGCGCACCAGCGCTGGCTCGACGAGCTGGCCGACGCCTGCCTCAGCGCCCAATGCAGCCGCCAGCAGGGCGCCGAACAGTTCGCCGGCTATGTGCGCTCCGACGACCCCGGCAGCCTGCGCCTGGTCTTCCATGCCTGGAGCCCGTCGCTGGAGGCGGCGGTCAACAGCACCAACCGCCTGAACGAACTGGCCGCTGCGCTCAGCCTCGACAACCTGGCCGATACCCGCACGGCACTGGGCAAGACCCTGGACGAAGCCGCCCTGCGTGCCCTGGAGCGGCTCGCCGACGACGTCGAGGGCTACTGGGCTGGCGCCATCTCGCGCCTCGGCGCGGCGCTACTCGCCGGCAAGACCCAGGCCGGCCTCGCCGGCCAGTGGATGGGCCTGCTGCTGGTGGCACGATTCGGCCAGGACTCGCGCCTGGTACGCGGCCTGGAGAACGGCGTGGAAGTCTGGCGCCTGCTGGGCGAAAAGGCCGACGCCCTGCAGCAGTGGACACGCAACACCGCGCAAGCCATCCGCAGCGGCAACGCCGCCGGCGTGCTGCAATCCCCGGCGGTACAGAACAGCGGCGGACTACTGCCGCTGGCCGCGCTGCTGCTAAACGCCCTGAACGCCAGCAACTACGCCAGCCAGGCCGAATTGCTCGAAGGGGAAGGTGCCCAGCGCCGTGCCGAACACCTGTCCGCCACCCTGTTCGCCGCCGCTGCCCTGACGGCGGTGGTGCAGAACTGGATAATTATTGGGAAGGGGATTGAGGAGATTGGGCGTAACGCGACTGTAGCTCCAACTCTGACGCTGTTTGGAGGTGTAGTGGGAGGCATATCAGCAATTGCGGCGTTTCAAGAACTCAAATCCTTAAAACTCCAAATCGAGAACGCGCAAAACCGTATCGATCCTTGGTTGGAAACTAGACGACTAGCTGTTACTGGTCAGGTGGCTGTATACGGAGCTCAAGGGCTTCTCGGCCTGAGTCTGACGACCATGCGCCTAGCCAACAGGATCGACACCCCCACCGCCATCCGTCGCTTTCGACTGGGTATGGGGCCGCTCAATTTGCTGTTGCTGGGGCTGGGCGGGCTCTATCTCTACGCCTGGTCGCGTCAGGCCACACCCTTGCAGAACTACCTGGCCGGCTGCTGCTGGTCGCGTGGCCGCGCCTACAAAGGCGAGAGCCTGGCTGCGCAACAGCAGGTAGCCGAATTCGAACAGTTACTCGCCCTGCTATATAAACCGCGGCTGGGCCTGCGGACGGAGAGCGTGCGGATCGCCGGCACGCTGGGCGATACCGTCACCCAGGACGGCATCGCCGCCCTGACCCTCGACCTGCCTGGAGCCGATCCCGACAGCGTGCAACTGGAGCTGGCCCTGAGCGGCAACCCGACCCCGACCAGTGTCAGGATATTCGGCGAAGGTACCCGGGGTACGCCAACCGACCTGGGCGCCACCTGGCTCGGCGACAGCCGCTGCACCTGGATACCGGCGGGAGAAGGTCAGGGCCTGCGCCTGAGCGGTTCCTTTGCCCGCCCGTTGACCCGCGCCTCGTTGCGCCTGAGCTACCACAGCCCGGTCGCCTTGCTGGCCGGCCTGGAGAACGTGATCGGCGGCCCACGCGGGCTCGCCTACACCCTTGGCCCCAGCGGGCTGCTGACCGACGGCGAAGTGATCGAGCTACGTACCGACGACCCGACCCCGGAACTGGATCGCGCCACGCCCCACCGCCTGGACGGCACCGAATACCTGCAACCCAAGGACTCCGCATGAGCCAACCCGAAGCCGGCACCAGCCGCAACGGCCTCTTCTCCCGCGACGACTACCTGGCCCCACCGCATATCCCCACCGGCCAGCCGCCCAAGGATGTGCTCAATACCATCTGGCGCAAGAACGAGGTATTTCTCGATATTGGCGACTACAGCATTGGCTCGGCCATGATGGTGATATGGCCAGTCCTCTTGATTTTTGTTTTTGCCATCTACAACGAGAGGAATGCAGGTGAGTATTTCTGGTGGATGCTCTTGCTGGCTTTCTTCATGGTGGGTATTCCCATCCTGATTTTGCTTCATAGCCTGACCCAACCCGTGCCCCCCCCCGTACGCTTCAACCGCCAGCGGCGTGAGGTCTGCGTGCCGCAGAAGGATGGCGGCTACTGGATCGTGCCCTGGGAGCAAGTGACCGCCGCCTCCACTGCCGTCTCCTCGGTTGGCCAGCATGGCAAGACCACCCAGGGCATGCTGGTGGTCGGTTTCACCAACCCTGATCCGAACGCCAGGGAGGCGGACAGGCATTTCTCCCTGGGCTTCAGTTGTGGTGGCGGCACCACGGCCATGTGCCTATGGGAATGCATGCGCAGCTATATGGAGATCGGCCCAGAGGCCGTACCCGATACACGCCTGGGCAAGCGGCTATATGGAGAAACCCAGATAGGCTCCATCGTAACCAGCCTGCGCAAGGGCGATATCAAGGACGTTCTGCATGGTCTGTTCTTCGTGATACTCCTTGGCACCTACTTCGCCGAGAAACTCCAGAACCTGAAACTGGCGCCTCCACCCGACCTGACCGATCCCGCCATCGTCGAATGGTCAAAGCCCCTGCCGCCCGAACAATGGGCCAAACGCTCCCCGGAACTGGAACGTGCGATTGCCGAGCGCGAAGCGGAACTCTCGCGGCTCCAAGCCAATTGAACGGCGGCATGCTCTCTCGATCTCTTATGATGCCGCTGTCATCCCCTCAGGGTACGAGCCCATGAACATAGGCCAAGCCGCCAAGCACACCGGCCTCAGCGCCAAGATGATCCGCTACTACGAGTCCATCGACCTGCTGCCGCCTGCCGGGCGGTCGGAGAGTGGCTATCGCCAGTACAGCGCCAACGATCTGCACCGCCTGGCCTTTATCAGGCGGGCGCGGGATCTGGGGTTTTCCCTGGAGGAAGTGGGCCGGCTGCTGGCGCTGTGGCAGGACAAGAGCCGCGCCAGCGCCGATGTGAAGGCGCTGGCCGAGGGGCATATCGCCGAGTTGGAACGCAAGATCGCCGAGATGAGCGCGCTGCGCGACACCCTGGTGGAGCTGGCGGCCAGTTGCCAAGGCAACGATCGGCCGGACTGCCCGATTCTGCGGGGGCTGGAAGAAGGCGTGGGTTGCGCCGCGCCAGGATGTTCGTCGCACCGTCAGCGCTAACGACGAGGCGTAGCCCGGATGTAATCCGGGGCCTCTCCGCCAGCCGCTCCCGGATTGCATCCGGGCTACAGGGGTCACAGCGACCCACCGTGTGGGTGGATGTAAAAAGCGACATCCACCCTACAAAGCCGCTACGACTCAGCGCATCCAGGGCGGCGTCGGTTCGGCGTCCTTGGGCGCGTCTTCGGCGTTGAGCAGGGCCTGGCGCCGCGCCTCTTCGGCCAGAGCGGCCTTAATCTCGCGCATCACCGCGTCGATATCGGCGGCGTCCTGCGCTTCGGCGAACTCGCCGGTCAGCTGGCTGTGCGGCTGCAACTTGCCGGCCTCGTAGAGCGCCCACATTTCCTTGGCGTATTTGGTGTATTTCAGCTCGGGGGCGAACTGGCCGAAGTATTCGGCCATGTTGCGCACGTCGCGCTCGAGCATGCTGAAGGCATGGTTGTTGGCGGCAGCGTCCACCGCCTGCGGCAGATCGATGATCACCGGGCCGTCGGGGCCGAGCAGCACGTTGAACTCCGACAGGTCGCCATGCACCAGGCCGGCGCAGAGCATCTTGACGATCTCCTGGATCATGAACGCGTGGAACTCGCGGGCATCGTCCGGGTGCAGGTCGACGTCGTTGAGCCGCGGCGCCACGTCGCCCTCGCCGTCGGTGACCAGCTCCATGAGCAGCACGCCGTCGAGGAAGTCGTAGGGCTTGGGCACCCGTACGCCGGCGCTAGCCAGGCGGAACAGCGCCGCCACTTCGGCATTCTGCCAGGCCTGCTCCTGCTCCTTGCGCCCGTACTTGCTGCCCTTGGCCATGGCCCGCGCCTGACGGCTGCCGCGTACTTTGCGGCCTTCCTGATACTCGGAAGCCTGGCGGAAGCTGCGCTTGTTGGCTTCCTTGTAGACCTTGGCGCAGCGCAGCTCGTCGCCACAGCGCACCACATAGACCGCTGCTTCCTTGCCGCTCATCAGCGGGCGCAGCACCTCGTCCACCAGGCCGTCTTCGACCAGGGGTTCAATACGTTTGGGCGTCTTCATCGGTGTGGATCACGGGTCCTTTTTGGCCTGGAGCGGGGCTTGCGGGGCCCATCCTCTCACAGCCTGCGGCAGATGCCGACTCCCGCCACTCAAGCACTGACCAGATGCCGCCTGAGCGCCTCGATGGCGTAGCGCACCTTGGCCGGTTGCGCGTCGCGGCGCGGGGTGACGATATGCAGGCCGATCGATTCCAGCTGCCAGTCCGGCAGCAACGCCAGTAGCTCGCCGCGCGCCAGCAGTTCGCGGATTTCCGGCTCCGGCTGCAGCGACACACCCATGCCGGCCAGGGTGAACTGGCGCGCCGCGAGGATGTTGTTGCAGGCGATACGGCTTTCCAGGCGCAGACGCTGGGTAACGCCACCCGCTCCGTGCAACAGCAGATGCTGGCTGCGCTCGGCATTGAGGCCGATCCAGTCCAGTTCGAACAGCTGCTGCGGCTGCGCCGGCCAGCCGCGCCGCGCTAGATAGGCCGGCGCGGCGCACAGCAGCATGCGCCAGTCGGCGACGTGCCGCGCCACCAGGCTGGAGTCCTCCTGGCGGCCGACGCGAATGGCCAGGTCGATGCGCTGCTCGATCAGATCGATCTGCTCATCCTGGAAGAACAGGCGCAGGCTCAGCGCCGGATGAGCGCCGAGCAGCGGCGCCAACGCCTCGCACAGCAGCGGGCCGGAGAAGCCCACGGGTGCGGCGATGCGCAGCTCGCCCACCGGTGCATCGCGCAACTCGGCCAGGCGCTGCTCGGCCTGCTCGGCCAGTTCGACGATCTGCCGGCAGCTGGCGTAGAACTGCGCGCCCGCCTCGCTCAGGGTCAGCTTGCGCGTGGTGCGGTGCAGCAGGCTGACGCCGGTGGCCTCTTCCAGCCGGCGGATCTGCTGGCTGACCGCCGAGGCGCTCATGCCCAGCGCCTCGCCGGCGGCGACCATCGAGCCCTTCTGCACCACGGTGGCGAACAGCGCCATGCGTTTGAGCTGCTCCATTGTGAAGCCCTGCTTAATTATCCAAGTGCATCAGGCCAGTTTTTCCCGGCTTTATCCATAGGGATGATGTGTTCACCTTCACACACCGAGGCACTCCCCATGAAACTCGCCCTGATCGGCGCCAGCGGTTACGTCGGCGCGCCCCTGCTGGAAGAAGCCCTGAATCGCGGCCACCAGGTCACCGCCCTGCTGCGCCATCCGGAAAAACTGCCCACCCATGCCAACCTGACCGCCGTGCGCGCCGACGTGCACGACAGCGCGGCGCTGGCCGAACAGCTGCGCGGCCACGATGCGGTGCTCAGCGCCTTCAACCCCGGCTGGGGCGCGGCGGATATCCGCGAGCAGTTCATCGCCGGCAGTCGCGCCATAGTCGCGGCAAGCAAGCTGGCCGGGGTCAGGCGCCTGCTGCTGGTCGGCGGTGCCGGCAGCCTGTACGTCGCGCCCGGCCTGCAACTGATCGACACGCCGGAGTTCCCCGCCGAGTACAAGGAAGGCGCCGAGGGCGCGCGCCAGGCGCTGGACCTGCTGCGCGACGAGCAACAGCTGGAGTGGACCTTCCTCTCCCCCGCCGCGCATCTCGAGCCGGGCCCGCGCACCGGCAAGTTCCGCCTGGGCGGCGACCAGCTGCTGATGGAGGGCGATCAGCCGGGCCGCATCTCGGTGGCCGACCTGGCCGTGGCGCTGCTCGACGAAGTGGAGCAGCCGCAGCATGTGCGCCAGCGTTTCACCCTGGCCTATTGAATCGCCGACTCGCGCCGCTCTGTCGCAGAGCGGCGCCCTACAAGGAGCATCCATGAGTACATCGAGCAGCAACGCCTTCGTCGCCACCGACAGCCCGGCCCGCTATATCGCCCGGTTGTGCAAGCACTTCGCGCACAAGATCCCGGTCAGTTTCGACGAGCAGCAGGGGCGCATCGAATTTGCCTTCGGCCTGGCCCTGCTGCAGGCCGAGGCGCAGGGCCTGCGCCTGCAGGTGGAAGCCGCCAACGGCGAAGACCTGCAGCGTCTGCAGGAGGTGGTGGCCAGCCATTTCGAGCGCTTCGCCTGGAAGGAAGAGCTGACCCTGGACTGGCAGCCGAACTGACGCGGCTATCGGCCAGGGTGGATCACAGCGCGTCCAGCTGCGCCCGCAAGCGGCGCAGCACGGCCAGCGACTCGGGGTTGTCGCCGTGCACGCAGAGGCTGTCGGCGCGCAGTTGCAGCGGCTTGCCGTCGATATCGGGGAAGGCCTGGCCGCGGGCGATGGCCAGGGCCTGGGCGAGGATGCGTTCGGGGTCTCGGTGCACCGCGCCGCTGAGCCGGCGCGGCGCCAGCTGGCCGTCGGCCAGGTAGGCGCGGTCGGCGAAGGCCTCGAACATCAGCGGCACGTCGGCCTCGTCGGCCAGGCACAGCTCGCGCTGGTTGTCGGCCAGGGCCAGCACCATCAGCGGCAGGCCCTTGCGGTAGCAGTGGCAGGCGTCGAGCACCGCTTCGAGCAGGGCATCGTCGCGCACCAGGTCGTTGTACAGCGCGCCGTGCGGCTTGACGTAGGCCAGCTGGCCGCCGGCGGCACGGCAGAAGGCGTCCAGCGCGCCGACCTGGTACAGCACCAGGGCGCGGACCTCCTCCGGCGAGCAGTGGATATGCCGCCGGCCGAAGCCCTGCAGGTCGGGGTAGGACGGATGGGCGCCGATGCGCACGCCGTGCTCGACCGCCAGGGCCACGCTGCGCGCCATGATCAACGGGTCGCCGGCGTGGAAGCCGCAGGCCAGGTTAGCCTGGTCGATCAGCGGCATGGCCAGCGCGTCGTCGCCCATGCGCCAGGCGCCGAAGCCCCCGCCCATGTCGCAATTGAGAAGGATGCGGTTCATGCCGGCAGCTTAAGGCGCGCCGGGCGATTCGCAAAGGGCGGCGGCTCAATCGAGAAACAGTCGCATTTACAAAATTTACACCTGGCTGCAGCCCAGTCGCTACGGCACTTCCAGCCGGCCAGCCTGACAGCGGGCAGCATTCACAATTGAACCTCATATGCAAATCACTATCATCCCGGCCGTTTTCTCCCGTTCCGACCTTATCCGCCTAGTGCCAGGAGTAGATCGATGTCCGCCCTCAGTTCCCGCAGCGCCTTGGCCAGCGCCATTGCCCTCGTCACCAGCCTCGGCGCCCAGGCCAGCGAGCCGGTCGCCCTCGGCGACGTGGTGGTCACCGCCGCCGGCTTCGAGCAGAAGATCACCGACGCGCCGGCCAGCATCAGCGTGATCGGCCGCGAGCAGCTGCAGCAGAAGCGCTACAGCAACCTGGCCGAGGCCCTGGAGGACGTCGAAGGCGTCGATATCGGCCAGGGCACCGGCAAGACCGGCGGGCTGAACATCAGCATCCGCGGCCTGCCCAGCGACTACACCCTGATCCTCATCGACGGCCGCCGGCAGAACGCCGCCGGCAACGTCACCCCCAACGGCTTCAACGAGACCGCCACCAGCTTTATGCCGCCGCTGTCGGCCATCGAGCGCATCGAGGTGATCCGCGGGCCGATGTCGACCCTGTACGGCTCCGACGCCATGGGCGGGGTGATCAACATCATCACCCGCAAGGTGGGCAAGGAGTGGGGCGGCAGCCTGACCCTGGATCACACCTTCCAGGAGAACCGCGACTTCGGCGACACCAGCAACACCAGCTTCTATGCCAGCGGCCCGCTGCTGGAAAACCTGCTCGGCCTGCAGCTGCGCGGCAGCCTCTACGACCGCGGCGAATCCGACCTCGAGTTCGACGACGACAGCACCGTCAGCAAGCGTGGCGCCGCGCCGGTGGAAGGCCGCAACTACAACCTCGGCGGGCGCCTGACCTTCACCCCGCAGGACAACCACGATTTCGCCCTGGACTTCGAGCGTGGCCGCCAGGCCTACGACAATGACGATTGCCAGCTCGGCACCCTGGACGGCAAGAGCGGCGGCAACGCCATCGGCGGCTGCGCAGTCGACGCGCCGACCGTCGCCAACGGCTACCGGGACGAGCTGCGTTTCCAGCGCGACCAGTTCGCCCTGTCGCACACCGCTCGCCTCGCTATCGGCACCCTCGACAGCAGCCTGACCCACAACACCACCGAGACCCTGGGGCGTACCATTCCCGGCAGCGTCGGCGTGCCCTACAGCGGCTACCCGTCCATAGTCGGCGGCGACGACCGCCTGTTGAAGTCCACCGACCTGGTGTTCGACAGCAAGCTGGTGGCGCCAGTGGGCGAGTCGCATATCTTCACCCTCGGCGGCCAGTACTGGGACGCCAAGGTCGAGGACGGCATCGCCGACGAAGACTTCCAACAGACCTCCTGGGCGCTGTTCGTCGAGGACGAGTGGCGCCTGCGCCACGACCTGGCCCTGACCCTGGGCGGTCGCTACGAGGATCACGAGGCCTTCGGCGGCCACTTCAGCCCGCGCGCCTACCTGGTGTGGAACACCAACGACAACTGGACCCTCAAGGGCGGCGTGAGCCAGGGCTACAAGACGCCGAGCCTCAACCAGCTGCACGACGGCATCAACGGCGTCACCGCCCAAGGCCGCACCATCACCATCGGCAGCCCGGACCTCGACCCGGAAACCACCACCAACACCGAGTTCGGCGCCTACTACGACAACCTGGCCGGCTTCAGCGCCAATGCCACGCTGTTCCATACCAAGTTCAAGGACAAGATCGACGACGGCGCACCGATCGCCAACTGCAACTTCCCCGGCGCACCGAACCAGCCGGGCTGCATCAGCCTGGGCAGCAGTTTCCTGCAGGAAAGCTTCGCGCAGAGCGTCAATATCGGCGAAGCCAAGACCCAGGGCGTGGAGCTGGCCAGCCGCTGGCAGTTCGCCCCGGGCTGGACCCTGGCCGGCAACTACACCTACACCGACAGCGAGCAGAGCAGCGGCGCCGACAAGGGCGCGCCGCTGACCAACACGCCGCAACACATGCTCAACGCCAGCCTCAACTGGAACGCCAGCGAACGCCTGAGCCTGTGGTTCAAGGGCGAGTACCGCGGCGAGCGGGCGCGCTTCAACCAGCGCTACGCCAACCTGACGGCCGCCAACCAGGCGCTGCAGGACCAGGTCGGCGACCTCAAGGCCTACGAGGTATTCCACCTCGGCGGCTCGTTCAAGGCCTCGCAGAACCTCACCCTCAACGCCACCCTCTACAACCTGTTCGACAAGGACTTCCTCGACGGCGAGAGCTACACCACCAACACCGGTGCCAGCGGCTGGGCCTCCTACTACACGCAGATCGCCCAATCCACCACTGGCACCGTCGAAGAAGGCCGTCGCCTGTGGCTGTCGGCGGTGGTCGAGTTCTGACCCGGCACGTAAAAACCCCGGCCGCACGGCCGGGGTTATCGAAAATGCATAGCGTTGGTAAATGCGACGCGAAAGTAAAAAAACCTCCCCTAGAATCCCGCCGCGAATCCTTCCGAGCACGCCACGTATGCCCCGACTCCCCTGGCTCGGCACCCTGCGCCAATGGCACTGGATCAGTTCGGCCCTGTGCCTGGCCGGCCTGCTGCTGTTCGCCGTCACCGGCATCACCCTCAATCATGCCGGGCAGATCGAGAGCCGCGCCCAGGTCAGCACTCGCCACTTGCAACTGCCGCCGACGCTGCTGGCCGAGTTGCACCAGCAGCGGCCCAGCCAGGGCCTGCCGCCATCGCTGCGCCGCTGGCTGGAGGGCGAGCTGCAGCTGCGCCTGGACGGCCGCGCCGCCGAATGGGCGGACGACGAGCTGTACCTCGGCCTGCCGCGCCCCGGCGGCGACGCTTGGCTGAGCCTCGATCTGAGTACCGGCGCGCTGGAATACGAGTCCAGCGAGCGCGGCTGGATCGCCTACTTCAACGACCTGCACAAGGGCCGCCACACCGGCACGGCCTGGAGCTGGTTCATCGACCTGTTCGCGGTGGCCTGCGTGGCGTTCAGCCTCAGCGGCCTGCTCCTGCTGCAGCGCCACGCCGGTAGCCGGCCATCGACCTGGCCGCTGACCGGCCTGGGCCTGCTGCTGCCGCTATTGCTCGCCCTTCTTTTCATCCATTGACGAGGTGGCCATGTCCAAACCCTTGTTGTTCGCCCTCGCCGGCCTGTGCAGCGCGCCGCTGCTGGCGGCAGAAATGACCGTCGAGCTGGAGATTCCGCGCCTGCAGGTCGCCGAGTACCACCGGCCCTACGTCGCCCTCTGGCTGGAAGGCGCCGGCAACCGCCACGTCGCCGACCTGGCGGTGTGGTACGACCTCAAGCTGGCGGACGCCGAAGGCGAAAAGTGGCTCAAGGACCTGCGCCAGTGGTGGCGACGCAGCGGGCGCAACCTGGACCTGCCGGTGGACGGCATCAGCGGCGCCACCCGCGCCGTGGGCAAGCATCGCCTGAGCTTCGCCGGCGACAGCACGCAGCTGCAGCACCTGGCCGCCGGCGACTACCAACTGGTGGTGGAAGCGGCCCGCGAGGTGGGCGGCCGCGAACTGCTGCGCCTGCCCTTCAGCTGGCCGCCGCAGCAGGGCAGCACCGCCAGCGTCCAGGGCCAGCACGAGCTGGGCGCCGTCAATCTCGAACTCACGCCCTAAGGAAATCGCCATGAACACCACCTGCAAGTGGGCCGCGCTGGCCCTGGCCCTGTGCCTGCCCTTCTGTGCCCAGGCCCACCGCGCCTGGATGCTGCCCTCGGCCACCGTGCTGTCCGGCGAGGCGCCCTGGATCACCGTGGACGCCGCGGTGTCCAACGACCTGTTCTATTTCGAGCACTTCCCGCTGCGCATCGCCGGGGTCGGCGCGCTGGAGCAGGCCCCCGCCGGCGGCCCGCCTGGCATGCGTCCGCGGCCGCCGGCGCAGCTGCAGATCCAGGCGCCGGACGGCAGCCTGCTGCAACCGCACAACGGTCATATCGGCCGCTACCGCAGCAGCTTCGACCTGCCGCTGGCGCAGAAGGGCACCTACAAGCTGAGCATCGCCAGCCAGGGCCTGTTCGCCTCCTATAAGGAGAACGGCCAGCCGCGCCGCTGGATGGGCAGCGCCGAGGCCCTGGCCAAGGAAGTGCCGGCAAACGCCGAAGAACTGAAGATCACCCAGAGCTCCAGCCGTATGGAGGTCTTTATCACCTCCGGCCAGCCCAGCCAGACCGTGCTCGCCACCACCGGCCAGGGCCTGGAACTGCAGCCGGTGACCCACCCCAACGACCTGTTCGCCGGCGAAGCGGCCGAGTTCGTCCTGCTGCTCGACGGCCAGCCGGCAGCCGATGTGGCGGTCAGCCTGATCCCCGGTGGCAACCGCTACCGCGACCAGCTCGGCGAGATTCAGCTGAAGAGCGACGCCCAGGGCCGCGTCCGCATCACCTGGCCCGAGGCCGGCATGTACTGGCTGGAGGCCGAGCTGGAAAGCGACCGGGCCGAGGCCCCGGCCAGCCGCCGCCGCGCCAGCTACAGCGCCACCCTGGAAGTGCTGGCGCCCTGAGCGCTGCACCTGTAGCCCGGATGCCATCCGGGCATGAACGCCACGACCGGCCCGGATTGCATCTGGGCCAGGGGTGATTTGCCAAGACCATGACGCCGCCATCCGCCCTCCTCTACCAGCGCTACTGGCCCGCCCTCGCCTGCCTGGGCCTGGCCGCCCTGCTGCTGTGGCTGCAGCCGCCACGGCAGATCAGCGCCGGCCTGGCCCTGCTCGCCTGGCTGGGCATCTGTGCGCTGAACTGGCGAGCCCTCTCCCCCAGCGTGCCTCCTATTGATGGCAACGGCGCGCAATGGCTGGTCGCCTACGCCAGCCAGAGCGGCCAGGCGCAGGCGCTTGCCGAGCGTAGCGCCGCGCAGTTGCGCGAGGCCGGCCTGCCGGCCCGGGCCGCGGCGCTCGATGCGCTGACGCCACAGGGGTTGGCCGGGCTCGAGCGCCTGTTGCTGGTGGCCAGCAGCTACGGCGAAGGCGAGGCGCCGGACAACGCCGCCCGTTTCCAGCGCCAGCTGGCGCGCACCGCCCTCGACCTGAGCCGGCTGGACTACGCCCTGCTGGCCCTGGGCGACAGCGACTACCGCCACTTCTGCGGCTTCGCCCGCCGCCTGGACAGCCGCCTGCAGCAGCTCGGCGGCCGCCCGTTGTTCGATCGCCTGGAGGCCGACCGCGGCGACCCGGCGGTGCTGCGCCAGTGGCAGCAGCAGCTCGGCCTGCTGGCCGGCAAGCACGACTTCGCCGACTGGCAGGCGCCGGCCTACCAGGCCTGGCCGCTGCTCGCACGGCACTGCCTCAACCCCGGCAGCCGGGGTCGTCCGGCCTTCCGCCTGCGCCTGTTGCCTCCTGGCGATGCCCCCGTCTGGCAGGCCGGCGATATCGCCGAAATTGGCCCCTGCCAGCCGGCCGAACGGATCGAGGCGCTGCTGCAGAGGATCGAACTGGACGGCCAACAGACAGTGCAGGACGGCCAGACGCTGGCCTGGCAGCTGGCGCGCCGGCAATTGCCGGAGGCTTGCAGCGCGCTGCGCGGGCTGGACGCCGAAGCCCTGCTGCAAAAGCTGCCGCGTCTGCCGCGGCGCGACTACTCGATCGCCTCGCTGCCGAGCGACGGCACCCTGGAGCTGCTGGTGCGCCAGCAACAGGACGCCGCCGGCAACCTCGGCCTGGGCTCTGGCTGGCTGTGCCGGCATGCGCCGCTGGGCGCCAGCGTCGAGCTGCGTATCCGTAGCAACCCGGCGTTCCGCCTGCCGATCGACAGCGGCCCGCTGATCCTGATTGGCAACGGCACCGGCCTGGCCGGCCTGCGCGCCCACCTGCGCGAACGCCAGCAACTGGGCCAGCACGGCCACTGGCTGCTGTTCGGCGAGCGCAACGCGGCCTGCGACCTGTTCTTCGCCGACGAACTGCGCGCCTGGCAGCGCAGCGGCCATCTGGCCCGCCTCGACCTGGCCTTCTCCCGCGACCAGGCGCAGCCGGTCTACGTCCAGCACCTGCTGCGCGACGCCGGCGACCAGCTGCGCGCCTGGATCGAGCGTGGCGCCAGCCTGCTGGTCTGCGGCAGCCTCGAGGGCATGGGCGAGGAGATCGACGCCCTGCTGCACGGCCTGCTCGGTGCGCAGCAGGTGCAGGCCCTGCGCGAGGCAGGGCGCTATCGGCGCGATCTGTATTGAGAGGCCCGATCCGGGCAAATCACGCACAGCCTTGGTGCAAACCCCGGGTTCACGGCATTTCCCGCCATTTTTCCGCGACTTGCGCTTGTCACCCGGGCAACGCTGGGGTATCTGTGCACTCGCTGTGCTCCCAGATCAGTTCGGAATCGCCCATGACCTTCGAAGTCCCCGCCCATAGCGCCAGCGGCAAGCCCGCCGGGCGCATCCGCCAGAAGAACGAAGAAGCCATCATCCAAGCCGCCGAAGAAGAGTTCGCCCGCCACGGCTTCAAGGGCACCAGCATGAACACCATCGCGCAGAACGTCGGCCTGCCCAAGGCCAACCTGCACTACTACTTCAACAACAAGCTGGGCCTGTACCTGGCGGTGCTGAGCAACATCCTCGAACTCTGGGACAGCACCTTCAACACCCTCACCGTCGACGACGACCCGGCCGAGGCGCTGGCGCGCTATATCCGCGCCAAGATGGAATTCTCCCGCCGCCAGCCGAAGGCCTCGCGGATCTTCGCCATGGAAGTGATCAGCGGCGGCGACTGCCTGTCGCAGTACTTCAACCAGAACTACCTGGACTGGTTCCGCGGCCGCGCCGCGGTGTTCGAGGCCTGGATCGCCGCCGGCAAGATGGACCCGGTCGACCCGGTGCACCTGATCTTCCTGCTGTGGAGCAGCACCCAGCACTACGCCGACTTCGCCTCGCAGATCTGCCGCGTCACTGGCCGCTCGCGCCTGACCAAGCAGGACTTCGAAGCCGCCACCGGCAACCTGATCCAGATCATCCTCAAGGGCTGCGGCCTGACGCCGCCCGCCAAGCCCTGATGGCCTTCACCCTCGACGCCCCCTGCGAGTACCGCGAGGAGATCCGCAAGAGCCGCTTTCTCGCCCTCGCCGCGCCAGTCGCCAGCGCGGCCGAGGCGCAGGCCTTTATCGCCGCCCACAGCGACCCCGCCGCCTCGCATAACTGCTGGGCCTGGAAGGTCGGTGCGCAGTACCGCTTCAACGACGACGGCGAACCCGGCGGCAGCGCCGGCCGGCCGATTCTCGCCGCCATCGAAGGCCAGGCGTGCGACCGGGTGGCGGTGCTGGTGATCCGCTGGTACGGCGGCATCCAGCTCGGCACCGGCGGCCTGGCGCGTGCCTACGGCGGCAGCGCGGCCAAGTGCCTGCAGGCGGGTGAGCGCCGCGAGCTGGTGCCGCGCCAGGCCTGCCACTGCCACCTGCAGTTCGCCGAACTGGCGCCGTTCAAGGCGCGCCTGGGCGAGTTCGACGCCCTGCTGGAGCACGAGGCCTTCGACGCCAACGGCGCCCGCCTCCAGCTGGCCGTGCCCGCCGCCCGGCTGGACGCGCTGAACCGTCTGCTGGCTGACCTCAGCCGCGGCCGCGAACAGCTGCGCCCCTTATGAAACGCGCCCTGCTGCCGCTGCTGCTGGCCGCGCCGCTGCACGCCGAGGTGCGCGAGCAGCTCGACTACCGCCACTACCACGCCCGCCTCGAAGCGCACGCCAGCCTGCGCCAGGCGCTGAGCAGCGCCTCGCCGATCCGCCTGGGCGGCCAGACCTACCACGGCTTCACCCGCTGGCAGGTGGACTGGCGCTTCTGGTGGCGGGAGGCGCGCGATGGCCGCTGCCGTATCGAACGCAGCAGCACCCAGCTGCAGGCCAGCATCACCCTGCCGCGCCTGCACGGCGGCGACGCCCAGCAGCAACAGCGCTTCGCCCGCTACCTGGCGGCGCTCGAGGAACACGAGCTGGGCCACTACCGCATCGGCCAGGCGGCGGCGCAGGCCATCGACGCGGCGCTGCTGGCGCTGCCGGAGCAGGCCGACTGCAGGACCCTGGAACAGCAGGCCAATGCCCGCGCCCGCGCCACCCTGCAACGCCATATCGAGCGCGAACGCCGCTACGACCGCGACACCGGCCACGGCGAAACCCAGGGCGCCTGGCTGGACGATTGAGCCGGCAGGCCCCGGTGCCGACGCGGTCAAGAAAAAAGTTGAACCGCCGTTAACCCGGACAGTCACTCTGCTTCGTCTACCCTCGCGTAACGGCCCATCGGCCATCGACAAGGAACCGCCCATGCGCACCATGACCCGTATCGCCACCGCCCTCGCCCTCACCGTCGCCAGCCTGGCCAGCACCGGCCTGCTGGCCGACGAGGCGCGCTACAACCAGATCGCCCTGCGCGCCGAGGTCAACCAGGAAGTGGCCCACGACCTGATGCACGTCACCCTCTACACCGAGGCGCAGCACGCCGACCCGGCCAAGCTGGCCGCCGAGATCACCACCACCCTCAACCAGACGCTGGAGCAGGTGCGCCAGGTGCGCGGCGTCTCGGTCAAACTGGGCAGCCGCCACAGCTACCCGGTGTATGACGAGAAAGGCCAGAAGATCAGCGCCTGGCGCGAGCGCGCCGAGGTGCGCCTGGAAAGCGCCGACTTCGCCCGCCTGTCGGCACTGACCGGCGAGTTGCTGCAACAGATGAAGATGGCCGGCATGGACTTCAGCATCGCCAGCGACACCCGCAAGACCCGCGAGGACGCCATGCTCAAGGACGCGGTGAATGCCTTCAAGGCCCGCGCCCAGCTGGCCACCGAGGCGCTCGGCGGCAAGGGCTACAAGCTGGTCAGCCTCAACCTCAACACCGGCGGTTTCCAGCCGCCGATGCCGCGCCACTATGCGGCCAAGGGCATGGCGATGATGGAAGCGGCGCCCACCCCGGAGATCGAGGCCGGCACCAGCCAGGTCACGGTCAGCGCCGACGGCGTCATCGAAGTGCAGATGCCCTGACCCGGCACCTTTTCAGCGACAACGCCGCTATCGAGAGATAGCGGCGTTTTGCCATTTTTCGCCGACGTTCTTCTATAAATGCGACAGCAACTTACATCGCTGTAGCGCTAACCACTGCAAATGCGCCGCACCGCTTGCCTCGGGCACAGGCTCTGCATAGTTTCGGCGGTGGCCTCCACAAGAGGCTCCTCAAGGATCACAACCACAACAACGATGAGGTCATGATGCGCAAGAACGCCGTTATCCAGGCTTTGCTTACCGCTGGGCTGATCGCCAGCGCCCCCCTCGCCAGCGCCGCCAACCTGGTGTTCTGCTCCGAAGGCAGCCCCGCCGGTTTCGACCCGGGCCTGTACACCACCGGCACCGATTTCGACGCCGCGGCGGAAACCATGTTCAACCGCCTGACCCAGTTCGAGCGCGGCGGCACCCAGGTCGAGCCCGGCCTGGCCGAGAGCTGGGAGGTGTCCGAGGACGGCCTGGTCTACAGCTTCAAGCTGCGCCCCGGGGTGAAATTCCACACCACCGAGTACTTCACGCCCAGCCGCGCATTCAACGCCGACGACGTGCTGTTCACCTTCGGCCGCATGCTCGACAAGGATCACCCCTTCCGCAAGGCCTACCCCACCGAGTTCCCCTACTTCACCGACATGGGCATGGACGCCAACATCGCCAAGCTGGAGAAGCTCGATGACATGACCGTGCGCTTCACCCTCAACCAGGTGGACGCCGCCTTCGTGCAGAACCTGGCGATGAGCTTCGCCTCGATCCAGTCCGCCGAGTACGCCGAGCAGCTGCTCAAGGCCGGCAAGGCCGCCGACATCAACCAGAAGCCCATCGGCACCGGCCCCTTCGTGTTCAGCCGCTACCAGAAGGACGCGGTGATCCGCTACAAGGGCAACCCGGACTACTGGAAGCCCGAGGACGTGAAGATCGACAACCTGATCTTCGCCATCAACACCGACGCTTCGGTGCGCATGCAGAAGCTCAAGGCCGGCGAATGCCACGTCACCCTGTTCCCGCGCCCGGCCGACATCGCCTCGCTGCAGCAGGACGCCAAGCTGCAGATGCCCGAGCAGGCCGGCTTCAACGTCGGCTATATCGCCTACAACGTCACCCACCCGCCGTTCGACAAGCTGGAGGTGCGCCAGGCGCTGGACATGGCGGTGAACAAGCAGGCCATCCTCGACGCGGTGTACCAGAACGCCGGGCAGCTGGCAGTCAACGGCATGCCGCCGACCCAGTGGTCCTATAACGAGACCATCCAGGACCCGGCCTTCGACCCGGAAAAAGCCAAGCAGTTGCTCGAGGCCGCCGGGGTCAAGGAAGGCACCGAGATCACCCTGTGGGCCATGCCGGTGCAGCGCCCGTACAACCCCAACGCCAAGCAGATCGCCGAGATGCTGCAGGCCGACTGGGCCAAGATCGGCATCCAGGCGCGCATCGTCAGCTACGAATGGGGCGAGTACCTCAAGCGCGCCAAGGCCGGCGAGCACGACGCCATGCTGATCGGCTGGAGCGGCGACAACGGCGACCCGGACAACTGGCTCGGCACCCTCTACGGCTGCGACGCGGTCGACGGCAACAACTTCTCCAAGTGGTGCTTCGAGGACTACGACAAGCTGGTCAAGGCGGCCAAGCGCACCACCGACCAGGCCGAACGCACCGAGCTGTACCGGCAGGCGCAGGTGATCCTCAAGCGCGAGGTGCCGATCACCCCGCTGGCCCACTCCACCGTGTACCAGCCGATGCGCAAGGAGGTGCGGGACTTCCGCATCAGCCCCTTCGCACTCAACTCCTTCTATGGTGTAAGCATCGACAAGTGATGCACGCGGCGCCCGCAAGGGCGCCGCTTCGAGGAGTTTTCATGTCACCCACGCCCTTTCTCCGTGGCGGCCTGCTGCTGGTCGCGCTGCTTGCCGTGCAGGCGCACGCCGCCAATCTGGTGGTGTGCAGCGAAGCCAGCCCGGAAGGTTTCGATATCGTCCAGTACACCGCGGCGACTACCGCCGATGCCAGCGCGGAGACCCTGTTCGAACGCCTGGTGGCCTTCGCCCCCGGCAGCACCGAGATGGTGCCGGCGCTGGCAGAAAGCTGGGACATCAGCGACGACGGCCTGAGCTACACCTTTCATCTGCGCCGCGGGGTGAAGTTCCACGCCAACCAGGATTTCACCCCGAGCCGCGCGTTCAACGCCGACGACGTACTGTGGAGCTTTCAGCGCCAGCTCGACCCGGCGCATCCCTGGCACAAGCTGTCGCTGCGCGGTTTTCCCTATGCCGAGGCCATGGGCCTGGCGCAGCTGATCGAACGTGTGGAAAAACTCGACGAGCACCGCGTGCGTTTCGTCCTCTGGCATCCCGAGGCGCCCTTCCTGGCCAACCTGGCCATGGGCTTCGCCTCGATCTACTCGGCCGAATACGCCGAGCACCTGCTCGCCAGCGGCAAGCCCGAACGTCTCAACAACGCGCCCATCGGCACCGGTCCCTTCGTCTTCGAGCGCTACGCCAAGGACGCCCAGGTGCGCTTTCGCGGCAACCCCGATTACTGGAACGGCGCGCCAACGATCGAGCGCCTGGTGCTGGCCATCACCCCCGAACCCAACGTGCGCCAGCAACGGCTCAAGGCCGGCGACTGCCAGATCGCCCTCTACCCGCGGCCGGTGGACATCCCGGCGCTCAAGGCCGAGCCGACGCTGCAGGTGCTGGAGCTGGACTCGCTGCTGACCGCCTATATCGGCATCAACACCCGCCATACGCCACTGGACGACGTGCGCGTGCGCCAGGCGCTGAACCTGGCGTTCGACAAGGCCGCCTACATTCGCGCGCAATATGGCGAAGGCAACGCCACGCCCGCCGTGGCGCCCTACCCGGCGACGCTCTGGGGCCATGACCCGCAACTCGCGGACTGGCCCCACGATCCCGAGCGCGCCCGCCAGCTGCTGGCCGAGGCCGGTCACGGCGATGGCCTGGCCTTGTCGATCTGGACCCGTCCCGGTGGCGGCCCGACCAACCCCAACCCCGGTATCGGCGCGCAGATGCTGCAGGCCGATCTCGCCGCCATCGGCATCCGCAGCGACATCCGCGTATTCGAGTGGGGCGAGCTGATCAAGCGGGCCAAGAACGGCGAGCACGACCTGGTATTTATGGGCTGGGCCGGCGACAACGGCGACCCGGACAACTTCCTCACCCCCAACCTGTCCTGCGCCGCCGCCCAGAGCGGCGAGAACCAGGCCGGTTGGTGCGACCCGGCCTTCGACGCACTGCTCGCCCAGGCGCGCCGCGAGCCCGAGCAGGACAAGCGCGCGGCGCTGTATCGCCAGGCCCTGGCGATCTTCCACGAGCAGGCGCCGTGGGTCGCCCTGGCCCACCCCAAGCAGTTCGTCGCCCTGCATAAGGGGGTGAAAGGCTTTGTGCTCAGCCCCATGGGCTCGAACAATTTCGCCAGGGTGAAGCTGCCATGAATAGTCGTAGCCCGGCTCATGTGGGAGGCGCTTTAGCGGCGACAGGCTCGCGGCTAAAGCCCCTCCCACACGCCTCATGCCACCCCGCGACCGCGCCATTACCACAACAGCGCCGGACCATGCAGTCCGGCACCCGCATCCTGCCACGGAGTAGAACCGCCTGATGCTGTCCTTTATCGCCAGACGCCTGGGGCTGTTGATCCCCACCTTCTTCGGCGTCACCCTGCTGACCTTCGCCCTAATCCGCCTGATCCCTGGCGACCCGGTGGAAGTGATGATGGGCGAACGCCGCGTCGACCCGGAAATGCACGCCCAGGCCATGGAGCGCCTGGGGCTGAACAAGCCGCTGTATGCGCAGTATTTCGACTACATCGGCCAGCTCGCCAGCGGCGATCTGGGCGAGTCGCTGCGCTCGCGTGAAAGCGTGTGGCACGAGTTCCTCACCCTGTTCCCCGCCACCGTCGAACTGGCCCTGGCGGCCTTGCTGTTCGCCGGCAGCCTGGGGGTGATCGCCGGGGTGATCGCCGCGCTCAAGCGCGGCTCGCTGTTCGACCACGGGGTGATGGGTATCTCGCTGACCGGCTACTCAATGCCGATCTTCTGGTGGGGCCTGCTGCTGATCATGTTTTTCTCGGTGGGCCTGGGCTGGACGCCGGTGTCCGGGCGTATCGATCTGCTCTACGACATCGAGCCTGTCACCGGCTTTATGCTGATCGACACCCTGCTCAGCGACGAAGAAGGCGCCTTCGTCGACGCCCTGCGCCACCTGATCCTGCCGGCCGTGGTGCTCGGCACCATCCCGCTGGCGGTGATCGCACGGATGACCCGCTCGGCCATGCTCGAAGTGCTGCGCGAGGACTATATCCGTACCGCGCGGGCCAAGGGCCTGTCGCCGGCGCGGGTGGTCTTCGTGCACGGCCTGCGCAACGCGCTGATCCCGGTGCTGACGGTGTTCGGCCTGCAGGTCGGTAGCCTGCTGGCCGGCGCGGTGCTGACCGAGACCATCTTCTCCTGGCCGGGCATCGGCAAATGGCTGATCGAGGCCATCGGCGCGCGCGACTACCCGGTGGTGCAGAACGGCATCCTGCTGATCGCCTGCCTGGTGATCCTGGTCAACTTCACCGTGGACATCCTCTATGGCCTGGCCAATCCACGTATTCGCCATCAGAAGTGAGGAAGGCGTGATGAATCGACAGACCCTAGGGGGGCGCGGGGCCGCCCAGGCCGTGCGCCCCAATAGCGGCGACCAACCATCGGTGCGCACAGCGCACCCTACCCAGGGGGTATGCCCATGACTGCAGCTACCAGCCTCGACCAGAGCCTGCTCTACCCCTCGCCGCTGAAAGAATTCTGGCAAGCCTTCAGCCATAACAAGGGTGCCGTCTGTGGCCTCGGCTTCATGCTGCTGATGGTGTTCTGCGCGCTGTTCGCGCCCTGGGTCGCGCCGCACCATCCCAGCGAGCAGTATCGCGACTTCCTGCTCACCCCGCCGGTGTGGCTGGACGGCGGCCAGTGGCAGTTCCTGCTCGGCACCGACGAGCTGGGCCGCGACCTACTGTCGCGCCTGATCCACGGCGCACGCCTGTCGCTGCTGATCGGCCTGGCCTCGGTGCTGCTGTCGCTGATCCCCGGCATCCTGCTGGGCCTGGCCGCCGGCTTTTTCCCGCGCCTGCTCGGCCCCGGCATCATGCGCCTGATGGACATCATGCTGGCGTTGCCCTCGCTGCTGCTGGCGGTGGCCATCGTCGCCATCCTCGGCCCGGGGCTGATCAACACCATCTTCGCCATCGCCATCGTCTCCCTGCCCAGCTACGTGCGCCTGACCCGCGCCGCGGTGATGGGCGAGCTGGGTCGCGACTACGTCACCGCCGCGCAGCTGGCCGGCGCCGGCCTGCCGCGGCTGATGTTCGTCACCGTGCTGCCCAACTGCATGGCGCCGCTGATCGTGCAGGCGACGCTGAGCTTTTCCTCGGCGATTCTCGACGCCGCCGCCCTGGGCTTTCTCGGCCTCGGCGTGCAACCGCCGACGCCCGAGTGGGGCACCATGCTGGCCTCGGCGCGCGACTATATCGAGCGCGCCTGGTGGGTGGTGACCCTGCCCGGCCTGGCCATCCTGCTCAGCGTGCTGGCGATCAACCTGATGGGCGACGGCCTGCGCGACGCCCTCGACCCGAAACTCAAGAATGCGCAGTAAGGAACCCGGAATGAGTAACCGCATAGCCCGGATGCAATCCGGAGCATTCAAGCCGGTCTCGGTGCGCACAGCGTACCCTGCACCTCGAAGGGTGCGCCGTGCGCACCAAGCCCATGCGGAGGCCCGCTCATGAGCCTGCTGGATATCCGCAACCTCTCGGTGCGCTTCGGCGCCGCCGATGCCGTGCCGGTCGTCGACGGACTCGACCTCTCGGTGGACAAGGGCGAGGTGCTGGCCATCGTCGGCGAGTCCGGCTCCGGCAAGTCGGTGACCATGATGGCGCTGATGGGCCTGATCGACGCGCCTGGCATCGTCCATGCCGACTGCCTGCAGTTCGACGGCACCGACATGCTGCGCCTGAAGGGCCGCCAGCGCCGGCACATAGTCGGCAAGGACCTGGCCATGGTCTTCCAGGACCCGATGACCGCGCTCAACCCCAGCTACAGCGTGGGTTTCCAGATCGAGGAAGTGCTGCGCCAGCATATGGGCCTGAAAGGCAAGGCGGCGCGCGCCCGTGCCCTCGAGCTGCTCGAACGGGTGGAGATCCCCGCCGCCGCCAGCCGCCTGGATGCCTACCCGCACCAGCTCTCCGGCGGCATGAGCCAGCGCGTGGCGATCGCCATGGCGATTGCCGCCGAACCCAAGCTGCTGATCGCCGACGAGCCGACCACGGCGCTGGACGTGACCATCCAGGCGCAGATCATGGAACTGCTGCTGAACCTGCAGCGCGACCAGGGCATGGCCCTGGTGCTGATCACCCACGACCTGGCGGTGGTCGCCGAAACCGCCCAGCGCGTCTGCGTGATGTACGCCGGCCAGGCGGTGGAGCTGGGCCGCGTGCCGACCCTGTTCGACGCACCGATACACCCCTATACCGAGGCGCTGCTCAAGGCGCTTCCCGAGAGGAGCCTGGCCGAACACGGCGCCGGCGCCCGCCGCCTGGCCACCCTGCCCGGCATCGTGCCCGGCCACTACGACCGTCCGCACGGCTGCCTGCTGTCGCCACGCTGCCCCTACGTGCAGCAGCGCTGCTTTGAGGAGCGGCCGGCGCTGGACGCACACGAGCGTGGCGCCGCGCGCTGCTTCTTTCCCCTGGAGGTGGCCCGATGAGCAGCGTACTCCAAGCCCAAGAACTGACCCGTCACTACAGCGTCTCGCGCGGCCTGTTCAAGCCGGCGGCAACGGTGCAGGCGCTCAACGGCGTGTCCTTCAGCCTCGAGGCCGGCAAGACCCTGGCAGTGGTCGGCGAGTCCGGCTGCGGCAAGTCCACCCTGGCCCGCGCCCTGACCCTGATCGAGGAGCCCAGTTCGGGCAGCCTGCAGATCGCCGGCCGCGAAGTGGCCGGCGCCAGCAGGGCCGAGCGCAAGCAGTTGCGCCGCGACGTGCAGATGGTGTTCCAGAACCCCTATGCCTCGCTCAACCCGCGGCAGAAGATCGGCGACCAGCTGGCCGAGCCGCTGCTGATCAACACCGCCCTGTCGCGCGCCGAACGACGCGAAAAGGTGCAGGCGATGATGCAGCAGGTGGGCCTGCGCCCCGAGCACTATGCGCGCTACCCGCACATGTTCTCCGGCGGCCAGCGCCAGCGCATCGCCCTGGCCCGCGCCATGATGCTGCAGCCCAAGGTGCTGGTGGCGGACGAGCCGACCTCGGCGCTGGACGTGTCGATCCAGGCCCAGGTGCTCAACCTGTTTATGGACTTACAAGAACAGTACGAGACCGGCTACGTGTTTATCTCGCACAACCTCGCGGTGGTGCGCCACGTCGCCGACGAGGTGCTGGTGATGTACCTCGGCCGCCCGGTGGAAATGGGCGCCAGCGCCGCCATCTACCATCGCCCGCTGCACCCCTACACCCAGGCGCTGCTGTCGGCCACCCCGGCGATTCATCCCGATCCGCACAAGCCCAGGATCAGGATAGTCGGCGAGCTGCCCAACCCGCTCGACCCGCCGTCCGGCTGCGCCTTCCACCAGCGCTGCCCGCATGCCGACGCGCGTTGCCGCGGCGAACGCCCCGAGCTGCGCCTGATCGATGCACGGCAGGTGGCCTGTCATCATGTGGAGCGGATCAACGGCTAGCAGGCTCAACCGCAGGTTGGCGCTAAGCGCAGCGAAACCCAACGAGCAGCCCGCGGGCAGCGCTCGCGAATTTCGTTGGGCTTCGTCGCCGGCTCCTCAACCCAACCTACGGGTTGGCGCAGCGCGCCGCGTAAGCCATGGGCTCAACCCTAGGTTGGCGCTGAGCGCAGCGAAACCCAACGAGCAGCCCGCGAGCAGCGCTCGCGAATTTCGTTGGGCTTCGTCGCCGGCTCCTCAACCCAACCTACCAGCTGGCGCAGCGCGCCGCGTAAGCCATGGGCTCAGCCGTAGGTTGGCGCTGAGCGCAGCGAAGCCCAACGAGCAGCCCGCGGGCAGCGCTCGCGAATTTCGTTGGGCTTCGTCGCCGGCTCCTCAACCCAACCTACGGGCGAGAAAAAACCTCCTCGCCGTTCAAGGCGCCGGCGGCAGGGTCAGCTCGATGCTTTCCGCCAGCGAATCCTCCAGCCGCTGCAGCTCGGCGCCTACCGCGGCGGCATCGTCGGCCAGGGACTCGGCGATGCGGATAAACTCCGGCGTCGCCTCGACGAAGGCCAGCACCACCATGGGGTCGAAGCGTGTGCCGCTGGCCGCGCAGATCTGCGTCACCGCCTGCGCCGGGCTGATGCGCGGCAGGTAGGGATGCTGGCAGGTCAGCTCCTCGAAATGACCGATCAGCGCCATCAGCCGCGCCGACAGCGGGATCTGCTCGCCGTGCAGGCCCTGTGGGTAACCCTTGCCGTCCCAGCGTTCGTGCTGGCCGTAGACGATGTCCTTGGCGTCGGAGAGGAAGTTGGTGCTGCTGCCCAGCTTGCGTTCGGCCCGTTCCAGCGCGTCGCGCCCGGCGATCACGCCGTCCTGGAGCAGGCGCAGATCGCGTTCGTCCGGCTCGCCGTGGCTGAGCAGCACGCGGTCGGGCAGGGTCAGGCGGCCGATCACATGGAGCATTGCCGACTTGCCGAGCTGGGCGATACGCTCCCCGTCCAGCTGCCGCGACAGCGCCGGTTGCTGGCGCGCCAGGGCCGCGGCGAGGCAACTCATATAGCGCTCGATCCGCGCCAGGTGGCGGCCGCAGGGGTTGTCGCGCATCAGCGCCAGGCTGGCCATGGCCTCGATGGTCACGTCCTGCAGCTTCTGGATGTCGCGGGTGCGGCGCTTGACCTCCAGCTCCAGGTACTCGCTCTTGTCGCGCAGGTAGTCGGTGGCGGCCTTGAGCTGCAGCTGCGCCTTGACCCGGGCGAGGACGATGGGCGGGCTGATCGGCTTGGTGATGTAGTCGGCGGCGCCGAGGTCGAAGCCCAGCTGTTCGTCGGCCACCTCGCTCTTGGCGGTGAGGAAGATCAGCGGAATGTCGCGGGTCTGCGGGTCGGCCTTGAGCCGCCGGCAGACTTCGTAGCCGTCCATCTCCGGCATCATGATGTCGAGCAGGATCAGATCCGGCGCCGGGCTGCCCTGGGCGATGCGCAGGGCTTTGGCGCCGTTGTTGGCAACCTTGACCCGGTAACGGTCGATCAGCAGTTCGCTGATCAGCTGCAGGTTGTCCGGGGTGTCGTCCACCACCAGGATCATCTCCTGCTCGGGCCTGTCGAGCATCTCGACCATCGCATCCCCCTGTTTCAGAACGTATTTACGATCTTGCGAGCTAGAGCCATGCAAGGCGAAAACAGGCGAGGACGCGGAGTTTACGAGCTGTAAATGAGCAGTCCGAGCCTGTTTTCAACGCAGCAGGGCCGACGCGCAGCAGATCGTAAACACGTTCTCAGCACTCTATGCCCTGCCCGGCCGCCGCCTCGCGCAAGGCCAGCAACCCCCGCTCGAAATCGTAGCCGCGCACCGCGCGGGCGATGGCGGCATACCCCTCATTAAAGGCGCTCTGCAGCATTTCGCGCTGTTCCTCCAGCAGTTTTCCGCTGCGCGGATCGTCTTCGTCGAGCAACCGCGCCAGCTGCTGGCAGACCCGCTGCAATTCGCCGCGCTCGACGACCACCGCGCGCGGCAACGGCGGCGCCGGCAGTTGCGCGGCGATGGCGGCGAGCAGCGCCTGCAGCGCGGGCTCCAGTTCGCCGAGCAGCGCCTCGATCCGCGCCACGGCGGCGCCCTGCCGCAGGGCCTGCTCCAGCGCCGCGGCCTGCGCCTGCAAGGCGCCGGCGCCGATGCTGCCGGCCAGGCCCTTGAAGGTGTGGGCCAGCCGTTCGGCGCGCGCGCCGTCGGCATCGGCCAGGGCGGCGCGCAGCTGCGCGGGGAACTCGCCCTGCCCGGCGGCGAACTTGCCGAGCAGCTCCAGGTACAGCGCGCGCTTGCCCAGCACCCGGCGCAGGCCGCTGGCCACGTCCACGCCCGCCAGCGCGAAACCGAGATCGGTCGGCTCTGCCGGCGCGCCGGCGACCGCCGCGGCCGCCGGCAGCCAGCGCTGCAGGGTGGCCCAGAGCGTGGCCGGCTCGATGGGCTTGCTCAGGTGATCGTTCATCCCCGCGTCCAGGCAGGCCTGGCGGTCGGCGTCCAGGGCGTTGGCGGTCATGGCCAGGATCGGCAGCGCGGCGAAGCGCGGCTGGGCGCGCAGCACGCGAGTGGCCGCCAGGCCGTCGAGCACCGGCATCTGCATGTCCATCAGCACCAGCTGGTAATGCTCGTCCGCCGCCGCCTGCAGGCGCTCGATGGCCTGCGCACCGTCGCCGGCCAGCTCCACCTGCAGCCCGGCCTCCTGCAGCAGGCCGCTGGCCACTTCCTGGTTCAGCTCGTTGTCCTCCACCAGCAGCACACGACGACCGGCGAAATCCGGTACCGCCTCGCCCACGCCGCTGCGCGCATAGCTGCTCAGCCCGCCGTTGCCGCCCAGGCAGCGCATCGCCGCATCGAACAGCAGCGAGGGGTTGAGCGGCTTGAGCAGGACGTCCTCGACGCCGACCCGCTGCGCGCCCTGCAGCAGCTCCTCGCGGCCGTGGGCGCTGACCATCAGCAACTTGGGCGGCGGCGTCAGCGCCAGCGCGCGCACCCGCCTGGCCAGCTCCAGGCCGTCCATCCCGGGCATCTGCCAGTCGATGAAGAGCAGCTCGAAGCCCTCGCCGGCGGCCTGCGCCTGGCGTACCAGGGCCAGCGCCTGCAAGCCGCCTGCGGCCTCGGCGACGCGAAAGGTCATGCTGCCCAGCAGCTCGGCGAGTACCTGGCGGGCATTGTCGTTGTCGTCCACCACCAGCACCCGCCGCCCGCGCAGATCGGCCTGCGGCTGCAGCGCCGGGCGCTGGCGACTGGCCAGAGCGAACGGCAGGCGGCACCAGAAGCGGCTGCCGACGCCGACCTGGCTGTCGACCCCGACCTCGCCGCCCATGGCCTCGGCCAGGCGCTTGCAGATGGCCAGGCCGAGGCCGGTGCCACCGTACTTGCGGGTGGTGGAGCTGTCCGCCTGCTGGAAGGATTCGAACAGCCGCGCCTGCTGCTCGGCGTCCAGGCCGATGCCGGTGTCGCGCACCGAAAACAGCAGCCAGACCTGCTTGCCGTCGCGCCGCTGCAGCTCGATGCGCACCTCCACCTCGCCCTCGGCGGTGAACTTCACCGCGTTGTTGGCGTAGTTGATCAGGATCTGCCCCAGCCGCAGCGGATCGCCGAGCAGGCTGCAGGGCACCTGCGGATCGAGGCGGAACAGCAGTTCCAGGCCCTTGGCCGCGGCCTTGTCGCCGATCAGGTTGGCCAGGTTGTCGAGCACCTGCTCGAGGTCGAACTCGATGCACTCGACGCTGACCTTGCCGGCCTCGATCTTGGAGAAGTCGAGGATGTCGTTGATCACCCCGAGCAGGTGCTGGCCGGCCTGCTGGATCTTGTTCAGATAGTCGCGCTGGCGCGGGTCGAGGTCGGTCTTCAGCGCCAGGTGCGACATGCCGATGATGGCGTTCATCGGCGTGCGGATCTCGTGGCTCATGTTGGCGAGAAAGTCCGCCTTGGCCCGCGCCGCCTGCTCGGCCAGGGCCTTGGCCCGCGCCATCGCCTCCTCGACCTCCTTGCGCACGGTGATGTCGCGGCCGGTGCCGACCAGCCCGAGCAACTGCCCGCGGTCGTCGTAGAAGGCCGCGCGCAGGGTGTCGTAGAGCACCCGCCGGCCGTCGGCGTGATCCAGCCAGGTCTCGGTTTCCAGCGGCGCGCGGCTGGCCAGGGCGCGGCGGTCGAGGCCGGCGCGCTCGCGGCTCAGCGCGGCGTCGAACAGCTGCTCGTCGCGGCAGCCGACCAGGCTCTCCGGGCTGCGCGCGAAGATCGCCGCGAAGGCCGGGTTGCAGCCGCGGTAGACGCCCTCGACGTCCTTGAACCAGATCGGGTCGGGAATCGCGTTGATCAGCGCCAGCAGGGTGCTGCGCTGGCGCCTGGCCTCGGCCTCGGCGCGCTGGCGCTCGGCGATCTGCACCGCCAGGCGACGGTTCCACACCAGCACGAAGACGATCAGCGCCAGCAGGCCGAGGGCGTAGGGCCAGCCCACCTGCAGCGCCTTGCGCCAGTTGAACTCGGTCAGCGGCGGCAGCCAGCGATCGCGGATCGCCTCGCGCTCCTCGCGGCCGAGGCTGGCCAGGGCGCGGTCGAGCAGGTCGACCAGTTGCGGCAGGTCGCGGCGCACGCCGAAGCGGATCTCGCTGCTGCTCAGCCCCGACTCGCCGCGCAGCTCCAGGTTGGTCAGGTTGTGCCGGCGGATCAGGTAGCTGGCCACTATCATGTCGCCGACGTAGGCCTCGGCGCGCCCGGACGACACCGCGCGCAGGGCTTCCTCGGTGTTCAGGGTCTCGACGAACGCGATGCCGGCCACCTCGTCGCGCAGCAGTTGCTGCAGCACGTAGCCACGCTCGATGGCCACCCGCTTGCCGGCCAGGTCGGCGACCTGCTGCACGGGCACCTCGGGGCGGCTGAAGATGAGGCTGCTGCTGATCAGATAAGGATCGCTGAAGCGCATCCAGCCCTCGCGCTCGGGGGTGCGCGCCACCGACGGCAGGATCTCGATGCGACCCTCGCGCAGCGCGGCCAGGGCCTGCTCCCAGTCGTCGAAGTAGACCGCGTCGATCTCCACCCCCAGGCGCTCGCCGAGCAGGCGCAGGTAATCGGCGCTGATGCCCTCATAGCGACCGTCCTCGACCATGTCGAACGGCGGCCAGCCGGTGCGTTCCACCCCCACCAGCAGCTGCGGGTGCTGCGCCAGCCAGTGCTGCTCCGCCTTGCTCAGCGGCAACGCCGCCAGTGCCGGCGCCAGCGCGCCCCACAGCAGCATCGCCAGCGCCCAACGAGCATAACGCGCCATGCCTGCATCCCCTTGCCGGCCGTCGATGGGCTGTAAGCCTAGCCCGGCTTTGAAAGCGCATTACGGATTGGCAGCGCGCGGCTGCCGGCCGACAATCGACAGCATCAGGAGGAAGGTCCCATGCTCGACACCGACCACTGCTGGCAAGCCGTCTGCGCCCGCGATGCGGGCCAGGACGGGCGCTTCGTCTTCGCCGTGCGCAGCACCGGCATCTACTGCCGGCCCAGTTGCCCGGCGCGGCGGCCGCGGCGCGACAACGTCAGCTTCCACGGCGATGCGGCCAGCGCCGAGGCCGCCGGCTTTCGCCCGTGCAAGCGCTGCTCGCCGCAGGGGCAGAGCCCGGCGCAGCAGCTCGACGCCCTGGTCGCCGCCGCCTGCCAGCTGCTGCGCGGCGAGCAGCGCCTGAGCCTGGCCCAGCTGGCGGCGCGCATCGGCCTGTCGCCCTCGCACCTGGCCCGCGCCTTCAAGGCCCGCACCGGGCTGACGCCGCATGCCTGGGCCGCCGCCCAGCGGCGCCAGCGCCTGGAGGCGCAACTGGGCACGGCGGATAGCGTGCTCGATGCCGCCCTGGCCGCCGGTTATTCCGGCACCCGCGCCCTGTATGAAAAACCCCAGGCCATGAGCCCGGCGCAGCGCCGCCGGCGTGGCGCCGGCGAACGCCTGCGCTACGCCAGTGCCCCCTGCCCACTGGGCCAGGTGCTGATCGCGGCCAGCGCCAAGGGCGTCTGCGCCCTGCTGTTCGGCGACGACGAGCAGGCGCTGCGCGGCGAGCTGCAGCAGCGCTTCGCCGCCGCGCGGCTGGAAGAAGACGGCCAGGGACTGAAAGCCTGGCTGAAACAGGTGCTGCAGCAACTGGACGAGCCCGCGCGGGCCGCCCAGTTGCCCCTGGATATTCGCGGCAGCGCCTTCCAGCAGCGCGTCTGGCAGGCGCTGCAGACGATCCCGCCGGGACAGACGCGCAGCTACGGCGAACTGGCCGGCCAGTTGCACAGCCACCCGCGCGCGGTGGCCCGCGCCTGCGCCAGCAACGCCATCGGCCTGCTGCTGCCCTGCCACCGCGTGGTGGCCAGCGACGGCAGCCCGGGCGGCTACCGCTGGGGGCTGGCGCGCAAGCGGCGCTTGTTGGAGCAGGAACAGTCGTAGAGCATCGCGGGTTCTCGGTGCGCGCGGCGCACCCTACAGGCCCGCAGCCAATCCGTAGGGTGCGCTGTGCGCACCAATATCGCCGGTGTTCGATCCAGGCATCTACACCAGCATCGCCTTGGCCACCTCGCCGCGCGTGCCGCGGCCCACCAGTTGTTCCACCAGGCACAGGGCAAAGGCCAACGCCGTACCCGGTCCCTGGCTGGTGATGCAGTTGCCGTCGACCACCACCGCCTCGTCGACGAAGGTGCAGCCGGAAAGACGCTCGCTGAACGCCGGGTAGCAGGTCATGCGCCGCTGCTTGAGCACGCCGTACTGCTGCAGGGCCAGCGCCGGCGCGGCGCAGATGGCGGCAAACAGCTCGCCGGCCTTGGCCTGCCGGCGCACCCGCTCGGCCAGCGGTTCGAAATCGGCCAGGTGCTGGGCGCCGGGCATGCCGCCGGGCAGCACGATCAGGTCGAAATCCTGGGCCAGCACGTCCACCAGCATGGCGTCGGCGGTCAGCCGCGTGCCGCGGGCGCAGGTGATCATGCGGCGTTCCTCGATGCTGGCCACCAGCACCTCGATGTCGGCGCGGCGCAGCACGTCGATCAGGGTCACGCATTCGAGGTCTTCGACGCCGTCGGCGACGGCGATCAGCGCACGCTTGCTCATATCTCAACTCCTTCAGGCAGGAAAATAATCTGTCCGCCTGGTCATAAAATGAGACGACAGACCATAAATTCACCGGGAAAAACCTTGCTGCTATGATGCGCGGCTTTTGCGCAAACGGGCAATTTTCCGCCGCGAATATGCTTAGCTTGCTGCACACCACTTTCGGCGCGTTCGCGCCTCCGGGGAGCCCACCATGCTGGAAAGACTGTTCCAACTCAAAGCGCACCACACCAACGTGCGCACCGAGGTCATCGCCGGTCTCACCACCTTCCTGACCATGGCCTACATCCTCTTCGTCAACCCCAACATGCTGGCCGAGACCGGCATGGACCACGGCGCGGTGTTCGTCGCCACCTGCCTGGCGGCGGCCATCGGCTCGGCGGTGATGGGCCTGTTGGCCAACTACCCGATCGCCCTGGCACCGGGCATGGGCCTCAACGCCTTCTTCACCTACACCGTGGTGATGACCATGGGCTACAGCTGGCAGACCGCCCTGGGCGCGGTGTTCCTCTCCGGCGCGATCTTCTTTCTGCTGTCGATCTTCAAGATCCGCGAGTGGATCATCAACAGCATCCCGCTGGCCCTGCGCGCCGGCATCGCCGCCGGTATCGGCCTGTTTTTGGCGATCATCGCGCTGAAGAACGCCGGCATCGTGGTCGATCACCCGGCCACCCTGGTCGGCCTCGGCGACCTCAGCCAGGGCGGCGCCCTGCTCGCCTGCCTGGGCTTCTTCGTGATCGCCGCGCTGGCCTATCGCAAGATCACCGGCGCGGTGATGATCGGCATCCTGCTGGTCACCGGCCTGTCCATCGCCCTGGGTCTTTCCGAGCTGCCGGGCGTGGTGTCGATGCCGCCGTCGCTGCTGCCGACCCTGCTCCAGCTGGATATCGCCGGCGCCCTGGACATCGGCCTGATCAGCGTGATCTTCGCCTTCCTCTTCGTCGACCTGTTCGACACCTCCGGCACCCTGGTCGGCGTGGCGCAGAAGGCCGACCTGCTGGACAAGGACGGCAAGATGCCGCGCCTGGGCCGCGCGCTGATGGCCGACAGCACCGCCACCATGGCCGGCGCCGCGCTGGGCACCAGCACCACCACCAGCTATATCGAGTCCGCCGCCGGCATCAGCGCCGGCGGGCGCACCGGCCTGACCGCCTGCGTGGTCGCCGCGCTGTTTCTGCTCAGCCTGTTCTTCGCCCCGCTGGCCGGTTCGGTGCCGGCCTACGCCACCGCGCCGGCGCTGCTGTTCGTCGCCGTGCTGATGATGAGCAGCCTGGCGCAGATCGACTGGGACGACCTCACCGTCGCCGCCCCGGTGGTGGCCGCCGCCCTGGCCATGCCGCTGACCTTCTCCATCGCCAACGGCATCGCCTTCGGCTTTATCGCCTGGACTGCGGTCAAGCTGCTGTCCGGGCGCTGGCGCGAGCTGAACCCGGCGATGTGGATTCTCTCCGCGCTGTTCGTCGTCAAGCTGAGCCTGTTCGCCTGACCCCTCCCCTGCAGGATGGGCCGGGCGGCGCGCCGCTTCGGCCCACCTTCAGCGAACGCCGACGAGCAGCCCAAGGCACGCCGGCATCGGCTCCGCTACAATGGCGGCCCGTTTTCCCGCCCCAAGAGTGACCGATGAGCCGCCCCGCATTCGACCCCGCCGCCTACGACGCCCAACTTGCCGAGAAGAAGGCCCGCCTGGTCGAACTGCTGGCGCCCTTCGGCGCGCCCGAGCCTGCGCTGTTCGACTCGCCGCGCGAGCACTACCGCCTGCGCACCGAGTTCCGCCTGTGGCGCGAGGACGGCCAGCGTCACTATGCGATGTTCGCCCCGGGCGACAAGCACACGCCGATCCTGCTCGACGACTTCCCCATCGCCAGCCTGCGCATCAACCAGCTGATGCCGCGCCTGCGCGCCGCCTGGCAGGCCAGCGAAACCTTGTCGTTCAAACTGTTCCAGGTGGAATTTCTCACCACTCTGGCCGGCGATGCGCTGATCACCCTGGCCTACCACCGTCCGCTGGACGCCGCCTGGCAGGCCGAGGCCGAACGCCTGGCCGCCGCGCTGAACGTCAGCCTGGTCGGTCGCTCGCGTGGCCAGCGCCTGGTGATCGGCCGCGATTACGTGGAAGAAGAACTGAGGGCGGCCGGGAGGACCTTCCGCTATCGTCAGCCGGAAGGCGCCTTCACCCAGCCCAACGGCGCGGTGTGCGAGAAGATGCTGAACTGGGCCTATGACGCCCTCGGCCAGCGCGACGACGACCTGCTGGAGTTGTACTGCGGCAACGGCAACTTCACCCTGCCGCTGGCCACTCGCGTGCGCCGCGTGCTGGCCACCGAGATCAGCAAGACCTCGGTCAACGCCGCGCTGGCCAACCTGGCCGATAACGGCGTGGACAACGTCGAGCTGGTGCGCCTTTCCGCCGAGGAACTGACCCAGGCGCTCAACGAGGTACGGCCGTTCCGCCGCCTGGCCGGCATCGACCTCAAGAGCTACGACTTCGGCAGCGTCTTCGTCGACCCGCCGCGCGCCGGCATGGATCCGGACACCTGCGAGCTGACCCGGCGCTTCCAGCGCATCCTCTACATCTCCTGCAACCCCGAGACCCTGGCCGCCAACATCGCCCAGCTCAACGACACCCACAAGGTGACGCGCAGCGCGCTGTTCGACCAGTTCCCCTACACCCACCATATGGAAGCCGGGGTGCTGCTGGAGCGGCGCTGAGCGGCATTCGGCCGAATCACCTGCCCCGGATTGCATCCGGGCTACGGGCTAGCGATCCAACCCGCGCAACGCCCACCCCGCCAGCCCGGCCGAGACCAGCTCCAGCAGCAATGCGGCCAGGTTGAAGGTCTGCTGCGCGCCGCCGTCCAGCCACAGCCCGGCGATACGCGCCAGGGCCAGCACGCTGTAGAGCAGCACCAGTAGCGTCAAGGCCGGGCGCAGCAGCTCCAGGCGCAGCAGCGCCAGCACCAGGTAGGCGGCAAGGCCCAACTGCAGGCCGCCGTAGTAGGCGCGCACCTCGGTCACCGCGGCATTGCCCATCAGCAACGCGCCGCTGAGGCTGGCCATTTCATGGGGTTTGACGAAATACACCAGGCCCAGCCCGGTCAGGGCGGCGATCTGGATCAGTACCACGATCCGGGCGAACAGCATGGGCGACTCCTCGTGCGACGAGTGGCGAGCATAGTCCGGGCCCGCCCCGGCCGAAAGCCTGGACTCGCGCGCCGCAGGCCTGCGCACCTTGCGCTTGCGCACAGTTGCGGGCAAATGTTCATGGCGCTTTCGTCAGGATGATCTACAACTACCCCTGCACCAGCCGCACCCCACCGTACTCGACAAGGAGGTCGACGTGCCCGCCTGCCCCCCTCGCGCCGCTCTCGTCCTTCCGCTCGCCGGCACAGCGCCGCGCGTCTGCCTGAGTACCTTCCCTGCCATCCGTCTAAGGAGCCCAGCCCGCAGCACCGTGAGTCGCCCGCGCCCAGCGGCGCGGCGCAGCCAATACAGACATAACGGACACCCTGCTCCATCGCGCGAGTCCCGCGCCCGGCAGGCGTGCACCACGTCAAGGAGACGATCCATGCGCAAGTCCCAAGGAACCCTGATCAGCACACTGGCGATTGCCACGCCCCTGTTCGCCGCCCTGGCCCAGGCCGGCGCCTACCCCGACTTCGGCTACCAGCCTCCCGCCAGCGAATACAGCGGCCCGCTGTTCCAGCTCAGCCAGTCCTACCCCGCCGAGGCGCCGCCGGCGTCCGACTTGCCGGCATTCTTCAAGCTGCTGCCGAGCTCGCCGAGCAACGACTTCGAGACCTGGCGCGAGTACATGGCCGCGGTCAAGGACTACTGCCTGGAAGGCAACGTGGAAAACGACTGGAACGTGCAGAAGAACAGCCTGCGCCAATGGTTCCATATGCCCTGGCAGCACTATGGCCCGCTGGGCCGCGAAGGCATTCACGGCCTGACCAAGGAAGCGCAGATCCAGGCCAAGCAACTCGCCCCGACCCAGACCACCACCGGCCAGACCTACGCGGTCGGCATCTACAACGACATCGGCGCCTACACCATCGGCCAGGTCTGGAAGGATCCGCACAACCCCAACCCGGACTTCACCTCCACGCCCAACAGCTTCGCCGACGGCACCGTGGTGTGTAAGGCCCTGTTCGCCGACGTCGACCGCAGCCAGGTGCCGTTCCTGCAGAACCCGGTGCTCTGGCAGGGCTATATCACCACGAGCTTCGATTCGGCCGACCGCGAGGTGAAGGAAGTCGCCCTGATCCAGATGGACATCGCCGTGCGCGACACCCGCATCAACGAGACCGGCTGGATCTTCGGCACCTTCCAGTACAACGGCGCCGTCACCGGCAAGGCCGGCTGGGACAACCTGGTACCGGTCGGCATCATGTGGGGCAACGACCCGCAGGACACCGGCAACGACTACAGCAACCCGCAGCCGAGCCAGACCCGGATCAACCCCAACCTCAAGCAGACCGCGATCAACGCCAACAGCGCAGAGCTGCCGCCCACCCACCTGGGCTGGAACGGCCGCCTCAACGGCCCGGTGGACAATCCGGTGAGCTCCTGCATGAGCTGCCACATGACCGGCGAATACCCACAACTGGCGATCATGAACCCGACCTTCCAGGCCAATCCGCCGGCCGTCGGCTCGCCCGAGTGGATGCGCTGGTTCCAGAACATCCCCGCCGGCCAACCCTTCAGCCCCGGCACCAAGAGCACCGACTACAGCCTGCAGCTGGCCGGCGGCCTGGCCAACTTCTATGACTGGAAGTGCAATCAGGGCGGCGTCTTCGTCGATGGGCAGAACGCCTGCCAGAAGGCCAGCCAGCTCAAGCTGATGCTCAAGAGCGGGGTGAAGCAGGAGCAGATCCAGCCCGTGCAGCGCGACCCCGGCCTGATGCAACTGGAGTAACCCTGCCGCGGCTCCGGAGTTCGCCTCCGGAGCCGCATCGCGGTCCTTGGGCATCCCCGGCCATGGCGCTATGCTCTGCGCCATAGCCCATCGGAGTCCCATCATGCGCCGCTCGCTACTCGCCATCGCCCTCTTTGCCGGCCTGGCCCAGGCCGCCGAACCGCTGACCATCGACGTCCACCGCGACGCCAACTGCGGCTGCTGCAAGGCCTGGATCAGCCATTTGCAGGACAACGGTTTCACCGTCAACGACCACGTCGAAACCGACATGGCCGCGGTCAAGCTGCGCCTCGGCGTGCCGCCGCGCCTGGCCTCGTGCCACACCGGGGTGATCGACGGCAAGTTCGTCGAAGGCCACGTGCCGGCCGCCGACATCCTCAAGCTGCGCCAGCGCCCGGACCTGCTCGGCGCCGCCGTGCCCGGCATGCCGGTCGGCTCGCCCGGCATGGAGTACGGCGACCGCGTCGACGCCTACCAGGTGATCGGCCTGGACCGCGAGCGCCGCGACCAGGTGCTGGCCGACTACCCCGGCAACTGACGGCCGGCCTGGCGCGCAGCACAGACGCCGACGACACTGAACAGTCCGAGCCACAGGGAGAGCGAAGATGCGCTGGCGCAAGGCAAGACGCAGTGACAACGTAGTGGACGCGCGCGGCCGCTCCGGCGGCATGCGCATGGGCGGCAAGGGGCTGAGCCTGGGCGGGGTGGCGGTGATCGTCATCGTCGGCCTGCTGATGGGCCAGGACCCGCTGCAGATCCTCGGCCAGATCGCCGGCCAGGCCACCCAGACCAGCCAGGTCGGCCTGCCCCAGGGCGAGGCACCGGCGGCGGGCGACGAGCACAGCGAGTTCGTCCGCGCCATCCTCGGCGACACCGAGGACACCTGGCGCGAGCTGTTCCAGAGCGCCGGCCAGCAGTACCGCGATCCCAAGCTGGTGCTGTTTTCCGGCGGCGTCAACTCGGCCTGCGGCTTCGCCAACTCCGCGGTAGGCCCCTTCTACTGCCCGGGCGACCAGCGGGTCTATCTCGACCTGGCGTTCTTCCGCGAACTGGAGCAGCGCTTCGCCGCCGCCGGCGACTTCGCCCAGGCCTACGTCATCGCCCACGAGGTCGGCCACCACGTGCAGACCCTGCTCGGCGTCTCGGCCAAGGTCAACGCGGCGCGCCAGCGCGGCGAACGGGTCGAGGGCGACGGCGGCCTGCTGGTGCGCCAGGAGCTGCAGGCCGACTGCCTGGCCGGGGTCTGGGCGCACCACGCGCAGCGCCGCCATGCCTGGCTGGAGGAAGGCGATCTGGAAGAGGCGCTGAACGCCGCCAGCGCCATCGGCGACGACCGTCTGCAGAAACAGGCGCGCGGCCAGGTGGTACCGGACGCCTTCACCCACGGCACCTCGGCGCAGCGCGTGCGCTGGTTCCGCATGGGCTTCGACAGCGGCCAGCCCGGACGCTGCGATACCTTCAAGGTGGCGCGGTTGTAGCCGTAGTCGCGAGGCCGACCAGCCGCCCTCATCTGCATGAGGTGCGCACGGCGCCCCTACTTCTTGCCGCCCTTGGGCTTGCCGCCGAAGCTCGGCACCTTGCGCACCGCCTTGGCCTTGGGCTTGGCATCCTCATCCTCGAACCAGCGGCCGAGGTGAATATTGCCCTTGCCGGCCGGCTTGGCGGCGCCGGGCACCAGCTTCTGCTTGGGCTTCTTCGGTTTCTTCAGCACCTGGCCGCCAACCGCCGTCAGTGGTACGCGGTGGTCGGGGATGAAATCGGGCTCGTCGACGCGCTTGATCAGCTGCTGGGTGAGGTTCTCGATGGCCGCCAGCTGCTCCACCTCGTCGGCGCACACCAGCGAGATCGCCTCGCCCGTGGCGCCGGCGCGGCCGGTGCGGCCGATGCGGTGCACGTAGTCCTCGGCGTTGATCGGCAGATCCAGATTGACCACCAGCGGCAGGTCGTCGATATCCAGCCCGCGTGCGGCCACGTCGGTGGCCACCAGCACCTGCACCTCGCCGGCCTTGAAGCGCTCCAGGGCGCGCAGCCGCGTCGGCTGCGGCTTGTCGCCGTGGATCGAGTCGGCGGCCACGCCGATGGCCAGCAGTTCCTGCTCCAGCTGATCGACGCCCTTGCGCGTCTTGGCGAACACCAGCACCTGGCCCCAGCGTTTTTTCTGCAACAGGTGCAGGAACAGTTCGCCCTTGCGCTTCTTGTCCACCGGGATCAGCCACTGCCTGACGCTCTTGGCCGCGGCGTTGCGCGGGCTGACCTCCACCGACAGCGGGTCGCGCAGCAGCTCGCCGGCCATCTGCCGGATAACGTCGGAGAAGGTGGCGGAGAACAGCAGGGTCTGGCGTTTCTTCGGCAGCGCACTGAACAGCTCGTCCAGCTCGCGGGCGAAGCCCAGGTCGAGCATGCGGTCGGCCTCGTCAAGCACCAGGCACTGCAGCTGGTTGAACCTGACCGCGTTCTGCCGGTACAGGTCGAGCAATCGCCCCGGCGTGGCCACCAGCACGTCGACGCCCTTGCGCAGCTTCATCATCTGCGGGTTGATGCTGACCCCGCCGTACACCGCGTAGCAGCTCAGCGGCAGGTGCCGGCCGTAGACCAGGAAGCTCTGCAGCACCTGTTCGGCCAGCTCGCGGGTCGGCGCCAGCACCAGCGCGCGCACCGAGTTGCTCGCCACCTGCGGGCCTTCCAGGGTCAGGCGCTGCAACAGCGGCAGGGCGAAACCGGCGGTCTTGCCGGTGCCGGTCTGCGCCGCGGCCATCAGGTCGCGCCCCTTGAGCACGGCGGGAATCGCCTGGCTCTGCACCGGGGTCGGGGTCTGGTAGTCGAGGCCTTCGAGGCTGCGCAGCAGCGGCTCGATCAGGCCGAGGGAGGCGAAGGTCATGGGGGCAACCGGTCGAAAAGAAACAGGCGCGCAGTTTACCCGCGCCAGCACACTTGTAGGAGCCCGCTTGCGGGCGATACCTTCGCGTCATTCACCATCGCCGGCAAGGCTAGGCGCCCCCGCTGTCCATACTGGAGCCTACCCGGCAGCCAGCAACGCCCGCACCTTGGCCGCCGACAGCTTCTGCAACTGGCAGAGCAAGGCGTGATCGGCCTGGTGGCGGCCGTGACGCCGGCGCAGCAAATCGAACAGGTGCAGGGTCAGGTTGGCCGCCATCTCGGCATCGGCCAGGGCGCGGTGGGCGCGGCCGGTGTCCGGCAACCCGGCCCAGGCGTTGAGGTTGCCCAGCTTGTGGCTCGGCGCCTCCGGCAGCAGGCGCCGCGACAGCAGCAGCGAGCAGGCGAAGGGCTGCGAGCGGCGACGGCGGATGCGCGCCAGTTCGGCGTCCCAGAACTTCTGGTCGAAGGCGGCGTTGTGCGCCAGCAGCGGGCGCTCGCCGATAAAGTCGGCCACCTCGGCCATCACCTGCGCCGACGGCGGCGCCTCGCGCAGCATGGCGTTGCTGATACCGGTGAGCTGCTCGATAAAGGGCGGCACCCAGGCGCCGCCGTTCATCAGGCTCTGGTAGCGGGCGACGATCTGCCCGCCCTCGATGATGGCCACGCCGATCTCGGTGGCACGGGCCTGGGCCGGCGACACGCCGGTGGTTTCGAAGTCGATGACGGCGATGGATTCCACGAAAATCCTTAATTCCTGAGCAACAGAGCGCCCTCGATGGGCACGTAACGGCTGGCGGCGCGAATCAGCGATTGCGCGGTCAGCCCCGGCACGCCGTAGGCGATCGCCTCGGTGCCGCGCTGGCGCACCCGCTCGAGCAGCAGGTCGAAATCGCCGTCGCCGGAGGCCAGCACCACCACGTCGACCCGCTCGGCGGCGTCGAGCACGTCGATGCAGATGCCGACGTCCCAGTCGCCCTTGGCCGAGCCGTCGCTGCGCTGGATATAGGGCTTGAGCTTCACGGTGAAGCCGAGCTTGCGCAGGATCTGCTGGAACTGCTGCTGTTTGGCGTCGCCGCGCTCGATGGCGTAGGCGTAGGCCTCGACGATCTGCCCCTGGCGGCTGACGTCGGCCCAGAAGGCGGCGTAGTCGAAATGGCAGCCATGGGCCTGGCGCACCGTGTAGTAGAGGTTCTGTACGTCGGCGAATACGGCGATCTTCTTCACCGGGCATCCTCGGTCGGCGGGCGGAAAGCCCTGCCAGTATGCCAGAGCATTGCCATCAGCGCGGAGCGCGCGGCGCCTCTGCTACAGTGCGGGTCTTCGTCATTGCCGAGTTCTGCCGATGAATCCACTGCCGATCCTGCGCGACGCCTGGTTCTTCTTCAGCCACAACCTGGCGGCCATCGCCCGCCTATGCCTGCCGCTGCTACTGGTCGAGGCCATTGCCCAGGCGCTGCTGGCGGCGCAGCTCGGCGAAGGCGCCAATCCGGCCTACGGCATCCTCCTCGGCGTGCTGTTCTATCCGCTCTACGCCGCGCAGCTGATCCTCTTCCTCGACGCCCGCAGCAACGGCCGCGAAGCGACCGGCAACCAGCTGTTCGCCGCCGCCCTGCGCCTGTGGCCGGCCTTCGCCCTGCTGGCCGGGCTGAGCACCCTGGCGATCCTGCTCGGGCTGTCGCTGCTGGTGCTGCCGGGCATCTGGATCATGGTCAAGCTGGCCTTCGCCGAACTGCTCCTGGTGCTGCGCGAACAGCCGCCGATGAGCGCCCTGCGCGGCAGCTTCGAGCTGACCAATGGGCGTTTCTGGGAGGTGTTCAGCTGCCTGGCCAGCGTGCTGGTGCCGCTCTGGCTGCTCGACTGGTGGACCCTGCCGAACCGCGACGACAGCCTGTTGTGGGTGCTGCAGCAGGCCGCCAGCGGCTTCCTCCAGTTGTTCGCCCTGGTGGTGCTGTTCCGCCTGTTCATGCTGCTCGACCGGCAACCGGCAGGGCACGACAACGACTAGCCGGCTGCCGAACGAGGCGTCGGAATGCTTGCCCAATAGCCTGCTAGGCTTGACCACCTCAACAGCAAGGAGCACCCGACATGAGCGACGCCAACCCCAGCATCCTGTCCCACGTATCCATCGGCACCAACCAGTTCGAGGCGGCCTGCGAGTTCTACGCCAAGGTGCTGGCCACCCTCGGCTGCCAGGAGATCATGCGCCATCCCGGCGCCGTGGCCTTCGGCCGCGAGTACCCGGAGTTCTGGGTGCAGACGCCGATCGACGGCCAGCCGGCGACCCTCGGCAACGGCAGCCATTTCGGTTTCGTCGCCCCGGACAAGGCCGCGGTGCACGCCTTCCACCAGGCCGCACTGGCCGCCGGCGCCCGCGACGAGGGCCAGCCGGGGCCGCGCGCGGAGTATGGCGAGCCCTACTACGGCTGCTTCGTGCGCGACCTCGACGGGCACAAGATCGAGGCCGCCTACTGGGACATGGCGCTGGTTCAGCAGCTCTACGGCGAGCCGCACAACCACTAGTCGAGTCGACGCCCTGCCGGCTGTCGCGGGGCCACGCACTGGCCGGCTACTGACTCGTCGCCACCGGCTGGTAGCGCAACGCGGCGCGGGCGACCCAGCCCTCGCGCAGCAGGTCGTCGAGCGCGGCGGCCAGCTGCGGCAGGTGCGCCAGGCGCTGGCGCGAGAAGCCGAGATACAGCTCGGTGCGCGCCGCCGGGCGGTAGGCGGCCTTGACGATGCGTCCGGCCAGCGCCGGATCGAGCAGGGCGTAGTCGACCTGGCAATCGGTGCCGACCAGCGCGTCGATACGCCCGCGGGCGAGCATCTCCAGCAACTGGCTCTCGTTACTGACGCCGACCTTGTCCAGCCCGGCGTCGCCGTCGAACGGCTGGAAATAGGCCGACTCCAGCACGTAGCCGATGCGCAGCCCGCGCAGCGCGGCGTAGTCGCCCAGTTGCGCGGCCAGCGCCGGGCTGGCGTAGAAGCGCGGCGCGCAGGCGTAGTAGGGGCGTTCCAGGTAGTGGATATAGCGTTCGCGCTCGGGGGTTCTGGCCAGCCCGGTCATCAGGTCGGCGCGCCCCTGTTCCAGCGCCGCCAGCCCGCGCGCCCAAGGCACCCGCTGCACCTCGAAGCGCAGCCCGGTGCGGCGCGACAGCTCCGCCAGCAGGTCGATATCCAGGCCCTGCAGCTCGCCGCTGGCGCTCTCCATGCGAAACGGCGGCCACAGGTCGGTCATCACCCGCAGCGGCGCGTCGCCGGCCCGGCATAGCGGCGCCAGCAACAACAAGATCAACCAGCAGAAGCGCATCAGACGCGCCCCGAACCCTGCGGTTTGAGCCCGGACAGCCGCGGCAGCAGCACCCGCTCGAACAGCCGCGGGAAGAACCGCGCCAGCAGCCGCGCGCGCCAGTCGACGTTGGACAGCACCAGCAGGCGCCGGCGCCTCAGGGCGCCGTGGTAAATGGCCTCGGCGACGTCCTGCGGCGAGGCCACCTTGCCCATCGCCAGCGGCGGCTGGGCGGCCACCGAACCGTCGCCGACCAGGGCGTTCTTGCGCAGGTCGGTGGCGGTGAAGCCGGGACACACCAGCATCACGTTCACCCCCGAGCCCTTGAGCTCGTAGCGCAGCGTCTCGAACAATCCGTGCAGGGCGTGCTTGCTGGCGTTGTAGGCGCTGCGGTAGAGCAGCGGGGCGATGCCCGACAGCGAACTGAGCACGATGATCTGCCCACCGCGGGCGATCAGGCTGGGCAGCGCCGCCTGGGTGCAATGCAGCGCGCCGAAGTAGTTGACCGCCATGACCCGCTGGAACACCTCCAGGCTGGTGTCGGCGAAGGCACTGCGGTGGGTGATGCCGGCGTTGTTGACCAGCACGTCGATGCCGCCGAAACGCTCGATGGCCAGGGCCACGGCGCGCTGCACCGCGGCGGCGTCGGCGACGTCGCAGAGCAGGCCGAGGGCCTCGGCGTTGTGGTGGTCGGCCAGGTGCTGCACCAGGCTGTCGAGCGCCGCCTGCTGCAGATCGAGGATCACCAGACGCGCGCCGGCCTGGGCCATACGCACGGCCAGGGCGCGACCGATGCCGGCGCAACCGCCGCTGATCAGCACCACCTTGCGGTCGAATACCTTGTTGGCGAATACCTTGCGATACATGCACTGCCCCCCACGAGCCAAGCCTGGCCGACACTACAACCTGTTATGGCTGCCATCGCAACAGGGCGGCGTGGCCGTGTGCTTGCAGCCGCAGAAAAACAGGGTGTCGGCCTGCTCGGCATGGTACTTCAGCGGCGCCAGCCCGCTGCCCTTGTGGCTGCCGTCGCAGAACGGCTGGCTGGCGCTGCGCCCGCAGCGGCACCAGAAGTAATCCTGCCCGGCCTGCACCTCGACCGCATAGGGGCCGCGCTGGGCGATCAGCGGCTCGTTCATCGCACCCTCCCGGCAGGACGCCGCCACGCCTGGGCCGATGGGCCGCAGTCGGGTATCCTCGCCTCCCTCCAGCATAGCCGCCCGCGTCGCCATGTCCCTGCCCCGCCCGCTTCGCCTGTTGCTCGCCCTGGTGGCGCTGCTCGGCCTGTCCCTCGCCCTGGTCCATGCGCTGAGCTGGCGCCCGGCGCCGCGCGAGGAGGCGCCGCTGGCCTGCAGCGGCCAGGCGGCGCAGCTGCAGCCGGGGCAGGCGCTCAAGGTGATGACCTGGAACCTGCAGTACCTGGCCGGCAAGGGTTATGTGTTCTGGTACGACCTGCCCGGCGGCGACGGTCCCGACGACCGGCCCAGCGCCGCGGATCTGGCCAGCACCCTCGACGAGGTGGTGCGGGTGCTGCGCGACGAGCAGCCGGACCTGGTGCTGCTGCAGGAGCTGCACGACGGCGCCCGCGCCAGCAACCATCAGGATCAACTGGCCCTGCTGCAGGCGCGCCTGGCCGACCTCTACCCCTGCGCCAGCCAGGCCTTCTACTGGCGGGCCGGCTTCGTCCCGCACCCGCGCATCCTCGGCAGCGTCGGCATGAAGCTGGCCACCCTCAGCCGCTTCCAGATCGCCCGCGCCGAACGCCTGCAACTGCCGCGGCGGCCCGACAACCCGCTGACGCACCCGTTCCAGCCCAAGCCCGCGCTGCTGCTCAGCCACCTGCCGATCCGCGGCGGCGGCGAGCTGGTGACGCTCAACGGCCATTTCGATGCCTTCGCCCGGGACGACGACACCCAGGCGCGCCAGCTGAGCATGACCGACGGCCTGCTGCGCCAGTTGCAGGCCGCGGGCACGCCCTGGATCCTCGGCGGCGACTTCGAGCTGCTGCCGCCCGGCCAGTTGCCGGAGGCTGAGCGCAGCCGCTACGCCAACGACAACCGCCTGCAGGCGCTGGCCGCGCGCTACCCGCTGATCCCCAGCCTGGATCAGGCGGCCGGCGGCGAGCAGGCGCGCTGGTACACCCACTACCCCAACGACCCGGCCGCCAGCGGCCCGGACCGCACCCTCGACTACCTGTTGCACAGCCCGCGCCTGACTCTGTTGAGCAGCGCGGTACGCCAGCACGACACGCTGCGCATCTCCGATCATCTGCCGCTGGTCGGCCGCTTCTTTCTACCCAGCCGCGATTAGCAGGGGCTGGACAAGCGCCACCGCAGTTGGCCATGCTGGCCGCGTGACGCTTTTATAACGAAGACGGCGCCGAGCCGCATAATTCCAGATGCCAAGATGCTGCCGCCTACTGCTCGCCGCCCTGCTGTGGCTGCCGAGCCTTGCCGCCACGGCCGAGATCGACGCGCTGCGCCAGGTCAGCGTCGGCTATTACGAATTCCCGCCCTACTCCTACACCGACGCCCAAGGCCGGCCCAGCGGCGCCATCCTCGAACTCAGCGCGCGCCTGCTGCGCCATGCCGGCTACCAGGCGCAGTTCCGCTCCTACCCCGGTGCGCGCCTGTACAGCGGCCTGCAGGATGGCAGCGTGCAGCTGTGGCCCGGCGCCCCGGGCAAACCCGACCTGGCCGGGGACACCCTGGAGAGCCGCCACCTGCTCGGCGAGATCAGCCTCAACCTGTATTTCCGCCGCGACACGCCGCTGCCGCGCCTGCCCGAGGATCTCAAGGACAGCGGGGTGATCCTGATCAGCGGCTACAGCTACTGGCAGGAGGTCAACCAGTGGCTCGCCGACCCGGCGCTGGGCATCGCCCAGCACCGCACCGCCAGCCACACCGCCGCGCTGGAGATGCTGCAGCGCCGCCGTGGCGACTACCTGCTGGACTACCAGACCCCGGTGGAACAGGCGCGCCGGCGCCTGGGCATGGGCGAGCTGCCCTTCGTCCAGCTGCAGCGCCTGCCGCTGAAGCTGATCGTCTCGCGCCACGCCCCCGGCGCCGAGGCGCTGCGCGACGCCCTCGACCGCGCCTACGAGGAACTGCGCGCCGCCGGCGCAGACCTGCAGCTGCCCTGAGCCGTGTCAGCGCGGCTCAGGGCTCTCGCCGTCTCTGAGCAGCGTCAGCGCATGGGCCAGGCTGGCCGCGGACAGCTCGCCGAGATGGCTGCCCAGCTGACGCCCGTCAGCGGCGTAGAACAGCGTGCTGGGCAAGGCGCGCGAGCCGACCTGCTCGCCCAAACGATTGCCGACGTCGAGCAGCACGTTGCCCAGTCCCGGCGCCTCCGCATCGAGAAAGGCCGCCACCTGCGCGGCGGACTCGCCCTGATTGACGAACAGAAAGGTCATCCCCGGCTCGTCGCGCTGCGCGGCGGCCAGCACCGGCATCTCGCGCCGGCAGGGCGGGCACCAACTGGCCCAGAGGTTGACCACCAGCGGCTTGCCGGCGAAATCCTGCAGATTGACCGCACGCCCCTGCACATCCTGCAGGGCCAGATCGGGCAGCCGGGTGCCCTGCTGCAGGGCCTGCAGCACCGCGCCGGCGCCTAGCCAGCAAGCCAGGCCCAGCGCCATGGCCGTTACCAACGGCCGGCGCAGACCCACGTCGCGCCAGAGGTACCAGGCACCCAGGGCCAACGCGGCAAGCAGCCCCGGCCAGGCGAGAAAACCGCCGTCGCGGATATCCAGCACCCGCCACGGCGCCGCGCGGTAGAACTCGGCGTAGACCAGCACGAAGGCCAACCGGGCCACCAGCAGCCCCAGCAGCAACAGGCGAAACAGCTGCCGCTCCGGGTTGCAGCCCTGGCGCCGGCCGCTCCACCAACCCGCCAGGGTCGCCAGCAGCAGGCTGCCGAGCAACAGCAGATGGTTGGTGGCCAGGGCCAATGGGCCGATATCGAGGGTCAGCATGGCAGCTCCGCAGACAGAAAGCAGCGGCTGGGACAGCCCCCGGCCGCCGCGGGTTCACTTGCGCGGCTTGGCCCGCGCGGTGGGTTCGGCGATCAGCGGGTCGTCCGGCCAGTAATGCTTGGGGTACCTGCCCTTCAGATCCTTCTTCACCTCGGCGTAGGTATTGGCCCAGAAGCTGGCCAGGTCCTGGGTCACCTGCACCGGCCGCCGCGCCGGCGACAGCAGGTGCAGCTTGAGCCCCAGGCGGCCGCCGGCGATGCGCGGGGTGGAGGCCAGGCCGAACAGCTCCTGCAGGCGCACGGCCAGCACCGGCGGCTGTTCCCCGTAGTCGATGGCGATGCGCGAGCCGGATGGCACCGTCAGCGCCCGCGGCGCCAGCTCGTCGAGACGCTGCGGCAGCGGCCAGGGCAGCAGCGTCTGCAGGATCGCCGGCAAATCGAGGGCGGCGAAGTGACTGAGGCGATTGACCTTGCTCAAGTAAGGCGTCAGCCACTGCTCGAGGCTGGCCAGCAGCGCGGCATCAGACAGATCCGGCCAGTCGCTGGCGCCCTGCTGCTGCATGTCCAGCTCGCGCAGCAGCGCCACGCGCGCCTGCCACTGGCGCAGCTCGGCCGTCCAGGGCAGCAGTTCCAGGCCCTTGCGCCGCACCAGGCCGACCAGCGCCCGGCAGCGCGCCTCCTCGTCCAGCGCGGCCAGCGCCTGGCGCTGCAGCACCAGCTCGCCGACCTTGCGCTGACGCTCGGCGCGCAGCACGCCTTCGCGCTCGTCCCAGTCGAGCAGGTCCAGCGTCTCGACCTGCTCGGCCAGCTCGCGCTCGAACAACGCCGGGTCGAGCTCGGCGGCGAGATAGATGCGCTCCTCGCGCTGGCCCTGACGACTGCCCAGATCGGCCACCACCAGCCATTCGTGCTTCATCAGCGCGTCCGCCTCGGCGAATTGCGCCGCGCGGCCATTGGCCAGGCGGTAGTCGGCGCCGCCGGCGCGGCGCTGCTGGGCGATGCGATCCGGGTAGGCAAAGGCCAGCAGGCAGCCGAGCCAGCGCGGGTGTTCAGCGTCGCTGACCGCCTGAATCACCGGCCGGCCCCTGAGCAGGCCCTGGAATTGCCGCGCCAGTTGCCGCGCACGCTGCACGCCGCCCTGGGCCGAGCGCCCGGCACGGCTGTCGCCGCTGAGTAGAGCCAGGCGACTGTGCAGGTCGGCGCCGCCGCCACGCAAGATATCGCGCTCGGACAATAGCGCCGCCAGGTCGCAGACCAGGGCGCCGAGGCCCAGCGCCTGGCCGCGCAGCAGCAGATGGGCAATGCGCGGATGCGCCGGCAGCTCGGCCATGGCCTGGCCGTGGCCGTTGAGCGCGCCGCGCGCATCCAGCGCGCCGAGGCGGCCGAGCAGGTCCAGCGCCTGGGCGTAGGCGGCCGGCGGCGGCACGTCGAGCCAGCTCAGTTCCTGCGGCGTCACGCCCCAGCGCAGCAGCTGCAGGGCCAGCCCGGCCAGGTCGGCCGCCAGGATTTCCGCACCGGAGTAGGCGCTAAGTTGTTCGTGCTGGTGCTCCGACCATAGCCGGTAGCAGGCACCCGGCTGCAGGCGCCCGGCACGGCCGGCGCGCTGGGTGGCGGAGGCGCGCGAGATGCGCTGGGTATCGAGGCGGGTCATGCCGCTGGCCGGATCGAAACGCGGCACCCGCGCCAGGCCGGCGTCGACCACCACGCGCACGCCGTCGATGGTCAGGCTGGTCTCGGCGATATTGGTGGCCAGCACCACCTTGCGCGTGCCGGGCGGCGCCGGCTCGATGGCGGCGCGCTGGGCGGACAGATCCAGCTCGCCGTGCAGCGGGCAGAGCCGGATGTCGCCCTGCCCGGCCAGGGCCTCGCCCAGCTGCTCGGCGACGCGGCGGATCTCGGCCTGGCCGGGGAGAAACACCAGCAGACTGCCCGGCTCGTCGGCCAGCGCCTGCAGCACGGTTTGCACGACGCGCGGCTCGATCCACTCGCCCGGTTGGAACGGAGCCCCCCAGCGGATATCCACCGGGAACATACGGCCCTCGCTGCGCAGCACTGGCGCCTCGCCAAGCAACGCGGCCAGGCGCTGCCCTTCCAGGGTGGCGGACATCAGCAGCACCTTGAGCGGCGGCGCGCCGCTGTCCGCGCCGCGAAACATGGCGCGGCCATTGAGGCACAGCGCCAGGGCCAGGTCGGCGTCGAGGCTGCGCTCGTGGAACTCGTCGAAGATCACCAGACCGACGCCGTCCAGCGCCGGATCGTCCTGCAGGCGGCGGGCGAGGATGCCCTCGGTGACCACCTCGATGCGGGTGTTCGGCCCGATCTTGCTGTCCAGGCGGATGCGGTAGCCGACGGTCTCGCCGACCCGCTCGCCCAGCTCGCTGGCCAGGCGTTCGGCGGCGGCGCGGGCGGCCAAGCGCCGCGGTTCGAGCATGAGGATCGACTGGCCCGCCAGCCAGGCCTGGTCCAGCAGCGCCAGCGGCACGCGGGTGGTCTTGCCGGCGCCGGGCGGCGCCTCCAGTACGGCTTCGTCACGGGCGGCCAGGGCCTCGCGCAGGGCCGGCAGCAGGGCATCGATGGGCAGGGCGTTCATAAGGTCTCCACGGCAGGCCGGCGATTATAGGGCACCTCTAAAAACTACCTACGTTGTCATCGCTGCGTTGCAACGACCAACGGGAGTAACAGCCGAAGGCTGGCCCGAAGGGCGAGCGAAGCGAGTCAAAACAGGCTCGTGCGCGAGTCCGATCAAAATGCTCATTTACAGTTCGTAAAGTCGCCCGCGACTCCGAGCGTTTCTCGCCTGGTTTTGCCTTGCGCTGACTGCCTCGCCTACGTTTTTAGAGGCGCCCTATAGCGGCGAACTGCCAACAGACCCTCAGGTCTGAAGCTGCGAGCAGCAGTTTTGCAATCACCGCCTTGCTATAGTCGCGCCACTTTTCTCCCTGGAGGTGCTCGATGCGCACGCAATCCCGCGTTATCGCCGGCGTTCTCGCCGTCGCCCTGTTCACCCAGCTGACCGCCTGCGGCACCCTGTTCTACCCGGACCGTCGCGGCCAGATCGAAGGCAAGATCGACCCGGCGGTCGCCGCCATGGACGCCATCGGCATCCTGTTCTTCGTCATTCCCGGGCTGATCGCCTTCGCCATCGACTTCGCCACCGGCGCCATCTACCTGCCCGGCGGCCAGACCGCCCAGCTCGACCCGCAGCAGCTCAAGCAGCTGGTGGATGCCGAGGGCAAGCTCGACCAGGCCGGCCTCAAGGCGCTGATCGAGCGCAGCACCGGTCACCAGTTGCCGCTGGACGATCCGCGCCTGATCCGCCATAGCGGCAGCGCCGAGCAGCTGGCCGCCTTCGGCCTACGCCCGGCGGCCTGACCCGCCCATGCAGATCCAGCGCCACCACGCCCGGCTGATGCGCCTGGCCACCGCCGCGGCGCTGGCGGTGGCGTTGAGCCTGGTGCTGGCCAAGGCGATCGCCTGGTGGCTGAGCGGCTCGGTCAGCCTGCTGGCCGGGCTCACCGACTCGCTGCTCGATAGCGCCGCCTCGCTGATCAACCTGGTGGCGGTGCACTTCGCCCTGCAGCCGGCCGACGAGGATCACCGCTACGGCCACGGCAAGGCCGAAGCCCTGGCCGGCCTCGGCCAGTCGCTGTTCATCGGCATCAGCGCCGTGCTGGTGGGGATTCAGGGCGTGCAGCGCCTGCTCGCGCCGCAGCCGTTGGCGGCCGAGGGCCTGGGCATCGCGGTGATGCTGCTGTCGCTGGCGCTGACCGTCGCCCTGCTGCTGTTCCAGCGCCACGTGGTACGCCAGACCGGCTCCACCGCGATCCACGCCGACTCGCTGCACTACCGCTCGGACATCCTGCTCAACGGCAGCATCCTGCTGGCCCTGCTGCTGGCCAGCTTCGGCTGGCAGCAGGGCGACGCGCTGTTCGCCGTCGGCATCGCCTGCTACATCTTCTGGAGCGCCGTGAGCATCGTCCGCGAAGCGGTGGCGGTGCTGATGGACCAGGAACTGCCGCCGGAGATCAGCGCGCGCATGCATGAGCTGACCTGCGCGGTGCCCGGCGTACTCGGCGCCCACGACCTGCGCACGCGCATCTCCGGCACCCGCTGGTTCGTCCAGTTGCACCTGGAACTACCCGGCGAGATCAGCCTGTCCCAGGCCCACGCCCACTGCGTGGCGGTGGAGGCGGCGATCCGCAGCGAATTCCCGCGCGCCGAGGTGCTGGTGCACGCCGACCCGCCGGAAGTGGTCGAGCGCTGAGGCTGCGCCCGCCACCATGAGCGGCTGATGCGCGCGGCGCCCACCTGCGAACGCGACTCGCCTTATTGCGCGACCAATAAAAAAGGGGCCTTGCGGCCCCCTCGGGGAATCTGTCCGGTGCTGGCGGTGTTGTCGCCGCTTTCGTCGCCCGCCTGGTTGGGCAGTGCGGACCCGGGTGCCGCGGCGATCCGGTGGGATCGGCGGCTCCGGCTCGCCTGGTTGGGCAAGGCCGGTGGGACTTGTCGTCCGGGCCGTGAAACTGAGAGAAAGCTTACGCCCGCAGCGCCGAAGAAAGATTGCTAACATTGCTCAATAACCCACCACTTGCGCAATTTTTAACTAAGCGTGCATGATTGAAAGCAATAAAATTAGAAAGCGAGCAAAAAGTGGACAAACTCGACCGCTACGACCTCAACATTCTCGCCGAATTGCAGCGCGACGCCGGCCTGTCCAACCAGGAGCTGGCCGAACGCATCGGCCTGTCGCCCTCGCCCTGCTCGCGGCGGGTCAAGCAGCTGGAGGACGACGGCTACATCCTCGGCCAGGTCGCCCTGCTCGATCGCAAGAAGCTTGGCCTGAGCCTGACCGCCTACGTGCTGATCGGCATGGACCGCCACACCCCGGAGCGCTTCGAGCATTTCCAGGAACAGATCCGCAAGTGCCCGGAGGTGCTCGAATGCTGCCTGGTCACCGGGATGGACGCCGACTACCAGCTCAAGGTGGTGGTGCCGGACATGGATCACTACCAGAAGCTGCTGCTCGGCACCCTGACCCGCATCGACGGCGTCTCCAGCGTGCGCTCCAGCTTCGTCCTGCAGCAGATCCTCTCCAGCACCCAGCTGCCGCTGCAGCACCTGCGCGACTGAAGGTCGCAGGCCCAGCGCGGCAATGCCGCAGGGCGGATCGGGGCGCGTATAATCTGCGCCCCGCGTTTGCCGTCCGAACCACGAGGCCCCATGGAAACCGAACAATTCGAAGCCCTGATGATGTACGTGCTGGTCGGCGGGCTGATGCTGTTCATGTTCTTCATCATCTGGGACCTGGCGAAGAAGTCCAAGGCCGGCCGCCTGGGTACCGCCATCCTGTTCCTCGGCCTGGGCCTGTGCCTGTTCGCCTTCCTCGCCAAGCCGATCATCACCTACATCATCGAGACCGCCCGCGGCATTCACGGCTAGCCCCGTCCGCGGCGCGGCCTGCCCGAGACCAAGCTGCGCGCCCTCGGCGAATCGCACTCGCGCCAGCGCCTGGGCATCCGCCCCGAACTCTACGAGCTGTGGCTCGACGCGCTGCTGCTGACCGTCGGCGAGCACGACGAGGCGTGCGATGCGGATATTCGCCAGGCCTGGCGCGAGATGCTGAACAAGGGCATCGCGGTGATCAAGGCAGGTTACTGAAAACGGCGGCACCACCTCGTAGATGCGCCGTGCACACCGACACTCGGGGAAACTCTGCAACAGCCGTCATTCCCACGCAGGCGGGACAGCTGCTCTATCGCTGAACAGCGCTTGCGCTGGCCCGCAGGGGAATAATCCAGAGCCTGCGTAGTCCCTGGGCTCCCGCCTTCGCGGGGGTGACAATAAATGGCTTTCTCAGAACTTCCTTGGCACCGCTGCGCCCGACTTCCAAAAACGCAAAGGCCCGCCAGAGGGCGGGCCCGCCTGCACCGCGCCAGCGGCTAGACGCGGAACGCGCCGATCAGCTGCTTGAGCCGCGACACCAGTTCGCTCAGCTCGCGGCTGGCCTGCTCGGTCTGGCTGGCGCCGGCGGCGGTGCGTTCGCCGGCGTGGTTGATCTCGACGATGTTCTGGTCGATATCGTGCGCCACCGCGGTCTGCTGCTCGGCGGCGGCGGCGATCTGCTGGTTCTGGTCGACGATCATGCCCACCGCGCCGAGGATGTTCTCCAGCGCCTGCTGCACCTTGGCGGACTCGCTGACCGTGCCGTCGGCCATCTGGTGGCTGGCGTTCATCGCCTTGACCGCCGCGCCGACGCCGCCCTGCAGCTTGGCGATCATCGACTCGATTTCCTCGGTGGACTGCTGGGTGCGCTTGGCCAGGTTGCGCACCTCGTCGGCCACCACGGCGAAGCCGCGACCCTGTTCGCCGGCGCGCGCCGCCTCGATGGCGGCGTTGAGCGCCAGCAGGTTGGTCTGCTCGGCGATGCCCTTGATCACGTCGAGCACCTGGCTGATCGAGGCGCTGTCGCTGGCCAGCTGGTTGATCACCGCCACCGACTGGTCGATCTCGCCGGCCAGGCGCTGGATGGCGCCGACCTGGGTCTCGACCAGGGCGCGGCCGCTGACCGTTTCCTGGTTGACGCTCTGCGCGCTGCCCACCGCGGCGGCGGCGCTGCGCGCCACTTCCTGGGCGGTGGCGGACATCTGGTTCATCGCCGTGGCCACCTGTTCGATCTGCGCGCGCTGGCCGGCCACCGCCTGGTTGCTCTCGCCGGACACCAGTTCGACGCGGTCGGCCTGGCCCTCGACCTCGCCGACGGTGTGGCCGACCCGCTCGATCAGGTCGTGGATACGCACCACGGTCTGGTTGAACACCTGGCCCAATTCGCCCAGTTCGTCGCGGCTCTGCGCCTGGAAGCTGACGGTCATGTCGCCGGCGGCGACCTTGTCCATCACCTGGCCGAGGGTCTTCAGGGTGGTGCGGGTGGAGACGTAGAAGCCGGCGTAGAGATAGAGGATCAGCAGGAACACCACCACCAGGGCCGCTACCAGCAGCACCATCTGCGCGCGGTTGTCGTTGAGGCGCTCGCTCAGCTGGCTGTCGAGGAAGGCCAGCAGGCCGTCGTTGAAGGCGTGGGTCTTGGCCATCTGCTGGCTGACCTGGTCGTAGAACTGCGCCCAGGGCGTGTCCAGGCTGTCGGCGATGATCACCTGATCCTCGAACAGCACGGCGCTGTCCTTGAGGGTCTGGCGGCTGGCCTCGGCCAGGCTGCCCAGGCCGTTCTGCGCGGCGACGTTGCCGGCCAGCGCTTCCTGCAGGTTGAGGCCGTACTCGGCGTGCAGCTTCTCCAGTTGCAGCAGCAGGTCGTCGAACTTGGTGCTGGCCGCGGAGTTGAGGAAGCCCTGGCCCAGGGAGTAGGAGCCGATGGCTCGGCCCTGGCTGAGCACGTCGGTGACCTGCGGGGTGACGTTGGCGATCAGCTCGGTGATCTGCCGCACCTGGCGCTGCGGGTCCTGGCTGAGGCCGGCCTGGCTGGCCACCAGCTTGATGAACACCTGGGAGGCGCCGAGCAGCTTCTCGACTATCACCGTCTTGCTCTGCAACGAGGTCTCGGCCTCGGCGCTGTTCAGCGCGGCGAGCATCTCGTCGCGCTTGGCGACGAACTCGGCGGCCTGCTCGGCATCGCGCGCCACCGGCTCGAGGCCTTGCAGGCTGGCATCGAGCGCCTGCTGCAACTGCCTGATGCGCCCCTCCAGATCGCCGGCCTGACCGGACTGGCCGATCATCGCGTTGATCTGCACCAGGTCGTTGAGGCTCTCCAGATCGCGGCGCAACTGCAGGCTGTCGCCGAGCAGCTCGAGGCTTTCCAGCGCGCTCTGGGTGCCGACGAACTGGCGATAGGAGTCGCGCACCAGGTAGAAGTTGGTGACCAGCATGGGCAGGAAGAACAGCACGCTGATCAGGCTGAACTTCATGCCGAAGCTGAGGCGATTCATCAGCGCGATGGCCGGATACAACACGGTCTTCACTAGACGTCTCCAGTTGCCATTATTGTTATGAGTGTTGCCTGGACCGTCGCCGAGCCTCTCATGGGCTGACGGCCACATCCTGTGCAGCCCGATCTGTATGTGGGTAGGCGCCGTCTCTACAGGCAGGTAGTGAGACGGACATCACGAAAACAGGATCGACTACGGCCTCCTATATACCCGTTATCGACGCCGATCTCTGTAACTTAAGGTTAAGCGTCTGTCCCTGGGGAAACTCTGAAATAGCCGTCATTCCCGCGCAGGCGGGAATCCAGAACCTGCGTAGTCCCTGGGCTCCCGCCTTCGCGGGAGTGACGATAAATGGCTTTTTCAGAACATATCTAGAGGTCAGGCGCGTAATCCAGGCTGCGGATGGGTCAAGTGTCGAACGCCGTGCAGGAGCGGCGGGCGCGATCCGATGTCTTCGCGAAATTCGCGGCTGAAGCCCTACAGAAGCCCGAGCGAGCAATCGACAGGTAAGTAGACACAACCCTATCCAAGGCCGGCCGGCAGCGCTCAGACCAGCAGCACCCACAGGGCGTAGCCGGCGTACCAGACCACCGCGGCGCGGATCAGCAGTTGCCAGAGCTGATCCAGGGTGTCGACGCCCGCCTCGCCCAGCACCGGTTCCGGCATTTCCCCGGCGGCCCGGCCGGCCTTGATCACCAGCTGCGCCGCGGAAATGTCCCAGCTGAGCAGCTCGTGCAGCAAGGCGCGGCTGACCGCGACGAAATTGCCGACCAGGGCGAAGCTCGAGGCCAGCACCCGCGCCGGCAGCCAGTCGAAGGCGTGGCGCAGTTGCACCGCACGCTCGCGCAGCCCCGCCTGCTCGGCATGTTCGGCGCAGAGCGCCAGCAGGCGATAGGCCAGGGCGGCCATGGGGCCGAGCAGCAGGTACCAGAAGATCACCGCGAAGAAACTCTGGTAGGCCTGCCACAGCAGATGCCCCTGCACCTGCTGCAACAGTTCGGTGCCCTCCTCCGGTTGCAGCGCCAGGTCACGCTCCACCACGTGGTAGGCCGCCTGCCCGTCGCCGCGGCGCCAGGCGTCGCGAAACGGTCCCAGCCCGGCCAGCAGATCGCCCCGTCCCAGGCTGTAGATCAGCACCAGCAGGTGCACCGGCAGCGCCAGCCAGCCGTAGGCCAGCGGTTCGAGCACCAGCAGCAGCAGGCCCAGCGCCAGCACGGGCAGCAGCACCAGCGCCGCCAGGCACAACCAGGGCGCCTGCTGCAGGCTGCCCTGCTGCAGGCGCTGCAACTGGGCCAGCCAGGGGCCGTCCTGCTGGATACGCAGGCGCCAGGCGGAAAACTTCTCGACCCACAGCACCAGCAAAATCACCAGAAAACTCATCGTACTTCTCCTTTAATCCTTGAGCGCGGCGTGCAGGCGCGACCAGTCGAAGGCCGGCCCCGGGTCGGTCTTGCGCCCGGGGGCGATATCGCTGTGGCCGCGAATGCGCTGCGCCGACAGCGCCGGGTAGGCGGTCAGCAACTGGCGCGTCAGCTCGCCCAGACAGGCATATTGGGCATCGGTGTAGGGCTGCTCGTCGGTGCCTTCCAGCTCCACGCCGAGGGAAAAATCGTTGCAGTTGTCGCGCCCGTCGAAGCAGGACTGCCCGGCATGCCAGGCGCGGTCCAGGCAGGAGACGAACTGGGTCAGCGCACCGTCGCGCTCGATGAAGAAATGCGCGGAGACCCGCAGCGTGGCGATCTCGGCATAGAAGGGATGCTCGTCCAGCGGCAGGCGGTTCTGGAAGAACGCCTGCACCTTGCCGGTGCCGAACTGCCCGGGCGGCAGGCTGATGTTATGCACCACCAGCAGCGATACCTCGCCGCTTGGCCGCGCATTGAAATTCGGCGAGGGGCAGTGGCCAATGCCCTGGAACCAGCCGGTGGAGGGGTCAAGCTGCATGAGGCGCTCCTGAACGAGGCCCCACTCTAGAGCAGCCGGCCGCAACGGCCAAGGGCGCGCAAGGATTGGAAAAGATTCGACCCGTAAATCGAGCACGCCGCTTCATAGCCCAACATCGACTCACGCCGCGTCCACATCAGCGGGGAGCGTTGCCTCCCGCGTTGGGCTTCGCTGCGCTCAGCGCCAACCTACGCCACATAAATGGCCGATTACCGGTTCAATCGTAGGTTGGGCTGAGGAGCCCGCGACGAAGCCCAACACCGGCGCACGCCGCGTCCAAATCAGCGGGGAGCGTTGCCTCCCGTGTTGGGCTTCGCTGCGCTCAGCGCCAACCTACGCCACATAAATGGCCGATTGCCGGTTCAATCGTAGGTTGGGCTGAGGAGCCCGCGACGAAGCCCA
>NZ_JBITWE010000001.1:1665681-1816698 GCF_044543505.1 Pseudomonas sp. NPDC077186
CGCACGCCGCGTCCAAATCACCGGGGAGCGTTGCCTCCCGCGTTGGGCTTCGCTGCGCTCAGCGCCAACCTACGCCACATAAATGGCCGATTGCCGGTTCAATCGTAGGTTGGGCTGAGGAGCCCGCGACGAAGCCCAACATCGGCGCACGCCGCGTCCAAATCACCGGGGAGCGTTGCCTCCCGCGTTGGGCTTCGCTGCGCTCAGCGCCAACCTACGCCACATAAATGGCCGATTGCCGGTTCAATCGTAGGTTGGGCTGAGGAGCCCGCGACGAAGCCCAACATCGGCGCACGCCGCGTCCAAATCAGCGGGGAGCGTTGCCTCCCGCGTTGGGCTTCGCTGCGCTCAGCGCCAACCTACGCCACATAAATGGCCGATTGCCGGTTCAATCGTAGGTTGGGCTGAGGAGCCCGCGACGAAGCCCAACATCGGCGCACGCCGCGTCCAAATCAGCGGGGAGCGTTGCCTCCCGCGTTGGGCTTCGCTGCGCTCAGCGCCAACCTACGCCACATAAATGGCCGATTGCCGGTTCAATCGTAGGTTGGGCTGAGGAGCCTGCGACGAAGCCCAACATCGACCCACGCCGCATCAGCATCGCCGGGGCCACCTGGGCGGCCCGGCAGAACGCCTCAGGCGTTCTTCAGCTTGCGCAGATTGCCGATCACCGACTCCAGGGCGCGGTCGAACAGCAGTGCGTCGTCGAGCAGGCGGATGGCGTTGCGGCGGAATTCCACGGCCAGGCCGGTGCGGGTCTTCTCCAGCACCTTCATGCCGGTGCGGTTGACGAAGACGAACTTGCCGGTGGGCTTGATGATCGCCGCCAGCTTGCAGCGCAGCTTGTGCTCCTCGTCTTCCTGGAACTCGACCCAGCTGCCGACACGCAGGTTGTCCACCTGCAGCAGCGCCTCGTCGTCGTCCGGCAGCGCCACTTCCGGCTCCTGCGGGCGGGTCTGGCCGGGCGCCAGGAGCACGATCTCCTCGATCACCTCGACCATCGCCGGTGCGTCCTCGACCTCCTCGGCCGCCGGCAGCTCCAGCAGCGGCAGCTCGAGACCGGCGTCGGCCAGGGCGCTGCGCTGCTCTTCGTCGAGCTCGGCCGGGGCGACTTCGGCCTCCGGGACGGCACGCTTGAAACGCTGGAAGGCCTGCACGTGCAGCACCTCCAGCTGGCTGAAGAACTCGCTGGTGGAGAAGGGATCGAAGGCCGCACTGGCCATCCCCTCGCGCAGCGCCTTGAGCAGGCCGGGCACCAGTTCCAGCAGGCGCAGGCGCGCCTCGGGATCTTCGTGCGGCGCCACGCTCCAGACCAGGTCGTCCATGGTCTGCAGAGCGGCCTGCCACTCCGGCGAATCCACCCCGTGCTTGAGGCAGGTGAGCATCAGCACCTTGCTCCAGGCTTCCTCCAGCAAGCGCACCACCACCTCGGGCAGGGTCTTGCCCAGCAGCCGCTCGTTCAAGGCCTGCTCCACCTCGCGACGGGCCAGTTCGGCCTTGGCGCTGCCTTCCTCGGCATCGCGGGTGCGCTGTTCGAGCAGTTCGCTGCGCCGGCGCTCGTCGCCGGTGAAGGCCATGAACTCGGCGAGCAGCTCGGAGAAGATGGTCGGGTCGTCGACGAAATCGTTGAGCAGGCGCTGCACCACCTGCTCGATCTTCTGGTACAGGCTGTCGCGCTGGGCGTCGTCCTGATCGACCCAGCCCAGGGCCGCCGAGGCGATCTCGTTGAGCAGCCGGCGCGCCGGGTGGCTGCCGCGACTGAAGAAGGTCTTGTCCAGCACCGCGACCTTGAGCATGGGAATCTGCAGGCGGCCGATCAGCGCCTTGAGCGAGTCCGGCAGGGTGCGGTCGTCGAGGATGAACTCGAACAACATCGACACCAGGTTGATCACATCCTCGTCGACTTCGCCGACCACGCGCGCCTTGCCGCTCTTGGCGCTGGCGCGCACCAGCAGCTGTTCGAGCTGATCGCGCAGGTCAAAATCGGCGACGCTGACCTGCGCCGGGGCGCGCTGCTGCATGTGCGACAGCAGGCGCATCAGGTCGTGGCTGGAAATCGGCAGCGCATCGGCCACCTGGGCGCGCCTGGGCATCGCCGTGCCGCGCACCTGGGAGAGCAGCTCCTGCAGGGCGCCGAACACCTCCTGCACGCCCTCGCCGGCCCCTTCCAGCAGCGGAATGCCTTCCTCGCCGGCGCCGTGGGCATGTGCGGACGCGGCCGGACGCTGCTGCCGGCGCGGCGCCGCGGACTTCAGTTCGGGCAGCACGCCGGCCGCCACCAGCGCCTGGTTGGCCTCGGCGTAGAGCAGATCGCTGCCGCCCAGCACGTATTTTTCGAACAGCTTGAGGATGATCAGCTTGACCTTGATTTCCACGCCCAGGCTGCTGCAGGCATCGAGGAAATGCTCGCTGAGCTGGGTCGGCCCGAGCGGGTTGCTCTTGTCGTCGAGCTTCTTGCTGATCACCGCATTGATACGGGTGGTGAGGTGCCCGAGGGCGACGCCGTCGCGGCTCATGACCTTGGCCACCATGGCATCCAGGGCCACGGTTTCTTCCAGCTCGTCGTTCTGCACCAGGCTCAGGCTGTCGAACGACACCGCGTCCAGCGCCGGTTGCGGCTTGCCGATCTCGTACTGATTGAGGCTGGAGAAGGATTCGAAGACCTTCTGCAGGAAACCGCGCTCGATGTTCTTGCGTTTCAGGCGCAGGTCGCGCATGGCCTCGAAGAAGGCGTTCTGCTCGGCATTGCTGGTCGCCCGGTCGGCCATCTCGAAGAGGGTATCGTCGGCGTTGTCGAACAGGCTCTGCAGGCTCTGCTTGAGCTGTTGCGCAGCTTTGTCACGCACCTGGATCAGCGCCACGGGCAGTCTTCCTACCGGCGAAGTTGGCGATTGCTCAGCGGCGGCCTTGTTCAGAGGCACCACATTCGCGTCGGTCTTCATTCTAGTCTCCCGCAGACTGCCCGAACTCGGGCCTTCTGGTCTGCACAGCGTCAACCGAGCGTCGTCCGTAACGTCAAAGGCCTGGCGTCAATAATGGAAAAAGTAAAGGCATTATAGGGAGGCTGCACGCCACACCAAGCCAATTTTTCCCACATCCATGACCCAGGTCACAGATAGCGCCCGACCACCTCCGGGCGGTCGTCGCCACAGGACAAGCGCCACACCTACAGCGTAACGGCCCATGCGCCTGCCCGCTGCACCAATGGTCGGCTGCCCCTATAATCGCCGCACCCCCGACCCGGAGCCGACCATGCCCAACCTGACCCTCGCCGACCTCACCGCCGAAATCGAGGCCAATGTCCGCCGCGCCCTGGCCGAGGACATCGGCAGCGGCGACATCACCGCCCAGCTGATCCCCGCCGAACGCCTGGCCAGCGCCCGTGTGATCACTCGCGAGGCGGCGGTGGTCTGCGGCACGGCCTGGGTCGATGCAGTGTTCCGCCAGCTCGACCCGCGCGTCGCGGTGCACTGGCAGGTGCAGGACGGCGACCGGGTCGGCGCCGGGCAGACCCTGTTCAGCCTCGAAGGCCCGGCCCGCGCCCTGCTCAGCGGCGAACGCAGCGCGCTGAACTTCCTGCAGACCCTGTCGGCCGTCGCCACCCGCTGCCGCCACTACGCCGACCTGGTCGAAGGCACCGCGGTGAAACTGCTGGACACCCGCAAGACCCTGCCCGGTCTGCGCCTGGCGCAGAAATACGCGGTGACCTGCGGCGGCTGCCACAACCACCGCATCGGCCTGTACGACGCCTTCCTTATTAAAGAGAACCATATCGCCGCCTGCGGCGGCATCGCCCAGGCCGTCAGCGCCGCCCAGCAGATCGCCCCGGGCAAGGCGGTGGAAGTGGAAGTGGAAAACCTGGAAGAACTGCGCCAGGCCCTGGCAGCCGGGGCCGATATCGTCATGCTCGACGAGCTTTCACTGGAAGATATGCGCGAAGCCGTACGCCTGACCGCCGGCCGCGCCAAACTGGAAGCCTCCGGCGGCATCAACGACAGCACCCTGCGCAGCATCGCCGAGACGGGGGTGGACTATATCTCCCTAGGCACCCTGACCAAGGACGTCAAGGCGGTGGATCTGTCGATGCGGCTGGCGTTGTAAGCCCGCCCCGGCTCAACGATCCCTGCAGGAGCCGCGCCCCGCGGCGAAAGCGCTCGCACAGGCGACAGCTCAGCCAAAAGCCTCGCCCCGGGGCGGGGCTCCTACGCCAGAGGGGTCAACCCGTAGCCTGTAGCCCGGATGAAATCCGGGAAAGCCGTTACAGAAAGCCCCGGATTGCATCCGGGCTACGCAATCACCTACCGGCAGGTAGAACGCTCGTAGAAGGAAACACCGACACGAGCGATATGCTCGAGCAACGCCGGATTGTCGATATGATCCCTGAGGGAAAGATCGACCATCCAGGGCAGCAGTAACTCATCGATCTGACTCTCCATCGCCAGCAGTTGCTCCAGGGCCAGCCCCTCCCCCTCAACCGTCAGATCGATATCCGACCCAGGGCGATAGCTACCCTTGGCACGCGAGCCATACAGGGTTACCCGCTCGACCTGCGGCCAAGCCCGAAATACCGAGCAAATTTTCTCGACCGCACGCAGCGGCAGCCCGAACCGACTATCACCCGTCATAACTCGTCAGCCAGCCCCTGCATGCGCAGCTCAAATTGCACGAAAAGCGTCTGATAGCGCGTCAGGATGCGCTCGGCGATCTCGATGGCAACGGCTTCGTTGTAGGTGTGAGCGGTCTGATTGCGGCTCTTGATCATCTCCATCCAGCCCTCGCCATCGACCACCAGCCCTCGCTTGAATGCCGTACGAATCGCATCGCGAGAACCCGTAATGGCCGGGTCGCCCTGATAGAGGAAGTAATCTTTCATCAGGTTCCAGGCCAACTCGAAGACGAACTCGAATGCCTGGATCAACCCCTGCCGCTCCAACTCGCTGAGCGGACGACTCTGCGCAAGGTCCACCGCCCGCGTCAGTTGCCCAAGCGCACGCTGATAGTTGTTCAGCCGCTGCAGCCAACGAATATCCTGATCGGTCATGGGAAAACTTCCAGCATAAAGAAGGTGACTTGCCCGGCATCATAACTCACCCGAACAGCAACTCCGCCATGGCTCAAGCCAGCCCGAACAAAGCGGAAAACTACCGCCCACATCCCAATACCCGCGCGAACTGCATGCCCTTGGGGAAACGCTGAAATAGCCGTCATTCCCGCACAGGCGGGACAGCGGCTTTATCGCTGAACAGCGCTTGCGCTGGCCCGAAGGGGAATAATCCAGAACCTGCGTAGCCCCTGGGCTCTCGCCTTCGCGGGAGTGACGATCAATGGCTTTTTCAGAACGTCCTTAGACGCCCGCGGATCGCGGATTTGCAGGCGGTGGATCTGTCGATGCGGCTGGCGCTGCAACCGGCCCGCCCTGCAGGAGCCGCGCCCCGCGGCGAAGCACGCACAGGTGGCACCCGGCTAGCCGCGCCGGCGCGCATCGCCCTGCAGAATGGCCTTGGAATAGTCGAGAAACTCACCCAGATGACGGGTGATGACCGCAACGGTAATGGGCAACTGCAGCGCCTGGTATTCATGCACAGCGATATTGCGATAACCCACCATGCGCTTAAGTGCCTCGGCCAGGTCGCTGTCGATCCAACCCGCCACCGCCAGCAATGCGAACACATCGCGCGCACTTTGCGGAATCCCCAGACGCTCGCGCCGGATCAGATGCTGCCCCATATCCAGCGCCGCCTCGCAGGCCCGTTGGATATTCAGAATCGCCGCATCCTGGCGAGTGAAATCCTCGGCAAAACTCGCCGGGTCGCGATCGTACTCCTCGCGCGCACGCCGCACGCAGCGTTCGATACTCGCCGCCTTGTTCAACAGCACATCGTCAGCCATAGACCCGCCCATCTCGTTCGATATCCCGCAACAGGGGAGCCCTGGCCCGATCCAGCTCGACCTTCTCGCTCAGCACCGCGCACTCGAACAGACCGGCCTCGGCGCCATCGACCACCCACCAGCGCTCGCCCCCCAGCAACACCTGCTGCTGCATCACCGTGGACGCTTTACGCAGATCCAGTAGATCGACCGGGCAACCGGCGATATCCGCGGCCTCCCCGGCAAGCCCCCAAAGCCGCAAGGGCTCGACATAGCCCCGCACCAGCACGGCCAGGTCGAGATCGCTGCGCTTATCCGCCGTGCCCTGCACACGACTACCAAAGGCGTAAACGGCCAGCAACCCGTCCAGGCGCGAACGCAGCAAATCAAGCAACGCCCCTCTATTCATGACGAACCTCCGTATACAACTGCGCCAGTGTATCCCAGGACTGCGGGGCGGGGCGCGCAGCCTGGCGAAGGGTAATACGTCAACGGAAGCTGCGCGGCATATGCGCCCCAAACCTCCGAGCATCGAACGGTGACAGTGCGCGAAGCCAGCAGGCTGGATCAGGCATCACTACCCCACCCTGTAACCGGCTGGTGGATGAAAAAGCGCCGTCCACCCTGCGCGCAGAACGCTCGACTCAGGAAGCCTGGCGCGCGGCCCCTTCGAGGATATTGAAGAACACGGTCTCCAGGGAAACCGCCGGCTTGATCGTCAGCAGGTGGCCGCCGACCTGGTTCAGATGGGCGATAAAGGCCGGCAGATCCGCCTGCGCCACCTCGCACTCGAACTCGCCCTCGCGCAGCACACGAACCTGCTCGCCGATCGGCTGTGTGGCGTGATAGCGCACCAGCATATCGTCGGCGCGCTCGGCGGCCAGTTCGCGCGGGGAACGCACGGTCAGCAGCTCACCCTTGTTGATGAAACCGAAGCGGTCGGCGATGCGCTCGACGTCGTGCAACACATGGGAGGTGAAGAAGATCGCCCCGCCCTGCTGCTTGAACTCGGTGAGGATATCCACCACATCCTTGCGCCCCACCGGGTCGAGCCCGGACAACGGCTCGTCCAGCACCAGCAGCTTGGGCTGCACCACCATGGCATGCGCCAGTGCCACACGCTGCACATTGCCCTTGGACAACTCGCGGATACGCCGCTTGGCGTTCATATCCACGGAGAAGCGCTCCAGCCAGTGCATGCACCAGGCATCGGCGTCCGCCCGCTTGATGCCATACATGGACAGACCCATGCGCAAGATTTCCAGGGGGGTGAACTGCTCGTAGAGCGCGGGCGTCTCGGGCACATAGGCCAAAGGTTTACGCGACTCGGCACGACGCGCATCCACACCGTAGATACGCGCCTCGCCCTGATAGTCGTTGATGATGTCCAGCATCACCTTGATGGTGGTGGACTTGCCGGCGCCATTGGGGCCGACGAAACCGAACACCTCGCCTTCGGCCAATGCAAAACTCACATCGCGCAGCGCCTGCACCGACCTGCCTTTTACATGGAAAGTCTGGCTGACGCCGTGAAACTCCAGTGCGGCATTCAAGACTATTCCTCCACCCCTGCGATCTTCATCTTCTTCAACACAATCCGACCATCTTTCAACTCGTAACCGAGCCGCAATGGATCCTCGGGCAGGGCAGCCAATAGGCCGGCTTCGACCAACTGATCCAGACGCTGCAAAGCACCGTTCGCGGTTTCGAAACGCCGCTGCGCCTCGCGCAAGGCGACCAACCCCTGCAGGCGAACGACACGCTTGTCGAGCATCTGAAACAGCTTAGGATCGTCGCGCGCGGTATCGCGCTGCTGGATCAGATACTCCAGGGCCAGTTTCTCGTCGGCGAAGCTTTCCGCCTGCAGCATCACCGCCAACTTGCGAAAACCAGCCGCATTATCGGTCGCCCGCTGGGCCGCCAGTTCCAACGCGCGACCAGCTTCGGCGATATCCTTGTTGAAGAACGCCTGGTTGAAACCATAGAAAAACGCCGGAAATTCGTCCCAGAAGCGACACTGCATGGCCCGACGCAGCACCTCGGTACCCTCGCGATCCGCACCGCCCCAGGTAAGCAGACCATTGGCCAGGTAGTAGTTGTCCTCATGACAGGCATTGAGCTCGGCCACCTCCCCCTGAGCGCGGATCAGATAACCGGTATCTGCCTGACCCCAGTCCACCCCGGTAGCGGCCAGACGCATGGTCTCTAGGTTGGCAGCAAGAAAGCGGTCACCACCAAAAAGAGTTAGCAACACTGGCGCGGCGATTACCACACGCCCCTCAACAACCGGCAACGCCTGCTCGGGCACTTGAGTGCGCCACTGCGAGGCTACGGAGAACACGCCAAACCCGAGCAGGGTCAGCAGTAGAGACCGGCAAGATCCGCGGCGCATGATCAACTGAAGCGCTTGCGTTGCAGCGCCCACACCGCCAGCGCCAGCAAGGCGAAGGCGTAGGCCAGGTTACTTAGCAGCAACCAGGGCCAGTCGGCAGGGAGAAATTCCATCTTGCCGTAGAGCGCCACCATACGCACATCCAGCGCACCGAGATCCGGCAACAGATAACCCAGTACACCGAGGCCAGCACGATAGCCCTCGGTATTGCTCACCAGCCCGGCATCACGCCCAAGCAACTCGACAATAGCGCCATAAGAACGAGCCACCAGCATAAAGCCGAAGGTACCGATCAGAACGAAGCTCGGCGTCGAGGCCACCACTGCCAACAAGGTGGCAAGCGCCGCCAGCACCAGCAGATCAAGGGCCATAAAGGCAATAACAATCAGATAGGGCTGCCCCAACGCCACCGGCGTGGCCTGCGGGTAGAAGCCACTGAGAAATTGCGTCAGGCCGATTTGCAAAAAACTCAAAAGCAACAACAGCCCCAAAAACAAAGCCAATACCGCAACAAAACGTCCAAACAACAGGCTACTGCGTGCCCGTGGGTAAGTTAGCGAGCTGAGATAATAACGCTTGTCGAACTCGCGCGACAAAAGCTCCTGCACTAGGAGCACAATCAGCAGCGGCAGTAGCAAGCGAATAGTGGAAACGCCTACGTCTAGCGCCACGGTGACCGGCTGACGACCGCCGAAATAGGCGGACAACAGCATTACCAGCGCCACGGCCAGCAACAAGCCGAAACCCATCCAGACGAATTTTGCCTTAAACGCCAGACGGAGTGCAGTCAGTAAATCGCGAAATATAGACATCTCTTACCGGACATACTTGAGCCGAAAAATCGACGTTACAAAGTAGTTACTCGCCAATCTAAATAAAACGAAAATAACAGTTTATTCAAGTGAAAAACATTTAAATCACCACCCCGCGCGATAAACACCTGAGACGCCATTGGAGCCCCACCCCACGCCGCTATCCACAAATAAAAAAGGGGAGCCAAGCCCCCCCTAACACCTAAAAGGCAATTAGTTCAAGCCGTTTGCAACGGTCTCGGCCACTCCTACCGTGCAAGCACCAGTACCGGGATACTGGTTATTCACGGTACCGGCATTCGTGGTAGAAGATGGAACCGCGGCCCCTGTCACCGCAACGGTTGCACAATCTGGATCAGCAGTCCCCACGCTGCAGGATACCGTTTGCTGCTGATCGACCATATTACCGCTGCCATCATCAACTTGAACCGTAATAGTCTTCTGCCCCACAGAGCGCGACTTCTGCATACCACCAGTATGGCAAGCGGCAAGCGCGACCCTGGCGTTGGTGCAGCTGACACCCGCAACCACACCCGTAGTCAGGTTAATTCTGACGTCCTCATTCAGATTCGAGCACACAGTCTGAAAGACTGTACCGGTTGACGGCAACTGGACAGCAGAGGCCAAACCGGAAAACAGCAAACCTGCGACAGCAAGAGAAATCTTTTTCATGATCTTGTCCTCAGTTCATTACCGTAGGGATGCAATAATCGAAGTAGTGCCATTCTTGACATCCGCCACAGCAGAGGTGTCGTTAGCACGCTGGCGGTATTCGTTGAACTGCGGGATAGCGATGGCGGCGAGAATACCGATGATCGCAATTACGATCATCAACTCGATCAGGGTAAAACCCTTTTGTTTCTTGAGAGACTTCATGGGCAAGCTCCTATTGTGGTTAAGGTCAGCGACCTGACATAGACCTAGCAGTCGGCGTGCCAACTCTACAAATCCCACACAACAAGGGCTGCCCGAGCTTTTCTCGCCCACGCAATAACCTTCAACGGCAGCAAATGACATTTTTTGTCAGTTTGTTATGCCGCACTTGGGCTCGCCGCACTATTGGGCTATAAGTTCAGCACTCTCTATACATCCGATTAGCGAAGTGCGATGAACGACGCCCCCTCTCTTACCGGCCTGGCCCGGCAACTGGTCAACGCCGAACTGCTCGACGAGCGCGCCGCCAGCCAGGCCCAGGCGCAGGCCCTGCGCAACAAGATCCCCCTGGTGTCGTATCTGGTGCAGAACAAGCTGGCCACTAGTCGCGCCCTGGCGGAAATCGCCGCCGAGCAGTTCGGCGTGCCCTTCTTCGATCTGACGGCCATCGACAAGGACAGCCAGCCGCGCGACGTCATCAGCGAGAAGCTGTGCCGCCAGCACCGCGTGCTGCCACTGTACCGCCGTGGCAACAAGCTGTTTATCGCCCTGTCCGACCCGACCAACCACCAGGCCGTTACCGATGTGCAGTTCAGCACCGGCCTCAGCACCGAGGCGCTACTGGTCGAGGACGACCGCCTTGGCGACGCGCTGGACAAGTTCTTCGATACCGGCACCAGCGGCATGGAAGACCTGGCCGACGTCGACCTCGATGGGCTGGACGTGGAGGCGGTCAACGACGACAAGGACGACGCCGGTACCGGCGGCGACGCCGACGATGCACCGGTGGTGCGCTTTATCAACAAGATGCTGCTGGATGCCATCAAGGGCGGCTCCTCCGACCTGCACTTCGAGCCCTACGAGAAGGTCTACCGCGTGCGCTTTCGCACCGACGGCATCCTGCACGAGGTCGCCCGCCCACCGATCCAGCTCTCCAGCCGCCTGTCGGCGCGCCTCAAGGTCATGGCCCAGCTGGATATCTCCGAGCGGCGCAAGCCGCAGGATGGCCGGATCAAGATGAAGATCTCGAAGAACAAGGCCATCGACTTTCGCGTCAACACCCTGCCCACCCTGTGGGGCGAGAAGATCGTGATGCGGATTCTCGACCCCACCAGCGCGCAGATGGGCATCGACGCACTGGGTTACGAGGAGTACCAGAAAGACCTCTATATGACCGCTCTGAAACAACCGCAGGGTATGATCCTGGTCACCGGCCCCACCGGCTCGGGCAAGACGGTGTCGCTCTACACCGGCCTGAATATCCTCAACACCACGGATATCAATATTTCCACCGCGGAAGACCCGGTGGAGATCAACCTGGAAGGCATCAACCAGGTCAACGTCAATCCCAAGCACGGCATGGACTTCGCCCAGGCCCTGCGCGCCTTCCTGCGCCAGGACCCGGACGTGATCATGGTCGGCGAGATCCGCGACCTGGAAACCGCCGAGATCGCCATCAAGGCCGCACAAACCGGGCATATGGTGATGTCCACCCTGCACACCAACAGCGCCGCGGAAACCCTCACCCGCCTGCGCAATATGGGCGTGCCGGCGTTCAATATTGCCACCTCGGTCAACCTGATCATCGCCCAGCGCCTGGCGCGCAAACTCTGCAACTGCAAGAAGGAAGTGGAAGTACCGCGGGAGGTTCTGCTCAAGGAGGGCTTCCCCGAAAGCAGGATCGGCAGCTTCAAGCTCTACGCGCCCAATGGCTGCGACAATTGCAAAGGCGGCTATAAAGGAAGGGTGGGGATTTATGAAGTAGTTAAAATCACGCCTTCTCTGCAACGCATTATCATGGAGGAAGGCAACTCCATCGAAATTGCCGCACAGGCGAAAGCCGATGGCTTCAACGATCTACGCACCTCCGGGCTGCTCAAGGCGATGCAGGGCATCACCAGCCTGGAAGAAGTCAACCGCGTGACCAAGGATTAATCCATGGCGGCAAAAGCACTAAAAACCAGCGTATTCGCCTGGGAAGGTACCGACAGGAAAGGCGGCAAGGTCAAGGGCGAGTTGTCCGGCCAATCTCCTGCCTTGGTCAAGGCGCAACTGCGCAAGCAGGGCATCAATCCGCTCAAGGTGCGCAAGAAAGCCGCTCCGCTGTTCGGTGGTGCAGGCAAGAAAATCAAGCCGATGGATATTGCCCTGTTCACTCGGCAGATGGCCACCATGATGAAGGCCGGGGTGCCGCTGCTGCAGTCCTTCGACATCATCGGCGAAGGCTTCGACAACCCCAATATGCGCAAGCTGATCGACGATGTGAAACAGGAAGTCGCCGCAGGCAACAGCTTCGCCGCCTCCCTGCGCAAGAAGCCGATGTATTTCGACGATCTGTACTGCAACCTGGTGGACTCGGGCGAGCAGTCCGGCGCCCTGGAAACCCTGCTGGATCGTATCGCCACCTACAAGGAAAAGACCGAGGCACTCAAGGCCAAGATCAAGAAGGCCATGACCTACCCGATCGCGGTGATAGTGGTGGCCGTGATCGTGACCGCAATTCTGTTGATCAAGGTGGTGCCGCAGTTCGAGTCGGTGTTCCAGGGCTTCGGTGCGGAACTACCGGCCTTTACCCAAATGGTGGTAAACCTTTCCCGCGGCCTGCAGCGCTGGTGGTTCGTGGTGCTGGGCGTGGTGTTCGTCGCCACCTTCGCCTTTACCCAAACCTACAAACGTTCGGAGAAATTTCGCGACGCCCTCGACAGAGCCCTGCTCAAGGCCCCCATCGTCGGTGACATTCTTTACAAGGCCGTGGTTGCACGCTTCGCCCGTACCCTGGCGACCACCTTCGCCGCCGGCGTGCCGCTGGTCGATGCGCTCGACTCGGTGGCCGGCGCCACGGGCAACGTGGTGTTTCGCAATGCGGTGAACAAGATCAAGGTCGATGTGTCGTCGGGCACCCAGCTGAACTTCTCCATGCGCACTACCGGCATCTTCCCCACCATGGCGGTGCAGATGACCGCCATCGGCGAAGAGGCCGGCTCGCTGGACGAGATGCTGGACAAGACCGCCAGCTTCTACGAAGCGGAAGTGGACAACGCGGTGGACAACCTGACCACGCTGATGGAGCCGATGATCATGGCGGTGCTCGGCGTGCTGGTGGGCGGCCTGATCGTGGCGATGTACCTGCCCATCTTCCAACTGGGCGCGGTGGTCGGCTGACTTATGCTGCTGGATTTTTTGGCCAGCCATGCGCTGGCCTTTGTTTTCTGCGCCCTGCTGCTGGGCCTGCTGATCGGCAGCTTCCTCAACGTGGTGATCTACCGCCTGCCGCTGATGCTCCAGCGTGACTGGCAAAGCCAGGCGCGCGAGGTGCTGGAGTTGCCGCCGGCGCCCAAGGCGCAGACGTTCAACCTGGTGCTGCCCAATTCCAGTTGCCCCAGCTGCGGCCATGAAATCCGTCCCAGGGAGAATATCCCGGTGATCAGCTACCTGCTGCTGCGCGGCAAGTGTTCGAACTGCAAGGCACCGATCGGCAAGCGCTACCCGCTGGTGGAGCTGGCCTGCGGGCTGCTCTCCGGCTACGTCGCCTGGCACTTCGGCTTTACCTGGCAGGCCGGCGCCATGCTGCTGCTGGCCTGGGGCCTGCTGGCGATGAGCCTGATCGACGCCGACCACCAGTTGCTGCCCGATGTACTGGTGCTGCCACTGCTGTGGCTGGGCTTGATCGTCAACTACTTCGGCCTGTTCAGCAGCCTGGAAGACGCGCTGTGGGGGGCGATTGCCGGCTACCTGAGCCTGTGGTCGGTGTACTGGCTGTTCAAGCTGATCACCGGCAAGGAAGGCATGGGCTATGGCGATTTCAAGCTGCTGGCCATGCTTGGCGCCTGGGGCGGCTGGCAGATCCTGCCGCTGACCATCCTGCTGTCGTCGCTGGTCGGCGCGGTGCTCGGGGTGATCATCCTGCGCCTGCGCGGCAGCGACGCCGGCACTCCGATCCCCTTCGGCCCCTACCTGGCCATCGCCGGCTGGATCGCCCTGCTCTGGGGCGATGCGATTACCGGCAGCTATCTGAAGTTCGCCGGGTTCTAGCCCGCCAACATCCATGTAGGAGCCCCGTCCCCGGGGCGATGCTTTGGGCTTCTGCGCCGCCGCACACACCGAGATTCGCCGCGGGGCGCGGCTCCTACAAGGCCGAGTGCGTAAGGTGGATCAGCGAAACGCAATCCAAACGGCGGAAGCGTAGGGTGGACATGCCGCCAGGCTTGTCCACCGCGGAACCGGCAATGGCGGACAAGGCTTCGCCATGTCCACCCTACCCATGCATGCAATTGCCTTCGCTTGAGGCTTGCCGCTGGCGGCTCCCTGCCCCTACCCTTGCGCCACCCGAATCCAAGGACTTGCCCATGTTGCAATGGATGACTCGCCCGGGCTGGCCCGGCCACCTGCTCGCACTCGGCGCCGGCGCCCTCACCCCGCTGGCCCTCGCCCCCTTCGATATCTGGCCACTGGCGCTGCTGTCGATTGCCCTGCTCTACCTGGGCCTGCGCGAGCTGCGCCCCGGCCAGGCGGCGCTGCGCGGCTGGAGCTACGGCTTCGGCCTGTTCGCCGCCGGCACCAGTTGGGTCTACGTCAGCATTCACGACTACGGCGCCGCGTCGCCGGCGCTGGCCGGTTTCCTCACCCTGGGTTTCGTCGCCGGCCTCGGCCTGTTCTTCGCCCTCACCGCCGCGCTCTGGGCGCGCTGGCTGCGGCGCAGCGAGGCGCCGTTGGCCGACGCCCTGGCCTTCGCCGCCCTGTGGCTAGCTCAGGAAGTGTTCCGCGGCTGGTTCCTCACCGGTTTTCCCTGGCTCTACGCCGGCTACAGCCAGCTGGACGGGCCGCTGGCCGGCCTGGCACCGCTCGGCGGGGTCTGGCTGATTTCCTTCAGCCTGGCGCTGTCCGCTGCGCTGCTGGTCAACCTGCCGCGCCTGCGGGCACGCACGGCTTTTCTCGCCGTCGGCCTGGTGCTGCTGCTGACGCCCTGGGTCGCCGGCCCGGCGTTCAAGGATCGCCCCTGGACTCGCCCGGCCGGCGACAGCCTGACGGTCGCTGCCGTGCAGGGCAACGTCGAACAGAACCTGAAATGGGACCCGGCCCAACTCAACGCCCAGTTGGCGCTGTACCGCGACCTCAGCTTCAGCGCCGAGCGGGTGGACCTGCTGGTCTGGCCGGAAACCGCCATCCCGGTACTCAAGGACCTGGCGCAAGGCTATATCGGCGTGATGGATCGCTTCGCCCGCGAGCGCAGCAGCGCGCTGATCACCGGGGTGCCGGTGCGCCAGGCCAATGAACGAGGCGAGCTGCGTTACTACAACGCCATCACCAGCTTCGGCGACGGCCAGGGCACCTACCTCAAACAGAAGCTGGTGCCCTTCGGCGAGTACGTGCCGCTGCAGGAAGTGCTGCGCGGGCTGATCGCCTTCTTCGACCTGCCGATGTCCGACTTCGCCCGCGGCCCGGCCGAGCAGGCGCCGCTGCTGGCCAAGGGTTATCGGGTGGCCCCCTATATCTGCTACGAGGTGGTCTACCCGGAATTCGCCGCGGCGCTGGCAGCCGATAGCGAGATCCTGCTGACGGTGAGCAACGACGCCTGGTTCGGCACCTCCATCGGCCCGCTGCAGCACCTGCAGATGGCGCAGATGCGCGCGTTGGAGGCCGGCCGCTGGATGATCCGCGCCACCAACAACGGCATGACCGTGGTGATCGACCCGCAGGGGCAGATTGTTTTCGAGCTGCCGCAGTTCGAGCAGGGCGTGCTCTACGGCGAAGTACTGCCGATGACGGGGCTGACGCCCTACCTGCAGTGGCGCATCTGGCCGCTGGCGATCCTCTGCGCCCTGCTGCTGGGCTGGGCGCTGCTGGCCGGGCGCATGGCCAAGACGGTCTAACCGGCCGTCTCAGGATAAGGCTGTGCCTGTGTTAAGCGTTGGGAGTGGGTGCAAAGGCCGTAGGGTGGGCTTTAGCCCACGCCAACCACCGTTGGTGGGTTAAAGCGGATCGCCGCCCGGCCCACCCTACAAGGCTAAAGCGGATCGCCGCGCGGCGCCCCCTACGCACACCGGCAGGCCGGCTCAGGCCAGTTCGACGCGGTTGCGGCCCTTGCTCTTGGCCTGGTAGAGGGCGTCGTCGACCCGTTTGTAGAAGGCCTCCGGCGAGTCGTCGCACAGCGGCAGGTAGTCGCCGACGCCGATGCTGCAGGTGATCGACAGGCTCAGCGCCGGCAGCTGCAGCGGCTCCTGCTCCAGCTCGCGGCGAAAGCGTTCGGCCAGCTGCAGGGCCTGCTCCAGGCCGGTGTGCGGCATCAGCACGGCGAACTCCTCGCCGCCCAGGCGCAGGAGGATGTCGCTGTCGCGGCGAAACACCTTGCGCATGCGTTCGGCGAACAGGTGCAGGCAGAGGTCGCCAGCGCTGTGGCCGTGGCGGTCGTTGACCTGCTTGAACCAGTCGATATCCAGCAGCACCAGGGCCAGCGGGCCGTGCTGGCGGCGCACGTAGGCCAGCCAGTTGCTCAGCAGCACGTTGAACTGGTAGCGATTGCCCAGCCCGGTGAGGGCGTCGGTGCGGCTGCGCTGGTCGAGCTCCTCGCTGTGCTGGCGCAGGCGCATCTCGCGCTCCAGGCCGATGCGGTACTCGCGGTGCCAGCGGTAGAGAAACAGCATCATGTAGGCCAGGTAGATCAGCAGCGCCACCGACTCGGCGGGCGCGCCGCGCTCCTGCCAGAACTTCACCGCGGTGGCCGGCAGGTAGATCAGCAGCATGGCCAGGGCGCAGGGGCCGCGGCGCATCGGGTAGGTGAAAGCCATTGCGGTGGCGAACACCACCACGTTGAGCATCACCATCAGGTGCGAGACGTCCAGCGCCCGGCTCAGCTCGACCCCGGCCAGCATCAGCCCCCAGAGCAGCGCCTGCAGCAGCATCAGCAGCCAGTGCTGGCGCAGCCAAAGCTGCAGGCCGATCTCGCCGCACTGCTCGCGAGGTTCGTGAAGGATGCGCAGGGCGACGAACAGCAACAGCAACAGGCCGCCGGCCAGCCATAGCCAGAGGTTTTGCGTCGGCGAGCGGCTGGTCAGCCACAACAGGCACCAGGCCAGCAGGTAGTAGAAGCCGCCGAAACGCGAGCGCGCGTGCACGTCGTTCGCCTCGCGCCACAGCTTGAAGGCACTGCTGGACATCTTCACTTCAGACAGCATGGCGCGCACTCCGACCACTACAGTATCAGCCTAGCCGAGTGATGGCATTTTGGCAGTTCTCCAGGAGTGCGAACCGAAACCATGCAAAGCAAAGCTCATGTGTTGCGCCGCGCCTGTGTAGGGTGGACATGGCGCAGCCTTGTCCACCGTGGCCGGCGATGCGGCGGACAAGCCTTCGGCATGTCCGCCCCACTCGAACGCTTCAAGCGCTCAGGCGTGCACCAGGCGATCGCGTCCCTGCGCCTTGGCGCGGTACAGGGCGCGATCGACGCGGCGGAAGAAGGCCTCGGCTTCGGCGTCCTGGTCGACGTCGAAGCTACCGACGCCGAGGCTGGCGGTCAGCGGCAATCGCTGATCGCCCAGGCGCAGGCCGTCGCGGGCCAGCTCCTGGCGGAATTGCTCGGCCAGGGCGGCGGCATGCGCGAGGTCGGTGTTCGGCAGCAGCACGCCGAACTCCTCGCCACCCAGGCGCAGCAGGGCGTCGCCGTCGCGACGGAACACCTCGCGCAGGCGCTCGGCGAAGGCGCTGAGGCAGGCGTCGCCACAACTATGGCCATACTCGTCGTTGATCCGCTTGAACCAGTCGATATCCAGCAGCACCAGCGACAACGGCTCGCCGCGGCGCCGGGCGTTGGCCACCAGGCTGGGGAACAGGTTGTTGAACTGGTAGCGATTGCCCAACTGGGTCAGGCTGTCGGTGCGGCTGAGCAGGTCGAGGCGCGCCTGTTGTTCCAGCAGCTTGAGTTCCAGGGCCAAAGTGGCCTGGTATTCGCGGTGACTGCGGCCGAGCACCAGCAGCAGGTAGCTCAGGTAGCAGCCCAGGGTCACCAGCAGTGCGCGCTGCTGCGGCCACTCCAACGCCAGCACCACCAGGCCGGGCAGGTAAAGCAGCGCGATGGCGAGCATGGCGCGGCGCTTGCGCATGGCGAAGTTGAAGGTCATCGCCGTGCTGAAGGCGACGGTGGCCAGGGTGGCGATCAGCGCCGAGTCGGCGAATTCGGCGCGGTACAGGGTCCAGGCGTGGGCCTGGCCCCAGCACAGCGAGGTGAGCAGCAGCAGGCCCCAGTGCTGGTCGAGCCAGCGCTGCAACTGTTGCGGGCTTTCCAACTGGCCGGGGCGGTGCAGCTGGCGCGCCAGCAGCAGGACGAAGAACAGCGCGCTACCGCCCAAGCCGACGGCGAGCAGAGCGGCAGGCTCGGCGCTGAACAGCCAGATCAGCAGCCAGGCCAGCAGGTAGTAGAAACCGCCCAGACGGGTGCGCACGCGGGTGTCTTGCACTTCGCGCCAGAGGGCAAAGGCGGCGGGATGGCGCGGTACTTCGGCGTCGGTCATGTTGTTTGTGATCACAGCAACTACTGGCCTGAGCATAGCGCCTTTTGCCGATCAGCGAGATATCGAACTGCCAGTATCGGTGCGCCGCCCGTCTGCCGGCACTCAGCGCAACAGCAGCAGCGGGCTGACGCTGGTCTGCAGCATATGGCTGGTGGTGCTGCCGACCAGGAACTGGCGGATACGCGAATGGCCATAGGCGCCCATCACCAGCAGGTCGATGCCTTGCTCGGCCTGGTAGTCGTGCAGGGTCGGCTCGACCTCGCCGGCGCGGATCGCCAGCTGTACTTCGTGGCCGCCGGCGACCAGACGCTGTTTGGCCTGCTCCAGCTGTGCGCGGGCATCGTCGCTGTCGGCACCGACCATCACCACGTGGATCGGCAAGCCCTGGAACAGCGGGCTGGCGGCGAGCATATCGACGCCCTTGTCGCAGGTGGCGCTGCCGTCGTAGGCCAGCATCAGGCTGCGCGGCGCCTGGAACTGGCCGGGGCTGACCAGGATCGGCCGGTGCAGGGTGCGGATCACGCTTTCCAGCTGGCTGCCGACCAGTTGGCTGACGGCGTCGCTGGTCTCGCCCTGGCGGCCGATCACCAGCAGACGGATGTCGTTCTCCAGTTCGCGCAGGCTGCCGGCCAGGTCGCCATGGCGCTGGCGCAGCTGCGGATTGGCCACGCCGTCGCGCTGGGCGCGTTCCTTGGCCGCCTCCAGGGCCAGACGGCCCTGCTCCAGCGCCAGCTTGCTGCGCTGCTCGTCGAGGTCGGCCAGTTCCTGCAGCAGCTGCTCGCGGCTGCCCAGGGCGATATTGCCGGACAGGTCGCTGCGCGGCGGGTACTGCTTGTGGTCGAGCACGTGCAGCAGGCACAGCGGCGCATCCAAGCGCAGGCTGGCCCAGGCGGCGTAGTCGCACACCGCCGGGGAGGACTGGGAACCGTCGATACAGGCCATTACCTGGGTCATTGTCGTTCTCCTTCTCAGTGGCCCGACAGCAGGTCGGTGGCGTTGTCCTTGTCGTGCACGCCGAAGCGGTCGACGATGGTCGCGCTGGCCTGATTCAGGCCCAGCACCTCTACCTCGGTGCCTTCGCGGCGCAGCTTGATCACCACCTTGTCCAGCGCGGCGACCGCGGTGATGTCCCAGAAATGCGCGCGCGACAGGTCGATGCTCACCTTAGCAACCGCCTCCTTGAAATCAAAGGCGGCGACGAACTTGTCGGCGGAGGCGAAGAACACCTGGCCGACCACCTGGTAGTTGCGCTGGCGGCCGTCGGCGTCGGTCTCCGAGCTGATATAGAGGAAGTGGCCGATCTTGTTGGCGAAGAACATCGCCGCCAGCAGCACGCCGACGAACACGCCGTAGGCCAGGTTGTGGGTGTAGACCGTCACCGCCACGGTGGCCAGCATGACCAGGTTGGTCGACAGCGGGAATTTCTTCAGGTTGCGCAGCGAGTCCCAGCTGAAGGTGCCGATGGACACCATGATCATCACCGCCACCAGCGCCGCCATGGGAATCTGGCTGACCCAGTCGGCGAGGAACACCACCATCAACAGCAACACCACACCGGCCACCAGGCAGGACAGGCGGCCGCGACCGCCGGATTTCACGTTGATCACCGACTGGCCGATCATGGCGCAACCGGCCATGCCGCCGAGCAGACCGGAGGCGATATTGGCCACGCCCTGGCCCTTGCATTCGCGGTTCTTGTCGCTCTCGGTATCGGTCAGGTCGTCGACTATGGTGGCGGTCATCATCGATTCGAGCAGGCCGACCACGGCCAGCGCCGCCGAATAGGGGAAGATGATCGCCAGGGTTTCCAGGGTCAGCGGCACGTCCGGCCAGAGGAAGATCGGCAGGGTATCGGGCAACTCGCCCATATCGCCGACGCTGCGGATATCCAGGCCGAAGTAGATGGCCACGGCGGTCATCGACAGGATGCACACCAGCGGCGAGGGAATCAGCTGGCCGAGCTTGGGCACATAGGGGAACAGGTAGATGATGGCCAGACCGGCGGCGCACATGGCGTACACCTGCCAGGTGACGTTGGTCAGTTCGGGCAGCTGGGCCATAAAGATCAGGATGGCCAGGGCATTGACGAAGCCGGTGACCACCGAGCGCGAGACGAAGCGCATCAGGCTGCCCAGCCGGAGGTAGCCGGCGCCGATCTGCAGCACCCCGCACAGCAGGGTGGCGGCCAGCAGATATTCCAGGCCGTGTTCCTTGACCAGGGTCACCATCAGCAGGGCCATGGCCCCGGTGGCGGCGCTGATCATGCCCGGGCGGCCGCCGACGAAGGCGATCACCACGGCGATGCAGAACGAGGCATAGAGGCCGACCTTGGGATCGACCCCGGCGATGATGGAGAAGGCGATGGCCTCGGGTATCAGCGCCAGGGCCACCACCAGACCGGCGAGCACGTCGCCGCGAAGATTAAAGAACCAGGTGTTTTTCAGGCTTTGCAGCATCGGGACATTCCAGGGTTGTGGTCCGCCAATGCTCGCGCAGCCGCGAGGCGGACAGGGGTTGACGACAAAACGGAGAAAAGAGGTGCGCCGGCCATTCGCAACGGCGGACACGCGGCGGCGCACGCGCTCAGCCGAGGGCCGACGCGGGCGCGAGAGGGGGACGAAAACTTATGGCGGCGTAGGCAGCCAGGCGTACGCTTGAGTCAGGGTCATGGCGACCTGTCTAGGTTCGTGGCGTGCGAAAAGGGCGCACAGTCTAACACCCGGTTACGTTTTTGCCCAAAACCCCGGCCGAACGCATGGCGCAGCGCCCGGTCGAACGCCAGCCTCTTGCGAGGCCGGCAGGCGCGCTCAACTGCAACACAGGGCCGCCATACTGCCGTTTTCCCACCTGTCTGCGAGCGCTTTAGCGATGCTGTCCGCTGCCAAGGGGGTGCTAGGAAGGCTACCTGTCGTCAGCCCATGGAAATGGGCGCTGTTGCTATTCGTCCTGCTGATGGTCTATCAGGTGCGCGCCCTGCATCTGGACGACCGCCTGTACTTCTGGGTCAAGACCAGCTGGCACGAAGAGGCCTGGGAACACCGCAGCCTGTGGCTGCCGGAATACCGCGTGAGCATCGAGGCCAAGGCGGTGGCGGGAGTGACGGACAATTTCTCCGGGCTGAGCTACGACGACGACCGCGACCAGCTCTGGGCCGTGGTCAACAACCCCGAACAGCTGCTGCGTCTGAGCCCGGACGGCGAGTTGCTCGGGCGCTACCCGCTGAGCGGTTTCGAAGACGTCGAAGGCGTCACCTACCTGGGCGACGGCCTGTTGCTGCTGGCCGAGGAACGCCAGCACGGTCTGGTGGCGGTTCAGGTGCCGGAACAGCCGGGGCCGCTGTTTCGCGAGGATTACCGGGCGCTGACCCTGGGCATCGGCCTGGGCGGCAACCAGGGCTTCGAGGGGCTGGGCTACGACCGCGCCGGCGACCGCCTGTTCGTGGTCAAGGAACACTCGCCGCGCAAGCTCTATGAAATCCGCGGCCTGAAAAGCAGCCTGGCCGGCGACTTCAACCTGGAGGTCATCGACCGCCAGGCCTGGATCGATCATGGGGTGTTCGCCACCGACCTGTCGTCCGTGCACTTCGACGAACGCACCGGGCACCTGGTGCTGCTCAGCGACGAATCGCAGCTGCTGATCGAGCTGGACGGCGCCGGCAAGCTGGTCAGTTTCCGCTCCCTGCTGCGGGGCTTCGCCGGCCTGGGCGACAGCGTGCCGCAGGCCGAGGGGGTGACCTTCGACAATCGCGGCGACCTCTACCTGGCCAGCGAACCCAACCTGTTCTACCGCTTCGAGCGCGACTGACTCCGCCTTGTAGGTGGGCCGGGCAGCGATCCGCTTTAGCCCACGCCAATCACCGCTGGTGGGCTAAAGCCCACCCTACGCTTTGCCCCCACTCCCAACATTGGCCTGGGCAAGCGCCGGCAGACTCAGCCGCGACGAATCAGCCAGATCCCGGCGACGATCAGCAACAGGCCGGCGACCTTGCCCAGGCTGATCGGCGCCTGGCGAAAACCGGCCCAGCCGAAGTGGTCGAGCAGCAGCGCCATGCCCAGCTGGCCGGCGATCACCAGCACCATGAACAGCAGCGCGCCGACCCGCGGTCCGGCGAAGGCGGCGGTGGCGATGAAGAAGGCGCCGAGCAGGCCGCCGCTCCAGTGCCACCAGGTCAGCCCCTTGAGCGCGGCGAAACTCGGCGCCTCGCGCTGCACCAGCACCATCAGCAGCAGCGCCAGGCCGCCTACGGCGAAGGAGATGAAGGCCGCCGCCAGCACGCTGGAGACCTGCTTGGCCAGCTGGCCGTTGATCCCGGCCTGCAGCGGCAGGAAGGCGCCGGCGACCAGCGGCAGGGCGAGCATCCACCAGGGTATGGCAGGCATGGCGATCTCCAGCGCAACAAAGAGCGCGCGATTATGCCGCAAATCCTGTCCGCCCCGTCAGCCCGCGGCGGCCGGCGGCATCACAGCGGCTTGCTGAACTGCAGCAGGGCGACCCGCTGCTGGCGGTGATCCTGGCGTTCGACCAGGCCGCTGAGCGCGTAGCCCAGGCGCGGATAGAGCAACAGCCCGGCGCTGTTGGCGTTGAAGCAGGACACGCGCATCTCGCGGGCCTTGAAGTGCTGACGGGCGAGCGCCTCCATGGCCTCGATCAGCCGCTGCGCCACGCCCTGGCCGCGCGCCCAGGGCGCCACCATGACGTTGCCCAGGGCGCAGTACTCGCCGTGCTGCCATTGGTAGAAGTTGGCGAAGCCGGCGACCCGGTCGTCCAGGCAGACCACCGTGCTGTCGCGACGCTCGGCCATGGCCGCGGCCAGTTGGCCGACGCTCAGCGGCCAGCTGGCCTTGGGGTAGCAGTAGAAGAGTTCGTCGGGGTTCTGCGGAAAGCTCACCACCGCGGCGAGGTCGGCGGCCTGCGCCGGGCGGACGGTGAGGCTGGAGGTCGTGAGCATGGCGGGACCGGTCGGGGGAAGTAGATGCCGAGCCTAGTGCCTCGCCTGGCAATAATCCATTGTCACGGCGCCTGGCCGTAGGGTGTCGCGGGGCCGCCTAGGCCGTGCGCACCACCATGAATAGGAGGCGTGGTGCGCGCGGCGCACCCTACCTGCGTGGCGAACCTCTCAGTGCGGCGGATACTGCGCCAACACCTTGGCCACGGTCTCGCGGATCGCCGCGGCGCGCTCGGCCGGGCTGGGCGCGTTGTTGCGCAGCACCTGCTGGGCGCTGCCGCGCCAGACCAGCTTGCCATCGCGGCCGTCGATCAGGTCGATCTGCAGGGTGCCGACCTGGTAGTCCAGGGTGCGCGTCTCGGTGTAGGCCGGGCCGCCCCAGTAGCCGCCCCAGGGCCCGCCCCAGAAGCCGCCGTGGTAGGTGCTGACCTGGTTCTGCTTGTTCTCCACGATCAGCGCCGCCTGCACCCGCAAGTCGGCCGGGGCGCCGCCGACGGCCGGACGCAGGCCGCGCTGGTCGAGCTGTTCGGCGGTGGCGTCGCGGATGCGCTGCTCGGTGAGGTCGCTGTGCAGGCGCGGGTCGTTGGGGCTGTAGGTCAGCGCCGGCTCCTGCCAGCTCCAGCTGCGGTAGGCGGCGAAGTCGCGGCTGGTGTCGTAGTCGCGCTCGACCTGGATGCTCTGGCAGGCGGCCAGCAGCGCCAGGGCCGGGAGAATCAGTAGACGCGGGAACATGGCGGCTCCTCCTCTGGTATCAATAGGGCGGGTAGCCGCGCAGGGCGGCCTTGACCGCGGCGCGCAGGGCATCGGCGCGTTCGCGCTGGCTGCCGCCGCTGCGCGCCTCGCCGCTGCCGCTCCACACCGGCTGGCCGTCGCGGCCGTCGAAGAACTGCACGTATACCACCGCCACCTCCTCCTCGTAGGTGCGCACCAGCGGCACGCTGCCCCAGGCGCCGTAGCCATCCCAGTAGCGGCCATGGCCGTAGTAGGCGCCGTAGTCGTCATAGTACTGGCGCAGGCGCCGTTCCAGGTTGAGCGAGGCGCTGACCTGCAGGTCGCCGGGCTGGCCGGCCGGCGCCGGACGCAGGCCGTGCTGGTCGAGGCCGCTGCCGAGGCTCTCGGCCAGCAGCTCGCTGCCGGCCCAGGCGCTACCCACCGGCAGCTGGCCACCCTGCCAGCTCCAGTTGCGGTAGCGTCCGTAGTCGCGCGGCGGCGCCGGGTAGGCGCTGCGGTCGAAGACCTGGGCGGCCTCGGGCGGCGCCGGCGGCATCGGCAGGGATTGCGCCTGGTAGGGATTGGGGCTCTGGCAGGCGGCCAGCAGCGGCAATGACAGGATGGCGATGGCGGTGCGCATGGCGTTCTCCGTGGTCGCGCGCGGCATACCCAGTGGTTTCAGGCTACGCCCGGCCTGCCGCGGCGTCCATCGCGGCCGCTCAGCGCGGCCGGCACAGCCAGTGCAGGTAGCGCCCCAGCCCGGCGAAGCTGGGGTGGCGACGGTAGGCCAGTTCCATTTCCAGCAGGTCGAGCAGCTCGGCCTTGGCCTGAAACTCCTGCGGCATGTAGTCGTGGAACACGCGCACGCCGCTGCGGCTTTCGACCTGCCACTGCGCGCCGAGTTGCGCCGCCAGCTCGCGCGGGTCGAGCGGGCGCTGCGGGGTCAGGCTCTGCCCCTCGCCGGCGAAGCACTCCTTGCGCAGCTTGCGGAAATGGCCCTTGAGCAGGTTGCGGTAGACCAGCGCGTCCTTGTTGTAGAAGGCCAGCGACAGCCAGCCGCCGGGCGCGACCAGCTGGTGCAGCACCGGCAGGATCGCCGCCGGCTCGGCCAGCCATTCCAGCACGGCGTGGCACAGCACCAGGTCGAAGGGCTGCTCGAGCTGGCCGAGCAGCTCCTGCCAGGGCGCCTGGATAAAGCTGGCGGCCTGGCCGGCCTCGGCGAAGCGCTGGCGGGCGCCGTCGAGCATCGGCGCGGCCGGCTCGGCCAGGGTCAGCTGGTGGCCGCGCTGGGCCAGCCACAGGCTCATATGGCCGAGCCCGGCGCCGACGTCGAGCACCCGCAGCGGGCGCTCCGGCAGCGCCTCGGCCAGGTCGGCCTGAAGCACGGCGAGGCGGATGGCGCCCTTGGCGCCGCCGTAGATCTTCTCGGCGAAACGGGTCGCCAGCTCGTCGAAGTGGCGGTCGCTCATTGGCCGAAGCGCCTTTCGCTGTCGGCCAGCTTGGCCCGTACCACTTCGTCCATGTCCAGGCCCAGCTCGCTGCACAGCAGCAGCAGGTAGAGCACGATATCGCCGACTTCCTGGCCGGCGTGGGCCAGCTGGTCCGCCGGCAACTGGCGCGATTCGTCCTCGGAGAGCCACTGGAAGATCTCCACCAGCTCGGCCATTTCCACGCTGGCGGCCATGGCCAGGTTCTTCGGGCTGTGGAAGCGCTTCCACTGGTTGCCGTCGCGGATGGCGTGCAGGCGGGCGGTGAGTTCGGGCAGGTTCATGACGGGCTCCTTTCGAGCCGCATAGCTTCGGCTCGAAAAGGGCGCACTGCAAGGTATAGAAGCTGTTCTATCGCCCCGGAGGAATGGTGCTTTGCGTAGGAGCCGGCTTGCCGGCGATGCTTCAAGTCGCGGATCGCCGGCAAGCCGGCTCCTACGGGGATGGCGGTGCGCCCACCGGGCTACTTCAGGCTGGCAGCGGCTGCCAGCTGCCGGCCATATGCACCACGTCGCCTTCGCCACTCAAGCGGAACTGGCCGCTCGCCGCGGGTTCGCTGGCCTGCAGGGCGACGTGCGTCGGCAGCAGCACCGGTTTCTGGAAGCGCACCTCCACCTCGTAACCCGCCAGCGGCAGCCGCGCCTGCAGTTCGACCAGGCAGCGCGCCTTGTTCCACAGGCCATGGGCGATGGCGCGGGGAAAGCCGAACAGCCTGGCGCTGGCCGCATACAGGTGGATCGGGTTGTAGTCGCCGGCCACCCGCGCATAGCGCCGTCCGGTATCGGCCGGCGCCGCCCAGTCGGCCAGCGGCGCCAGCGGCAACGGCGCCTGCTCCGCGCGCGGCTGCGGCTGGCCATCCAGGCGCAGGGCGCGGCAGAGGATGCGGCTGTCGCCCTCCCAGAGCAGGCCGAGCTGGTCTTCCAGGCGGGTGATCAGGCTGAAGCTGGCGCCCTTGTCGTGCGCCTGCAGGTCGGCCAGTTGCACGCTGGCCTGGAACGGCCCCAGGCCGCCGAGCGGGCGCAGCACGCGGATGCGGTTCTCCAGGTGCACCAGGCCGAGCAGCGGGAAGGGAAAGCGGCGGTCAGTAAGCAACTTCATCTGCAGACCGAAGGCGAGGATATGCGGGTAGACCGGCGGCAAATAGGCGCTCTCGGCGATGCCGCAGACCTGGCGGTAGCGCGCCAGATGCGCCGGGTTGACCTCCACCGGGCAGCGCAGGCCCAGCTCCGGCAGGCGCCGACCGCTCACCTTGCGCCGCAACGCGGCGCGCAGGAACAGGCCGGGCAAGGCCGGCGGGGCGTTGAGGTCGAGCCAGTCGACGACCATGGGCAAACTCCTCGGCAAATGAATGCAGCAGCTTAGCCGCCCCGCTCGTCCCGACATTGGCTGTGCTGCCCGCCGCTGCGGCAAGCCAGTCAATCCGCCGGCCGCGCCGGTTTGCGCCATGGCCTCCGCTGCCCCTAAGATGGCGGCGCCTCACGGATAACAAGAAAACCTAGAAAATGCGTGATCTGACCGACGATGTGGCGCTGATGCGCCCGGTAATCGAAGCCCTGCGTGCCAGCGGAACCGACCCCGACCGGGTGTTGGCGCGCGTCGGCCTGGCGCCCGGCGGCCTGCCTGCCGGACGCTTCCCGCACAGCGCCCAGGCGCAGTTCTGGAAAGCCACCAGCGACGAATGCGGACAGGAGCATGTCGGCCTGTTCCTGGCCCAGCACCTGCCGGCCTTCCACGGCCTGCTGCTGGAATACCTGTTCCTCTCCAGCGACACCTTCGGCAGCGGCCTGCGCCACGCCCTGCGCTACGTGCGCCTGCTCTCCGACACGCTCAACGCCGGCCTGCAGGTGCAGGGCGAACGCGCCGTGCTCAGCCTCGGCCTGGCACCCGATACGCCGCGGCACTTTCCGGAGATGCTCGCCGGCGCGGTGATCCGCCTGTTCGACGCGCTGACCGAAGGCGCCTTCGTCGCCCGCGAGGTGCGCCTGATGCATGCCGCAGGCGCACCGGCGGCGCGCTACCAGCAGGTCTACGGCTGCCCCGCACGGCTCGGCGCCGAGGACTACGCCCTGGTGTTCGACGCCGCGGTGCTGGACAAGGCCTCGCGCCATGCCGCGCCGGAGCTGCTGCGCATGCACGAGTCGCTGGCCCGTCGGCAACTGGCCGAGGTGGAGCGGCTGGACCTGGTGCGCCAGGTGCGCGAGCTAATCGGCGAGCTGCTGGTCGATGGCGGCGCCACCCTGGAGCAGGTGGCGGCGCGCCTGAACATGCCGGCGCGGCGCCTGCGCGAACGCCTGGCCATGGCCGGGGTGCGCTTCAACGACCTGATCACCGACTACCGCTGCCGGCTGGCCAAGGAGCTGCTGCTGAAGACCGACGAGCGCATCGAAGTGATAGTCGAGCGCACCGGCTTCTCCGAGCCGAGCACCTTCTACCGCGCCTTCAAGCGCTGGGTCGGCGAGACCCCGGTGGAGTTTCGCAAGCGCGGCAAGGTGTGAGGCGAGCGGTCGAATCGGTGGGCTAAAGCCCACCCTACTGCCTGGTAGGGTGGGCTTTAGCCCACCAATTCCACTCAGGCGCCCAGCAGACTCTGCCCGCAAACGCGCAGCACCTGCGCGGTGACCGCGCCGGAGCCGGGCTGGGCGAACCAGGCCACCGCTTCGGCGACGTCCTGCGGCAGGCCGCCCTGGCTCATCGAGTTCATCCGTCGCCCGGCCTCGCGGATGCCCAGCGGGATGGCGGCGGTCATCTGCGTCTCGATAAAGCCCGGCGCCACCGCGTTGATGCTGATGCCGCGCTTGGCCAGCGCCGGCGCCCAGGCCTGGGCCAGGCCGATCACCCCGGCCTTGCTCGTCGCGTAGTTGGTCTGCCCCAGATTGCCGGCGATGCCGCTGATCGAGGCGATCAGCACCACGCGGCCGTTGTCGTGCAGCTTGCCGGCGTCCAGCAGGGCCTGGGTCAGCAGCTGCGGGGCCCGGAGGTTGACGTCTATCACCGAGTTCCACAAGGCATCGCTCATCTTCGCCAGGGTCTTGTCGCGGGTGATGCCGGCGTTGTGCACGAGGATATCGACGCCGTCGGGCAGCGCGTCAATAAGCTGTGCGGCGGCGTCCTCGGCGCAGATATCCAGGGCCACGCCGCGCCCACCCAGGCGCGCGGCCAGGGCCTCGAGCGCCGCGGCGGCCGGCGGCACGTCGAGCAGGATCACCTCGGCGCCGTCGCGCGCCAGCACTTCGGCGATGGCCGCGCCGATGCCGCGCGAGGCGCCGGTGACCAGCGCCTTCTTGCCGGCCAGCGGCCGCGTCCAGTCGCGCACCTGCTCGGTGCAGCCCCCCAGGCGCAGCACCTGGCCGGAGACGTAGGCGCTCTTCGGCGACAGGAAGAAGCGCAGCGCGCCTTCCAGCGGCTGCTCGCCGCCCTTGCCGACGTAGAGCAGCTGCACGTTGCCGCCGCGGCGGATCTCCTTGCCCAGCGAGCGGCTGAAGCCTTCCAGCGAGCGCTGCACGCTGGCGGCGACCGGGTCCTTCAGCGCTTCCGGGGCGCGCCCCAGCAGCACCACCCGCGGGCAGTGGCCCAGGCCCTTGAACGCCGGCTGGAAGAAGTCGCGCAGCTCGATCAGTTGCTCGAAGCGGGTCAGGCCACTGGCGTCGAACAGCAGCGCCTTGAGCTTGGGGCCGTGCTCGGCGGTCCAGCGCGGCAGCTCCAGCTGGCCTTCGCGGGCGGCGAACAGCTGATCGCTGAGCTTGCCGGCGAACGGCTGCACGGCCGGCAGCAGGTTGCCCTCGCCGCCGAGCAGCAGGGCGCCGTCCACCGGGCGCATGCGGCCGGCCAGCCAGCGCTCCAAGCGCAGCGGCGCCGGCAGGCCGAGGGCGCCGACCAGGCGGCGGCCGGCGGCGGAGTTGGCGAAGGCGAGGTAAGGGTCGGACATGAAAGGCTCCTGCGGGCGCATCAAAAGTTGCATCACTCTACGCAGTGACGGGCAACGCGCAATTGACCGCACTGCCTGGGGCCGCGGCAAGGCGGCCAATGCAGATGCGGCGGCGCACGCTAGCCTGTAGCCCAATCTTTATTCGCAAGGAGTCAGCATGGCCCAGCTACGCCGGGTCGCCATAGTCGGCGGCAACCGCATCCCCTTCGCCCGCTCCAACACCGCCTACGCCACGGCGAGCAACCAGGAGATGCTGACCAGCGCCCTCGAGGGCCTGGTGGAGCGCTTCAACCTGCACGGCGAGCGCCTCGGCGAGGTGGTGGCCGGCGCCGTGCTCAAGCACTCGCGCGACTTCAACCTGACCCGCGAATGCGTGCTCGGCTCGCGCCTGGCGCCCGAGACCCCGGCCTACGACCTGCAGCAGGCCTGCGGCACCGGGCTGGAGGCGGCGCTGCTGGTGGCCAACAAGATCGCCTTGGGGCAGATCGACTGCGGCATCGCCGGCGGCGTCGACACCACCTCCGATGCGCCGATCGGGGTCAACGAGGGGCTGCGCAAGATTCTGCTGGAGGCCAACCGCGGCAAGCGCACGATGGACAAGCTCAAGAGCCTGCTGCAGATTCGCCCGCGCCACCTGGCCCCGGCCATCCCGCGCAACGGCGAGCCGCGCACCGGGCTGTCGATGGGCGAGCACTGCGAGCTGATGGCGCAGCGCTGGGCCATCCCGCGCGACGAGCAGGACCAGCTGGCCCTGGCCAGCCACCAGAAACTCGCCGCCGCCTATGCCGAAGGCTGGCACGACGACCTGCTCACGCCGTTTCGCGGCCTGACCCGCGACCAGAACCTGCGCGCCGATATCAGCGCCGACAAGCTCGCCAGCCTCAAGCCCTGCTTCGAGCGCGGCCCGCGCGGCACCCTGACCGCGGCCAACTCCACGCCGCTGACCGACGGCGCCTCGCTGGTGCTGCTGGCCAGCGAGGACTGGGCCAAGGCGCGCGGCCTGCCGGTGCTGGCCTACCTGCGCGACGGCGAGGCGGCGGCGGTGGACTTCGTCCGGGGCAAGGAGGGCCTGCTGATGGCGCCGGTCTACGCCGTGCCGCGGCTGCTGGCGCGCAACGGCCTGAGCCTGCAGGACTTCGACTACTACGAGATCCACGAGGCCTTCGCCGCCCAGGTGCTGTGCACCCTCAAGGCCTGGGAAGACGCCGACTACTGCCGTGAGCGCCTGGGCCTGGACGCGCCGCTGGGCGCCATCGACCACAGCCGGATGAACGTCAAGGGCAGCTCGCTGGCCGCCGGCCACCCCTTCGCCGCCACCGGCGGGCGCATCGTCGCCAACCTGGCCAAGCTGCTTGCGGCGGCAGGCCAAGGGCGCGGGCTGATCTCCATCTGCGCCGCCGGCGGTCAGGGTGTGACCGCGATCCTGGAAAAGTAATCCAATGTCGGTGAGCGCCAGTCATCGCGCTCACGGGATGTAAGCAACTCCGTGAATTGGGGCGGCCCGCGCGATGCGCGGCCGCCTATTTTTTTTGGGTTATGTACCCGTTAGCGGTTGCATGAATGGGTAGGTTGGCGCTGAGCGCAGCGAAGCCCAACAGGCATCGGCATGTCTCGTTGGGCTTCGTCGCTGCGCTCCTCAACCCAACCTACGGTTTGTCGCCGTGCAATACGCAATTGGGGCATAACCTTTTTTGGGCTATGTACCCAGGTATTGCAGGGATGGGTAGGTTGGCGCCGAGCGCAGCGAAGCCCAACAGGCATCGGCATGTCTCGTTGGGCTTCGTCGCTGCGCTCCTCAACCCAACCTACGGTTTATCGCCGTGCAACATGCAATTGGGGCATAACCTTTTTGGGCTATGTACCCCTTAGCTGTTGCATAAATGGGTAGGTTGGCGCCGAGCGCAGCGAAGCCCAACAGGCATCGGCATGTCTCGTTGGGCTTCGCTGCGCGCCTCAACCCAGCCTACGGTTTGTCGCCGTGCAACATGCAATTGGGGCATAACCTTTTTGGGCTATGTACCCGTTAGGTATTACATGGATGGGTAGGTTGGCGCTGAGCGCAGCGAAGCCCAACGGGCATCGGCATGTCTCGTTGGGCTTCGTCGCTGCGCGCCTCAACCCAACCTACGGTTTGTCGCCGTGCAACATGCAATTGGGACATAGCCTTTTTTGCGGCCTGCCATCCCTGGCGGCCAGCCTGCGGGCCGTCGCGGCGCGACGCCAAAAAACGCTCCCGGCGTTTTTTGCCCGGCTGCGCACCCTACGCCCCTGCGGTGGCCTGCCGCGCGGCAAATCACCACAGCGTCAAGCACGCCCAGACCCGCTAGTCTTTTCGTCGTGGATTGATCCAGGTCAATACAACCTTGGTGGGTTTGCGCCTGCGGGCCATTGGGCCCGACCTCCGCTGCGCCTCGCTCGACAAGAACAATTGCGCCTTGCTGTGACTCCAACGCCTGGAGTCTGTGGCCCGGCTGACCGTGCCGGGTCCGAGATAACCTGTATGAGGATGTGCCATGTTCGGTTTAGAGGCGCTCGATCTCGCCCGAATCCAGTTTGCCTTCACCATTTCCTTTCACATCATCTTCCCCGCCATCACCATCGGTCTGGCCAGCTATCTGGCCGTGCTCGAAGGCCTGTGGCTGAGAACCGGCGAGACGGTGTACCGCGACCTCTATCACTTCTGGGCGAAGATCTTCGCGGTCAACTTCGGCATGGGCGTGGTCTCCGGCCTGGTCATGGCCTACCAGTTCGGCACCAACTGGAGCGCCTTCTCCGACTTCGCCGGGGCGGTCACCGGCCCCTTGCTGACCTATGAGGTGCTCACCGCCTTCTTCCTCGAGGCGGGTTTCCTCGGCGTCATGCTGTTCGGCTGGAACCGCGTCGGCCCGGGCCTGCACTTCTTCTCCACGCTGATGGTGGCGATCGGCACGCTGATCTCGACCTTCTGGATTCTCGCCTCCAACAGCTGGATGCACACCCCGCAGGGCTTCGAGATAGTCGACGGGCGGGTGATCCCGGTGGACTGGTTTGCCGTGGTATTCAACCCCTCGTTCCCCTATCGCCTGGCGCATATGGCCACGGCGGCCTTCCTCGCCACCGCCTTCTTTGTCGGCGCCTCGGCGGCCTGGCACCTGCTGCGCGGCCGCGACAACCCGGCGATCCGCAAGATGCTGTCGATGGCGGTGTGGATGGCGCTGCTGGTGGCGCCGGTGCAGGCCTTTATCGGCGACCTACACGGCCTCAACACGCTGAAGTACCAGCCGGCCAAGATCGCCGCGATGGAAGGCCACTGGGACAACAGCAGCGGCGAGCCGACCCCGCTGATCCTGTTCGGCTGGCCGGACATGCAGCGCGAGGAAACCCGCTTCAAGATCGAGATTCCCGCGCTGGGCAGCCTGATCCTGACCCACAGCCTGGATCAGCAGGTGCCGGCGCTGAAGGAGTTCGCGCCCGAGGATCGGCCCAACGCCACCATAGTGTTCTGGACCTTCCGGGTGATGGTCGCCATGGGCCTGCTGATGATCCTGGTCGGCCTCTGGGGCACCTGGCTGCGCTACCGCGGCCGGCTGTTCGCCTCGCGGCCCTTCCTGCACCTGGCGGTGTGGATGGGCCCGTCCGGCATCCTGGCCATCCTCGCCGGCTGGTACACCACCGAGATCGGCCGTCAGCCGTGGATCGTCCAGGGCCTGATGCGCACCGCCGACGCCTCGTCCGGGCACAGCTTCGCGCAGATGAGCCTGACCCTGGCGCTGTTCGTGGTGGTCTACTTCGCCCTGTTCGGCGCCGGCATCGGCTACATGCTGCGCCTGGTGCGCAAGGGCCCGCAGATCGACGAGGGCCAGGAAGTCACCCAGGGCGGCCCGGGCCAGCCGCGCACGCCGTCGCGGCCGCTGTCGGCGGCGCAAGAGGACTTCGACGACACGGAAACCGATCTGCCGGGCGGGAGGGCCTGAATATGGGTATCGATCTTTCGCTGATCTGGGCGGTGATCATCGCCTTCGGCGTGATGATGTACGTGGTGATGGACGGCTTCGATCTGGGCATCGGCATCCTCTTCCCCTTCGTCCGGGACGAGGGCGAGCGCGACGTGATGATGAACACCGTGGCGCCGGTGTGGGACGGCAACGAGACCTGGCTGGTGCTCGGCGGCGCGGCGCTGTTCGGCGCCTTCCCGCTGGCCTACGCGGTGGTGCTCGACGCCCTCTATCTGCCACTGATCCTGATGCTGCTGGGGCTGATCTTCCGCGGCGTGGCCTTCGAGTTCCGCTTCAAGGCCAAGGCAGCCAAGCGCCACCTGTGGGACAAGGCCTTTATCGGCGGCTCGCTGACCGCCACCTTCTTCCAGGGCGTGGCGCTGGGCGCCTATATCGACGGTTTCGAGGTGGTCGAGCGAACCTATGCCGGCGGCGCCCTGGACTGGCTGACGCCCTTCTCGCTGTTCTGCGGCCTGGCGCTGATCGCCGCCTACGCGCTGCTCGGCTGCACCTGGCTGATCATGAAGACCGAAGGCCGCCTGCAGTTGCAGATGCACGACCTGGCGCGGCCGCTGGTGTTCGTCCTGCTTGCGGTGACCGGCATCGTCAGCCTGTGGACGCCGCTGGCGCACCCGGAGATCGCCGAGCGCTGGTTTAGCCTGCCGAACCTGTTCTGGTTTATGCCGGTGCCGGTGCTGGTGCTGGTCTGCACCTGGGCGCTGCTCAAGGCGGTGGCGGACAACGCCCACTACTCGCCCTTCCTGCTCACCCTGGTGCTGATCTTCCTCGGCTACAGCGGCCTGGGCATCAGCCTGTGGCCCAACGTCATCCCGCCGTCGATCAGCATCTGGGAGGCCGCCGCGCCGCCGCAGAGCCAGGGTTTCATCCTGGTCGGCGCGCTGTTCATCATCCCCTTCATCCTGATGTACACCGCCTGGAGCTACTACGTGTTCCGCGGCAAGGTGACCCAGGAAGACGGTTACCACTGAGGGCGCGCCATGCACGATGCCGAGAAGAAACCGCTGTGGCAGCGCCTGGGCTGGCTGGTATTGATCTGGGGCTGCAGCGTACTGGCCCTGGGTGCGCTGTCCTGGTTGCTGCGCCTGTTTATGCAGGCGGCAGGGATGGGCACGCCCTAGCAGGCTGTTGAAAAACTACCTGCGTTGCCATCGCGACGTTAAAAACAGGCTGGAACGCCAGCCCGGTCAAATGCTCATTTACTACTCGTAAACTCCGCTTTTTCACCTGTTTTTGCCTTGCGCTGGCTGCCTCGCCTACGTTTTTCAACGGCCTGCTAGCTCAGCCGCCAGACTCACCCTGCAACTGCTCGAGCAACAGTTGCAGCTGGGCCAGGCGCGCGCCGGGGTCGTCCTGCTGCAGCAACTGCAGTTTCTGCGCCGGCTCCAGCGGCAACAGGTAGGCCAGCTGGTTGGCCAGTTGCGCCTGGCCGACGGCCACGCCGCCCATGCCCAGCGAGGCGACCAGCGGGTGTTCGGCCAGCGCCGCCAGCAGCGCGGCGAGGTCGGCATGCTCGGCCAGCAGCGGGCGTTCCGCGGCCTCGTCCAGCCAGTCCACCTCGGCGATGGTCAGCTGATCCGGCAGCACCTGAGCGCTGCGTACCCGGAAGCGCCGTCCGCCTTCGACGCGAATCCCCAACAGGCCGTTGGGCCGCTGCTGGAAGTCGCGCACCAACGCCTCGCAACCGAGCGCGGCGAAGCGGCTGGCGGCCTCGCCGACCTCCTCACCCTCGACGATGCAGACCACGCCGAAACCGCTGCCCTGCTTCATGCAGCGGCTGATCATGTCCAGGTAGCGCGCCTCGAAAATCTGCAGATCGAGCATGCAGCCGGGGAACAGCACGGTATTAAGCGGAAACAGCGGCAGATTCATCGTCACCTCACAGCAGCAGAATGATCGCCAGCGGCAACAGCACGGCGGTGATCACCCCCATCAGGCTCATGGCCAGGGCGGCGAAGGCGCCGCATTCGTCGCTTTCCTGCAACGCCCGCGCCGTGCCCACCGCATGCGCGGTGATGCCCAGCGCCATGCCCTGCGCCGCCGGATGCTGCACCCCGCACAGGCGCAGCAACGAGGGCCCGACGATGGCGCCGATGACCCCGGTGAGCATGACGAACACCGCCGCCAGCGCGGCGATGCCGCCGATCTGCTCGGCCACCAGCATGGCGATCGGCGAGGTCACCGATTTCGGCGCCATGCTCATCAGCATCAGCCGCTCGGCGCCGAACAGCCAGGCCAGCCCGGCGCCCAACACGGTGGCCAGGGTACCGGCGAGCAGCAGGGTCAGCACGATCGGCCAGAACAGCTGGCGAATGCGCCGCAGGTTGAGGTACAGCGGCACCGCCAGGGCCACGGTGGCCGGGCCGAGCAGCAGGGTCAGGGCGGCGACGCTGCTCTTGTACTCGGCGAAACTCAGGCCGCAGAGCAACAGGATGCCGATCACCGTCAGCATCGACACCAGCACCGGCTGCAGGAACACCCAGCGGGTGCGCTCGTAGGCGGCGATGGCCAGTTGGTAGGCGCCCAGGGTGATGCCGATACCGAACAAGGGGTGATGGGTCAGCGCCTGCCAGGCGCCCTGCCAGTCCGGACTCATGCCTGCTCCCGGCGCTGCTGGCGCTCGATCAGCTTCTGCATCAGCCAGCCGGCGAAGGCCACCGACAGCAGCAGCGACAGCAGCAGCGCGCCGGCCACCGCCCAGAAGTCGGCGAGGATGTCGCCGGCATAGGCCATCACCCCCACCGCCGGCGGCACCAGGATCAGCGGCAGGTACTTGAGCAGGCTGCTGGAGGCGACGCTGAGCGGCTCGCCCACCTCGCCGCGCAGCATGAGGAAGACCAGCAGCAACAGCATGCCGATGATCGGCCCGGGCAGCATGGGCAGCAGCAGGACGTTGAGGGCGGTACCGAGCAACTGGCACAACACCAGCCAGGACAGGCCGCGAAGCAGCATGGGCAAGATCTCCGAAAGGTGCGATGCCGAATGGCGGAAGCTGTTTGCGCTCGCCAACGCAGCAAAGCCGCCGCGCAGCAGATCGCCAACGAGTTCTCAGGGGTATTCGGGCATCTTCAAGGACATGCCGGCCATTATAGGCGCGATGGCCGCGCGCTGGCCCCTATCTTGCCACGCCTGCCGCGCCTATGCCGCGTCATTCAGTGCGGCGAAGCAGGCTTGACCCGCTGCCGGCCTCGTGATGATCTAGCCGGCAAGGGTTCCACGCAAAAACAACAACACCCGCGTCCTCAAGGAGGAACTATGCCGTTCGTACCCGTAGCAGAGCTCAAGGACTATGTTGGCAAGGAACTCGGCAAGTCCGAGTGGCTGACCATCGACCAGCAGCGCATCAACCAGTTCGCCGAATGCACCGGCGACCACCAGTTCATCCACGTCGACCCGGAAAAGGCCAAGCTGACCCCCTTCGGCACCACCATCGCCCACGGCTTCCTGTCGCTGTCGCTGGTGCCGATGCTGATGGAAGGCATCATGATCATGCCCCAGGGCCTGAAGATGGCGGTCAATTACGGCCTCGACAGCGTGCGCTTCATCCAGCCGGTGAAGGTCGATTCCAAGGTGCGCCTGACGGTGACCCTGACCGACGCCAACGAGAAGAACCCCGGCCAGTGGCTGCTCAAGGCCCGCGCCGTGCTGGAGATCGAAGGCCAGGAGAAACCGGCCTATATCGCCGAACCGCTGACCCTCTGCTTCGTCTGACCCCTCGCGGCGGGCTCCGCCCCGCCCTTCGCCAAAGCGTGCGGCGCAGCAGCGCAAGCGCCCGCGCTTGCGGCATACTGCCGGCAATGCCCCGACCCGGACGTCTGCCATGAAGCCGCTTGTGCCGCGCCTATTGCCCCTCTGCCTGACCCTGCTGCTCGGCGGCTGCGACGAGGTGCGCAGCCTGCTGCCGGCCGATGCCGTGCTGCCCGACGGCGCGCAGTACCGCGGCGAGATAGTCGACGGCCTGCTGCAGGGCCCGGGGCGCCTGGACTACCGCAACGGCAGCTGGTTCGTCGGCCGGTTCAAGGACGGCCAGCTCGACGGCCCCGGCGAATGGCAGGGCCCGGGCGGCGAACATTACCTGGGGGAATTTCGCCAGGGCATGTTCCACGGCCAGGGCACCCTCACCTACAGCGACGGCAGCCGCTACCAGGGCGGTTTCGCGCGCAACCGCTTCGCCGGCGAAGGCCTGCTGGAACAGGGCGGCCAGCGCTACCAGGGCGAGTTCGCCGACGACCGTTTCCACGGCCTGGGCAAACTCGAAACGGCCGACGGCAGCAGCTTCCAGGGCCAGTTCGTCAATGGCCAGCCCGAGGGCCAGGGGGTCCGCCGCGACGCCTACGGCAACCAGTTCAGCGGGGTGTTCAGCCAGGGCCAGCTCAACGGCCAGGGCAGCTTCGGCAACGCCGAGGGCGACACCTACAGCGGCGGTTTCAAGGACAGCGAGTTCCACGGCAAGGGCCGCTACCAGAGCGCGGCCGGCGACGTCTGGAGCGGCGAATTCAGCGCGGGCGTGCTCGGCGGCCCGGGCGAGTACATCGGCAGCGACGGCAGCCGCTATGTCGGCCAGTTCGAGGAGTGGCGCTACCAGGGCGAGGGCCTGCTGACCCTGGCCGACGGCAGCCACTACCAGGGCCAGTTCGTCGCCGGCGACTATGCCGGCAACGGCACCCTGACCCAGGCCGACGGCAGCCGCCAGGCCGGCACCTGGCAACGCGGCCGGCGCGTGCGCGACGAACAGGGCCAGGCCCTGCCGGATGCCCTGGAACTGGGCCTGCTGCAGCAGGGCCGGCTGCTCGACGAGGCCATCGCCGCGCTGCCCGCCTCCACTCCGGCGCGCGAGCTGTACGCCCTGACCCTGGCCGGCGACGGCAAGCAGAGCGTGTTCATGCGCGAGGCCGACTACGTCAGCCGCCTGCTCCGCGAGCGCTTCGGCGCCCACGGCAGCATCAGCCTGATCAACCACCGCGACCACCTCGCCGACCGCCCGCTGGCCACCCGCGAGAACCTCAGCCGCGCCGTGCAGGCCCTGGCCGAGCGCAGCGGCGAGGAAGACCTGGTGTTCATCTACCTGACCAGCCACGGCTCGCGCGAGCACGAGCTCAACCTCGACCAGCCGCGCCTGCAGCTGGCCGACCTGCCCGCCAGCGAGCTGGCCGCGCTGCTCGCCCCGCTCAAGCAGCGCCACAAGGTGGTGGTGATCTCGGCTTGCTATTCCGGCGGTTTCATCCCGCCGCTCAAGGACGACAAGACCCTGGTGATGACCGCCGCGCGCGCCGACCGGGTATCCTTCGGCTGCAGCGAAGAGAACGATTTCACCTACTTCGGCCGCGCCCTGTTCGCCGAGGCCCTGGGCGAGACCGACAACCTCGAACGCGCCTTCGAACTGGCCAAGGAACGCGTCGCCGAACGCGAACAGGCCGACGACTATCAAGCCTCCGAACCGCAGATCTGGGCCCCGCGCGGCGTGCTCCAGCACTGGCGCAGCCTGCGCCAGAGCCAGGCCGAACGCGCCCTCAGCGCCGTGGCCAGCAACGACGACAACGACTGAGAACCTGCGTACGATCTGCTGCGCGTCGGCCCCGCTACGTTAAAAACAGGCTCGGATGCTCATTTACATTCGGCCAGCAACGACGCCAACGACTAAGCTCAGCTGTAACGGACAAGAGACAACTGCATGTACCTGACCCCGCAGCACATCCTGCTCGCCGGCGCCACCGGCCTCACCGGCGAACACCTGCTCGACCGCCTGCTCAGCGAACCCACCGTGGCCCGCGTGCTGGCGCCGACGCGCCGGCCGCTGGCCGCCCACGCCCACCTGGACAACCCGGTGGGCGAGTTGGCCGAGCTGCTGCCGCAGCTGGCCGGGCCCGTCGACACCGCCTTCTGCTGCCTGGGCAGCACGATCAAGCAGGCCGGCTCGCAGGAGGCCTTCCGCGCCATCGATCACGACCTGGTCCTGGCCTTCGCCCGCCGCGCCCGCGAGCTGGGCGCGCGGCATCTGCTGGTGGTCAGCGCCCTCGGCGCCGATCCTAATTCCTCGGTGTTCTACAACCGCGTCAAGGGCGAGACCGAACAGGCGCTGCAAGCCATGGACTGGCCGCAACTGACCATCGTCCGCCCCTCGCTGCTGCTCGGCGCGCGCCGCGAATTCCGCCTCGGCGAACGCCTGGCCGCGCCGCTGCTGCGCTGGCTGCCGGGCAAGTACCGCGGCATCGAAGCCTGCGCCCTGGCCCGCGCGCTGTGGCGCCTGGCCCTGGAGGAAGAGGACGGCGTGCGCGTGATAGAGTCCTCCGACCTGCGCCGCCTCGGGCGCTGACGCCGTGGACGAAGCCATGCAACCGACAAGCCTGATCGAAGCCCTGCAAAACGCCGACATGCTGGAGATCGACGGCCTGCACGCCTGGCAGTTCGACCTCGACACCGAACTGCTGGCCCAGGTCAGCGCAGGCAGCGTCAGCGCCGACAGCGCGACCAAGCCACTGCTGCAGGTGCACTGCATCGATGGTCGCGAGCGCCGCCTGTGGCAGTTCTCCCTGGCCGCGGTGCAGGCCGCCCGGCACGTCGCGGAGGACGACAGCTGGCGCCTCGACGGCAGCGACGCGAGCCACAGCCTCAAGTGCTTCGCCGCCTTTCGCGGCGACAACGAGGCTGACGACGACGCCGACGAGGCCTGAACCGTGGGCCTCTACGAGCGCCATATCCTGCCGCACCTGATCGATTTCGCCTGCGGCATGGGCGACGTGATGAAGCTGCGCGCGCAGCTCGTGCCCCTGGCGCGTGGGCGGGTGCTGGAGATCGGCATCGGCAGCGGCCTCAACCTGGGTTTCTACGACCCCGAGCAGGTCAGCGCGGTGGTCGGCGTCGACCCGTCCGCCGCGATGCAGGCCCTGGCCAGCAGCCGCGCCGCCGCCTGCGCGGTGCCGGTGGAAATGATCGCCCTGGAACTGGGGCAGATCCAAGCCGAGGACGCCAGCTTCGACGATATCGTCTGCACCTTCACCCTGTGCACCATCCCCGACGCCGTAGCGGCCCTGCGCGAGATGCGCCGCGTGCTCAAGCCCGGCGGCCGCTTGCTGTTCGGCGAGCACGGCCTGGCCCCGGATCTACCCGTGGTTCGTTGGCAAAAGCGCCTGACGCCCTGGTGGAAACCGCTGGCCGGCGGCTGCCACCTGGACCGCGACATCCCCGCGCTGATCGAGGCCGGCGGTTTTCATATCCGCCAGCTGGACAGCGGCTACCTCAAGGGCCCGCGGCCGATGACCCATGTCTATCGCGGTTGGGCCGACTGAGGGCCCGCGCCTCGAACGACCGCCCGGCTCGCATCCTCGCCGCGGCAGGCCATACTGCAACTCAGGTTGTTGGACCTCCACCGAAGGGAAGCCGACTCGCGCATGAAGCCCGCCACGCCGTCCATCCGTCTCCGCCCGTTCGCCCAGCGCCTGGCCCTGTGCCTGGCCCTGCTGGCGGGCGCCTGGCCGCTGTTGGCCGAGGCGCGCACGGTGCGCGTCGGCCTGTATGCCAACGAGCCGAAGCTGTTCCAGAACGACGCGGGCCAGCCCGCCGGCATCCTCGGCGAACTGCTGCTGGCCATCGCCCGCGAGGAGGGCTGGCAGCTGCAGCCCGTGCCCTGCGCCTGGCAACAGTGCCTGCAGCTGGCCCAGGACGGCGAGATCGACCTGCTGCCGGACGTCGCCTTCAACGAGGAGCGCGCCCGCGTGCTGGATTTCCACCGCGTGCCGTCGCTGTTCAGCTGGTCGCAGCTGTACAGCCACGAGGAAGTGCAGCTGCGCAGCGTGCTCGACCTGCGCGGCCTGCGCATCGCCGCGCTGGAGGGTTCGATCCAGTACCAGTACCTGCAGAACCTGCTGTACAGCTTCGGCCTGCAGGCGCAGATGATTCCGCTGCGCGATCTGCGCCAGGGCTTCGAGCTGGTGGTGGCGCGCCAGGCCGATGCGGTGGCGGCCAATCATCTGTTCGGCGACTTCAACGCGCCCAGCTACCGCCTGACCGGCACGCCGATCATGTTCCAGCCGGCGCAGCTGTTCTATGCCACGCGCAAGGGCAGCAACGCCGACCTGCTGAGCGCCATCGACCGGCATCTGCAGGCCTGGCAGGACGCGCCCGACTCGATCTACTACCAGGTGCTGCAGCGCTGGGGCGGCGAGCAGGCGCGCTGGCGCGTGCCCACCCTGCTCTGGTGGGGCCTGGCGACGCTCGGCCTGCTGCTGGCGCTGGCCGTCGGCGGTGGCCTGCTGCTGCGCCGCCAGGTGGCGGACAAGACCCGTCACCTCAAGGCCAGCGAAGAACGCTTGAACACCATCCTCGACAGCGTCGAGGCCTACATCTACATCAAGGACCCGCAATTTCGCTACCAGTACGCCAACCGCAAGGTCTGCGAGCTGTTCGGGCTGCCGCCGGCGCAGGTGATCGGCCAGACCGATGCCGCCTTCTTCGACGCCGAGACCGTGCTGGCGCTGCAGCACAACGACCGCCGCGTGCTGCGCGGCGAGCGCATGGAAACCGAGGAAACCAACCGCTCGCGCAACGGCCGGCGCGAGCGCACCTACCTCTCGGTCAAGCTGCCGCTGCGCGCCGCCGACGGCAGCATCTACGCCCTGTGCGGCATCTCCACCGACATCAGCGAGCACAAGAAGAACCTCGAACAGATCCACCAACTGGCCTACTACGACGCACTGACCGGCCTGCCCAACCGCCGCCTGCTGCTCGAACGCCTGCAGTTCGCCCTGGCGCGCAGCGCGCGCAACCGCCGCGAGGGCGCGTTGCTGTTCATCGACCTGGACAATTTCAAGCAGCTCAACGACACCCTCGGCCACGACATGGGCGACCTGCTGCTGCAGCAGGTCGGCGATCGCCTGCTCGATCAGCTGCGCCAGGAAGACAGCCTGGCGCGCCTGGGCGGCGACGAGTTCGTGCTGATGCTGGAAAACCTCGACCCCGAGCCGCAGGCCGCCATCGCCGCCATCGAACAGGTCGCCGACAAGCTCCTGCGCGCCCTGGCCATGCCCTTCGAGCTGCCCGGACACAGCCACGACAGCAGCGCCAGCATCGGCGTGGCGCTGTTCTCCCAGCCTCACGACCGACCGGAGGAGCTGCTCAAGCACGCCGATCTGGCGATGTACGAAGCCAAGGCCGCCGGGCGCAACACCCTGCGCTTCTTCGACCCGCGCATGCAGCAGGCGCTGGCCGCCCGCGCCGCCCTGGAACACGAGCTGCGCCGCGCCCTGGCCGACGGCCAGCTGCTGCTGCACTACCAGCCGCAGGTCGACCAGCGCGGCGAGATGCTCGGCGTCGAGACGCTGGTGCGCTGGCAGCACCCGCAACGCGGCCTGGTGCCGCCGGGCGAGTTCATTCCGCTGGCCGAGAGCTGCGGGCTGATCCTGCCGATGGGCCGCTGGATTCTGCACAGCGCCTGTCGCCAGCTGGCCAGCTGGGCGCAGGACCCGCGTCAGGCCGGGCTGACCCTGGCGATCAACGTCAGCGCGCGCCAGTTCCATCACCCCGACTTCGTCGCCGACGTGCTCGCCGCCCTGGAGGAAAGCGGTGCCGACCCGCAGCGCCTGGAACTGGAGCTGACCGAAAGCCAGCTGGTGCAGGACATCGAGGCGCTGATCGGCAAGATGGCTCAGCTCAAGGCCCACGGCGTGCGCTTCTCGCTGGACGACTTCGGCACCGGCTACTCGTCGCTGAGCTACCTCAAGCGCCTGCCGCTGGACCAGTTGAAGATCGACCGCAGCTTCGTCCACGACCTGCAGGACAGCGCCAGCGACACCGCCATAGTGCGCACCATCCTGGCCCTGGGCCAGGCGCTGGAGCTGCGGGTGATCGCCGAGGGTGTGGAGAGCCAGGCGCAGCGCGACGCCCTGCTGCGCCTGGGCTGTCACTACTTCCAGGGCTATCTCTACGGCGCCCCGCAGCCGGCCGAGCAACTCGGCCTGCACGGCCCGACGCCGGCCGGCGTGCGCCAGGGCGCGGGCCAGCAGAGTTGAGGCGTCAGGCCGTCTCGCGCAGCGCCAGGCCATCCACCAGGCCGGCGGCGATGGCCATGCCCACCAATTCCGCCAACGTCTCGGCCTGCATGCGCTTCATCACCCGCGAACGGTACAGGTCGACGGTCTTCACGCTGATCTCCAGCTGCTCGGCGACTTCGCGGTTGGTGTAGCCGCGCACCAGCGGCAGCAGCACGTCGCGCTCGCGCGGGGTGAGCTGATCGAGCCGCGCCTGCACCTCGGCCAGCCGCGGATCGTGCCGCGGCCGGGACGGACGGCGATCCAGCGCCTGCTGCACGCTGTCGAGCAACAGCTGCTCGTTGTAGGGCTTCTCGATGAAGTCCACCGCACCGGCCTTGAACGCGCGCACCACGATGGGCACATCGGCATGGCCGCTGACGAAGATCACCGGCAGCTCGATGCCGCGCGCACGCATCTCTTCCTGCACGTTCAGCCCGCCCATGCCCGGCATGCGCACGTCGAGCAGCACACAGGCATTGGCAGTCGGGTCGCAGGCCTCGAGAAAGGCGCGGCCGCTGGTGAAGGGCACACCCTTGAGGCCCACCGATTCCAGCAGCCAGAGCGTCGAGTCGAGCATGCCCTGGTCGTCGTCGACCACATAAACCCGTTGTTGCATCTGCGTGCTGCTCCTCTTGTTGTTATGCGTTTCATGGGTCGCGGCTAAAGCCCCTCCCACAGAGTGATGCTGTTCACTGAAGAAACGGTCAAACACGCTCAGTCCCCTCGCCCCTTTGGGGAGAGGGGAAAACCGGCGGTTTCGCGGTGTTTTCGGCCCTCTCCCCCAGCCCCTCTCCCATCAATGGCAGAGGGGAGCCAAACGCGTGCAACATTAAGTGAACAGCATTACCTCCCATAGCTTGCATATTCCGTGGGAGGGGCTTTAGCCGCGACTGTTCGACAACGACTCATCGTCCCTACCCAGCGGCAAACGGCATTCCAGACACAGCCCGCCGCCCTCGGCCGCATAGGCCTCCAGCGCACCGCCGAAGCCTTCGACGATGCTGCGGCTCATGGACAGACCGAGGCCAAGGCCGTCCGCCTTGCTGGTGTAAAAGGGGGTGAACAGCTTGCCCAGTTGCTCGTCGCTGACACCGGGCCCCTGGTCGATCACCCGAATCGCCAGGCCGCCGTCGCGTTCGCCAGCCTCCAGGCGAATCTGCGAGGGTGCGTCCGGATGCAGCTCGCGGTTGGCCTCGATGGCGTTGCGCAGCAGATTCAGCAGCACCTGTTCGAGCAGCACGCGGTCGGCGAATACCGGCGGCAGATTGTCCGGCAAGACGTCGCTGACCGCCACTTGCGCCGCACCGGCCTCCCAGTTGCACAGGCGCACCGCCTCGCGCGCCACCTCGGCCAGATTAAGCGCCTGCATGCGCCGCTGGCCCTTGCGCAGGAAGGCGCGCAGGCGCTTGATCACTGCCGCGGCGTGGTTGGCGTGCTCGGTAATACGCGCCAGGCCCTGGGCCACCTTGTCGACTGCGGCCGGTTCGCCGCCGACGCCCTGCAGGTAGCGCTGGCTGGCGCTGGCGTAGTTGACCACCGCGGCCAGCGGCTGGTTGATCTCGTGGGCGATGCCCGAGGCCAGTTCGCCCAGGGTGATCAGCCGCGTGGTGTGCGCCAGCTCGTCCTCCAGGCGGCGCTTGTTCTCCTCGGCCTGGATGCGCGCGGTGATGTCGCGCGACACGCTGACCACCTCCACCACCGCGCCGGTGTAGGTCTCGCGAATGGCGCGACTGGCGGTCTCGAACCACAGGTAGTGGCCGTCGCGGTGGCGGATGCGGTAGGTCATGGTGTGGTAGCCGTCCTGCTCCAGCGCCTCGCGCGCCTGCTTGGCCTGCTGCAGTTGGTCCTGCGCATGCAGCAGGCCGTCGACCGCCATGCCGCGCAGCTCTTCCGGCCAGTAACCGAGCAGCGTCCAACTGGCAGGCGTGGCGTCGAGGAATACGCCGTCCGGGGTATGCCGGGAGATCAGGTCGGTGGTGTTCTCGGTAATCAGCCGGTACAGCCGCCGCGCCCGCGCGGCCTCGCGCTGCTCGCGAATCTCCTGGGTCGCTTCGCGGCAGCGTGCCAGCACCCGCTGCTCTGCCACATCGGGAATAAAGCTCCAGATCAGGATGCGCTCGCCGTCCTGTGCCTCCACCGCTTCGATGGCTCGCGACTGCTGCAAGCAGGCGCGCACCAGCGGCAGATGATTGACCGGCAGCAGTTCACCGACCCGGGCCAGCGGACGTTCGTCGAGCAGCGCCTGCAACGCCTGGTTGAACTCCAGCGGCCGTGCGCGCGCATCGAGCAGCAACGCCGGCTGCGGGTCGGCCGATAGCAGCGGCGCGCTACGCGCCAGCCCCGAGGCCAGTTCGACCATCTGCGCCAGCAGTTCGCGCAGCCAGGGCAGCCATTCCAGCCCGGCCGCCTCGTCGACCTGCAACAGCAGCACGCCGGGCTGGCCGGGCCGCAGCTGCAGGGCCAGCGCCTGGCCATGATGCAGCGCGGCGCGGCGCAGACGCCCGGCCAGCCAGCACGGCAGCCGGCGCAGGGCGTCGAAGGTCAGGCTCGACTGCTCGCCAAGCGCGGCGAACAGCGCCTCGTCGCTGGCCTCCAGCGGATCGCCCATGCCCGGCGGCAGGCGCGGCCCACTATCCACCTGAGCGTAGGTACGACTGGCCGGCTGCCAGGCCAGGTACCAGGCCTGGCGCACCTGCGGGCAGCCCAGCAGAGCCTGGCGCAGGGCCTCGGCCCGCTCGCCCAGCGGCGGAGCCTCGCGCTGGATGCGCAGCCAGGACTGCAGGGGAACGGCGGGGAGATGAGCGTCAGTTTTCATATAGTAATTATTCTATAAAACCTTGGTACAACTTCCATAAAGAATAGAAATGACCTATAAATTACCGCCAGCAAGCTTCGGTAATGCCTGCATCATTACCGGAATAACCAGAGCTAACAATCAGCCAAAGGTGTATCCGCCATGTCGATCTACGAGCAGGGCCTCGGCCGCGCCGCCGTCAACCACGTCGCCCTCAGCCCTCTGAGCTTTATCGAGCGTACCGCGGCGGTATACCCGCACTACCCGGCCGTGGTGCATGGCTCGATTCGCCGCAACTGGGCCGAGACCTACGCACGCTGCCGGCGCCTGGCCTCGGCGCTGGCCGGGCGTGGCATCGGCCAGGGCGACACGGTGGCGGTGATGCTGCCGAACATTCCGGCGATGCTCGAAGCGCATTTCGGCGTGCCGATGATTGGCGCGGTGCTCAACACCCTCAACGTGCGCCTGGACGCCGAGGCTATCGCCTTCATGCTGCAGCATGGCGAGGCCAAGGTGGTGATCGCCGACCGCGAGTTCCATGACGTGATCCACGCCGCCATCGGCATGCTCGACCACCCGCCGCTGGTGATCGACGTCGACGACCCTGAGTACGGCGAAGGCCAGGCAGTCAGCGATCTGGACTACGAGGCCTTCCTCGCCGAGGGTGACCCCGAATTCGCCTGGCAGTGGCCGGCGGACGAGTGGCAGGCCATCAGCCTCAACTACACCTCCGGCACTACCGGTAACCCCAAGGGCGTGGTCTATCACCACCGCGGCGCCTTCCTCAACGCCATGGGCAACCAGATGACCTGGAACATGGGCAACCATCCGGTCTACCTGTGGACCTTGCCGATGTTCCACTGCAACGGCTGGTGCTACCCCTGGACCATCACCGCCCTGGCCGGTGTGCACGTGTTCCTGCGCCGCGTCGACCCGGCGAAGATTCTCACCCTGATCCGTGACGAGCAGGTCAGCCACCTGTGCGGCGCGCCCATCGTGCTCAACGCCCTGGTGAACATGCCGGCCGAGGCCAAGGCGGCCATCGATCATCCGGTCAAGGCCATGGTCGCCGGCGCCGCGCCACCGGCCAAGGTGATCGGCGCGGTAGAAGAAATGGGCATTTCCGTCACCCACGTCTACGGCCTCACCGAGGTCTATGGCCCGGTAACGCTGTGCGCCTGGCACGCCGAATGGGACGAACTGCCGCTGGAAGAGCGCGCCACCATCAAGGCGCGCCAGGGCGTGCGCTATCCGACCCTGGAAGGGGTGATGGTCGCCGACCCGAAAACCCTCGAGCCGGTGCCGCGTGACGGCCAGACCATCGGCGAGATCTTCATGCGCGGCAACACCGTGATGAAGGGCTACCTGAAGAACCCCAGCGCCACCGCCGAGGCCTTCGAGGGCGGCTGGTTCCACACCGGCGACCTGGGCGTGTGCCATGCCGACGGCTATGTGGAGATCCGCGACCGCCTCAAGGACATCATCATCTCCGGCGGCGAGAACATCTCCACCATCGAGGTCGAAGGGGTGCTCTATCGCCACCCGGCGGTGCTGGAAGCGGCCGTGGTCGCCCGACCGGACGAGAAATGGGGCGAGACGCCCTGCGCCTTCATCACCCTGAAGACCGGCCAGCAGGCCAGCGACAGCGAGATCATGAGCTTCTGCCGCGAACACCTGGCCGGCTTCAAGGTGCCCAAGACCGTGGTCTTCACCCAGTTGCCCAAGACCAGCACCGGCAAGATCCAGAAGTTCGTCCTGCGCGATATGGCCAAGGCGCTCTGATCCCTTGTGGGAGGGGCTTCAGCCGCGAGCGTCGCCGCTACGACTGCATGGATGCAGGAGGTAGAGCGAAGCAGGATGCCCGAGCCGAAAGCGCCTCCCACAGACCGCAGCCCACCGTTTGCACAACAACAAGAACCGGCCCAGGCGGCCGACGGAGAACCCTCATGCAAATTTTCCAGCGCCGTGACGGCGACGAACAACCGCACTGGCCCCTCGGCCCGTTCAAGCTGCGCCTGCCCTTCGTGCACTACCGCTGGGAAACCGCGGAGATGCTGCAGGCGCTGATCATGTTCGTGGTCAGCCTGGCGATGATCCCGCTGCTGGAGAAATACCTCGGCCTGCCCTACGACGTGGCCCTGGCCTATGTGGTGGTGTGCGGTATCGGCTTCATGCTGCCGGCGCTGCTCGGCGTGCCGCTGGTGCCGGGCTGGATCACCCCCGGCATTCCCGTGGTATTGCTGTTTCTCGGCAACTACGAGCCGGGCCCTGCGGCCATTCAGGCACTGTTCGCCCTGCAATTTCTGGTGTTCGTGATCTTCCTCTTCCTCGGCGTCACCCGCCTGGGCAGTGCACTGGTACGACTGATCCCCAACTCGATGAAGGGCGGCATCATCATCGGCGCCGGTATCGCCGCACTGATGGGCGAGATCAGCGCTGGCGGCCGCCTGGCCAATACGCCGATTTCCCTGGTGCTGGGCAGCCTGATCTGCCTGTACCTGATGTTCTCGGTGTCGTTCAAGGGCCTGACCGAGCGCGTGCCCTTCGCCCGCAAGATCGTCAACTACGGCATGGTGCCGGGCATGCTGATCGCCATCTTCATCGGCATCGCCGTGGGCGAGTACAAGATGCCGGACGTGAAATGGGGCATCACCGCGCCGGCCTTCGGCGAGATGTGGAACTACCTGCCATTCAACGTCGGCTTCCCGAGCCTGGACGTGTTCATGCTGGCCGTGCCCACCGCGGTGATCGCCTACGTGATCGCCTTCGGCGACATCATCGTCGGCCAGTCGCTGATGCAACGCGCCGATGAACTGCGCACCGACGAGGTGATCGAAAACAACGTCGACCGCATCCACCTGGTGACCGCCATCCGCAACGCCCTGCACGCCTTCTTCGCGCCCTACCCGGGCCTGGCCGGCCCGCTGTGGACGGCAGTGGCGGCGACCATGGCCGAGCGCTACAAGTACGGGCGCAAGGCGATGGACTCGATCTACAGCGGCGCCGGCACCTTCTGGATCACCGGTTTCGCCGCGCTGTTCATGCTGCCGCTGGTCAGTTTCTTCCAGCCGGTACTGCCGATCGCCCTGTCGCTGACGCTGATCCTCACTGGCTACATCTGCCTGATGGTCGGTTTCGAGCAGCTCAACAACAACACCGAGCGCGGCATCGCCGGCACCATGGGTGTTGTGCTCGCCGTCTACGGCGCGGGCTGGGGCCTGGCTGCGGGTGCCGCGCTGTACATCCTGGTCGAACGCACCCATCTGCTTAAATTCACCAGCATCAAGGACAAACCGAACGAAGCGGCCGAGGCCGACTGAGTTCTTTCGTTCACCGGCGCCGCGCCTGTCGCGGCGCCTCCGCTGTCGAGGTTGCACCATGCCCGAATTCAACGCCCCGCTGCGCGATATGCGCTTCGTCCTCCATGAGGTGTTCCAGGCGCCCAGCCTGTGGGCACGCCTGCCGGCCCTGGCGGAAATCGTCGACGCCGACACCGCCGACGCCATTCTCGAAGAAGCGGCCAAGGTCACCGGCAGCCTGATCGCCCCGCTGAATCGCAGCGGCGACGAGGAAGGTGCGCAGTGGGAAGGCGGCAACGTGCGCACCCCAACCGGTTTCCGCGAGGCCTATGCCACCTACACCGAGGGCGGCTGGGTCGGCCTTTCCGGCAACCCGAATTACGGCGGCATGGGCATGCCCAAGATGCTCGCTGTGGCCTTCGAGGAGATGCTCTACGCCGCCGGCTCCAGCTTCGCGCTGTACTCGGCGCTGAGTTCCGGCGCCTGCCTGGCCATCGACGCCCATGCCAGCGAAGACCTTAAAACCACCTACCTGCCGGCGATGTACGAGGGCCGCTGGGCCGGCTCCATGTGCCTGACCGAGGCCCATGCCGGCACCGACCTGGGCATCATCCGCACCCGCGCCGAGCCGCAGGCCGATGGCAGCTACAAGGTTACCGGCAGCAAGATCTTCATCACCGGCGGCGAGCAGGATCTGACCGAGAACATCATCCACCTGGTGCTGGCCAAACTGCCGGACGCGCCGGCCGGGCCGAAGGGCATCTCTCTGTTTCTGGTGCCCAAGGTGATGGTCAACGCCGATGGCAGCCTCGGCGCGCGCAACGCCGTGAGTTGCGGTTCCATCGAGCACAAGATGGGCATCAAGGCATCAAGCACCTGCGTGATGAACTTCGACGGCGCCACCGGCTACCTGATCGGCGAGGTCAACAAGGGCCTGGCGGCGATGTTCACCATGATGAACTACGAGCGCCTGTCCATCGGCATCCAGGGCATCGGCTGCGCCGAGGCGTCCTATCAGTCGGCGGTGGCTTATGCGCGCGAGCGCATCCAGAGCCGCGCCGCCAGCGGCCCGGTGAACCACGACAAGGTCGCCGACCCGATCATCGTCCACGCCGACGTGCGTCGCATGCTGCTGTGCATGAAGGCGCTGAACGAAGGCGGTCGTGCCTTCGCCTGCTACGTCGGCCAGCAGCTCGATCTGGCCAAGTACGCCGAGGACGCCAGCGAGCGGCAGAACGCCGAAGCGCTGGTCGCCCTGCTGACTCCAGTGGCCAAGGCCTTCTTCACCGACACCGGGCTGGAAAGCTGCGTGCACGGCCAGCAGGTGTTCGGCGGCCACGGCTATATCCGTGAATGGGGCCAGGAGCAGCTGGTGCGCGATGTGCGCATCGCGCAGATCTACGAAGGCACCAATGGCATCCAGGCGCTCGATCTGCTCGGGCGCAAGGTGGTGGCCAATGGTGGCGCCGCGCTGCGCCTGTTCGCCGGCGAAGTGCGCGACTTCGCCCACGCCCACGAGTCGCCCTACCGCGAACGCCTGATCGAGGCCCTGGAGCGCCTGGAAGCGGTCAGCGGCTGGCTGCTGGAGCAGGCCAAGAGCGAGCCCAACGCCGTCGGCGCCGCCTCGGTGGAGTACCTGCACCTGTTCGGCTACGTCGCCTACGCCTATATGTGGGCGCGCATGGCGGCGGTGGCGCAGGGCAAGCAGAGCGAAGACGAGGCCTTCTACGGCGGCAAGCTGGCCACCGCCGAGTTCTTCTTCGCCCGTCTGCTGCCGCGCAGCCTGAGCCTGGAGGCGAGCATTCGTGGCGGCAGCGCCCCGCTCTACGGCCTCGCTGCCGAGCAATTCTGAAACCTTTGAGCGTGTTGCGCGGCGTCCCTCTGCGAGGCGCCGCGCGTTTTTATTCCCCGTAGCCCGGATGCCATCCGGGGACAGCCGGCAGGCCTCTCCCGGATTGCATCCGGATACAATCCCCGCCGCACCACGCCCCATAACAAGAGTCCTCCCATGCGAACCCTGACCACCCTGACCGGCAACAGCCAGAAACTCGACGGCGGCGCCATGTTCGGTAATGCGCCCAAGGCCCTCTGGCAACGCTGGATGCCGGCCGACGACCTCAATCGCATCGACCTCGGCTGCCGCGCCCTGCTGGTGCAGGAGGACGAGCGCAACATCCTGGTGGAAACCGGCATCGGCGCCTTCTTCAGCCCTGAGCTAAAGCAGCGCTTCGGCGTGCAGGAAGATCGCCACGTGCTGCTCGACGAACTGGCGAAACTCGGCCTGAGCGATGCCGACATCGATATCGTCGTGCTGACCCACCTGCACTTCGACCATGCCGGCGGCCTGCTCGCCGCCTGGCAAGAGGGCCAGCCGGCGCGCCTGCTGTTTCCCAAGGCCCGCTTCGTAACCGGCCGCCGCCAATGGCAGCGGGCGCGCCAGCCCCATGCCCGCGACCGCGCCTCCTATATCACCGAGCTGCTCGACCTGCTGGAAGCCAGCGGCCGCCTGCAGCTGATCGACGAAACCGACAGCTGCGAACTGCTCGGCCCCGACTGGCGCCTGCACTGGAGCGACGGCCACACGCCGGGCCAGCTGCTGCCGGAAGTGGCCATGCCGGGCGGGCCGGTGGTGTTTCCCGGCGACCTGATCCCCGGCGCGCCCTGGGTCCACCTGCCCATCACCATGGGTTACGACCGCTTCCCCGAAGGCCTGATCGAGGAAAAACAGGCGCTGCTCAGCGACCTGTTTTCCCGCGGCGGCCGGCTGGTGTTCACCCACGATCCGCAGGTGGCCATGGGCCGGGTAACGCGCGACGAAAAAGGTCGCTACTGGCTCGATGAGGCGGTAAAAGCGGCGCATCTGCTGGCAAGTTGAGGCCAAGCGGTATTGACGGCCTCGGCAGGCGGCGCGAGCATGGCCGAGCTGGTCGACGCCGAGTGGATCGATGTGTGTCAGGCAGTGGAAACCGAGCCCTACCTCTGATGACCAAGCTCAAGGTGTTCTACAACAGCGCCTGCCCGGTGTGCGACGCCGGCATCGCGGCGCAGCGCAGGCGCATGCAGGCCGGCGGCGACTGCCCGGTGGAATGGGTCGACGTGCACCGGCAGCCGCAGACGGTCGAGGAGCTGAACCAGGCCCTGGAGCCGGTGCGCGAGCGCCTGCACCTGCGCGACGAGCGGGGCCAAGTGCTGGTCGGCGTGGACGCCTTCGCTGCGCTGTTCGGCCATACCCGCGGCCAGCGCTGGCTGGCCCGCCTGCTGCGCCTGCCCGGCCTGCACTGGCTGGCGCAGCGCGCCTACAACCTGTTCGCCCGCGCCCTGTATCGCTGGAACCGCTGGCGCCGGCACTGGTAGCGCGGCCCGGGCGCCCGCTTCTCGCGCCAGCTTTCTGCACACGCCACTGCAAAACGGGCCATGGCCTGCGGAGCGCCCCCGCCATGAAGGCCATTTGTCTGCCGCATGACCGACCTTCATATGCCTGAATGCGACCTTTGCGGTAGAATCCGCCCCCTCTTTCTACCGCCCAGCTGATTTTTCTCAGGGGAATGCCATGTTCAGCCGTGATTTGAACCTTGCTCGTTATGACGCCGAATTGTTTGCCGCGATGGAGCAGGAAGCCCAGCGCCAGGAAGAACATATCGAGCTGATCGCCTCGGAAAACTACACCAGCCCGGCGGTGATGGAAGCCCAGGGCAGCGTGCTGACCAACAAGTACGCCGAAGGCTACCCGGGCAAGCGCTACTACGGCGGTTGCGAGTACGTCGACGTGGTCGAGCAACTGGCCATCGACCGCGCCAAGCAGCTGTTCGGCGCCGACTACGCCAACGTCCAGCCGCACTCCGGCTCGCAGGCCAACAGCGCCGTATACATGGCCCTGCTCAACGCCGGCGACACCGTGCTGGGCATGAGCCTGGCCCACGGCGGCCACCTGACCCACGGTGCCAGCGTCAGCTTCTCCGGCAAGATCTACAACGCCGTGCAGTACGGCATCGACGACAACGGCCTGATCGACTACGACGAAGTCGAGCGCCTGGCCGTGGAGCACAAGCCGAAGATGATCATCGCCGGCTTCAGCGCCTACTCGCAGGTACTGGATTTCCCGCGCTTCCGCGCCATCGCCGACAAGGTCGGTGCCTACCTGTTCGTCGATATGGCGCACGTGGCCGGCCTGGTCGCCGCCGGCCTGTACCCGAACCCGGTGCCCTTCGCCGACGTGGTCACCACCACTACCCACAAGACCCTGCGCGGCCCGCGCGGCGGCCTGATCCTGGCGCGCAAGAACGAGGAACTGGAGAAGAAGTTCAACTCCGCCGTGTTCCCGGGCGGCCAGGGTGGCCCGCTGGAGCACGTGATCGCCGCCAAGGCGGTGTGCTTCAAGGAAGCCCTGCAGCCGGAGTTCAAGGAATACCAGGCGCAGGTGATCAAGAACGCCCAGACCATGGCGCAGGTGTTCATCGACAACGGCTACGACGTGGTTTCCGGCGGTACCGAGAACCACCTGTTCCTGCTCAGCCTGATCAAGCAGGACATCACCGGTAAGGACGCCGACGCCGCCCTGGGCCGCGCCTTTATCACCGTGAACAAGAACAGCGTGCCGAACGATCCGCGCTCGCCCTTCGTCACCTCGGGTCTGCGCATCGGCACCCCGGCGGTGACCACCCGCGGCTTCAAGGAAGAGGAATGCCGCCAACTGGCCGGCTGGATCTGCGAAGTGCTGGCCAACATCGGCAACGACGAAGTCGAAGGCCGCGTGCGCGAGCAGGTCAAGGCGCTGTGCGCCAAGTTCCCGGTCTACGGCAACTAAGCCTCAGCCGCGAATGAAGAAGCCCGCCAACTCGGCGGGCTTTTTTGTGGCCAAGACAATCAGGCCGGCTGTTTCACATAGCGCGCCAGCTGGGCGTCGCGACTCATCACCTCGAGGGTCGCGGCCAGCACCTGCTCGCTGGTGGTGTCGGAGTGCTGGAAGATGCTGCCGAAGTTCTGGTGGGTGACCTTGGCGAAATGCGCGCGGTCCTGCGCCTCGATGCCCAGCAGGGTGGCATAGGCGTCCAGCGCTTCGCCCTGGCCGACCGCCATGTCTTCGGCGATGGAGTCGAGCATGCCGTTCATCGCCAGCCACGAACGGCCGCCATAACCCAGCGTGACGCTGGAATCGCAACCATTGGTCCCGGAAGTCAGGCCGAAGGTGGCGTTACCCGAGGTGCCGTTGGTGGTGGTGGCCAGCAGGTGGGGCACCAGGCCGCGCTGCCCTTCGAACACCATGTTGCCCCAGCCGCAGCCGCCCCCGCCGGCCTGATCGGCCAAGGCGGACTGAGAGGCCAGACTGGCAACGCCCAGCACCCCGAAAATCAAACCCTTGCTCAGCAATCGCTTGTCCATATCAGTCGCTCCGCAATCTCTGGTAATAAAAACCGCACTAGGAGCTTTGGCGACACTTGCCAGGCTGTCAAACTCGCCCCCGCAAATCGTGGGCCACGCGGCAAACGGCAGCACGCCGCCAGCAGCCTTGGCTATAGTGATGGAAATCCTCCAGGAGTACCGGCATGAGCGAATCAGCCAACGAGCGTCGGCGCTTCCAGCGCATCGCCTTCGACGCGCCCACCGCAATCGCCCAGGGCGAACGGCGCTGGACGGCGGCTCTGCACGACCTCTCGCTCAAGGGCCTGATGATCAAGAAACCGCGCGACTGGAACGGCGATCCGGACCAGCCGTTCGAGGCGCAGATCGACCTGGGCGGCGAGGCCCAGGTGAAGATGGAAGTGGTGCTGACCCGTACCCAGCAGGATCACCTCGGCTTCGTCTGCCGGCATATCGACCTGGACTCCATCAGCCACCTGCGCCGCCTGGTGGAGCTGAACCTGGGCGACGAGAGCCTGCTGGAGCGCGAGCTGGCGGCGCTGGGCGAGGACGAGACGCCATAGCCAAGCTGCCAGCGACATAAGGAACGGGCGCCGACTGGCGCCCTTTTTCGTCTGACCGCTGCGCCCGAGGCCCGGCCTCAGCTACTCGAACAGTGCATCCAGCGCCTGCTCCAGGCGGGTCACAGCCAGGATCTGCAATCCCGCCGGCGCCTCCTTGGGCGCATTGCCCTTGGGCACGATGGCGCGCTTGAAACCGTGCTTGGCCGCCTCCTTGAGCCGTTCCTGGCCGCTCGGCACCGGGCGGATCTCACCGGACAGGCCGACCTCGCCGAACACCAGCAGATCGTGCGGCAGCGGGCGATTGCGCAGACTGGAGATCACCGCCGCCATCAGCGCCAGGTCGGAGGCGGTTTCCAGCACCTTGACCCCGCCGACCACGTTGAGAAACACGTCCTGGTCGTAGGTGGGGATGCCGCCGTGGCGGTGCAGCACCGCCAGCAGCATGGCCAGGCGGTTCTGGTCCAGGCCCAGGGTGACGCGGCGCGGGTTGGCCATATGGCTGGTGTCGACCAGCGCCTGCACCTCCACCAGCATCGGCCGGGTGCCTTCCCAGGTGGCCATCACCACGCTGCCGGGGACCTCCTCCTGGGCGCGGGTGAGGAAGATCGCCGAGGGGTTGGTGACCTCCTTGAGGCCCTTGTCGGTCATGCCGAACACGCCCAGCTCGTTGATCGCGCCGAAGCGGTTCTTCACCGCGCGCAGCAGGCGCAGGCGGCCATCGGACTCGCCCTCGAAGTACAGCACGGTGTCGACCATATGCTCGAGCACGCGCGGCCCGGCCAGGGCGCCCTCCTTGGTCACGTGGCCGACCAGGAAGATCGCCGTGCCGCTCTGCTTGGCATAGCGCACCAGCAGCGCGGCGCTCTCGCGCACCTGGGCGACGCCGCCGGGGGCCGACTGCAGCTGCTCGGTAAAGATGGTCTGGATCGAATCGATGACCATCACCTTGGGTTTTTCCGCCCGCGCGGTGGCGATGATGGTCTCGATGCAGGTCTCGGTCATCACCTTCAGCTGGTCCTCGGGCAGGCCGAGACGGCGGGCGCGCATGGCCACCTGCTGCTGCGATTCCTCGCCGGTGACGTACAGCGCGGGAAAGCGCGTGGCGATATTGCACAGGGTCTGCAGCAGGATGGTCGACTTGCCTATGCCCGGGTCGCCGCCGATCAGCACCACCGAACCGTCCACCAGGCCGCCGCCGAGCACCCGATCCAGCTCGCCGGAGGCGGTGGAAAAGCGCGGCACCTCCTCGACGCTGACCTCGGCCAGGGTCTTGATCTGCGCCTGCTGGCCGGCCCAGCCGGTGCGCCCGCTCGGCGCCGAGACGCCCTCCAGCACGGTTTCCACCAGGGTATTCCAGGCCCCGCACTCGCCGCACTGACCGGCCCATTTGGGGAAGGTGGCGCCGCACTCGGTGCAGCCGTACATGCGCTTGGCCTTGGCCATGGAAATCTCCGCCCGCAGGAAAAGCGCCGATCATAACGCGCCGGGGGCTCAGGAGTCCTTGCTCTGGCTAGCGGCCTGGCGCTCGCGCTGCTTCTGCGCGGCCAGCTTGTAGACCACGTAGTACTTGTAGATATTGCCCACGTAATCCACCGTCTCGCGACCGATGATGCGCGCGGCGGCCTGCTCGACGTTACCGAACCAGACATTCGGATCGAGCCCGGACTTCTCCGCCAGGCGGCGGAACTTCATCAGGTTGCCGGGGCCGGCGTTGTAGGCGGCGAAACTGAGCAGCAGGCGATTGACCGGGGTGATCTCGGGGTCGTCCAGGTAGGTGTCGGAGATCAGCCGCAGGTACTTGCTGCCGGCCTCGATATTGCGGTCGGCGCTGCTCTCGACACCGCTCACGCCGATGTCCCTGGCGGTGCTCGGTAGCAACTGCATCACCCCCACCGCCCCCGCCCGGCTGCGCGCGCCCTGATCCAGCCGCGACTCCTGGAAGCCCTGGGCCATCAGCAGCAGGTGATCGAAGTCGTAGCTGTCGGCATGCTTCTCGAACAGGCCCACCAGCGCGTTGAACTTGCGCATCTCGCTTTCGGACGTGGCATTGAGCACCCGCTTGCTGTTCTTGAAATAGCGCCGCAGCATGATGTTGCCGAACTCGCTGCCGATCTTGTGCTCCTTGTTGAAGGCGTTCAGCGCCTCCCTCAGCTGCGGGCTGTTCTTGCGCAGCGCCCAGCCCAGCTTGCCGCCGGTATGCAGGTAGAAGCCCTGGTGAATCTGCAGGTCGCTGTACAGCGGCTGCCATAGCTGGGCGATATAGCGATCCGCCACGGTGATGCCGAACAGCCCGGCGTTGACCATCTGCAGCAGATCCTCGGTTTCCAGGTTCTCGTTGGCCGGCATCAGCTTGATCGGCTCCAGGCCCTGCTCGCGGAAGCGCCGATTGAGCTCGAGCAGATGCTCGAAGTAGCTACTCGACGGCCGCGCGTAGACCTCCTGGCCGGCCAGGTCTTCGAGACGCCCGAGCCTGGGCGCGCCAGGCCCGCTGACGAAAACCTCGTGCACGTCGCCATAGGCCGGATCGCTGAAGTCCACCGCCTGCAGCCGCACCTCGGTCTGGGTCAGGCCGCCGGCGGCGATATCGCCGTGGCCGGACAGCAGCTTGGGCAGCAGCTCATTGCGCGCCGTGGGAATGAACATCACCTGCCAGCGCCGGGATTTCTTGCCCAGCGTGCGGTGCTGGTTGAGCCATTTCTCGAAGGCCTTGCCGTACTCGAAGACCACGCCCTCCTGATGGCCGCGATCCACCAGGTAGAAGGTCTTGCTGTAGGGCACCAGGATACGCACCGTGCCGCTGGCGCGCATGCCGTCCAGATCGCCGATCCAGGCCGGCGGCACCGGCAGCACCATGGCATCCACCTCGGACTTCTCCGCCGCACTCAACTGCGCCGGCGGCAGGCTCTCGCCCGCGGGCACCTCGGCACGGACCGCGGAAAGCGGCAGCACCAGCAGCAACAGTGCGACCCAGAAGATTTTCATGACGAAACCTCCTACGCAGCTGCCAGATGCGACACCGGCGGCGATAATGGCGGCCCCTCCCGGCGAGCCGCCCCGATGCAGATCGAACTCCTACCCACCAGCGTCGACCAGCTTCCGTTGATCCGCAACCTCTACCAGTTCTACGCCTACGAGAGCTCGGACTGGGAACAGGAAGAGGTCGAGAACGACGGCCGTTTCTATATCCATGAGCCGCACCTGGCGCGCTATTGGCAGGAGCCGGGGTGGAGCGCGCAGCTGATTCTGGCCGACGGTTTTATCGCCGGCTTCCTGCTGATCGAACGCAGCGAGCTGCCAGGAATACATGCAACGGAGCTCGCCGACCTGTTTATCCTCAAGAAGTACCGCCGCCAGGGTATCGGCCGCGCCCTGGTGCACCAACTGATGGGCGACGGCAGCCCCTGGCTGCTGCGTTTCTATCGCCAGGACGAACTGGCCTGCGCCTTCTGCCAGCAGTTCCTCACGGAACTGCCGCGACCGCCGCGGCAGGTCTGGAGCGAGGACGAAGCGGACGGCCTGCTCAGCTACCTGATCAACCCGCCCACGCACTGAACTATGCCGGCAGGTGCGCCACGCTACCTGACGTAGGATGCGCCGCGCGCACGGCGCCGCCCGACTTCGGCTTCAGCCGCGGCAGCCGTTGCCGCAGCCGCAGCACTGCCCGACGGCGCGCTTGAGCTGGCGCGCCAGCTCGTCCTTGAGCGCCACGCGACTCAGTTTGAGTCCTTGCAGAGAGACGTCATCAAGCAGCTCGAGGCCGTCCTCGATGCGGCAGATACGTTTGTCCAGCGCCTCGTAGTCGTCGGCCTGACGCGCGAACTGAGCGTCCTGCCGGCGCAGGCGCTGCAGCTCGTCGCGGTGTTCGGGGAAGTCGTGGATCAGCGGGTGATGGTCGACGTGCATGCGCAAGCTCCTTGGCAGAGTGTTACGCGCAGCCTAGACCGACCTCGGGTGCCAGCCATTGATCCGGGTCAAGCGCCGCCTAGGTGGCGGCGGCGCGCAGCAGGCTGGCGATCTCGTCCTTCAGGCCGACCCGCTGCAGCTTGAGCCCCTGCAGGGTCAGGTCGTCGACGGCGACGCGGCCGTCCTCGATTTCGTAGATGCGCTTGTCCAGCTCTTCGTATTCTTCGGCCATGCGGGCGAAGCGCGCATCGTGCTGCATCAGCTGGCGCAGGGCGCCGTTGTGTTGGGGAAATTCGCGAGTCAGCGGATGATGTTCGAGCGGCATGGAAATCCCTCCCAGGAGATAGCCTTATTAGCCTAGTCGAGCCGCGGCACGACGGCTCGGCCCAGCGTGAATTTCCCCCTCGACGAGACGAGCGGCCTTGCTGCCGAAGCCTCGCGCGAGACCCATCGGCGCGGCGCGCTTATTTTGATATTGCCTTTGCAACCTGACTGCGGCCCAATCGCAGGCTATAAACACAGTTGGCAACGGCATCGGCAAAGGGAGTAAGGCATGAGCATCCTCAGCGAATTCAAGGCTTTCGCGGTCAAGGGCAATGTGGTCGACATGGCGGTCGGCATCATCATCGGCGCGGCGTTCGGCAAGATCGTCTCGTCCTTCGTCGGCGACGTGGTCATGCCGCCGCTGGGCATCCTGATCGGCGGGGTGGATTTCTCCGACCTGGCCATCGTGCTCAAGGCCGCCGAAGGCGACATCCCCGCGGTGACCCTGGGCTACGGCAAGTTCATCCAGACCGTCATCGACTTCACCATCGTCGCCTTCGCCATCTTCATCGGCGTCAAGGCCATCAACAAGCTCAAGCGTGAGGAGGAGGCCGCCCCCGCCGCGCCACCGGCGCCGACCAAGGAGCAGGAACTGCTGAGCGAGATCCGCGACCTGCTCAAGGCACAGCAAGGCAAGTAGTGAAGCGCTGGTCTAGGCGTGCCCGGCACGCCTCGCGTGCGATTGGACACGAAATGTTGCAGCTTTGCCGGCCGTTGGCCGGCAATTTCCGCTAGATTAGATGGCCCTTGGTCACCTTTCCCCCTACATGACACTCCTGATAGCGTTCGCTGTCCTCTCCATCCTGGTTTCGTTCATCTGTTCCATCCTCGAAGCCGCCCTGCTCTCCCTGACGCCCAGTTACATCGCCCAGCAGAAGGTCGATCGGCCCAAGCTGTACGAGCGCCTGAAAGAGCTCAAGGACAAGATCGACCAGCCCCTGGCCGCCATCCTCACGCTGAACACCGTGGCCCATACCGTGGGCGCCACCGGCGTCGGCGCGCAGGTAACCCTCGTCTTCGGCGACGGCTACCTCGGCGCCGCCTCGGCGATCATGACCCTGCTGATCCTGGTGCTCTCGGAGATCCTGCCGAAGACCATCGGCGCCCGCTACTGGCGCGCCTTGGCGCCCTTCCTGCCGAGCCTGCTGAACGGCATGATCCTGATGCTCAAACCGTTCATCCTGATGTCCGACCTGATCATGCGCCTGTTCGGCGGCAAGGAGCCGGAGCACGACATTCGCCAGGAGATCAAGGCGCTGACCCTGCTCGGCCGCGAGGTGGGCAAGCTCGACGAAGACGAGCAGCGGGTGATCAGCAATATCCTCGACCTGCACGAGATCAAGCTGCGCGACATCATGACCCCGCGCATCGTCTGCGAGTCGGCCGCGCCGGATGAGTCGATCGGCGCGTTCAAGGCGCGGGTCAAGCAGAGCCAGTTCTCCCGCTACCCGGTGATTGGCGCGGACGAAGCGCCGCTGGGCGTGGTGTTCCGCTACGACGCCCTGGCCGCCGAGGACGACGCCGCGCCGGTGAGCGGCATCATGAAGCCGCTCAAGGTGGTGCCGGAAAGCATGAACGTGGAAAACCTGATGACCCAGCTGATGCAGGAGCGCCAGCACATGTGCCTGGTGTACGACGAGTTCGGCAGTTGGCGCGGCCTGGTGACCCTGGAAGACATCATGGAAACCATCATCGGCAAGCCGATCCTCGACGAGACCGACGACATCCCCAATATGCGCCGCTTCGCCAAGCGCCGCTGGGAGCACCGCATCAAGGCGATCCGCGAAGAGTGAGTCACCAGTAGTTTTCAACCGCCACCTGGCCGGGGCGACGGGTCAGCGCCAGGTTCAGGTTGCGCGCCCTGAGCACGGCGCGGGTGTCCTCGATCATCTGCGGGTTGCCGCAGAGCATGATGCGCGAGTGCTCGGGCGCAAGCTTCAGGCCGGCGGCGCGCTCCAGCTCGCCGGTCTCGATCAGCGTGGTGACCCGCGCATGGAGCGCGCCGGGCACCTGCTCGCGGGTGACCACCGGCAGGTACTGCAGCTTGTGTCCCGCCCCCTCCAGCCACTCGCGCCGCGGCAGGTCGGCGATCAGCTCCTGATAGGCCAGCTCACCGCGGTCGCGGGCGCTGTACACCAGGACGATGCGCTCGAAGCGCTGCCAGGCCTCGAGGTCCTGCAGGATCGACAGGAACGGTGCCAGCCCGGTGCCGGTGCCGATCAGCCAGAGGTCGCGACCATCGGCGAAGCGGTCGAGGGTGAGAAAGCCGGTCGCCTGCTTCTCCACCAGCAGCTCGTCGCCGGGCGCAAGACCGCTCAGCTCGCTGGTGAACTCGCCGCCGGGGACGACGATGGAGAAGAACTCCAGATAGTCGTCGTGCGGCGCCGACACCAACGAATAGGCGCGCCAGACGATGCAGCCGCTGGCCTTGCGCACGCCGAGGCGGACGAACTGCCCGGCACGGAAGCGGAACCCCGCGTCGCGGCTACAGCGCAGGCTGAACAGGCTGGGCGACCAGACACGCACCTCGGTCAGGACCTGGCGGGTGAACTTCTCTTCGCTGACGGTCATACTTCCCCCTTCGCTCAACTCCCCCTGCAGTCTCGCGCAAAGCGGGCGCGACAAACACCGACGGTTTCCATGCCTATTCTCGACACCCCCTTCGCCCAGCTCGAGCTGCAGCGCCAGCCGCACCAGCCGAACGAACCGCTGCAGGCCTTCGACGCCGCCGACGAGTACCTGCTCAAGCATCTTCATGAGCAGGGCCTGGACGCGCACAGCCGGGTGCTGCTGCTCAACGACGGTTTCGGCGCCCTGGCCTGCTCGCTGGCCGGGCATTGCCGGCTGACCAGCAGCGGCGACTCGCACCTGGGCCGGATCGCCCTGCACAACAACCTGGCGCGCAACGGCCTGGCGTCTGACGCCCTGGCCTTCGTGCCGGCCAGCGAGACGCCGCAGGGGCCATTCGACTGGGTGCTGATCCGCGTGCCCAAGACCCTGGCCCTGCTGGAGGAACAACTGATCCGTCTGCACGGCCAGCTCGCCCCCGGCGCACGGGTGGTGGCCGGCGCCATGCTCAAGCACCTGCCGCGCGCCGCCGGCGATCTGCTGCAGCAGTACATCGGCCCGGTACAGGCCTCGCTGGCAGTGAAGAAGGCGCGTCTGCTGCTGGCCACACCCGTGACCAAGGCGACGCCCGCCTCGCCCTATCCGACCCGCTACCGGCTGGACAACCCGGCCATCGAGTTGCTCAACCACGCCAACCTGTTCTGCCGCGAGGGCCTGGACATCGGCACCCGCGCCTTCCTGCCGCACCTGCCGCGCCACCTCGGACGCCTGCGCGTGGCGGATCTGGGCTGCGGCAACGGCGTACTCGCCATCGCCTATGCGCTCGGCAGCCCGCAGGCGCAGCTGTGCCTGGTGGACGAGTCCTATATGGCCGTGCAATCGGCGCGGGACAACTGGCGGGCGGCTCTCGGCGAGCGGCCGGTTGAGATCCGCGCCGGCGACGGCCTGGCCGAGCAGCCGGCCGATTCGCTGGATCTGGTGCTGTGCAACCCGCCCTTCCACCAGCAGCAGGTGGTCGGCGATTTTCTCGCCTGGCGCATGTTCCAGCAGGCCCGCGCCGCGCTGGTCACCGGCGGCGAGCTGTGGATAGTCGGCAACCGCCACCTGGGCTATCACGCCAAGCTCAAACGCTTGTTCCGCGGCGTCGAGCAGGTGGCGGCGACGCCCAAGTTCGTGGTGCTCAAGGCGGTGAAGTAAGCGCGCGCTCAGGAGCCGCCATAGGCCAGCGGATAGAGCAGCAAACCCAGCGCCTCGTTGAGCAACTGGCCGCTCTGCCACACCGCCTTGGCCTCCGGCAGCCAGCCGCCCAGCGGCCTGGCGCTGCCGCCGCCGAGAAAACCCATGGGCGCGGCGATCACCTCGAAGCCGGCCTGCTCGAAGCACCAGCGCGCCCGCGGCATGTGCCAGGCCTGGGTCACCAGCACCACGCGGCGCACGCCCTGCGGCTGCAGCAACTCGGCGCTGAAGCGGGCGTTCTCCCAGGTGGTGCGGCTGCGCTGCTCCAGCCAGCGCACCGGCTGGCCATAGTCGCTGGCCAGGGCCGCGGCCATCAGCGCCGCCTCGCTGGGCGGCTGGCCATAGTGCAGGCCGCCGCTGGTCGCCAGCGGCAAGCCCGAGGCCCGCGCCAGGCGCGCGGCGTAGCGCAACCGCTCGAGCGCCAGAGTGCCGGGCTGGTCGCCGCCGCCCCAGGCCGGATCGTTCTGCTCGCGCCCGGCGCCGAGAATCACGATGGCATCGGCGCGCTGCGCCAGTGCCGGCCACTGCGCCGCGCTCAGCGCCGGTTCGCGCTCCAGCTGGCGCGCGCTCCACTCCACCACGAGCGGCAGGCTCATCAGCCACAGGCCGCCGCAGCCGAGGACGAAGCAGGCGCCGGCCAACCGCGGAAAGCGCCGGCGCCACCACCAGGCGAGCACGATAAGCAGCAGGAGCACGCCGGGCGGCATCAGCAGTTGTTTGAGGATGTAGCGAATCGGCATGGGCACCTCCAGGGTGCCCAAGCCTAGCGAGGATTGCCGCTGCGAAACAGCTTAGAGCCACAGGACTGACAGGCCTGGGCATCCTGACCGCGCTGCCAGCTCACCGGCGTGCCGCACAGCGCACAACACAGCGCCTGACGCCGCTTGAGCAGCGGCTTGGCCTTGGCCGCCGGACGGGCGCCGGCGGCCTTGCCGACCCGCAGCGGCTGACGCTGGATCAGCGCCAGCTCCTCGGCGGCGGCATGCCAGCCGCGCAGCCAGTGCAGGTCGCGATTGAGGTAGGCGCGGATCAGTTCCAGCTCGGCAGGGCTCAGGCCGTCCAGCTCCAGCTCGCGCAGCGGCTCGGCGTGCAGACGGCTGGCGGTCTCGGCTTCTTCGAGCGCCAGGGCGAGGCGTTGCAATAGCCGCTCGTACAGGCCGCCGCCCCGCTCCACTTGCCGCAGTTCACCCATCCAACACCTCGCGAGGCCCGACACCCGCGGCCCATAAGCAAAGCTTAGCGAAGGCCCCGCAAGCAGCCGGACGCCGCGACAAACGGCGCGCGCCGAACAATCTGGGTTTCCCTCGGCAGACGGCGCTCATGTATGCTACGGCGTTTTCCGCAAGCCCCCTTTGCCAGCGCCAGAGCCATGCACGAACAGTACTCGCCCCGTGAAATCGAAGCCGCCGCGCAGTCCCACTGGGACGCGCAGAAATCCTTTGTCGTGAGCGAACAGCCGGGCAAGGACACCTTCTACTGCCTGTCGATGTTCCCCTACCCGAGCGGCAAGCTGCACATGGGCCACGTGCGCAACTACACCATCGGCGACGTGATCGCGCGCTACCAGCGCATGCAGGGCAAGAACGTGCTGCAGCCGATGGGCTGGGACGCCTTCGGCATGCCGGCGGAGAACGCGGCGATGAAGAACCAGGTGGCGCCGGCGAAGTGGACCTACGAGAACATCGCCTACATGAAGTCCCAGCTCAAATCGCTGGGCCTGGCCATCGACTGGACCCGCGAAGTCACCACCTGCAAGCCGGACTACTACCGCTGGGAGCAGTGGCTGTTCACCCGCCTGTTCGAGAAGGGCGTGATCTACCGCAAGAACGGCACCGTCAACTGGGACCCGGTGGACCAGACCGTGCTGGCCAACGAGCAGGTCATCGACGGCCGCGGCTGGCGCTCGGGCGCGCTGATCGAGAAGCGCGAAATCCCGATGTACTACTTCAAGATCACCGCCTACGCCGAAGAGCTGCTGAGCAGCCTGGACGAGCTGGATGGCTGGCCCGAGCAGGTCAAGACCATGCAACGCAACTGGATCGGCAAGAGCTTCGGTGCCGACATCCAGTTCGACTACGACGTCGCCAGCGTGGGTACCTCCGGCCAACTGAAGGTCTATTCCACTCGCCCCGACACCCTGATGGGCGCCACCTACGTCGCCGTGGCCGCCGAGCATCCGCTGGCCCAGCGCGCCGCCGAAGGCAATGCGCAGATCGCCGCCTTTATCGCCGAATGCAAGGCAGGGTCGGTTGCGGAAGCCGATATGGCCACCATGGAGAAGAAAGGCCTGGCCACCGGCCAGTTCGTCATCCATCCGTTGACCGGCGACAAGCTGCCGGTGTTCGTCGCCAACTACGTGCTCTGGGGCTACGGCGAAGGCGCCGTGATGGCGGTGCCGGCGCATGACGAGCGCGACTTCGAGTTCGCCAATAAATACAACCTGCCGATTAAACAGGTTTACCAGCACAAGCGCGTTTATACCGAAGAGCTTCGTAAGGACTTCCCGCGAGAGACTTACGAGTACGAGTATTTCGACGACAAAGAGTGGAAGGAATGGTACGGAGCTAAAGACTCCGGACTGACAGTAAACTCTGGCGCTTATGATGAAAAAACATTCGAAGAAGCCTTCGACGCCATAGTCGCCGACCTCGAAGCGACCGGCCACGGCGCACGCAAGACCCAGTTCCGCCTGCGCGACTGGGGCATCAGCCGCCAGCGCTACTGGGGCTGCCCGATCCCGATCATCCACTGCGACGCCTGCGGCGACGTACCGGTGCCGGAAGACCAACTGCCGGTGGTGCTGCCCGAGGACGTGGTGCCGGACGGCGCCGGCTCTCCGCTGGCCAAGATGCCCGAGTTCTACCAGTGCAGCTGCCCGAAATGTGGCGCGCCGGCCAAGCGCGAAACCGACACCATGGACACCTTCGTGGAAAGCTCCTGGTACTACGCCCGCTACGCCTCGCCGAGCTACACCCAGGGCATGGTCGACCCGGCCGCGGCCAACCACTGGCTGCCGGTCGATCAGTACATCGGCGGCATCGAGCACGCCATCCTGCACCTCTTGTACGCGCGCTTCTTCCACAAGCTGATGCGCGACGAGGGCCTGGTATCGTCCAACGAGCCATTCAAGAACCTGCTGACCCAGGGCATGGTGGTCGCCGAGACCTACTACCGCACCCTGGAAAACGGCGGCAAGGACTGGTTCAACCCGGCCGACGTCGAAGTCGAGCGCGACGCCAAGGCCAAGGTCATCGGTGCGCGCCTCAAGTCCGACGGCCTGCCGGTGGAAATCGGCGGCACCGAGAAGATGTCCAAGTCGAAGAACAACGGCGTCGACCCGCAGGCCATGATCGACCAGTACGGCGCCGATACCTGCCGCCTGTTTATGATGTTCGCCTCGCCGCCCGACATGAGCTGCGAATGGTCGGACGCCGGCATCGAAGGCGCCAACCGCTTCCTGCGCCGCGTCTGGCGCCTGGCCCACAGCCACGTCAGCGCCGGCCTGCCGGGCATAGCAGATGTCGCCAGCCTGAGCGACGAGCAGAAGGCCGTGCGCCGCGCCATCCACCTGGCGATCAAGCAGGCCAGCAACGATATCGGCCAGCACCACAAGTTCAACACCGCCGTCGCCCAGGTGATGACCCTGATGAACGTGCTGGAAAAAGCCGCCACGGCGAGCGAACAGGATCGCGCGCTGCTGCACGAAGGCCTGCAGACCGTCGTCCTGCTGCTGGCACCGATCACCCCGCATATCAGCCACGAGCTGTGGCAGCGCCTGGGCCACGCCGATGCGGTGATCGACGCGCAGTGGCCGCAGGTCGATGAGTCCGCCCTGGTGCAGGACAGCCTGACCCTGGTGGTGCAGGTCAACGGCAAGCTGCGCGGCCAGATCGAAGTGCCGGCCTCGGCCTCCCGCGAGGAAGTCGAGGCCGCCGCCCGTGGCAACGACAACGTGCTGCGCTTCACCGAAGGCCTGGCGATTCGCAAGGTCATAGTCGTGCCGGGCAAGCTGGTCAACATAGTCGCCAACTGATTAAGCTCGGCGCCATTGCGGCACGGCGCCGGGAACCGCCAAGGGGATTTGATAATGAAGAAACGGAATCTGCTGATCGTCGGCCTGGCCGCCCTGCTCAGCGCGTGCGGCTTCCAGCTGCGTGGCACCGGCGACGTACAGTTCGCCCTCAAGGAGCTCAACGTCACCGCGCGCAACGCCTACGGCGAAACCGTGCAGCAACTGCGCGACGTACTCGAGAGCAACGACGTCAAGGTCTACGCCGGTGCGCCCTACACCCTGGTGCTGAGCAACGAGAGCGAGAACCGCCGCAGCGCCAGCTACAACAGCGGCGCCCGCACCGCCGAGTACGAGCTGGTCATGGGCCTGGAATACCAGATCCGCGGCGCGCAGAACCTGCTGCTGACCAGCAACCGCGTCGAGGTGCAGAACTACTACCAGCAGGACGACAACAACCTGACCGGTTCGGACCAGGAAGCCGCCCAGCTGCGCAACGAGTTGCGCCGCGAGCTGATCGAGCAACTGGCGCAGAACCTGCAGCAGATCACCCCGGCCCAGCTCGATCAGCTGCAGCAGACCGCCGAGGCGCGCGCCAAGGCCGAGGCCGAAGCGCTGGAAGCCGCGCGCCAGGCCCGCGAGGCCGAGGTCGCCCCGCAGCAGTCGCCGATCGAACTGCCGATCCAGTAAGGCCCCCGGGCCGCCGCCGCGGCCCGACGCCCTCCCGCCTCCGATGACAGCACCGCGATGAAGCTTGCCCCCGCGCAACTCGGCAAACACCTGCAAGGTTCGCTCGCGCCCGTCTACGCGGTCAGCGGCGACGAGCCGCTGCTGTGCCAGGAAGCCGCCGACGCCATCCGCAACGCCTGCCGCCAGCAGGGCTTCGCCGAACGCCAGGTGTTCAACGCCGAAGCCAACTTCGACTGGGGCAACCTGCTGCAGGCCGGCGCCAGCCTGTCGCTGTTCGCCGAAAAGCGCCTGCTGGAACTGCGCCTGCCGTCCGGCAAGCCTGGCGACAAGGGCGCCAGCGCCCTGCTCGAATACCTCGCCCGGCCGCCGGAAGACACCGTGCTGCTGCTGACCCTGCCCAAGCTCGACGGCAGCACGCAGAAATCCAAGTGGGCCAAGGCGCTGATCGACGGCCAGGCGAGCCAGTTCGTGCAGATCTGGCCGGTGGACGCCAACCAGCTGCCGCAATGGATTCGCCAGCGCCTGGCCCAGGCCGGCCTCAGCGCCAGCGCCGATGCGGTGGAGATGATCGCCGCCCGGGTGGAAGGCAACCTGCTGGCCGCCGCCCAGGAAGTGGAAAAACTCAAGCTGCTCGCCGAAGGCAATCAGGTCGACGCCGAGACCGTGCAGGCGGCGGTGGCCGATAGCGCCCGCTTCGACGTCTTCGGCCTGATCGACTGCGCCCTGGCTGGCGATGCCGCGCACGCCCTGCGCATGCTCGAAGGGCTGCGCGGCGAAGGCGTGGAAACCCCGGTGATCCTCTGGGCGCTGGCCCGCGAAATCCGCCTGCTGGCCGGCATCGCCCACCAGCAGAGCCAGGGCATCCCGCTCGACAAAGCCTTCGCCAGCGCCCGCCCGCCGGTGTGGGACAAGCGCCGCCCGCTGGTTTCCAAGGCGCTGCAGCGACACAGCAGCAAACGCTGGGGCCAGTTGCTGCAGCAAGCCCAGCAGATCGATGCACAGATCAAGGGCCAGGCCGCCGGCGATCCGTGGAGCAACCTGGCGCTGCTGACCCTGCAACTGGCCGGCCAGCGCCTGCGCCTGTAATTCCTGCTGGTCTGCTTCCTTGTAGGGTGGGCCGGGCGGCGATCCGCTTCAGCCCACGTCGACCAGCGTTGGTGGGCTAAAGCCCACCCTACGAGCTGCAACTGGCCGGCCAGCGCCTGCGCCTCGACTAGCACCCTGCCTGGACATTTTCCGTACAGCGGCGCATAGTCCGCCCCGCCTGCATCCACGCAGGTCTGCAGAGGAACCCGCATGAGCAAGAAAGCCGCAAAGCGGCCCAACCAGGCCAAATCCACCGTCGCCCAGCCCCTGTTCCGTTCCCGCCAGGAACGACCGCAGAAAGGCAAAGGCAGCTACCGCCGCGAAGCCTCCCAGCACAACTGGGAGGCTCCTTGCTTTATGGGCCGGGAAAATGCGTCGGTGGCCCTGTTCGCGGCGTCGGCATGCTAAGGTAGCCGCCTGCAAAACGCTTCGAGATAGACATGTCGTCCCATTTCCCGCGCCGTACTCTGACCACGGCCCTGCACCTGCTGCCCCTGCTCCTGCTGACCGCCTGCGCCCAGGCACCGGCCGAGAACCTGCCCACCGCGAGCAACGCCAGCGCCATGCTCGCCCCGGTCCTGGCCGAGCCGATCGCACAGCCCGCGCCGAGCTTCGCCGAATGGCGCCAGGCCCTGCGCGACGAAGCGCTGGCCGCCGGCATCGACGCCGCCCTGTTCGATAGCCTATTCGCCGCCATCAGCCCCGACCCGGCCGTGCTCAAGGCCGACAGCAGCCAGCCGGAGTTCACCCGCCCGGTGTGGGAGTACCTCGACGGCGCGGTGTCCGCCAGCCGCATCGGCCGCGGCCGCGTGCTGCTGGCCCAGCACAACGCCGTGCTGCAACGCATCGAGCGGCAGTACGGCGTCGAAGCCCAGGTGCTGGTGGCGATCTGGGGCCTGGAGAGCAACTTCGGCAGCAATATCGGCAGCCACAGCGTGATCCGCTCCCTCGCCACCCTGGCCTTCGAGGGGCGCCGCCAGGGCTTCTGGCGCAGCCAGCTGCTGGCCGCCCTGCAGATCCTGCAGCACGGCGACATCGCCAGCGAGCGCATGATCGGCTCCTGGGCCGGCGCCATGGGCCAGACCCAGTTCATGCCCACCACCTACAACCAGCACGCGGTGGACTTCGACGGCGACGGCAAGCGCGACCTGTGGAATTCCTCGAGCGACGCCCTGGCCTCCGCCGCCCACTACCTGCAGACCTCGGGCTGGCAGCGCGGTCAGCCCTGGGGCTTCGAGGTGCGCCTGCCGGCCGGCTTCGACTACGCCCTGGCCGACCCGGAGCAGCGCCGCAGCCTGGCCGAATGGGCCGAACTCGGCGTCCGCCCGATCGCCCCGACCGGCGCCGCCGCCAGCGCCCGCGCCAACCTGCTGCTACCCGCCGGCCATCGCGGCCCGGCCTTCCTGCTGCTGGACAACTTCCGCAGCATCCTCAAGTACAACAATTCCACCTCCTACGCCCTGGCCATCGGCCTGCTCGCCGACAACCTGCTGCGCCCCACCGAAGTCCAGGGCAATTGGCCGCGCGGCGAACGCCAGCTCGGCCGCAGCGAGCGCATCGAGCTGCAGGAGCTGCTGGCGATGAACGGTTTCGACCCGGGCCCGGCCGACGGCATCATCGGCGCCAATACGCGCAAGGCGATCCGCGCCCTGCAGCTGCAGCTGAACTGGCCGGCCGACGGCTACCCCAACGAGGAACTGCTCAAGCAGTTGCGCGGCCGCTAAGCCGAGATTCGCGCCAGGCGCACACCCCCAGGCGATCCGCGGATCGCCGGTCAGGGTTTGACCAGGGCCATCTGTGGTAGACTGCGCGGCGGCCACAAGCCCCCGCCTACGGAGCCTCTACCGGAGTCCAGATTTCCGATGTCAGACACATCCTCGCCCAAAACCGTTGCCAGCGGCGACAAATTCCGCACCGCTCAGGGCATCACCGCGATCAAGGATGGCCAGAAGCGCCGCGCCTCGGCCGAGCCCCAGGTGTTCGAGCCCAAGCCCAAGTGGCTGCGGGTCAAGGCGCCCGGCGGCAGCCGCTTCGAGGCGGTCAAGCGCAACGTCGGCGAACATCGCCTGAGCACCGTGTGCCAGGAATCGCACTGCCCGAACATGGGCGAGTGCTGGTCCAACGGTACCGCCACCATCATGCTGATGGGCTCGGTATGCACCCGCGCCTGCCGCTTCTGCGCGGTGGACACCGGCAACCCGAACGGCTGGCTGGACCTGGAAGAGCCGCAGAACACCGCCAAGTCGGTGGAGCTGATGGCGCTGCGCTATATCGTGCTCACCTCGGTGGACCGCGACGACCTCGACGACGGCGGCGCCAGCCACTACGCCGCCTGCGTGCGGGCGATCAAGGACAACACCCCGCAGGTGGTGGTGGAAGCCCTGACCCCCGATTTCGACGGCGACCTGTCGGCCATCGAGAAGGTGGTGGACTCCGGCCTCGAGGTCTTCGCGCAGAACGTCGAGACGGTCAAGCGCCTGACCCACGTGGTGCGCGACCCGCGCGCCGGCTACGAGAAGACCCTGGGCGTGCTGGCCCACGCCAAGCGCCACCGCCCGGACGTGCTGACCAAGACCAGCCTGATGCTCGGCCTGGGCGAGAGCGACGAAGAAGTCATCCAGACCATGGACGACCTGCGCGCCATCGGCGTGGACATCCTCACCCTCGGCCAGTACCTGCAGCCGACGCGCAACCACCTGAAGGTGCAGCGCTGGGTCAGCCCGGAAGAGTTCAATCGGTTCCGCGATATCGGCCTGGCGAAAGGCTTCATGGAAGTCGCCGCCGGCCCGCTGGTGCGCTCCAGCTACCGCGCCGACCGGGTGTTCGAGAAGAACAACCTGGGCCTGGCCGCGCCGGTACCGGTGCCCGGCCAGGAAGTCGACGCCAGCCTGATTCCGGCGCTGAATCTGAACTGAGCCGGATCTTCACGACAAACGAAAGGGACGCCAAGGCGTCCCTTTTTCGTTGCAGGCGTAGAGGGATCGCCGCACGACCGTCCCGTAGGGTGCGCCGTGCGCACCGAAGCACCGCGGCGTTGTTGGTGCGCACAGCGCACCCTACGGGTAACCCAACCTGTTACGCAGCGCCTGCTCCAGGCGCTGCGCCACCTCGTCGAGCGCAGGCGGCGCGGCGAGCAGGTCACGCATCTGCACCATCTTCAGCCCCGCGTAGCCACATGGGTTGATGCGCAGGAAAGGCGACATGTCCATATCGACGTTCAGCGCCAGGCCATGGAAGGAGCAGCCACGGCTGACGCGCAGCCCCAGCGAGGCGATCTTGTCACCTGCCACGTATACACCGGGCGCATCCGCCTTGGGCGCAGCCTCGATGCCATAGCTGGCCAACAGCTCCACCAGGCTTTGCTCCATGGCGGTGACCAGTTCACGCACACCAAGGTCAAGGCGACGCAGATCGAGCATCAGATAGGCCACCAGCTGACCGGGGCCGTGATAGGTCACCTGCCCGCCGCGCTCGACCTGAATCACCGGAATATCGCCGGCAGCGAGCACATGCTCGGCCTTGCCAGCCTGGCCCTGAGTGAACACCTTGGGATGCTGCAGCAACCAGATTTCGTCCGGGGTCTGCGCATCGCGCTCACGGGTCAACTCGCGCATGGCCTCCAGCGTAGGCTGGTAGTCGACCAGCCCGAGATGACGGACGACAAGCTCGGGCATGGCTATCACAGCACCATATGCACGCGACCGGTGGCACGCAGGTCGACGTGAATCGCCTGCAATTGCTCGACACCAGTGGCAGTGATCAGCACCTGAACGGAAAGAAAGTTACCGTTGCGACTGTCACGCATCACCAGCGTGGAGGTATCCAGATTCGGCGCGTGGCGCTGGATCACTTCGATCACCAGGTCGGAGAAACCCTCACCAGCGGTGCCGATCACCTTGATCGGGTAACGCTCGCAGGGGAATTCGATTTTTGGCGGTTGAACGTCGCTATCGGTCATGGCATCAGCGGGCTTGTGGCCCGTCCAGAAAGGGCCGCCCCGGGTTGGAGCGGCTGGCTAAATCGGTGAGCCTCTAAAGCACAGACGGAGCAGTCAGGCGAAGAAGCGCGGCTTACAGCATGTAAATGGGCATTGCTGCAGCCTGTTTCAACGCCATGACGACAACGCCGGTCGCTCTCAGAGGCGGCTGTCAGTTGAACAGGCCGAAGAAGAACATCCGAATGCTATCCCACAGACGACGCAGCAAGCCGCCCTCTTCAACCGATTCCAGCGCTACCAGGTCAGTGCTGCGCACCACCTCGTCACCCAATTTGACTTCGACCTTGCCGATCACATCGCCCTGCTGGATCGGTGCGATCAGCTGCGGGTCGAGGGTCATGCTGGCCTGCAGTTTTTCCAGTTGGCCCTTGGGCATGGTCAGGGTCAGGTCTTCGGCCAGGCCGGCCTTGACCTGATGCGCAGTGCCTTTCCAGACGGTGGCCTGAGCCAGCTCGGCGCCTTTCTGATAGAAGGTGCGGCTTTCGAAGAAACGGAAACCATAGGTCAGCAGCTTCTGCACTTCGGCAGCACGGGCCTGTTCACTGACGGTACCGAACACCGCCGCAATCAGACGCTGGCCGTCACGCACGGCGGAAGCCACCAGGCAGTAGCCCGCTTCCTCGGTGTGACCGGTTTTCAGGCCATCGACCGTATTGTCGCGCCACAACAGCAGATTGCGGTTGGGCTGCTTGATGCCGTTCCAGAAGAATTCCTTCTGCTTGTAGATATCGTAGTGGGCCTGATCTTCGTAGATGATCGCGCGGGCCAGTTTGGCCATGTCATGGGCCGAGGAGTAGTGCTCCGGGTCCGGCCAGCCGGTGGAGTTCATGAAGTGCGAATTGCTCATGCCAAGACGCTGGGCATGGGTGTTCATCATGTCGGCGAAGGCATCTTCACTACCGGCGATGTGCTCGGCGATGGCAATACTGGCATCGTTGCCGGACTGAATGATGATGCCGTGCAGCAGGTCATCCACCGAGACTTCCTTGCCCACCTCGATGAACATCTTCGAGCCGCCCTTGCGCCAGGCCTTTTCGCTGACGCGGACCATGTCGCTTTCCTTGATCTGGCCCCGGTTGATCTCCAGAGTCGCGATATAGGCGGTCATCAGCTTGGTCAGGCTGGCCGGCGGCAGACGCTGATCGCCGTTGCTCTCCACCAGGACCTGGCCGCTGGCGGCATCCATCAGGACATAGGAAGTCGCCGCCAATTGCGGGGGCGCGGGGACCACTTGCTGGCTGGACCAGGCGAGCGGAGCGCTCAGCAGGCCCAGGAAAAGGAAGGCACGTTGCGCGAAGCTGGTGATGTTCATCCGTCTCTCGAGATTTCTTGCTTGGGTTTAGCGACCCAGGTGGGTCATCGGACAGCTCGCCGCGAAAGGCGAGCCTCGGATTTAGTCCGGCAAACGCCGGTTAAGTTGCCATCAGTCGGCACGTACCAGCGTGGGCTGCCCCAGATTGGCCAGGCGCACGCTGCTCTGCAGTTGCTCAGCCTCGCCCTGGTTGCTGATCGGCCCCATGCGCACCCGATGCAGAATCTGCTGGTCGCGCACCACTGAGCTGATGAACACCGGCACACTGCTGGTCTGGCTCAGCTTGGACTTGAGCAGCTCCGCAGCGTCCGGATTGGCGAAGGCTCCCACCTGGAGATACAGGCCAGAGGCTCCGAGTGAATCGTTTTTTTTTGCGTCGATCTGCACCGGCACCACCGCAGCGGCGTGCTGCGTCGGCGGCGGCGAATAGTGCTCGACAGGCTGCGACACAGGCTGCGCGACGGGCTGGGCAACGGCAGCCTTGGCCGGCTGATTGTTGGCCAGCACCAGCGGCACCGGACGGCCCTGCTGCGCCCACCACTCATGCGGATCGATACCTTCGACCTTGACCCGTGCGGTACCTTTCTCGGCATAGCCGAGCTTCTTCGCCGCAGCGAAGGACAGGTCGATGATGCGGTCGGAGTAGAACGGCCCACGGTCGTTGACCCGCAGGATCACCACCTTGCCGTTCTCCAGGTTGGTCACCCGCACGTAACTGGGCAGCGGCAGCGTCTTGTGTGCTGCGGTCATGCCGTACAGGTCGTAGGTCTCGCCGTTGGCAGTGGCCTGACCATGAAACTTGGTGCCATACCAGGAAGCCGGACCGACCGCCTGGTAGCGACGGGCGTCCTGAATCGGGTAGTACTGTTTGCCGAACACCACATAGGGGCTGGCCTTGACCGGCCCGTAATGGGGCATGGGGATGGCATCGGGAATCCGCGATACGTCGACGTCCCACCAGGGCGCGCCGTCCTTGTGCGGGCGGTTGAAGTCGCTCGGCCCGGAAATCCCCGCCGGCGCGCTGGGCGTCGCCACGCTTTGCGGTGCCCGCTTCGACGAGCAGCTCGCCAGTGCCAGGGCGGCGGCGACGCAGACGGCCAGCGGCAGCAGTTTGGCGGCGTTCATCGTTGCCCCCGCGCGTCGACCAACAGTTCGGCAAGCTGGTTGACCGCCATGGCGTACATCACGCTGCGGTTGTAGCGGGTAATGGTGTAGAAGTTGGGCAGGCCGAACCAATATTCGTCGCCCTCGGCGCCTTCCAGGCGAAAGGCGGTCACCGGCAGCTCGTCGGCCAGCGCGTCCTCAGCCTGCCAGCCCAGCTCGCGCAGCTCGGCGACCGTCTTCACCGGGTCGAGGCCCTGGGTCAGGCCCTCGTCGATACGCGCGCCGCCGGCCTGGACGCGACTGGCCACCTGGCCACCGGCCTGCCAGCCGTGGCGCTTGAAGTAGCTGGCGACGCTGCCGATGGCATCGGTCGGGTTGTTCCAGATATTGATATGGCCGTCGCCGTCGAAATCCACCGCGTAGGCGCGGAAGCTGCTCGGCATGAACTGCGGCAGGCCCATGGCGCCGGCGTAGGAGCCCTTGAGGCTGATCGGGTCGACCTGCTCCTCGCGAGTCAGCATGAGGAACTCGCGCAGCTCCTTGCGGAAGAAGGGCGCGCGCGGCGGATAGTCGAAGGCCAGGGTAGACAGCGCGTCCATCACCCGCCAGCTGCCGGTGTTGCCACCGTAGAAGGTCTCCACACCGATGATGGCGACGATGAACTGCGCCGGCACGCCGTACTCGGCCTCGGCCTTGTCCAGCGCGGCCTGGTGCTGGCGCCAGAAGTCGACGCCGCGGGCGATGCGCGCATCGGTGATGAAGATCGGCCGGTAGTCCTTCCACGGCTTGACCTTCTCCGCCGGGCGCGAGATGGCGTCGAGAATCGCCTGCTTGCGCTCCACCTCGGCGAACAGGCCGAGCAGCTGCTCGCTGGCGAAGCCGTAGTCGCGGGTCATTTCCTCGACGAACTCGGCCACCTGCGGCGAGCCGTCGTAGTCGGCGGCCAGTGCCTGGGCGGCGGATACCCCCGCCAGGCCGATCCCCAAAAGCGTTCGAGCTGCCCAGCCGCGCAGTAGATGCATTGAATTCATTACCCCAATCAAACCTGTGCGATCCACTTTCTATGGGTGTGGATCGCCATCAAGACCCCAAAACCTGACAGTAGCGTCACCAGATGGGTTCCGCCGTAACTAATGAACGGCAGCGGCACCCCCACCACCGGCAACAGGCCGCTGACCATGCCGATGTTGACGAACACATAGACGAAGAAGGTCATGGTCAGCGCGCCCGCCAGCAGCTTGCCGAACAGCGTCTGCGCCTGGGCGGTGATCACCAGGCCGCGCGCGATCAGCAGCAGGTACAGCAGCAGCAGCAGGCAGACGCCGACCAGGCCGAACTCTTCGGCGAGCACGGCAATGATAAAGTCCGTATGGCTTTCCGGCAAAAAATCCAGGTGCGACTGGGTGCCCAGCAGCCAGCCCTTGCCCAGCACGCCGCCGGAACCGATGGCCGCCTTGGACTGGATGATGTTCCAGCCCGAGCCGAGCGGATCGCTCTCCGGGTTGAGGAAGGTCAGCACGCGGCGCTTCTGGTAGTCATGCATGACGAAGTACCACATGCCCACCGCGATCGGCACCACCGCCGCCACCGCGCCGACGATCCAGCGCCACTGCAGGCCGGCCATGAACACCACGAAGGCGCCCGAGGCGAGGATCAGCAGCGAGGTGCCCAGGTCCGGCTGCTTGAGGATCAGCACGAAGGGCACGCCGATCATCGCCAGGCAGACGAGCACGTGCTTGGGTCGCGGCGGCAGGCTGCGCTTGGCCAGGTACCAGGCGACCGTCATGGGCATGATGATCTTGAGGATTTCCGAGGGCTGGAAGCGGATCACCCCGGGAATGTTGATCCAGCGCGTGGCGCCCATGGCGGTGTGGCCCATCACCTCGACCACCAGCAGCAGGCCGACGCCGCCCAGGTAGGCCAGCGGCACCCAGCGCGCCATGAAGCGCGGATCGAACTGGGCGATCACCAGCATGCCGGTCAGGCCGATGCCGAACGAGGTGGCCTGCTTGAGCAGCAGGTCGAGGTTCTTGCCGCTGGCCGAATAGAGGATGAACAGGCTGCCGGCGCCGAGGATCAGCAACAGCAGCAGCAGCCAGCCGTCGATATGCAGACGCTGCAACAGGCCGGCACGGCGGCGCAGCACGTCCTCGTCGGACAGGGTACGGTCGAAATTGCTCATCATCGTTGACTGACCTCGGCGCTCTGCGCCGGTGCGTATTCGGCCTTGAGCTGGCCGCCGTCGTCCAGCAGCCAGGCGTCCATCACCTGCTTGACCACCGGCGCGGCCACGCCGGAACCGGACTCGCCGTTCTCCACCATCACCGCCACGGCGATCTGCGGGTTCTGCGCCGGGGCGAAGGCGACGAACAGGGCGTGGTCGCGGTGACGTTCCTGGAGTTTCTCGCGGTCGTACTTCTCGCCCTGCTTGATCGCCACCACCTGGGCCGTGCCACTCTTGCCGGCGATGCGGTAGACCGAGCTGTCGCCGACCTTGCGCGCGGTGCCGCGGGCGCCGTGCAGCACCTGCTCCATGCCGCGGATGCCATAGTCCCAGAACTTCGCATCGCGCAGGACGATGTCCGGCAGCGGGTTGGAATCGACCGGCAGCGCGCCGTCGATGCTCTTGGCCAGGTGCGGGCGAATCCACTTGCCGCGGGTGGCCATCAGCGCGGTGGCCTGGGCCAGCTGCAGCGGCGTGGTCTGCATGTAGCCCTGACCGATGCCGAGGATCAGCGTCTCGCCCGGGTACCAGGGCTGGCGGTAGCGCGCGCGCTTCCAGTCGCGCGACGGCATCAGCCCGGCGGTCTCCTCGAACATGTCCAGCGCCACGCGCTGGCCCAGGCCGAAGCGGCTCATATAGGCGTGCATGCGGTCGACGCCCATCTTGTGCGCCAGGTCGTAGAAGTAGGTGTCGTTGGAGCGGGCGATGGCCAGTTCCAGGTCGACCCAGCCGTCGCCGCTGCGGTTCCAGTTGCGGTACTTGTGGCTGTGATTGGGCAACTGGTAGAAGCCCGGGTCGAACACCCGCGAGGTGGGCGTGACCACCCCGGCATCGAGGCCGGCCACCGCCACCATCGGCTTGATGGTCGAGCCCGGCGGGTAGAGGCCGCGCAGCACGCGGTTGTACAGCGGCTGGTCGATGGAGTCGCGCAGCTCGCCATAGGCCTTGAAGCTGATGCCGGTGACGAAGGGGTTGGGGTCGAAGCTGGGCTGGCTGACCATCGCCAGCACCTCGCCGGTCTGCGGCTGGATCGCCACCACCGCGCCGCGGCGCCCGCCCAGGGCCTGCTCGGCCGCCTCCTGCAGGCGCACGTCGAGGCTCAGCACAATGTCCTTGCCCGGCTTCGGGTCGATGCGGTTGAGCACCCGCAGCACCCGCCCGCGGGCGTTGGTCTCGACTTCCTCGTAACCCACCTCGCCGTGCAGCTCGTCCTCGTAGAAGCGTTCGATGCCGGTCTTGCCGATATGGTGGGTGCCGGCATAGTCGGTGGGGTCGAGGCGCTTGAGCTCCTGCTCGTTGATCCGCCCGACATAGCCCACCGAATGGGCGAAATGCTCGCGCTGCGGGTAGTGGCGCACCAGCTGCGCCGCCACCTCGACGCCGGGCAGGCGGAACTGGTTGACCGCGATGCGGGCGATCTGCTCCTCGGACAGCTCGAACAGGATCGGCACCGGCTCGAACGGCCGCCACCCCTGGCGCACGCGCTTGTCGAAGAGGGCGCGTTCGTCCGCCGACAGCTCCAGCACCTCGACCACCACGTCCAGCACCTGCTGCCAGTCGCCGGCGCGCTCGCGGGTCACGGTGAGGCTGAAGCTGGGGCGGTTATCGGCGATGATCACGCCGTTGCGGTCGAAGATCAGCCCGCGGGTCGGCGGAATCGGCTGCACGTGGATGCGGTTGTTCTCCGCCAGGGTGGTGTGATGCTCGTACTGCACCACCTGCAGGTAGTACATGCGCGCCACCAGCACGGCGCTCAGCAGCAGGATCGCGACGCCGCCGACCAGCACGCGCCGGCGCACCTGGCGGGCGTCCTTTTCGTGATCCTTGAGGCGAATCGGCTGCGGCATCGGCTACTGCTGACTATTTGTGATAGGGATGGCCGGACAAGACGGTCCAGGCCCGGTAGATCTGTTCGCCGAGCAGGATTCTCACCAGCGGGTGCGGCAGGGTCAGCGGCGACAACGACCAGCGCTGCTCGCTGCGCGCGCAGACCTCAGGCGCCAGCCCTTCCGGGCCGCCGACCATGAGGTTGACGGTGCGCGCATCCAGACGCCAGCGGTCCAGCTCGGCGGCCAACTGCTCGGTGCTCCACGGCTTGCCATGGACCTCGAGGGTGACGATGCGTTCGCCCGGCTGCACCTTGCTCAGCATCGCCTCGCCCTCCTGACGGATCAGGCGGGCGACGTCGGCGTTCTTGCCGCGCGTGTTCAGCGGGATTTCCACCAGCTCCAGCGGCAACTCGGCCGGCAGGCGCTTGACGTACTCCTGCCAGCCCTCCTCGACCCAGCGCGGCATGCGCGAGCCGACGGCGATCAGCTTGATCCGCACGGTTCGCGCTTACTCGGCCGAGTGCTGGGCGCGGCTCTGCTCGGCGCCCTGCCACAGGCGCTCGAGGTCGTAGAACTGGCGCGCGGTGGGCAGCATCACGTGGACGACGATGTCGCCCAGGTCGAGCAGGGCCCATTCGCCGCTGTCCAGGCCTTCGCTGCCGATCGGGCGCACGCCGCGCTCCTTGACCTTCTCCAGGACGTTGTCCACCAGCGCCTTGACCTGACGGCTGGAGCTACCGCTGGCGATCACCATGAAATCGGTGATGCTGGTCTTGTCCTTGACGTCGATCACGGTGATGTCGCTCGCCTTGATCTCTTCCAGCGCCGCGACGGCGATCTTGACCAGCTCGTCGCTGGGCATGCTGTGCTTCTTCATAAATGACTCGTTTGCCTCGTGTAATGGGACGCCTGCGCACATGCGCGACGCTTCAAGCATGCGGCGCAGAATACAAACCCTGCGCCTGGATATAGGCCAGTACCGCATCCGGCAGCAGAAAACGCGCCGATTGGCCGGCCGCCAGCAACTGGCGAATCTGTGTGGCCGACACCGCCAGCGGGGTCTGCCAGATGAAACTGATCTGCCCGCCCGGCCCCTGCAGGCTCAGCGGGTCGCTGACGCTGCGTGCCGCCAGCAGGTCGCGCAGCGCCTCCGGCGCCTCGCTGTCGGCATCCGGCCGCTGCAGCACCAGCAGGTGGCAGTGCTCGAGCAACTCCTGCCAACGGTGCCAGCTCGGCAGGCCGCAGAAGGCGTCCCAGCCGAGCAGGAGAAACAGCTGGTCGTGCGCCGCCAGCTCGCCACGCAGCGACTCCAGGGTGTCCAGCGTGTACGACGGCTTGTCGCGCTTCAGCTCGCGGTCGTCGACCTTGAGCCGCGGCTCGCCGACCACCGCCAGCTCGACCATGGCCAGACGCTGCTCGGCGCTCACCTGCGGCGCCTGGCGATGCGGCGGGCGCGCGCTGGGCACCAGGCGCAACTCGTCCAGGGCCATGAACTCGGTCACCTCCAGCGCCGCGCGCAGGTGGCCGATATGCACCGGATTGAAGGTGCCGCCGAGCAGGCCGATGCGTCGGGGAGCGCTGGGTTTAGCCATTCTGCCCGCGCAACTGGCCATCGCCGATGACCACGTACTTCTCGCAGGTCAGCCCCTCCAGGCCGACCGGGCCGCGGGCGTGCAGCTTGTCGGTGGAAATGCCGATCTCCGCGCCCAGGCCGTACTCGAAACCGTCGGCGAAGCAGGTCGGCGCATTGAGCATCACCGAGGCGGAGTCCACCTCGGCGAGAAAGCGTCGGGCATGGCCCTGGTGTTCGGTGACGATGGCGTCGGTATGCTGCGAACCGTACTGATTGATGTGCTCGATCGCCGCATCCAGGCCGTCGACCACGCGGATCGACAGGATCGCCGCCAGGTACTCGGTGCCCCAGTCTTCTTCCGTGGCCGGCAGCGCCGCGATCAGCGCGCGCGTGCGCTCGCAGCCGCGCAGCTCGACGCCCTTGGCGCGGAAACGCTCGGCCATGCCCGGCAGAAACGCGGCGGCCACCGCCTGATCCACCAGCAGCGTCTCCATGGCGCCGCAGATGCCGTAGCGATAGGTCTTGGCGTTGAAGGCGATGTCGCCGGCCTTGGCCAGGTCGGCCTGGGCATCGACATAGACGTGGCAGATGCCGTCCAGGTGCTTGATCACCGGCACCCGCGCATCCTTGCTGATGCGCTCGATCAGGCCCTTGCCGCCGCGCGGCACGATCACGTCGACGAACTCCGGCATGGCGATCAGCTCGCCCACCGCGGCGCGGTCGGTGGTTGCCACCACCTGCACGCAGGCGGCCGGCAGACCGGACTCGGCCAGGCCCTGCTGGATGCAGGCGGCGATGGCGCGGTTGGAGTGGATCGCCTCCGAGCCGCCGCGCAGGATGGTGGCGTTGCCCGACTTCAGGCACAGGCTGGCGGCATCGATGGTCACGTTGGGCCGCGACTCGTAGATGATGCCGATCACCCCCAGCGGCACGCGCATCTTGCCGACCTGGATACCGGACGGACGGTAGCTCATGTCGCGGATGGCGCCGACCGGGTCGGGCAGGCTGGCGACCTGGCGCAGGCCCTCGATCATCCCGTCGATGCGTGCCGGGGTCAGCGCCAGGCGGTCGAGCAGGGCCGGTTCCAGGCCATTGGCGCGGCCGGCGGCCAGGTCCAGTTCGTTGGCGGCGGAAAGCTCGGCGCGGGCGGCGTCGAGGGCGGCGGCGGCGGCCTGCAGGGCGCGGTTCTTCTGCGCGGTGCTGGCCCGGGCGAGCACCCGCGAAGCCTGGCGGGCGGCCTGGCCCAGGCGGGTCATGTAAGCGTGCACGGACTCGGTCATGGCGGCGGAGGTCTGGCAATTGAAAAAAGGGGCTGATTATAGCGGGCTCGCGAGGCCGCGCCCAGCGGCGTCCGGTAAGCGGTCGGGGTCATGGTCGCGGGAGGGGCTTTAGCCGCGACGCCAGCCCCATGCCGCCTCGCTACCGCGGGTCGCCGCTAAAGCGCCTCCCACAAGTGGCCGTCTGACGTCCGCGAGGCCTGCAGCGGCGGTAGACGGCGCGTTCGCCAGCGCTCGTCGGTAACGCCGCCAGGCCCATCACAGCGGGCCTGGCGCTGCGACGGTGACACCCGCCGGCGCAGGCCGCCCGAAGGTTGGGTAAACAAAAACCGGCGCAATGTTTACCTTCAAGCTCAGCTTTTGTCCGACAAGATCGCGCCGGCGCAGTGTGCCGCCCCACTCATAAGAACAACAACGCCGGAGTGCATAGCATGCGTTACCGCACCGACTACAGCGCCGCCCTGCTCGCCAGCCCGCCCGCGATCCTGGCCATCGGCGACTGGCGCCTGCACTACCAGGCCTATTCGAGCCGCGAGCAAGACGGACGCGCACCGGTGCTGCTGCTCGGCGGCGCCTTCCAGAGTTTTCGCTCCTTCGCCGCCGAGGTCGACGAGCTGCTCGCCGCCCACCCGGTGATCCTGCTCGACCTGCCCAGCCAGGGCGGCAACCTGCAGCTGGCGCCGGAACTGGGCCTGGAGCAACTGGCCGACCTGATCGCCGCCTTCGCCGAACAGCTGCAGCTGCCGCCGCTGATGCCCATCGGCCTGTCCTACGGCTCGGCGCTGGCCGCACTGTTCGCCGCGCGCCATCCGCAGCGCTGCGCGCGCCTGCTGCTGGCCGGCATCACCGCCTTCGGCCGGCCCGGCGCACGGCTGCTGCTGGAAGAGGGCCTGGCCCTGCTCGACGAGGGCCGCACCGGCGAATTCGCCCAGGGCGCGCTGACCGGCCTGCTCAACCCGCTGCACCTGGACGACACCGGCATCGCGCCGGTATTTCGCAAGGCCCTGCTGCGGCAGATCCAGCGCCTGAGCCCGGCCGAGGTCGAGCGCTACCGGCAGAACAGCCGGCGCCTGCTGGCCTTCTCGGGCTTTGCCCGCCACCCGCAGTGCCCGACCCTGGTACTGGCCGGCGAACACGACCATTTCACCCAACCCTGGGAGCACGCCCACTTCGCCGCGGCCTGCGTCGAGGGCGAATGCGCCCTGGTGCACCAGGCCGACCACCTCGCCCAGTTCGAGCGGCGCGAGGCCTGCGCCGCGCTCTATCGCCCCTTCCTCGGCGAACGCCCGCTGCCGGCCCGCGGCCCGGGCAGCACACGGTTGCCGCGCGAGCGACTGCTGAGCCTGGACAAGCGCTGCGAACCGCGCCGGGCGCCGCGCCAGCGCCAGGCCGTACTGCGCCATGCCGACGGCCAGCACTGGCCGGTGGAGCTCAACGAGCTGGGCTTCTTCGGCGGCCTGCTGCAGGCCGACCTGCCGAGCGAACTGCCCGGCCGCGGCTGGCAGCTGCTGGCCGGCGAACTGCCGGCGCAGCCGCTGTTGCCGCTGCGCCGCGACGCCCAGGGCCTGGCCTTCGTCTTCCCGCACACCGACGTCGCCGCCAGCCAGGCGCTGGCCGCGCTGATCCACCCGGCACCGCTGCCGGCAGCGGCCTGCGCGTAGCCCGGATGCAATCCGGGACATGAGTGCAAAGAGCCCCCGGATTTCATCCGGGCTACATAAGACCGTCGGGCTGCCCTACACCTGCGCCTCAATCACCCGCACCAGCCCCGGCAGCCGCGCCGGCGGCAGGCCGAGGCCGGGCGCATCGGCGCTGGGGTCGAAGACCTGCACCCTGGCGAACCCGCAACGCTGGAAGCCCGCCACTATCTCGCCGTGATCGCGGTAATGCAGCGGATAGCTGCCGCGGGTCAGCCGGCCGATCAGCTCGACGCCCCAGCGCAGCTGGCGGTAGCGCGGATGCTCGCGCAAATCCGGATACAGCTCGGTCAGGTAGGTGCCGCCGGCGAAGCCGCGCAGCTCGATGGCCAGGCGGCTCCAGAAGCCCTCGATCAGCGCCAGCGGGAAGTAGTTGACCAGCCCCTCGGTGATCACCAGCACCGGCTGCCGGCGATCCAGCTCGGCGAACAGCGCGGCCAGGCTGTGACGGCCCTGCTCGGCGAGGATATCCACCGCGCGCACCTGGTGCTCGCCGCCCAGCCAGCCCTCGCCGTGCAGCAGCAGGCGCTTGCGCGCGGCCATGGCCGGCAGGTCCGCCTCGACATAGCGCAACTGCGGGTAACGCGCGCAGAAGCGCCGGCCGCGCGGCGACAGGCCGCAGGCGATTTCCACCACCTGGCGCACGCCGCCCTGCTCGATGGCGGCGGTCAGCTGCGCATCGATCTGCAGGTGGCGCTGCAGCAGGAAGGCCTCGATATCCAGGCCGAAGCCGACCCGCGCGCCCCAGGTGACGGGCCACAGCAGCTTGTGCACGAAACGGCCGAAGGCGGTGACGAAGGCCGGCTCGGCCAGACGGTGGCGGTACCAGACGTAACCGGTGTAGTGCGCGGACGGGCTGATATGGGCGCTGCTGGCACGGCTGCGTTCAGGCATTTTTAAGGCTCTTATTGTTATGCTCGCGGCCCAGCCTAAGCCGCCGCGAGCCCCTACGACAGCCCATGCCCGCCGAACCCACCCTTAGTTTGCCCTGGCCGCAGGCCCGCCCGCTGGCCGACGCCTTCTTCGACCGCGATGCCCAGCTGGTGGCGCGCGAGCTGCTCGGCAAGGTGATCCGCCACCGCGTCGGCGCACTCTGGCTCAGCGCACGGATCATCGAGACCGAGGCCTATTACCTGGTCGACAAGGGCAGCCATGCCTCGCTCGGCTACACCGAGAAGCGCAAGGCGCTGTTCGCAGATGGCGGGCACATCTACATGTATTACGCGCGTGGCGGCGACTCGCTGAACTTCAGCGCCCATGGCCCGGGCAACGCCGTGCTGATCAAATCCGCCCACCCCTGGCTGGATGCCGTCAGCGACGCGGCGGCGCTGGCGGCGATGCAGCGCAACAACCCGGCCAGCGACGGTTCGCCGCGCCCGCCGCAGCGCCTGTGCGCCGGCCAGACCCTGCTGTGCAAGGCACTGGGCCTCAAGGTGGCGGACTGGGACGCGCGCCGCTTCGATCCACAGCGCCTGTTCGTCGAGGATGTCGAGGAACGCCCGCAGCACATCGTGCAGTGCGCGCGCCTGGGCATCCCCAAGGGCCGCGACGAACACCTGCCCTACCGCTTCGTCGATGCCGCCTTCGCCCGCCACTGCACGCGCAACCCGCTGCGCCGCGGCCAGGTCGAAGGCCAGGATTACCGCCTGTTGCCAAGCGCAGGAGACGCGCCATGAGCGCCTGGCTGGAACACCTCACCGACTGGCTCGGCGGCAACCCCGAGTGGCTGGGACTGGCCATCTTCCTCATCGCCCTGTTCGAGTGCCTGGCCCTGGTCGGCATCCTCCTGCCCGGCGTGCTGCTGCTGTTCAGCGTCGCCCTGCTGGCCGGCAGCGGCGTGCTGACGCTGTGGCAGACCCTGCTGCTGGCCTATGCCGGCGGCCTGTGCGGCGACCTGCTGTCGTACGGCCTCGGCCGCCGCTTCAAGCAGGACATCCCGCGCCTGCCGCTGCTGCGCCGCCACCCCGAATGGGTGCTGCGCGCCGAGCTGTATTTCCAGCGCTACGGCATGGCCAGCCTGCTGGTGGGGCGTTTTATCGGCCCGTTGCGGCCGATGCTGCCGCTGGCCGCCGGCATGCTCGGCATGCCGCTGCCGCGCTTTATCGCCATCAGCCTGCTGGCCGCCGCCGGCTGGGCGGTGGCCTACCTGCTGCCCGGCTGGGCCACCGGCGCTGCGCTGCGCCTGCCGATGGCCGAGGGTTTCTGGGGCGAGGCGGCGATTCTGCTGGCCGGCATCGGCCTGATCCTGCTGCTGACGGTGCAGGCCAGCCTGGCCGAGAAGCGCTACGCCTGCCTGCTCGGCGGCGGCCTGAGCCTGCTGTTGCTGCTGGCCCTGATGCTCGGCTGGCCGCACCTGGACGCCCTCGACCAGGGCCTGATGACCCTGGTGCAGGAGCAGCGCCAGGCCCATCTGGACGCGCCCATGGTGCTGCTCACCCGGCTCGGCGACCTGCGTACCCAGCTGGCCGCCGCCATTCTGCTGTGCGGCCTGCTGCTGCTCGCCCGGCAGTGGCGGCCGGCGCTGTTCGCCGGCACCACCCTGCTATGCACCGCACTGGCCAACGGCGCGCTGAAGAACGGCTTCGCCCGCGTCCGCCCGGACATCCTCAGCGAACCGCTGACCAGCTTCAGCTTCCCCAGCGGGCACAGCTCGGCGGCCTTCGCCTTCTTCCTGGTGCTCGGCGTGTTGGCCGGCCGCGGCCAGGGCGCGCGGCTGCGCCTGGCCTGGCTGCTGCTGGCCAGCCTGCCGGCGCTGGCCATCGCCCTGTCGCGGGTCTACCTCGGCGTGCACTGGCCCAGCGACATCATCGCCGGCGCCCTGCTGGCCTGCGCCGTGTGCGGCCTGAGCCTGGCCGCCAGCCAGCGCCGGCAGACGCTGACGGCGCTACCGGCACGGCTCTGGTGGCTGCTGCTGCCGGCCTGCCTGGCGCTGCTCGGCGGCATGGCAACCTGGCACCTGTCCGCCGCCGTGCTGCGCTACAGCTACTAGAGACGCCGCTACAGGCGGAACTTGCCCATCTGCCCGGCCAGGTCGTCGGCCAGGCGACTGAGGGTCTGGCAGTCCTCGCGGCAGGCGCGCACCTCGCCGGCGGTGGCGTGGGCCAGGTCGGCGATGCCCTGCACGTTGCGGTTGATCTCCTCGGTCACCGAGCTCTGCTCCTCGGTGGCCGCCGCCACCTGGGTGTTCATGTCGCTGATCGCCTCCACCTGCGCGGTGATGGCGCCGAGCGACTGACCGGTGCGCTGGCTGGCCTCGACGCCGGTGCCGGTGGCCGCCTGGCCGGCGTGCATCGAGCTGACCGCGGCCTCGGCGCCGTGCTTGAGGCGCTGGATCATCTGCTGGATCTCGTCGGTGGAGGCCTGGGTGCGGCTGGCCAGGGTGCGCACCTCGTCGGCCACCACGGCGAAGCCGCGGCCCATCTCGCCGGCGCGCGCCGCCTCGATGGCGGCGTTGAGCGCCAGCAGGTTGGTCTGCTCGGAGATGCCGCGGATCACCGCCAACACCTGGTCGATCGAGGCCACCTGCTCGGCCAGCTCGGCCACCGCGCCGGCGGCGGTGCCGATATCGGCGGACATCTGCTCGATATGGCCGATGGATTGGCGCACCACCTGGCGCGCCTGCTGCGCCTCGTCGCGGGCGCTGTGCGAGGACTGCGCGGCGCTGCTGGCGTTGCGCGCGATCTCCTGCACGGTCAGGCCCATCTCGTGCACCGCGGTGGCCACCATGTCGGTCATTTCCTGCTGCTGGCCGGCGCGCCCGGCGGTGTTCTCCACCACCTGGGCGACCTGGCCGACCGCGCCGCGCAGGCGCTCGCTGGTGGCCAGCACCTCGCCGATCAGCTCGCGCTGGCTGGCCAGGAAGCGGTTGAAGCCACGCGCCAGGTCGCCCAGCTCGTCGCCACGCGACTCGTCGAGACGGCGGGTCAGGTCGCCGCCGCCGCCACCGATTTCCACCAGCGCCTGGGTCACCTGGCGGATCGGCCGCACCAGGCCGCGCGCCAGCAGCACCACCAGGCCGAGGAACAGCAGCGCCACGGCGACGCCGATCAGGCTGGTCAGCAGCAGCGCCTGGCGCGCCTCGGCATAGATTTCCGCCTCCGGCACCTCGCTGACCAGCAGCCAGTCGAGGCTGGCGAACTTCTGCGCTACCGCCAGGAAGGCCTCGCCGTCGCGCTCGAAACGCACCGCGCGGCCGTCGCCGAGCAGCACCTGGCGCGCCGCCTCGGCACCGAACAGCTGCTCCAGCTGGCCGCTGCCGCTGAGCTCGGAGCGCGGATGCACCTTGACCCCGCCCTGGCCGTCGACCAGGAACACCTGGCCCTGCTGCCCGAAGCGGAACTCGCTGATCATCTTCGACATGTCCGCCAGGTCGTAGCCCAGGCCGGACACGCCGAGGGTCTTGCCGCCCTGCTTGATGCGCTGGTTGATGAACAGGGTCGGCTGACGCGTACCCTTGTCGATGTCGATTTCCAGCACCCGGTCGCGATCGCCGTCGACCAGGCGATAGAACCACTGGTTCTCCGCCTGGCTGCGGTCGAGGGTGCGCATCAGCCCCTCGCCGGTGGTGTAGTTGCCGCTGGCCAGGCCGACGATGGAGGTGGTCATGGCGTTCTGCTGGGCGCGCACGCCCTCCAGGTAGCGGGCGAACTCGTCGCGCCGCGCCTCGTCCTCGCCGGCCGCCAGCCAGTCCTGCACCAGACTGTTCTCGGCGATCGAGGCGTTGGCGGTGATCGGCGCGGTGAGCACCCGCTCCAGATCGTTGCGGATCGCCAGCACCCGCGCCGGCAAGGCCTCCTCCACCAGGTAGCGTTCGGTCAGGCGATCGACCACCGCCGAGTAGATGCCGACCACGATGAGGATGCTGGCCAGCAGGGCGGCGCCCATGCTGAGGATCAACTGCCACTGAATGCTGCGTTGCCAGAGGCGCATGGGGAGTCTCCCGCTTATTGTTGGAATCAGGACGAGCGACTGGATACAGAATTGTTCACAATTTGTAAATCCATGACCGCTGACCGGTCTATCGGCGGCGTCGCGCCAAGCTTGATCGCCGCTTGGCGGCCATCCTCGGCAGAGCCAGCCTTGGCGGGGGCAATGGATTCGAGCAGGCGCCGCGGAGAGCGGCGGCAAAGGCGCGCTAGGTGGCCAGCAGGCCCTTCCAGCGCAGCAGCGCCAGTAGAGCGCTGCTGCTGAAGAAGGCCAGCAGCGTCAGCACGCCAGGCGCTGCGGGCTGTCCACTCGCAACTGCGCCAGGCGTGAACGGGTGCGGGCGAAGTCGAGGATGCCGACGCCGGCACACAGCGCCTCCAGGCCGGCCTCGCCCTGCAGCCAGAGCTCGACGCCGGCGTCGTAGGCGATATCGACGAAGTTGACCAGGCGCTGCTGCTCGTCCGCCGAGCAGCGCCCGAGCGGCGGCAATTGGCCGACGGCGATACGGGCGAAACGCCGGCACAGCTCCAGGTAGTCGGCGCTGGCCAGCGGCTGGCGGCACAGCGCGGCGAAGTCCAGCCACAGGCCGCGCTCGTGCGCCGCCCAGGCCGTCAGGCTACGCCGCCCCAGCGCCACCTGCTGCGGCCCCGCGCGGGCGCCCAGGTGCTCGCCGAGCAGGCCGGCCGGCCCCTGCAGGTAACGCCCCCAATGCCGCGTGCTCAGCGCCCGGTAGTCGGCGCCGTCGTCCAGGCGCAGCACCAGGCAACGGCGCTGCAGCAGCTCGGCGAAGGGCTGGAAACGGCCGTGGTAGAGCGGATTGGGGCAGAGCCCGGCGGGCGCGTAGTTGGAACTCAGCAGCAGGATGCAATCCAGGCTCAGCAGGTGCTGGAGCAGGCGCCCGAGCAGGATCGCATCGCCGATGTCGTGCACGTGGAACTCGTCGAGGTAGAACAGCTGCGTCTCGCTCGCCAGCGCCTCGGCCACCCGCACCAGCGGATCGGCCTGGCCGCCGTGGGTCAGCGCACGCCGCTGCAGCTCCTGCAGCAACGCATGCACATGCATGCGACGCTTGGCTGCGAGCGGCGCGGCCTGAAACAGGGCGTCGAGCAGCAGGCTCTTGCCGCGGCCGACGCCGCCCCACAGGTAGGCGCCGGCGGCGGGCCGGCGCCGCCAGGCAGACGGCCGCAGGCGCGCCTGCAGCCAGTCGCCCAGGCGCGCCAGCATGCGCGCCTGGGCCTCATCCGGTTGCAGGCCGCGCGCCTCGATCAGGCGAACGGCCTGCGCGGCCAACTCAGAAGTCAAAGAACACGGTCTCGCCGTCCCCCTGGATACGGATGTCGAAGCGGTAGGCCGGCTTGCCGTCCACCTCGCAGCGCTTGGCGATCAGCGTCTCGCGGCGCTGCGGCTGCTCGATCAGGTTGAGCACCGGGTCCTTGGCGTTGGCCTCGGCCTCGTCCTCGAAATACAGCCGGGTGTTGAGGTGGATATTGATGCCGCGGGCGAACAGCGCGACGTTGACGTGCGGCGCCATCGGCACGCCGGCGGCGTTGTGCACCACGCCGGGCTTGATTGTGTAGGCGGTCCACTCGCTGCCGGCATCGAAGGTGGTGGCGGTGCGGCCGAAACCGTTGAACGCTTTGGACTGGTCGTAAGCCTCGTCGTAGCGGCCCTGGTGGTCGGCCTGCCACAGTTCGAGGAAGGCGTCGCGCACCAGGTGGCCGTTGCCGTCGTAGACATGGCCAAGCAGCAGGATGTGTTCGCCCGGCGCGTCGGGCCCCGCCATCTGGTTCCAGATTTCCTGCTCGCGGGTCGGGTTGCCGGCCGCGGCCAGGGCCAGGCCGATATGCACGTAGGGGCCGGCGGTCTGCGAGGGGGTTTCCGGCAGCAATTCAACAGGCATGGTCATCCCTCCTTAACGATTCTCGAAATGGGTCTTGCGCTGCCCGCGCAGCACGATATCGAAGCGGTAGGCCAGGCAATCCATGGGGTTGGCCGTGCTCATGTCGAGCTTGGCGATCAGCGTCTGCACCGCGTCGGGGTTGGCGATGGACTTGACGATCGGGCACAGCGGGATCAGCGGGTCGCCCTCGAAATACAGTTGGGTGATCAGCCGCGTGGAAATCGACGGGCCATTGAGCGAGAAATGGATATGCGCCGGGCGCCAGTCGTTGGGGCCATTGCGCCACGGGTAGGGGCCGGGCTTGATGGTGCGGAAGATGTAGCGCCCTTCGCTGTCGGTCAGCGCGCGGCCGACGCCGCCAAAGTTGGGGTCGAGCGGCGCCAGGTAGCGATCGTTCTTGTGCCGGTAGCGGCCACCGGCGTTGGCCTGCCACATTTCCACCAGGGTGTGCGGGATCGGCTTGCCGTACTGATCCATCACCCGGCCGGAAACGATGATGCGCTCGCCGATGGGCAGGCCACCTTGGTTGAAGTTGAGCAGCAGGTCGTTGTCCTGCTCGCCCATCTTCAGGTGCGAGAAGTCCGGCCCGCTGGTCTCCGAGATCGACTGCGGAATGCTCACCAGCGCCTGGCGCGGCGAGCGGGCGATGGAGGTCTTGTAGTCGGGGGTGAAGGCTTTCGGGTGCCAGTTGCGGTCGCGGATGACGAAACGGCGATTGTCCTCGGCAGGCATGGTGCGCTCCTGTTGTGGCTATCGTGGAGTCAGTGGCCACAGTGTCCGGCAAAGCGCGCGCGGGGCATATTGAAAAGACGCCGCCAATCCATAACCGAATGGTTATGAAAACAGCCCCTCGCGGTAGGCCTCGGCCACCTCGCGCAGCGCCGCGCAGAACTGCTCGGCGGCCAGCGGCAGGGCCAGCGCGCCGTTGCGGCAGATGCCCACCGAGCCGCCCGGCTCCTGCACGCCCAGCTGCAGCTCGACCAGCTCGCCGCGCTGCACGTCCAGGCACACCGCATCCTGCGGCGCCACCCACAGCGCATCGCCGGACAGCACGTAGCGCCGACTGAGCGCCGGCGACAGGGTCTCCAGGCGCTGCCGCGAGGGCGTCACCCCGCACTGCACGAACAGGCTGTCGGCGTGCTTGCGGATGGTGGTGCCGGCCGTCGGCAGCACCAACGGGTAATCGCCAAGCCGCCCCAGGGCCGCGGCGCCTGCGGCCAGCAGCGGGTGACCGGGGCGCACCACCAGGCTCATCGATTCGCTGTACAGGTGCTCGAAGGTCAGGCCCTGGATGTCCGGGCTGTCGGTCATGCGCCCGACCACCAGGTCCAGCTCGCCGACCCGCAACTGACCGAGCAGGTAGGCGCCCGGCCCGGTGGCGACGCTGACCACCAGCGCCGCATGGCGCTGGTGCAGGCGCCGCACCACCTCGGGAATCAGCAGGCTCTCGACGGTGGACAGCACGCCGACGCGCACCTGCCCGGCCTCGTGCTCGCCGCCGCGCAGGCTGTTGACCCCGTCGCGCAGCGCCTGCACGCAAGGCCCGGCGTAGCGCATGAAAGCCACCCCGGCCGGAGTCAGGGTCACGCCGCTCTTGCCGCGTTCGAACAGGCTGGCGGCGAGGATTTCCTCCAGCTCCTTGAGCGTCTTGGAGATCGCCGGCTGGCTCACCGCCAGGGCATCGGCGGCCTTGGCGAAGCTGCGCTGACGGGCGATCTCGAGAAAGCACAGCAGGTGGCGGAATTTGATTCGGGTGTCGATGTTCATCGCGGGCACCGGAGAAGGACGCGTCGATCATGCCGCAAAGCGCCGGGCCAGCCCAGCGGCCCACTGCACCTTGGTCGCACTTGGCTGACCGATGCGTCAGCTCTATGCTGCCCTCTTTTTGTGCGAGCCTGCGCCATGTCCCTGCCCGATCTGCTGCTGTTGGTCCTCGCCGGTTTCGCCGCCGGCGGCATGAATGCCCTGGCCGGCGGCGGCACCTTCTTCTCCTTCCCGGCCCTGCTCGCCGCCGGCCTGCCGCCGGTGACGGCGGGTGCCACCAACGCCGTGGCGCTGTGGCCGGCCAGCCTGGCCGGTGCCTGGGCCGCGCGCGCCTCGCTGCGGCCGCTGGGTCGCTATCTGCTGCCGCTGCTGCTGGCCGGGCTGGCCGGCGGTCTGCTCGGCGGCCTGTTGCTGCTGGGCGGCGGCGACGAGGTGTTCCGCGTGCTGATCCCCTGGCTGCTGCTGGCGGCTACCGCGCTGTTCGCCGCCAGTCCCTGGCTGGGTCGCTGGCTGGCGGCGCGGCGCAAGCCCGCCGAGCATCCGCCACACACGCCGCTGTCGCTCGGTGCGCATATCGGCGTGTCGATCTACGGCGGCTACTTCGGCGCCGGCATGGGCATCCTGCAGCTGGCCGCCTTCTCCATCGAGGGCCACGCCCTGGCCCGCGCCAACGCGCTGAAGAACCTGATCTCGGCGGTGATCTACAGCATCGCCACCCTCACCTTCGTCATCGCCGGGCGGGTCAGCTGGTACGAGCTGGCCATCCTGCTCACCGGCGCCACCCTTGGCGGCTACGCCGGCGGCGCACTGGGCGAGAAGCTGCCGCCGGCGCTGCTGCGCGCCTTGGTCATTCTGGTGGGTAGCGGGATGACGCTGTATTACTTCTGGGTCACCTATCTGGCGTAGGGTGCGCCGTGCGCACCGGTACACCGCGGCCTCGTTGGTGCGCACAGCGCACCCTACGCGCGGCCCAATCGCGGGCTACGCCCTCGGCTAACCCACCCGCTGCCCGCTGATTTGCCCGAGGGGCGCGGCTCTGCTAGTGTCGCGCCCGTTTCTACGCTGCCCGAGACCCGCCGCCATGGCCCGCAAGAAAGCCGCCCCCGACTTCGAACATTCCCTCGCCGAGCTGCAGGCGCTGGTCGAGCGCCTGGAGAGCGGCGAGCTGTCGCTGGAAGACTCGCTGACCGCCTTCGAGCAGGGCATCGGCCTGACCCGCGAATGCCAGGCCGCCCTGGCCCAGGCCGAGCAGAAGGTGCAAATTCTGCTGGAACGCGACGGCGAGTTGGAGCCGGCGCCGTTCGACGCGGACCCGGCGGCATGATCAAGGCCTACCAGACGAGCTGCCAGGCCCGCGTCGACGCCGCCCTCGAGCCGCTGTTCCAGGCCCCGCGCGCGGAGCTCGAACGCCTCTACCAGGCCATGCGCTACAGCGTGATGAACGGCGGCAAGCGCGTGCGCCCGCTGCTGGTCTACGCCGCCTGCGAGGCATTGGGCGGCAAGCTGGACCGCGCCGATGGCGCCGCCTGCGCGGTGGAGCTGATCCACGCCTACTCGCTGGTGCACGACGACCTGCCGGCGATGGACGACGACGACCTGCGCCGCGGCCAGCCCACCACCCACAAGGCCTTCGACGAAGCCTGCGCCATCCTCGCCGGCGATGGCCTGCAGAGCCTGGCCTTCGAGGTGCTCGCCGACCGCCGGCGCAACCCGCAGGACGCCGAGACCCGCCTGCAGATGATCGCGGCCCTGAGTGCCGCCGCCGGGCCGGCCGGCATGGTCGGCGGCCAGGCCATCGACCTCGGCGCGGTGGGCCTGCCGCTCGACCAGAGCGCCCTGGAAACCATGCACCGGCACAAGACCGGCGCGCTGATCGAGGCCAGCGTGCAGCTCGGCGCCCTGGCCAGCGGCAACGCCGACGAGCTCGGTCTCAAGGCGCTGCAGCAGTACGCCCGCGCCATCGGCCTGGCCTTCCAGGTGCAGGACGACATCCTCGACGTGGAGAGCGACACCGCCACCCTGGGCAAGACCCAAGGCAAGGATGAGGCCAACCACAAGCCCACCTACCCCGCCCTGCTCGGCCTCGACGCCGCCAAGGCCTACGCCCTGGAACTGCGCGACCAGGCCCTGCACCTGCTGCGCCCCTTCGGCAGCCAGGCCGAGCCGCTGCGCGAGCTGGCGCGTTATATAGTCGAGCGGCGCAGCTAGGCCGCTCTCGTGGGAGCGGCTTAAGCCGCGAAAGCCGCGCGCCATCATCATTTGCATCTATGTTGGCATGATCGCCACATAAGGCTTGCTTTACCCCCGCGACCAGCCTCCTAAGATGGCTCCATAACGACAAGACGTCCGGAGCCGCCATGCCCTTTTCCGCCCTGCTGATCGCCAACCGCGGCGAGATCGCCATCCGCATCGCCCAGGCCTGCGCCGACCTCGGTATCCGCAGCGTGGCGGTGTATGCCGAGGACGACGGCAGCTGTCTGCACATACGCAAGGCCGACCTCGCCGTGGCGCTGGTCGGGCGCGGCCCGACGGCCTATCTGGATATGGATCAGCTGATCGCCATCGCCCGCGAGCAGGGTTGCAGCGCCATCCATCCCGGCTACGGCTTTCTCGCCGAGAACGCCGAGTTCGCCCGCCGCTGCCAGGAGGCCGGGCTGTGCTTCGTCGGCCCTACGCCGGAAACCCTGCAACTGTTCGGCGACAAGGCCGCCGCCCGCGCCCTGGCCGAACGCTGCGACGTACCGCTGGTACCGGGGATCAACCAGGCGGTGACGCCGGAGCAGGCCGCGGACTTTCTCGCCGAACACGGCAGCGTGATGCTCAAGGCCCTGGCCGGCGGCGGCGGGCGCGGCATGCGCGCGGTGGAGGATGCCGCGCAGCTGGCCGAGGCTTTCGCCCGCTGCACCTCCGAGGCCCAGGGCGCCTTCGGCAGCGGCGCGCTGTACGTGGAGAAGCGCGTGCGCCGCGCCCGGCATATCGAAGTGCAGGTGCTCGGCGATGGCAGCGGCGCAGTCAGCCACCTGTGGGAGCGCGACTGCAGCCTGCAGCGCCGTCACCAGAAACTGGTGGAAATCGCCCCCAGCCCCGATCTGGACGCCGCCACCCGCGAGGCCATCATCGCCAGCGCCCTGCGCCTGGCCGCCGAGGTGCGGTATCGCGGCATCGGCACCTTCGAATTCCTGCTCGACCTCGACCAGCCCGGGCGCTTCTACTTCATGGAAGCCAACCCGCGCGTGCAGGTGGAGCACACCGTCACCGAGCAGGTCACCGGCGTCGATCTGCTGCATACGCAACTGCACCTGGCCGCCGGCAGCAGCCTGGCCGAGCTGGGCCTGCTCACTCCGCCGCCAGCGAAAGGCTATGCCGTACAGCTGCGCCTGAACCTGGAAACCCTGCACGCCGACGGTACGGCGCGCCCGGCCAGCGGCGTGCTGGGCGCCTACCAGCCGCCCTGCGGCCCCGGCCTGCGCGTGGATGGCTGCGGCTATGCCGGCTACGCCGTCAGCCCGGCCTACGATTCGCTGATCGCCAAACTGATCGCCATCGCCAGCGACTACCCCGGCGCCCTGCGCCGCGCCTACCGCGGGCTGTGCGAGTTCCGCCTCGAAGGCGTAGCGAGCAACCTGCATCTGCTGCAGAACCTGCTGCAGCGCGACGAGGTGCTGGCCAACCGGGTCGATACCACCTACGTCGAGCGTCACCTGAGCGAGCTGCTGGCCGCCCGCGAACAGGCGCATCCGCACCGCTACTTTGCCGGCGACGCATCTGCGCAAGGCGCCAGATCCAGCCTCGACGCCCCGCCCGGCACCCTGGCACTGAGCGCGCCCAGCGCCGGCGTGCTGGTCAGCCTGGCGGTGGCCGAAGGCGACGCCGTGGCCGCGGGCCAGCGCATCGCCGTGCTGGAGGCGATGAAGATGGAGTTCGAGGTCAAGGCCGAGCACAGCGGTATCGTCCGCGCGCTGGCCGTGGCCCCCGGTGACGCCATCGGTGAGGGCCAGGCGATGGCGTTCCTGCAGCCGGCCGAGGTGGATGGCCTCGCCGAGCACGGCGAGCAGGCGGTCGACCTGGCGCATATCCGCGCCGACCTGGCCGAAGTGCTCGAACGCCATGCCCGCCTCACCGATGCGCGCCGCCCCGAAGCCGTGGCCAAGCGGCGCAAGAGCGGCCAGCGCACCGCGCGGGAAAACCTCGCCGACCTGCTCGACGCCGGCAGTTTCAACGAATACGGCGCCCTGGCCCTGGCCGCCCAGCGCCGCCGGCGTTCGGCCGAGGAACTGCTGGTGCTGAGCCCGGCCGACGGCCTGATCGGCGGCACCGGCACGGTGAATGCCGAGCGCTTCGGCGCCGAGGCGGCGCGCTGCCTGGCCATCGCCTACGACTACACGGTGTTCGCCGGCACCCAGGGGGTGATGAACCACAAGAAGACCGACCGCCTGCTCGGCCTCGCGGCGCAGTGGCGCCTGCCCGTGGTGCTGTTCGCCGAGGGCGGCGGCGGCCGCCCCGGCGACAGCGATTTCGTCGGCGTGGCCGGGCTGGACTGCCACACCTTCGCCGCCATGGCCAGGCTCTCCGGCCTGGTGCCGACCGTGGGCGTGGTCTCCGGCCGCTGCTTCGCCGGCAACGCCGCCCTGCTCGGCTGCTGCGACCTGATCATCGCCACGCAGAATGCGACCATCGGCATGGCCGGCCCGGCGATGATCGAGGGCGGCGGCCTCGGCAGTTTCACCCCCGAGCAGGTCGGCCCGACCAGCGTGCAGGGTCCCAACGGGGTGATCGATGTGCTGGTGGCCGACGAGGCCGAGGCGGTCGTCGTGGCCAAGCAGTACCTGGGCTATTTCCAGGGCCCGGTGAGCGACTGGCTATGCAGCGATCCCCGCGAGCTGCGCCAGGTGATCCCGGAAAACCGCCTGCGCGTCTACGACATGCGCAAGGTCATCGAACTGCTGGCCGACGAGGGCAGCGTGCTGGAGCTGCGTCGCGCGTTCGCCCCCGGCCTGATCACCGCGCTGATCCGCATCGAGGGCAGGCCGTTCGGCTTGCTCGCCAACAACCCCGCGCACCTGGGCGGCGCCATCGACGCCGCGGCCGGCGACAAGGCAGCGCGCTTCCTGCAACTGTGCGAGGCGCACGACCTGCCCATCGTCTCGCTGTGCGATACCCCAGGCTTTATGGTCGGGCCGGAGGCGGAGAAGCAGGCCACGGTGCGCCACGTGTCGCGCCTGTTCGTCACCGCTGCCAGCCTCACGGTGCCCTTCTTCACCCTGGTGCTGCGCAAGGGCTACGGCCTCGGCGCCCAGGCCATGGCCGCCGGCAGCTTCCACGCGCCCTTGTTCACCGCCGCCTGGCCCAGCGCCGAGTTCGGCGCCATGGGCCTGGAGGGCGCGGTGCGCCTGGGTTTCGCCAAGGAGCTGGCGGCCCAGGCGGACGACGCCGCGCGCCAGGCGCTGTTCGACAAGCTGGTGGCCAAGGCCTACGAAAACGGTAAGGCGCTGAACATGGCCAGCTACCTGGAAATCGACGCGGTGATCGACCCGGCCGACAGCCGCGCCTGGCTGCTGCGCGGGCTGGCCGCCGCGCCCAAAGCCGCCGCGCGCGAGGGCAAGAAACGGCCGTTCGTCGATACCTGGTAGAGGCCTGGCACAGGCGCGCCGGCCTGTCGCGCAGGGCTTGAAGCTTGCGGCGGTGGTTTTCGGGTAAACTGCCGCATCTTTTTACCCCTATAACGATTCGCCTGATGCCGACCACTTTCCACGAGATCCCCCGCGAGCGCCCGCTGACGCCCCTGCTGGACCGCGCCAACACGCCGGACGAGCTGCGCCGGCTGGCCGAAGCGGACCTGGAAACCCTCGCCGACGAACTGCGCCAGTACCTGCTCTACAGCGTCGGCCAGAGCGGTGGCCATTTCGGCGCCGGCCTCGGCGTGATCGAGCTGACCATCGCCCTGCACTACGTCTTCGACACCCCCGACGACCGCCTGGTGTGGGACGTCGGCCACCAGGCCTACCCGCACAAGATCCTCACCGGCCGTCGCGAGCGCATGGCCACGCTGCGCCAGAAGGACGGCCTGGCCGCCTTCCCGCGCCGCAGCGAGAGCGAGTACGACACCTTCGGCGTCGGCCACTCCAGCACCAGCGTCAGCGCCGCACTGGGCATGGCCATCGCCGCCCGCCTGCAGGGCGAGAAGCGCAAGAGCGTGGCGGTGATCGGCGACGGCGCACTGACCGCCGGCATGGCCTTCGAGGCGCTCAACCACGCCAGCGAGGTCGGCGCCAACATGCTGGTGGTGCTCAACGACAACGACATGTCGATCTCCAAGAATGTCGGCGGGCTGTCCAACTACCTGGCCAAGATCCTCTCCAGCCGCACCTACGCCAGCATGCGCGAGGGCAGCAAGAAGATCCTCTCGCGCCTGCCCGGCGCCTGGGAGATCGCACGCAAGACCGAGGAACACGCCAAGGGCATGCTGGTGCCCGGCACCCTGTTCGAGGAACTGGGCTGGAACTATATCGGCCCCATCGACGGCCACGACCTGCCCACCCTGCTCGCCACCCTGCGCAATATGCGCGACCTGGAGGGCCCGCAGTTCCTCCATGTGGTGACCAAGAAGGGCAAGGGTTTCGCCCCGGCCGAGGCCGACCCGATCGGCTACCACGCCATCACCAAACTGGAGCCGGTCAAACCCGATGCCGCGCCGCTCTCCAGCCAGAAACGGCCGTCCGGCCCGAAATACTCCAACGTATTCGGCCAGTGGCTGTGCGACATGGCCGAGCAGGACAACCGCCTGGTCGGCATCACCCCGGCGATGAAGGAAGGCTCGGACCTGGTGGCCTTCGCCGAGCGCTTCCCGGCGCGCTACTTCGACGTCGCCATCGCCGAGCAGCACGCCGTGACCCTGGCCGCCGGCATGGCCTGCGACGGGGTCAAGCCGGTGGTGGCGATCTACTCCACCTTCCTCCAGCGCGGCTACGACCAGCTGATCCACGACGTCGCGGTGCAGAACCTCGACGTGCTGTTCGCCATCGACCGCGCCGGCCTGGTCGGCGAGGACGGCCCGACCCACGCCGGCAGCTTCGACATCTCCTACCTGCGCTGCATCCCCGGCATGCTGGTGATGACCCCCAGCGACGAGAACGAGCTGCGTCGCATGCTCACCACCGGCTACCTGTTCGACGGCCCGGCGGCGGTACGCTACCCGCGCGGCAGCGGCCCCAACGCCGTCATCGAGCCGGGCCTGGCGCCGCTGCAGATCGGCAAGGGCCTGGTCCGTCGCCAGGGGCGCCGCGTCGCCCTGCTGGCCTTCGGCGTGCAACTGGCCGAGGCGCTGCAGGTCGGCGAGACGCTGGACGCCACGGTGGTCGACATGCGCTTCGTCAAACCGCTGGACACCGCCCTGCTGCGCGAGCTGGCGGCCAGCCATGAGCTGCTGGTGAGCATCGAGGAAAACGCGCTGATGGGCGGCGCCGGCAGCGCGGTCGGCGAGTTCCTCGCCGCCGAGAACATCGTCAAGCCGCTGCTGCAGCTGGGCCTGCCCGACTACTACGTGGAACACGCCAAGCCGGCGCAGATGCTCAAAGAATGCGGCCTCGACCAGGCCGGCATCGAAGCGGCGGTGCGCGCGCGCCTGGCCCTGCTCTGAACATGAGGCTCGCTCATCGCCGAATGAGCGGGCCTTGCTTGTCATTCATCCCGCCGCGCACTAGGGTGCGCGGCATTGCATGTTCCGCCAGGGTGCGCCGCTAACACGGCGTGAAACGGGAAGTCGGTGCGCCATCCAGGCAATCCCGACGCTGCCCCCGCAACGGTAATCGACGGCAGGCCGCAAACCTGCACCTTGTCCAAGGCCACTGGGTGTTCCCGGGAAGGCGGACCGGGGTCGTGAGCCCGGAGACCGGCCCCGGCGGTGCGACTGGTGTTGCGGAGGGCCGCACCGTCAAGCGCCGCCCTGCGCGCGCTTGCCCCTGCCCTCCTCGAACGTCTGCCGACCTTTGAGGAATAACCATCATGAAACTGTCCCACCTGGCCCTGGCCATCGCCGTGCTGCCCGGCCTCAGCCTGGCCGCCGAACCCTACGCCGCCGAACCGCTGGTGATCACCTCCGGGCGCCTGGCCGAACCGCAAGCCCAGGCCACCGCCGCCACCACGGTGTTCGAGCGGGCGGATATCGAGCGCCTGCAGGCCGGCAGCGTTGCCGAACTGCTCGAGCGCGTCCCCGGTCTCAGCGTCGTGCGCACCGGTGGCGCAGGTAGCCAGACCGGCATATTTCTGCGCGGCACCAGCAGCGCGCAGACCCTGGTGCTGGTGGACGGCCAGCGCATCGCCTCGGCCAGCAGCGGCACCAGCAGCCTGGAGTTTCTCGCCCCCGAGCAGATCGAGCGGATCGAGGTGGTGCGCGGCCCGCGCTCGGCCCTGTATGGCTCCGACGCCATCGGCGGGGTGATCCAGATCTTCACTCGCCAGGGTGACGGCCAGGGCCTCAAGCCCCATGCACGGCTGGCCGCCGGCAGCGACAGCACTTACCAGCGCAGCCTCGGCCTGTCCGGTGGCGATGAGCGCACGCGCTTTCACCTCGGCGCAGCGCTGGACGAGACCGCCGGCATCGACGCCACCCGCGACGGCTTCGGCGCCAACGGCGACGACGACGCCTACCGCAACCGCTCGCTCAGCCTGAACCTGGCGCACCGTTTCAGCGACGACCTGCAGGCCGGCTTCAGCGTCCTCGACCAGCGCGGCCAGGTGGAGTACGACGACACCTTCACCGGTTCGCTGCCGACCACCGACTTCCTCCTCAGCAGCGTCTCGGCCTTCCTCGACGGCCGTATCAACGACACCTGGAGCAGTCGCCTGGAGATCGGCCACAGCGAAGACAAGCGCGACAGCGGCAACGACCAACCCGGCGGCTCGCTCAGCCAGTTCAATACCTACCGCGACTCGGCCAACTGGCTCAACCGCCTGACCCTGAACGACAGCCAGCAAGTGCTGCTGGGGCTCGACTGGTACGAGGATCGCGCCCAGGGCAGCACCGATTTCGTCGAGGATTCGCGCTGGAACCGCGCGGCCTTCATCCAGCACCGCTACAGCGGCGAGGCCTTCTCCACCGAACTGGGCCTGCGCCACGACGACAACCAGCAGTTCGGCAGCGAGAACACCTGGAATGCGGCGCTGACCCTGCCGCTGAACGCGGCCAACGAGCTGATCCTGTCCTACAGCGAAGGCTTCCGCGCACCGACCTTCAACGACCTGTACTTCCCCGACTTCTGCTTCGGCGGCCTGTGCTTCCCCAGCGCCAACCCCGATCTCGATCCGGAACGCTCCAAGAGCTACGAACTGCAGTGGCGCAGCCACTACAGCGACAGCGGCTCGCTGCAGGCGTCGCTGTACCGTACCGAGATCGAGGACGCCATCGTCCTCGACGAGAACTTCATCCCGCAGAACGTCCAGACTGCACGGGTCAATGGCTTCGAAGTCGCCGTGCAGCAGGAGCTGTTCGGCTGGCAAGGCAACCTGGCCCTGGCCTTGATCGACCCGCGCGACCGCGACAGCGGCCATACCTTGCAACGCCGCGCCAAACGCACGCTGAGCCTGGATCTCGACCGCCGCTTCGGTGATGTCTCGCTCGGCGCCGGCTGGCGCGCGGTCAGCGGTCGCTACGACGATGCCGACAACGACATCGAACTGGGCGGCTACGGTCTGCTCAGCCTGCGCGCTGCCTGGCAGGCCACACAGGAGGTGGGGCTCAGCCTGAAACTGGATAACCTGCTGGACAAGGATTACGCCGAAGCCACCTACAGCACGCCCAATAGCCGCTTCGGCTACAACAACGCCGGCCGCACCGCGCTGTTCGCGCTCACCTGGACGCCGCAACTCTGACGACCAACTCGTAGGGTGGGTTAGCGGCGCCGGACACTGACGCCTGGACGCCAGCGGTTATGGCGCGCCGCGTAACCCACCGGGCGATGGATCGCGTTGCGCCCATGGTGGGTTACGCCGCATCAAGCGCGTAGGGTGGACATGCCGAAGGCTTGTCCACCGCCCGGCCGACAACGGTGGACAAGGCTGACGCCATGTCCACCCTACGCGAAGCATCCAACGACTCGTGGGTAAATCCGCCCCTCACCGCGCCCCAGCCAACAACTCACAGAGTTGTTCCAGGGCCCCGAGCATCTGCCGACTGGGCCGTTCCAGGCCCCTGTCCGGCACCGCCCAGACCTGGCCGCGGCGCACCGCGCGCAGCTGCGGCCAGGCCTGCCAGTTCGCCAGTTCGGCGTTGCTGCCGCCGAGAATCACCTCGGGGTCGCGCGCCAGCACCGCCTCGATGCCGACCTGCGGCGCCGGCTGGCTCAGGTCGGCGAACAGGTTGCGCGCACCACACACCGCCAGCGCATCGCCGATCAGCTGCTCGCCGCCGATGGTATAGAGCGGCTGATGCCAGACCTGATAGAACACCGCCAGTGGCCGCTCGCGCCGGTAACGCTGGCGCAACCCGGCCAGCTCGTCGCGAAACTCCGCCGCCAGCCGCTCGCCCCGTTCGGCGCGACCGATACGCTCGGCGACGAGGATAAAGGCCTCGGCCAACTGCTCGAGGCGCGCCGGCTCGACCACCAGCTGGGCAATGCCGAAACGCTGCAACTGCGCCTGCTGCGCCGCCGGCACGCTGCCCGGGGCGATCAGGATCAAGTCGGGCGCCAGCTGCAGCAGGCGCTCGAACTCCAGCTGGCCGTAGCGGCCGACGGTGGGCAGCTGGGCCAGCGCGGCGGGCTGCTCGTCGCCTGCGAGCACGCCGACCAGCAGGTCGGCGGCATCCAGCTCGAGCATGATCTCGCTGAGCGACGGCGCCAGGCTGACCACCCGCGGCGCGGCCGCCAGCGGCAGGGCCAGCAGCCACAGGGCGAGCAGCAGCGCGCGCATCAGCCGAGTTGGCGGGGAATGCGGTAGAGGCAGTGCAGGACGATGCTCGACAGCGCCAGCAGCATCAGCGGTATCGCCTCCAGCCCGGCCAGCACCGCCAGGGCGGCGATCCAGGCCGGCAGCGCCGCACCGAGCAGGGCGCGCAAACGCACACGATCCAGCTCCAGCCAGGCGGCCGGCTCGGAGTCGCTGTCCAGGGCCTGGTCGGTGGCGATCAGCGCACGCTTGTAGGCGGCGAACAGCGGCAGACTGACGAACATCGAGGCCAGGCCGGCGACGAACAGCGGCAGGCTCAGCACCTGGGCGCCGCCGCCGCCGAACAGCAGGTTGAAGACGAACAACGGCGCCAGGGCCACGCCCAGCTGGCGCCACCAGGCCAGTGCCAGGCGCCGCTTGACCTGGCCGCGGGTCACAGGCTGTCCTCGGCCTCGCCCTGGTGCTGGTTGCCCAGCATATGACCGAGCTTGCCGGCCTTGGTCGCGAGGTAGCGCTTGTTGTAGGGGTTGTGCTCGATCTGCAGCGGCACGCGGTGATCCACATTGATGCCCATGTCGCCCAGCGCCTTGACCTTGCGCGGGTTGTTGGTCATCAGCTTGAGGCTCTGGATGCCCAGGTGGGCGAGCATCGGCTGGCAGATCGCGTAGTCGCGCTGGTCGGCGCCGAAGCCCAGGCGCTCGTTGGCCTCGACTGTGTCGGCGCCGCCGTCCTGCAGCTCGTAGGCGCGGATCTTGTTCAGCAGGCCGATGCCACGACCTTCCTGACGCAGGTACAGCAGCACGCCGCGGCCTTCCTGGGCGATCGCCTGCAGCGCCGCCTGCAGCTGCGCGCCGCAGTCGCAGCGCAGGCTGAACAGGGCGTCGCCGGTCAGGCACTCGGAGTGCAGACGGCCCAGCACCGGCGCACCGTCGGCCACGTTACCGAAGGTCAGGGCGACGTGTTCCTTGCCGGTGGCCTGGTCGAGGAAACCGTGCATGGTGAACACACCGAAGGGCGTGGGCAGTTGGGAGGCGGCGACGAACACGACGGACACCGGATACTCCTAGCAATGAGTACGAAACAGGGGCGGCATTGTATCAGCAGGCCCCGCCGCCGGGTCAGCCTGAATTGCCGATCATCAGTATCGAAACGCTCAATGCCGGTCTCAGAGCTTGGATTCGAGCACCAGCATGCCCTGTTCCTCGCGCCAGCCGACCCGGCCGAGAAAACTCATGCCCAGCAGCGCCTCGTGCGGCGCGCCACCCTCCAGCACCACGGCCTCGACGCCGAGCACCTCCAGGTCGCCGATCTTCACCCGGTCAAGCATCACCCGCCAGCCACGGGTGACGCCGCTGGCGGTGTTGACCTGCAGCGGCCGGCCGCTGACCCGGTAATCGATGCCCAAGCGTTTGGCATGGGCGTCATTGAGCGCCACCGAGGTGGCGCCGGTGTCCACCAGGAACTGCACGGTCTGACCGTTGACCGAGCCGGCCACCCAGTAGTGGCCGCCGATGCCCTTGGCGATGCTCAGACGTTTCTTCGCCGGCTCGGCGAAGCCGGCGCTGTATTCGCGGCTCAGCGGATAGCTGCGCTCGACGCCGTCGACCCGCAGCACCGCGCCCTGCTTGTCGACGCTGACCACCTGCACCCCGCCCGGCCCGCTCTGGCCGACCCGCACCAGCTTGCGCTGGCCGTCGACGTTGAGCACCGCCGCGCCGGGGAACAGGCCGACCACCTGCACCTGCGAGGCGGCCCAGCACAGCGGGCCGAACAGCAGGCCGAGAACAACGAGGCAGTGGCGCAATTGCATGGGGACGGCCTCCCGGCTCAGTCGAAGGGATAGGGTTGCTGCCAGCGCTCGAACAGCGGGCGCAACTCGCCGCTGGCCATCAGCTCGCCCAGGCGCCGGTCGTAGACCTCGGCCAGGCGGCGGCCACGCGGGGTGTCGGCGAAGCCGAGGTACAGCGGCAGGCGGGTCAGTTCGCTGATGCGGTAGCGCCCGGCGTCCGGCGCCTCGCTCAGCACGTCGTCGACCTCGGTGCGGGCGTCGATATAGAAATCCGCGTGGCCCAGCTCGAGCATGCCGAGGATACCGCTACGCCGGTGAATTTCCCGGTAGTCGCGCACATTCGGCAGATAGGCCTGGTAGCCGTAGCCACGCATCCAGGCCAGGCGGTAGTCGGCGAGCTTGTCCAGGGTCAGTTGCGGCTTGTCGCGTAGGCCGAGCGCGGCGATCTGGTCGGCGTCGTAGTGCCAGCGCGGGTAGAACACCCCCTCGCCGACCTCGTCGCGGTAGGAGCCGACCCAGGCATCGGCCTCGCCGCGCTGCACCAGGCCGATGGAACGGGTATAGGGCACGCTGTGAATGCGCAAGGCCACGCCGGCCGGCTCGAACACCCGGCGCAGCACGTCCCAGGCCAGCCCGGTGCCATCGGCATGGGTGTGCCCGTTCCACACCTCGCTGGCCAGGCGGATCTCGCCGGGCGGGGCGTCCTGCGCCTGCGCCCCGCTCGCCCCGATCAGCAGCAACACGCCGGCCAGCAGCCAGCCCGTCAGCGCCATGCCCTTGCCCTCTAGAAGCCCAACGATGCCGCGTAGTTGTCCCAGCCCCAGACCAGGCCCTGCATGGCCAGCCAGGCGAACACCCCGGCGATCACGTCGTCGAGCATGATGCCGACGCCGCCGTGCACATGGCGGTCGATCCAGCGGATCGGCCAGGGCTTGACGATGTCGAACAGGCGGAACATGAGAAAGCCTAGCAGCAGCCAGCCCCAGCCCTCGGGCACCAGCCACAGGGTGATCCACATGCCGACCATCTCGTCCCAGACGATGCCTTCGTGGTCGTGCACCTTGAGGTCATCGGCGACCTTGCCGCACAGCCAGAAGCCGAACAGCATGGTCACCCCCAGCATCAGCCAGTAGCCCCAGTCCGGCAGCATCTGCCACAGCGGCACGAACGGCAGCGCCACCAGCGAGCCCCAGGTGCCCGGCGCCTTGGGCAGGGTGCCGGAGCCGAAGCCGAAGGCGATGAAGTGCCAGGGATTGCGCCACACCGAAGGCGGGACGTACTCGGCGGGAACCTGGTTGGGGTGATCGGTCACGCGGCATTCATCCTGTCAGAAATGTTGGTAACCGCTGCGCGGCGGCGCGACCAGTCGCCCCGCGCCATCCAGCAGCTGCACGCCGCTGCCGGCCAGCACCCGGCCGATGGCGCGCACCTCGGGCCACTCGGTCTGCAGGTCGGCGAGCCAGGCGGGCGGTAGGGTAAAGGCCAGTCGGTAGTCGTCGCCACCGCTTAGCGCACAGGCCAGCGCCTGACGCTCGCCGGCGAACGCCAGCAATGCCGGCGATAGCGGCAGCCGCGCCTGTTCGACCTGCAGGGCGACGCCCGAGGCCTTGGCGATATGCCCGCAGTCGGCGAGCAGGCCGTCGGAGATATCCAGCGCCGCCGTGGCCCGCCCGCGCAGGGCCTGGCCCAGGGCCAGCTGCGGCTGCGGCGACCAGTAGCGCGCCAGCAGGGGCTCGGCGAGTTCGGCCGCGGCCGTCTGCTGCCCCAGCACCAGCGGCAAGGCGCCGGCGCCGTCGCCGAGACTGCCGCCGACGCAAAGCAGATCGCCCACTTGCGCGCCGCAGCGAGTCAGCGCCTGGCCAGCCGGCACCCGGCCGAACACGCTCAGGGTCAGACTCAGCGGGCCGCGCGTGGTGTCGCCGCCGACCAGCGCCAGCGAGCAGTGCTGCGCCATCAGCTGCAGGCCACGAGCGAACTCGGCCAGCCAGGCTTCTTCGGCGGCGGGCAGGGTCAGGGCCAGGGTAAAGGCCAGCGGCGTGGCGCCCATGGCGGCCAGGTCGCTGGCGGACACCGCCAGCGCGCGCTGGCCGAGCAGGAAGGCATCGCAGGAATCGGGGAAATGCACCCCGGCGACCAGGGTATCGGTGGACACTGCCAGCTGCTCGCCGGCGGGTAGCGCCAGCAGCGCGCAGTCGTCGCCGATGCCGCGAACCACGCCGTCGCCGCCCTGCGCGCAGGGGGCGGCGGCGAAGTAGTGGCGGATCAGCTCGAACTCACCCATGGAGCCTCCCCTCTCCCTTTGGGAGAGGGGTTGGGGGTGAGGGTGCACAGACAAAGCGATCCATGCTCAACGTTTGTTGGCGCCCACTTCGGCCGCACGCAGCTTGGGCGCCAGCTTGTCGAGGATGCCGTTGACGAACTTGTGCCCGTCGGTGGCGCCGAACACCTTGGCCAGCTCGATGCCCTCGTTGATCACCACCTTGTAGGGCACATCGACGCGGTTCTTCAGCTCGTAGGTGGACAGGCGCAGGATGGCCAGCTCGACCGGATCGATCTCTTCCAGCGGGCGATCGAGCAGCGGCGTGAAAGCCTCGTCCAGTTCGGTCTTCTGCCGCGGTACGCCGTGCAGGATCTCGTGGAAGTAGGCGCCGTCGACCTTGCTGAAATCGTTGTCGACGCGGAACTGCGCTTCGATCTCGTTCAGCGGCTGCCCGGCGATATGCCAGGAGTACAGGGCCTGCATGGCCAGGGTACGGGCCTCGCGGCGGGCGAGAATCTTGCCGCTGGGGCCCTTCTTGGCCGGCTGGCCGTTAGCGGAGTTGCTCACTTGGCCTCCAACTGCGCCAGCAGGCTGACCATTTCCAGGGCAGACAGCGCAGCTTCGGCACCCTTGTTACCCGCCTTGGTGCCGGAACGTTCGATGGCTTGTTCGATGGAATCGACGGTCAGCACGCCGAAGGACACCGGTACGCCGTACTCCATGGACACCTGAGCCAGGCCCTTGGTGCACTCGCCGGCGACGTATTCGAAGTGCGGAGTGCCGCCACGGATGACCGCGCCGAGGGCGATGATCGCCGCGTACTCGCCGCGCTGGGCGACCTTCTGGGTGACCAGCGGAATCTCGAAGGCGCCCGGCGCGCGGATGATGCAGATGTCGCTCTCGCTCACGCCGTGGCGAACCAGGGCGTCGATGGCGCCGCTGACCAGGCTCTCGACGACGAAGCTGTTGAAACGGCCTACCACCAGGGCGTATTTGCCCTTCGGGGCGATAAAGGTACCTTCGATGGTCTTCAGGGTCATGACGGGTCTCACTAGGGTTAAAGAGCCGGGGCGTGGTTGTTCGCCCCGAAAATAAATTCGTTTGTCAGCGTAGCCCGGATGCAATCCGGGGCCATTGTGCCGACGCTCCCGGATTTCATCCGGGCTACAGGTTTAAGCTCCCCTCTCCCATTTATGGGAGAGGGACATCAGATGCGGCCCTGCGGGCCGCCTGTTAATCAGCCGGCAAGTATTCTACAACCTCGAGATCGAAGCCGGATATCGCGTTGAACTTCATCGGCGAGCTCAGCAAACGCATCTTGCGCACACCCAGGTCGCGCAGGATCTGCGAGCCGGCGCCCACCGTGCTGTAGGTGGCCGGAGTCGCCGGCTGCTGGCGGCCGAGGTGGGCCAGCAGCTCCGGGCCGGTCAGCGGGTTGCCCAGCAGCAGCACCACGCCGCTGCCGGCCTTGGCCACCTCGGCCATAGCCGCGCGCAGGCTCCAGCGCCCCGGCTGGTTGACCAGGAACAGGTCGCGCAGCGGGTCCATGTTGTGCACCCGCACCAGGGTCGGCTCCTCGGCGCACAGCTTGCCCAGGGTCAGCGCCATATGCGCGGTGTCTTCCACCGCGTCGCGGTAGGTCACCAGGTTGAACTGGCCCAGCTCGGTATCCAGCGGCTGCTCGCTGATCCGCTCGACGGTGCGTTCGTGGATCAGGCGGTAGTGGATCAGGTCGGCGATGGTGCCGATCTTCAGGCCGTGCTGCTCGGCGAAGGCCTCCAGCTCCGGGCGACGGGCCATGGTGCCGTCGTCGTTCATGATCTCGCAGATCACTCCGCTCGGTTCGAAACCGCCCATGCGCGCCAGGTCGCAGGCCGCCTCGGTGTGGCCGGCACGCGCCAGCACGCCGCCGGGCTGGGCCATCAGCGGGAAGATATGGCCGGGGCTGACGATATCCTCGGCCACCGCGCCCTTCGCCACCGCGGCCTGCACGGTGCGCGCGCGGTCGGCGGCGGAGATGCCGGTGGTCACGCCCTCGGCGGCCTCGATGGAGACGGTGAACTTGGTGCCGAAGCCGGAACCGTTGCGCGGCGCCATCAGCGGCAGCTTGAGCAGCTCGCAGCGCTCGCGGGTCATCGGCATGCAGATCAGGCCACGGGCGAAGCGGGCCATAAAGTTGATATGTTCGGCCGTCACGCATTCGGAGGCGATGATGATATCGCCTTCGTTCTCGCGGTCCTCGTCATCCATGAGGATGACCATCTTGCCGGCGCGGATGTCTTCGATCAGTTCTTCAGCGGTGTTGAGCGCCATCGGGGCGTCTCCTCAATTCTTCAGGTAGCCGTGTTCGGCGAGAAAGCTTTCGGTCAGGCCCGAGGCCTTGGGTTCGGCGGCCTTGTCGCCGAGCAGCAGGCGCTCCAGGTAGCGCGCCAGCAGGTCGACCTCGAGGTTGACCTTACGCCCGGCCTGGTAGTCGACCATGATGGTCTCGGCCAGGGTGTGCGGCACTATGGTCAGCTCGAACTCGGCGCCATCCACCGCGTTGACGGTCAGGCTGGTGCCGTCGACGGTGATCGAGCCCTTATGCGCGATGTACTTGGCCAGCTCACGCGGGGCGCGCACCTTGAACTGCACGGCGCGGGCGTTATCGGCCCGCGAGACGATCTCGCCGACGCCGTCGACGTGGCCGCTGACCAGGTGCCCGCCGAGGCGACTGGTGGGGGTCAGGGCTTTCTCCAGGTTGACCGCGCTGCCGGGCTTGAGGTCGACGAAGGCGGTGCGCGCCAGCGTCTCGCGGCTGACGTCGGCCCAGAAGCCGTCGCCGGGCAGTTCCACCGCGGTCAGGCACACGCCGCTGACGGCGATGCTGTCGCCGAGCTTGACGTCGCCCAGGTCGAGCTTGCCGGTGGCGACGTAGACGCGCACGTCGCCGCCCTTGGGGGTCATGGCACGGATGCTGCCAATGGCTTCGATTATGCCGGTGAACATGCGCCCTCCGAACCTGGCTTGAAGATGATGCACAGCATGGATGAACTCCTGTTTTGGTCAAAAACAGGGCAATGCCGATCGATAGGGATTTCACGGACGCGCACGCGGCGCCCGAGGAGGGAATCCCGCTCTCTCTTTATCCGGACTATACCGTCGGCCCCGGAATCGCACCGGGTCTGCTGACCTCGCCGAAGCGAGCGCTCGCGGGCTAGGCAGAAGCTGCCATTACCGCCGGTGGGGAATCACACCCCGCCCTGAGAACGTTGCGGCCAGTCGCCCGGCCGAGTGGCGTTTTACCATATTTATCACCGCGGCGCATGACCCCTGGGGGACGCCGCGGCGCCCCGTCATCGGTAGGTTGGGCTGAGGAGCCGGCGACGAAGCCCAACAGGGGCGCGGAGATCGTCGGGACGTGGGGATCGCCGGGATCGCGGGGAATGCCGAGATAGCCGGGCGGAGCGCTACGCGCTCCCTGTTGGGCTTCGCTGCGCTCAGCGCCAACCTACGCGTGGACAGCCCCCGCCGTTCGGACGCACCCGCTTGGCCGCCGGAGCAAGCTGCCGTCGTAGGTTGGGCTGAGGAGCAGGCGACGAAGCCCAACAGGGGCGCGGAGATCGTCGGGACGTGGGGATCGCCGGGATCGCAGGAATCGCCGGGCGGAGCGCTACGCGCTCCCTGTTGGGCTTCGCTGCGCTCAACGGCACGCCGCCCGGCCCAACCTACGGCCGTGCGGTGATCTGCCAGTCGTCGCCGATGGCGCGGATATCCACAATCTGCAGCTCGGGCGCCTCGGCCATGCGGTTGAGCGGCAGCTCAAGCAGCGGCCGGGCGCTGGAGCCAAGCAGCTTGGCCGCCATGAAGATGCGGTATTCATCCACCAGCCCGGCGCGGGCGAAGGCGCCGGCCAGGCGCGGCCCGGCCTCCACCAGCACCTCGTTGGCACCGCGCGCGGCCAGTTCTTCGAGCAGCTTGCGCAGGTTGACGTGACCGTTGCTGCCGGGCACGGCGAGCAGCTCGTGGCCCTCCTGCTGGTAACGCTCGCGCGCCAGCGCGGCGGCGCAGGTCGCCACCAGCGCCGGGCCGACCTGGAAGAAGGCCTTGTCCAACGGCACCCGCAGGCGGCCGTCGACCAGCACGCGCAGCGGCGGGCGGCGCTGCGCCAGGGCGGTCAGCTCGGCGCCCAGGCCTAGTTCGTCGGGGCGCACGGTCAGCCGCGCGTCGTCGGCCAGCACGGTATCGGCGCCACTCAGCACCACGCTGGCCTGGGCGCGCAGGCGCTGCACCTCGGCGCGCGCCGCCGGGCCGGTGATCCACTGGCTCTCGCCGCTGGCCATGGCGGTACGCCCGTCCAGGCTCATCGCCAGCTTGACCCGCACCAGCGGCAGGCCGCTCTCCATGCGTTTGATAAAGCCGGCATTGAGCGCTCGCGCCTCGCTTTCCAGCACGCCGCTGCGCACCTCGATCCCGGCCTCGGCCAGGCGCTTGAGGCCGTTGCCGGCCACCTGCGGATTGGGGTCCTGCATGGCCGCCACCACCCGCGCCACTCCAGCGCCGATCAGGCCGTCGGCGCAGGGCGGGGTGCGGCCGAAATGGCTGCAGGGCTCCAGGGTGACGTAGGCGGTGGCGCCGCGTGCCAGCTCGCCGGCCTGGCGCAGCGCGTGCACCTCGGCGTGCGGCTCGCCGGCGCGGGCATGCCAGCCTTCGCCGACGATGCGCCCATCGCGCACTATGACGCAGCCGACCCGCGGATTGGGATGGGTGGAATACAGGCCCTTGCGCGCCAGCTGCAGGGCGCGCGCCATAAAGGCGTGGTCGTGCGTGCTCATCGGGCTTTCGACGGTTCGCGAGAGAGACGTTCGATCTCCTCGCGGAACTCGTTGAGATCCTGGAAACGCCGGTACACCGAGGCGAAACGGATATAGGCGACCTCGTCGAGCTTGCGCAGCTCGCTCATCACCAGTTCGCCGAGCACCAGCGACTTCACCTCGCGCTCGCCGGTGGCGCGCAGTTGCTGCTTGATGCGGGCGATGGCTTCCTCGAGACGCTCGACGCTCACCGGGCGCTTCTCCAGCGCGCGCTGCATGCCGGCACGCAGCTTGTCCTCGTCGAACGGCTGGCGGCTGCCGTCCTGCTTGATCAGGCGCGGCATCACCAGTTCGGCGGTCTCGAAGGTGGTGAAGCGTTCGCCGCAGGCCACGCATTCGCGGCGACGGCGCACCTGATCGCCCTCGGCGACCAGACGCGAATCGATGACCTTGGTGTCGTTGGCGGCGCAGAACGGACAATGCATGGCAGGCGCTGGCAGGTGGCGGCAAAGGCGCCATGGTAGCGCATCGAAGCGGCAAGACAAGCCAGGTGCTTTAGGCTATATAGACGCCCGCCCGAACCGCAGAAGACGCCATGAACCTATACCTGCCGCTGCTTGCCCTGATCCTCGCCGGCCTGCTCGGCGCCTGCGCCAGCGAACCCGCCGCCCCGCCCGCGCCGCCGCCGGGCCCGCCGAGCGCCGCGCCCGTGGCCGAGCCGCGCAGCCTGCTGCCCAGCCTGCGCGGTCAGTTGCTCGGCGTGGCCGCCGGCGCCGAGGTGGATCTGGCGCTGCTGGCGGTCGACGCGCGCGGGCGCCCTGCCACCCTGCTCGGCCACCTGCTGCTGCGCGGCGACGGCAACCCGCTGCCCTTCGCCCTGCACTTCGAGCCGGCCAGTTTTCCCGGCGACCAGCGCGTCGAACTGCGCGGCCGCGTCACCCAGTCCGGACGCCTGGTGCAACGCCTGCCGGCGCAAACCATCGCCGCCCCGCAGAGCCGCGACCTCGGCCCGCTGCGCCTGGTGCCGGCGCCATGAACGCCCCGGCAGCCCTGCAAGGCGCACTGAGCGAACTGCTCGGCGACGCCCGCCTGGTGGCCGAGACGCTACCGAACACCGATATCGCCCTGTGGCTGATCGACGCCGGCAATATGGATCGCGCCTTCAGCCCCGAGGAAACCCGGCGCATTCTCGAGGAGCCGCCCTACTGGTGCTTCTGCTGGGCCAGCGGCCTGGTGCTGGCGCGCTGGCTGGCCGCGCGCCCCGAGTGGGTGCGCGGCCAGCGCGTGCTGGATTTCGGCGCAGGCAGTGGCGTGGCCGCCATCGCCGCGGCCAAGGCCGGCGCCGCCGAGGTGGTGGCCTGCGACCTCGACCCGCTGGCGCTGGCCGCCTGCCGCGCCAACGCCGCGCTCAATGGCGTCGAGCTGAGTTATTCGGCGGACTTCTTCGCCGAGGCCGACCGCTACGACCTGATCCTGGTGGCCGACGTGCTCTACGACCGCGCCAACCTGCCGCTGCTCGATCATTTCCTCAGCCGCGGTCGCCAGGCGCTGGTGGCCGACTCGCGGGTCAAGGACTTCCGCCACCCGCTGTACCGCCGCCTGGCGCTGCTCGACGGTTGCACCTGGCCGGACCTGGCCGAGCCGGCCGAGTTCCGCGAGGTCAGCCTGTATCATGCGCAGCGCCCCTGACACCTCGCCCGGATGCGATCCGGGACGTCACCTGCCTACCATTCCCGGATTGCATCCGGGCTACGGGCTTGTATCGCAAGCTCGCTGCCCGCATTAATAGACCATTGCCCTGCCCTTCGAGACCGACCATGAGCGATTCCCCCTACATCTTCGACGTATCCGGCGCCGCCAGCTTCGAACAGCTGGTGATCGAGAACTCCTTCCACAAGCCGGTGCTGGTGGACTTCTGGGCCGAGTGGTGCGCGCCGTGCAAGGCGCTGATGCCGCTGCTGGCGAAGATCACCGAGGAGTATTCGGGCGAACTGCTGCTGGCCAAGGTCGACTGCGACGTCGAGCAGGACATCGTCCAGCGCTTCGGCATCCGCAGCCTGCCCACCGTGGTGCTGTTCAAGGACGGCCAGCCGGTGGACGGCTTCGCCGGCGCCCAGCCGGAAGCGGCGATTCGCCAGATGCTCGCCCCCCATGTCGCCGAGCCGGCGCCGGCCGCGGCCGACCCGCTGGAGGCCGCCCAGGCGCTGTTCGCCGACGGCCGCTTCACCGACGCCGAAGCGCTGCTCAAGCAGCTGCTGACGGAGAACAACGAGCACGCCGCGGCGCTGATTCTCTACGCCCGCTGCCTGGCCGAGCGCGGCGAGTTGGGCGAAGCCGAGGCGGTGCTGAATGCGGTGAAAGGCGACGAGCACAAGCAGGCCCTGGCCGGCGCCAAGGCGCAGCTGACCTTCCTGCGCCAGGCCGTCGACCTGCCGGAAGTCGCCACCCTGAAGAGCCGCCTGGCGCAGGATGCCGGCGACGACGAGGCGGCCTATCAACTGGCCGTGCAGCAACTGGCCCGCCAGCAATACGAGCCGGCGCTGGATGCCCTGCTCAGGCTGTTCGTGCGCAACCGCGGCTACCAGGACGGCCTGCCGCACAAGACCCTGCTGCAGGTGTTCGACCTGCTCGGCGGCGACCACCCGCTGGTCACCACCTACCGCCGCAAGCTGTATCAGGCGATCTACTGACCGCAGCCGCCCCGGGGTTCACATCGCGCTCGCCATAGAAGGGTGCGCCATGCGCACCGGGGACTCGCCAGGTCGAACAGGCATTGCTCGGTGCGCACGGCGCACCCTACAAGCGGATCGCCGCCCGGTATGCCCTACTCAGTCGCCCAGCGATAGATCGGCGCATCGGCGCCAGTCTCTATGCGGATCTGCGCGCAGTGGCGCAGGCGCACCAGCAGGCGCTTGCCGGCCGCCTCGCCGCCGGCCAGGGCGGCCAGTTGGCCGAGCAGCTGCGGCCCCTCCACCTGCCCGGCGTCGCGCACCAGTTGCAGCGCGGTCTGCCAGAGCGCGTCGTTGTTGCCGGCCGAGACGGCCGGCGCTGGCGCCTCGGTCGCTGGCGCGACACTCAAGCCAGCCGTCAGGCGCGCCCAATCCTCGGCCTCCAGCTCCACCGTCAGGTCCACCGGCCAGTCGCCGATGCGTCCGCGTATGCGCAGCATGATCGTTCTCCCATTCAAGGTGCTCATGCTCCCATGACGCCTGCGCGCTGGCCAGGCCGGCACAAAAGTTGTTATAACGTAACGATTAAAACCCGTACCGGAGACGCCCCATGCGCCGACTGCTGCTCGCCCTGCCCTTCGCCCTGCTGCCCCTGGCCGTCGCCCAGGCGCATGAACACCAACACGATCACGAGCATGGCCACCAGCATGAGCACGATCATGCCCACGACAGCCTCGGCGCTCACGAGCACGGCGTCGCCAGCCTCAACGTGGCGCTCGACGGCCAGACCCTGGAGCTGCAGCTGGAAAGCCCGGCGATGAACCTGGTGGGTTTCGAGCATGCCGCCAAGAGCGCTGCCGACCAGGCCAAGGTGGCCGCCGCCAAGGCCGAACTGGAACAGCCGCTGAGCCTGTTCGCCCTGGCCGCCGGCGACTGCAAGGCGACCCAGGTAGAGCTGGAAAGCCCGCTGTTCGGCGACGCAGGTCACGATGACCACGACCACCACGAGCATGAGGGCGAGCACAGCGAGATCCACGCCCACTACCGCTTCGACTGCGCCCGCGCCAACGACTTGAAACAGTTGGACCTGGCCGAGCTGTTCAAACGCTTCCCCGCCACCGAGAAGATTCAGGTACAACTGATCGGCCCGAGCGGCCAGCAGGGCGTGGAACTGACCCCCGCGCAGCCGCGCCTGAATTTCTGAAGCCGTAGGGTGGACATGCCGAAGGCTTGTCCACCATCTCGCAGGCAACGGTGGACAAGGCGTTGCCCTGTCCTCCCTACGTTCAATCGACTGGTTTAGCGCATCATCCACCCGCGCGGCCCCCTCAACCACCCGATAGCCGGACCATGACTCAATCCCTGATCGACCTCGCCGACCTCGGCTTCGCCTGGCCCGGCCAGGCGCCCTTGCTGGACATCCCCCGCTTCACCCTCGAGCGCGGCGAGACCCTGTTTCTCAAGGGCCCCAGCGGCAGCGGCAAGACCACCTTGCTCGGCCTGCTCGGCGGCGTGCAGAAGGCCCAGCGCGGGCACATCCGCCTGCTCGGCCAGGACCTCGGCCTGCTCTCCGCCGGCGCCCGCGACCATTTCCGCGTCGATCACACCGGCTACATCTTCCAGCAGTTCAACCTGCTGCCGTTTCTCTCGGTGCGCGACAACGTCGAACTGCCCTGCCGCTTCTCGCACCTGCGTGCCGAGCGCGCGCGCCAGCGCCACGGCAGCGTCGACGCCGCCGCCGCACTGCTCGATCACCTCGGCCTGCGCGCCGAACTGCTCGATCGTCGCGCCGATACCTTGTCGATCGGCCAGCAGCAGCGCGTCGCCGCCGCCCGCGCGCTGATCGGCCAGCCGGAGCTGGTGATCGCCGACGAACCCACCTCGGCGCTGGATCAGGACGCCCGCGAGGCCTTCCTCCGGCTGCTGTTCGCCGAATGCCGCGAGGCCGGCGCCAGCCTGCTGTTCGTCAGCCACGACCAGAGCCTGGCGCCGCTGTTCGACCGCAGCCTGTCGCTGGCCGAACTGAACCGCGCCGCCCAGCTCGTCGAGGCCTGAGATGCACCTGATCCGCATCGCCCTGGCCAGCCTGGCCAACCGCCGCTTCACCGCCCTGCTCACGGTGTTCGCCATCGCCCTGTCCGTCTGCCTGCTGCTGGCGGTGGAACGGGTGCGCAGCGAAGCCCGCGCCAGCTTCGCCAACACCATCAGCGGCACCGACCTGATCGTCGGCGCGCGCTCGGGCAGCGTCAACCTGCTGCTGTACTCGGTGTTCCGCATCGGCAACGCCACCAACAACATCCGCTGGGACAGCTTCGAGCGCTTCGCCGAGCACCGCCAGGTGAAGTGGGCCATTCCCATCTCGCTCGGCGACTCGCACCGCGGCTATCGGGTGATGGGCACCAGCGGCGCCTACTTCGAGCACTACCGCTACGCCCGCAGCCAGCCGTTGCAGCTGGCCGAGGGCCGCGCCTTCGCCGAGGATCCCTTCGAGGTGGTGCTCGGCGCCGAAGTGGCCCAGGCGCTGGGCTACGCCCTCGGCGAGCAGATCGTCCTGGCTCATGGCGTGGCCACGATCAGCCTGGTCAAGCACGACGACAAGCCCTTTACCGTGGTCGGCATCCTCGCCCGCACCGGCACCCCGGTGGACCGCACCCTGCATATCTCCCTGGCCGGCATGGAGGCGCTGCACATCGACTGGCAGAACGGCATGCCGGCGCGCGGTGCGGCGCAGGTCAGCGCCGAGCAGGCGCGCACCATGGACCTGCAACCGAAGCAGATCACCGCCTTCCTGCTCGGCCTGAACAGCAAGATCGCCACCTTCAGCCTGCAGCGCGAGATCAACGAGTTCCGCGGCGAGCCGCTGCTGGCGATCCTCCCCGGGGTGGCGCTACAGGAGCTGTGGAGCCTGATGGGCACCGCCGAGCAGGCGCTGTTCGTGGTCTCGCTGTTCGTCGTGCTGACCGGCCTGATCGGCATGCTCACGGCGATCCTCACCAGCCTCAACGAGCGCCGACGGGAGATGGCCATCCTCCGTTCGGTGGGCGCGCGACCCTGGCATATCGCCAGTTTGCTGGTGCTGGAGGCCTTCGCCCTGGCCCTGGCCGGCGTGCTGCTCGGCCTGGCGCTGCTGTACCTGGGCATCGCCGCCAGCCAGGGCCATGTGCAGGCCAACTACGGCCTGTATCTGGCCCTGAGCACGCCCAGTTCCTATGAATGGAAACTGCTGGGCGGGATTCTCGGCGCCGCCCTGCTGATGGGCAGCGTGCCGGCCTGGCGCGCCTACCGGCAGTCGCTGGCGGACGGCCTGTCGATCAGGCTCTGAGACAAAGTGGGCAGCGCCTGGCGTACACTGCGCGGGCGCTCCCACAACGAGGTTTTCCATGTCCCGCCCCCTGCTCGCCACCCTGCTGCTCTCGCTGGCCCTGCCGCTGACCGCCGCCGAGGTGCGCGAACTCACCTGGTCCGAACTGGTGCCGGCCGATGCGCCGCCGCAGCAGATGGACGCCGCCCCTATCCACGACCTCTCGCAGCTGGCCGATGCCCTGGCCGAGTCCGGCCCGGCGGCCATGCAGCAATCGCCCGCTGCGCCGGTGGTGAAGGAGTTGGACGGGCAGGCCATCAAGCTGCCCGGCTATATAGTGCCGCTGGACGTGACCGACGAAGGCCGGGTAGTGGAGTTCCTCCTGGTGCCCTACTTCGGCGCCTGCATCCATGTGCCGCCGCCACCGTCGAACCAGATCGTCCATGTCACCAGCGAGCTGGGCGTGCTGCTCGATGCGCTGTACCAGCCGTTCTGGGTCGAGGGGCCGTTGAAGGTCGAGCACGTCAGCAGCGAGCTGGCCGAGGTGGGCTACCAGATGGCGGCGGACAAGATCTACGCCTACGAGCTGCCCGAGAGCTGAGCGAGGCACGCCATGCGCACATAGAAAAGCCAGACCCCAGGGTCTGGCTTTTTCGTTTGCATAGGCTGCGACCAGCCCCGTGTATCGCGACGGGCGATGGTGCGCACGGCGCACCCTACGAGCGGCTGGCGACCCGGTTCTCTCGTTCGAAGCGCAGCTCGCTTTCCGCCCACTGGCGCCAGGAGCGCACCTTGCTGCGTTCGGCGCCGCTACGCTCGGCACGGGCCAGCGCCTCGAGGCCGGCCTGCCAGCGCGACTGTTCCAGCTCCAACTGGGCGACGTACAGCCAGTGCTTGCCGCTACCGCTGCGTTCGGCCAGCGGGCGCAGCACACGTACCGCCGCGGCGCGATCGCGCGCCTGCCACCAGAACAGGCCCAGACGCTCCTGGCGCGCCGCGGTGTTGGCCAGCAGGCCGTTGTCGAGCATCCCGGCGAGCAGCTTGGCGCCCTGCCAGGGTTGATCGGCAGCGCCGGCGAGCAGCACCAGGTTGTCCAGCTCCGCCTCGCTGAAGCGCAGGCCCTTGCTGTGCGCCGCACGCAGGGTCGCCAGCGCCTTGTCGTGGCTGCCGGCCATCTGCTGCAGCCCGGCCAGTTGGCGCCAGCCCTTGGCTTCGTTCGGCTGGCGCGCCAGCAGCTGGCGCTGCCAGCGCTCGGCCTGGGCATAGCGCTTGAGATCGGCGTTGGCGCCCACCAGAAACTGCAGCCAGATGTCCCCGGCATTGGGGTTGGCCTGCACGTAGCGCTCGGCCAGCGGCAGCGCCTTGGCCGGCTGATTCAGGCCCTGATAGGCCTGCACCAGCATCTGCAACACCTCTTCGGAGGCCTTGCCCTGCTCCGGCGCCAGCAGCTCCACTACCTTGGCGAAACGCCGCTCGCCGAGATTGAGCTTGGCCAGGTTGAGGCGCTCGCCGGCGAGCATCTGCTCGTCCAACTGGCCGCTGCGTACGGCCTTGTCCAGCCAGTCGATGGCCTGGCCGTTGCTGCCGGCCGACCAGGCCACATAGGCCTTGCTACGCCAGATCAGTGCCTCCTCGAGAGTGCCGCTCTTGGCCTGAATGCCATCGAGCGCCCGCCGTGCGGCGGCGTGATCACCCTTCTGCTGCGCCGTCTGCGCCGCGTTGAGCGCGCGGAACACGGCCGGATCGATGGTCTGTTGGGCCATGCCGGGCACGACCGCAGCGCTGAGCATCACGAGCAACAACCAACGGTACATGGTCAGCTCCTTTGCAGACGGAAGTAGAGGGTTTTCACCGCCTCGCGGTCCACCGCCAGACCGCCTTCGGTACGCGGCGCGAAGCGCCAGCGCGCGGCGGCGCGGCGCGCCTCGCGCTCGAACACGTTGCGCGGGTTGGCCTCCATCACGCGGATGTTCTCCACGCTGCCGTTGCGGTTGATGGTGAAGGCCAGCTTGACGAAGCCTTCGATGCCGCGCTGCAGGGCGTAGCGCGGGTAGTCCGGGCGCACGTCGTTGAGCGGCATCACTTCGCTTTCCATGCCGCCCATCTGCCCGCCGGACTCGGCCGCGGGACTCGGCGGGGTCGGCGCCGGAGCGCCCGGGGCCAGGCCGGACAGGCTCGGCGCCGGCGCGCTGTTGACGGCGATGCCGCTGGCCAGGCTGGGCAGCTGAATATCCAGGGCCGGCAGGTTGGCGTTCGGCGTCGCCGTCTGCGGGGTGGGCGGTGTCGGCGGTTGCGGGGTCTGCGGCTGCGGCGGTTGTGGCGCCTGCTGGCGGGTGCGGCTGGACGTCTCGCTGGCGTTGCCGTCCATGCGCACGAAGTTGGCCACGCTGACCGGCTCCTGGCTCGGCTTGGCGCGGGGCGGGGCGACCATGTACAGCATCAGGGCGAACAGACCCAGCGCCATCAGGCAGGCGCCGAGGAAGGACAGCGGCAGGCGCATCAGTTGACTCCGCTACCGGCGGCCAGGGCGACATCCGGCACGCCGGCCAGGCGCGCCTGGTCCATGACCTGCACCACCAGGCCGGTGCGCGCTTCCTGGTCGGCCTGCACCACCACGGCGCCTTCCGGCTGATCGACGCGCATGCGCTCGACATGGGCGCGCACGCTGCGGATGTCCACCGGCTGCTTGTCCATCCAGATCTGCCCATCGGCGGTGACGGCGATGAGGATGTTGCCCTTGTCCTGCGGGCTGGCGGTTTCCGCCTGCGGCCGTTGCACTTCGACCCCGGACTCGCGGATAAAGGAGCTGGTGACGATGAAGAAGATCAGCATGATGAAGACCACGTCGAGCATCGGCGTGAGGTCGATACCGGTGTCTTCGTCCTGCTGGTGGTGACGACGCATTCTCATGTTGGGCGATCTCAGTCGTGACGCAGCTGGTCGGCCAGCCGCTCGATGGCCTGGCTGGCTTCGCGCTCGAGGCGCGCCAGGCTGAACAATCCGGGAATGGCCAGAACCATGCCGGCCATGGTCGGCAGGGTCGCCTGCCAGACGCCGGCAGCCATGCCGCGCGGGTTGCCGGTACCGTTGAGGGCGAGCACGTCGAACACCGCGATCATGCCGGTGACGGTGCCGAGCAGACCGAGCAGCGGATACAGCGCCACCAGGGTCTTGCTCAGGCGCAGCGGCGCGGCCAGCTGCTGGCGCGCCTGCGCCAGCCAGGCCAGGCGCACGGCGCGCTGCCAGTTGCCGTTGTCGTCGGCCAGCACCTGCTGCCAGGCCTCGCGGCGCTCCTGCACCCAGCGCGGAAAGACCCGGCGCATGTACCAGAAGCGCTCGAACACCAGGGTCCAGAACACCACGCAAAGCGCGGCCAGCGCCCACATCACCACGCCGCCGGCGCCCATGAAGTCGAGCAGCGCATAGGCGCTGTCGACCAGGTGCAGCCAGAAGGCGAACAGATCAGTCACGGCGCGGCGCTCCCGACAGGTGCAGGGCGATCAGGCCGGCGCTCTGCTGCTCCAGCACCTGGATCAGGCCCTTGCTGCGGCTGGCCAGCAGGCTGTGCAGGAACAGCAGCGGAATCGCCACCACCAGGCCGAGCACGGTGGTCACCAGCGCCTGGGAGATGCCGTCGGCCATCAGCCGCGAATCGCCGCCACCGCTCTGGGTGATGGCCTGGAAGGTAACGATCATGCCGGTCACGGTGCCCAGCAGGCCGAGCAGCGGCGCCACCGCGGCGAGCAGCTTGAGCAGGCCCTGGCCCTTCTCCAGCGGCGGGGTCTCCTGCAGGATCGCCTCGTCGAGCTTCAGCTCCAGGGTTTCCAGATCGGCCAGCTGCGGCTTCGGCCCCAGCACACCGATCACCCGGCCCAGCGGGTTGTCGTCACGCGGCGCGCTGAGGTCGTGCATCTGCGCCTTGACGCCACTGCCGACGCGGCCCAGGTAGACCATGCGCCAGCCCGCCAGGAGTAGACCGCAGGCACCCAGCACGACGATCACCCAACCGACCAGGCCGCCCTGCTGCAGGCGATCCCACAGGGTCGGCTGCTGCTGCAGCTGCGCCAGCAGGCTGCCACGGCTGGGGTCGATGGGCAGGGTGGCGAGGGCGTCGCGGCTCTCAAGATAGTCTTCGACCTGAGCGAAACCCGAAGGCTGACGCGGCGGCGCCACCAGCTCGCCGGCATCGGCGTCGTAGCGCAGGAAGGCGTCCTCGCCGTAGACCGCGAAAGTGCCGACGCGCAGCACCTGCTGCTGCTGGCGCGAACCATCGGCACTGACCACCGGCAGCTGCACGCGCTCGATGCGGCCGCTGGCGGCCAGGTCTTCGAGCAGCAGCATCCAGTAGCCGTCGAGGTCTTCGGCGGACGGCAGCGAACGGCTCTCGGCCAGCGCCTTGAGACGCTTCAGGCGCTCGGGATACTGGGCGTTGAGCAGGCTGTCCTGCCACTGCCCGGCGACGTCGCTGGCGCTCTGGCGGACCACGCCGAACAGCTCGCCGAGGTGGCCGACGCGCTGCGCCAGCAGTTTCTCCTGCTCGGCCAGTTCGGCTTCCTGACGGTCGAACTCCGCCTTCAGCCGTTCGGCCTCGGCCTTCTGGGCATTCAGGGCGGCACGCGCGCCGGCCAGCAACTGCGCCTGCTCGCCGCGCTTGGCGACGAAGGCCTGCTCACGCTCCTGCATGGCACTGACCTCGGCGGCGCGCTCGCTGCGGATGCGCTGCAGCAGTTGATCGGGGCTGAGGGTTTCGGCCACGGCGGTCAGCGCCGGCAGCAGACCGAGCGCCAGGATGGCGACAACACGACGACTCATTGCGCGGCCTCCTCGGCCAGGGTCTTGATCGGCAGGGACAGCACGGCGGGTGCCTGCTGCTGACGGGCGATGGCGATGGCCTGGGTCAGCGGACGCCGCGCGCCGCCGTCGAGCACCTGCCAGGCCTGGGTCTGCGGGTTCCACCAGCCGCTCTCGTGGGCATCGAGGGTCTGGTAATAGAGCATGCTGCGCCCCAGGCGGAGGAACTCGACGCTACGCGAGCCGCCATCGGCCTGGTTCAGCTCGCCACGCCAGGCTTCCAGGGTACGACCGTAGTCGCTCTCTATCTGGTAGGCCTCGAGGATGCGGCGGTATTTGTCGGCTAGGCTGACGTCGGCGCGCGGCAGCAGATCCTGCAGCTGAGCCAGGCGATCCTCACGCTCCTCGGGGAGGAACGGCAGGTCGGCGGCGATGAACTGGCCGAGCACCTCGACCATCTTGACCATCTGCGGACTGACCGCCTCCTGGGTGCGTTCGATGCCGTCCAGTTGCTGCTGGTAGCTGGCCAACTCCTCGCGCTGGGCGGCGACCAGGTCACGCAGCTGACTGTTATAACCTTTCAATGCCTCGGCCTGCTGCAAGGCGTTGCGATACTCGGTGAGCATTTCGCGGCTGGCATCGTCGAGCTGTTCGACGCGGCCCTGGGAGGCCTTGGCCTCGGCGGCCAGGCGCTGGCTTTCGTCCAGCGCGGCGTCCAGCGGCGCGGCAGCCAGCGAACCACTGGCCAGCATCAGGGCGGCGGCCAGGGAGCGGAGGGGGAAGCGATTCATGCGGAGAGGGTCCTCGACAGACGGGCTTGCTGCAAAAAGAGAAACATTATCATCTTCAAGCGCATTCGAAGCAATGGACAAATCGCCGCGCGCGGAGCCCGCTTATCCATTGAGCGGGATCAAAAAGCCAATCGATGCATGGCTTAGCATTTATTCCAACCCTGACATCCGCCGACTCGATTGGAGTTCACTATGCACAAGTCGCTGTTCACCGCCTCCCTGCTGGCCCTGGCCATCGCCGCGCCCCTGGCGCAGGCCCACCAGGCCGGCGACATCATCGTGCGCGCCGGCGCCGCCACCGTCGACCCGCGAGAGGACAGCGGCGACATCTATGTCGGCGCCCTGGGCATGAGCGTGCCCGGCACCCAGGCGACTCTGGACAGCGACACCCAGCTGGGCCTGAACTTCGCCTATATGCTCACCGACCACTTCGGCATCGAACTGCTGGCGGCCACCCCGTTCAGCCACGACGTCGGCGTCAAGGGCATGCCCGGCCCGTTCGCCGGCCTGAACGGCAAGCTGGGCAGCCTCAAGCACCTGCCGCCGACCCTCAGCGCCGTCTATTACCCGCTGGACAAGGCCTCGGCGTTCCAGCCCTACGTTGGCGTCGGCATCAACTACACCTGGTTCTTCGATACCGAGCTGAGCAGCGAGGCCGAGGCCAAAGGCTTCAGCGGCCTGGACATGAAAGACTCCTGGGGCCTGGCCGGCCAGGTGGGCATGGACTACATGCTGAGCGACAACCTGATGCTCAACGCCCAGGTGCGCTATATCGACATCGACACCACCGGCACCACCCACCTGGCCGGCGACAAGGTCAAGGTCGATGTGGATGTCGATCCCTTCGTCTATATGGTCGGCCTGGGCTACAAGTTCTAAGCCTTGCCTGCAACGAAAAAGCCGGCAGATGCCGGCTTTTTCGTTTCGCCCGACTCAGCGCCCGAGCGGTCGTTGCTGCGCAGCCTGCGGCCGGGCTATGCGTAGGGTGCGCCGTGCGCACCTGGGAGGTCGCAGCTGTCGGTGCGCACAGCGCACCCTACACGGGTAGATGGCGCTTTTCTCGCTGCGGCGGGCTTACAGGCCGAGCAGACGCCTGAGCCCCTCGCTCAGCGGCGTCTGCTGCGGCAGACGGTACTGCGCCTGCAGGCGACGGTTGTCGGCACGGGAATGACGGATATCGCCGGCGCGCGCCGGCAGATGGCTCACCGGCGGCAGGCCGCCACACAGCGCGCCGATCTCCGCCAGCAACTGGTTGAGGCTGATCGCCTGGTTCCAGCCGACGTTGGCCGGCTGCGCATCGACCTGGGCGCCGGTCAGGCCCTGGACCAGCAGCGCGATCAGGTCGCCGACGTAGAAGAAGTCGCGGGTCTGCTCGCCGTCGCCGAACAGGCTGATCGGCTGATGCTGCAGCGCGCGCTGGGTGAAGATGCTGATCACCCCGGAATAGGGCGAAGAGGGGTCCTGGCGCGGGCCGTAGATATTGAAGAAGCGGAAGATCGCCGGTTCCAGACCATGCTGGCGGCGGTAGAAATCCAGGTACTGCTCGCTGGCCAGCTTGTCCACCGCGTAGGGGGTCAGCGGCGCCTTGGCGGTGTCCTCGTCGACGGCCTGGCCTTCGCCGTTGTTGCCGTAGATCGCCGCGCTGGAGGCATAGAGCACGCGGCGCACGCCGTGCCGGCGCATGGCCTCGCAGACGTTGAGGGTGCCGACGAAGTTGCTCTGGTGGGTGGCCGCCGGGTCGTCCACCGAGGCCTGCACCGAGGCCACCGCGGCCAGGTGCGCCACCGCCGCGCAGCCGGCCAGCGCCTGGGCAACGACCTCGGCATCGGCGACGTCGCCCTCGATAAACTGCAGACGCGGATTGTCCAGCGGCAGGTTGCTGCGCTTGCCCATGGACAGGTTGTCCAGCACGCGCACGCCGTGGCCTTCGGCCAGCAACGCATCGACCAGGTGCGAGCCGATAAAGCCGGCACCGCCGGTTACGAGAATTTCAGCCATGACGGTAATAGCGGTCCAGCAGGCTCGGCAGACCGGCACGCCAGGCGCGCGGCTTGATGCCGAAGGTGTGAAGGATTTTCTTGCAGGCCAGCACCGCGTGCTGCGGCTCGTCGGCGGCGTCCGGGCGGGCGGCGTGGGCCTGCGCGGCGATGTCCTCGACCAGGTTGCCGCGGTAATGGCGCGCCTCGCTCAGCACCGCCTGGCCCAGGCTCAGCGAGGTGCTCGCCTCGTGACCACCGTAGTGGTAGGTGCCCCACAAGGGCGATTCGCAGTCGAGCTGCTTGAGCACGGCGAGGATCACCCGTGCGGCATCGTCCACCGGCGTCGGGTTGCCACGCCGGTCGTCGGCCAAATACAGCGCGTCGTCGCGCTCGGCGCGCTGCAGAAAGCGCCCGAGCAGACCTTCGCGGCTGTCGTCGAGCAGCCAGCCGAAGCGCAGCAGCACATGCCGCGGACAGATCGCCCGCACGCTCTGCTCCAGCCGCCACAGCGCCTGGCCGCGCAACCCCAGCGGAATAGGTTCCTCCTTCTCGCTGTAGGCCGTCGCCCGCGAGCCGTCGAACACCCGGTAGCTGGAAGGTTGCAGCAGGACGATGGCGTGGTGCTGGCAGAGTTCGGCGAGCCGCTCGACCGCGCGCTCCTGGGTGGCCAGGCGCGCCTCGGCCACCGCTTCGGCCTGAAACCAGTCGAAGTAGTAGGCCAGATTGACCAGGGCATCCGGGCGGGTGTCGTCGAGCAACTGGGTCAGGCTGGCTGCATCCCAGCCCGCGTCGGGCGGTCTGGGCGCGAGGAAGCCGATGTCTTCCTCGGCGCCGAGACGGATCAGCGCTTGCCCCAGGGCACTACCGCCGCCCAGCAGCATCAGGCGCATTCGCATAGGCTAGAGCCCGCTCCGCTTAGAACGGGATGTCGTCGTCGAAGCTGTCGTAGTCCGGCGCTGGCTGGGCCTGCTGTTGCGGCGCGGCGCGCTCCTGACGCGGCGCCTGCTGCGGCTCGCGCTGCGGGGCCGGGCGCGACTGGCGCGGCGCACCGCTGTCGTCGCCGCTCGGGCGGCCGCCGAGCAGCTGCATGGTGCCCTGCATGTCGACGATGATCTCGGTGGTGTAGCGCTTGATGCCGTCCTTTTCCCACTCGCGGGTCTGCAGCTTGCCTTCGATGTACACCTGCGAACCCTTGCGCAGGTACTCGCCGGCGATCTCGGCGACCTTGCCGAACAGGGCGACGCGGTGCCACTCGGTCTTCTCGACCTTCTGCCCGGTCTGCTTGTCGGTCCACTGCTCGCTGGTGGCCAGGCTCAGGTTGGTGACCGCGTTGCCGCTGGGCAGGTAGCGCGTTTCCGGGTCCTGGCCGCAGGTGCCGACCAGAATGACTTTGTTAACCCCACGGGCCATAACGTTCTCCTAGGCTCGGCACGCCGCTGGCGCCGCTGCAATCAGGCGTTCCAGGGACGTGCGATCCACTTGTTGGGTGTCCACTTTGATATAGATGGCCGCTTCGTCGACCACCACCACGGCATCCGCCACTCCCGGCGTAGCCTTCAGGCGTTCGACCAGTCCGACATCGGCCAGTGCCGCGGCGTCGAGCGGCAGGCGCAGGCTGGTCACATACGGCGGTTCGCGCATAGTAACAGCAATGGCCAGCCAAATTGCACAGAGCGCCGCACAGCCGATAAACACGCCCTCCAGACCATGCTGCTGGTAAAGCCAGCCGCCGAGAATGCCGCCGATAGCGGCGCCGAGGAACTGGCTGGTGGAGTACACGCCCATCGCCGTGCCCTTGCCGCCGGCCGGCGCCACCTTGCTCACCAGCGACGGCAGCGAGGCCTCCAGCAGGTTGAACGCGGTGAAGAACAGCACGGTGCCCAGCACCAGCGCGCGCAGGCTGCTGCCCAGCAGGGCGAAATACAACTCGCAGAGCAGCAGCACCGCCACCGCACCGAGCAGCACGCGCTTCATCTGGCGCTTCTTCTCGGCGTAGATGATGAACGGCACCATGCCGAAGAAACCGATCAGCAGCGCGGTGAGGTAGACCCACCAGTGTTCTTCCTTGGCCAGCCCGCCCTGCTCCACCAGCGCCAGCGGCAGGGCGACGAAGCTGGCCATCAGCACCGCGTGCAGGGCCAGGATGGCGAAGTCCAGGCGCAGCAGGTCGGCGTGCTTGAGGGTCGGCCACAGCGCCTGCGTCGCCACCCCGGATTCGCGGTGCTGCAGCGGCCCGGCGTTCCTCGGCACCAGGCCGGCGACGATCAGGATGCCCAGCAGCGCCATCGCCGCGGTGGCCCAGAACAGCCCGGCCAGGCCGAAGGCACGGGTCAGCAGCGGGCCGAGCACCATGGCCACGGCGAACGACAGGCCGATGCTCATGCCGATCATGGCCATGGCCTTGGTCCGGTGCTGCTCGCGGGTCAGGTCCGAGAGCAGCGCCATCACCGCCGCCGAGATGGCCCCGGCGCCCTGCAGCACGCGGCCGGCGATCACCCCCCAGATGGAATCGGCGTTAGCCGCCAGCATACTGCCGGCGGCGAAGATCAGCAGCCCGGCATAGATCACCGGGCGGCGGCCGATGCGGTCGCTGAGCATGCCGAAGGGAATCTGCAGCAGCGCCTGGGTCAGGCCGTAGGCGCCGATGGCCAGGCCGATCAGCGCCGGGGTGCTGCCGGCCAGGTCCATGCCGTAGGTGGCCAGCACCGGCAGGACCATGAACATGCCCAGCATGCGGAACGCGAACACCAGCGCCAGGCCACCGGCCGCGCGGGCTTCGCCGCCACTCATGCGCTCGCTGTGCGGATCGTGCATGGAAAAAGTCCCGTGAAAATCAGCCGGCGATTCTAGCAGCGAAGGCGCAGGCGGCACAGGCACGCGAATTGCCGCAGGGCGCACCCGGCTGCACGCGCCGGTCGCTCGGCGAGCGGCGATGCGGGTCGCGGCCAGACCGCAACAGGCCCTATACTCGCCGGTTTCTGCCCGCCACGCGAGGCCGCTGTAAGGAGCCTCTAAAAGCGTTGGCGAGGCAGCCAGCGCAAGGCGCAACGACCAACGGGAGTAACGGCCGCAGGCCGGCCCGCAGGGCGAGCGCAAGCGAGTCAAGCAGGCGAAGAAGCGCAGTTTACGAGTAGTAAATGAGCCTTCTGAGCCTGTTTTTAACGCAGCGATGGCAACGCAGACAGCTTTTAGAGGTTCCCTAAGTGGACAAGATTCTGATTCGTGGTGCGCGCACCCACAACCTGAAGAACATCGACCTGACCCTGCCGCGCGACAAGCTGATCGTGATCACCGGCCTGTCCGGCTCGGGCAAGTCGTCGCTGGCCTTCGACACCCTCTACGCCGAGGGCCAGCGCCGCTACGTGGAGTCGTTGTCGGCCTACGCCCGGCAGTTCCTGTCGATGATGGAGAAGCCCGACGTCGACACCATCGAGGGCCTCTCCCCGGCCATCTCCATCGAGCAGAAGTCCACTTCGCACAACCCGCGCTCGACCGTCGGCACCATCACCGAGATCTACGACTACCTGCGCCTGCTCTACGCCCGCGTCGGCATCCCGCGCTGCCCGGACCACGACGTGCCACTGGAGGCGCAGACCGTCAGCCAGATGGTCGACCAGGTGCTGGCCCTGCCGGAAGGGCGCAAGCTGATGCTGCTGGCGCCGGTGGTGCGCGAGCGCAAGGGCGAACACCTGTCGGTGTTCGAGGAGCTGCGTGCACAGGGCTTCGTTCGCGCCCGGGTCAACGGCAAGCTGCATGAGCTGGACGAGCTGCCCAAACTGGACAAGCAGAAGAAGCACAGCATCGACGTGGTGGTGGACCGCTTCAAGGTGCGCGAAGACCTGCAGCAGCGCCTGGCCGAGTCCTTCGAGACCGCCCTCGGCCTGGCCGACGGCATCGCCCTGGTCGCCCCCATGGACGACGAAGAAGGCGACGAGATTATCTTCTCCGCGCGCTTCGCCTGCCCGCACTGCGGCCACTCGATCAGCGAGCTGGAACCCAAGCTGTTCTCCTTCAACAACCCGGCCGGCGCCTGCCCGACCTGCGACGGCCTGGGGGTGAAGCAGTTCTTCGACGCCAAGCGCCTGGTCAACGGCGAACTGACCCTGGCCGAGGGTGCGATCCGCGGCTGGGACCGGCGCAACGTCTATTACTTCCAGATGCTCGGCTCGCTGGCTGCGCACTATGGCTTCAGCCTGGAGCAACCATTCGACGACCTGGCCGCCGAACACCAGAAGGTCATCCTGTTCGGCAGCGCCGCGCAGAACGTCGACTTCAAGTACCTCAACGACCGCGGCGACATCGTCAAACGCTCGCACCCGTTCGAGGGCATCATCCCCAACCTGGAGCGGCGCTACCGCGAAACCGAGTCGGCCAGCGTGCGCGAGGAGCTGGCCAAGTTCCTCAGCACCCAGCCCTGCCCGGACTGCCGCGGCACCCGCCTGCGCCGCGAGGCGCGGCATGTCTGGGTCGGCGAGAAGACCCTGCCGGCGGTCAGCGGCCTGCCGGTAGGCGACGCCTGCGACTACTTCGGCAGCCTGCACCTAACCGGCCGGCGCGGCGAGATCGCCGAGAAGATCCTCAAGGAAATCCGCGAGCGCCTGCAGTTCCTGGTCAACGTCGGCCTCGACTACCTGACCCTGGACCGCAGCGCCGACACCCTGTCCGGCGGCGAGGCGCAGCGCATCCGCCTGGCCAGCCAGATCGGCGCCGGTCTGGTCGGCGTCATGTACATCCTCGACGAACCCAGCATCGGTCTGCACCAGCGCGACAACGAGCGCCTGCTCGGCACCCTCACCCACCTGCGTAACCTGGGCAACACGGTGATAGTGGTCGAGCACGACGAAGACGCCATCCGCCTGGCCGACTACGTGGTGGACATCGGCCCCGGCGCCGGCGTGCATGGCGGGCGCATCGTCGCCGAGGGCACCCCGGACCAGGTCATGGCGCATGCCGACTCGCTGACCGGCAAGTACCTCTCCGGCCGCGAGAGGATCCGCTACCCGGCCACGCGCACGCCGCGCGACAAGAAGAAGCAGCTCAAGCTCAAGGGCGCCCGCGGCAACAACCTGCGGGGCGTCGACCTGGAGATCCCGGTCGGCCTGCTCACCTGCGTCACCGGGGTGTCCGGCTCGGGCAAGTCGACGCTGATCAACAACACCCTGTTCCCGCTCACCGCCACCGCGCTGAACGGCGCCACCACCCTGGAAGCCGCCGCCCACGACTCGTTCGACGGCCTGCAGCACCTCGACAAGGTGGTCGACATCGACCAGAGCCCGATCGGCCGCACGCCGCGCTCCAATCCTGCGACCTACACCGGGCTGTTCACCCCGATCCGCGAACTGTTCGCCGGCGTGCCGGAATCGCGCTCGCGCGGCTACGGCCCGGGCCGCTTCTCCTTCAACGTCAAGGGCGGGCGCTGCGAGGCCTGCCAGGGCGACGGCGTGATCAAGGTGGAGATGCACTTTTTGCCGGACATCTACGTGCCCTGCGACGTGTGCAAGGGCAAGCGCTACAACCGCGAAACCCTGGAGGTGAAGTACAAGGGCAAGAGCATCACCGAGGTGCTCGACATGACCATCGAGGAGGCGCGCGCCTTCTTCGACGCCGTGCCGGCCATCGCCCGCAAGCTGCAGACGCTGATGGACGTCGGCCTGTCCTATATCAAGCTGGGGCAGAGCGCGACCACCCTGTCCGGCGGCGAGGCGCAGCGGGTCAAGCTGTCGCGCGAATTGAGCAAGCGCGACACCGGCAAGACCCTGTACATCCTCGACGAGCCGACCACGGGGCTGCACTTCGCCGATATCCAGCAACTGCTCGACGTGCTGCACCGCCTGCGCGACCACGGCAACACCGTGGTGGTGATCGAGCACAACCTGGACGTGATCAAGACCGCCGACTGGCTGGTGGATCTTGGCCCCGAGGGCGGCTCCAAGGGCGGCATGATCATCGCCACCGGCACCCCGGAAGAAGTGGCGGCCAACCCGGCATCGCACACCGGGCACTTCCTGGGGCCTCTGCTGGAACGCGAACGCGCCTGAGGCCGTAGGGTGGACATGGCGCCAGCCTTGTCCAGCATTGCCGGCGACGTGGTGGACAAGCCTTCGGCATGCCCACCCTACGCATTGAGGGCAGCCGCAAGCCTCAAGTAGCAAGCCACAAGAAAAAGCCAGAGCGGGTTCCCCCCGCTCTGGCTTTTTGCTATTGCCTTTACTTGCCGCTTGCAGCTCACATCTGACTCTGCAGGTACTTCTCCAGGCCCAGCTTGTCGATCAACTGCAGTTGGATCTCCAGCCAGTAAGCGTGGTCTTCCTCGGTGTCCTTGAGCTGGGTCAGGAGGATGTCGCGGCTCTGGTAGTCCCGGTGCTTCTCGCACAGCGCGATGCCCTTGCTCAGCGCCGCGCGCACCTCGTACTCCAGGGCCAGGTCCAGCTTCAGCGCCTCGGGCACGGTCTGCCCGTAGCTGAAGGCATTCGGCACCATGTCCGGCACGCCTTCGAGGAAGATGATGCGCTTGAGCAGCGCGTCGGCGTGCTGGGTCTCCTCCTCCATCTCGTGGTTGATGCGCTCGTAGAGCTTGGCGAAGCCCCAGTCCTCGTACAGGCGCGAGTGGATGAAGTACTGGTCGCGCGCGGCCAGCTCGCCCTTGAGCAGTTGCTTGAGGTAGTCGATGACTTCGATATGGCCCTTCATGCCGGTGATCCTTGTTGCAGCCGTGAAAATGGGCGAATGCTCCGCCGGCCGCCTGTCGCGGTCAAGCGAAAAGCACGGCGCCCCCACGAGGGAGGCGCCGCCGGGTGGTGCGGATGTCGCCGGCGGCACGCCGCCGGCAACGGCTCAGGCCAGATCGAAACGATCCAGGTTCATCACCTTGGTCCAGGCGGCGACGAAGTCCTTGACCAGCTTCGCCTTGCCGTCGGCACTGGCATAGACCTCGGCGTAGGCGCGCAGCACCGAGTTAGAGCCGAAGATCAGGTCGTTGCGGGTGCCGGTATATTTCACCTGACCGCTCTTGCTGCACTTGCCCTCGAACACTTCCGCGCCGCCATCCACCGGCTTCCACTCGATGCCCATGTCCAGCAGGTTGACGAAGAAGTCGTTGGACAGCACGCCGACCTGGTCGGTGAACACGCCATGGGCGCCGCCGTCGTGGTTGGCGCCGAGCACGCGCAGGCCGCCGACCAGCGCGGTCAGCTCCGGCGCGGTCAGGGTCAGCAGCTGCGCCTTGTCGATCAGCATGGCCTCGGTCGGCACGCCCAGCTTGCCCTGGCTGTAGTTGCGGAAGCCGTCGGCAACGGGCTCGAGCACCGCGAAGGACTCGACGTCGGTCTGATCCTGGCGCGCATCGACCCGTCCGGGGGCGAAGGGCACGTCGACCGCCACCCCGGCCGCCTTGGCGCCCAGCTCGACGCCGACGTTACCGGCCAGCACTATGACATCGGCCAGCGACGCCTTGCCCGAGGCTTTCTGGATCTCCACCAGCTTGGCCAGCGCCTTGATCGCACGCTGGTTGACCGGCCAATCCTTCTGCGGCGCCAGGGCCAGACGCGCACCGTTGGCACCGCCGCGCTTGTCGCCGCCGCGGAAGGTCGAGGCCGAGGCCCAGGCCACCGACACCAGGTCGCCCACCGACAGCCCGGAGGCGGCGATCTTCGCCTTGAGATCGGCGATGTCGGCGGCGCTGGGGTTGTGCGTGGCGGCCGGCAGCGGGTCCTGCCAGATCATGTCCTCTTTCGGCACTTCCGGGCCGAGGTAGCGGGCCTTCGGCCCCATGTCGCGGTGGGTCAACTTGTACCAGGCGCGGGCGAAGGCCTCGGCGAAGGCTTGCGGGTCATTGAGGAAACGCTGGGAAATCTTGCCGAACTCAGGGTCGAAACGCAGGGTCAGGTCGGTGGTGAGCATGGTCGGCTTGTGGAATTTGCCCGGCACATGAGCGTCCGGAATGATTTCCGGGGCGTCCTTGGCCACCCACTGCTTGGCGCCGGCCGGCGACTTGGTCAGTTCCCACTCGTACTTGAACAGGTTCTCGAAGAAGTTGTTGCTCCACAGCGCCGGGGTCTTGGTCCAGGTGACCTCGATGCCGCTGGAGATGGTGTCCTTGCCGTGACCGCTACCGAAATCGCTCATCCAGCCCAGGCCCTGCGCCTCGATCGGCGCCGCCTCCGGCTCCGGCCCCTTGTGCGATTCCGGCGCGGCGCCGTGGGCCTTGCCGAAGGTGTGGCCGCCGGCGATCAGGGCGACGATTTCCTCGTCGTCCATGGCCATGCGGTTGAAGGTGGCGCGAATGTCCTTGGCCGCCAGCATGTAATCGCCGCTGGCGTTAGGCCCTTCCGGGTTGACGTAGATCAGGCCCATGTGGGTGGCGCCGAACGGCGCCGTCAGTTCGCGATCGTCCGTGACCCGCTCCGGGTCGACGCCCAGCCAGGCGATCTCGGCGCCCCAGTTGACGTCCAGATCCGGTTCCCACACGTCCTCGCGGCCGGCGCCGAAACCGAAGGTGCGAAAGCCCATGGACTCCAGCGCGACGTTACCGGCGAGCACCAGCAGGTCGGCCCAGGAGATCTGCTGGCCGTACTTCTGCTTGATCGGCCACAGCAGGCGGCGGGTCTTGTCGATGTTGACGTTGTCCGGCCAGGAGTTCAGCGGGGCGAAGCGCTGCTGACCACGACCGCCGCCGCCGCGGCCGTCGGTGATGCGATAGGTGCCGGTGGCGTGCCAGGCCATGCGGATCATTTGCGGGCCGTAGTGGCCGAAGTCGGCCGGCCACCAGTCCTGACTGTCGGTCATCAGCTTGACCAGGTCGGCCTTCAGCGCCTTGTAGTCGAGCTTCTTGAATTCTTCGGCGTAGTTGAACTTCGCCCCCAGCGGGTTGGACTTCTCCGAATGTTGATTGAGCAGATCCACACGCAACTGGTTCGGCCACCAATCCCGGTTGGTCGTGCCGCCGCCAGCGACGTGGTTGAACGGACATTTACCTTGGTTCGACATGCTTCTCTCCTTTTCCTCATCGGGTCGGTCCCAGCGACTGCGGCCGACGATGGAACAAGCCTAGACCCGCTTCGCCAGGCGAACCAATGCATGGAGCGTAACGACTCGATAGTTATTTTCTTTCAAGAGCCGCATAAAAAACGGGCCGCTGGGGCCCGTTCTTCCATATCTGCAGCAGGCTCAGGCCACGAGGATAAAGCCGACGAAGGCCACGCCGGCCGCGATCAGGGTGTAGGGCAGCTGGGTGACGGCATGGCTGATCAGGTCGCAGCCGGAACCCTGCGCCGCCAGCACCGTGGAATCGCTGTAGAAGCAGGCCTGACTGCCGAAGGCCGAGGCCGACATCAACGCGCCGATCACCAGCGGAATGTCCGCGCCCAGCGCGTAGGCCAGCGGCATGACGATGGGGATGGTCACGGCGAAGATGCCCCAGGACGAGCCGGTGGCGAAGCTCAGCACCGCCATGCACAGGAACACCATGGCCGGCAGCATCTGCGGGGTCATGTAGGGCTTGAGGCTCTCGACCACGTACTGCGGCAGCATCAGCTGGTCGCAGACGTCCTTGAAGACGAAGGCGGCGACGCAGATGCCGATGGCCGGCAGCATGGTCTTGAAGCCGTCGACCATCTGATCGAGCATCTCGGCCAGCGGCATCAGGCGCTGCAGCAGGTAGAACGGCAGGGTCAGCAGCATGGTGGCGATCATGCCCATCCACACGTCGATGTCGAAGTAGACGGTGAAGCCCACCAGCATGGCCAGCGGCACCAGGAAGTTGTGCAGCTTGCCGCCCTCCTTGTCGGCGCCTTCGAACTCCGCCTCCAGCGACTGTATCGCGTAGTTGTGCTCGGCGCTCAACTCGCCCACGTGCATGGCCCCGGCCGAACCGTGGCGCGCCTGCAGCTCGACCCTGCGCATCGGGCCGATATCGGGGAACAGCCCGGCGGCCACCAGCAGCACCAGCAGCACCGCGGCCCAGGCGTAGAGCATGTAGGGAATGGCCTGGACGTACACGCCGATGCCCTGGCCGGTCTCGGCGATGCCGTTGTTCTCCAACAGGCCGCCGAAGAACACCGCCCAGGTCGACAGCGGCACCAGCACGCAGATCGGCGCGGCGGTGGAGTCCACCACGTAGGCCAGCTTCTCGCGAGAAACCTTGAAGCGGTCGGTGACGCGCTTCATGGTCTCGCCCACGGTCAGGGCATTGAGGTAATCGTCGACGAAGATCACCACGCCGAGGACGAAGGTCATCAGCAGCGAGGAACGCCGGCCCTTGGCCAGCTTCAGTGCGCTGCGGCCGAACGCCAGGGCGCCGCCGGTGCGCACCAGCAGGGCGATCAGCGCGCCGAAGCTGCCGCAGACCAGGATCAGCCAGCCAATGGTTTCGTCCTGCATCACCTTCAGCGAAATATCGGCGAAGTTGCCCATGGCGTCTTGCGGCGAGAGCAACAGCAGGCCGCTGCAGGCGCCGATCAGCAGGGCGAGGATGGGGCGACGCAGCCAGATGGCCAGGGTCAGGACGACGGCAGGCGGGATAAGACTCAGAGCGGTAGGTTCGGACATGATCGACAGTTGTTCTTATTGGGGCCGGCGAGCCGGCGAAACGAAGACCGCCGAACCTTACCCGAGCCCAACGACGTACACAATATCAAACACGACGTGCGGAAAAATATTCACACACCTAAGGCGCCCATCGCCGACTCGACGAATCGCGGGCAACAAAAAACCGGGCGCAAGGCCCGGTTTCTTGTACAACCAGCAACTTACTCGGCAGCTTCTACCGAACCGCCGACCGGACGGTCGACCAGTTCAACGTAGGCCATCGGAGCGTTGTCGCCGGCGCGGAAGCCGCACTTGAGGATGCGCAGGTAGCCGCCGTTACGGGTGGCGTAGCGCTTGCCCAGGTCGTTGAACAGCTTGCCGACGATGGCTTTCGAACGGGTACGGTCGAAGGCCAGACGACGGTTGGCAACGCTGTCTTCCTTGGCCAGGGTGATCAGCGGCTCGGCAACGCGGCGCAGTTCCTTGGCTTTCGGCAGGGTAGTTTTGATCAGCTCGTGCTCGAACAGCGAGACCGCCATGTTCTGGAACATGGCCTTGCGGTGAGCGCTGGTGCGGCTGAGGTGACGGCCACTTTTACGATGACGCATGGTTCAATTCCTTACCAAACTTGTTCGTTCGGTGATGATGACGATCAGGCAGTGGCCTTATCGTCTTTCTTCAGACTTGCCGGCGGCCAGTTGTCGAGGCGCATACCGAGGGACAGACCGCGAGAGGCCAGAACATCCTTGATTTCGGTCAGGGATTTCTTGCCCAGGTTCGGGGTTTTGAGCAGCTCTACTTCGGTGCGCTGAATCAGGTCGCCGATGTAGTAGATGTTCTCTGCCTTGAGGCAGTTGGCCGAACGTACGGTCAGTTCCAGGTCGTCGACGGGACGCAGCAGGATCGGATCGATCTCGTCTTCCTGCTCGACCACCACCGGCTCGCTGTCGCCCTTGAGGTCGACGAACGCGGCCAGCTGCTGCTGCAGGATGGTCGCGGCACGACGGATAGCCTCTTCAGGGTCCAGGGTACCGTTGGTTTCCAGGTCGATGACCAGTTTGTCCAGGTTGGTGCGCTGCTCGACACGGGCGTTTTCCACCACGTAAGCAACCCGACGCACAGGGCTGAACGAAGCATCCAGCTGCAAGCGACCGATGCTGCGGCTTTCGTCCTCGTCGCTCTGACGCGCGTCAGCCGGCTCATAGCCGCGACCACGAGCCACGGTGAGCTTCATGTTCAGCGCGCCATTGGCGGCCAGGTTAGCGATGACGTGGTCGCCATTGACGATTTCGACATCGTGATCCAGCTGAATATCGGCAGCGGTAACGACGCCCGGGCCCTTCTTAGCCAGAGTCAGGGTCACTTCGTCACGGCCGTGCAGCTTGATAGCCAGACCTTTCAGGTTGAGCAGGATCTCGATGACATCTTCCTGCACACCTTCGATCGCGGAGTACTCGTGGAGTACGCCGTCGATCTCGGCCTCGACTACTGCACAGCCAGGCATGGAGGACAACAGGATGCGACGCAGCGCGTTGCCCAGGGTATGGCCGAAACCACGCTCGAGAGGCTCGAGGGTGATCTTGGCGCGGGTCGAACTGACCTCCTGCACATCGATGTGACGGGGGGTCAGGAACTCATTTACCGAAATCTGCATGGATGCACCTATTTTCTAGCCCTTACTTGGAGTAGAGCTCGACAATCAGGCTCTCGTTGATGTCAGCGGACAGATCGCCACGAGCCGGTACGTTCTTGAACACACCAGACTTCTTCTCGGCGTCTACTTCGACCCACTCAACGCGGCCACGCTGGGCGCAGAGCTCAAGAGCCTGAACGATGCGCAGCTGGTTCTTCGATTTCTCGCGAACAGCAACGACGTCGCCAGCTTTAACCTGATAGGACGGTACGTTTACGGTCTGACCGTTGACGCTGATTGCTTTGTGCGAAACCAGCTGACGGGACTCGGCACGGGTAGCGCCAAAGCCCATACGGTAAACCACGTTATCCAGACGGCATTCCAGCAGCTGCAGCAGGTTTTCGCCGGTGGCGCCCTTCTGGCTGGCAGCTTGCTTGTAGTAACCGCTGAACTGACGCTCCAGCACGCCGTAGATACGACGGACTTTCTGCTTCTCACGCAGCTGGGTGCCGTAGTCGGACTGGCGACCGCGACGCTGACCGTGAATACCGGGAGCTGCTTCGATGTTGCACTTAGATTCAAGCGCGCGAACACCGCTCTTCAGGAAGAGATCGGTGCCTTCACGGCGAGACAGTTTGCACTTGGGACCAATGTAACGAGCCATTTCTCACTGTCTCCTGTTTACACGCGACGCTTCTTCGGCGGACGGCACCCGTTGTGCGGGATAGGCGTCACGTCGGTGATGCTGGCGATTTTGTAGCCGCAGGCGTTCAGAGCACGCACAGCGGATTCGCGACCCGGACCCGGGCCCTTGACATTCACGTCGAGGTTCTTCAGGCCGTACTCCAGTGCAGCCTGACCAGCGCGCTCGGCGGCGATCTGGGCAGCGAACGGAGTGGACTTACGCGAGCCGCGGAAACCCGAACCACCCGAGGTAGCCCAGGACAGGGCGTTGCCCTGACGGTCGGTGATGGTCACGATGGTGTTGTTGAAAGACGCGTGGATGTGGGCGATGCCATCGACCACCGTCTTTTTGACTTTCTTACGAGTACGAGCAGCAGGTTTTGCCATGACTAAATTCCTGTCGATTCGCGAATGCGATTACTTGCGGATCGGCTTACGCGGGCCCTTACGGGTGCGAGCGTTGGTCTTGGTACGCTGACCGCGAACCGGCAGGCCTTTACGGTGGCGCAGGCCACGGTAGCAACCCAGATCCATCAAGCGCTTGATTTTCATATTCACTTCACGACGCAGGTCGCCTTCGGTATTCACCTTGGCTACTTCGCCACGCAGTTGCTCGATCTGCTCGTCAGTCAGATCCTTGATTTTTGCTGCCGGATTGACACCGGTAGCGGCACAGATTTTCTGTGCAGTGGTGCGACCGACACCGAAGATGTAGGTCAGCGAGATAACAGTGTGCTTGTTATCCGGAATGTTAACGCCTGCAATACGGGCCATTCAGTGGAACTCCAATTGACAGCTACCTACGCCCCGGAAGCCAAGAAATAGGGCGCGAGATATTAACGCTGTAGAAACGATTAATCAACCCGGCAGCGCACTAGCTGCCGGGCTTATCACGCGTGGTTCACACTCAGCCTTGGCGCTGCTTGTGACGCGGCTCTGCGCTGCAGATCACCCGCACGACACCTTCGCGACGGATAATTTTGCAGTTACGGCACAGCTTTTTCACCGATGCACGAACTTTCATTACCAACTCCTCGAACCTTACGGGTGGATCAGCGGAGCATGCCGCTGCCATAGCCCTTCAGGTTGGCTTTCTTCATCAGGGAATCGTACTGGTGAGACACGAGGTGCGATTGCACTTGGGACATGAAGTCCATGACAACCACGACCACGATCAGCAACGAGGTCCCGCCAAGGTAGAACGGAACGTTGGCCGCCACCACCAGGAACTGGGGCAGCAGGCACACGGCCGTCATGTACAGAGCACCGAACATGGTCAAGCGGGTCAGAACGCCATCGATATAGCGCGCCGACTGCTCACCCGGACGGATGCCCGGAATAAAGGCACCGGACTTCTTCAGGTTTTCCGCTACGTCTTTCGGGTTGAACATCAGCGCCGTGTAGAAGAAGCAGAAGAAAATGATCCCTGCACTAAACAGCAGAATGTTCAACGGCTGACCAGGAGCGATCGCCTGCGAAATGTCCTGCAGCCAGCCCAGACCCTCGGACTGACCGAACCAGGCACCCAGCGAGGCCGGGAACAGCAGAAGGCTGCTGGCGAAAATGGCCGGGATGACCCCCGCCATGTTCACCTTCAACGGCAGGTGGCTGGTCTGCGCGGCGAAGACCTTGCGGCCCTGCTGACGCTTGGCGTAGTGCACCGCAATGCGACGCTGACCACGCTCGATGAACACCACGAAACCGATGATCGCTACTGCCAGCAGGCCGATGGCAATCAGGGCGAAGATGTTGATATCGCCCTGGCGCGCAGACTCGAAAGACTGCCCGATTGCCGACGGCAGACCGGCTACGATGCCTGCAAAAATCAGCATCGAGATACCGTTGCCGACACCGCGCTCGGTGATCTGCTCGCCCAACCACATCATGAACATCGCGCCCGCCACGAAGGTGGTGACCGCAACGAAGTGGAAGCCGAAATCGACCGAGAACGCCACGCCCTGACTGGCCAGACCAACGGACATGCCGATGGCCTGGACGAACGCCAGGACGAGAGTGCCGTAGCGGGTGTACTGGCTGATCTTGCGACGGCCAGCTTCACCTTCCTTCTTCAACTGCTCCAGCTGCGGGCTGACGGCGGTCATCAGCTGCATGATGATCGAGGCCGAGATGTACGGCATGATCCCCAGTGCAAAGATGCTCATCCGCTCCAGCGCGCCGCCGGAAAACATGTTGAACAAGCTAAGAATGGTCCCCTCATTCTGCCGGAACAGATCCGCCAGTCGGTCTGGGTTGATGCCAGGAACCGGGATGTGCGCACCTATCCGGTAGACGATGATCGCCATGAACAGGAAACGCAGACGAGCCCAGAGTTCGGACAACCCGCCACCTGCCAGCGCTGAGAGAGCACCTTGCTTAGCCATTTAGTCCTCGAACTTACCGCCAGCTGCTTCGATAGCCGCGCGCGCACCCTTGGTGGCGGCGATACCTTTCAGGGTGACCGCACGGGTGACCTCACCGGACAGCATGACTTTAACGCGCTGTACGTGTTGGCCGACCAGGTTGGCATCCTTCAGCGCCTGCAGAGTGACAACGCCTTCCACCTTGTTCAGCTCGGAGGTACGCACTTCGGCGCGATCCATAGCCTTCAGGGAGACGAAGCCGAACTTCGGCAGACGGCGGTGCAGCGGCTGCTGACCACCCTCGAAGCCCGGAGCGATGGAGCCACCGGAGCGGGAGGTTTGACCCTTGTGGCCGCGGCCACCGGTCTTGCCCAGACCGCTGCCGATACCACGGCCCGGACGGTGCTTCTCGCGACGGGCACCCGGCGCGGAACGCAGATCGTTCAGTTGCATGATTAACCCTCCACCTTCAGCAGGTAGTAAGCCTTGTTGATCATGCCGCGGTTTTCCGGAGTATCCAGAACCTCTACGGTGTGACCGATGCGACGCAGGCCGAGGCCCTTGACGCAAGCTTTGTGATTGGCCAGGCGGCCATTGGTGCTCTTGATCAGAGTCACTTTGACGGTATTAGCCATGGTTAGAGAATCTCCTCGACGCTCTTGCCACGCTTGGCTGCAACGGATTCCGGAGACTGCATGGTCTTCAGACCCTTGAAGGTGGCGTGAACCACGTTCACCGGGTTGGTCGAGCCGTAGCACTTGGCCAGAACGTTCTGCACACCCGCCACTTCCAGCACGGCACGCATGGCGCCGCCGGCGATGATGCCGGTACCTTCCGAAGCCGGCTGCATGTACACCTTGGAGGCGCCATGAGCGGACTTGATCGGGTACTGCAGAGTGGTGCCGTTCAGATCCACCTGGATCATGTTGCGACGCGCAGCTTCCATCGCCTTCTGGATGGCAGCCGGCACTTCGCGGGACTTGCCACGGCCGAAACCGACGCGACCCTTGCCATCACCCACCACGGTCAGCGCGGTGAAGGTGAAGATACGGCCACCCTTTACGGTCTTGGCAACGCGGTTAACCTGGACCAGCTTCTCGATATAGCCTTCGTCGCGCTTTTGGTCGTTATTTGCCATAACTTAGAACTCCAGCCCGCCTTCACGAGCAGCATCGGCCAGCGCCTTGACGCGACCGTGGTACTTGAAGCCAGAACGGTCGAATGCAACCTGAGTCACGCCAGCGGCTTTCGCGCGCTCGGCAACCAGTTGACCTACTTTCTTGGCGGCGTCGACGTTGCCAGTGGCGCCATCACGCAGTGCTTTGTCCAAGGTCGAGGCGCTGGCCAGAACCTTGCTGCCGTCGGCCGAAATGACCTGGGCGTAGATGTGCTGCGAAGAGCGGTACACGCACAGACGCACGGCTTCGAGCTCGTGCATTTTCAGGCGTGCTTTGCGAGCGCGACGCAGACGAGTAACTTTTTTGTCGGTCATATCTCAGCCCCTTACTTCTTCTTGGCTTCTTTACGACGGACGACTTCATCCGCGTAACGAACGCCTTTGCCCTTGTAAGGCTCAGGACGACGGAAGTCACGGATCTCCGCAGCCACCTGACCCACCAGTTGCTTGTCGATACCCTTGATCAGGATTTCGGTCTGGTTGGGGGTTTCGGCCACGACGCCTTCCGGCAGTTCGTAGTCGATCGGGTGGGAGAAGCCCAGCGCGAGGTTCAGCACCTGGCCTTTGGCCTGGGCCTTGTAGCCCACGCCGACCAGCTGCAGCTTGCGCTCGAAGCCTTGGCTGACGCCGATGACCATGTTGTTGACCAGAGCACGAGTGGTGCCGGCCATGGCGCGGTTCTGCTGATCGCCATTACGAGCGGCGAAACGCAGCTCGCTGCCTTCCTGGATCACTTCCACGGACGAGTGTACGTTCAGTTCCAGAGCGCCCTTGGCGCCCTTCACCGAGAGCTGCTGACCGGCGAGTTTGACCTCGACACCGGCAGGCAGCACTACGGGGTTCTTAGCAACGCGAGACATGCTTATCCCCCCTTAGAACACGGTGCAGAGCACTTCGCCGCCGACACCGGCAGCGCGCGCAGCGCGATCCGTCATCACACCCTTGTTGGTGGAGACGATGGAGACACCGAGACCGCCGCGAACTTTCGGCAGATCGTCGACGGATTTGTACTGGCGAAGGCCGGGACGGCTCACGCGCTTGACTTCCTCGATGACCGGACGGCCTTCGAAGTACTTCAGCTCGATGGACAGCTGCGGCTTGGCTTCGCCGCTGATCTGATAACCCGCAATATAACCTTCGTCCTTCAGAACTTTGGCTACAGCCACCTTCAGCGTGGAAGACGGCATGCTTACGACGGACTTTTCAGCCATCTGGGCATTACGGATACGAGTTAGCATGTCCGCTAACGGGTCCTGCATACTCATGGGCTAGACGCTCCTGATACAAAAAGAACAGCCCGAGGGCTGTGGGATCATCCAAAAGCTCGGCATGCAAAATGCCAGGCTCAGGAGAGCCGGACATTCTAGAGACCGATCAAAAATGAATCAAGCCCCAAAAGGGGCTTGATTCGGATAAAACAAAGCCGGCGCGAGGCCGGCTCCGTTTCGACTTACCAGCTGGCTTTCACCAGGCCCGGTACGTCGCCGCGCATGGCGGCTTCGCGCAGCTTGTTACGCGACAGACCGAACTTGCGGTAAACGCCGTGCGGACGGCCGGTGATGCGGCAGCGGTTACGCAGGCGCGAGGCGCTGGCGTCACGCGGCTGCTTCTGCAGAGCGACCTGGGCTTCCCAACGCGCTTCCGGACTGGTGTTCGGATTGGCGATGGTGGCTTTCAGCTCGGCACGCTTCTTGGCGTACTTGGCAACCGTTTGCTGACGCTTCAGCTCGCGGTTCTTCATGCTTGTCTTGGCCATGTTCCAGACTCCGATCAGTTGCGGAACGGGAAGTTGAAAGCACGCAGCAGGGCGCGGCCTTCATCATCGTTACGGGCAGTGGTAGTCAGGGTGATGTCCAGACCACGCAGCGCATCGATTTTGTCGTAATCGATTTCCGGGAAGATGATCTGCTCTTTCACGCCCATGCTGTAGTTGCCGCGGCCGTCGAAGGACTTGGCATTCAGGCCGCGGAAGTCACGCACGCGCGGCAGGGAGATGGACAGCAGACGATCCAGGAACTCGTACATACGCTCGCGACGCAGAGTGACCTTGACGCCAATCGGCCAACCTTCACGAACCTTGAAACCTGCGATCGACTTACGGGCATGAGTCACAACGACTTTCTGACCGGTGATCTTCTCGAGGTCGGCAACCGCGTTCTCGATGACTTTCTTGTCACCGATCGCTTCGCCCAGGCCCATGTTCAGGGTGATCTTGGTGATGCGCGGAACTTCCATCACGTTCGCCAGCTTCAGTTCTTCCTTCAGCTTGGGCGCGATTTCCTTCCGGTAAATCTCTTTCAGTCGTGCCATGGTGTTTTACCTATGATTCTCAAGCGCCAACCGGCTTCTGGGTGGACTTGAAGACACGAATTTTCTTGCCGTCTTCGATCTTGAAGCCAACGCGGTCAGCCTTGTTGGTCTCAGAGTTGAAGATGGCAACGTTGGAAGCGTGCAGCGGCGCTTCTTTCTCGACGATACCGCCTTGAACGCCCGACATCGGGTTCGGCTTCGTGTGGCGCTTCACCAGGTTGATGCCGCCAACGACCAGACGGTCGTCAGCGAGAACCTTGAGCACCTTGCCACGCTTACCTTTGTCTTTGCCGGCGATCACGATGATCTCGTCGTCACGACGAATCTTTTGCATGTCGGATCTCCTTAAAGCACTTCAGGGGCGAGCGAGACGATCTTCATGAACTTCTCGGAACGCAGTTCACGGGTCACGGGCCCGAAGATACGGGTACCGATCGGCTCCTGCTTGTTGTTCAGCAGAACAGCAGCGTTGCCGTCAAAGCGGATGATCGAACCGTCGGCACGGCGAACGCCGTGACGGGTACGAACGACCACTGCGGTCATGACCTGACCTTTCTTCACTTTGCCGCGCGGAATTGCTTCCTTGACGGTGACCTTGATGATGTCGCCGATGCCGGCGTAGCGACGATGCGAGCCGCCCAGCACCTTGATGCACATGACGCGACGTGCACCGCTGTTGTCAGCCACATCGAGCATGGATTGAGTCTGAATCATAAAATTTCTCCGACCCCTAGCCCTTAGACTTCGACTGCGCGTTCGAGGACTTCAACCAGGGCCCAAGACTTGGTCTTGGCCAGCGGACGGGTTTCACGGATGGAAACCTTGTCGCCGATGTGGCACTGGTTGTTCTCGTCGTGCGCGTGCAGCTTGGTCGAACGCTTGACGTATTTACCGTAGATCGGGTGCTTGACGCGACGCTCGATCAGAACGGTGATGGTCTTGTCCATCTTGTCGCTGACAACACGGCCGGTCAGCGTACGGACTGTTTTTTCGGCTTCAGCCATGATCACTTACCTGCCTGCTGGTTGAGCACAGTTTTCACACGAGCGATGTCGCGCTTAACTTGCGAGAGCAGGTGAGACTGCCCCAACTGGCCAGTTGCCTTCTGCATACGCAGATTGAACTGGTCGCGCAGCAGGCCGAGCAGTTGCTCGTTCAGCTGCTGTGCGGTTTTTTCACGAAGTTCGGTCGCTTTCATCACATCACCGTCCGCTTAACAAAGGTGGTGGCGAGCGGCAGCTTTGCAGCAGCCAGGGCGAAAGCCTCACGCGCCAGCTCTTCGGATACGCCTTCGATCTCGTACAGGACCTTGCCTGGCTGGATCTGGGCTACCCAGTATTCGACGCCACCCTTACCTTTACCCATCCGCACTTCGAGAGGCTTCTTGGTAACCGGCTTGTCCGGGAACACGCGAATCCAGATCTTGCCGCCACGCTTGACGTGACGGGTCAGAGCACGACGAGCGGACTCGATCTGACGGGCGGTGAGACGACCGCGGGCGACAGACTTCAGCGCGAACTCGCCGAAGCTGACCTTGCTACCGCGCTGAGCCAGACCACGGTTGTGGCCGGTCATCTGCTTGCGGAACTTCGTACGCTTTGGTTGCAACATGATGCGTACTCCTTATTTCTTAGCAGCTTTACGAGGAGCGGGTGCTTGCGGCTTCAGCTCTTCCTGGCGACCACCAATTACTTCGCCTTTGAAGATCCAAACCTTGACACCGATCACACCGTAGGTGGTGTGCGCTTCGTAGGTGGCGTAATCGATATCGGCACGCAGGGTGTGCAGCGGCACACGACCTTCGCGATACCACTCGGTACGGGCGATTTCAGCGCCGCCGAGACGACCACTCACCTGGATCTTGATGCCCTTGGCACCAATGCGCATGGCGTTCTGTACAGCGCGCTTCATGGCGCGACGGAACATCACGCGACGCTCCAGCTGCTGAGCTACGCTCTGCGCAACCAGCATACCGTCGAGCTCCGGCTTGCGGATCTCTTCGATGTTGATGTGCACCGGCACACCCATTTGCTTGGTCAGGTCCTGACGCAGCTTCTCAACATCTTCACCTTTCTTGCCGATCACGATGCCGGGACGAGCGGTGTGGATGGTGATGCGTGCGGTTTGTGCCGGACGAGCGATGTCGATACGGCTTACGGACGCGCTTTTTAGTTTGTCTTGCAGGTATGCACGAACCTTCAGGTCGGCGTTCAGGTAGTCGGCGTAATTGCGACCATCTGCGTACCAGACCGAGGTGTGATCCTTGACGATTCCCAGGCGGATGCCAACGGGATGTACTTTCTGACCCATCTGATCGACTCCGTTACTTGTCCGCAACCTTGACAGTGATATGGCAAGACCGCTTGACGATGCGATCAGCACGGCCCTTGGCACGCGGCATGATGCGCTTAAGCGAACGCCCTTCGTTGACGAAAACGGTGCTGACCTTCAGGTCGTCAACGTCTGCGCCTTCGTTGTGCTCGGCGTTGGCAACGGCCGACTCCAGCACTTTCTTCATGATCTCGGCGGCTTTCTTGCTGCTGAAAGCCAGGAGGTTGAGCGCTTCGCCCACCTTCTTCCCGCGGATCTGGTCGGCGACCAAGCGGGCTTTCTGGGCGGAGATGCGAGCGCCCGACAACTTAGCGGCTACTTCCATTTCCTTACCCCTTAACGCTTGGCTTTCTTGTCGGCCACGTGACCACGATAGGTACGGGTGCCGGCAAATTCGCCCAGTTTGTGGCCGACCATGTCTTCGTTCACGAGGACCGGAACATGTTGACGACCGTTATGCACAGCGATGGTCAGACCGACCATCTGCGGCAGGATCATGGAACGGCGCGACCAGGTTTTAACCGGCTTGCGATCGTTCTTTTCCACCGCCGCTTCGACCTTCTTCAGTAGGTGAAGATCGATAAAAGGACCTTTTTTCAGAGAACGTGGCACTGTCGTATCCCTCTATTTACTTGCGACGACGGACGATCATGTTGTCGGTGCGCTTGTTAGCACGGGTCTTCGCGCCCTTGGTCGGGAAGCCCCATGGCGACACCGGATGACGACCACCGGAGGTACGACCCTCACCACCACCGTGCGGGTGATCAACCGGGTTCATGGCAACACCACGAACGGTCGGACGAACACCGCGCCAGCGCTTGGCACCGGCCTTACCCAGCGAACGCAGGCTGTGCTCGGAGTTCGAGACTTCGCCCAGGGTCGCACGGCACTCGGCCAGGACTTTGCGCATCTCGCCGGAGCGCAGACGCAGAGTCACATAGGCACCTTCACGGGCGATCAGCTGCGCGGAAGCGCCAGCGGAACGCGCGATCTGTGCGCCTTTACCCGGCTTCAGCTCGATACCGTGAACGGTCGAACCCACCGGAATGTTGCGCAGCTGCAGGCTGTTGCCCGGCTTGATCGGCGCCATGTTGCCGGCTACCAGCTGGTCGCCAGCGCTCACGCCCTTCGGCGCGATGATGTAGCGACGTTCGCCGTCGGCGTACTTCAGCAGAGCGATGTGAGCAGTACGGTTCGGATCGTATTCCACGCGCTCGACGGTGGCCGGAATGCCATCCTTGTCGTTGCGACGGAAGTCGACCAGACGGTAATGCTGCTTGTGACCACCACCAACGTGACGCGTGGTGATACGGCCGTTGTTGTTACGACCGCCGGACTTCGACTTCTTCTCGAGCAGCGGAGCGTACGGAGCGCCTTTGTGCAGCTCCTGGTTGACCACCTTGACCACAAAACGGCGGCCAGCGGAAGTCGGTTTGCACTTAACGATTGCCATGATGCACCCCTTCCTTACTCAGCACTGCTGGTGAAATCGAGATCTTGGCCCGGCTGAAGGGAGATAACTGCCTTCTTCCAGTCGTTACGCTTGCCCAGACCGCGAGCGGTGCGCTTGCTCTTGCCCAGAACGTTCTGGGTAGTCACGCGCTCAACCTTCACGCTGAACAGGCTTTCGACGGCCTTCTTGATTTCCAGCTTGGTCGCATCGGTAGCGACCTTGAAAACGAACTGACCTTGTTTGTCAGCCAGAACCGTGGCCTTCTCGGAGATGTGCGGGCCAAGCAGCACTTTGAATACGCGTTCCTGGTTCATCCCAGCAGCTCCTCGAATTTCTTCACGGCCGAAACGGTGACCAGCACCTTTTCGTACGCGATCAGGCTGACCGGATCGGAACCCTGAACGTCGCGAACGTCGACGTGCGGCAGGTTGCGGGCAGCCAGGTACAGATTCTGATCAACAGCATCGGACACGATCAGAACATCGTTCAGACCCATGCCGTTCAGCTTGGCCAACAGGGTCTTGGTCTTCGGCGCATCAACGGCGAAGTCTTCGACCACGACCAGACGGTCGGTACGCACCAGCTCAGCAAGGATGGAGCGCAGGGCTGCGCGGTACATCTTCTTGTTCAGCTTTTGTTCATGGTTGCGGGTGGACGCTGCGAAGGTCACACCACCGCCACGCCAGATCGGACCACGAGTGGTACCGGCACGGGCACGACCGGTGCCCTTCTGACGCCAGGGGCGCTTGCCGCCACCGGAAACGTCGGAACGGGACTTCTGGCCTTTGGTGCCCTGACGGCCGCCGGCCATGTAGGCCACGACTGCTTGGTGAACCAGGGTCTCGTTGAACTCGCCACCGAAGGTCGCATCGGACACTTCGATCGCCTGAGCGCCATTTACATTCAATTGCATCTCAGATTCTCCCCTTACGCCTTGACAGCCGGACGAACGATAACGTCGCCGCCAGTAGCGCCCGGAACGGCACCCTTGACCAGCAACAGGTTACGCTCGGCGTCTACGCGAACGACTTCCAGGGACTGCACGGTCACGCGCTCGGCGCCCATATGACCGGACATCTTTTTGCCCTTGAATACACGACCCGGGGTCTGGCACTGGCCGATGGAACCCGGTACACGGTGAGAAACGGAGTTACCGTGAGTGTTGTCCTGGCCGCGGAAGTTCCAACGCTTGATGGTACCGGCGAAGCCTTTACCTTTGGACTGACCGGTGACATCCACCAGCTGACCAGCTTGGAAAATTTCAGCGTTGATCAGGTCGCCGGCCTGGTAGTCGCCTTCTTCAAGACGGAATTCCAGAACGGTACGACCCGCCGCGACGTTCGCCTTGGCGAAGTGACCGGCCTGAGCCTTGCTGACGCGCGAGGCGCGACGCTCGCCGACAGTGACCTGCACTGCACGGTAGCCATCGGACTCCTCGTTTTTGAACTGGGTGACGCGATTCGGCTCGATCTCGATGACCGTGACCGGAATGGAGACACCTTCTTCGGTGAAAATGCGGGTCATGCCGCACTTACGACCGACTACACCAATAGTCATGTTGTAAACCTCATGAGTGTACGGGGCTTTCACCCGCTATGGCCGCCCATTTCAGAGCGTTACACGACTAAAACCGCCAGGTTTTAGCCGAGGCTGATCTGCACTTCCACGCCTGCCGCAAGGTCGAGCTTCATCAGCGCGTCGACGGTTTTGTCCGTCGGCTGGACGATGTCCAGAACACGCTTATGAGTGCGGATTTCGTACTGATCGCGCGCGTCTTTGTTGACGTGCGGAGAAATCAGAACGGTGTACCGCTCCTTACGAGTAGGCAGAGGAATCGGACCACGCACCTGAGCACCAGTACGTTTCGCGGTTTCCACGATTTCCTGGGTAGATTGATCGATCAGGCGATGGTCAAAAGCCTTCAACCGAATACGGATTTGTTGGTTTTGCATTTTGACCTCAGATTCCAAGCTGCTAATCCCTGCGGACGGACTACGCCCGCCGAAAGGAGGCGCAATTGTACGGATGGCCCCAGGGGGTGTCAACTTTTAACCAGTTCAAAAGAAAAGGGCCCCGAAGGGCCCTTTTCTCTTTAACGGATCGGTCGATTACTCGACGATCTTGGCAACCACGCCGGCGCCTACGGTACGACCGCCTTCGCGGATCGCGAAGCGCAGGCCGTCTTCCATGGCGATCGGCTTGATCAGGGTGACAACCATCTTGATGTTGTCACCCGGCATTACCATCTCAACGCCTTCCGGCAGTTCGCACGAACCGGTCACGTCGGTGGTACGGAAGTAGAACTGCGGACGGTAGCCCTTGAAGAA
>NZ_JBITWE010000002.1:0-204926 GCF_044543505.1 Pseudomonas sp. NPDC077186
GATTCAGTTGTTAAAGAACAGTTGGCCAAGTCTTTCGCCTCAACCGAGGCGCGCATTCTACAGCACCTCATCTTTCCGTCAAGCTGTTTTTCGAATTTGTTTCCGGAGAAACTCTTTTCTACTCAACCGCTTGCGCCTTCGATCCGAACATCTTCTCGTCAGCGGGAGGCGCATTCTACAGCGTTCAAAACCGCTGTCAACCACCTCTTTTACCGCCTTCGATCCATTCGACCGAAGCACCGACAGGATCCAACCAGCACCCTGTCGACCGGCGCACATTCTACACGCCAGATCCAGCTTTGCAACCCCTCTTTTAAACTTAACTTATTGATTAACAAGAAGTTTTTGAAGAGCTTCATCGCTGAAGTGGCGCGCATTCTACCGTCTGAGGAAAACGCGTCAAGCTTTTATTGGGTTCCTGCGCAAAGTATTGCGCAACCACTGCCCAAAGCCCTGCCAGGCCGCAGATATCGGCGGGAAACGCAGTAGCAAGAGGAAGGCACCGATCACGGCATACAGCAGCCACTCGCCCAGATCAGCACGCACGACCCAGAGCATATGCAGCAGCGCCAGCAGCAGAATCGGATAAACCAGCCGGTGCAGCGCCTTCCAGCGCTTGCCGAGCCGGCGAATGCTGAACCTATTGGAGGTCAGGGCCAGCAGCAACAAGCCGATAAAGGTCAGCATGCCGACGATGATATAGGGCCGCTTGCGCAGATCGACCAGCAGCTGCTCGACATCCAGCCCCAGCAGAAACACCGCATAGGCCGACAGATGCAGCACGGCATAGGTAAAGCACCAGAGGCCAAGCTGCCGGCGTACGGCGATCCAGCCACCCCATCCGCTGAGACGCTGCAACGGCGTCATCGACAGGGTGAGCAACAGCAGAACCAGGGCGCCCAGCCCCAGATAATCGACCAGCGTCTTGCCCGGGTCGGCGCCCAGGGCAAAGATCCAGGCCTGGTACAGCCAGTAGAGCGGCACCGCCAAGGCCGCCATGAATACCGCGCTGCGCCACCCGAGATAACGCATCAGTAGTGCTTCCTTAGATCGAGACCGCTATAGAGGCCGGCGACTTCGTCATAGCCGTTGAACAGCCGGGTCTTCATCACATTGGGGCTGAACAGGCTGCTCGGCAGACGCCGCTCCTGCGCCTGCGACCAGCGCGGATGATCCACCTGCGGGTTGACGTTGGCGTAGAAGCCATACTCATTGGGTGCCAGCGCCTGCCAGGTATTGACCAGCTCGTCCCGTACCAGGCTGATGCGCACGATGGACTTGATGCTCTTGAAACCGTATTTCCACGGCACCACCAGACGCAGCGGCGCGCCGTTCTGCGCCGGCAGCGTGCGCCCATACATGCCCACCGCCATGAAAGCCAGCGGATGCATGGCCTCGTCCAAACGCAAGCCTTCGACGTAGGGCCAGTCGATTAGGGAAAACCCGGAGCGCTGGCCGACCATGCGCTCGGCGTCGACCAGGGTCTCGAAACGCACGTACCTGGCCTGGCTGGTGGGTTCGGCCTGGCTGAGCAGATCCGCCAGGGGAAAACCCAGCCAGGGAATGACCATCGACCAGGCCTCGACACAGCGCAGCCGATAGATGCGCTCCTCCAACTGCTGCGGTTCGGCCAGCACCGCCATGTCGTAGCGCCCGGGCTTGCCGACCTCGCCATCGATCAGCACCGTCCAGGGCTCGACCTTGAACTGCGCGGCATGCCGCACCGGGTCGCCCTTGTTGGGGCCGAACTCGTAGAAGTTGTTGTAGCGCGACGCATCCTTGTACGGCGTGATGGCTTCGTCGCCGGCGGTAACCGCCTGCCAGCGCACGCTGCCGAGTTTGCCCTTGAACCAGGCCGGCTCGTCGACCGCCTCCACATCGGCGTAACCACTGCCGCCTGCGAAGGACAGAGCGGGCAAGGCGGCGAGCGAGGCCAGGCCGAGACTGCCGCCCATGAACCGGCGCCGGGAGAGGTAAACGGCTTCTGCGGTGACCTCGGACTCGGAGGCGGCAGAGGCGGGAGGAATTCGAATCAGCATGATGGCTCCGCGGCAAAGGCAGGTGACGGGCCAATAGACCGCGGAGCCGAGGTTTTATTACATCAGTCCGCGGTCTTGCGGCGGCGCAGTTGCAACAAATATTGAATGGGGCCGGAGGCCGCATAGGCGAGGAAGATGATCAGCAGGATGCGCGGCGGATCGCTGAACACCACGGCAAACACCAGCACCACCGCGAGGATGGCGACGAAGGGCACACGCCCCTTCAGATCCAGATCCTTGAAGCTGTAGTACTTGATATTGCTGACCATCAGCATACCGGCCGCCGCCACCAGCACCGCCACGGCGAAGGCCATGTTCGAGCCCTTGATGCCGAAGTCGCTGAAGGCCCACACCGTGCCGGCCACCACGCCGGCCGCAGCCGGGCTGGCCAGGCCGATGAAGTAGCGTTTGTCGACGCTGCCGATCTGCGTATTGAAACGCGCCAGACGCAACGCCGCGCCGGCGACATAGATGAAGGCGACCATCCAGCCGACCTTGCCCATGCTGCCCAGCGCCCACTCGAAGGCCAGCAGGGCCGGGGCGACGCCGAAGGCGACCATGTCGGACAGCGAATCGTACTCGGCGCCGAAGGCGCTCTGCGTGTTGGTCAGGCGGGCGACACGACCATCCAGGCTGTCGAGCACCATGGCGACGAACACCGCCGCCGCGGCGACGTAGAAGTTGCCGTTCATCGCATTGATGATGGCGTAGAAACCGGCGAACAGGTTGGCCGTGGTGAACAGGTTGGGCAGCAGGTAGATGCCGCGATGACGCACCTTGCGCCCCTCGGCGTCCTGCCCCTCCTCCACGTGCTCATCGATCGGCAGCAGGCTTTCGACCTCGTCGGCGCCCCGCTTCGGCTCTTCGTGACCTTCACTCATGAACAACACCTTGCAACTGATTTGAAGAATGGCGCACCGCGCGCCCTCACGGGCAGCGCTCAACGCCCAGGCTTTATACCAGAAGCCTTGCCGCAGAATGAAAAAACGCGGCATCGAGCCGCGTTCTTTCGCACATCGCAGACCTTAGTTCTTGGTCTTGTCGACGATCTTGTTGGCGGAGATCCACGGCATCATCGCACGCAGCTTCTCGCCGACCACTTCGATGCCGTGCGCGGCATTGTTGCGGCGGTAGGCGGTCATCGACGGGTAGTTGGTGGCGCCTTCGCTGATGAACATCTTGGCGTACTCGCCGTTCTGGATGCGCTTGAGCGCGTTGCGCATGGCTTCGCGCGACTGCTCGTTGATCACTTCCGGACCGGTGACGTACTCGCCGTACTCGGCGTTGTTGGAGATCGAGTAGTTCATGTTGGCGATGCCGCCTTCGAACATCAGGTCGACGATCAGCTTCAGCTCGTGCAGGCACTCGAAATAGGCCATTTCCGGCGCGTAACCGGCTTCGACCAGGGTATCGAAACCGGCCTTGACCAGCTCGACGCAACCGCCGCAGAGCACGGCCTGCTCGCCGAACAGGTCGGTTTCGGTCTCGTCCTTGAAGGTGGTTTCGATGATGCCGGTACGGCCGCCGCCGACGCCAGCGGCGTAGGACAGGGCGACGTTCTTGGCATTACCGGAGGCGTCCTGGTAGATGGCGATCAGGTCAGGGATACCGCCGCCCTTGACGAACTCAGAGCGTACGGTGTGGCCCGGAGCCTTCGGCGCAATCATGATCACGTCGAGGTCGGCACGCGGTACGACCTGGTTGTAATGGATCGAGAAGCCGTGGGAGAAGGCCAGGGTGGCGCCCTTCTTGATGTTCGGCTCGATCTCTTCCTTGTACAGGCGGCCCTGGAACTCGTCCGGGGTGAGGATCATGACCAGGTCGGCGGCGGTAACGGCGCTGGCCACGTCGGTGACCTTCAGGCCATGGGCTTCGGCCTTGGCAACGGTAGCGGAGCCCTTGCGCAGACCGATGGTGACGTCGACACCGGAGTCCTTCAGGTTGCACGCCTGGGCATGGCCCTGGGAACCGTAGCCGATAACGGCGACTTTCTTGCCCTGAATGATCGAGAGGTCGCAATCTTTGTCGTAATAAACTTTCATGGTCTTGGCTCTTTGAATCGAAAGGGATGGGGGTGCAAGCACCGCGACAGAGGCACCTTAAGTGATCCGCCCCATTGCGTAAAATGATATATTTGCAATACAACATGCCGATATATGAAGCAGTTATGGATAGCCACGCACTCAGGCTCTTTCTGTCCCTGGCCGACAACCTGCACTTCGGCAAAACCAGCCGCGAGCAGCACGTCAGCCCTTCCGCGCTCAGTCGCAGCATCAAGCAACTGGAAGACGAACTCGGCGCAACACTGTTCCTGCGCGACAATCGCTCGGTCCGCCTGACCCGCGAGGGGCAACAGTTTCGCGAATATGCCAGCGAGGTCATCAACGGCTGGCAGGCCATTCGCCAGCGGTTCAAGCAGGATCAGCTGATCCTGCACGGCGAACTGTCCCTGTACTGCTCGGTAACGGCCAGCTACAGCTTCCTCTACGACATCCTCAGCAGCTTCCGCCAGGACTACCCACGCATCGAAATGAAGCTGCACACCGGCGACCCGGCAACCGCCGTCGAACGGGTGCAGCAGGGGCTGGAGGATCTCGCCATCGGCGCCCGCCCAGACAGCTTGCCGGTCGGCGTCGCCTTTCAATCAATCGCCCGCTCGGCCCTTTGCTTTATCGGCCCGCAGTCACCTCAGCTATTGACCGAGGAACAGCTTAGGCAACCTAGCGCGGAGAGCTGGAAGGACGTGCCGATGATTCTCTCGGAGGAGGGCCTGGCCCGCACCCGCACCGATCGCTGGCTGAGAAGCCACAACATCAAACCGCGGATCTATGCCCAGGTGAGCGGCAACGAAGCCATCGTCAGCATGGTCAGCCTGGGCTTCGGCATCGGCGTGGTGCCGCAGATCGTCCTCGACAACAGCCCCCTGACCGCGCGCATCCGCATCTACGATATCCAGCCGCCATTGACCGCCTACGACATCGGCCTGTTTGCCCTGGAAAAGCGCCTCAAGGATCCGCTGATCGCGGCGTTCTGGAACCGCCAACAGTAATCCAGGCAATAAAAAGCCCCGCACCAGGCGGGGCTCTTCTCGACGCTGCGCTCAGATACTCAGTACCTTGTCGCCGCGGGCGATACCGGTGACGCCACTACGCACAGTCTCCAGGATCGACGCGGTGCCGATGGCCTGGATGAAGCTGTCCAGCTTGTCGCTGGTTCCGGCCAACTGCACGGTGTAGACGCTGCTGGTCACGTCGACGATCTGCCCACGGAAGATGTCGGTGGTGCGCTTGACCTCGGCGCGCTGGGCGCCGGTGGCCTTGATCTTGACCAGCATCAGCTCGCGCTCGATATGGGCGCTCTCCGACAGGTTGACCAGCTTGACCACCTCGACCAGCTTGTTGAGGTTCTTGGTGATCTGCTCGATCACCTCGTCATGACCGACAGTGGTCAGCGTCAGACGCGACAGGGTCGGGTCCTCGGTCGGCGCCACGGTCAGGCTTTCGATGTTGTAGTTGCGCTGGGAGAACAGACCGACCACACGGGACAGTGCGCCCGGCTCGTTTTCCAGCAGCAGGGAGATGATGTGTCGCATCTTAGGTCCGCTCCGTCTTGCTCAGCCACATGTCGCGCATGGCACCGTCTCTGATCTGCATCGGATAGACGTGCTCGCTGTCGTCCACCGCGATGTCGAGGAACACCAGACGGTTCTTCAGGGCGAAGGCTTCTTCCAGCTTGGGCTTGAGGTCCTTGAGCTGGGTGATGCGCATGCCCACGTGGCCATAGGCCTCGGCCAGCTTGACGAAGTCCGGCAGCGACTCCATGTAGGAGTGCGAGTAGCGGCTGTTGTACTGCATGTCCTGCCACTGGCGGACCATGCCCAACGCACCGTTGTTCAGGTTGACGATCTTCACCGGCAGGTCGTACTGCAGACAGGTCGACAGCTCCTGAATATTCATCTGGATACTGCCCTCGCCGGTGACGCACGCCACGTCGGCATCCGGGAAGTTCAGCTTGATGCCCATCGCAGCAGGGAAACCGAAGCCCATGGTGCCCAGGCCGCCGGAGTTGATCCAGCGGTTGGGCTTGTTGAAACGGTAATACTGCGCAGCGAACATCTGGTGCTGACCGACATCAGAGGTGATGAAGGCATCGCCGCGGGTCACTTCGCACAGGGTTTCGATCACGGTCTGCGGCTTGATGATCGAGCCGTCGCCCTCGTTGTAGGGGAACAGGCGACCGCTGCCGCGCCACTCGTCGATCTGCTTCCACCAGCTGGCGACGGTGTCCTTGTTCGGGGTTTCGCCGATTTCCTTGAGGATGGCGACCATCTCGGTCAGCACGCTGTCCACCGGACCGACGATCGGGATGTCGGCCTTGATGGTCTTGGAGATCGAGGCCGGGTCGATGTCGATGTGGATGATCTTGGCGTTCGGGCAGAACTTGGCCGGGCCGTTGATCACCCGGTCGTCGAAGCGCGCGCCGACGGCCAGGATAACGTCGGCATGATGCATCGCCAGGTTGGCGGTGTAGCTGCCGTGCATGCCGAGCATGCCGAGGAACTGGCGATCGGTGCCCGGGTAGCCGCCCAGCCCCATCAGGGTGTTGGTCACCGGCAGGTTGAGCATCTGCGCCAGTTCGGTCAACGGCGCCGCGGCGCCGCCCATGATCACCCCGCCGCCCGAGTACATCACCGGACGCTTGGCGGCCAGGAGCATCTCGGCGGCCTTGCGGATCTGCCCGGAATGACCACGCACGGCCGGGCTGTAGGAGCGCAGCTTGACCTTCTTCGGATAGACGTACTCGAACTTCTCGGCCGGGTTGGTCATGTCCTTGGGAATGTCCACCACCACCGGGCCAGGACGGCCGGATTCGGCGAGATAGAAGGCCTTCTTCATCACTTCGGGAATTTCCGAAGGGTGCTTGATCATGAAGCTGTGTTTCACGATGGGCCGGGAGATACCGATCATGTCGGTTTCCTGAAAGGCATCGGTGCCGACCATGGCGCTCGGCACCTGGCCGGAGATCACCACCATCGGGATGGAGTCCATGTAGGCGGTGGCGATGCCGGTGATGGCATTGGTCGCACCGGGGCCGGAGGTCACCAGCACCACGCCGGCCTTGCCGGTGGCGCGGGCATAGCCGTCGGCCATATGGGTCGCTGCCTGTTCGTGACGAACCAGGATGTGGGTCACTTCCGGTTCTTTGAACAGGGCATCGTAGATATGCAGGAGAGCACCACCAGGGTACCCGTAGATGTGCTTAACGCCTTCGTCACGCAGGAAGCGGACGACCATTTCAGCGCCAGATAAAAGCTCCACGTTGTTCACCTCTTGAACGCCAGTATGCCACCCGCCAACGGGTAGCCCTAAGTAGGTCTTACTGTCAGCGGACACGCACGACGGTGATCGTGGATTCGGAACATCAGCTTGACGAGTAACGGAGCAGCCCATGGTCTTGCGGGGCTGACCCTCCCAGCGCGAGGTAACGCGTTGCGGGTGTCACGGTTCGGCGCGGGTAGCGCCTCTTTGCCCCGAGCTGGAGGACGCTTGCGGCGGACTCCACTGCGGGGAAGGCTGGATTGTTCGGGTTCGACGGGGGCAAGTCAAGCGATGTCTAACCGATTATTCGATCCTTCGCTGTGACGCAGCGCAGGATGAAGATTGCCGGCTTTTGGTTATAGTAACCGGCAGCACCGCAGCTCTTGAGAAAGGAAACCGCATGCGCCACATGATTCTTACTGGCAGTTTGATGCTTGCCCTGAGCGCAACCGCCATGGCCAGCCAGGTCTACAAGTGGGTGGATGCGCAGGGCGTGACCCATTTCAGCGCGCAGCCGCCGCAGGGCCAATCAGCCACCGCGATCAACACCTCCGCCCCGCCGCCGCGCCAGGCGCCGGCCGAGCCCGCGCCCAGCGTCGAGGAGCTGCTCGACCCGGAACAGGCGGCTATCGACAAGAAGGTCAAGGAAGACGTGGCGAAGCAGGAGGCCGAGCGCAAGCAATACTGCGCAAGCGCCCGCACCAACCTGGCGCAACTGGAGAACAATCCGCGCCTGCGCATCGAGGACGAAGGCGAGGTGCGCCGCATCGACGAGAACGAGCGTCAGGAGCGTATCGCCGAGCTGAAGAAGTCCATCGCGGAAAACTGCAACTGACCCATCCTGCGTGCGCCCGTCAGGGCGCAGCCGTCAGCAGGCGATCGAACTCGCCCAACAACTCCAGCAGCCGGCGCGCAACGCCCGGCTGTTCGCGATAGACCATCTCGGCCATGACCTGAATCCCCGATACCGACGGCAGCGCGGCGTCCGCCTCGAGCAGCTGTTTCATGCGCGGCAGGAAGATCCACTGCAGCCACTGCTCGAAGGTCAGGCTGTCGACGCAGAACGGCTCCTGGCTGGCCAGGGCCTCGGCGCAGGGCGCCTGCTCCTCCCACCAGCCGAGCAGACGCAACTCACGCTCAATCAGCAACAACTGCTCGGCCAACAACGCGACGCGGGCCTCCATCAGAGACTGACCCGCGCCCGTTCGCGCGCCTGCGCGGCGCCGGCCGGGTCGCCCTGGCGCTCGCGCGCCTGGGCGATCAGGTTCCACAGGCTGGCCTGCAACGCCGGACGACCGCTGGCGTAGGTCAGGCCACGACGGGCGAACTGCTCGGCCTGCGCCGCATCGCCCTGGGCCAGACGCACCTCGGCTAGGCGATAGAGCACCTGTGGCTCGCGCGGGGCGATGCGCTGGGCACGCTCCAGACTGGAGGACGCGCCGTTGAGGTCGCCGCTGCCCTGCTGCTGCTGGGCCGTGGTCAACAGCGCCAGCACCGGGCCGTCGAGCTGTTCGTCGGCGGCCAGGCCGCCGCCGCTGGAGATGCCGCTGGGCATGCTTGGCGCGGGCGCGCTGAAACCGCCCTGGGCCGGCACCGCCGGCTGGCTGACCGGCGGCGGGTCGAAGGTCAGGCCGCCGCTGGAGCTAATGGGCTGCGGGCTGGTCTGCAGCGGGGCCGAAACGACGCCCTGCGGCACCATCACCACCACCCCGGAATCCTCTTCGATCCGCTGCGGCGCGGCCGCCGGACTTCCCGCGGGGGATCCACCGCCGACGCTGCCGGACGACAGCGGAGCGCCGGCGTCGATGACCGGAATCGAGCCCTGCGGCACCGTGCTACAACCGCCCAGCACCGTCGTTGCCAGCATCGCGGCAAGCCACTTGTTGTTCACATGCAATCCTCTTCAGAAAACGCCAAATCCGTCCGCCCCTCAGTTCAGCCAGCCGCGCACCCAGTCCATCACCGACTCGACCGGCGCCTGGATGCCGCAGGCAGGCCCGGGGGCCGGCTCGCTGCCGCGAATATAAGGCATCTGCACCGCATTCGGGCAACCCGAAGCCGAACCCTGGCCGCTGTAGCCGTCGACCCAGGCCTGGGTGACGTTGTCCGGCATCGGCATGTCCAGCGGCAGCGGGTCGGCCTTGCGCATGAAGCCGGCCCACACCTGCAGGGCGCCGGTGGCGCCGGTCAGCGGGGTCGGGCCGTTGTCGTCGCGGCCGAGCCAGACCACCGCCAGCAGATCCTGGCTGAAGCCGGCGAACCAGCTGTCGCGCGAGTCGTTGCTGGTGCCGGTCTTGCCCGCCAGGTTCAGCGAGCTGGGCAGCTGGCTGTACACCGAACGCCCGGTGCCCTCGCGCATGGTGCGCTGCATGGCGTTCTGCACCAGGTAGATGGCGCCCGGATCGAAACGCTGCTGAATCTGGAAGGGATAGCGACCGAGCGGCTCGCCGTCGGCAGTGAGCACGCTGCGAATGCCGCGCAACGGCGTATTGAAGCCGCCGTTGGCCAGGGTCTGGTACATGTCCGCCACTTCCATCGGGGTCAGCGCGCCGGCGCCCAGCAGCATCGACGGATAAGCCGGCCACTGGCGCTCGACGCCCAGTCGCTCGAGGGTCTTGAGCACGTTGGGTACGCCGATTTCCAGGCCGAGCTTGGCCGTGGACAGGTTGTAGGACTGCGCCAGCCCCTGGTACAGGTAGATGGTGCCGTGGGCCTTGCGATCGTAGTTCTGCGGCTTCCACACCTGGCCGTCCTGGCCCTTGATGGAGAAGGGTTCGTCCTCCAGCCAGCTGGTCAGGGTGTACTGACTGGGCCGCTCCAGCGCCGACAGGTAGATTGCCGGCTTGATCAGCGAGCCGATCGGCCGCAGCGCATCGAGCGCGCGGTTGAAGCCGGCGAAGCGCGGCTGGCGGCTGCCGATCAGGGCCTGTACCTCGCCGGTTTCCGGGTTGGTCACCACCATGCCGGCCTGCACCTCGTCCACCCCCTTGCGCCCAGCCAGGCGCTTGAGGGTCTCGGCCAGCGCCTCCTCGGCCTTGAGCTGGAGGATGGGGTCGAAACTGGTGAAGATGCGCAGGCCTTCTTCGGTCAGGTCCTGCTCGCGGTAGTCCTCGCGCAGCTGGCGCTTGACCAGGTCGAGGAAGGCCGGGAAGGTGCTGTCGGCCATGCTGCCGCGCGCGGTCACGCCCAGGGGTTTCTGCTTGGCGGCGGCGGCTTCCTCGACGGTGATCGACCCTTGCTCGGCGAGCAGGTCGAGCACCAGGTTGCGTCGTTCCAGCGCGCGCTCGGGGTTGCGCCGCGGGTTGTAGAAGGTCGGCCCCTTGACCATGCCGACCAGCAACGCGACCTGCTCCAGCTTCAGCTCGGCGACCGGCTGGCTGAAGAAGTACTGGCTGGCCAGGCCGAAGCCGTGCACCGCGCGCTGGCCGTCCTGACCGAGGAACACCTCGTTCATATAGGCCTCGAGGATCTCGCGCTTGTCGTAGTGCAGCTCCAGCAGCACCGCCATCATCGCTTCGGTGGCCTTGCGCACCAGGGTGCGTTCGTTGGTCAGGTAGAAGTTCTTCACCAACTGCTGGGTCAGGGTACTGCCGCCCTGCACCAGGCGCCCCGAGGTGGCGTTGATCCACATGGCGCGGGCGATGCCCTTGGGCGAGACGCCGAAGTGATCGAAGTAGTCGCGGTCCTCGACCGCCACCAGCGCATCGATCAGGTAGGCCGGCACCTGGTCCAGCTTGATCAGGATGCGGTCTTCCTGGTGCGCCGGGTACAGCCCGCCGATCAGCAGCGGCTCCAGCCGCGCCACCGCCAGGTTGCCGCCATCGGCCTGGGTCAGACCCGCCACGTAGTCGCCGGAGAAGCGCACGCGCACCCGCTGCGAGGGCTCGACGCCCTCGTAGAACTGGAAGCCGCGGCTGTGCAGTTCGATGCTGTTGCCGGCCACCGACACCGCGCCCGGGCCGTAGGCCACGCTTTCGCGGCGGTAACCCAGGGCGTCGAGCTCGCGCAGGAAGTCGTCCTTGCCCAGCTTCTGGCCGACGAACAGTTCCAGCGGCCGCGCGTAGACCTTGGCCGGCACCGTCCAGCGCTTGCCAGAGAATTTCTCCTGCACCACGGCGTCGAGGTAAACGGCGAAACCGGCGAGGATCACCAGGCCGACCAGGCCGAGCTTGAGCCCCCAGGCGAGCCAGGGACGCAGACCGGAGGAACGGGATTTCTTGCTTGAGCGGGGGGAGCGTTTTCGAGTCATGGCGGGATTATACGCACTTTACATAGGGGCCAGCAGCGCCGCCCGGACGGTTTGCAGAGCAGCTCACAGCGGCCATAATGCCGACCTCGAACAGCGTCTATAACAAGGATCGAACGTGAGCCAAGCCCTGATTGCCGCATTGCAGAACCCGGCCCTGTATCCGCATCCTGTGGAGGGGTTTCAACTGATTGAGACCCACATTTCCTGGGTTTTGCTCACTGGTTCTTATGCCTACAAGATCAAAAAACCGGTCAACTTCGGTTTCCTCGATTTCACCGACCTCGCCGCGCGCAAGCACTTCTGCGAGGAAGAGCTGCGCCTGAACCAACGCCTGACCGACGGCCTGTACCTGGAGGTCCTGGCCATCGGCGGCAGCGCCGAGGCGCCGGTGCTGGGCGGCGACACGCCGGCCATCGAGTACGCGCTGAAGATGCGCCAGTTTCCCCAGGAGCAGCTGCTCAGCGCCGTGCAGGCGCGCGGCGAGCTGGGCGATGCGCATATCGACGCGCTCGCCGAGCAGATCGCCGCCTTCCACCTGAGCGCGCCGCGGGTGCCGCAGGAGCACCCGCTGGGCACGGCTGAGGCGGTGATGGCCCCGGTGCAGCAGAACTTCGAACAGATCCGCCCGCTGCTCGCCGACAAGGCCGATCTGCAGCAACTCGATGCCCTCGAAGCCTGGGCGCAGTCCAGCTACGCACGGCTGCAGCCGCTTCTGACCGAGCGCAAGGCACAAGGTTTCATTCGCGAGTGCCACGGCGACATCCACCTGGGCAACGTCGCGCAGATCGACGGCCGCGTGGTGCTGTTCGACTGCATCGAGTTCAACGAGCCGTTCCGCCTGATCGACGTCACCGCGGACGCCGCCTTCCTCGCCATGGACCTGGAAGACCGCGGCCTCAAGTGCCTGTCGCGGCGCTTCGTCAGCGCCTGGCTGGAGCGCACCGGCGACTATGCCGCGCTGCAGTTGCTGAACTTCTACAAGGCCTACCGCGCCATGGTGCGCGGCAAGGTCGCGCTGTTACGCCTCGGCCAGGAGCAGGACCCGGTGCAGCGCGCGGTGATCCTGCGCCAATACCGCGCCTACGCCGCCCTGGCGGAAAGCTACAGCGCCATTCCCTCGCCCTTTCTGGCCATCACCCACGGCGTCTCGGCCGTCGGCAAGAGTCACGTGGCGCTGCGCCTGGTCGAGGCCCTGGGCACCATCCGCCTGCGCTCCGACGTCGAGCGCAAGCGCCTGTTCGGCGAGCAGGACGCCGCCCACCAGGGCCAACTGGCGGACGGCATCTACAGCGCCGATGCCAGCGCCGCCACCTACACGCGCCTGCACCAGCTGGCGCGCCAGACGCTGCAGGCCGGCTTCCCGGTGGTGATCGACGCCACCTACCTCAAGGCCGAGCAACGCCGGGCCGCCAGCGAAGTCGCCGAACAGACCGGTACGCCCTTGCTGATCCTCGACTGCCAGGCGCCCGAAGCGGTGATCGCCGGCTGGCTGGCGCAGCGCCAGAACGAGGGGCGCGACCCCTCCGACGCCACCCTCGAGGTGATCCAGGCGCAGCAGGCCACGCGCGAGGCGCTCGACGACGACGAGCTGGCCCACAGCAAGCGCGTCGACACCCACGACAGCGCCAGCCTGGACAGCCTGGTGGAGCGTATCCGCCAACGCCTGCCGGGGCTCTGAGCCCCGTCCAGCACAAGTTGGCACGCCGCGCCGGGCAAAGCGCGGCGCGGCTTCTATACTGCCGGTGAACTCGCCACCGGTAGCCCCCATGAGCCAACCACGCCAGCTCGACCACCCGCTCTATCGTCTGCTGCGCAACGACGACATCGCCGCCTTCAACGCGCAGAAACCCACGGATGTCGCCGTCGACCTGTCCGGCGGCGACTTTCGCGGGCTCGACCTGCGCAGCCTGGACGCCGCCGGGGTGATCTTCACCGATGCCTACTTCCGCGGAGCCGATCTGCGCGGCCTGGATTTGCGCCACGCCCGGCTGGAGGGCGCCAGCCTGGCCCACGCGCAGATTTCCGGCGCCTACTTTCCGGTCGAACTGAGCGCGGACGAAATTCTCATGTCGGTGAATTTCGGCACCCGCCTGCGCTATCGCAGCAAGTGACATGAGCGACGTTGCCCAACTGTTCGGCGCGCGCGCCGACGCCTACGCCAGCTTCCGCCCGGCCTACCCGGACGCCCTGTTCGACTGGCTGGCCGCACACAGCCCGGGCCGGCGCCTGGCGCTGGATATCGCCTGCGGCAACGGCCAGGCCAGCCATCCCCTGCTGCGCCACTTCGAACGGGTGCTGGCCTGCGACGCCAGCGCCGCCCAGCTGGCGCAAACGCCCCCGGCCGCCGGCCTGCACCTGCTGGCAGCCGATGCGCGCCAGCAGCCGCTGGCCGACGCCAGCGTCGACCTGATCGTCGTCGCCCAGGCCCTGCACTGGTTCGCCGACGCCGCGTTCTTCGCCGAAGTCGCCCGTCTGCTGCGCCCTGGCGGGCTGTTCTGCGCCTGGTGCTACAGCCTGATGAGCATCGATGCGCGGCTCGATCCGCTGATCGAGCACTTCTACGCCAGCACCCTGGCCGGCTGCTGGCCGACGGGCCGCGGCAGCGTCGATGCCGGCTACCGCGATATCCAGGCGCCGCTGCAGCCCCTGCCAGTGCCGCCCTTCGCCCTCTCGGCGCACTGGGACCTGGCGCAACTGCTCGGCTACCTGCGCACCTGGTCGGCGGTGCAACGCTGGGAGCAGCGTCACGGCCGCGACCCGGTGGCCGAGCTGACGCCGGCGCTGCGCGCCGCCTGGGGCGACGACGGCGAGCGGCGCACTGTCAATTGGCCGCTACACTTCCTGGCAGGCACGCCTACGTGAACCTCTTCCTCACGCCACGCATGGAGGCCCGATGAACGACGAGCTGCAACACCTGAAGAACCTGGGCAAGACCTCGGCGCAATGGCTGCACGCCGTCGGCATCCACAGCGCCAACGACCTGCGCCGCTACGGTGCGGTCGGCGCCTATCGTGCAGTGCGCGCCCGCGGTTTTCGCGCCTCCAAGGTGCTGCTCTACGCCATCGAGGGCGCCCTGCTCGACGTGCACTGGAACGAGCTGCCGCCGGCGCACAAGGCCGAACTCAACGGCCGCCTCGACGAAGCCCAGAGCTACAACAAGAGCTAGCTCACAACCCCAGCGCGAGAGGATTTACGCGCAAGGCGCCGCAGCCTATTGTTTCAGGGACCTTCGTGTGGTCAGCCAGCCCAGCCAGTTCAAGGAATTACGGTTATGTATTTACTCGGGGAGCAACCGGCCTACGCCGATCAGCTGATCAACCGCCTGCAGAGCATCCCCACGCAGCTGCTGGAAGGGCTGCAGGCCGTGGGCGCGCCGCTGCGTCTGGAACGGGTCGAGGACCTGGCCCAGGTGCTGCCGGGCAACCAGCTGTTCATCATCGAGAATGGCCTGCTCCACGCGGTGGTCGACGAACGGCCGCTGTTCTACCTGCAGGAAGGCGACCTGGTCGGCCTGCGCCAGGGCATCGACCTGCCCAGCTGCCGCTACAGCAGCGAGGAGCCGATCAGCCTGATTCCCTATTCGCGCAGCGAGGTGTTCCAGCACATCTACGCCAGCGAGCAGCGCCAGGAACAGTTCATCCACTACCTGATCGGCCACACCGCCCTGCTCTCCGACGCCCTGGCGCGCCTGAAGCAGCCGGAGATTCGCCCCGCCACCGGCTTCCAGCACTTCGCCGCCGGCGAGGAGCTGATCCACCAGGGCGACGAGGCCGATCACGTGTTCATCATCATCGAGGGCCACGCCGAGGCCCATGTCGACGGGCAGAAGGTCGGCGACGTGCAGAAGGACGAGATCTTCGGCGCCATGGCCGTGTTCACCCGCGAGAAACGCAGCGCCACGGTGGTGGCCAGCGAACCCTGCACGGTGATGGTGATTCCCAAGGAGCAATTCCTCAGCCTGATGCAGAGCAACCCGCGCATCGCCCACAGCCTGATCGAGAGCATGGCGCGGCGCATCGACCTGCTCAACAAGGAAGTCACCCAGCTGCGCCAGCCCGCCGCGTCCTGAGCCCGCGCTCGACACGCCAACCCCGGCCAGGCGCCGGGGTTTTGCCTTTCTGGACGCCGGGAAAGCCTGCTGAGAAAAATTCTCAAAAAGCCGTTGACTATGAAATGAGAATTGTTATTATTACCTCAACTGGTCGCGAGATCAGCCGATAAGCTAAAGAGACCATTCAGTCGGACTCTTCAGATTATCTCCTCATCAGGCTAATCACGGTTATTGACCCGGCTCTTGCCGGGTCTTTTTTTGCCTGCGCAAAAGCCCGCAGGGTGGACTCGGGAACGCCGGCGAACAGTCCGCCGTTGGCCTTGCTCACAGACCGCCTACGGCGAATACGCCCTGAAAGGCCCTAGGACCGTAGTTTGGCGCAGTGATCCTGCTGCGGCTGCGCCGCGGTGAACCAGACGTAGTCGGCCTGCGCGGCGCCGACCGGCTTGCCGACCTCGGCGAGGATCAGCACCGCCTGCCCCGCGCCGGCGCCCAGATCGGCCAGGTGCAGCGGCACGCCCAGATCCTTGCGCACATGGAAGGCACCGGCCAGCAGCAGGCTCGGCTGCGGCGCCGCCAGCAGCGCCTCGGCCATGCGCCGGTCGCGCTGCTGCTGCACGGCGAGCATGGCCGGCAGCTGACTGTCCGGCAGCAGTTGGCAATGCGACTCGCGGATATCCTCCAGCAGCCTGGCCTGCACCTCCGTCGCCGCGGAGCGCTCGCCCTGCAGGAGCGGCCGCTGCCGGTAGATCTGCCCGATCTCGGCGCGATCCAGGTTGGCCGCCAGCAACGGATAGGGCTGGCGCAGCTGGTGCAGCACCAGCGGCCCGTACAGCGACCAGTCCCAGCCCGGTTGCCAGTTCAGCGCGTCGAAGGGGTCGCCGGGCAGTCGACCGGCGCGGGCGGCGGCCTGGGCGGCGGCGACCTTGTCCTGCTGATCGGGCGTGAGCATCTCCAGCAGCACGCTGCCCTGCGGACGCCGTTTGGCCAGCTCGCGCGACAGCCACAGCTGCAGGGCGTGGTGATCGGGATTGTCGTGCTGCTCGCCGACCAGCACCCGCTCGGCCCGTGCCAGCCGCTCGAGCAGCTGCTGCGGGCTGATCGAGCGACCGCTGGCCAGCTCGAGGATGCGACCGAGGTCGGCGTGCTCGCGCCCCAGCGGCGCGATGGGCGCCGGCGGCGGCAGCACCTCGCGGGACTGGCAGGCCGCGACCAGAACCAGACAGCAGAACAGCAGGATGCGCATGGATGCCCCCGAGTGATCAGCGCGCCACGATCAACGGATGACCGCGCTCGGGATGAGTCTGCACCAGCACCTCCAGACCGAACACCGCCTGCAGCGGTTCGGCGCGCAGCACTTCGGCCGGCGTGCCGAAGGCATGTGCCCTGCCCCGCTCCAGCAACAGCAGGCGGTCGCAGTAGCGGGCGGCCAGGTTGAGGTCGTGGAGGATCACCAGCACCGCGGCGCCGGCCTCGGCCAGACGCCGGACGGCCTGCAGGCAGGTGTGCTGGTGCAGCGGGTCGAGCATCGAGGTCGGCTCGTCGAGCAGCAGGATCTGCCCTGCCCCGCCCGGCCACAGCTGCGCCAGCACCCGCGCCAGGTGCACGCGCTGGCGCTCGCCGCCGGACAGCGCCAGGTAGCTGCGCCCGGCCAGGTGCGCGGCATCCGCCGCACGCAGCGCCTCCTGGACGATCTGCGCGTCGCGCGCGCGGCCGCTGGCATGGGGCAGACGGCCCATGGCGACGACCTCCTCGACGCGAAAGGCGAAATTCAGGCTCGAGCTCTGCGGCAACACCGCCAGGCGCCTGGCGCGTTCCGGCCCCGGCCAGTCGTCGAGCGGGCGGCGATCCAGGCTGACCTGCCCGGCGCTGGGCGGCAGCTCGCCGGCCAGGGCGGCGAGCAGGCTGCTCTTGCCGGCGCCGTTGGGTCCGAGCACGCCGAGCACCTCGCCCGCCTGCAGCTGCAGGTCGATACCGCTGAGCACGGCGCACTGGCCGCGGCGGACTTCCAGTTGTTCGGCCCGCAGCATCAGCTCCGCCCCCGCACCAGCAGATAAAGGAAGAACGGCGCGCCGATCAGCGCGGTGACGATGCCGATCGGCAGCTCGGCCGGAGCCAGCACCAGGCGCGCAGCCAGGTCGGCCAGCAGCAGCAGGCTGGCGCCGGCCAGCGCCGAGGCCGGCAGCAGCAGGCGATGGTCGGGGCCGACCAGCAAGCGCATCAGGTGCGGCACCACCAGGCCGATAAAGCCGATCAGGCCGGCCGCCGCCACCGCGGCGCCGACGCCCAGCGCGGTGCAGAACACCAGTTCGCGCTTGAGCCGCTCCACCTCGAAGCCCAGGTGGCGCGCCTCGGACTCGCCCAGCAGCAGCGCATTCAAGGCGCGCGCGCGGCGCGGCAACCACAGCGCCACCGCCGCGGTGGCCAGCAGCAGCGGCCAGAGCCGGGCGTAGCTGGCGCCGTTGAGGCTGCCCAGGTTCCAGAAGGTCAGGGTGCGCAGGGTGGCGTCGTCGGCCAGGTAGGTGAACAGGCCGATGGCCGCCCCCGCCAGGGCGGTGAGGGCGATGCCGGCCAGCAGCATGGTGGCGACGCTGGTCTGCCCGTCGCGCCGCCCCAGGCGGTAGACCAGGGCGGTGACCAGCAGGCCGCCGACGAAGGCGCAGGCGGACAGCAGATAGGGGGCGAAAGCCTCCGGCAGGCCGCCGAACGCGGCGCCGCCGACTATCGCCAGCGCCGCCCCCAGTGCCGCGCCGCTGGATACGCCGACTAGGCCGGGGTCGGCCAGCGGGTTGCGGAACAGGCCCTGCATGGCCACCCCGCACAAGGCCAGAACCATGCCCACCGCCAGCCCGAGCAGGGTGCGCGGCATACGAATCTGCGCCAGGATCAGTTCGGCCTGCTCGACCGCCGCGTCGCCGGCCAGGGGCAGCCCGAGCAGGCGCAAGGCGGCCCGCAGGGTATCGTCCAGCGCCAGGCTGACCGGCCCCAGGGCCAGCGACAGCCAGAGCGCGAGCGCGAGCAACAGGCCCAGGACGATGAACAATGGGCGTGCTTGAAGGGTGGGAGTCATGGCTGGCGCTGGGCTTCGGCGGTCTGAGGTTGGCTGGCAGGATAAAAGCCCGCGGCCAGCATCGCCAGCCCATCCGGCACGCGCGGGCCGAGGCCGCCAACCAGCAGGGTCGGGTCGAGCGCCAGCAGGCGAGCGTCGCGCGCCGCACGGGTGCCGGCCAAGGCCGGGTTGTGTTGGAGCAGCGCCTGCCGGGCCGCCTCGCCTTCCAGGGCACGGTCGGCGATCACCAGGACCTGCGGGTCGAGCGCCAGCAGCGCCTCGCTGGACAACGCTTTGTAACCGCTGTGGCGCGCCAGGTTGCGTCCGCCGGCCTGGCCGATCAGCCAGTCGGCCGCGGTGTCGATGCCGCCCACCAGCGGACTGCCGCCGGCGTGGCCGAGCAGCAGGAGCACGCCCGGTGCCGCCTGGCTGCGCTGCGCCTGCTCGACCCAGCGCCGCTGCGTCTGCAGCCGCCCCTGGTAGTCGGCGAACAGCCGCTGCGCCGCCGCCTCGTCGCCGAGCAGTTGGCCCAGGCGCAGCAGGTTGGCCTGCAGGCTGTCCAGCTCGGCGCGCGCCGGTAGTCGTTCGATGCGCACGCCGGCGGCGGTCAGTTGCTCCAGCACCGGCGGCGGGCCCATCTCCTCGCTGCCCAGCAGCAGGTCCGGGCGCAGCGCCAGGATGCCCTCGGCCGACAGCGCGCGCTGGTAGCCGACGCTCGGCAACCGGCTCAGCGAGGCGGGATGGCGACTGGTGGTGTCGACGCCGACCAGCCGGCGTTCGCCGCCCAGGGCCACCACCCATTCGCTGATCGCGCCGCCGGAACTGACCCAGCGCTGCGGCAAGGGCTCGGCCGCCAGGGCCGGGGTGGGCAACAGCAGGACGGCCGCCAGGCCGCCGAGGATATGCGCAAGACGCATGGGCAAGACTCCTTGAAAGTGGCTTCAGCCCAGCACGGGCAGCGCTTCGACCAGTTCGCGCCAATCGTCGCGCTCGGCCATGCCCGGCTTGCGCGCGCCGAACAGCTGGACCACCAGCTCGCCATCGGCATCGAAGGCCTCCAGGCTGGTGATCACCCCGTCCACGCTGGGCTTGCGCACGCGCCACAGCTCGACCACGCCGGCGGTCTGCAGGTGCAGGTTGAATTCGGCATCGAGCACGTTGAACCAGCTGTCCAGCCAGCGCAGGTTGCGCACCGGCCCGGAGTGGATCTGGATGCAGTGGCGGTTGCCGACGAAGACCATGATCGGCACCTCGCGCTCGCCGGCCTGCTCCATCAGCCGGGTCAGCTCGCTGGTGGCCAGCGGCTCGGCCCACTGGCTGCCGGCCAGACGCAGGGCCTGGGTGCGGGCGACCTCGTGCTTCTTCAGCAGGGCGAAGAAGTGGTGGGTGTCCTGCAAGGCCGCCCAGCCGTCGCGCAGGGCCTGGCGGTCGATCTGCGCATCGCTCTTGCGCGCCGGCGCCGCGGGCAGCGCCTGCAGCTCCAGCTCGGCGCTCTGCTCGGCGGCGGCGAAACGCTGCAGCAGCGGCGCCCAGGCGGCCACTTCGCTGCACTCGGTGAGATAGACCTTGTGCACGGCGACGCCCTGGCGGTCGAACACCTGGACACTGCGTTGCACGCCCTTGCTCGTGTCCTCGGCCACGGCGAAGACGCTGGCCCAGCCGCCGAGGAACAGACGCAGGTCGATATCGGCGGACACCACCAGGCCCATCTGCCCGGCGGCGGTGACGCTAACCTCGCGGTACGGGCCCTTGCGCTCGTGTACGCAGTGCGCGTTGCGGGTCAGCGCCATCACCTGGCCCAGCTCGCCCAGCGCCGGCAACAGCGCGGCCCAGTCCGGGCGCAGGCGCACGGCATCGACGCCGAGGCGGCTGGCGGTCAGTTCGGCCTCGCTGACGCCCAGCGCGGCGGCGGCCTCGCGGGCACGCAGGCGCGGCTGCTGGCGGCGCAGATCCTGCCAGGCCTGATACAGATCGGCCGCCTGCACGGCGGCCTTGGGTACGGTACTCATGGGGACTCTTCCTCTTTCGCGGATCGTTGCTTCTGCCGCCGACGAGGCGAGCGCCAAGCGGCACGGCAGTGTCAAAACACACAAACGATAATCTATCTGAGAATTATTTGCATCGGATAAATAATCCGTTTACCGTCTGCCGCCGTCGCCAACCAGGCAGTCGCAGAACTGCCCCGCACGCCCCAGGAGTCACCGCCATGCCCGTTCGTCCGCCGTTCGCCCGCCGTCCCTGGCTCGCCCTGCTGCTGCTCTGCCCATCCCTGGCGCTGGCCAGCACGCCGGCCGAGCTGCCGGCCGTGGAAGTCACCGCCCACCCCGCCGCCGAGCCGTTGCCGACCACCACCAGCACCGACGCTGCAACCCTCGAGCGCCGCCAGATCCGCAGCTTCGACGACCTGTCGCGGCGCGCCGAGCCGGGCGTGACCTACAACCGCAGCAACAACAGCATCAACATCCGCGGCCTGGACCGCGACCGCGTGCTGACCACCATCGACGGCATCCGCATGCCCTGGCTCAACGACGCCGTGCGCGAGGTCAACGGCGGCCTGGACAGCATCGACTTCCAGAGCCTGTCGGCGATCGACGTGGTCCGCGGGGCCAACTCCAGCCAGGTCGGCTCGGGCGCCCTCGGCGGCGCGCTGCAGCTGCGCACCCTGAGCCCGGACGATCTGCTCGCCGCGCAGGACGACTTCGCCGGCCTGATCAAGAGCGACCATGACAGCGCCGACCACAGCTGGGGGCTGAATGCCGCGCTGGCCGGGCGCTTCAACGACACCGCCTGGCTGCTGCAGGCGGGCGGCCGGCAGGGCCACGAGCGCGACAACATGGGCGACGACGATGTCCTCGGCAGCCTGCGCAGCGAGCCCGACCCCAGCGATAGCGACCAGCACAGCCTGCTGTTCAAGCTGCAGCAGCAGTTGCAGGGCGGCCACCGCCTGGGTCTGACCGCCGAGCGTTTCGAGCGCGAGGAGGACATCGACAGCCGCATCAACCAGGGCACGGTCACCTACCCCGCTCACTACGACGCCCGCGAAACCAACGAGCGCCAGCGCCTGTCGCTCGACCACCACTACCAGGCCGAGGACGCCGGCGCCGCGCTCGACTGGGCACAAACCATCCTCTACTGGCAGAAGCTGCGCCGCGAGGACCGGGTCGACGCCACCCGCGCCGGCACGCTGGCCGGCCCGTTCGGCCGCAACAACGAGATCGAGAAGACCCAGTACGGCATCACCGGCAGCCTGGGCAAGCAGCTGGGTCGGCACAACCTGAGCCTGGGCGCCGAGGCCAGCCGCATCGAGGCCGAGCAGTACAGCAGCGGTTACGACGCCTGCCCCAGCGTGCTGATCCCGCCGTTCCTGCCGGGCGGCACGCCGGCGGGGGTCTATTTCTCCTGCCTCAACCTGCACACCAACCAGGCCGAGATGCCCAAGACCCCGGGCACCCTGTACGCCCTGTACCTGAAGGACGAGATCGGCCTGAGCGACAGCCTGACCCTGACCCCCGGCCTGCGCTACGACCGCTACGCGTACAAACCCAAGAGCAACACCAGCGGCTACGTGCTGGACGGCGACAGCCCGATGCTGACCGAGAACGAAGACGCCAAGTGGTCGGGCAGCCTACTGCTGACCTGGCAAGCGCACCCGCTGGCCACCCTCTACGCGCAGTGGGCGCAGGGTTTCAAGGCGCCCGACGTCAACGAGCTGTACAGCACCTTCACCAACGCCGGCATGGGTTACGCCCGGGTCGGCAACCCCAACCTGAAGCCCGAGGAGAGCAGCGGCTACGAAGTCGGCGCGCGCCTGGGCGACGAGCGTCTAGGCGGCTCCGTCAGCCTGTTCGACAACCGCTACAAGAACTTCATCGACAGCATCGCCGCCAACGAAGAGGACTACGGCTTCCAGCCCGGCGAGTTCCCCACCTTCTTCGAAGTCATGGAGAACCGCGACAAGGTGCGCATCTACGGCGCCGAAGGCACCGCGCACTGGCAGTTCGCCCCGGCGTGGCAGGCCTGGAGCTCGGTGGCCTGGGCCGTCGGCAAGGATCGCGAGACCCAGCAGCACCTCAATTCGGTGGCACCGCTGACCGCCACCCTAGGCCTGAGCTACACCCAGCAGCGCCATGGCGCCGACCTGACGCTGACCGCCGCGCGCCGCCGCGACAAGGTGGAGAACGACGGCGACTTCCAGGCCCCGGGCTACGCCGTGGTCGATCTGAGCGGCTACTGGCAACCGGCGGCGCTGGACGGCGTCAGGCTGCAGGCCGGCCTGTTCAACCTGTTCGACAAGCAGTACTGGAACGCGCTGAACGTGCCCGGCGCCGGCGGCCGCACCAGCCCGCAACCCGCCGACTACTACAGCGAACCCGGGCGCAGCTTCCGCGTCTCGGCGTCCTGGCAGTTCTAAGGCTCCACTTGGCGCAGGGATGCGCCGCTTTTGTTCCTGCGGGATAATCCGCCCCTCTTCCGGCGCTACGCGCCACCGTCTCCCAGAGGGAGAAGGTCATCAGAGGTCGTCGCTATGCGACTGCCACGCTAACGGAGACCGCGATGATCCGCCTATGCGCCCCGAGCGAGTTGGCCGAAGGCCAGAGCCGGGGCTTTCTGCTCGAGCGACTGAACCTGCTCGCCGTGCGCAAGGACGGCCGGGTGCATGCCTACCTCAATCGCTGCCCACACCGCGGCGTGCCGCTGGAGTGGCAGGCGGACCGTTTTCTCGACGACAGCGGCAGCCTGATCCAGTGCGCCACCCACGGTGCGCTGTTTCTGATCGACTCCGGCGAATGCGTCGCCGGCCCCTGCGCCGGGCAGGCGCTGCAGGCCATCGAGTGCCGCGAGGACGCCGCCGGTATCTGGATCGAGACCTAGGGGGGACATGCCGCAGGCTTGTCCACCGTCGCCACAATCCCGTGCCGGACAAGGCTGCGCCATGCCCGGCCTACGCCAGCACCTCCAGTCGGCGCATCAAGGCGATACCTTGCGGGCTGAGTTCGGCGCCGTAGGCCAGCACTTCCACGCCGGCCGCCTTGGCCTCGCGCAGACCGGCGGCGTAGGTGGGATCGATCTCTTCGGCGGCGCGCACGGCGCGAATGCCGGACAGGTTCACGCAGTACAGCTGCACCGTGCGCACGCCCTGGCGCGCCAGGGCGGCCAGCTCGCGCAGGTGCTTGGCGCCGCGTGCGGTCACCGCATCGGGAAAGGCCGCCACATCCGTGCCAGCGAAACCCAGGGTGACGCTCTTGACCTCGACGTAGACCGGGCCGTCGGCGTAGTCCAAACGAAAATCGGCGCGGCTGTTCTCCACCCCATAGGGCACTTCGCGCTTGAGCGCAACGAAGCCGGCCAGCTCGGCGATCAGCCCGGCGCGCAGCGCCTCCTCCACCAGCCCATTAGCCCGCGCGGTATTGATGCAGGCCAGGCGCCCCTGCGGCGTTTCGCTCAGCTCCCAACTGCCCGGCAGCTTGCGCTTGGGGTCGTTGCTGCGGCTGAACCACACCCGGCAACCCTCGCTCATGCAGTTGAGCATCGAGCCGGTGTTGGCGCAGTGGATGGTCAGCAGCTCGCCGCCGGCGCTCTCGATATCGGCGAGAAAGCGTTTGTAACGGCGCAGCAGGCGCCCCTCCTGCAGCGGCGGATCAAAGCGCATCGGGGTTCCAGCTCCGCAGGCCGCGGGCGATGCGCGCGACCGCCTGCTCCAGGCGCTCGATGTTCTGCGTATAGGCGAAACGCACATGATGGCCGGCCTGATGCCGACCGAAATCCAGCCCCGGGGTGAAGGCCACATGCTCGGTCTCGATAAAGTGGCGGCAGAAGGCGAAGGCGTCGCCGCCGAAGGCCGAGATGTCCGCATATAGATAGAAGGCGCCCTCAGGCTCCACGGCGATGCCAAAGCCCAGCGCGCGCAGCGCCGGCAGCAGGTAGTCGCGGCGGCGCTGAAACTCGTGGCGACGCGCTTCGAGAATCGCCAGGGTGGCCGGCTCGAAGCAGGCCAGCGCGGCATGCTGGGCCATGGAGGGCGCACTGATATAGAGGTTCTGCGCCAACTTCTCCAGCTCGGGCACCGCGTTTTCCGGGGCCACCAGCCAGCCGAGGCGCCAGCCGGTCATGCCGAAATATTTGGAGAAACTGTTGAGCACGAAGGCATCGTCGTCCACTTCCAGCACGCTGGCCGCGTCGCAGCCGTAGGTCAGGCCGTGGTAGATCTCGTCCACCACCAGATGGCCGCCGCGCTGCTTGAGGCAGCTCGACAGCGCCGCCAGCTCGTCCCTGTGCAGCAAGGTGCCGGTGGGATTGGCCGGCGAGGCGACCAGCGCGCCGACGCTATCGGCATCCCAATGCCGCTCGACCAGTTGCGGGGTCAGTTGGTAGCGCACCTCGGGGCCGACCGGCACCAGTTGCGCGGCCCCTTCCACCAGGCGCAGGAAATGGCGGTTGCAGGGGTAGCCGGGGTCGGCCAGCAGCCAGTGCTTGCCCGGGTCGACCAGCAGGCTGGCGGCCAGCAACAGCGCGCCGGAACCGCCCGGGGTAATGAGGATGCGTTCAGGGTCTATGCTTAGCCGATGCCGCGCGGCGTAGAAGTCGGCGATGGCCTGGCGCAGCGCCGGCACACCGCGCGCCGCGGTGTAGCGGGTGTGGCCGGCGGCCAGCGCCGCCTGGCCGGCCTCGACTATGGGCGCGGCGGTGGTGAAGTCCGGCTCGCCGATTTCCAGGTGGATGACATCATGGCCGGCGGCCTGCAGTTCGTTGGCCCGCGCCAGCAGCGCCATGACGTGAAAGGGTTCGATGGCGCGACTGCGCGCACTGTAGAGCTGAGCCATGAGCCTGCCTCGCGAGGTTTCGAGGCGCGGATTCTAGCAGGGCTCGACAAAACCACGGACGGGCTTCGAGCTTTTGCGTACGAGGGCGGCATACCATGGACAACCGGGAGTAGCGCACCCCGATTCGATCTGGTAAGTTCGCCCGCTTGCAGCCGCAGGGCCGAGCTCAGATCGGCAATGGACACAACCTGCGCAGTGGATTCGAGAGAGTGAGAGGCGGTCATCCATGCCCACCAAAGAAAAAGCAAAGAGCACTAGCCAGCTGGTTCGCGGTTTCCAGCCCTACGAAGAGAAGAAGGGCGAGGAATACATGAGCGAGCCGATGCGCGCTCACTTCACCGGCATCCTCAACAAGTGGAAGCTGGAGCTGATGCAGGAAGTCGACCGCACCGTGCACCATATGCAGGACGAGGCGGCCAACTTCCCCGATCCGGCCGACCGCGCCAGCCAGGAAGAAGAATTCAGCCTGGAACTGCGCGCCCGCGACCGCGAGCGCAAGCTGATCAAGAAGATCGACGAGACCCTGCAACTGATCGAAGACAACGACTACGGCTGGTGCGACTCCTGCGGCGTGGAAATCGGCATCCGCCGCCTCGAAGCCCGCCCCACCGCCACCCTGTGCATCGACTGCAAGACCCTGGCGGAAATCAAGGAAAAGCAGATCGGTTCCTGAACCGACGACGGGGCGCCTAGGCGCCCCGCTCTGTTTCCGGATGCAGTAGGGTGGACATGGCGCCAGCCTTGTCCACCGTTGCCACCGAGGTGGTGGACAAGCCTTCGGCATGTCCACCCTACAGATTCAACAAGCTTCCAGCCCCGCGCCGATGAACAGCTCCTACGTCGGGCGCTTCGCCCCCACCCCCAGCGGCTACCTGCACTTCGGCTCGCTGGTCGCCGCCCTCGCCTCCTACCTCGACGCCCGCGCCGCCGGCGGTCGCTGGCTGCTGCGCATGGAAGACCTCGACCCGCCGCGCGAAGTGCCCGGCGCCCAGGACGCCATCCTGCGCACCCTGGAAAGCTACGGTTTCGCCTGGGACGGCGAGCTGGTCTACCAGCGCGATCGACATGCCGAGTACGCCGCGGTGATCGAGCGGCTGCTGGCTCAGGGCCTGGCCTATGCCTGCACCTGCTCGCGCAAGCAGTTGGCCGGGCACGGCGGCATCTACCCCGGCACCTGCCGCGATGCCGGCCACGCCGGGCATGATGCCGCCATCCGCCTGCGCGTGCCGCAACTGGAATACCGCTTCGTCGACCGCGTGCAGGGCGAGTTCGGCCAGCAGCTGGGACGCGAGGTGGGCGATTTCGTCATCCGCCGCCGCGACGGCCTGTTCGCCTACCAGCTCGCCGTGGTGCTGGACGACGCCTGGCAGGGGGTGACCGACGTGGTACGCGGCGCCGACCTGCTCGACTCCACGCCGCGCCAGCTGTACCTGCAGGAACTGCTCGGGCTGCCGCAGCCGCGCTACCTGCACGTGCCGCTGATCATCCAGCCCGACGGCCACAAGCTGGGCAAGAGCTACCGCTCGCCGCCGCTGCCCGCCGAACAGGCCAGTCCCCTGCTGCTGCGCGCCCTGCGTGCCCTCGGCCAGCAAGCGCCCGCCGAGTTGCAGGGCGCCGCGCCCGCCGAGCTGCTGGCCTGGGGCAGCGCCCACTGGGACGCCAGCCGCATTCCGCGCAGCCGCACCCTGGCCGAGGCGCAGCTGCGCTGAGAGCCGGGGCCGCCTAGGCCGTACCGGGGCAACCCGCCACCGCGCTCCCCGGACGGTATCCGGGCTACGTTGGATAACGCCTGGACATCGGTGCGCACAGCGCACCCTACGGCAAGCCTCAAGTTTGTGGCTTGCAACGCGCGGCTTCCTTTACCATCGCCGCATCCTCCGACGAGATAGCGCATGTATATCTACCGACTGGTGCTGATCCTGGTGGTGGGGATCTACCTGTTCTCCCCGGCCATCATGGACTGGTGGATCGACCCCAATGGCGCCTGGTACCGGCCCTACCTGCTGTGGCTGATCCTGATCGTCGTCACCTTCATCCTGCAGAGCCAACGCGATGCCGATGAACTCTGACTCGAACCGGCGCCCCTCGGGTGCCCGCCCCCTATTCCCATTCGCAGAGCCAACGCGATGCTGACGAGCTTTAGCCTGAGCGAGCTGATCCTGATCAGCGCCGGCTACCTGTTGATCCTGTTCGGCGTCGCCTGGGTCAGCGAACACGGCCTGATTCCACGCTGGATCATCCGCCACCCGCTGACCTACACCCTGTCGCTGGGCGTCTACGCCAGCGCCTGGGCCTTCTACGGCACGGTGGGCCTGGCCTACCAGTACGGCTACGGCTTCCTCGCCAGCTACCTGGGGGTGTCCGGCGCCTTCCTGCTGGCGCCGGTGCTGCTCTACCCGATCCTGCGCATCACCCGCACCTACCAGCTGTCGTCGCTGGCCGACCTGTTCGCCTTCCGCTTTCGCAGCACCTGGGCCGGGGTGCTGACCACCCTGTTCATGCTGATCGGCGTGCTGCCGCTGCTGGCCCTGCAGATCCAGGCGGTGGCCGACTCCATCGGCATCCTCAGCCGCGAGCCGCTGCAGGAGAAGGTGGCGCTGAGCTACTGCGGGCTGATCATCCTGTTCACCATCCTGTTCGGCGCCCGCCATATCGCCACCCGCGAGAAGCACGAAGGCCTGGTGTTCGCCATCGCCTTCGAGTCGCTGGTCAAGCTGGTGGCCCTCGGCGTGATCGGCTGGTACGCGCTGTACCAGGTGTTCGGCGGCCCGCGCGAGCTGGAGATGTGGCTGGTGCAGAACCAGGCGGCGCTGGCGACCCTGCACACGCCGCTGCAGGAAGGCCCCTGGCGCACCCTGCTGCTGGTGTTCTTCGCCTCGGCCATCGTCATGCCGCACATGTACCACATGACCTTCACCGAGAACCTCAACCCGCGCGCCATGGTCAGCGCCAGCTGGGGCCTGCCGCTGTTTTTGCTGCTGATGAGCCTGGCGGTGCCGCTGATTCTCTGGGCCGGGCTCAAGCTCGGCGCCACCACCAACCCCGAGTACTTCACCCTGGGGCTCGGCATCGCGGTGAACAGCGAGGCGCTGGCGCTGCTCGCCTACGTCGGCGGCCTGTCCGCCTCCAGCGGGCTGATCATCGTCAGCACCCTGGCGCTGTCGGGCATGGCACTCAACCACCTGGTGCTGCCGCTGTACCAGCCGCCGGCCGAGGGCAATATCTACCGCTGGCTGAAGTGGACGCGGCGCGCGCTGATTCTCGCCATCATCATGGCCGGCTACGGTTTCTACCTGCTGCTCGGCGCCCAGCAGGACCTGGCCAACCTGGGCATAGTCGCCTTCGTCGCCACCCTGCAGTTCCTCCCCGGCGTGCTCTCGGTGCTGTACTGGCCGACCGCCAACCGCCGCGGCTTCCTCGCCGGGCTGCTGGCCGGCATCGGCGTCTGGGCGCTGACCATGTTGCTGCCGCTGCTGGGCAACCTGGAAGGCTTCTACCTGCCGCTGTTCAACGTCATCTACGTGCTCGACGATGCCAGCTGGCACCTGGCGGCCATCGCCTCGCTGGCGGCCAACGTGCTGGTGTTCACCCTGGTGTCGCTGTTCACCGAGGCCAGCGCCGAGGAAAAGAGCGCCGCCGAGGCCTGCGCGGTGGACAACGTGCGCCGCCCGCAACGCCGCGAGCTGGTGGCGGTGTCGCCGCAGGAATTCGCCGCCCAGCTGGCCAAGCCGCTCGGCGCCAAGACCGCCCAGCGCGAGGTGGAGCAGGCCCTGCGCGACCTGCACCTGCCGTTCGACGAGAGCCGCCCCTATGCCCTGCGTCGCCTGCGCGACCGCATCGAGGCCAACCTCTCCGGCCTGATGGGCCCCAGCGTGGCGCAGGACATAGTCGAGACCTTCCTGCCCTACAAATCCGGCAGCGAGGGCTACGTCACCGAGGACATCCACTTCATCGAGAGCCGCCTGGAGGACTACCAGTCGCGCCTCACCGGCCTCGCCGCCGAGCTCGACGCGCTGCGCCGCTACCACCGCCAGACCCTGCAGGAGCTGCCGATGGGCGTCTGCTCGCTGGCCAAGGATCAGGAGATCCTGATGTGGAACCGGGCCATGGAGGAGCTTACCGAGATTCCCGCGCAGCGCATCGTCGGCTCGCGCCTGTCGGCACTGGCCGAGCCCTGGCAGGGCCTGCTGCAGACTTTTATCGAACTGCCCGACCAGCACCTGCACAAGCAGCACCTGGCCGTCGACGGCCAGATCCGCTGGCTCAACCTGCACAAGGCGGCCATCGACGAGCCGCTGGCGCCGGGCAACAGCGGCCTGGTGCTGCTGGTCGAGGACCTCACCGAAACCCAGCTGCTGGAAGACAAGCTGGTGCACTCCGAGCGCCTGGCCAGCATCGGCCGCCTGGCCGCCGGGGTAGCCCACGAGATCGGCAACCCGATCACCGGCATCGCCTGCCTGGCGCAGAACCTGCGCGAGGAGCGCGAAAGCGACCCCGAGCTGATCGAGATCAGCGGGCAGATCCTCGAGCAGACCAAGCGCGTGTCGCGCATCGTCCAGTCGCTGATGAGCTTCGCCCACTCCGGCAGCCACCAGCGCAGCGAGGAGCCGGTGTGCCTGGCCGACGTGGCGCAGGACGCCATCGGCCTGCTGTCGCTGAACAAGCGCAACTTCGACATCCAGTTCTACAACCTCTGCGATCCGCAGCACTGGGCCGAGGGCGATCCGCAGCGCCTGGCCCAGGTGCTGATCAACCTGCTGTCCAACGCCCGCGACGCCTCGCCGCCGGGCGGCGCCATCCGCGTGCGCAGCGAGGCGTCCGAGCACACCGTCGACCTGATCGTCGAGGACGAAGGCAGCGGCATTCCCAAGGCGATCGTCGACCGCCTGTTCGAGCCGTTCTTCACCACCAAGGACCCCGGCGAGGGCACCGGCCTGGGCCTCGCGCTGGTCTATTCGATCGTGGAAGAGCATTATGGGCAGATAACAATCGACAGCCCGGCCGACCCCGAGCGCCAACTCGGCACTCGCATTCGGGTCACCCTGCCGCGGCATGTCGAGGCGACGTCCGTAGCGATGTAACCAGCGACAGAGGGCGCCTGCAGATCGGCGGCGCCCCAGAGACCGTCGAGAGACCGAATTGATGCCACATATTCTTATCGTCGAAGACGAAACCATTATCCGCTCTGCCTTGCGCCGCCTGCTCGAACGCAACCAGTACCAGGTCAGCGAAGCCGGCTCGGTGCAGGAAGCCCAGGAACGCTACGGCATTCCCGGCTTCGACCTGATCGTCAGCGACCTGCGCCTGCCCGGCGCGCCCGGCACCGAGCTGATCAAGCTGGCCGAAGGCACCCCGGTGCTGATCATGACCAGCTACGCCAGCCTGCGCTCGGCGGTGGACTCGATGAAGATGGGCGCGGTCGACTACATCGCCAAGCCTTTCGACCACGACGAGATGCTGCAGGCCGTGGCGCGCATCCTGCGCGATCGCCAGGAAGCCAAGAGCACGCCAGCCGCGGCCAACGCTGCCAGCCCGCGCAGTGGCGGAGGCGAGAAAGCGGCGGACAACGCCAACGGCGAAATCGGCATCATCGGCTCCTGCGCCGCCATGCAGGAGCTCTACGGCAAGATCCGCAAGGTCGCCCCCACCGACTCCAACGTGCTGGTGCAGGGCGAGTCCGGCACCGGCAAGGAGCTGGTCGCCCGCGCGCTGCACAACCTGTCCAAGCGCGCCAAGGCGCCGCTGATCTCGGTCAACTGCGCGGCGATTCCGGAAACCCTGATCGAATCGGAGCTGTTCGGCCACGAGAAGGGCGCCTTCACCGGCGCCAGCGCCGGTCGCGCCGGCTTGGTGGAAGCGGCCGACGGCGGCACCCTGTTCCTCGACGAGATCGGCGAACTGCCGCTGGAAGCCCAGGCGCGCCTGCTGCGCGTGCTGCAGGAAGGCGAGATTCGCCGGGTCGGCTCGGTGCAGTCGCAGAAGGTCGACGTGCGCCTGATCGCCGCCACCCACCGCGACCTCAAGACCCTGGCCAAGACCGGCCAGTTCCGCGAAGACCTCTACTACCGCCTGCACGTCATCGCCCTCAAGCTGCCCGCCCTGCGCGAGCGCGGCAGCGACGTCAGCGAAATCGCCCAGGCCTTCCTCGCGCGCCAGTGCACGCGCATGGGCCGCGAGCCGCTGCGCTTCGCCCAGGATGCCGAGCAGGCCATCCGTCACTACCCCTGGCCGGGCAACGTGCGCGAGCTGGAGAACGCCATCGAGCGTGCGGTGATCCTCTGCGAGGGCGCGGAAATTTCCGCCGACCTGCTGGGCATCGATATCGAGCTGGACGACCTGGACGACGACTTCGGCCTGCCAGCGGCTGCCGGGCAGAGCAGCGGCAACAGCCACGAGCCCACCGAAGACCTGTCGCTGGAGGACTATTTCCAGCACTTCGTGCTCGAGCACCAGGATCACATGACCGAGACCGAACTGGCGCGCAAGCTCGGCATCAGCCGCAAGTGCCTGTGGGAACGCCGCCAGCGCCTGGGCATCCCGCGGCGCAAATCCGGCGTGACCAGCGGCCCTTGACCGCGCACGCCGGGTGACAACCGACCTGCACGCAGGTTCCGCGGGTTGTTACCGAATCAATATCTCGTAACAAAAGCCGGGTCTAATGGTAACGAAAACCCGGCTTTTTTCTCCCCTCCGACCACCCCTCATCTTTCGCAAACCCTTGATTTACAAGGAATCGCAAAAACTGGCACGGCATCTGCTTTATCTCTGGCACAACAACAATAACAAGCAAAGCCCCACACAATAAGAACAAGACGTAACGACTCCAAAACAACAAAAACAACAAGATGGAGGCGCAGCTAACTGATTCTTTTGGAGAGGAGTTGCCCTTGGGGTTCGCCCCACGACCAGGCCGAGAACAATAAAACTGCCCCGAGGCAGCACCCGTACTGGTTGGATCACGCAAGTGTCATGGCAGCATCAGCGTCCAAAGAAATCCGTTTGCTATTGGCTCCCGCTTTCAGGGAGCACCCAACCGACCACGGTCGTTTGGGAAGGGCGAAACAACAAAAACAACGCGCCCTCAATAACAATAAAAACGAAGCACGCACCAACTTGGGGGGGAGCTTAGGCTCCCCCAGTAGCTTCCGCTCCCCGGATCCCCGCCTGCCGCCCTACACACCTTCTCCCGACACGATGCTAGAATCCGCAGCAATCATGCGGTCATCGTTTCGTCTGGCCGGTCATTTCTCCACACAGTGCATCCCATGCTGAAGAAGCTGTTCAAGTCTTTCCGCTCGCCCCTGCGCCGCGCGCAGCGCCCGCGCAGCACCCCCGAGGTGCTGAGCAGCCGGCAACACCCGATCAACCGCAACGAGATCAGCCGCCATGCCATCAGCGTGGTCGAACGCCTGCAAAAGGCCGGCTACCAGGCCTACCTGGTCGGCGGTTGCGTGCGCGACCTGCTGCTGGACATCGAACCCAAGGATTTCGACGTGGCCACCAGCGCCACCCCCGAGCAGGTGCGCGCGGAATTCCGCAACGCACGGGTGATCGGCCGTCGTTTCAAGCTGGTGCACGTGCATTTCGGCCGCGAGATCATCGAAGTCGCCACCTTCCGCGCCAACCACCCGCAGGGCGACGACGAAGAAAACAGCAACCTGGCGGCGCGCCACGAGAGCGGGCGCATCCTGCGCGACAACGTCTACGGCAGCCTGGAGGACGACGCCCAGCGCCGCGACTTCACCATCAACGCGCTGTACTACGACCCCTCCCAGGAACACATCCTCGACTACGCGCGCGGCATGCACGACGTGCGCAACCACCAGGTTCGGCTGATCGGCGACCCCGAGCAGCGCTACCTGGAAGACCCGGTGCGCATGCTTCGCGCGGTGCGCTTCGCTGCCAAGCTGGACTTCGACATCGAGAAGCACAGCGCCGCGCCGATCCGCCGCCTGGCGCCGATGCTGCGCGACATCCCCGCCGCACGCCTGTTCGACGAGGTGCTCAAGTTATTCCTGGCCGGCTATGCCGAATACACCTTCGACCTGCTGCTCGAGCACGACCTGTTCGCCCAGCTGTTCCCGGCCAGCGGCGAGGCGCTGAGGCGCAACCCCGAGTACACCGAGCAGCTGATCCGCCAGGCGCTGATCAACACCGACGAGCGCATCGCCCAGGGCAAATCGGTGACCCCGGCCTTCCTCTTCGCCGCGCTGCTTTGGCCGGCCCTGCCGGCTCGCGTGCTGCAACTGCAGGACAGGGGCATGCCGCCGATCCCGGCGATGCAGGAAGCCGCCCACGAGCTGATCGCCGAGCAGTGCCAGCGCATCGCCGTGCCCAAACGCTTCACCATCCCGATCCGCGAGATCTGGGACATGCAGGAGCGCCTGCCGCGGCGCAGCGGCAAGCGCGCCGACCTGCTGCTGGACAACCCGCGCTTTCGCGCCGGCTACGACTTCCTGCTGCTGCGCGAGCATGCCGGCGAGGACACCGGCGGCCTCGGCGACTGGTGGACCGACTACCAGGACGCCAGCGACAGCCAGCGCCGGCAGATGATCCGCGACCTCGCCGGCAAGCCCGAAGCGGCCGGCAGCGCGCCACGCAAACGCCGGCGCAGCAGCGGCCGGCGCAAGCGCGACGACGCGGGCGGCGCCGGCGAGGAATGATGGAGCGCGTCTATATCGGCCTCGGCAGCAACCTGGCCGAGCCGCTGCAGCAGCTGCGCGACGCCCTCGCCGCCCTCGCCCAGTTGCCGGACACCAGGCTGCTCACCCACTCCTCCTTCTATGCCAGCGACCCGCTCGGCCCGCCCGACCAGCCGCGCTACGTCAACGCCGTGGCGGCGCTGGACACGGCGCTGGCCCCCTGGACGCTGCTCGACGCCCTGCAGCGCATCGAGCAGGAACAGGGCCGCGTGCGCAAGGCCGAACGCTGGGGGCCGCGCACCCTGGACCTGGATATCCTGCTGTTCGGCGAGCGCCTGATCGCCGACGAACGCCTGAGGGTGCCGCACTACCATATGCACGCGCGGCCCTTCGTGCTCTACCCGCTGGCCGAACTCGCCGCCGAGCTGCAGCTGCCCGACGGCCGCCGCCTGAGCGAACTGCTGGCCGCCTGCCCCTTCACCGGCCTGGAACGCCTGGCCGAGTAGCCCGGCCGGCCGCTGTGGGAGGCGCTTCAGCCGCGACCCGACAAGCTCGCCGCTGAAGCGCCCGCCACAGGGCGGCCCCTTGCGTAACCCGCCATCCCGCGCATTGGCGGTAACGCCCGTAACAGCCGGGTAACACCTGCAATTGACTTCGCCTGCCCCCATCGGGACTATAGGCGTCCCGTCGCCCGCCGCCGGGCGCACCTTTACGCCAATCCAGGCCGGATTGCCGCCGCTTAGAAGCCGCGACCGAGCCTGAGCGAGGACCCTTGAAATGCCTGACGTTACCCTGACCACCCTGCAGAGCCTCAAGCACAGCGGTGCCAAGATCGCCATGCTGACCTGCTACGACGCCACCTTCGCCCAGGCCGCCTGCCAGGCCGGGGTCGACGTGCTGCTGGTCGGCGATTCCCTGGGCATGGTGCTGCAGGGGCACGACAGCACCCTGCCGGTCAGCGTCGAGGAGATGGCCTACCACACCGCCTGCGTCAAACGCGGCAACCAGGGCGCGCTGATCATCACCGACCTGCCCTTTATGGCCTACGCCACTCATGAACAAGCCATGAGCAACAGCGCCCGGCTGATGCAGGCCGGCGCCCATATGGTCAAGCTGGAGGGCGCCGGCTGGCTGGCCGAGCCGATCCGCCTGCTGGCCGAGCGCGGCGTGCCGGTATGCGCCCACCTGGGCCTGACCCCGCAGGCGGTGAACATCCTCGGCGGCTACAAGGTGCAGGGCCGCCAGGAGGCCCAGGCGCGGCAGATGCGCGCCGACGCCATGGCCCTGGAACAGGCCGGCGCCGCCATGCTGCTGCTCGAATGCGTGCCCAGCGAACTGGCCGCGGAAATCAGCCAGGCGGTGAAGATTCCGGTGATCGGCATTGGCGCAGGGCCCGCCACCGACGGCCAGGTGCTGGTGCAGCACGACATGCTCGGCCTGTCGCTGTCCGGCCGCGCGCCGAAGTTCGTGCGCAACTTCATGGACGGCCAGAGCAGCATCCAGGGCGCCCTCGCCGCCTACGTCCAGGCGGTCAAGGACGGCAGCTTCCCCGCCGCCGAACACGGGTTCTCGGCATGAACACGGTCAAGACCCTGCGCGAACTGCGCGCCGCCGTCGCCCAGGCCCGCGCCGAGGGCAAGCAGATCGGCTTCGTGCCGACCATGGGCAACCTGCACGCCGGCCACGTCTCCCTGGTGGAGACCGCCGCCCAGCGCGCCGACTTCGTGGTCGCCAGCATCTTCGTCAACCCGCTGCAGTTCGGCGCCGGCGAGGACCTGGCCAGCTACCCGCGCACCCTCGCCGCCGACCAGGAGAAACTCCTGGCCGCCGGCTGCCACCTGCTGTTCCACCCGGACGTGGCGGAGATCTACCCGCACGGCATGGCCGACCAGACCCGGGTGATAGTGCCCGGCGTCTCCGCAGGCCTGTGCGGTGCCAGCCGCCCCGGCCACTTCGAGGGCGTGGCCACGGTGGTGACCAAGCTGTTCAACATGGTGCAGCCGGATCTGGCCGTGTTCGGCGAGAAGGACTACCAGCAACTGGCGGTGATCCGCGCCCTGGTGCACGACCTCAACATGCCGATCCAGATCATCGGCGCGCCGACCCAGCGCGCCGAGGACGGCCTGGCGCTGTCCTCGCGCAACGGCTACCTCGACGCCGCGCAGCGCGCCGCCGCCCCGGCGCTGTACCGCAGCCTGCAGGGCATTGCCGCTGAGCTGCAACGCGGCGCCCGCGACTACGCCCGACTGATCGAGGCGGCCCAGGCCCAGCAGCGCGCAGCCGGCTTCGCCCCGGACTACCTGGAAATCCGCAACGCCCTCAGCCTGCGTCCGGCCCAGCTCGACGACCGCCAGCTGGTGGTGCTCACCGCCGCCCACCTGGGCAGCACCCGGCTGATCGACAATCTGCTGGTGGAGCTGCCCGCCCAGTAGCTGCGCCGCGAGACCGCCGGTTACACTCGCCAGGCCCGGATAATTCCGGGCCTTTCGTTTTTCCGCATCAGGAGTCCCGATGGCCTACTACCAGCAGCCGCACGACGTCACCCGCCTGCCCGCCTGGCACGCCCTGCAGCAACACCGCGCCGAGATGGCCGGGTTCAGCATGCGCGAGGCCTTCGCCACGGACGCCCGCCGCTTCCAGCGCTTCTCGCTGAACAGCTGCGGCCTGCTACTGGACTACTCGAAGAACCTGATCGACGAACGCAGCCTCGAGCTGCTGATCCAGCTGGCCGAGCAGGCCGGTCTGCAAGGCGCCATCGACGCCCTGTACAACGGCGAGCCGGTCAACGCCTCGGAAGGCCGCGCCGCCCTGCACACCGCCCTGCGCAGCCCGATCGGCCGGCGCCTGGTGGTGGATGGCGTGGACATCATCCCGCAGGTGCACCGCGTGCTGAACCAGATGACCGAACTGGTCAGCCGCATCCACAGCGGCCTGTGGCGCGGCTACAGCGAAAAGCCGATCACCGAGGTGGTCAATATCGGCATCGGCGGCTCCTTCCTCGGCCCGCAGCTGGTCTCCGAGGCGCTGCGCCCCTTCACCCAGCGCGGCGTGCGCTGCCACTACCTGGCCAATATCGACGGCAGCGAGTTCCGCGAGCTGACCGCCCGGCTCAACCCAGAAACCACCCTGTTCATCGTCTCCAGCAAGTCCTTCGGCACCCTGGAGACGCTGAAGAACACCCTGGCCGCGCGCGACTGGTACCTGGCCATGGGCGGCCCGGAGGCCGAGCTGCACCGCCACTTCATCGCCGTGACCAGCAACCGCAAGGCGGCCATCGAGTTCGGCATCGGCGAGCAGAACATCTTCCCCATGTGGGACTGGGTCGGCGGCCGCTACTCGCTGTGGTCGGCCATCGGCCTGCCCATCGCCCTGGCCATCGGCGTGTCCAACTTCAAGGAACTGCTGGCCGGCGCCTACGCCATGGACCAGCACTTCACCCAGGCGCCGCTGGCGGAGAACATGCCGGTGCTGATGGCCCTACTGGGCATCTGGTACAGCAACTTCTGGGGCGCGCAGAGCCACGCGATCCTGCCCTACGACCACTACCTGCGTAACTTCACCAAGCACCTGCAGCAGCTGGACATGGAATCCAACGGCAAGAGCGTGCGCCAGGACGGCAGCGCCCTGGACATCGCCACCGGCCCGGTGATCTGGGGCGGCGTCGGCTGCAACGGCCAGCACGCCTACCACCAGTTGCTGCACCAGGGCCGCCTGCTGGTGCCGGCCGACTTCATCGTCCCGGTCAACAGCTACAACCCGCTGTCGGACCACCACCAGTGGCTGTTCGCCAACTGCCTGTCGCAGGCCCAGGCGCTGATGCAGGGCAAGAGCCGCGCCGAGGCCGAGGCCGAGCTGCGCGCCAAGGGCCTGAGCGAGGACGAGGTGCAGCGCCTGGCGCCGCACAAGGAGATTCCCGGCAACCGGCCGAGCAATATCCTGGTGATGAACCGCATCGCGCCGTTCAACCTCGGCGCCCTGGTAGCGCTGTACGAACACAAGGTGTTCGTGCAGAGCGCGATCTGGGGCATCAACGCCTTCGACCAGTGGGGCGTGGAGCTGGGCAAGGAGATGGGCAAGGAGGTCTACCAGCGCCTGGTCGGCCAGGTCGACAGCGCCGCCGCCGACGCCTCGACCCAGGGCCTGATCGAGCACTTCCGCGAGCATCATCGCGGCTGATCGCACAATCTGCTGGCCTGGGTTGAGCGCAGCGATACCCAGGCGCCCGGCGCGGGCATCACCGCTATCGCGGCGCTCAGGCAAGCGACGCACTTGAACCGAGCGCCTGCTTGGGTGCACCCTTGGGGACGTTGCGGACAGACAACAACAAGGACCCCGCCATGTTCGAGATCACCCGCCACCCCGTGGCCGACGCGGTGCGCCAGCGCGCGCACCTGGACAACGACGCCTACCTGCGCCTGTACCGGCAGTCCGTCGAGCAGCCCGAGAGCTTCTGGGCCGAGCAGGCCAAGGCCTTCCTCGACTGGTTCCAGCCCTGGGACCGGGTGCACACCAGCGACCTGAAACAGGGCCGTGCCGAATGGTTCAAGGGCGGCCAGCTCAACGTCGCCTACAACTGCATCGACCGCCACCTGCAGCAGCGCGGCGAACAGATCGCCATCATCTGGGAAGGCGACAACCCGGCCGAGTCGGCGCATATCACCTACAACAAGCTGCACCACAACGTCAGCCGCCTGGCCAACGTGCTGAAAAGCCGTGGCGTGAAGAAGGGCGACCGGGTGTGCATCTACATGCCGATGATCCCCGAGGCGGCCTACGCCATGCTCGCCTGCGCGCGCATCGGCGCCGTGCATTCGGTGGTGTTCGGTGGCTTCTCGCCCGATGCCCTGCGCGACCGCATCCTCGATGCCGACTGCCGTACCGTGATCACCGCCGACGAGGGCGTGCGCGGCGGCAAATACATCCCGCTGAAGAACAACGTCGACAAGGCCCTGCAGAGCTGCCCGAACGTTTCCACCGTGGTGGTGGTCGAGCGCACCCAGGGCGACGTGGCCTGGGTGGAAGGCCGAGACCTCTGGTATCACCAGGCGCTCAAGGAGGTCGAGGCTGACTGCCCGGCCGAGCCGATGGACGCCGAGGACCCGCTGTTTATCCTCTACACCTCGGGCTCGACGGGCAAACCCAAGGGCGTGCTGCACAGCACCGGCGGCTACCTGCTCGGTGCGGCGATGACCCACAAATACGTGTTCGACTACCACGAGGGCGACATTTACTGGTGCACCGCCGATGTCGGCTGGGTCACCGGGCACAGCTACATCGTCTACGGCCCGCTGGCCAACGCCGCCACCACACTGATGTTCGAGGGTGTGCCCAACTACCCGGACGCCTCGCGCTTCTGGCAGGTGATCGATAAGCACCAGGTCAATACCTTCTACACCGCCCCCACCGCTCTGCGTGCGCTGATGCGCGAAGGCGAGGCGCCGGTCAAGTCCACCTCGCGTTCGAGCCTGCGTCTGCTCGGTACGGTGGGCGAGCCGATCAACCCCGAGGCCTGGGAATGGTATTTCCATGTGGTCGGCGACATGCGCTGCCCCATCGTCGATACCTGGTGGCAGACCGAAACCGGCTCCATCCTGATCACCCCGCTGCCCGGCGCCACCGACCTCAAGCCCGGCTCGGCCACCCGCCCCTTCTTCGGCGTGCAGCCGGTGCTGCTCGACGAACAGGGCAAGGAGATCGACGGCCCCGGCAGCGGCGTGCTGGCCATCAAGGCCAGCTGGCCGAGCCAGATCCGCAGCGTCTACGGCGATCATCAGCGCATGATCGACACCTACTTCAAGCCCTACCCCGGCTACTACTTCACCGGCGACGGTGCGCGCCGCGACGAGGACGGCTACTACTGGATCACCGGCCGCGTCGACGACGTGATCAACGTCTCCGGCCACCGCATCGGCACCGCCGAGGTGGAAAGCGCGCTGGTGCTGCACGATGCGGTGGCCGAAGCAGCCGTGGTCGGCTACCCGCACGACGTCAAGGGCCAGGGCATCTACGCCTACGTCACCCTGATGAATGGCCAGGAACCGTCCGACGAGCTGAAGAAGGACCTGCTGGCCCTGGTCGGCAAGGAGATCGGCAGTTTCGCCAAGCCGGAGCTGATCCAGTGGGCGCCGGGTCTGCCCAAGACCCGCTCGGGCAAGATCATGCGACGCATCCTGCGCAAGATCGCCTGCAACGAGCTGGACAGTATGGGCGACACCTCGACCCTGGCCGACCCCAGCGTGGTCGACAGCCTGATCGGCCAGCGCCTGAACCGCTGAACCGCTGAACCGCTGAACCCAACGTAGGGTGCGCCGCGCGCACCGCGGAAGCCGCCGCGGCGTGTGAAGGTACACACGGCGCACCCTACGGGGCTCTGTCTTGCGTCTGCCGAACCAAGGCTCGACACTGCGCGCCATGGAAAGCCTACGTCGTCAGATCGAAAAACAGGTGCACAGCCTCACCGGCGCCTCGCTGGGCGTGCTCGACCTCGACCAACCGCGCGGCGATGCCGGCCTGTTCGGCCCGCAGTCGATGGTCTGGCAAGTGCACGCCGACTTCACCGCGATGATGGTCGGCGGCATCTCCGCGCTGCTCCTGCAGATGCTCCACCCGCTGGCGCTGGCCGGCGTCTGGGATCACTCCAGCTTTCGCCAGGACATGCTCGGCCGCCTGCGCCGCACCAGCCTGTTTATCGCCGGCACCACCTATGGCGGCCGACACGATGCCGAACAGCTGATCGACAAGGTGCGCCGCATCCACCTGCAGGTGGTCGGCCATGCGCCGGACGGTCGCCCTTACAGCGCCAGCGATCCCGAGCTGCTGACCTGGGTGCATGTCTCCGAGGTCAGCCAATTTCTCGCCGGCTACCTGCGCTACGTCGACCCGCAGCTGCCAGTGGCCGAGCAGGATCGCTACTACCGCGAAGTAGCGCTAATCGCCGAACGCCTCGGCGCGCAGGAGGTCCCAAAATCGACACAGGCCATCGCCGACTATCTGCAGCGCCTGCGCCCGCACCTGCTCTGCGATGAGTGCACCCGCGAAGTGGTGCGACTGCTCTACGCCGCGCCGATGCCGAGCATCCTGGCCAAGCCTTTCGGCAGCCTGATGCTGCAGGCCGGCGTCGACCTGTTGCCGGACTGGGCCAGCGACCTGCTCGGCGAACGCCAGGCGGCCTGGCGCCGCCCCTTGATCCGCGCCAGCGTGCAGCGCACCGCCAACCTGTTGCGCTGGGCCGTGCGCAACAGCGCCGCACAGCGCGCCCGCCGTCGCCTGGCGCCTTAGCAGGCGTGGCTGGCCGGTCACAGCCAGCCATGCGACCATCAGCGTCTTTCCGGTCATTGTCTGAACCGAATCGAGGATCTGCACATGCAAGACGTCGTCATCGTTGCCGCCACCCGCACCGCCATCGGCAGCTTCCAGGGCAGCCTGGCCGAGATTCCCGCGCCCGAGCTCGGCGCTATCGTGATCAAGCGCCTGCTGGAGCAGACCGGCCTCGACGGCGCTCAGGTCGACGAGGTGATCCTCGGCCAGGTGCTGACCGCCGGCTCCGGGCAGAACCCGGCGCGCCAGGCGGCCATCCGCGCCGGCCTGCCCCACGCCGTGCCGGCGCTGACCCTGAACAAGGTCTGCGGCTCGGGTCTGAAAGCCCTGCACCTGGCCGCCCAGGCGATTCGCTGCGGCGACGCCGAAGTGATCATCGCCGGCGGCATGGAAAATATGAGCCTGGCGCCCTATGTCTTACCGAAGGCCCGCACCGGCCTGCGCATGGGCCACGCCCAGTTGCAGGACAGCATGATCCTCGACGGACTATGGGACGCCTTCAACGACTACCATATGGGCATCACCGCGGAGAACCTGGTGGAGAAATACGGGATTTCCCGCGAAGCCCAGGACGCCTTCGCCGCCGCCTCGCAGCAGAAGGCCTGCGCCGCCATCGAGAGCGCTCGCTTCGCCGCCGAGATCGCTCCGGTGCTGATCCCGCAGCGCAAGGGCGAGCCCGTCGCCTTCGCCAGCGACGAGCAGCCGCGCGCCGGGACTACGGCCGAAAGCCTGGGCAAGCTCAAGCCCGCGTTCAAGAAGGACGGCAGCGTTACCGCCGGCAATGCCTCCAGCCTTAACGACGGCGCGGCCGCGGTACTGCTGATGAGCGCGGCCAAGGCGCAGGCGCTCGGCCTGCCGGTGCTGGCCAAAATTAAGGCCTACGCCAATGCCGGGGTCGACCCGGCGATCATGGGCATCGCCCCGGTCTCGGCCACCCGCCGCTGCCTGGACAAGGCCGGCTGGAACCTGGCCGAGCTGGACCTGATCGAAGCTAACGAGGCCTTCGCCGCCCAGGCCCTGGCGGTCGGCCAGGAACTGGGCTGGGATGCGCAGAAGGTCAACGTCAACGGCGGCGCCATCGCCCTCGGCCATCCCATCGGCGCCTCGGGCTGCCGGGTGCTGGTCAGCCTGCTGCACGAGATGATCAAGCGCGACGCGAAGAAGGGCCTGGCCACCCTGTGCATCGGCGGCGGCCAGGGCGTGGCGCTGGCGATCGAACGCGCCTGACCGTAGGGCGGGTGTAATTCGCGAACGCCCCTCGCTTCACCCGCCCTGCACGCATCGTAGGTTGGGTTGAGGGGCGCAGCCCCGAAGCCCAACGGGATAGGCACCTGTCGTGCCCTGCAGCCCGCCGTTGGGCTTCGCTGCGCTCAGCCCAACCTACGCAACGCCGGCCGAGAGCCGGCGTTTTTCTTGGTAAACTGCGCGCCCTCCCGTTCCGAGACGCCGCGCATGTCCTCTCTCGACCAGGCGCTCTCCGCCGCCCTCGCTGCCCGCCAGTCGCTGCTGGCCGAGCTGCACGCCCAAGGCACCGACTGCTACCGCCTGTTCCACGGCAGCCAGGAAGGCGCCCCCGGCCTCACCCTCGATCGCTACGGCCCGCAGCTGCTGGTGCAAAGTTTTCACCAACCGCTGCAGCGCGAAGTGCTGCTCGCGCTGCACAGCGCCATCAACGAGCGTCTCGGCCTCGACCTGCACCTGGTCTACAACGACCGCGCAGGCGGCAATTCGCGCGTCGACCGCCGCGACGCGGTGTACCAGGCCACGCCCGAGGCGCTGGACGATATGCTCGGCCAGGAATGGGGCCTGAACTACCGGGTGCGTGGCCGCCATCCCGGGCAGGACCCGCTGCTGTTTCTCGATTTGCGCAACGCCCGCGGCTGGATCAAGGCCAACAGCGCCGGCCAGTCCGTGCTCAACCTGTTCGCCTACACCTGCGGCGTCGGCCTCTGCGCCGCGGCCGGCGGCGCGCGCGAGGTGGTCAACCTCGACTTCGCCGAAGGCAACCTGGCGGTGGGCCGCGAGAACGGCGCGCTGAACCCCGGCCTGCCGGCCATGCAGTTCGTCCAGTCCGACTACTTCCCGGCGATCCGCCAGTTGGCCGACCTGCCCATCGCCAGCCGCCGCGGGCAGAAGCTGCCGGCCTACCCGCGCCTGGCGCCGCGCCAGTTCGACCTGGTGTTCCTCGACCCGCCGGCCTGGGCCAAGAGCGCCTTCGGCACCGTCGACCTGCTGCGCGACTACCAGAGCCTGCTCAAGCCGGCCATCCTGGCCACCGCCGAGGGCGGCACGCTGGTGTGCTGCAACAACCTGGCGAAGGTGGAGCTGGCCGACTGGCGCGAACAGGTGCTGCGTTGCGCCGCCAAGCTCGGCCGCCCGGTAGGCGACTGCCAGGTGCTGGCGCCGGCCGCCGACTTCCCCTCGCACGACGCCAAGCCGCCGCTGAAGACCCTGATCCTGAGGTTCTGAGCGGCCCACGGCAGAGAAAAATGCGCGGCGCGGCGCACGCCCGGAACCGAACCGGCGTGCCATACTCCAAGGCATCTCTTCGTCTGGATAGATGACGCCTCGCCATGCCCAAAGGACTGAAGCGCGCGCTGAGCGCCCTGTTGATCGCCCTCTTCCTCTACAGCCTGATCGGCTTCCTGATTCTGCCGGGCATCGCCCTGCGCATCGCCAACCAGCAACTGACGCAGTACGCCAGCGTGCCGGCCAGCCTGCAGCGCCTGCAGCTCAACCCCTTCAGCCTGGAGCTGCGCCTGTGGGGCCTGGCCATCGGCGAGCCGCAACTGCAACAGCTCGGCTTCACGCAGCTGTACGCCAACCTGCAACTGGACAGCCTGTGGAGCGGCGCCCTGCACCTGGCCGAGGTCGAGCTGGACGGCGCGCACGCCGAGGTGCTGTTCGCCAAGGACGGCACGCTCAACCTCACGCAGTTGTTCAAACTGCCGGAGAGCCCGGCGGACGCCGCCGCAGCGCCGCCGAGCGAACCCTTCCCGCTGCGCATCGACAAGGTCGGCCTGCGCGAGAACTCCCTGTACTTCCAGGACCTGCGCCCCAGCGAGCCGGTGGAGTTCGCCTACGACTCGCTCAACCTGGAACTGCACAACCTCAGCACCCTGGAAGGCGACAACGCCGCAATGACCCTGGCCGCCACCGGCCCCCATGGCGGCCGCATCGACTGGCAGGGCCGCATAGGCCTGGTGCCGCTCACCTCCAGCGGCAGCCTCAAGCTCAGCGACGGCCGCCTGCGTGCCATCTGGCCCTACGTGCGCGATGCCCTGCCGCTAGAGCTGAAGGAGGGCCAGATCGACCTCAGCAGCGACTACCGCCTCGATCTTTCCAGCGGCACCGAGCTGCAACTGAGCAAGCTCGCCATCCAGCTGGCGCCCTTCGCCATCGACAGCCCCGCAGGCAAGCCGCTGCTGCGCCTGCAGCGCCTCGACGTCGCCGACGCCAGCCTGGACCTGGCCAAGCAGCAGGTGGTCATCGGCCAGGTACGCAGCCAGGGCCTGGAAGCCTGGGCCGCGCGCGAGGCCGACGGCGAACTGGACTGGCAGAAGCTGTTTGCCGGCCAGCCGACGGCAGCCAGCGAGCCGGCGCCGGCAGAAGCAGCGAGCAAGCCCTGGCAGGTGCTGCTGCGCGACGTGCAGCTGCGCGACTACCAGGCCCACCTGGTCGACCGCGTGCCGCAGCAGGAGGTGGCGCTGGAGGTCGGCCCGCTGAACCTCGAGCTGAGCGATTTCGACAGCCTCGGCGACAAGCCCTTCGGCCTCAAGCTGGAGACCGGCCTGGGCAAACAGGGCAAGCTGCAGGCGGCCGGCCAGGTGCAGCTGCAGCCCACCAGCGCCCAGCTCAAGGTCGCCACCCAGGACATCGACCTGCGCCTGGCCCAGGCCTACCTCAGCCCCTTTATCCGCCTGGAACTGCGCAGCGGCCTGCTCGGCAGCGACCTCGAGGTGCAACTCGAGAGCACCGCACCGCTGGCGCTCCAGGTGAGCGGCAACGCCAGGCTCGACCAGCTGCACACCCTCGATACCCTGCGCGAGCGCGACTTCCTGCGCTGGCAGCAGGTGCGGGTGAACGGCCTCGACTATCGCCACGGCGAAAGCCTGGCCATCGACCAGGTCGAGCTGGATCAGCCCTATGCGCGCTTCGTGATCAACGAGAACCTGAGCACCAACGTCAGCGAGCTGATCGTGCCGCAGCCTGCCGCGCCGGCTGCGGCTCAGGCGGATGCGGGCAAACCGCTGGCCGTGCGCATCGGCGGCGTGACCATCAACGACGGCTCGGCCAACTTCGCCGACTTCAGCCTGACCCCCAGCTTCGCCACCGCCATCCAGCAGATGAACGGGCGCATCGGCATCCTCGACAACCAGAGCCCGCAGGCCGCCAGCGTCGACATCCAAGGCAAGGTGGACAAGTACGCGCCGGTCAGCGTCAAGGGCAAGCTCACCCCCTTCGACCCGCTCAACAGCCTGGACATCGCCACCAGCTTCAAGAACGTCGAGCTGACCACCGTCACCCCCTACTCCGGCAAGTTCGCCGGCTACCGCATCCGCAAGGGCCGGCTCAACCTCGACCTGCACTACCGCATCGAGAAGGGCCAGCTCAACGCCGAGAACAAGGTGCTGGTGGAGAACCTGCAGCTGGGCGAGAAGGTCGACAGCCCGGACGCCGTCGACCTGCCGATCCGCCTGGCGGTGGCCCTGCTCAAGGACACCGAGGGCAAGATCGCCATCGAGCTGCCGGTCAAGGGCGACCTCAACAACCCCGAGTTCAGCGTCATGCCCATCGTCTGGCAGACCCTGCGCAACCTGGTGCTGCGCGCGGCGCAGGCACCGTTCAAGTTCGTCGCCGGCCTGGTCGCCGGCGGCAGCGACGTCGACCTCAGCACCGTGCCGTTCGACGCCGGCTCGGACGCCCTGGGCGACGACGCACGCCAGGCCCTCGACACCCTGGCCAAGGCCCTGCAGGAACGCCCGGCGCTGCGCCTGGAAGTGGAAGGCCAGAGTGCCCAGCGCGCCGACGGCCCGCTGCTGGCCGAGCAGCGTCTGCAACGCGAGTTCCGCGAGACCTGGTACAAGATGCTGCAGCGCCGCGGCGACAAGGTGCCGGCCAGCGCCGACGAGCTGGTGGTGGACGAGGACGACCAGGCGATCCTGCTCGAAGGCATCTACCGCGCCCGCCTCAAGCAGCAGCCGCCGGCCGAATGGGCCGAACTCGACGACGAGCAGCGTCATCAGCGTATGCGCCAGGCCGTGCTCGACTCCTGGGCGCAGAGCAAGCTGCTGCTGCGCCAGCTGGCCCAGCAACGCGCGGCGGCGATCAAGGACTACCTGGTCGCCCAAGGCGGCCTGGCCGACGAACGCCTGTACCTGATCGATGTCAATCTAGGAGAGCCCGAGGCCGATGGCCGCGTGCTCACCCCGCTCCACCTGGACAGCGAGTAGCGCCATGCGTCGTCGCCCCTTCACCGCCCTCTACGCGCTGCTGGCCGCCCTGGCCAGCGCCCCCCTGCACGCCGATACCCTGCGTTGCGGCAGCCAGTTGGTCAGCCTCGGCGACCGTCCCTTCGAGGTCGAACGCAAGTGCGGCGAGCCGCTGCATCGCGATCCCATCGGTTACACCCTGGGCTCCTACGACCGCCGCGAATACCTGGTCGAGGAATGGGTCTACGGGCCGAGCAACGGCATGCTCAGCATCCTGCGCTTCGAGGGCAACCGCCTGGTCGCCATCGAACGCCGTCGTCAGCACTGAAACCACACCAGGAACCGCCAGTGATCCGCCTCAACCACGCCCCGCTGCTGTTACTGCTGGCCCTGCCGCTGGCCGAAGCCTCCTCCACCTACCGCTGCGGCAGCGCCCTGGTCAGCACCAGCGCGCCGATCAGCGAAGTCCAGGGCAAATGCGGTGAACCGCTGAGCCGCGACTTTCTCGGCTACAAGGAAGTGCTCGACCAGTACGGCTTTCGCAACGAGGTCGCCGTCGAGGAATGGACCTACGGGCCACGCGGCGGCATGTACCACTTCCTGCGCTTCGAGGGCGGGCGCCTGGTGGAGATTCGCAGCAAGCGCGGCATCTGATGCGCGCACATACGCCAAGGCCCCGCCGGCGATGCCGGCGGGGCCTTGGTCTGTAACGCGGCGTCAGAGCTTGTCGCTGAAGTCGCGCAACTCCTGCTGGGCCTTCTCCTTGGTCCAGCCATAGCGTTCCTGCAGCTTGCCGGCGAGGTACTCGCTGTGGCCCTCGGCGACGTCCAGGTCGTCGTCGGTGAGGTTGCCCCAGCGCTCCTTGATGCGCCCGCTGAGCTGCTTCCACTTACCCTTGATGATGTCGCTGTTCATGGTCATGGCTCCCTGTGGTTGGCGAAGCGGCGGGCCTCGACCCGCCACGCTCACTTATCAGTCGGCGGCTTTCAGGCCGTCGGCCGACACGTCACGCACGCCTTCGATTTCCTTGGCCTTGGCGATGGCCAGTTCGCGCTCGGCCTCGCTGGCCACCACGCCGGACAGCGCGACCACGCCCTGATTGGTCTCGACCTTGATGTCCAGGCCGCTCAGGCTCTGGTCGGCGATAAAGCTGGATTTGACCTTGCTGGTGATCCAGGTGTCGGACACCGCCTGCTCGGCCTTGTCCACGCTGGTATTGGCGGCCAGCAGGGTCGGCTGCACGGCCTCGGCCGGCTGGGCGAACGCCGTGGACGCCAGCGACAGGCCGAGGGCAGTGGCGGTCAGGGTGGCGAGAGCAATACGCTTGATTGGCTGTTTCATGGTTCGACTCCTGTACGTTCCAGACAATCTGCAAACCAACTCCTGGTTGCAGGTTCAGCAGTACTGTTGCAGGGCCTGTGCCAGGTCTTTAAATTAAATTAAATCCTTTAAAAACAAACACTTAAACAAAATCGCCATTATGCTTTTGATTGCATTTCGCCGAGTCGCAAAAAAACTCTCGGGCAATTTGCATGATCCGATAACCGAGTAAACGCATGCATGCATCGCCGGCGCATCTCAAGTCGGCAGTGACGAACCCTGACGATCGCGCACAAAAAAGGGCTCCCGCAGGAGCCCTTCTCGTTCGAACAGACTAAACGTGCTTAGACGCCAGAGGCCTCGGCAGCAGCGACGTCCTTGATCGACAGCTTGATACGGCCGCGGTTGTCCACGTCCAGCACCAGCACTTTCACTTCCTGGCCTTCCTTCAGCACGTCAGTGACCTTCTCCACGCGCTGATCACTCAGCATGGAGATGTGCACCAGGCCGTCCTTGCCCGGCAGGATGTTGACGAAGGCGCCGAAGTCGACGATGCGCTCGACCTTGCCGACGTAGATCTTGCCGATCTCGGCTTCCGCGGTGATGGCCAGCACGCGCTGCTTGGCAGCCTCGGCCGCTTCCTTGGTTTCGCCGAAGATCTTGATCGAGCCGTCGTCTTCGATATCGATCGAAGCCTTGGTCTCTTCGCAGATGGCGCGGATGGTGGCGCCACCCTTGCCGATGACGTCGCGGATCTTGTCCTGGTCGATCTTCATCGCCAGCATGGTCGGCGCGTTGGCCGACAGTTCGCTGCGCGATTGGGCGATGACCTGGTTCATCTGGCCGAGGATGTTCAGGCGCGCTTCCAGCGCCTGCTCCAGCGCCTGCTCCATGATCTCTTCGGTGATGCCCTGGATCTTGATGTCCATCTGCAGCGCGGTGACGCCCTTGGCGGTACCGGCTACCTTGAAGTCCATGTCGCCCAGGTGGTCTTCGTCGCCGAGGATGTCGGTCAGGACGGCGAATTTCTCACCTTCCAGCACCAGGCCCATGGCGATACCGGCCACCGGCGCCTTCATCGGCACACCGGCGTCCATCAGCGCCAGCGAAGCGCCGCACACCGAAGCCATGGAGGAAGAACCGTTGGACTCGGTGATTTCCGACACCACGCGGATGGTGTACGGGAACTCGTCAGCGCTCGGCAGCATGGCGGCAACGCCACGACGGGCCAGACGGCCATGGCCGATTTCGCGACGGCCAGTAGCGCCCATGCGGCCACACTCACCGACCGAGTACGGCGGGAAGTTGTAGTGCAGCATGAAGGGGTCTTTCTTCTCGCCTTCGAGGGTGTCGAGCAGTTGCGCGTCGCGGGCGGTACCGAGGGTGGCCACGACCAGCGCCTGGGTTTCGCCACGGGTGAACAGCGCCGAGCCGTGGGTCTTGTCCAGTACCCCGACTTCGATGTTCAGGCCACGCACGGTGCGGGTGTCACGACCATCGATACGCGGTTTGCCGTTGACGATGTTCTCGCGCACGGTGCGGTATTCGATCTCGCCGAAGGCGTCTTTGACTTCACCGGCGCTCGGCTGCCCTTCTTCGCCGGAGAACTTGGCAACCACCTGATCGCGCAGCTCGCCCAGACGCGCGTAGCGGTCCTGCTTGATGGTGATGGTGTAGGCCTGGGAAATCGCGTCACCGAACTCGCCACGGATGGCGTTCAGCAGTGCGGTGTTTTCCGGCTTCGGCTGCCAGTCCCAGGTCGGCTTGCCGGCTTCGGCAGCCAGCTCGGCGACAGCCTGGATGACCACCTGGAACTCCTCATGGGCGAACAGTACGGCGCCCAACATCTGGTCTTCGGTCAGCTCTTTGGCTTCCGATTCGACCATCAGCACGGCGTCCTTGGTGCCGGCCACGACCATGTCCAGGCTCGAAGCCTTGAGCTGCTCGTAGTTCGGGTTCAGCAGGTAGCCGGTTTCCGGATGGAAGGCGACGCGCGCAGCACCGATCGGGCCGTTGAACGGGATGCCGGAGATGGCCAGGGCGGCCGAGGTACCGATCATCGCGGCGATGTCCGGATCGGTCTTCTTGCTGGTGGAAACCACGGTGCAGATGACCTGCACTTCGTTCTGGAAGCCTTCCGGGAACAGCGGGCGGATCGGACGGTCGATCAGACGCGAGGTCAGGGTTTCCTTCTCGGAGGGACGCGCCTCACGCTTGAAGAAACCGCCGGGGATCTTGCCGGCAGCGTAGGTCTTTTCCTGGTAGTGCACGGACAGCGGGAAGAAGCCCTTGCTCGGGTCGGCAGTCTTGGCGCCGGTTACGGCGACCAGCACGCTGACGTCGTCGTCGACGGTGACCAGCACTGCGCCGGAGGCTTGACGGGCGATACGGCCAGTCTCGAGGGTAACGGTCGACTGACCGAACTGGAATTTCTTGATTACCGGGTTCACGGTGTTTTCCTTCTCTTTGTTGCCTTGGGGGAAATTGGAAAGAAGCGCGGGAGTCGGACCCGGTGCATCCCTCGAAAAGCCAAAAGCTGGAAGCCCAGCGCCACGAGGTGAGGATCACTCCCCACTCGCGACGCCGAACTCCCAGCTTCCAACTTGTGCAGCTCGCGTCTATTAACGACGCAGGCCCAGGCGACCGATCAGGGCGCTGTAACGACTGGTGTCCTTACCCTTCAGGTAGTCCAGCAGCTTACGACGCTGGTTAACCATACGGATCAGACCACGACGGCTGTGGTGATCCTTACCGTTGGCCTTGAAGTGACCTTGCAGCTTGTTGATGTTGGCGGTCAGCAGGGCAACCTGCACTTCCGGGCTACCGGTATCGCCTTCAGCTTGCTTGTAGTCGTTAACGATCTGGGCTTTTTCTTCAACGCTGAGTGCCATGTTGGCTTCCTCTCATCTGGAAACTGCCGAAGCAGTCTCAATAGGCCGGGAATCGCTTCCCGTGTTTTAAAAAGAGGTATGACCGTGCCTACTAACAGCCACCCTCGCAGCACCTGATGACGACGTCGTCAGCATCAGGCTTTCAGCCATCTCGGCCGAACCTTTCGGTGCTACGCACCGGTATAAATCAATCGACGCGGAGCGATACGCCCATCGTCACTCACCTCACCGATGCCGATGAAGCGACCATTGTGATCCTGCACCCGCACCATGCCGAACTTCGGTGCTTCCGGCGCTCGCACCGGCTGCCCTTGCAACCAGTAGAACGCGCTGTGCTCGGAGAACTGCAGCAGCGGCCAGTCCTGCAGACCGCTATCGGCCGGTAGCAGGAAGCGATCCAGCGCTTCGTTGCCGCCTTCGGCATGCGCCGCTTCCAGCTCTTCCAGGGTCACGGTGCGGCTCAGGTCGAACGGGCCCGCCTTGGTCCGGCGCAGCTCGGCGACGTGCGCGCCGCAACCGAGCAGTTGGCCGAGATCCTCGACCAGGGTGCGAATATAGGTGCCCTTGCTGCAATCGACCGCCAGGCGGGCCTGCTCGCCCTCGCAGGCCAGCAAATCCAGGCGCGCAATAGTAACAGAACGCGCCTCGCGCTCCACTACCTCGCCGGCACGGGCCAGCTTGTACAGCGGCTGGCCGTCCTTCTTCAGGGCCGAGTACATCGGCGGTATCTGTTTGATTTCGCCACGAAAACGCGGCAGCAGCGCCTCGATCTCGGCGCGACCAACGGTCACCGGACGGCGCTCCAGCACCTCGCCCTCGGCATCGCCGGTGGTGGTGGTGACACCGAGCTGGGCCAGGGTCTCGTAGCCCTTGTCGGCATCGAGCAGGTACTGGGAGAACTTGGTCGCCTCGCCGAAGCACAGCGGCAGCACGCCGGTAGCCAGCGGGTCGAGGCTGCCGGTGTGGCCGGCCTTCTCCGCGTTGAGCAGCCAGCGCACCTTCTGCAGCGCGGCGTTGGAGGTGAAGCCGCGCGGCTTGTCCAGCAGGATGATGCCGTCGACCTTGCGCCGTATACGTTTGACCTGGGCCACGCCTTACTCCTCGCCGCCGTCCTGGTGCTTGCGATCTTCCGCCACCGCCCGCTCGATCAGCGCCGACAGCTCGGCGCCGCGGCGGATGCTGGCGTCGTACTGGAAGTGCAGTTGCGGAATGGTGCGCACCTTCATCGACTTGCCCAGCAGCATGCGCAGGTAGCCCGCCGCCTCGCCGAGGATCTCCAGGTTGAGCTTGATCTGCTCGGCATCGTCGTCCTTGCCCATCACGGTGATAAACACCTTGGCATGGGACAGGTCGCGGCTGACGTCCACCGCGGTGATGGTCACCAGGCCCAGGCGCGGATCCTTGATCTCGCGCTGGATCATCAGGGCCAGCTCGCGCTGCATCTGATCGCCGATACGCTGGGTACGGCTGTAGTCTTTGGCCATAAAAGCTGCCTCAAGCTTCAAGCTCTAAGCTTCAAGCTAAAAAATACTAAAAAGCCAAACGGCAAGCTCAACAGGTAGGCCAGGCCACCTCTTGAAGCTTGCCGCTTGAGGCTTGCAGCTGTATTTACAGGCTGCGCGCCACCTGGACCTTCTCGAACACTTCGATCTTGTCGCCGACCTTGACGTCGTTGTAGCTCTTCACGCCGATACCGCACTCCATGCCGTTACGCACCTCGGACATGTCGTCCTTGAAGCGACGCAGGGACTCCAGCTCGCCCTCGAAGATCACCACGTCCTCGCGCAGTACGCGGATCGGACGGTTACGGTAGACGGTGCCTTCGACGACCATACAGCCGGCCACCGCGCCGAACTTCGGCGAACGGAACACATCACGCACCTCGGCGATGCCCAGGATGTTCTCCCGCACGTCGCTGCCGAGCATACCGGTGAGCGCCTTCTTGACGTCCTCGATGATGTCGTAGATGACGTTGTAGTAGCGCATGTCCAGGCCTTCGGCCTCGACGATCTTGCGCGCACCGGCGTCGGCACGGACGTTGAAGCCGAACAGCACGGCGTTGGAGGCCAGCGCCAGGTTGGCATCGGACTCGGTGATGCCACCGACGCCGCCACCGACCACGCGCACCTGCACTTCGTCGTTGCCCAGGGTGCTGAGCGAGCCCTGCAGGGCTTCCAGAGAACCACGCACATCGGCCTTGAGCACGATGTTGAGGGTCTTCTTCTCTTCCTGGCCCATGTTCTCGAAGATGTTTTCCAGCTTGCCGGCGTGCGCACGAGCCAGCTTGACCTCGCGGAACTTGCCCTGACGGAACAGCGCAACTTCGCGGGCCTTCTTCTCGTCGGCCACCACCATCATCTCGTCACCGGCATCCGGCGTGCCGTCCAGGCCGAGAATCTCGACCGGAATCGACGGACCGGCTTCCTTGATCGACTTGCCGTTCTCGTCAAGCATGGCACGCACGCGGCCGTAGTTGACGCCGACCAGGACCATGTCGCCCTGACGCAGGGTACCGTCCTGCACCAGCACCGTGGCCACCGGGCCGCGGCCCTTGTCCAGGCGCGATTCAACCACCACACCACGGCCCGGGGCCGACGGCGTGGCTTTCAGCTCGAGCACTTCAGCCTGCAGCAATACGGCTTCGAGCAATTCGTCGATACCGGTACCCATCTTGGCCGAAACGTGCACGTAAGGTGCATCGCCGCCCCACTCTTCCGGGATCACGTCGAGAGCGGCCAGGCCGTTCTTGATGTTGTCCGGGTTGGCATCGGGCTTGTCGATCTTGTTCACCGCGACCACGATCGGCACGCCAGCCGCTTTCGCGTGCTGCACCGCTTCCTGGGTCTGCGGCATCACGCCGTCGTCCGCCGCCACCACCAGGATGACGATGTCGGTGGCCTGGGCACCACGGGCACGCATCTGGGTAAACGCAGCGTGGCCCGGGGTGTCGAGGAAGGTCACCATGCCGCGGTCGGTTTCCACGTGGTAGGCGCCGATGTGCTGGGTGATGCCACCCGCCTCACCGGAGGCCACCTTGGCGCGACGGATGTAGTCGAGCAGGGAGGTCTTGCCGTGGTCGACGTGGCCCATGACGGTCACTACCGGCGCGCGCTGGAAGGCCTCGCCCTCGAACTTCAGCGACTCGGCCAGTTGCTCTTCCAGGGCGTTGTCGCTGACCAGCTTGACCTTGTGGCCGAATTCCTCGGCGATCAACTGGGCGGTTTCCTGATCCAGCACCTGGTTGATGGTCACCGGGGTGCCCATCTTGAACATGAACTTGACGATTTCCGCGCCTTTGATGGCCATCTGCTGGGCCAGATCGGAAACAGTAATGGTCTCGCCAATCGATACGTCGCGCACAATAGGGCCTGTCGGGCTCTGGAAGCCATGCTGGTTGCGCTTCTTCATCTTGGCCTTGCCACGGCCACCGCGACGGAAACCGTCGCTCTCTTCGTCGACGCTGCGCGGCGCGACGCGCGGAGCCGGCGCCTTCTCCTTGACGGTCGGGCGATGCTGGGTGTGCTTGCGATCGCGGCGCTCGTCGTCGTCGCTGCGTGCCTTCTCGGGACGACGCACTTCTTCCTTCTTGCGTTCGACCTCGACCACAGGAGCAGCCACCACCGGTTCGCTGACCGGCGCGGCAACCGCGGCAACGCCGTCAACCGCCGCCGGGGCCGCAGCTGCCTGGCGCTTGGCTTCTTCTTCGGCCTTGCGCTTGGCTTCTTCCTCGGCCTTCAGGCGCTCGGCCTCGGCAGCGGCCTGCTGAGCTTCCAGCTCGCGCTGCTTCTCGGCTTCCAGCTCTTCCGGGCTGCGCTTGACGAAGGTCTTCTTCTTGCGCACTTCAACACTGATGGTCTTGCTACCAGCGACGCGCAGCGTGCTGGTGGTCTTGCGTTGCAAGGTAATCTTGCGCGGCTCTTCGACCTTGTCGCCGTGACTGCTCTTGAGATGGGCCAGCAGGGCCTGTTTCTCGCTATCGGTCACTACCTGTTCGGCACTGCTGTGGGACAGCCCAGCTTCACGCATCTGCTGCAGCAGGCGCTCAACCGGGGTGTCGACCACTGTGGCCAGTTCTTTCACCGTGACTTGCGTCATGCATCTTTCTCCTCAGGCCGCAACCGCTTATTCGAACCAATGGGCTCGGGCGGCCATGATCAGCTTGCCGGCACGCTCTTCGTCGATGCCGTCGATGTCGAGCAGGTCGTCAATCGACTGCTCGGCCAGGTCTTCACGGGTAATCACGCCGCGCAGCGCAAGCTCCAGAGCCAGCGCCTTGTCCATGCCTTCCAGTTCCAGCAAATCATCTGCCGGATGGGCATCGGCCAACTTCTCCTCGTTGGCGATCGCCTTGGTCAGCAGACGATCCTTGGCCCGTGCACGCAGCTCATTGACGATCTCCTCGTCGAAGCCGTCGATACTGAGCATTTCTTCCATGGGTACGTAGGCAATCTCTTCGAGACTGGTGAAACCCTCTTCAACCAGGACTTGAGCCAGTTCTTCGTCGACTTCCAGCTCGTCGATGAAGGACTGCATGATGTCGCCGGTTTCTGCCTGTTGCTTGGCCTGGATGTCCGCTTCGGTCATCACGTTCAGCGTCCAGCCGGTCAACTGACTGGCAAGACGCACGTTCTGACCGCCACGACCAATGGCCTGGGCCAGGTTGTCTTCGCCAACGGCGATGTCCATGGCATGGGCATCTTCATCGACGATGATCGCAGCCACTTCAGCCGGCGACATGGCATTGATGACGAACTGCGCGGGGTTGTCGTCCCACAGCACGATATCCACGCGCTCACCGCCCAGCTCGCCGGAAACGGCCTGGACGCGCGAACCACGCATACCGATGCAGGCACCCTGCGGGTCGATACGCTTGTCCTTAGAGCGTACGGCGATCTTGGCGCGCGAACCCGGATCACGGGAGGCGGCCTTGACGTCGATCAGCCCTTCGGCGATTTCCGGTACTTCGATGCGGAACAGCTCGATCAGCATTTCCGGAGCGGTACGCGACAGGATCAGTTGCGGGCCGCGGTTCTCGGTACGAATTTCCTTGAGCAGGGCACGCAGACGCACACCAACGCGGAAAGTCTCGCGCGGAATGATGTCTTCACGGGCCAGCAGCGCCTCGGCGTTGTTGCCCAGGTCGACGATGACATTGTCGCGGGTGACCTTCTTCACGGTGCCGGAGATGATCTCGCCCAGGCGCTCGCGGTAGGCGTCGACCACCTGCGCACGCTCGGCCTCGCGCACTTTCTGCACGATGACCTGTTTGGCGGTCTGCGCGGCGATGCGGCCGAACTCGATGGACTCGACCTTCTCCTCCAGCACGTCGCCGATCTTGGCGCCGGCTTCCATGGCCTGCGGCATGTCTTCGGTCAGTTGGTAGGCCGGGTCTTCGAACTCGGACTCGTCTACCACGGTCCAGCGCCGGAAGGTCTCGTAGCTGCCGTTCTGCCGGTTGATCGCCACGCGCAGATCGACTTCGTCTTCGAAACGTTTCTTGGTTGCGGTCGCCAGAGCCAACTCCAGCGCCTCGAAAATTACGCTAGCCGGCACACCCTTTTCGTTGGATACCGACTCAACAACTAGCAGTACTTCTTTGCTCATCGTACGCCTCGCCTTTCGCAATCCATTGGATCTGCACAATCCGCGCTACTTGCGCCATGTGCGCTACTTGCGCCATTCGCGCTAGCCGCAGAGCTCTCGCGGGATCCGCGTCTCAATCAAATCGGGGAATGATATTGGCCTTGTCGATCAGGTCGACCGGCAACAGGTACTCGTGGTCATCCACCTGCACTACCACGTCCTGCTCCTCCACACCGCGGAGGAGGCCTTGAAAGTTGCGCCGCCCGTCGAAAGGCGAACGCAGCTTGATCTTCACTTGCTCGCCGACGTGGGTGGCGAACTGCTCCAGGGTGAACAACGGCCGGTCCATGCCGGGCGAAGACACTTCCAGGGTGTACTCCGAGGTAATGGGATCCTCGACGTCCAGCACACCGCTGAGCTGACGGCTGACGATCTCGCAATCGTCGATCAGGATGCCGCCTTCCTTGTCGATATAGACACGCAGCAGCGAATGACGCCCCTGCGACAGGAACTCGATGCCCCAACACTGATAACCGAGTGCTTCGATTACCGGGGCCAACAAGGCCTGCAACTGTTCTAGCTTGCTCGACACTTAACGGCCCTCGCGCATGCTGTGCAAATAAAAAATGGGCGAAACGCCCATCCCTTCGAACCGCCTGAAATACCGGCGGACACTGTCTTTCAGCTAACAAAAAGCCCCTGAAAAGGGGCCTGCTGAAACTGGTTGCGGGGGCTGGATTTGAACCAACGACCTTCGGGTTATGAGCCCGACGAGCTACCAGACTGCTCCACCCCGCGTCAAAGCTGGGCCGGAATTATACGGCTGCCCCCCTCGAGGGTCAACCGAGACTCCAGCAACAAGAAAGCCCGCGAACTGCGGGCTTTCTTGAGTATGGTACCGAGGAGGGGACTCGAACCCCTACAGCCTATGGCCACTACCACCTCAAGGTAGCGTGTCTACCAATTCCACCACCTCGGCAAAACTGTTACTGCTCGGGAGCCTCCGGCACATCCGACGAATCGGCGGCGGGCGTTTGCTCTTCGAGCACCGGCACATCTTCTGCTGCCGGCTTTTGTTGAACTTCCAGAACCGCTGGATCTGGCAGACCAACCTGGGTCAGTGCATCAGCTTTTTCTTTAGCAAAGAACGCTAAGCCCAAGCTAGTAATGAAAAAACCGGTGGCGAGTATAGCAGTAAACTTACTCAGAAAGGTAGAGGAACCTTGGCTTCCGAATACGGTTGCCGAAGCCCCCGAACCGAACGACGCGCCAGCATCGGCACCCTTGCCCTGCTGCAACAGCACCAGCACCACTACACCGATCGCACCCAGCAGGTGCAGAACCACAATGACTGTTTCCAGCATTCTTCAGTTTCCTGCAGCGCGACAGATCGCACCGAATTCATCCGCATTCAGAGAGGCTCCACCCACAAGCCCCCCATCGATATCCTGCATGCCGAACAACTCGGCTGCACTGGCGGCCTTCACACTGCCGCCATAAAGAATTCTCAGACCGCTCGCCACCCCGGCATCCGCCTGCGCAACCTGGGCACGGATCGCCGCGTGGACTTCCTGGGCCTGCTCGGGCGTAGCGGTCAGCCCGGTGCCTATGGCCCAAACCGGCTCGTAAGCCAGCACCGCCTTCGCCAGCGGCTCGACGCCCAGAGCGTCGATCACGGCAGCCAACTGAGCACCCACCACATCCAGTGTCGCACCGGCTTCGCGCTGCTCGCGCGTCTCGCCGAGACACAGCACCGGCACCAGACCTGCAGCCTGCGCGGCGGCGAACTTGCGAATCACCGCTTCGTCGCCCTCGCCCAGGATCAGACGCCGCTCGGAGTGGCCAACCAGCACCAGCTCGCATCCGGCATCGACCAACTGACTCGTCGCCAGCTCACCGGTCAAGGCGCCCTGTTCCACCTGTACCGCACAATTCTGCGCACCCACTTTCACGGCACCAGCGGCCAGAGCGGCCACGGCCTGGGCGATATGCAAGCTGCCAGGGAATACCGCGACTTCGACTTCAGCCGGAAGCTCCAGCTGGCGAAGCTCTTCGATCAGCTCTGCGACGCTGGCGCGGGTACCGTGCATTTTCCAGTTACCGGCGACCAAGGGGCGACGCATGTTTTACCTCGTCGATCAAAGAGGGCGCAGATGTTACCCAAGAGCACCCTCGGTAGCAAGCTCAATCAAGCACAGACTTCGGCAACAATCTTAGCCAATTCATCGGCATAGCCGCGCACCGAGCTTTCCTCGTCGCCCTCGACCATCACCCGCACCAACGGCTCGGTTCCCGACTTGCGCAACAGCACCCGACCGCGACCGGCCATGCGCTCGGTCACCCGATTGCAGGCTTCCTGCACCGAAGGGTGCGCGAGCGGATCGACATCGCCGCCCAGGCGCACGTTGACCAGCACCTGCGGGCACTTCTTCACTCCGCCACGCGCCTCGGCCAGGGTTTGCTCGCGACGCTTGAGCGCCATCAGCACCTGCAGCGCGGCGATGATCGCGTCGCCGGTGGTGGTGTGCTGGAAGCACACCAGGTGTCCGGAATTCTCCCCCCCCAGCTGCCAGTTGCGCGCCAGCAGCTCGGCGATCACGTAGCGGTCGCCGACCTTGGCCCGCACGAAGGGGATGTTCAGCTCGGCCAGGGCCAGTTCCAGGCCCAGGTTGCTCATCAGCGTGCCGACCACGCCGCCGCGCAGACGACCGCGCTCCTGCAGATCGCGCGCGATGATGAACAACAGTTCGTCGCCATCGACCACCGCGCCGTGCTGATCGACCATCAACACCCGGTCGGCGTCGCCGTCGAAGGCGATGCCCAGATCGGCCTGCTGCGCGACCACCTCGGCCTGCAGGGCGGCGATATGGGTCGAGCCGCAAGCGTCGTTGATGTTCAGTCCGTCGGGCTGTGCCGCCATCACCCGCACCTCGGCGCCCAGTTCGCGGAACACGCTGGGGGCGACCTTGTAGGCGGCGCCGTGGGCGCAGTCGACGACGATCTTCAGCCCCTTGAAGCTGGTGCCGCTGGGCACGCTACCCTTGCAGAATTCGATGTAACGCCCCGAGGCATCGTTGATCCGCGAGGCCTTGCCGATGCCGGCGGACTCCACCACGGTCATCGGCTGATCGAGCAGCTCCTCGATCATCAACTCCACATCGTCGGGCAGCTTGGTGCCCTCGCGGGAGAAGAACTTGATGCCGTTGTCGTCGTGCGGGTTGTGCGAAGCGCTGATGACGATGCCGGCGTCGGCCTGGAAGGTGCGCGTCAGGTAGGCGATGGCCGGGGTCGGCATCGGCCCGAGCAGCTGCACGTCGGCACCGGCGGCGGCCAGACCGGCCTCCAGGGCGGATTCGAACATGTAGCCGGAAATTCGCGTGTCCTTGCCGATCAGGATGCGGCACTTGCCCTGCTTGCGGAAGGCCGTGCCCGCCGCCCAGCCGAGCTTGAGCATGAAATCCGGTGTGATGGGGAATTGCCCGACGCGGCCACGAATGCCGTCGGTGCCGAAGTATTTTCTAGCCATACCGCTTTCCTTGTTAGTGCGCCGCTTCCACCGCGGCGATCATCCGCACCACGTCCACCGTTTCGGCGACGTCGTGCACACGCAAAATATGGGCGCCCTTGGTCAGCGCCAGGGCCGCCAGCGCCAGACTGCCATACAGGCGCTCGCCCACCTCGTGACCAAGCACCTTGCCGATCATGCTCTTGCGCGACACGCCAACCAGCAGCGGGCGGCCGAGGACGGAGAGCTCGCCCATACGCTTGAACAGGGCCAGATTGTGCTCCAGGGTCTTGGCGAAACCAAAGCCCGGATCGAGCACGATCCGCTCGGCGGGAATACCAGCCGTCGCGCAGGCCGCCATGCGCTCTTCAAGAAAGTCGCGCACCTCGACCAGGATATCCGGGTACTGCGGGTCGTCCTGCATATTGCCGGGCTCGCCGCGCATATGCATCAGGCACACCGGCAGGCCGCTGTCGGCGGCGGCATCCAGCGCGCCGTCGCGCTGCAGCGAACGCACGTCGTTGATCAGCCCGGCACCGAGTCGCGCCGTTTCGCGCATCACCGCCGGAGTCGAGGTGTCGACCGAGATGATCACGTCCAGCTCGCGGGCGATGGCCTCGACCACCGGCGCCACGCGCTCCAGCTCCTCGGTCGGCGAAACCACGCGCGCGCCGGGACGCGTCGACTCACCGCCGACGTCGATCAGCGTCGCCCCTGCCGCGACCATCGCTTCGGCATGGCGCAGCGCGGCGTCGCGCGCAGTGAAGCGGCCGCCATCGGAGAAGGAATCGGGGGTGACATTGAGGATGCCCATCACCTGCGGACGGGACAAATCAAGAAGCCGGCTGCCACAGGGCAGCCGGCTCGGGTATTGCGCGAGGGGCATAGTCAATCAGTGCTCGGCCGCCGGTCCGCCGATGGGCTTCTCGGGACGATCGACCTCGTCGACCTTGGCCTGCGGCGCACCGGAGTCGCCGCCGCCATCCCAGCCGCGCGGCTCACGCGGCTCGCGGCCGTTCATGATGTCGTCGATTTGCTCGGCGTCGATGGTTTCGTACTTCATCAGCGCCTCGGCCATGGCGTCGAGCTTGTCGCGGTTCTCCACCAGCAGCTTCTTGGCGGTGGCGTAGCACTCGTCGATGATGCGCCGCACTTCCTCGTCGATCAGCTTGGCGGTTTCGCCGGACACATTGCTGTGCTGGCTGCCCATGCTGCGCCCGAGGAACACCTCGCCCTCTTCCTCGGCATACATCAGCGGGCCGAGCTTCTCGGACAGGCCCCACTTGGTCACCATGTTCTTGGCCAGCTGGGTGGCGCGCATGATGTCGTTGGAGGCACCGGTGGTGACACCGTCGAAGCCCAGGGTCATTTCCTCGGCGATACGGCCGCCGAACAGCGAGCAGATCTGGCTGATCAGCGCGCGCTTGGACAGGCTGTAGCGATCCTCTTCCGGCAGGAACATGGTCACGCCCAGGGCGCGACCGCGCGGAATGATCGACACCTTGTAGACCGGGTCGTGCTCGGGCACCAGGCGCCCGACGATGGCGTGACCGGCCTCGTGGAACGCAGTATTGAGCTTCTCCTTGTCGGACATGACCATGGTCTTGCGCTCGGCGCCCATCATGATCTTGTCCTTGGCCAGCTCGAATTCCTTCATCTCCACCAGGCGCTTGCCGGCGCGGGCGGCGAACAGCGAGGCCTCGTTGACCAGGTTGGCCAGGTCGGCACCGGAGAAGCCCGGGGTGCCGCGGGCGATCACCGCCGGCTGCACGTCGTCGCTCATCGGCACCTTGCGCATATGCACTTTCAGGATTTGTTCCCGACCGCGGATATCCGGCAGGCCGACCACCACCTGACGGTCGAAACGACCGGGGCGCAGCAGCGCAGGGTCGAGCACGTCCGGACGGTTGGTGGCGGCGATGACGATGATGCCGTCGTTCATCTCGAAGCCGTCCATCTCCACCAGCAGCTGGTTGAGGGTCTGCTCGCGCTCGTCGTGCCCGCCGCCCATGCCGGCGCCGCGATGGCGACCGACGGCGTCGATTTCGTCGATGAAGATGATGCAGGGCGCGTGCTTCTTGGCCTGATCGAACATGTCGCGTACGCGGGAAGCGCCCACGCCGACGAACATCTCGACGAAATCGGAGCCGGAGATGGTGAAGAACGGCACTTTTGCTTCGCCGGCCACGGCCTTGGCCAGCAGCGTCTTACCGGTACCCGGCGAGCCGACCATCAGCACGCCGCGCGGGATGCGTCCGCCCAGGCGCTGGAACTTGCCCGGGTCGCGAAGGAATTCCACCAACTCGCTGACCTCTTCCTTGGCCTCGTCGCAACCGGCGACGTCGGCGAAGGTGGTCTTGACCTGGTCTTCGGAGAGCAGCCGCGCCTTGGACTTGCCGAAACTCATCGGCCCGCCCTTGCCGCCGGCGCCGCCCTGCATCTGGCGCATGAAGAACATGAACACGGCGATGATCACCAGAATCGGGAAGCTGGCCACCAGCAACTGGGTCCAGATGCTCTGCTGCTCGGGCTGCTTGCCCTCGATCACCACGTTGTTGTCGATCAGGTCGCCGATCAGGCCGCCGTCCTGGATCGCCGGACGAATGGTCTTGAAGCCTTCGCCGTCGGTGCGCTTGCCGGTGATCACGAAACCGTCGACGGTGACGCGCTCGACGCGCCCCTCCTTGACCTGCTCGATGAACTGCGAGTAGCTCAGGGTCTGTGGCTCGCTCGGGCTGGAGAAGTTGTTCATCACGGTGACCAGTACGGCCGCGATGATCAGCCACAGGATCAGGTTCTTTGCCATGTCGTTCAATTAGCTACCCTCTGAAGCAGGCCTCGTGGCGAAGCAGGCTTCCCATGACGACCAGTGATATACCGACCTAACTTACACCAAACGCCCGCATCTGGCAGGCACCGTCTGTAACCCTTTATGAGGTCTCTAACATTGAGACCCGCTCCGGGCGCGCCGGTTTCACCCTAGACCCCGCGAAATCCGCGGGCCAGCAGGTACTGCTCGCGGGAGCGATCGCGCGACGACAGCGGCTTGCGCATCTGCACCTTGTCGAACGTCTCGCGCACCTGCTTGTGATAGGCGTCGAAACCTTCGCCCTGGAAAATCTTGATCAGAAAATCGCCGCCCGGACGCAGCACGCGCCCGGCCAGATCCAGCGCCAGCTCGCACAGGTACATGGCGCGCGCCTGATCGGCGGTTCTCACCCCACTCATATTGGGGGCCATGTCGGAAATCACAAGGTCCACCGGGTTTTCCCCGATGGCGTCGAGAATCCGCGCGAACACCGCATCGTCGGTGAAGTCGCCCTGGATGAAGGCAACGTCGGGAATGGCGTCCATCTCCAGGATATCGGAGGCGATCAGCCGGCCTTTGTCGCCGATCACCCGACTGGTCACCTGCGACCAGCCGCCCGGTGCGGCGCCCAGGTCGACCACGGTCATGCCCGGGCGCAGGATGCGGTCCTTGTCCTGGATCTCCAGCAGCTTGTAGCTGGCGCGCGAACGATAGCCGTCCTTCTGCGCCATCTTCACGTAGGGATCGTCGAAATGTTCTTTCAGCCAACGCTGGCTGGTCTTGGAACGGGCCACGCAAAACCTCGGATTTAACGGGTCATGAATAACCGCGCCGGCTCGGGTAAGATAGGCGCCGTTTTTCCAGACCGAACTTAGGGGTCAGATTATGCCGCTCACTCAAGAGCAGAAGAAACAGTTCAAATCTATCGGCCACCACCTGAAACCTGTATTGATCGTGGCCGACAACGGTTTGACCGAAGGCGTGCTGGCCGAACTGGAGCGCGCCCTGAACGATCACGAACTGATCAAGGTGCAGCTGCGCGTCGCCGAGCGCGAAGACCGCCTGGCCGCCATCGAGGCGCTGTGCCAGAGCGGCCGGGCCGAACTGGTGCAGGTGATCGGCAAGATGGCCCTGCTCTATCGCAAGAACCCCAAGCCGAACCGCAACCTGTCCAACGTCATTCGCCACCAGGGCTAAGCCGCGCCATCAAGCCCCGCGCGTTTGCCCCGGCACGGGCTGCAGCACCAGCAGCAGCCCGCAGAATGCCATCACCAGGTAGCTGAAGCGTAGCCACTGCCCGGCCTCCGGCCAGTAGCGCAGCACCACGCCATAACTCAGCGCCATGACCGCCACGGTCAGCAGCAGCTGACCGCGCAAGTCGCGCCAGAGGCTGACCAGCCCCTCGCCGCGCAGCAGCGCCACCACCTGCACGCCGACGCAAACGGCAGTCATCCCCACCAGCAGCGGCACCAGCCGCGTGGCGATCTCCTCGACCAGCAGCGGCGCCAGGCCGAGCTGGCCGATGGCCGGCAGGATGACGAACTGCAGCAACCACAGGCCGCCGACCCACAGCGTCTGGGCCAGCTGCCAGCTGACGGCGCCGGCCCGCGACGGCTGGCTCAGCTTATAGGTGGCGGACTTCGACAATCTCGTACTCGATCAGGCCACTGGGCGTCTGCACCGTCACCACGTCGCCCTCTTCCTTGCCCACCAGGGCGCGGGCGATGGGCGAGCCGACGGAGATCTTGCCCTGCTTGATGTCGGCCTCGTCCTCGCCGACGATCTGGTAGGTCACGCTTTCGTCGGTCTCGACGTTGGCGATTTCCACCGTGGTGCCGAAGATCACCTTGCCGGTGTGGGCGATGCTGGTGACGTCGATGATCACCGCATTCTGCAGGCGGCCTTCGATGTCACGGATACGCGCCTCGACCATGCCCTGCTGCTCGCGCGCGGCATGGTACTCGGCGTTTTCCTTGAGGTCGCCCAGCTCGCGCGCCTCGCCGATGGCCTGGCTGAGCTGCGGACGCAGCACCTTGGTCAGGTGCGCCAGTTCCTCTTCCAGGGCGCGCGCGCCCTGGACGGTCATGGGGTACTTGTTCATGCCTTGATTCCTGCATGCAGATCCTGCAGCCGGCGCACGGTCTTCTCGGAACCGAACTTGAGCGCCTCGCAGACCGCCTGCCCCGCCGCGATGGTGGTGGTGCAGTAGATCTTGTGCTGCAGAGCGTTACGACGGATCGAGTAGGAGTCAGCGATGGACTGACGCCCCTCGGTGGTGTTGATGATCAGGGTGACTTCGTCGTTCTTGATCATGTCGACCACGTGCGGACGACCTTCGGTCACCTTGTTGACCCGACGCACCGGCAGCCCGGCGGCCTCGATCACCTTGGCGGTGCCGGCGGTGGCGACCACCTCGAAGCCCAGCGCCACCAGATCGCGGGCGACCTGCACGGCTTCCGGCTTGTCGTCCTCGCGCACGCTGATAAAGGCGCAGCCGGAGTTCGGCAGGATCTCGCTGGCGCCCAGCTGGGCCTTGGCGAAGGCTTCGCCGAAGCTGTCGCCGACGCCCATCACCTCACCGGTGGATTTCATTTCCGGGCCGAGGATCGGGTCGACGCCGGGGAACTTGGCGAAGGGGAACACCGCTTCCTTGACGCTGAAGAAGGGCGGGATGATTTCCTTGGTGTAGCCGACCTCGGCCAGGCTCTTGCCGGCCATGACCCGGGCGGCCACCTTGGCCAGCGACTCGCCGACGCACTTGGAGACGAACGGCACGGTCCGCGAGGCGCGCGGGTTGACCTCGATGACGTAGATGTCCTCGCCCTGCACGGCCATCTGCACGTTCATCAGGCCGACCACGCCGAGCTCCAGGGCCATCTTCTTGACCTGCTCGCGGATCTCGTCCTGGATATGCGCCGGCAGCGAGTAAGGCGGAAGCGAACAGGCGGAGTCACCGGAGTGCACACCAGCCTGTTCGATATGCTGCATGATCGCGCCGATCACCACGGTCTCGCCGTCGCACACCGCATCCACGTCCACCTCGATGGCGCAGTTGAGGAAGCGATCCAGCAGCACCGGGCTGTCGTTGGAGACTTTCACCGCTTCGCGCATATAGCGCTTGAGTTCTTCTTCCTGGTAGACGATTTCCATCGCCCGGCCGCCCAGTACGTAGGACGGACGCACCACCATCGGGTAACCGATGCCCTTGGACAGGGCCAGGGCCTCGTCTTCGCTGCGCGCGGTGGCGTTGGCCGGCTGGCGCAGGCCCAGGCGCTGGACCATCTGCTGGAAGCGCTCGCGGTCTTCGGCGCGGTCGATGGCCTCGGGGCTGGTGCCGATGATCGGCACGCCGGCCTCTTCCAGGGCGCGGCAGATCTTCAGCGGGGTCTGCCCGCCGTACTGCACGATGACGCCTTTCGGCTGCTCGACGCGGACGATCTCCAGCACGTCCTCCAGGGTCACCGGCTCGAAGTACAGGCGGTCGGAGGTGTCGTAGTCGGTGGACACGGTTTCCGGGTTGCAGTTGACCATGATGGTCTCGTAACCGTCTTCACGCATGGCCAGCGCCGCGTGCACGCAGCAGTAGTCGAACTCGATGCCCTGACCGATGCGGTTGGGGCCGCCACCGAGGATCATGATCTTGTCGCGGGTCGACGGCGCGGCTTCGCACTCTTCCTCGTAGGTCGAGTACATGTAGGCGGTGTCGGTGGCGAACTCGGCGGCGCAGGTGTCCACGCGCTTGTACACCGGCAGCACTTTCAGCTTGTGGCGATGGGCACGCAGGCTCTTCTCGGAGACGCCGAGCAGCTTGGCCAGACGGGCGTCGGAGAAGCCCTTGCGCTTGAGCTTGAACATCAGCTCAAAGTCGATGGCGGACAGGCCGAGGGTCTTGACCTTCTCCTCGTCCTTGACCAGGTCCTCGATCTGCACCAGGAACCATTCGTCGATGCGGGTCAGCTCGAACACCTCGGCGATGGTCTTGCCGGCCCGGAAGGCGTCGGCCACGTACCAGATACGGTCGGCGCTGGGCACGGTCAGCTCGCGGCGCAGGGTGCTCTCGGCTTCCGGATCGTTCAGATCGAGCTTCGGGTCGAAGCCGGCGACGCCCACTTCCAGGCCGCGCAGGGCCTTCTGCACCGATTCCTGGAAGGTACGGCCGATGGCCATGACTTCGCCCACCGACTTCATCTGAGTGGTCAGACGGGCGTCGGCCTTGGGGAATTTCTCGAAGGCGAAGCGCGGCACCTTGGTCACGACGTAGTCGATAGCCGGTTCGAACGACGCCGGGGTGCGCCCGCCGGTGATGTCGTTGGACAGCTCGTCGAGGGTGTAACCGACGGCCAGCTTGGCGGCGATCTTGGCGATCGGGAAGCCGGTGGCCTTGGAGGCCAGCGCCGAGGAGCGCGACACGCGCGGGTTCATCTCGATCACCACCATGCGCCCGGTGTTCGGGCAGATGCCGAACTGCACGTTGGAGCCGCCGGTTTCCACGCCGATCTCGCGCAGCACCGCCAGCGAGGCGTTGCGCATGATCTGGTATTCCTTGTCGGTCAGGGTCTGCGCCGGCGCCACGGTGATCGAGTCGCCGGTGTGCACGCCCATCGGGTCGAAGTTCTCGATGGAGCAGACGATGATGCAGTTGTCCTTCTTGTCGCGGACCACCTCCATCTCGTATTCCTTCCAGCCGATCAGCGATTCGTCGATCAGCAGCTCGTTGGTCGGCGACAGATCCAGACCACGGGCGCAGATTTCCTCGAATTCCTCGCGGTTGTAGGCGATACCGCCGCCGGTGCCGCCCATGGTGAAGCTCGGGCGGATGATGCAGGGGAAGCCCACCATCTCCAGCACGCCGTAGGCTTCTTCCATGCTGTGGGCGATACCCGAGCGCGGGCAGGCCAGGCCGATGTCCTTCATCGCCTTGTCGAAGCGCGAGCGGTCTTCGGCCTTGTCGATGGTGTCGGCGTTGGCACCGATCATCTCGACGCCGAACTTCTCCAGCACGCCGTGGCGCTCCAGGTCCAGGGCGCAGTTCAGCGCGGTCTGGCCGCCCATGGTCGGCAGCAGCGCGTCCGGGCGCTCCTTCTCGATGATCTTGGCCACGGTGGCCCACTTGATCGGCTCGATGTAGGTGGCGTCGGCCATCGACGGGTCGGTCATGATGGTGGCCGGGTTGGAGTTCACCAGGATGACGCGAAAACCTTCTTCCTTCAGCGCCTTGCACGCTTGGGCACCGGAGTAGTCGAACTCGCAGGCCTGGCCGATAACGATGGGGCCGGCGCCGAGGATCAGGATGCTTTTGATATCTGTACGTTTTGGCATGGGGTAACTCTCGAATTCCTGGACTCAGCGATCAGCGACGGGCCGCCATGGCGGAGATGAAGCGGTCGAACAGCGGGGCCACGTCGTGCGGGCCGGGGCTGGCTTCCGGGTGGCCCTGGAAGCTGAACGCCACCTTGTCGGTACGCTCGATGCCCTGCAGGGTGCCGTCGAACAGCGACTTGTGGATCGGCCGCAGGTTGCCCGGCAGGCTGTTCTCGTCCACGGCGAAACCGTGGTTCTGGCTGGTGATCATCACCACGCCGGAATCCAGGTCCTGCACCGGGTGGTTGGCGCCGTGGTGGCCGTGGCCCATCTTCAGGGTCTTGGCGCCGGAGGCCAGGGCCAGCAGCTGGTGGCCGAGGCAGATGCCGAACACCGGAATCTCGGTCTCGAGGATTTCCTTGATCGCGGCGACGGCATAGTCGCACGGCTCGGGGTCGCCGGGGCCGTTGGAGAGGAACACGCCGTCCGGGTTCAGCGCCAGCACTTGACTGGCCGGGGTCTGCGCCGGCACCACGGTCAGGCGGCAGCCGCGGGCGACCAGCATGCGCAGGATGTTCAGCTTGACGCCGTAGTCGTAGGCGACCACGTGATAGGGCAGCTCGGCCGCGGCGATTTCCGGATGGCTGTCGCTGTCCAGGTTCCACACGCTGGAGCGCCACTCGTAGGGCTGCTCGCAGCTGACCACCTTGGCCAGGTCCATGCCCTTGAGGCCGGGGAAGCTGCGCGCCAGTTCCAGCGCCTTCTCCTCGGTGGCGCCTTCGCCCACCAGGATGCAGCCGTTCTGCGAGCCCTTCTCGCGCAGGATGCGGGTCAGGCGGCGGGTGTCGATGCCGGCGATGGCGACGGTGCCGTTTTCCTTGAGGTACTCGTCCAGCGGCTGCTTGTCGCGCCAGTTGCTGGAGATCAGCGGCAGATCGCGGATGATCAGGCCGGCGGCCCAGACGCGGTTGGACTCGGCGTCCTCCGGCGTGGTGCCGGTGTTGCCGATATGCGGGTAGGTCAGGGTGACGATCTGCTGGGCATAGGAAGGATCGGTGAGGATTTCCTGATAGCCGGTCATGGCGGTGTTGAACACCACCTCTCCGATGGTCTGGCCATCGGCCCCGATGGATTCGCCGCGAAAGATGCTGCCGTCAGCGAGGGCCAGAATGGCGGGTTTAGGGGCTGGCTTAGTCAAGAAGACCTCCGTCTCGATCAAGGCTTGAAGCAAACGCAGATTGTAAAAAAGCGGGATGACGTGTGAAGGTCATCCCGCTTTTTTATCAGAGCCATTTCTGCGTAACTTTTAGTGGACACACTAAAGCGGGAAGCTTACAGGAAAACCCTTTTTCGGTCCACCCGATAAGACGCCCCGGTCACACTTTCGCCTCAGCGCAGCCCCAGCACGTCCTGCATGTCGTACAGGGCCGGCGCACGGCCTTGCAGCCACAGCGCCGAACGCACCGCGCCCTTGGCGAAGGTCATGCGACTGGAGGCCTTGTGGGTGATCTCCACCCGCTCGCCGTCGGCGGCGAACAGCACGGTGTGGTCGCCGACCACGTCGCCGGCACGCACGGTGGCGAAGCCGATGGTCTCGCGTGCCCGCGCACCGGTCTGGCCTTCGCGACCGTAGACCGCCACCTTCTGCAGGTCGCGACCGAGGGCATCGGCCACCACTTCGCCCATGCGCAGCGCGGTGCCGGACGGCGCGTCGACCTTGTGCCGGTGGTGGGCCTCGATGATCTCGATATCGACATCATCGCCCAGCACGCGGGCGGCGGTATCCAGCAGCTTCAGGCAGAGGTTGACGCCGACGCTGAAGTTGGCGGCGAAGACGATGGGGATTTGCTTGGCCGCCTCGCTGAGCTGCTGCTTCTCTTCTGGGGTGAAGCCCGTGGTGCCGATGACCATGGCCTTGCCCGCCTGACGGCAGACCGCCAGGTTCTTCAGGGTCACCGACGGGTGAGTGAAGTCGATCAACACATCGAAATCGTCGATCACGGTATTAAGGTCACCCGCCAGGGTCACACCAATCTTGCCCAGCCCCACCAATTCGCCGGCGTCGGCGCCGATCAGGCTGCTGTCGGCGCGGTCGATGGCGGCGGTCAGCTGCGCGCCCTCGGCCTGGCGCACGGCTTCGATCAGGGTCTTGCCCATGCGCCCGGCGGCGCCCATCACTGCGATACGTTGCATAGCATCAGCTCCAAGCTGCGGGCCTCAAGCTGCAAGCCAAGCCTCTTGCGGCTTGTGGCTTGCAGCTTGCGGCTGTTTTATACGTCGCCGAAGAAGCGCTTGACGCCTTCGAACCAGCCACTGGCCTTGGGCGAGTGGGAGTCGTCGCCCTGCAGCGACTTGCGGAACTCGTCGAGCAGCTCGCGCTGGCGCTTGTTCAGGTTGACCGGGGTTTCCACCGCCACCCGGCACATCAGGTCGCCCGCCGCACCGCCGCGCACCGGCGCCACGCCCTTGCCGCGCAGGCGGAACAGCTTGCCGGTCTGGGTACCCTCGGGGATCTTCAGCTTGACCCGGCCGTCCAGGGTCGGCACCTCCAGCTCACCGCCCAATGCCGCGTCGGCGAAGCTGATCGGCACTTCGCAGTACAGGTGCTTGCCGTCGCGCTGGAAGATCGCGTGCTCGCGCACGTTGACCACCACGTAGAGGTCGCCGGCCGGCCCGCCATGGGAACCCGCCTCGCCCTCGCCGGACAGGCGGATGCGGTCACCGGTGTCGACGCCCGGCGGCACCTTGACCGACAGGGTCTTGCTCTCTTCCACCCGACCCTGGCCGTGGCAGCTGCCGCAGGGGTCGCTGATCATCTTGCCGCTGCCGTGGCAGCGCGGACAGGTCTGCTGTACGGAGAAGAAGCCTTGCTGCATGCGCACCTGGCCGATACCGCCGCAGGTGGTACAGGTCACCGGACTGGTGCCCTTCTTCGCGCCCGAGCCATCGCAGGTCTTGCAACCGACCAGGGTCGGCACACGAATGGTCACGGTAGTGCCGCGCACCGCCTCTTCCAGGTCCAGCTCCAGGGTGTAGCGCAGATCCGAGCCGCGCTGGGCACCGCCGCGCGAACCGCCGCGGGCGCCGCCGAAGAAGTCGCTGAACACGTCGCCGAAGATGTCGGAGAAGTTGGCGCCGCCGAAACCGGCACCGCCACCGCCGCCCATCTGCGGGTCGACGCCGGCATGACCGTACTGGTCATAGGCCGAACGCTTGCCGGCGTCGGAGAGCACTTCGTAGGCCTCGTTGGCCTCCTTGAATTTCTCCTCGGCGCCCTTGTCGTCCGGGTTGCGGTCCGGGTGGAACTTCATCGCCAGGCGCCGATAGGCCTTCTTCAGCTCGGCCTCGCTGGCGCCGCGCTCCACACCCAGGACTTCGTAATAGTCTCGTTTTGCCATAGTCGTGCTGCACTCTCAGATTCGTGAGCTCCAGATACGCCGACGCGGGAGAGGGCTCCCGCGCGGCGAATCCTGCCCGTCGCCAGGCGACGGTGGAGCGAAAGCAGGGGCGGTTCGCGTGCGAACCGCGACCCTTACTTGTTCTCCTTGACCTCTTCGAACTCGGCGTCGACCACGTCGTCGGCGGCGCCTTTGGCATCGCCTTCACCCGGCTGGGCGGCGCCGGCCTGCGGCTGCTCGGCGTACATCTTCTGCGCCAGCGGCGTGGTGGCCTCGGACAGGGCGTTCATCTTGGCTTCGATGGCGGCCTTGTCGTCGCCCTTGAGCGCGGCTTCCAGATCGCCGATGGCCTTCTCGATGGCGGCCTTCTCATCGGCACTGGCCTTGTCGCCGGCCTCGCTGAGCATCTTGCGGGTGGCGTGCACCAGTTGGTCGCCCTGGTTGCGCGCGGTGGCCAGCTCCTCGAACTTGCGGTCTTCCTCGGCGTTGGCCTCGGCGTCGCGGATCATCTGCTCGATCTCGTCCTCGGACAGGCCGGAGTTGGCCTTGATCACGATGGACTGCTGCTTGCCGGTGGCCTTGTCCTTGGCGGACACGTGGAGGATGCCGTTGGCGTCGATGTCGAAGGTCACCTCGATCTGCGGCACGCCGCGCGGCGCCGGCGGAATCTCGGCCAGGTCGAACTTGCCCAGCGACTTGTTCTGGCCAGCCTGCTTGCGCTCGCCCTGCAGCACGTGGATGGTCACGGCGCTCTGGTTGTCGTCGGCGGTGGAGAACACCTGCGACTTCTTGGTCGGGATGGTGGTGTTCTTCTCGATCAGCGCGGTCATCACCCCGCCCATGGTCTCGATACCCAGGGTCAACGGGCTGACGTCGAGCAGCAGCACGTCCTTGACGTCGCCGGCCAGTACCGCGCCCTGAATGGCGGCGCCCATGGCCACGGCTTCGTCCGGGTTGACGTCCTTGCGCGCTTCCTTGCCGAAGAACTCGGCGACGGTCTTCTGCACCAGCGGCATGCGGGTCTGACCGCCGACCAGGATCACGTCGTCGATCTTGGCCACGTCGATGCCGGCGTCCTTCAGCGCGATGCGGCACGGCTCGATGGTGCGCTGCACCAGGTCCTCGACCAGCGACTCCAGCTTGGCGCGGGAGATCTTCACGTTGAGGTGCTTGGGCCCTGTGGCATCGGCGGTGATATACGGCAGGTTGACGTCGGTCGACTGACTGGAGGACAGCTCGATCTTGGCCTTCTCCGCGGCTTCCTTCAGGCGCTGCATGGCCAGCGGGTCGCCCTTGAGGTTCATGCCGGTTTCTTTCTTGAACTCGTCGACCAGGTAGTCGATCAGGCGGATGTCGAAGTCCTCGCCACCGAGGAAGGTGTCGCCGTTGGTGGCCAGCACCTCGAACTGGTGCTCGCCGTCGACTTCGGCGATCTCGATCACCGACACGTCGAAGGTGCCGCCGCCCAGGTCGTAGACGATCACGGTGTGGTCGCCCTTGGCCTTGTCCATGCCGTAGGCCAGCGCCGCCGCGGTCGGCTCGTTGATGATGCGCTTGACGTCGAGACCGGCGATGCGGCCGGCATCCTTGGTGGCCTGGCGCTGGCTGTCGTTGAAATACGCGGGAACCGTGATGACGGCCTCGGTGACCGGCTCGCCCAGGTAGTCCTCGGCGGTCTTCTTCATCTTCTTCAGCACTTCGGCGCTGATCTGCGGCGGCGCCATCTTCTGGCCGTTGACCTCGACCCAGGCGTCGTTGTTGTCGGCCTTGACGATCTTGTACGGCACCATCTGGATGTCTTTCTGCACCACTTCTTCGTCGAAGCGACGGCCGATCAGACGCTTCACCGCGTACAGGGTGTTGTGCGGGTTGGTCACCGCCTGGCGCTTGGCCGACTGGCCGACGAGGATCTCGCCATCGTTGGCGTAGGCGATGATCGACGGCGTGGTGCGCGCGCCTTCGGCGTTCTCGATCACCTTGACGTTGCCGTTTTCCAGAATGGAGACGCAGGAGTTAGTGGTCCCCAGGTCGATACCGATGATTTTGCCCATGAATGTTCTCCCGAAACTTTGATTACCCGTCGCCTCGTTGGCTGGGCGGCGGTAGCACTAAAACGCTTGACTGAAAAATGGGGTCGCCCGCAGAAATTTCAAGCCTGCTCGTCGATGGACGGCGGCGGCGTCTGCGGCGCCTTGCTGACCACGACCATCGCCGGACGCAGCAGGCGACCGTTGAGCAGATAACCCTTCTGGAACACCTTGAGCACCGAGTTGGGCTCGGCGTGGATGCTCTCCTCCATGGCCATGGCCTGGTGGTGTTCCGGGTTGAACGGCGCACCGTGCGGGTCTACGGCCTCCAGCTGGTAGCGCGCCAGGGTGTCGTGGAACAGCTTGAGGGTCAGCTGCATGCCTTCGCGCACCGCCTTGATCGCCTCGTCGTCCGGGCTGGACAGCTCCAGGCCGCGCTCCAGGCTATCGACCACCGGCAGCAGGTCGTTGGCGAATTTTTCCAGGGCGAACTTGTGCGCCTTCTCCACATCCTGCTCGGCGCGGCGGCGCACGTTCTGCAGGTCGGCAGCCATGCGCAGCGACTGATCCTGCGCAGCGGCCAGTTGCTCTTCCAGCGTTTGCACGCGAGCAGCCAGGTCGTCGCCCGCAGCCGCATCTACCGCTTGCGCCTCGGGGTTCTGCGTATCCAGGGTCTGTTCGTCAGCCATGCCTCTCTCCTCTCGAATAAACCGGCGCGAACTCGACTCGCGCACCTGCCCGCCTATATGGAGCCAAATCCCCAACTTTCAAGGGGCGATAGCGAGGATTGCCAGGAAAAGAAAAAACACTGTATAAATAACCAGACTTTACTTCGGGAGCGTTCGCCATGCTGGTGCACCTGTCCATTCACAACTACGCCATCGTCGACCACCTCGACCTCGAACTGGACCGCGGCATGAGCGCCATCAGCGGCGAGACCGGCGCCGGCAAGTCGATCATGCTCGACGCCCTCGGCCTGTGCCTGGGCGACCGCGCCGACAGCGGCGTGGTGCGCCCCGGCGCGGACAAGGCCGACATCCTCGCCAGCTTCGACCTGACGGACATTGCCGAAGCCCGCGCCTGGCTCGCCGAACGCGACCTGGACCACGACGGCCCGTGCATCCTGCGCCGGGTGATCACCGCCGAGGGCCGCTCGCGTGGCTATATCAACGGCTCACCCTGTCCGCAGGGCGACCTCAAGGCCCTCGGCGAGCTGCTGATCGATATCCACAGCCAGCACGAGCACCAGTCGCTGCTGAAGACCGACACCCATCGCCGCCTGCTCGACGAATACGCCGCCAGCCAGGAGCTGGCGCGCCAGGTGCAACTGGCCGCGCAGCGCTGGAAGCAGACGCGCAACGAGCTGCAGCGCGTTTCCAGCCAGGGCGACGAGCAACGCGCGCGCCATCAATTGCTCAGCTACCAGCTGGAAGAACTGGACAACCTGGCCCTGGGCGAGCACGAACTGGAACAGCTGGAACAGGAGCACAAGGCCCTGAGCAATGCCGAAGCCCTGCTCGGCGCCTGCCGCCAGGTGCTCGAGCTGTGCAGCGAGAGCGATGCCGGCAACGTGCTGTCGGCGCTGACCGCCAGCCTCAATCGTCTCGGCGGCTTCGCCGGCCAGGGCGGCGCCCTCGGCGAAGCCAGCAACCTGCTGGCCAGCGCGCAGATCCAGGTGGAAGAAGCCGTCGGCGAGCTGAACCGCTTCCTCGATCACTTCGACGCCGACCCCGAGCGCCAGCAGTATCTCGAGGAGCGCCTGGACAGCATCTATACCCTGGCGCGCAAGCACCGCATCCAACCCACCGAACTGGCCAGCCTGCAACAGCAGCTGTTCGAGGAGCTGGAAGGGCTGAATGCCGACGACCAAGCCGGCGAGCGCCTGGCCGAGGAACTGGCCGCCTACGCCCGCCACTACCGGGAAAAGGCCGAAGAACTCAGCAAACTGCGCGCCCAGGCCGCCGCACGCCTGAGCGCCGCGGTGGAGCAGGAGATGCAGGCGCTGGGCATGCCCGGCGGGCGTTTCAGCATCCAGCTGCAACTGCTGGACAGCGACGAGCCGCAGGCCGGCGGCCTGGAAAACGTGGAGTTCCTGGTCAGCGCCAATCCCGGCCAGCCGCTGCGTGCGTTGGCCAAGGTGGCCTCGGGCGGCGAACTGTCGCGCATCAGCCTGGCGATCCAGGTGATCACCGCGCAGACCTCGCGCGTGCCGACCCTGGTGTTCGACGAAGTGGACGTCGGCATCGGCGGCCCCACCGCCGAAGTGGTCGGCCAGTTGCTGCGCCGCCTCGGCGAACGCGGCCAGGTGCTGTGCGTCACCCACCTGCCGCAGGTGGCCGCGCAGGGCCATCAGCACCTGTTCGTGCACAAGCGCCGCGACGAGGACGCCACTGCCACGGCGGTGAGCAAGCTGGACAACGACGGCCGTATCGAGGAAATCGCGCGCATGCTCGGCGGCGTCGATCTGACCAAGGAATCCCTGGCCCACGCGCGCAAGATGGTGAGCAAGGCGCAGGCTGCCTAGGCCCACGAAATCGTAGCCCGGATGAAATCCGGGGATGCCGGACAGCGTTTTCCCGGATTGCATCCGGGCTACGATAAAACGCAAAACTAAAAAGGCGACCCGAGGGTCGCCTTTCTTATCGCAGCAGAAGCATCAGCTCTTCTTGCGCACGTACAGCACCAGATTGTGATCCACCAGCTCGAAACCGTGCTCCTTGACGATCTCCTTCTGGCGCTTCTCGATCTCTGGATCGAAGAACTCGATCACCTCGCCGGAATCCACGCAGACCATATGGTCGTGGTGGCCGCTGTCGGCCAACTCGAACACCGCGTGACCGCCGTCAAAGTTGTGGCGCACCACCAGGCCGGCCGCCTCGAACTGGGTCAGCACGCGGTACACGGTGGCCAGGCCGACGTCTTCGCCGGCTTCCATCAGCGCCTTGTAGACGTCTTCCGCACTCATGTGACGGTGCTCGGCGTTGTCCAGCATCTGCAGGATTTTCACCCGCGGCAGAGTCACTTTCAGTCCAGCTTTGCGCAGTTCGCTATTTTCAACCATGGTCTGCTTTCTCATGGATGCTGCTTCGCAGCACCCTTCAATACGGGTATGATCCGGGGTTCAAGTTGCCCAAGATAGTGGAAGTCACCCTCCGATGCAAAAAACCAAGCTCTTGCTGACCAGCCTGTCGCTGACCGGGCTCTTCGCACTCGCCGGTTGTTCATTCCCCGGGGTTTACAAGATCGACATCCAACAGGGCAATGTCGTGACACAGGACATGATAGACCAGCTGCGCCCGGGAATGACCCGACGCCAAGTGCGGTTTATCATGGGCAACCCGCTGATCACCGACACCTTCCACGCCGACCGCTGGGACTATCTCTACAGCATCCAGCCGGGTGGCACTCAGCGCCTGCAGGAGCGCGTCAGCCTGGTGTTCGACGGCAACGATCAACTGGTCGGCCTGGCCGGCGACTTCATGCCCGGCGTCAGCCGCGACCAGGCGATTCTCGGCGAGGACAGCGGCGTGACCACCCCGCAAGCCCAGCCGCAGCAACAGGATGACACCCCGCCCGCACCGGGCTCGCTGCTGGAACAGATCCAGCGCGAGGTGGATCAGGTGGAGACCGTGCCGGTACCGGTACCGGAGCCGCTGGATACCGACCCGCAGTAACACCCAGACATGAAAAAGCTCGGAGCGATCCGGGCTTTTTCATGTCTGGCGCTCAGCTCGACTCGTCGTCTTTCGCCTTGGCCTTGGCCGCACGCTGTTTGCGCACTTCCTTGGGGTCGGCGATCAGCGGCCGGTAGATTTCCACCCGTTCGCCCTCTTCCAGCACCCGCTCCTCGGGCTTGGCCACCGCCTTGCCGAAGATGCCCAGCGGCGCCTGCTGCAGGTCCAGGCCGGGAAAATGCTGCTGCATGCCCGAGGCCAGCGCCGCCTCGCGCACCGTGGTGCCGGCCGGCACCGACAGGCGCAACAGCTTCTGCTTGTCGGCCAGGGCGTAGACCACTTCGATGGCGATGTTGCGCTTATCCATACAACTGCTTGGCCCTTTGGCAGAAGGCGTCGACCAGGGTGTTGCTCGCCTGGTTGAACAGAGGCCCCAGGGTAGCGCGCACCAGCGGGCCGGCATAGTCGAAGGAGAGGTCCAGGCTGATCTTGCAGGCCTTGTCGCCGAGCGCCTTGAACTCCCACACGCCGTGCAGGCGGGTGAACGGGCCCTCCTGCAGGTTCATCTCGATGCGCTGCCCGGGCTGCAGCGTGTTGCGGGTGACGAAGCGCTGGCTGAGGCTGCCCTTGGCCACCTCCAGGCTGGCCAGCATATGGACCTCGCTGACCTCCAGCACCTGGCTGGCGCGGCACCAGGGCAGGAACTCGGGATAGCTGGCCACGTCGTTGACCAGGTCGAACAGCGCCTGCGCCGGATAGGGCAGCAGCGCCGAGCGTTGGATGAGCGTGGTCATTTATTTGCTCAGCTCCGCGACAAAGACGATCAGCACGCCGATCGGCGCCACCACGCGAATCAGCCAGAGGGCCAGATTGAACAGCAGCGGGCTGCTGATCGCCAACTCCTCGCGCACCGCATCGCGGCTCAGCACCCAGCCGGCGAACAGGGCGAAGGACAGCCCGCCCAGCGGCAGCAGGATGCGGCTGGTGAGGTAGTCGATGCTGTCGAAGAAGGTCTTGCCGCCCTCGGCGCCCCACTGAAGCAGGTGGAAACCGTCAGCGGCGAAGACGAAGAACTTGGCCTCGGCCCACAGGTTGAACGACAGCACGGTGCCCATGCCCACCAGCCAGCACAGCAGCGCCAGCACGGCGGTTACCTTGGCACGACTGCGCCCGGTTTTCTCGACGAAGTAGGCCACCGCCGGCTCGAGCATGGAGATCGACGAACTCCAGGCCGCCACTGCCACCAGCACGAAGAAGATCAGCCCCATGACCTGGCCGAAGGCGATATTGCCGAAGGCAATGGGCAGGGTGACGAACATCAGGCCCGGACCGCCGCCCGGCTCCAGGCCGGCGGCGAAGACGATGGGAAACAGCGCCAGCCCCGCGGTCAGCGCCACCAGGGTGTCGAGCAGGCCGACGGTGAGCACCGTGGCACCGATCGAGGCCCGCTTCGGCATGTAGGCGCCGTAGACCATGATCGAACCGACGCCGACGCTGAGGGTGAAGAAGGCGTGGCCCATGGCGGCGAGGATGCCGTCCTGCACCTTGCTCGGATCGAAATGGAAGAGGAAATCGAAGCCCTGCCAGAAGTGTCCGGTGGTGAAGCTGTAACCCAGCAGCACCAGCAGCAGGACGAACAGCAGCGGCATCATGATGCGCAGGCTGCGCTCCAGGCCGGCGACCACGCCCTTGGCGATGACCACGGCAGTCAGCAGCATGAACAGGCTGTGCCACAGGGTCAGGCGCCAGGGATCGCCGGTCAGGCCACCAAAGGCGGCGCCGGCGCCGTCGGCCGTGACCCCGGTAAAATCGCCGCGGCCCATGCCCAGGATGTAGTCCAGCGACCAGCCGGCCACCACGCTGTAGAACGACAGGATCAGCAGCGCGGCGACCATGCCCATCAGCGCCGCCAGCGACCAGTGCTTCGCGGCGCCGGCCTCGACGGCCAGGCTCTTCATGGCGTTGACCGGGCTCTGCCGGCCGCGGCGGCCGATCAGGGTCTCGGCCAGCATGATCGGCACGCCGACCAGGGCGATGCAGAACAGGTACATGACGACGAAGGCCCCGCCGCCGTAGACCCCGGTCATATAGGGAAACTTCCAGATATTGCCGAGGCCGACCGCCGAGCCGGTGGCCGCCAGGATGAACACCCAGCGACTGGCCCAGGCGCCGTGAATCGAGACTTTGTCGTTCGCCATATGCGGCCAAACCCATGCTGCGGGAAAAAGATCGCGCATTGTCGGAGATTCGCCGCATGGGCTCAAGTTCGGCGCCGATTACGCCCATGGCGCAGGCGTTGGCGACTCCCTATAATGCGCGCCCTATGGCTAAGCAAAAGAAACATCCCCAAGGCACCATCGCGCTGAACAAGAAGGCGCTGCACGACTACTTCATCGAACACAAGTTCGAGGCCGGCCTGGTGCTGTCCGGCTGGGAAGTGAAAAGCCTGCGCGCCGGCAAGGCGCAGCTGGTGGACAGCTACGTGCTGCTCAAGGACGACGAGGCCTGGCTGATGGGGGCGCACATCACCCCGCTGCAGACCGCCAGCACCCACGTCATCGCCGACCCGACCCGTACCCGCAAGCTGCTGCTGAACAAGCGCGAGCTGGACAAGCTGTTCGGCTCGGTGCAGCAGAAGGGCTACACCTGCGTGGCGCTGTCGCTGTACTGGAAGCAGCACCTGGTCAAGTGCGAGATCGCCCTGGCCAAGGGCAAGAAGGACTTCGACAAGCGCCACGTCGAGAAGGAACGCGACGCCGACCGCGAAGTGCAGCGCGCCATGCGCAGCAAGGGCAAGGACGACTGAGCACTCGGTAGGGTGTCGCGGGACCGCCTAGATCGTGCGCGCCCGCCGCCCTTCGACTGGCAACCGGATTACCGTAACGAGCCAGCAGCGGTGCGCGCGGCGCACCCTACGGCCTGACCGCTCCGCGCCTTTGTGCCCGCTCCACCCGCCGTGCCTCCAGTTGCACCTCCGCCAGCACTTCCTGCACGTAGTCGATATGCCGATCCGACAGCGCCCGGGCGTCCTCGGCGCGGCCCTCGACTATCGCCTCGTACAGCGCGCGGTGCTGGCTGATCAGCATGTCGCGGGTCTCCTCGCGCTGGGCGTACATGCCGCCGATATTGGTCACCACGTTGCGTTTGAGCAGGTCGAACAGGCCGCGAATGGTGTGCAGCAGCACGGCATTGTGGCTGGCCTCGGCGATGGCCAGGTGGAAGCGCGCATCGGCGGCGCCCTCCTCGGCGCGGGTGACCTTGCCGACCCGCGTGTAGCAGTCCTGCAGCGCCTGGAACGCCTCGGTCAGGCGCTGGCGGTCGATATCGGTGGCGCGCTTGGCGGCGTAGTAGGCGCAGGAGCCTTCCAGGGTGTGGCGGAACTCCAGCAGGTCGCGCTGGGCGTCCTCCTTGTTTTCCAGCAGTTGCATCAGCGGGTCGCTGAAGGTGGAGCCGAGCGATTCGGCGACGTAGTTGCCGCCGCCCTGGCGGCTGACCAGCAGGCCCTTGGCCACCAGCTTCTGGATCGCCTCGCGCAGCGACGGGCGCGACACGCCGAACTGTTCGGCCAGGGTGCGCTCGGCAGGCAGGCGCTCGCCGGCACGCAGGGTGCCTTCGAGAATCATGGTTTCCAGTTGCGCGACGATATCGTCCGATAAACGGCGCTGCCGCACCTGCCCTACTTCCATCCCGAACTTCTCCATTGGTTTGACCAGGCCACCAGCAGGCCTGGCCCTGAGGCGCAAGCCTATCGCCCAGGCCGAACGCGGACAAGACGAGCCTCTACGACCAAAGTCTTAGCCCGACGATTTGACAGGTCATTGATCGACTTTTAACCTGAGCCGGCAACTTTGTAAATTGGTCTTACCAATTAATCCATACCGATAACAAGAACGAGTCGTCGAGGTCACGCCATGACACCCCACAGCGCCGCACGTCTGCCCGCCACCGCTTCGTCCCCACTGCGCCGCGTGCGCCTCGCCGCGGAGTGAGCCCCATGTCCAACGGAATTCTCGCCCTGCTGGCGTTCTCCCCCATCCTGCTGGCCGCCGTGCTGCTGATCGGCCTGCGTTGGCCGGCCAAGCACGCCATGCCGCTGGTCTACCTGGTCACCGCCGCGGTCGGCCTGTTCGCCTGGGACATGAGCCTCAACCGCGTGCTGGCCTCGACCCTGCAGGGCCTGCTGATCACCCTCGGCCTGCTGTGGATCATCTTCGGCGCCATCCTGCTGCTCAACACCCTCAAGCACTCCGGCGGCATCACCGCGATCCGCGCCGGTTTCGCCACCATCAGCCCCGACCGGCGCATCCAGGCGATCATCATCGCCTGGCTGTTCGGCTGCTTTATCGAGGGCGCCTCCGGCTTCGGCACCCCGGCCGCCATCGCCGCGCCGCTGCTGGTGGCCATCGGCTTCCCGGCCATGGCCGCGGTGCTGATGGGCATGCTGGTGCAGAGCACGCCGGTGTCCTTCGGCGCGGTCGGCACGCCGATCATCGTCGGCGTCAACACCGGCCTGGACACCGCCAGCATCGGCGCGCAGCTGCTCGAGCAGGGCTCGAGCTGGGCGCAGTTCCTGCAGCTGATCACCAGCCAGGTGGCGATCATCCATGCCACGGTCGGCGTGGTCATGCCGCTGGTGATGGCGATGATGCTGACCCGCTTCTTCGGTCAGGAGAAAAGCTGGAAGGCCGGCCTGGAAGTGCTGCCGTTCGCGATCTTCGCCGGCCTCGCCTTCGTCCTGCCCTACGCCGCCACCGGCGTGCTGCTCGGCCCGGAATTCCCCTCGCTGCTCGGTGGCCTGATCGGCCTGGCCATCGTTACCAGCGCCGCCCGCTTCGGCTTCCTGGTACCCAAGACCAGCTGGGATTTCGCCCCGGCCGACAAGTGGCCGAGCGAATGGCTGGGCAGCGTCGAGATGAAGCTGGACGAGCTCACCGCCAAGCCGATGAGCGCCCTGCGCGCCTGGCTGCCCTACGTGCTGGTCGGCGTGCTGCTGGTGATCAGCCGGGTGTTCCCCGAGGTCGGCAACGCCCTCAAGGCGGTGGTGGTGAACTTCCCCGACCTGCTCGGCGAGGCCGGCATCGGCGCCAACTTCCAGCCGCTGTACCTGCCGGGCGGCATCCTGGTCGCCGTGGTGCTGGCCACCTTCTTCCTGCACGGCATGAAGCTGCGCGAACTCACCGCCGCGGTGAAGGAATCGTCCAGCGTGCTGCTCAGCGCCGGCTTCGTCCTGCTGTTCACCGTGCCGATGGTGCGCATCCTGATCAACTCCGGGGTCAATGGCGCCGAGCTGGCCAGCATGCCGATCCTCATGGCGCGCTGGGTGGCCGACAGCGTCGGCGGCATCTACCCGCTGCTGGCGCCGAGCATCGGCGCCCTGGGCGCCTTTATCGCCGGCTCGAATACCGTCAGCAACATGATGTTCAGCCAGTTCCAGTTCGGCGTGGCCAGCAGCCTGGGCATCTCCGGCGCGCTGATCGTCGCCGTGCAGGCCATCGGCGCCGCCGCCGGCAACATGGTGGCGATCCACAACGTGGTCGCCGCCTCGGCCACCGTCGGCCTGCTCGGCCGCGAGGGCAGCACCCTGCGCAAGACCATCTGGCCGACCCTGTACTACGTGTTCTTTACTGGAGTCATCGCGATGGTGGCGATCTATGCCCTGGGCGTCAGCGACCCGCTGATCGCCCACTGACCGCCGCCGCCCCGCGCGCCCCGACCCGTCGGGGCGCGCGTATTAGGGCCCCACGCCCCCCTTTTCAGCACAGGACGAGTTCATGATCATTTCTGCCTCCACCGACTACCGCGCCGCCGCGCAGCGCAAGCTGCCGCCCTTCCTATTCCACTACCTCGACGGCGGCGCCTACGCCGAGCACACCCTGCGGCGCAACGTCGCCGACCTGGCCGACATCGCCCTGCGCCAGCGCGTGCTCAAGGACATGTCGGCGCTGGATCTGTCCACCGAGCTGTTCGGCGAGACGCTGGCGATGCCAGTGGCCCTGGCCCCGGTCGGCCTGACCGGCATGTACGCGCGGCGCGGCGAGGTGCAGGCGGCCAAGGCGGCGGCGGCCAAGGGCATTCCCTTCACCATGTCCACCGTGTCGGTGTGCCCGATCGAGGAGGTGGCGCCGGCCATCGACCGGCCCATGTGGTTCCAGCTCTACGTGCTGAAGGACCGCGGCTTTATGAAGAACGTGCTGGAGCGGGCCAAGGCCGCCGGCGTCAGCACCCTGGTGTTCACCGTCGACATGCCGGTGCCGGGCGCGCGCTACCGCGACGCCCACTCCGGCATGAGCGGCCCCAACGCGCCGCTGCGGCGCATGCTGCAGGCCATGACCCACCCGAGCTGGGCGCTCGACGTCGGCCTGCTGGGCAAGCCGCACGACCTGGGCAATATCTCCGCCTACCGCGGCAACCCCACCGGCCTGGCCGACTATATCGGCTGGCTGGGCGCCAACTTCGACCCGTCGATTTCCTGGAAGGATCTGCAGTGGATCCGCGACTTCTGGGAAGGGCCGATGGTGATCAAGGGCATCCTCGACGCCGACGACGCCCGCGACGCAGTCAAGTTCGGCGCCGACGGCATAGTGGTGTCCAACCACGGCGGTCGCCAGCTCGACGGCGTGCTGTCCAGCGCCCGCGCCCTGCCGGCCATCGCCGATGCGGTCAAGGGCGAGCTGAAGATCCTCGCCGACTCCGGCATCCGCACCGGTCTGGACGTGGTGCGCATGCTCGCCCTCGGCGCCGACAGCGTGCTGCTCGGCCGCGCCTTCGTCTACGCCCTGGCCACCGCCGGCGGCGCCGGGGTGAGCAACCTGCTGGAGCTGATCGAGAAGGAAATGCGCGTTGCCATGGTGCTCACCGGCGCCAAGTCGATCGCCGAGATCAACCCCGACCTGCTGGTAAAGGAGGCTTGAGCCGATGACCGCTGCCGTCACCACCGCCCTGTCCCGTGATGCCCTGCTGGCGCAGCTGCGCCAGGTGGTGGGCGATGCCTACGTGCTGACCGGCGAACAGGCCACCCGACGCTTTCGCAAGGGCCATCGCACCGGCCAGGGCAGCGTGCTGGCGGTGGTGCGCCCCGGTTCGCTGCTGGAACAGTGGCGCGTGCTGCAGGCGGCGGTGGCGGCCGACCGCATCGTCATCATGCAGGCGGCCAACACCGGGCTGACCGGCGGCTCGACGCCGGACGGCGACGACTATGACCGCGAGATCGTGCTGATCAGCACCCTGCGCATCGCCGGCGTTCAGCTGATCAACGACGGCGAGCAGGTGGTGTGCCTGCCCGGCGCCACCCTCGACCGCCTGGAACAGGCCCTGGCGCCGCTGAACCGCGAGCCGCATTCGGTGATCGGCTCGTCCTGCATCGGCGCCTCGGTGCTCGGCGGCATCTGCAACAACTCCGGCGGCGCCCTGGTGCGCCGCGGCCCGGCCTATACCGAGCTGGCGCTGTACGCCCAGGTGCGGGAGGACGGCACGCTGCAACTGATCAACCACCTGGGCATCGAGCTGGGCGACAGCCCCGAGGAGATCCTCACCCGCCTGCAGAACGGCGATTACACACCGCAACAGGTGCGCAACGAGGCCACCGCCAAGGCCTCCGACGCCCGCTACAGCGAGCACGTGCGCGACGTCGATGCCGACACTCCGGCGCGCTTCAACGCCGACCCCTCACGCCTGTTCGAGGCCTCCGGCTCGGCCGGCAAACTGTGCCTGTTCGCCGTGCGCCTGGACACCTTCCCCAAGGAAGCGAGCACGGTGTTCTATATCGGCAGCAACGATCCGCAGGATCTGACCGAGGTGCGCCGCCACCTGCTCACCCACCTGCCGCGCCTGCCGATTGCCGGCGAGTACATCCACCGCACCGCCTTCGATATCGGCGAGAAGTACGGCAAGGACAGCTTCCTGGTGATCGACAAGTTCGGCACCGCCAAGGTGCCCGCCGCCTTCGCCCTGAAGAGCCGCATCGACGGCTTCTTCGAACGCTTCGGCCTGCGCGGGGTGACCGACCGGGTGCTGCAGGCGGCGATGAACCTGCTGCCCAGCCACCTGCCCCAGCGCATGCGCGAGTACCGCGAGCGTTACGAGCATCACCTGCTGCTGCGGGTGTCCAATGACACCCTGGAACAGACCCGCAGCTTTCTCACCGGGTATTTCGCCGGACGCGCCAGCGGCGCCTACTTCGAGTGCGACGCCGAGGAGGGGCGCAAGGCCTTCCTCCATCGTTTCGCCATCGCCGGCGCGGCGATCCGCTACCGCGAGACACACCGCGCCAGCGTGGAGGACATAGTCGCGCTGGATATCGCCCTGCGCCGCAACGACCGCGACTGGGTCGAGCAGCTGCCGGCGGAGCTGGAGGAGCAGATAGTGCACAAGCTCTACTACGGACACTTCTTCTGTCACGTGTTCCACCAGGACTACATCGTCAAGAAGGGCGTCGACCCGCTGGCGATGGAGCACCGCATGTGGGCGCTGCTCGACGAGCGCCGCGCCGAGTACCCGGCCGAGCACAACGTCGGCCACCTGTACGTGGCCAAGCCGGCGCTGGCCGGCTTTTACCGCGAACTGGACCCGAGTAACAGCTTCAACCCCGGCATCGGCCATACCTCGAAGCAGAAGCATTGGGGTGGGTGTTGCGGACAGGAGCATTAAGCACGCCCGTGGGAGGCGCTTCAGCGGCGACAGTCGCGGCTACGACTGCATGGATGCAGGAGGTAGAGCGAAGCAGGATGCCCGAGCCGAAAGCCACTCCCACAACGCCAAAGCCCAGCGACGTAGCCCGGATGCAATCCGGGGCAACCTGACCGCGATTTCCCGGATTGCATCCGGGCTACAAAAGACAAGGCCCGCCAATTTGGCGGGCCTTGGTTGTTACCGGCAGCGATCAGGCGAAGACGATCTCCTCACCCTCCACCTTGGCATGTACCAGCGCGCCCGGGGCGAAGGCGCCGGCGAGGATCTGCTGCGCCAGCGGGTTCTCGATCCAGCGCTGGATCGCCCGCTTCAGCGGCCGCGCACCGTAGACCGGGTCGTAGCCGACGGCGATCAGCTTGTCGAGCGCCTCCGGCGTCAGCTCCAGGCTCAGCTCGCGCTCGGCCAGGCGGCCGCGCAGGCGTTTGAGCTGGATCTCGGCGATGCCGGCGATCTGCTCGCGGCCCAGCGGCTCGAACACCACCACCTCGTCGATGCGGTTGATGAACTCGGGGCGAAAGTGGCTGCTCACCGCATCCATCACCGCCGCGCGCTGCGCCTCGCGGTCGCCGACCAGCTCCTGGATCTGCGCCGAGCCGAGGTTGGAGGTCATCACTATCACGCTGTTCTTGAAGTCCACGGTGCGCCCGTGGCTGTCGGTCAGGCGGCCGTCTTCGAGCACCTGCAGCAGCACGTTGAACACGTCCGGGTGGGCCTTCTCCACCTCGTCCATCAGCACCACCGAGTAGGGCTTGCGGCGTACCGCCTCGGTCAGGTAACCGCCCTCCTCGTAACCGACATAGCCGGGCGGCGCGCCGATCAGCCGCGCCACGCTGTGCTTCTCCATGAATTCGGACATGTCGATGCGCACCAGCGCTTCCTCGGTGTCGAAGAGGAACTCGGCCAGCGCCTTGCACAGCTCGGTCTTGCCCACCCCGGTCGGGCCGAGGAAGAGGAACGAGCCGCTCGGCCGGTTGGGGTCGGCCAGGCCCGCACGCGAGCGGCGCACGGCGTTGGCCACGGCCACCACGGCCTCGTTCTGGCCGATCACCCGCTGGTGCAGCAGGCCTTCCATCTTCAGCAGTTTCTCGCGCTCGCCCTCGAGCATCTTGCTCACCGGGATGCCGGTCCACTTCGACACCACCTCGGCGATTTCCTCGTCGGTGACCTTGTTGCGCAGCAGTTGGTTCTCCGCCTTGCCGTGCTGGTCGACCATCTGCAGGCTGCGCTCCAGGTCGGGGATGATGCCGTACTGCAGCTCGGCCATGCGCTGCAGGTCGGACTTGCGCCGCGCCGCCTCGAGGTCGGCCTTGGCCTGCTCGATCTTCTGCTGGATCTGCGCCGAACCCTGCACCTCGGCCTTCTCCGACTTCCAGATTTCCTCCAGGTCGGCGTACTCGCGCTCGAGCTTGGCGATATCCTCCTTGAGTTTCTCCAGGCGCTTGAGCGCGGCGTCGTCGTCTTCCTTCTTCAGCGCCTCGCGCTCGATCTTCAGCTGGATCAGGCGGCGCTCCAGGCGGTCGAGGGCCTCGGGCTTGGAGTCGATCTCCATGCGGATGCGGCTGGCGGCCTCGTCGATCAGGTCGATGGCCTTGTCCGGCAACTGGCGGTCGGTGATGTACCTGTGACTCAACTTCGCCGCGGCGATAATCGCGCCGTCGGTGATGGTCACGCCGTGGTGCACCTCGTAACGTTCTTTCAAACCACGGAGGATGGCGATGGTGTCCTCCTCGGAGGGCTCGTCCACCAGCACCTTCTGGAAGCGCCGTTCCAGCGCGGCGTCCTTCTCGATGTACTGGCGGTATTCGTCCAGGGTGGTGGCGCCGACGCAGTGCAGCTCGCCGCGCGCCAGCGCCGGCTTGAGCATATTGCCGGCGTCCATGGCGCCCTCGGCCTTACCGGCCCCCACCATCGTATGCAGCTCGTCGATAAACAGGATGATCCGCCCTTCCTGCTTGGACAGCTCGCCCAGCACCGCCTTGAGGCGCTCCTCGAACTCGCCGCGGAACTTGGCGCCGGCGATCAGCGCGCCCATGTCGAGGGCCAGCAGACGCTTGTCCTTGAGGCCGTCGGGCACTTCGCCGTTGATGATGCGCTGGGCCAGGCCCTCGGCGATGGCGGTCTTGCCGACGCCGGGCTCGCCGATCAGCACCGGGTTGTTCTTGGTACGCCGCTGCAGCACCTGGATGGTGCGGCGGATCTCGTCGTCACGGCCGATCACCGGGTCGAGCTTGCCCTCCTCGGCGCGCTTGGTCAGGTCGACGGTGTACTTGTCCAGCGCCTGGCGCGACTCCTCGACGTTGGGGTCGTTGACCGCCTGGCCACCGCGCAGGTTGGCGATGGCATTCTCCAGCGCCTTCTTCGACACGCCCTGAGCCAACAGCAGCTTGCCCAGCTTGGTGTTCTCGTCCATCGCCGCGAGCAGCACCAGCTCGCTGGAAATGAACTGGTCGCCGCGCTGCTGCGACAGGCGGTCGGCCTGGTTGAGCAGGCGCGCCAGGTCCTGCGACAGGTTGATGTCGCCGGTGGGGTTCTGCAGCTTGCCGAGCTGGTCGAGCTCGCGGGTCAGGCCCTGGCGCAGGCTGGCGATATCGAAGCCCACCTGCATCAGCAGCGGCTTGATCGAACCGCCCTGCTGCTCCAGCAGCGCCTGCAGCAGGTGCAGCGGTTCGATGGCGGCGTGGTCCATGCCCACGGCCAGGGATTGGGCATCGGAGAGGGCAAGTTGCAACTTGCTGGTCAAACGGTCGATACGCATAAATGTCCTTCCTTCTAGAGACGCGGGCCGGGACGACAATCCCCGAAAACCGATACCCGCTGGATGAAGACTAGATAAGGACGATTACGCCGTATTCAAGACGAGACGATTTGATCCAGGTCAGTGCCACTGTCCGGCACCGAAGCCCGGGAGTCGCTGCGCGCAGCCTAGGCTGCCGCGCGGCCCCCTACAGCCCGAGCGCCTTCTCGATGGCCTGGATCAGCGCCGGATCGTCCGGCGCGGTGCGCGGCGAGAAGCGCGCCAGCACCCGGCCGTCCTGGCCGACCAGGAACTTCTCGAAATTCCAGGTGATGTCGCCGGGAAACTCCGCGCCTTCGCCGGCCAGCAGGCGATACAGCGGGTGGCGGCCGGGGCCGTTGACCTCCAGCTTGCTGCCCAGGGGAAAGGTCACCCCGTAGTTGAGGCTGCAGAATTCGCGGATCGCCTCCTCGCTGCCCGGCTCCTGCCCGGCGAACTGGTTGCACGGCAGGCCGAGCACGGTGAAGCCCTTGCCCTTGTACTGCTGATGGAGCTTTTCCAGCCCGGCGTACTGCGGAGTCAGGCCGCACTTGGAGGCAACGTTGACCACCAGCAGCACCTGGCCCTTGTATGGCGCCAGCGGCAGGTCCTGGCCATCCAGGGCACGCAGGTTGAGATCGTGAAAAGCACTCATGACGGACTTCCTCGACAGATTCGGCGCGACGGCCCACAAGGCGGCGCTCTGCGATGGCCTGCGACAACAAAACGCCTGGAGCGTTTTATGACGTCGCTTGCGACGGCCCGCAGGGTGGGCGCCATGGATGGCAGACCACCAAAAAGGCGCCCCATGGGCGCCTTCTTTACAAGATTGAGCTTAGCAGCGGATCGCCATGATGGAACGACCGAAAGTCGTTTCGGACGATCCGCACGCCCTGCCGATCAGTGGTGGTGACCGCCTTCGCCATGGATATGGCCGTGGGCCACTTCTTCTTCGCTGGCGTCGCGCACGTTGACCACCTTGACCTTGAAGTTCAGGCGCTGGCCGGCCAGCGGGTGGTTGCCGTCGACGGTCACGTCGTCGCCGTCCAGATCGCGGATGGTGACGATCTGCATGCTGCCGTCCGGGCCGGAGGCGTGGAACTGCATGCCCACTTCCAGCTCGTCGACGCCTTCGAACATGGCGCGGCTGAGGGTGGCGACCAGTTCGGCGCTGTATTCGCCGTAGGCCTCTTCCGGCTCGACCGAGACGTCCAGCTCGTCGCCGACCTGCTTGCCGACCAGGGCCTTTTCCAGACCGGCGATGATGTTGCCCGCACCATGCAGATAGACCAGCGGCGCGCCGCCAGCCGAGCTGTCGATCACCTCACCGGCATCGTTGGTCAGGGTATAGTCGATGGAGACGGCCTTGTTGGCGGCGATCAGCATGGGTGAGACCTTTTGCAGAAGAATGATGAACGGGCGAGTTTAACCAAGGCCGCAGGCGATTGCGACCCGAGCCCGGACAAACGGCCGGCGGCCGCGGCGCCGCGCCTGCTTGACTTCCGTCAGGACGAGCACGGCGACTGGGTGGCAGTCTTGTCCTGCGGCCATACTCAGCACCTGCGGCATCGCCCGCCCTGGCAGAATCGCCCCTGGGTGCTCGACCCCGAACAGCGCCAGGCCCGCCTGGGCAGCGCCTTTCCCTGCGGCTGGTGCGCCACGGGACGGCCGAACGATGATTTCAAGGAAGCCTAAATGCCTGCACGCAATATTCTGGTGATCAACTGCGGCAGCTCGTCGATCAAGTTCGCCCTGGTCAACGAAGCCCAGGAGCCATTCCCCCTCAGCGGCCTGGCCGAGCGCCTGGGCAGCCCGGAGGCGGCCCTGCACTGGCAGCAGGGCGAAACCCGGGACAGCCTGATGATCCCCGGCGCCGACCATCGCCTGGCGCTGTCCCAGCTGCTGCCGCTGGTGCAACGCGCCGCCGGCGGCGAGCTGCACGGCATCGGCCATCGCGTGGTGCACGGCGGCGAGCGCTTCACCGCCGCCAGCCGGCTGGACGAGATCAGCCTGCTGGCCATCCGCCAGACCGCGCCGCTGGCGCCGCTGCACAACCCGGCCAACCTGCTGGGCATCGAGGCGGCGATGAAACTGTTCCCCAACCTGGTGCAGGTCGCGGTGTTCGACACCGCCTTCCACCAGACCCTGCCCGAGTACGCCTACCGCTACGCCGTGCCGGAGGCGCTGTACCGCGAGCACGGCGTGCGCCGCTACGGTTTCCACGGCACCAGCCATCGCTACGTCAGCCGCCGCGCCGCGGAGCTGGCCGGCCTCGCCCTGGGCGACAGCAGCTGGCTGGTGGCGCACCTGGGCAACGGCTGCTCCACCTGCGCCATAGTCGACGGCCAGAGCCGCGACACCAGCATGGGCCTGACCCCGCTGGAAGGCCTGGTGATGGGCACCCGCAGCGGCGACGTCGATCCCAACCTGCACAGCCACCTGGCGCGCGCCCTGGGCTGGAGCCTGGAGCAGATCGACGCCATGCTCAACAAGGACAGCGGCCTGCTCGGCCTGTCCGGGCTGTCCAACGACATGCGCGCCCTGGAGCAGGCGCGCGAGCAGGGCCATGCCGGCGCCAGCCTGGCCGTCGAGGTGTTCTGCTACCGCCTGGCCAAGTCGCTGGCGGCCATGAGCTGCGCCCTGCCGCGGCTGGACGGCCTGGTGTTCACCGGCGGCATCGGCGAGAACTCGCCGCTGATCCGCAGCAAGACCGTCGACCACCTGCGCCTGCTCGGCCTGCACCTGGACCAGCCGGCCAACGCCCGCTGCGTGCGCGGCGTCGCCGGGGCCATCCAGGCCGACGGCAGCCCGCGGGTGCTGGTGGTGCCGACCAACGAGGAGCGGCAGATCGCCCTGGATACCCTGGCCCTGCTCGACGCCTGAGCCCGAATCGCCCGCAGGGCTTCGCTGTGCTCAGCGCCCCCCCCTATCAGGAGAGACCATGCATACCTTCTTTATCGCCCCCACCGGTTTCGGCGTCGGCCTCACCTCCATCAGCCTCGGCCTGGTCGGCGCCCTGGAACGCAGCGGCCTCAAGGTCGGCTTCTTCAAGCCGATCGCCCAGCCGCATGCCGGCGACGAGGGCCCGGAGCGTTCCAGCGAGCTGATCGCCCGCACCCACGGCCTCGACTCGCCCAAGCCGCTGTCGCTCGGCCATGTCGAACGCATGCTCGGCGACGGCCAGCTCGACGAACTGCTCGAGGAGATCATCAGCCTCTACCAGCAGGCCGCCGTGGACAAGGACGTGGTCATAGTCGAGGGCATGGTGCCGACCCGCCACGCCAGCTACGCCGCGCGGGTCAACTTCCACCTGGCCAAGAGCCTGGACGCCGACGTGATCCTGGTCAGCGCGCCGGAGGACGAGAGCCTCACCGAGCTGTCCGACCGCATCGAGATCCAGGCCCAGTTGTTCGGCGGGCCGAAGGATCCCAAGGTGCTCGGCGTGATCCTCAACAAGGTGCGCAGCGAACAGGGCGTGGCGGCCTTCGCCGAACGCCTGCAGGAACTCTCGCCGCTGCTCAAGACCGCCGACTTCCGCCTGCTCGGCTGCATCCCCTGGCAGGAGGAGCTGAACGCGCCGCGCACCAAGGACGTCGCCGAACTGCTCGGCGCGCGCATCCTCAACGCCGGCGAGTACGAACAGCGGCGCATGCTGAAGATCGTGCTCTGCGCCCGCGCCGTGGCCAACAGCGTGCAGCTGCTCAAACCCGGCACCCTGGTGGTGACCCCGGGCGACCGCGACGACATCATCCTCTCCGCGGCGCTGGCGGCGATGAACGGCGTACCGCTGGCCGGCCTGTTGCTGTGCAGCGACTTCGCCCCCGACCCGCGCATCATGGAGCTGTGCCGCGGCGCCCTGACCAGCGGCCTGCCGGTGATGACGGTGGCCACCGGTTCCTACGACACCGCGACCAACCTCAACCGGCTGAACAAGGAGATTCCGGTCGACGACAAGGAGCGCGCGGAGAAGGTCTCCGACTTCGTCGCCGGACATATCGACCACGACTGGCTGGCCACCCGCTGCGGCAGCCCGCGCGAGCTGCGCCTGTCGCCGCCGGCGTTCCGCTACCAGTTGGTGCAGCGGGCCAAGGCGGCGGCCAAGCGTATCGTCCTGCCCGAGGGCAGCGAGCCGCGCACCGTGCAGGCGGCGGCCATCTGCCAGGCGCGCGGCATCGCCCGCTGCGTGCTGCTGGCCAAGCCCGACGAGGTGCAGGCCGTGGCTCGCGCCCAAGGCATCGAACTGCCGGCGGGCCTGGAAATCCTCGACCCCGACCTGATCCGCGGGCGCTATGTCGAGCCCATGGTCGAGCTGCGCAAGGGCAAGGGCCTCAACGCGCCGATGGCCGAGGCGCAGCTGGAGGACACGGTGGTGCTGGGCACCATGATGCTGGCCCTGGACGAGGTCGACGGCCTGGTCTCCGGCGCCATCCACACCACCGCCAACACCATCCGCCCGGCGCTGCAGCTGATCAAGACCGCGCCGGGCTACAACCTGGTGTCCTCGGTGTTCTTCATGCTGCTGCCGGATCAGGTGCTGGTCTACGGCGACTGCGCGGTGAACCCCGACCCCAACGCCGAACAGCTGGCCGAAATCGCCCTGCAGAGCGCCAACTCGGCCCGTGCCTTCGGCATCGAACCGCGGGTGGCCATGCTCAGCTACTCCACCGGCGACTCCGGCAGCGGCGAGGAGGTGGAGAAGGTGCGCGCCGCCACCCGCCTGGCCCGCGAGATGCGCCCCGAGCTGCTGCTCGACGGCCCGTTGCAGTACGACGCCGCAGCCATCGCCAGCGTCGGCCGGCAGAAGGCGCCGAACAGCCCGGTGGCCGGGCGTGCCACGGTGTTCGTGTTCCCCGACCTGAACACCGGCAACACCACCTACAAGGCGGTGCAGCGCAGCGCCGACTGCATCAGCGTCGGCCCCATGCTGCAGGGCCTGCGCAAGCCGGTGAACGACCTGTCGCGCGGCGCCCTGGTCGACGACATCGTCTACACCATCGCGCTGACCGCGATCCAGGCGGCCAACCTGCCGGGCTGAAGCCGGGCAAAACGTAGGGTGCGCCGCGCGCACCAAGGAGGACGCCCTCGTTCGCCGGCCGGAAACGCCGGTGCGCGCGGCGCACCCTACGAGCCCTTGAAACCTCGCGGTCAGCCCTGGCACTTGCAGGTCAGTGCACAGGCGTTAACCTTGTCAGCCGATAGAGCTGCGCAGGGATAGCCGCAGCCGTTTCGTACCGCCCCGGGGCCGGCAGAAGCCCCCTGTCAGAAGGCCTCCTTTGCATGCTGCACTTTCTCCCCGCGCCGCTTCGCGGCCTGCTCGCCGGTCTGCTGCTGGCGCTCAACACCCTGTTCTGGTGCTGGCCGCTGTTCTTTGTCGCCCTGCTCAAGCTGTTGCTGCCCTTCGCCCCGCTGCAACGCGCGCTGCGCTTCGTCATGCACGGCATCGCCGAGGCCTGGATCGGCATCAACAAGTGGTGGATGCGCCTGGTCGGCCGCACCCACTGGGACGTGCAAGGCCTGGAGCGCTTCGACACCCGCCACTCCTACCTGGTGACCAGCAACCACCAGAGCTGGGTCGACATCCTGGTGCTGCAGTACATCCTCAACCGCCGCCTGCCGCTGCTGAAGTTCTTCCTCAAGCAGGAGCTGATCTGGGTGCCGGTGATCGGCCTGTGCTGGTGGGCGCTGGAGTTCCCCTTTATGCAGCGCTTCAGCAAGGAATACCTGGCCAAGCACCCGGAGAAGCGCGGCCAGGACCTGGCCACCACCCGCCGCGCCTGCGCACGCTACAAGAGCAACCCAGTGGCGGTGTTCAACTTCCTCGAGGGCACGCGCCTGACCGCGGCCAAGCACGCCCAGCAGAACTCGCCGTTCCGCCACCTGCTCAAGCCCAAGGCCGGCGGCATCGCCTTCGTCCTCGACGCCATGGGCGAGCAGCTGCACAGCATCGTCAACGTCACCATCCACTACCCGCACGGCGTGCCCGGCTTCTGGGACCTGCTCTGCGGCCGCCTGGACGCGGTGCAGGTGCGCTTCCAGCAGGTGCCGATCCCGCGCGAGTTCATCGGCCGCAACTACGACCAGGACGAAGCCTACCGCCTGGCGTTCCAGCAGTGGGTCAACCAGCTGTGGGAAGAGAAGGACGCCGAACTGGCCGCACTCAGCCGCTCGGCGTAGCCGCCCCTAAAGGCGGCCGCGGCGCCGCCCAGGCCATGCGCACCGCCCCTGGTGCGCGCGGTGCACCCTACAGGCCGTCGTCCGATGCGGGCGGGCCGCCGCGCGACAGCGGCAGGCTGGCCCAGTCCAGCTGCGCCGGCACCTGCAGCGCGGTCTCGGCGGCGATGCCCGGCGCCACCAGAAAGCCCTGCATGATGCTGCAGCGGTGGCGCACCAGCCAGTCGCGCTGGGCCTGGGTCTCCACCCCTTCGGCGATCACCTCCAGGCCGAGGTGATGGCCGAGGTCGATGATGGTGCTGACCACCGCGGCGTCGCGCGGCGAATCGAGCATGTTGGCGACGAACAGGCGGTCGATCTTCAGCGTATCCAGCTCGAAATGGCGCAGGTAGGCCAGCGACGAGTAACCGGTGCCAAAGTCGTCGATGGCGATCTTCACCCCCAGCTCGCGCAGGTGGCGCAGCTGCGCCTGGGTCAGCTCCAGGTCCTGCATCAGCGCGCTCTCGGTGACCTCCACTTCCAGCTGGCGCGGCTGCAGGCCGTGGGCTTCGAGCACCCGCTGCAGGTCGTCGACCAGCTGCGGCATACCGAACTGCACCGGGCTGACGTTGATGCTGAGCACCAGCTCGTCGCCGAACTGGCGGCTGAAACCGGCCAGCTGACGCGCCCCTTCGCGGAAGATCCAGTCGCCCAGGCGATTGATCAGGCGGGTCTCCTCCAGCAGCGGGATGAACACGTTGGGCGCCACGGTGCCGGCGACCCGGTGCTGCCAGCGCAGCAGCGCCTCGAAACCGCGCAGCCGGCCGCTCTCCAGATACACCTGGGGCTGGTAGACCAGCACGAAATCGTCGTTCTCGATGGCGTGGCGCAGGCTCTCCTCGAGCATCAGCCGCGAACGCGCGCGGCCGTTCATCTCCGGGGAGAAGAAGCGGTACTGCTGACGCCCGGCGCGCTTGGCCTCGTACATCGCCATGTCGGCGGCGCGCAGCAGGCCCTCGACGCTCTGCCCGCACTCGGGAAAGCAGGCGATGCCGACGCTGGCGCCGAGGGTGAAGTCGACGCCGTCGAGGTGATGGCGCACCGAGACCAGCTCGATCAGTTTCTCCGCGACCCGCGCCGCGTCCTCGGGGTGGCCGAGGTTGTCGAGCAGCGCGGTGAACTCGTCGCCGCCGATGCGCGCCAGGCTGTCGTAGGGCCGCAGGCAGGCCTTGAGCTGTTCGCCGACGCGGCGCAGCAGCTGGTCGCCGGCGTCGTGGCCGAGCGAGTCGTTGATCCGCTTGAAACCGTCCAGGTCGAGGTAGAGCACGGCGAGGCGCTGGCCGCTGCGCTCGATGCGCGCCAGCGCCGACTCCAGCGCGCGGTGGAAACCGCGGCGGTTGAGCAGGCCGGTCAGCGCGTCGGTGACCGCCTGCGACTCCAGCTGTGCGTGCAGGTTGCGCACCACCGACATGTCCAGGGCGATCACTACCATGGCGCGCTGCAGGCGCGGCAGCGGCGAACAGGACAGCGCCACCGGCAGGTAGCCACCCTCGAAGGTGCGCAAGCTGGCCTCGTGCACCCGGTAGGTGGCCTCGCGCTTGAAGTGCCGGTAGAACTCCGACTGCTGCCAGTCGCCCTCGACCTGCGGGCTGTGCAGGAAGGCCAGCAGCTCGGCGCCCTCGAGGTCGGCGACCTCGCCCTGGAGCATCTGCGCCATGGCCGGGTTGGCGAACTGGATGCGGCCGTCCTCGCCGACCACCAGGATGCCCTCGGCGGCGTTGTTCAGCACCGAGGCGTTGAACGCCCGCGCGCGGTCGAGCTGCTGGCTCAGTTGCTGCAGCTCGCTGCGGTTGCGCTCGTGATCCAGCAGGCTGTGGATCTTGTGGCGCAGCACCGTGGGGTCGAACGGCTTGAGCACGAAATCCACCGCGCCGCTGTTGTAGCCGCGCAGCACGGCGTCCTGGGTCTGGGCGATGGCGGAGACGAAGATGATCGGGGTGAAGCGGGTGCGCGGGTTGCCGCGCATCAGCCGGGCCACCTCGAAGCCGTCCATCTTGGGCATCTGCACATCGAGCAGGACCAGGCCGACCTCCTCCTCCAGCAGGCAGCGCAGCGCCTGCTCGCCGGAACTCACGCAGCGCAGCTGCCAGTCGCCGTCGTCGAGCAGGGCCTGCATGGCCTCGAGATTCTCCGCACGGTCGTCCACCACCAGCAGGATCTGCGTTCCCTGCTCGGCGTCGATCTTGGTCTGCGCCTGGGCCATGCTACCTCCTGTGTCCTTTTGGCCTTGCACCGCTCAGAACCTGTTTACGATCTGCTGCGCGTCGGCCCTACTGCGTTAAAAACAGGCTCGGAATGCTCATTTACACCAGTAAAGTCGCCCGCGACTCCGACCGTTCCTCGCCTGTTTGACGCGCTGGCGCTTGCCCTTCGGGCCAGCCTTCGGCTGTTACTCCCGTTGGTCGTTGCGCCTTGTATGGCTCTAGCTCGCGAGATCGTAAACACGCTCTTACTCCTGCCCTTCAGGTTAGATCATTGCCGGCCAGCGGCAGTGCGATGGGCGTGAGCCAGCGCTCCAGCAGGGCCAGCAGTTCGTCGCGCTTGATCGGCTTGGCCATGTAGTCGTCGGCCCCGGCGGTGATGCATTTCTCGCGGTCGCCCTTCATCGCGTGGGCGGTCAGGGCGATGATCGGCAGGCTGCAGCCGTGCTCCTGCTTGAGCAGGCGGGTGGCGGTGTAGCCGTCCATATTGGGCATGGCCATGTCCATCAGGATCAGGTCGAACGGCTCGCGCTGGTAGCAGGCGATGGCCTCGACGCCGTCCTTGGCCGCGGTCACGCGCAGGCCGACTTCGTCGAGCAGCGCGCTGAGGGCGTAGACGTTGCGCATGTCGTCGTCGACCAGGAGAATGCGCCGCCCCTCCAGCGGATTGGCGCGCCGCCGCCCCTGCTCGGGGCCGCGCACCTCGCCGAGAAAACCCTGCACCGCCTGATCCAGTGCGGCGGTGTCGTCGCCGTGCTTGCGCACCACCACCGCGCTGTAACGGCGCAGGCGCTGCAAGCTTTGCAGGGTGACGTCGACCCCGGTGTTGATCACCACCCGCAGGCCCTGCAGCGGGCGCAGCTGGTTGAGGCTGTCGAGCAGGGCGAAACCGTCCTGGTCGGGCAGGTCCAGGTCGATCACCAGGGCGCTGAACTGGCCGCCGGCATAGGCGGCGCGGGCCTGCTCGGCGCTGGCGCAGGCGGTCACCGCGAAGCCCAGCTGGCTCAGGTGCTCGCGGTAGTGTTCGCGCTCGATCTCGACGTCCTCCACCAGCAACAGCGTCTGATCCGCCGCCTGGTCGTGCTGCAGGTCGAGGAACACCTGCTCCAGCTCTTCGCGGTCGATCGGCTTGACCAGGTAGCGCGTGCCGTCGTCGTTCCAGCCGGCCGGCTGCGGCACGCAGGAGATGATGTGCACCGGCGTGTGGCGATGGCCGACCTGGCCGCGCAGGCGGCGAAACAGCTGCCAGCCGCTGATGTCCGGCAGCAGGATATCGAGGATCACCGCGTTGAAGGGCTCGTGCTGTAGCAGGTTCAGCGCCTGCAGGCCGGTGCGGCAATGCACGCTGGAAAAGCCGTGGCCATGCGCCGCCTCGGCGATCACCGCGGCGAAGTTGGCGTCGTCCTCGACGATCAGCAGCGGCGGCCCTTCGCCGCCGCGCTGCGGTCCCTCGAGCGGTGCTTCGGCGCTGGCCGGCGCGCTCTGCACCGGCAGCCGCACGCTGAACACCGAGCCCTGCCCCGGCGCGCTATGCAGGCTGATGTCGCCGTCCATCGCCAGCACCAACTGGCGGGTGATGGCCAGGCCCAGGCCGGTGCCGCCGAAGCGCCGGCTGGTGGAACCGTCGATCTGCTGGAAGGCCTGGAAGATCTGCTCGTGCTGCGCCGGGTCGATGCCGATGCCGGTGTCGCGCACGCTGAAACCGAGCAGCTCGCGACCGTCGTCCAGGCGCTCCTCCCAGCTCACGCTGAGGCTGACCTCGCCCTGCTCGGTGAACTTCAGCGCGTTGGACAGCAGGTTGCGCAGGATCTGGTGCAGGCGCACGCGGTCGGTGTGAATCACCCGCGGCACCCCGGCGTCGAGCTGGGTGTGCAGGCGCAGGCCCTTGAGCTCGGCCATCGGCCGCAGGCTGGCGTCCAGTTCCACCAACACGTCCTGCATGTTCAGCGGCTCCAGTTTGAGCTGCATGCGCCCGGACTCGACCTTGGCCAGGTCCAGCACGTCGTTGATCAGCTGCAGCAGGTCGCTGCCGGCGCGATGGACGATATCGGCGTGCTTGGCCTGCTTCTCGGTGAGGTTGCCGGCCAGGTTCTGCCGCAGCTGGTCGCTGAGGATCAGGATGCTGTTGAGCGGCGTGCGCAGCTCGTGGGACATGTTGGCGAGGAACTCGGACTTGTAGCGGTTGGCCAGCAGCAGCTGCTCGGCCTGCTCGCGCAGCTTGTGCTCGGCCGCCTTGCGCTCGCTGATGTCGATGATCACCGCCTGCACCAGGGTCTCGCTGCCACTGCGGATCGGCGACAGGCCCACCTCCAGCGGGATCATCCGCCCTTCGCGGTGCTGGCCGAACAGCTCGCGGTTGCCACCCATGCGCCGCGGTTCCGGCAGCGCCTGGTAGCCGCGGCGCATGGCCACGTGGCTGCCGCGCAGGGCGCTGGGCAGGAGCATCTCCACCGGCTCGCCGAGCAGCAGCTGCCGCTCGTAGCCGAACATCAGTTCGGTCTGGCGGTTGACCATGGCGATACGGCCCAGGCCGTCGACCAGCAGGATGGCGTTGGGCGAGGCCTCGACCACCAGGCGGAAACGCTCCTCGGCGCCCTTGCGCGCGCGCAGGTCGACCAGGTTGAGCAGGTAGTCGGCGTCGCCGCCCTCGCGCAGGCGGCTGAGGCTGAGGCTGACCGGAATCGTCTCGCCGCGCTGGCTGCGCGCCTGCAGCTCGTCGCCCTCGGCCAGCTGCGCCTGCAGCGTCGGCAGCGCATCGACCGCCGGCAGAAAGCGCGCCACCGGCTCGCCGAGCAGCGCCGGCGCGGCGCAGTCGAGCAACTCGGCGGCGCTGCGGTTGGCCATCTCGATGCGCCCGTCGGCATTGCACAGCAGGGTGGCCACCGGCAGGCGCTCGACCAGCAGGCGGAAACGCTCCTCGCGCTCCTGCAGTTTGGCCGCCACCAGCTGGCTGGCGTGCAGCTTGCGGTCGCGTTGGTACAGATGGCCGCCCACCAGCAGCGCCAGCAGGGCCGCCGCGGCCAAGCCCAGCCACAGGCCGAGGGTACTGCCGCGGCCGACCAGGCCGCGCTCGTACTCGGCGGTGCTGCTGACCTGCAGGCCCCAGGTGCGGCCGTACAGCGACAGCTCCAGGCTGCGCTGGAAGCGCGGTTGCCAGTCGGCGCGCGGCGCATCGCCGCTGAGCAGCATGGCCTCCGGCGCCTGCAGATCCTCAAGGGCGATATCGAAGCGGCGGCTCTGCGGGCCGAGGATGCCTTCCATCAGATCCTGGCTGCGGAAGGCGCCATGCACCGTGCCGAGCAGGGCCTCGCGACGCTCCTGCGGCGTGCTCAAGGGCATGCCCGGGCGGAACACCGGCAGAAACAGCAGCACCCCGCCCTGCACGTCGACCTGGGTTTCCTGACGCAGGATCAGCGGCGCGCTGAGGGTGGCCTCGCCGCTGTCGATGGCGCGTTCGATGGTGCTCAGGCGCACCGGCTCGGTGAGCATGTCGAAGCCCAGCACCCGGCGGTTGCGCCAGTCCAGCGGGCTGATGTAGCGGATCACCAGGTAGCGGTCGCGTTCGCCGGCGGGGAAAAGCTGGTAGTCGAGACGCTGCTCCGCCCGCAGTTCGTCCTGATAGCCAGCGAGCTGAGCAGGACTCAGGTAGCGCGACCAGGCCAGCGCCTGAATCCCCGGGTAGCGATCCTGCAACTGCAGTTGATCGAGGGCCCGGTCCCATTCCGCAGGCGAGACCCGATCGCTGCCGGTCATCAGCCCGGATACGCCGCGCAGCACCATCTCGTAGGCCTGCATGCGGTTCAGCACGCGCTGGCCGATGTCCTGCGCCTCGAGCAGAAAGCGCTGCTCGCTGTCCTCGCGTTCGCGGCTCTGCGTCAGCTGCCACTGCCAGACGATCAGTGCGCCGAGGCCCAGCAGCAAGGCCAGCGCCACGACCAGTGGCAGCCAGGGTTTCGGTGGCAGCGAGACAGCCCTGTCGTCCATCTGTTCTCCCTCGGTCATCCAGAACCAACGCGCGCCAGCAGACCGACGCGCGGACTTCACAGAACCACAGCCAGCAGTCTAGTCAGGTTTCGGATGGCTGGCCTTTTGCCAGAGAAGAGATGACGGGCGGTCACAAAAAAGCCCCCAATGACGGGGGCTCTGCTACGGCAAGACGCTGTCTCAGAGCGGCCGCAGATTGATCTCGACGCGGCGGTTCTGCGCCCGCCCGGATTCGTTGGCGTTGCTGGCGATGGGCTGGCTGGGACCGGCGCCGTAGGAGGAGATGCGCTGACCCGGTACGCCATTGGCGGTCAGGTAGTTGGCCACGCTCATCGCACGACGGTTGGACAGGCTCTGGTTGAGTTCCAGCGAGCCGGTGCTGTCGGTGTGACCGACGATGTTCACGCCGTTCTTGTCGAACTCCTTGAACACCAGCACCAGAGAATTGAGGGTCGGGTAGAAGCCGCTGGAGATGTCCGCCGAGTTGCTGGCGAAGGTGATGTTGCCCGGCATGATCAGCTTCAGATCGTCGCCGTTGCGCTGCACCTGCACGCCGGTACCCTGCAGGGTCTGACGCAGCTTGGCTTCCTGGGTATCGACGTAGTAGCCATAACCACCGCCGGCCGCACCGCCCACGGCGGCGCCGATCAGTGCGCCCTTGCCGCGATCCTTCTTGCTCGAGGTGGCCGCGCCGATCACCGCACCGGTGACCGCGCCGATGCCACCGTAGATGCCGGCCTTGCCGGCCTGCTGCTCGCCGGTATAGGGATTGGTGGTACAGCCGGCCAGCAAGGCCATGACCGCGCTGGCCGCGATCAGATTACGCCTGGTCTTCATAGGGACTTCCTTAGGATGGGTTCTGGTGTCGGCAGCATGCCGGAGCCTTCGAGCCGCCACGGCGGGCCGAAGTTCCGCGCCAGCTTACCAGCAGCCCGGCAAGCGGGCTGCGACCCAGACCCAATCTGCAAGCGTTACTGCACGCCGGGCAGCGGCCGTAACGTCACCTCGACACGGCGGTTCTGCGCCCTGCCCTCGGCCGTAGCATTACTCGCCACCGGCTGATCCGGGCCCATGCCGCGGGTGCTGAGCCGACCACCATCGACGCCCTGGGCCAGCAGGTAGCTGGCCACGCTCTGCGCGCGGCGCTGAGACAGGCCCATGTTGTAGCTGTGGGCACCGGTGCTGTCGGTGTGGCCGACGATCTCGATGCTGTTCTGGTGGTACTGGCGGAAGGAGTTGGCCAGATTGTTCAGCGGCGCGTAGAAGCTGCTGGCGATCTCCGCCGAATCGGTGGCGAAGGTGATGTTGCCGGGCATGATCAGCTGGATCACGTCGCCCTGGCGCTGCACCTCGACGCCGGTGCCCTGCATCTGCTGGCGCAGCTCGGCCTCCTGCTTGTCGGCGTAGTAGCCGTAGCCGGCGCCGGCCGCACCGCCCACCGCGGCGCCGATCAGCGCACCCTTGCCGCGGTCGTCGTGGCTGATCAAGGCACCAGCGGCGGCACCGGCCAAGGCGCCGAGACCGCCGTAAGTGGCGGTCTTGTTCGAGCTCGGCGCGCTCTGATCGTAGGGGTTTTGCGAGGCGCAACCGGCCAGCAGCAGGGCAGCGGAGCAGGCGGAGATCAGGGTCAGGCGGGACATGGCGAACTCTCCTTGGACGACGGCAGAATGCCAGTGTAGACAGCCCGCAAAGCGCCGGGTTCAGGCGCGGATAAACGGGTTCTCGCGCATCTCGTCGCCCAGGCGGGTATCCGGGCCGTGGCCGGTGACCACGGTGGCGTCCTCGTCCAGCCGGTACAGGCGCTGCTTGATCGAACGTTCGATGGTGGCGTAGTCGCCGCCCCACAGGTCGGTGCGGCCGATGCCGCGGCGAAACAGGGTGTCGCCGGCGATCAGCAGCTTGGCATCGGCGAACCAGAAGCTCATCGAACCCGGCGTATGCCCCGGCGTGTGCAGCGCCACGCCGCAGCCGCAGGCCAGCGCCTCGTCGTCGGCCAGCCACTGGTCCGGCGCCGGCACGGGCGTGTAGGGCACGCCGAACATGCGGCACTGCATCTCCAGGTTGTCCCAGAGGAACTGATCCTCCTTGTGCAGGTGCAGCGTGGCGCCGGTTTTCTCCTTCATCTGCCCGGAAGCGAGGAAGTGATCGAGATGGGCGTGGGTGTGGATGATGCTCACCACCTTGAGCCCGTGCGCCTCGAGCCGCGCCATGATCAGCTCGGGGTTGCCGCCCGGATCGACCACTATGGCCTTCTTCGTCACGGGATCGCCGATGATGGTGCAGTTGCACTGCAAGGGGCCGACGGGGAAGGTTTCGCGGATCAGGGTAGGTTGTGCGGCGGTGCTCATCATCAGATCTCGTTGCGGTAATCGCCAGGCAGTTTACCCGTCCATTTCCTGAATGCACGGCGGAAGTTGGACGGGTCGCTGAAGCCCAGCAACTGGGCGATCTCGTACAGCGGTAAATGCGTGGTGGTCAGGTACTGCAGGGCCAGGCGCTTGCGCACCTCGTCGAGCACCTGCTGGTAGCTGGTGCCCATCTGCGCCAGGTGCCGGCGCAGGCTGCGGCCGCTGGTGTGCAGGGCGCTGGCGGCGCTGTCGAGGTCGGGGAAATCGCCGGGGCGCGCCAGCAGCAGGCGGCGCACGCGGGTGAGCAGGCCGTCCTGCACATCGAGGCTGGCCAGCAGCGCCTCGCACTGCTGCTGGCACATCTGCACCGTGGCCGGGTTGGCCAGGGCCATGGGTCGCTCCAGGTAATGCCGCGGCAGACGCAGCCAGTGACAGGGCTGCTCGAACTGCGCCGCCACGCCGAACACCTCGTCATAGCGCGCGGCATGGGCCGGCGCGGCATGGGCGAAACCGACGGCAAGACCCTGCAGCTCCTCGCCGAGGAGGAAACGGGCGATGGTGTGGATGCTGGTCAGCAGGCCTTCGGCGGCGAAGCGCGCCTGCGGCCCCATGGGGAAGGATTCGACCGCGCGCAATTCCATGTCCTCGCCCCGCTCCACCAGCTCCAGCTCGAAGGCCAGGCCGAGCACCCGGTAGTACTTCAGGGCGAACTGCAGCGCCTTGCCCAGGTTGGCGCTGGACAGCACCGCGTAGCCGAGGATGCCGTGGGTGGAGACGTTGAGCCGCTGGCCCAGCACCAGGCCCAGCGCCGGTTCGCCGCAGCGCTGCAGCGCCGCCTGGGTGAGCAGATGGAAGTCGACGAAGGACAGCCGGCCATTGGGGCTGCCGAGCACCTCGGGGCGCACCCGCGCCGCGGCGAACAGCGCGGCGCGCGGCACGCCCAGTTCCTCGGCCAGCGCCAGCAGGGCCTCGGCGTAGGCCACCGGCACCAGTTCGGCGGTGAAATTCAGCGGCTGCTTCATGGGCACGTCTTGTTATGGGCGAGTGGCCGTAAATGACCCAATTTTTGGCAGACCTTAACCTTGCCCGCGGCGAAGCGACAAGCACATAGTTGCACCATGGTCCCGCAACCGGAGGCAACAGGCATGGCCAGTACCACCCCGGAAGGCTTGCAGATCCGCCCGCGTCACCTCGACTTCGCCCTGCCCGCTCCGCTGCCGCGACACTGGCATGGCGGCAACGCCTTCAAGAGCCACCTGTTCAACGCCATGTCGGTGCTGTTTCCCGACGGCGAGCGCTTCTTCATCGATTCGGTGCGGCTGTTCCGCGACCGGGTCGAAGACCCGCTTTTGAAGGAGCAGATCCGCGGCTTTATCGGCCAGGAAGGTCATCACAGCCGCGAGCACCTGGAGTACAGCCAGCGCCTGCGCGAACTGGGCTACGACATCGACTACCTGGAGCGCGGCCTCAAGCGGCGCCTGGGCTTTCTGCAGAAGCACCTGCCGAGCAAGCTGCAGCTGGCCGCCACCGTCTCGGTGGAACACCTGACCGCGATCATGGCCGACGCCCTGCTGAAGAACCCGCTCTGGCTGGAAGGCGCCGACCCGCGCATGGCGCGCCTGTGGCGCTGGCACGCGCTGGAGGAGACCGAACACAAGGCGGTGGCCTTCGACCTGTTCCAGCTGGTCAGCGGCAACCCCTGGCTGCGCCGCCGGGCGATGCTGCAGAGCACCTTCTTCTTCACCCTCGACACCAGCAAGGGGCTGATCCACCTGCTCAAGCGCGACGGCCTGCTGTGGAACTGGCGGGTGTGGCGCGACGGCCTGGCCTGGCTGTGGGGCTCGCGCGGCATCTACCGGCCGCTTGTGCGGGTCTATCTGGACTTCTACAAGGCCGACTTCCACCCCTGGCAGCACGACAACCTGCATCTGCTGCAGCAGTACCGCACCGAGTTCGACGCGCCGGCCAGCTGAAGCGGTTGTAGCGGGGCCATCCATCGCAGGGTGCGCCTTGCGCACCAAATTAAGACGCGGTGCGCACGGCGCACCCTACTCCCCAACTTTCCACTGGCCAAGCGCCAATGGCCGGATATGACTGCAACATTGGCTGTTGCGAACCTGTGCCGGCAAGCGCGCTGGCTCCATAGTCGGTGGCACTTCATCAGCACAAGGGAGCCCTTATGGCCAGCACCACCCCGGAAGGTTTGCAGATCCGCCCCCGACACATGGACTTCGACCTGCCCAATCCGCTGCCGCGCCATTGGAACGGCGGCGACGCCTTCAAGACCCACCTATTCGACGCCATGTCGGTGCTGTTCCCCGACGGCGAACGTTTCTTCATCGACTCGGTGCGCCAGTTCCGCGACCGCATCGACGACCCGCTGCTGAAAGAGCAGATCCGCGGTTTTATCGGCCAGGAGGGCCATCACAGTCGCGAGCACCTGGAATACAGCCAGCGCCTGCGCGACCTGGGCTACGACATCGAGCGCATCGAGAAGCGCGCCCGCGCGCGCATCCGCTATACCCAGAAGAAGTTCTCGCCACAGCGTCAGCTGGCCGCCACCGCGGCGCTGGAGCACATCACCGCGATCATGGCCGACGGCCTGCTGAAGAACCCGGCACACATGGCCGGCGCCCATCCGACCCTGGTGCGCCTATGGCGCTGGCATGCGCTGGAGGAGACCGAGCACAAGGCGGTGGCCTTCGACGTCTACAACCAGGTGTGCGGCAGCCGCAAGTTGCTGCGCCGGGCGATGGTCATGGGCACCTTCTTCTTCGTCCTCGACACCAGCCGCGGCCTGGCGCATATGCTCAAGGTCGACGGCCTGCTGTGGAACTGGCGCGTGTGGCGCGACGGCCTGCGCTGGATGTGGGGCAAGGACGGCGTGTTCCGCCCGTTGATCCGCACCTACCTGGACTTCTTCAAGGACGGCTTCCACCCCTGGGAGCACGACAACCTCGCGCTGCTGCACGCCACCCGCGAAGAGTTCGACGGCGCGCCGCAACCTCAGGCCAGCGCGGCCTGAACGGCGCCATCTGTAAGGTGGATCACGCTTCATCGATCCACCGCCCCGGTGGATGTAAAAAGCGACATCCACCCTACGGGCCAGCCAAGCAAGGCATGGATCAACCTGTAGCCCGGATGAAATCCGGGGACTTCTGCGCCGAAAACCCCGGATTTCATCCGGGCTACAGATAGGGCGGGTGTAACCCGCCGCAGGCTATCCTACGCCCAGGGCGCATCGCTCAACCGAGCAGAAACCTCATCGCATCGGCCGCGCTCTGCTCGGCAATTTCCTCCATGGGGATATGCCCGACGCCCGGGTAGGTCTTGACCTGGATGCCCGGCAAATCGCGCTGCCACAGCGGCACGTGCTTGGGCGAGATCCAGCGGTCGCGCTCGCCCCACAGCAGCAGGGTCGGCGCCTGAATCTGCGCCACCCGCTGCGGCGTGGCGTGCAGCTCCTCCTTATTGACCTTGAGCAGCACGCGGAAGATATCCATCATGCCGCGGCGATTGCCGGGCCGGCGCGACAGGTCGTAATAGCGGTCGACCACCCCCGGCTTGATCCGCCCCGGCTCGCCGTAGACCTCCTTGATGCCCTGGGCGATCAGCGCACGCGGCATCCACAGCGGCATGGCCAGGGTGGCGCCGGGCAGCGCGGCGGCGGCGATCATCCATGGCACCTTGGCCATGGGGTAGCCGGCCGGGTCGACCAGCACCAGCTTGCTCACCCGCTGCGGCTGGGCCAGCGCGAAGTTCCAGGCGATATAGCCGCCGAGGGAGTTGCCGGCGATATCCGCACGATCCACCTGCAGGTAGTCGAGCAACAGGCCGAGCACGCGGATCATGCGCTCGGCCGAATACTCGCCGTCGCGCGCCGGGCCGGTGAGGCCGAAGCCCGGCACGTCGAAACGGATGATGCGGTAGTGCGGGGCGAAGGCCTGCACCCAGCCATCCCAGGTGTGCAGCGAGGCGACCACGCCGTGGATCAGCACCAGCGCCGGCTTGTCGCGGCTGCCCTCGTCGCGGTAGTGGAGATTGAAACCGTCCAGCTCGATATAGCGCGAACCGCTCTCGGCATTGCCGTAGCGGGCCTTGAGGCGCTCCAGCGGCAGGGCGCCGAAGCCCAGACGGGCGAAACCGGCGGCCAGGGGCGGTTGCAGGGACAGGCTGTTGGCGGACATGCGGGCACCTCGATCTTGTTATGGGCACCCTGTATCAGAGCACGGGCAAACCCCGCGCGCCGCCCAACCTAGGTTGAGCCGGGGCACAGCGAGGCGATCAGCAGGTCGCCGAGCACCGCCTTGGCCCGCTCGATCTCCGCGCGACTGGCGCTGCGCCCGAGCAGGTCGAGGGAGGCGGCCTCCAGCGCCCAGATCAGCGCCTGATAGACCAGCGGATCGCGCGGCGAAAGCTCCGGCTCCAGGCGCTCCACCAGCAGGCGCAGCATCTCCTGATGGGCGCGCTGGCGATGCGCGGCCAGCGGCGACTCGGCGCGCAACGCCTCCTCCTGCATCAGCCGGATGATCGGGCCGACCGCCAGGTGGTAGTCGAAAAACCGCCCGACCATGGCGCGCAGCCAGGCCTGCGGGCTGCCGGCCACCTGCTGCATCTCGCGAAAGCGCGCCAGCAGGAGCAGCACCGAGGTCTGGTAGATGCCCTCGAGCACCTCCATCTTGTTGGCGAAGTACTTGTAGAAGGTGCGCCGCGACACCTGCGCGGCCTCCAGCAGGTCGTTCACCGTGACCTGCTCCAGGCCCTTGCGGGCGAACAGCGGAATCGCCGCCAGCTGGATATTGGTGCGCTGCAGGTGGCCGACCAGCGGCCCCTCGCCGCCCTGCTGCGAGGTCAGCGCGCCGTAGCCGCCCAGGTCCTCGAACACCGCGCGGATCGCCCCGTGCTCGGCCAGCTCGTCCATGCCCTCTCCCCAACCAAGGCGCGGGTGACGCCGGCCCCCGAGCTGGGTACTCTGGAGCCGCCTCTAGCCGCGGAAGTTCATCGTGTCGCCCACCCTAGCACGTCGCCTGCTCTGGCCGCTGGCCATCCTTTTGCTGGTCTGCCAGGCGCAGGCCGGCGCCGCCGAGCTGTTCTACCTGGGCCAGCGCATCCCGGACATCCACCAGCCCTGGCGCAGCGGCGACTACCAGCAGTTGCACGCGGCCCTGGAGCAGATCGACAAGACCCAGGCGGGCGCCCTGCCGCGGCGCAGCGGCGAATTCACCGGGCCGATCTACCAGCGCATGGTCTCGGCGGAGAACTTTCGTCCGCAGCTGAATATCTACGCGCCGCTAGAGCTGCGGCAGAACGAGGCGCGCGAAGTGCTGTTCCAGCTCAAGGAGCTGATGCGCCTGTACTTCGATTTTCGCGCCAAGCAGCAGCCTTACGCCGCCGAGGCCCTCGGCCTGATGAGCCATTCGCTGCGCCAGCAGGCCATCCTCTTCACCCTCACCACCGAATTCTGGATGACCCTGTCGCAGAGCGAGCAGAGCAACCCGGTGCGCCTGCAGGGCTTGCAGGAGACCAAGGCGGCGGCGGCGATGCTCACCGGCAGCGCGCTGGACTATCTGGAGCTGACCCAGGCCTTCGGCCGCGACGAGCTGCTGCTGTACAGCGCCGAACTGAGCCAGCAACTGCCGGAGCTGTTCGTCCACTTGCCGGCCGAGGTGCAGGCGCAGCTGCTGACGCGCATCGACGGGCTGGCGAGCGGCCATCGTTATCCCCAGGTGCAGAGCAATATGGCCGAGCTGCTGCCAGTGCTGCAGATGATCCATCGGGACGTGCAGGCCAAGCTGGCGCAGCCGCTGAAACCTGCGCCCAAGGCACCGGCGCTGGACCTGTCGCTGCCGGGCTCAGCGCAGTAGGCCGAGGCCCTTGGCGCGCGCCACCGCCTGGGTGCGGCGTTCGACGCCGAGCTTGCTGTTGATGTGGCGGGCGTGGGTCTTGACCGTGTGCAGGGAGATGAACAGGCGCTCGCTGATCTCCTGATTGGAACAGCCGCCGGCGATCAGCTGCAGCACCGCCAATTCGCGGGCGCTGAGTTTCTCGGTCAGCACGCCCTCCTCCGTCGGCGCCTCCTCGCCCTCGCCCTGCCCCGTCGGCAACTGCCCGAGCAGGGCCTCGCGCAGCGGGCAAACCGGCCGTGCGAGCAGACGCTCGCGCAGCCACTGCGGCTGGTGCTGGAGCAGCTCGACGAAGGGCAGCAAGGCACCGCCCTGCGCCACCTCCAGGCAGGCGTCGAACTGTTGCTGCGCCTCGCGCTCGCGCCCGTTCTGGCGCAGCAACTGGGTCAGTTGCGCCTGCGCCATCAGCCCGACCAGTTGCCCGCCCAGGCCGTGGGCACGCTGCTGCAGCGCGCGCAGGCGCCGCTCGGCCGCCTCCGTCTGCCCCTGCAGGCGCTCCAGCGCGGCCTGCTGCACATCGATATGCAGCGCCAGCTGCGGGTGGAACTCCGGCGCCACGGCCCGCCCCTGGGCACCGTAGGTCTCGCCCAGTTGCGGCAGCCAGGCCGCCGCCAGCTCGACCTGGCCCTGGCGCAGCCACAGCTCGCATTTGCTCAGGGTGATCATCGCCAGGTAGTAGATCGCCGGCACGTCCCACACGTGCATCAACCGCTCGGCCTCGCCGAGCAGGGCGAAGGCCTCGGCCGGCCGGCCGCTGCGCCCTTCCAGGCTGGCCAGCACGCAATAGCCGATCAGCACGCCGACATCGCGGCAGGCGCGCGCCTCGGCGATGCCGGCGCGCAGGCGTGGCGCCGCCTGCGGCTGCAGACGCAGGCTGAGCAGGTAGCCTTCGTAGAGGGTCAGCCGCGCGCGCACCGAATAGCTACGCTGCGCCGCCAGGTCCTGCAGGCGCGCCAGGCCCTGGCGCACTTCGTCCAGGGCGCGCAACACCTCGCCGCGGGCCTGCAGCACGCGCGCCCGCTCGTAATGGGCCAGGGCCTCGAACAGCGGGTTGTCGATGCGCTGCGCCAGCTCCAGCGCCTCGCGATTGAGGCCGCGCGCGCGCCACAGATCGCCGCGCACCATGGCCAGGTTGGCCAGGGTGGACAGGCACATGAAATGCGGGCCGTAGCGCTCCGCGGACAAGCCGGCCAGCGCCTCGGCGCATTGCCGCTCGGCCCGCCCGGCGTCGCCGCGACCGCGGGCGATCACCCCGTCCAGCGCCTGCCACTGCGCCAGCAGGCTGCACTGGCTGGGCGCATCCGCCGCCGGCAGGAAGCGCCCCAGTTGCTCGAGCAGCTCCTGCGCCGCATCCAGCTGGCAGGCCAGCGCCAGCGCCCAGCCATAGAGCATGATCAGCCGCGGCGTGCTGGCCAGCAGCTCGTCCGGCAGGTTGGTCTTCCAGCGCAGCAGCATGGCGACGTTCTGCTCGGCCAGCAGCTGCTCCTCGGAGAGGTTCTGCACCAGGCTGGCGGCGACGTCGGCCTGGCCGGCCAGCAGCGCCTGCTCGATGGCAGCATCGAGCATGCCCTCGGCGGCGAACCAGCGACAGGCGCGCAGGTGCGAACTGCCGCGCGAGCGACTCAGGCCCTCGGCCGGACGCGCGTTGAGCAGATCGGAAAACAGATGGTGGTAGCGAAACCAGCGCCCCTGCTCGTCCAGCGGCACCAGGAACACCTGGTTGGCCTGCAGCTGGCGGATGATCGCGGCGCTGTCGTGGCTGTCGCGCAGCGCGTCGCACAGCTCGGCGCAGAAGCGCTCCAGGCAGGCGGTGTCGTAGAGGAACTGCTGCACCTCGGCCGGCTGGCGCTCGATCACCTCCTCCAGCAGGTAGTCGCGAATCAGCCCCTCGCCGCCATGCAGCTCGAGCCTGGCCGGCGCCTCGCCGCCCAGGTCCTCGCCGGCCAGCAGCCACAGACGCAAGCCAGCGACCCAGCCCTCGCTGCGCTGCAGGATGCCGGCGACCTGCTGGCGTTCCAGGCAGGCGCCCTGGCTGGCCAGCAGGGCGTCCAGCTCGTCGGCGGTCAGGCGCAGATCCTGCTCGCTTAGCTCCAGCAGCTGGCGCGACAGGCGCAGACGCGCCAGGTGCCAGTCCGGCCGCTGGCGGCTGGTCACCAGCAACAGGACGCCGGGTGGCAGGTGATTGAGGAAGAACTGCAGGCAACGGTCGAGCACCGGCCCCTGGGCCAGGTGATAGTCGTCCAGCACCAATAGCAGCGGCTGACCGCCGTCCAGTTCATGGGCCAGTTCATCGAGCAGGCCGTCGAGCCACTGCTCGAAGGCGAAGGGCTGATGGCGCTGACGCATCTTCAGCAGGCCCAGCGCCTCTTCCCCCAGGCTCGGGTAGAACTGCTGCAGGCCCTGCAGTAGGCGTTCGAGAAAACGCCCGGGATCGCGATCGCGCTCGCTCAGGCCCAGCCACAGGCTGTGCCAATGGGCCGGCAGGCGCTCGCAGAATTCGATGGCCAGGGAACTCTTGCCGAACCCGGCCGGCGCACAGACCAGCAGCAGACGCCCCTGCAGCCCCTCCTCCAGGCGCTGGCACAAGCGCTCGCGGGGCGTATGCCCTGCCGGTAGCGGCGGCCGGTAGAAACGGGCTTCGACCGGCGTGGCCGGCATGTAGGGGAAACCTGGCGAACGGGAAAGGTCAGTCATCGGCCAATTCTTGGAAGTCTCGTGTCTGCAGCGGGCGCGACCTGAACCCAGCCTAGCGGCTTGCACTGACCATTTGAAGCGCCGGCTACAGTCGGTAACGAAAAAGCCAGTGGGCAAGCGCAAGCGCTGCGCCTGGCAGACCAGGCCTCGACTGGCCGCGGCCCCGTAGGGCGGACATACCAGAGGCTTGTCCGCCGCGATGCCGACACCGGCTGACCAGGCTGCGCCATGTGCTCAGCCCAAGAAAGCCGGCGCGCAGCAACGAAAAAGCCGGCACAAGGCCGGCTTCTCCGTGTTGCAGGACGCGAGGGTTTAGCGCACGCCCGCCTGGCGCAGCGCCGCCGGGGTGTAGTCGCTGCCGGCTGCCTTGTAGTTGAAGTCGTAGGCCTGTTTCTCCTCGTTCTTCATGCCCAGGGCCAGGTAACGACCGGACAGCAGGTCGTACAGGGTCTCGACGGTGTACCAGGGCACCTGCTTGTCGTAGTAGTACTGGGCATGAGCCTCGGCCACGCGCCACAGGGTACCGCGACCGTCGTAGTGGTCGATCAGCGCGGCCTGCCAGGTGTCCTCGTCGATGAAGAAGTCACGCTTGGCGTAGATGTGGCGCTCGCCGTCCTTCAGGGTCGCGGTCACGTGCCAGACGCGGTGCAGCTCGTAACGGGTCAGGTCCTGGTTGATGTGGCCGGCCTTGATGATGTCGGAGTACTTCAGGCTCGGCGAATCCAGCTTGTAGGCGTTGTAGGGGATGAAGATCTCCTTCTTGCCGTTGAGCTGCCAGTTGTAGCGGTCCGGTGCACCGTTGTACATGTCGAAGTTGTCGGAGGTACGCAGGCCGTCGGAGGCGGTACCCGGACCGTCGTAGGACACCTGCGGAGCGCGGCGCACGCGACGCTGACCGGCGTTGTACAGCCAGGCCAGACGCGGTTCCTTGACCTGGTTGAGGGTCTCGTGCACCAGCAGCACGTTACCGGCCAGACGCGACGGGGCGGTGACGCGCTGCTTGAAGTAGAACAGCACGTTGCTTTCCTTGCTGGCGTCGAAGTCGGTCAGCGCATCGCGGAAGGTGAACTCGTCCTGGAAGTACACCAGCGAGTAGGAACCGTTGGCCTGCGGCGTGGCCTGGGTGACCAGACGACGCACGCTGCCGCCGCGGTAGCGGGTGATGTGGTTCCAGATCGCTTCCAGACCGTTCTGCGGGATCGGGAAGGGGTTGGCGGTCTGGAAGTTTTCCAGGCCGTTGCCGCCCTCGACCATCTTGGTGTTGACCGCGTTCTGCTTGGTCGCCTCGAGCACCGCCGGCGGCAGGCTGGCCGAACGGTGGCTCGGATAGACCGGCATCTTGTAGCTGTCCGGGTAGCGCTTGAACATCGCCAGCTGGCCGGGAGTCAGCTTGTCCTTGTACTGCTCGACGTTCTGCGCGGTGATGGTGAACAGCGGCTGCTCGCTGGCGAAGGGATCGGAGAGGAAGCCCTTGCCGTCGACGCTGCCGGCATTGGCCGGCAGGCCGCCGGTCCAGGCCGGAATCGAACCATCGGCGTTGCCGGCCATCTCGGCGCCCAGCGGCGTCAGGCTGGTGCCCAGCTTGGCCGCTTCGTCCGGAGATACTGCCGCCATCACGCCACTGGCCAATAGGGACAGGGTCAGGACGCCGCTTTGCCACAGAGTTTTTGTTGTTTTCATTCGCATCATGATTCCTCGAAATTCCTGGCCGCTTAGAAGTTCACGCCGAAGCTGAGCGCGACGAAGTCGCGGTCGATATTGGTGTTGTACTCGCCACCGAAGAAGTCGGTGTAGGACAGGCTGGCGGTGTAGGTGTTCTGGTACTCGGCATCCAGGCCCAGGCTGATGGCCTTGTTGCCTTCGTTGAAGGTCGGGCCGTAGCCGTCCACGTCATGCGACCAGGACAGGCTGGGCTTGAGGTTCACACCGGCGAACACACTGTTGTAGTCGAGCACCGCACGCAGGCGATAACCCCAGGAGGTGTTGGTGAAGAAACCCTTGTCGTCGCAGTTCTGCGGGTTCGCCGGGTTGGCAATACCGGTGCAGAGGCTGTTGTTGGGGTAGGCGCCAGCACCGAACTCAGGGGCACGGCCGAAACGCAGCTCGTTCTTGCCCAGGTTGCTGACGTGCGAGTAGCCCACCTCGCCCACCAGGGTGAGGCGCTCGGCGCCGGCGACCTGATCGACGAACTGGGTAACGCTGACCTGCGCCTGGGTCATGGGTTTGCGCACATAACCGGTCAACATCTCACCCTCGCCGAACGCCGCATGGCCGCTGGTAAAGATCGGCAGATTGGTCGGCACGCCGAGCCCACCGGCTACAGGACCCTGAGCGATAGCGGCCAGGGTCAGGTCGGTGGTGTTGATCTGCATCGGCATGTTCGGCCGATAGCTCAGCTCGCCGTTCACCGCGGTGGAGCCGACGTTGGTGGCGAAGCTCACGCCATGCAGGCGAATGTCTTCCGGGTATTCCAGGCCGTACTTGGCGAACAGCTCGCCAGTGGCCGGATTCTCTACAGAGTCGGGGAACAGGTAGACGCTCTGCCCCGCCTTGTAGGACAGGATCGGCGTACGGCTGTGGTAGTTCATGGTGTAGAAGCCGAACTCGGTATTGTTCAGCTCCTCGACGAACCAGCGCAGTGCGATACCGTACTGGCCGCTGTCGCGCGCGTCCTTGTCGCCCATGCGCCCCACGTACTTGTAGCCGGGGCTGCCCGGACCACCGAGATCGCTGCCATCGACGGCCAGACGATCGACGCAGCCGTCCTGCACCACATCGACGGCGAAGAAGGTGCCGCAGTTGTCGAGAACCGTCTGGTCCCACTCCAGCTGATAGAACACCTCGGCCGAGAGGTTGTCGGTCAGGCTCTGCGACACATAGAACATGTTGACCGGGATCAGGCCTTCCTTGATCTCGGCGCCGGGACGACGGAATGCCGAGACGTCCACCGGGTTGATCGAGTTGATCGAGTTCTGGATAAAGGTGCTCTCGCCCCAGCTCACCACCTGCTTGCCGACGCGCACGCTGCCCGGCAGGTCGCCGATGGCGTAGTTGTGATAGAGGAAGGCGTCGAGCAGCTGCACGCCGGACGATTGCGCGGCGGTCTTGCGGTTGCTGTCGTCGATGTCGTAGAGCAGGCGGCTCTCGTCCTTCAGCTCGAAGTCGTACCAGTACTTGCCGCGCACGAACACACCGGTATCGCCGTACTTCAGCTCGAGGTCGTGGATGCCTTTGAAGATCTTCGAGAAGGTCTCGCCCTTCTTGAAGTTCAGGCGACCGTCGTCGCCCGTCTGGGACGAGGCCTCGCCACCGTTACGGCTCCCCACCAGGCTCGGGTCGGCGCCGCGCACCGCCCAGCTGGCACCGACGGACAGCTGCGAATCGAACTGACCTTCGATCTCGCCGATATTGAAAGTGACGCCGAATGCCGGAGCGGCGAGGGTGGAAGCGAGGCTGACGGCCAGCGGCAGTTTCGCCAGGCGCCAGTAAGGTGTTGTTTTTGTCATCGACGCTACTCCATCTATTTTTTGTTATGGATGCTTGGACTATAGCCAGCGGGTATTACTGCTTGATCCCTCGAAAGTGTGATTTGCAGCCCCCAGGCACTCTGGCTCGCCGGTTTCAAGGCCTGCGACTAGCCAAGCATGGACGTGAAACAGCAATTAGCAAGCCAAACGCTTGTTTGACTGAGCGGTCATTTCCGCCGCCCAGTCAAACCGCTACTCATAGGGTGGAGAGAAAGGCGCTGCCGGCCTCCTGCCACTGGGCGATATCGACGCGGATGCGCTTCTTGTCCAGCTTACCGACGCTGGTCTTGGGAATTTCGGTAACAAGGGCGATCTGCGTGGGAATCGCCCACTTGTTGATATGGCCCTGCTCGACGAAAGGCTTGAGGTGCTCCTTGAGCCCCTTGGCATCCAGCGCCTGGCCGTCGCGCAGCACCAGCAGGGCGAACGGCCGCTCGCCCCACTGCGGGTCGGGCACGCCGACCACCGCCACCTCGCGCACCGCCGGATGACGGCTGATCAGGTCCTCCAGCTCCAGCGAGGAGATCCACTCGCCGCCGGTCTTGATCACGTCCTTGATGCGGTCGCGGATCTCGATGAAGCCCATGCCGTCGATGGTCGCCACGTCGCCGGTGTGCAGCCAGCCGTGCGCCCAGAGCTCCTCGCCCTTCTCCGGCTCGCGGAAGTAGCCCTGGGTCAGCCAGGGCGCGCGCAGCACCAGCTCGCCCTGGGCCTCGCCGTCGCTGGGTAGCAGTTTGCCCTCGCCGTCCATGATCGCCGCCTCCACCAGCGGCACCGGGATACCGGCCTTGATCCGGTAGGCGGTGCGCTCGTCCTCGCTGCCGGCGCGCAGTTCCTCGTTGAGGTAGCCGCAGGAAATCAGCGGGCAGGTCTCGGACATGCCGTAGGCCGCGGTCAGCTGGATGCCGCGCGCCTTGGCCGCCTCGTACAGCGAGCGGTTCAGCGCGCTGCCGCCGATGATCATCTTCATCCCGCCGAAGTCGTGGCCCTGGGCGTTGGGTGCATTGAGCACCATCTGCAGGATGGTCGGCACGCAGTGGGAGAAGTTGACCTTCTCCTCCTTGATCAGGCGGCACAGCATCTCCGGCTCGTAACGCCCCGGGTAGACCTGCTTGACCCCGAGCATGGTGGCCACGTAGGGCACGCCCCAGGCATGCACGTGGAACATCGGCGTGATCGGCATATACACGTCGTCGTTGCCCAGCAGGCGAATGCTGTCCAGCGAGCTGACGGTGGCGGCCATCGACAGGGTGTGCAGCACCAGTTGGCGATGAGTGAAGTACACGCCCTTGGGGTTGCCGGTGGTGCCGGTGGTATAGAAGGTGGTGGCCACAGAGTTCTCGTCGAAGTCGGCGAAGTCGTATTGCGGGCTGGCGGCGGCCAGCAGGCTCTCGTACTCGCCGACCAGATTCGGCAGCGCCGCGGTCTTGTCCTCGCCATCGGTCAGCAGCAGGGTCTTCTCCACCGTGGTCAGCTGGCCGGCGATGCCGTTGTACAGCGCCACGAACTCGCTGTTGACCAGCACGAAGCGGTCCTCGGCATGGTTCATGGTGTAGAGGATCTGCTCCGGCGACAGGCGGATGTTGATGGTGTGCAGCACCGCGCCAATCATCGGAATGGCGAACATGCACTCGAGGTAGCGGTGACTGTCCCAGTCCATCACCGCCACGGTATCGCCGGCCTTGACCCCGGCCTCGCTCAGCACGTTGGCCAGGCGCGCGACGCGCTCGTTGAAGGTGGCGTAGCTGTAGCGCAGCTGGTCGCGGTAGACGATCTCGCGGGTCTTCTCGTAGCGGCTGCCGGACAGCAGCAGGCGCTTGATCAGCAGCGGGTAGGCGTGGGCGTTGGCGGCGGAAGGGATCAGTCGGGTCTGCAACATGGAGTCACCTGAAGGCGCACAAGGAAGGGATGCTGCGACTCTAGAGCGGCGCCGGCGGGGCGAAATCAGCCCAAAGAATGATTTGCCGCGTGACCCTTTGGCCGATTTCGGTCACAGGTTAGAATCCAGCCATGCAGCCGGTCGCGAAACAGGCTGCGACCAGCCCAACTTTCGTTCGAGGTAACAACTATGTCCGATATCGTCATCGTCAGCGGCGCCCGCACCCCCATGGGCGGCTTCCAAGGCAGCCTGGCCAGCGTGCCTGCCGTCGACCTGGGCGCCGCCGCCATTCGCGAGGCGGTCAGCCGCGCCGGTATCGCCCCGGCCGAGGTGCAGGAAGTGATCATGGGCTGCGTGCTGCCCGCCGGCCTCAAGCAGGGCCCGGCACGCCAGGCCGCGCTCAACGCCGGGCTGCCCGCCGCCACCGACTGCACCACCATCAACAAGTTGTGCGGTTCGGGCATGAAGGCGGTGATGATGGCCTTCGACGCGCTCAAGGCCGGCAGCAACCAGGTGATGATCGCCGGCGGCATGGAAAGCATGTCCAACGCCCCCTACGTGCTGGAAAAGGCACGCACCGGCCTGCGCATGGGCCATGGCGAGATCAAGGACCATATGTTCCTCGACGGCCTGGAAGACGCCCGCACTGGCCGCCTGATGGGCTCCTTCGCCCAGGAAACCGCCGATAAGTACGGCATCGGCCGCGAAGAGATGGACGCCTACGCCATCGAGTCGCTCAAGCGCGCCCAGGCTGCGATCAAAGACGGCTCGCTGGACGCCGAGATCGTGCCGATCACCGTCGCCAGCCGCAAAGGCGAGGTGCTGGTCAAGGACGACGAACAGCCGCTGACCGCCAACCTGGACAAGATCCCGACCCTGCGTCCCGCGTTCCGCAAGGACGGCAGCATCACCGCGGCCAACGCCAGCTCGATCTCCGACGGCGCCAGCGCCCTGCTGCTGATGACCTTTGATGAAGCGGCCAAGCGCGGCCTCAAGCCGCTGGCCAGGATCGTCGCCCACGCCACCCAGAGCCAGGAGCCGAGCGAGTTCACCCTGGCGCCGATCGGCGCCATGACCAATCTGTTCAAGAAGACCGGCTGGAGCAAGGATCAGGTCGATCTGTTCGAGATCAACGAGGCCTTCGCCATGGTGACCATGCTGGCCATGCGCGAACACGGCCTGGATCACGCCAAGGTCAACGTCTTCGGCGGCGCCTGCGCCCAGGGTCACCCGGTTGGCTCCACCGGCTCGCGGATCATCCTCACCCTGATCAACGCCCTGCAGAAGAAAGGCGGCCAGCGCGGCGTCGCCTCGCTGTGCATCGGCGGCGGCGAGGCCACCGCGGTCGCCATCGAGCTGCTGTAAGCCAGGCCATCACGACAGAGCCCCGCAGTTGCGGGGCTCTTGCGTTCAGCGCATCTCGCTCAGCGCCAGCTTCACGCCGATGGCCACCAGCACCGCGCCCATCAACCGATCGAACCAGTGCCCCATGCGCGCGAAACCGGCGCGCACCCGCCGCTGGCTGAACAGCCAGGCCACCAGGCAGAACCAGACAGCGGTCGCCGCGGCCAGGTAGAGGCCGTAGCCGGCCTGCACCGGCACCGGCGTATGCGGGTCGATCACCACGGTGAACAGCGACAGGAAGAACAGCGTCGCCTTGGGGTTCAGGCCATTGGTGACGAAGCCGCTGACGAAGGCGCCGCGAGCGCTGCGCTCGCCCGCCGCCAGGCTCAGCTCGGCGCTGGCCGGATCGGCCGGGCGCGCGCGCAGCGCCTTGATGCCGATATACAGCAGGTAGGCCGCCGCCAGCCATTTCAGCGCGTTGAACAGGACGATCGACTGCGACACGATCAGGCCGATGCCGAGCAGCGAGTAGGTGACGTGCACGAGGATCCCGGTGCCCACGCCGAAGGCGCTGAACAGCCCGGCGCGACGACCATGGGCCACGCTCTCGCGCACCACGATGGCGAAGTCCGGCCCCGGGCTGGCCACGGCCAACAGGTGGATCAGGGCAACGGTGAGAAACTCGGTCCAGTACATGGTGGCTCCGCAGCGACAGGCGAGGTCTGGTAGGCTCGCCAATCTACTCCTGCGCCCCCTCCGCGAAAAGGTACAGCTGATGAGCAACAGCGCCCGCGCCGTCTTCCTCGACCACGCCTCCCTCGACCTCGGCGACCTCAACCTGCAGCCCCTGCAGCAGGCCTTCGCCGCACTGACCCTGCACGCCCAGACTGCCCCCGAGCAGGTCGCCGAACGCCTGCAGGGCGCCCAGGTGGCGATCAGCAACAAGGTGCCGCTGAGCGCCGCCACCTTCGCCGCCTGCCCCGAACTGGAGCTGGTGCTGGTCACCGCCACCGGCACCAACAATATCGACCTGGCCGCCGCCCGCGCCCATGGCGTGCTGGTGAGCAACTGCCAGGGCTACGGCACGCCGTCGGTGGCGCAGCACACCCTGATGCTGCTGCTGGCCCTGGCCACCCGCCTGCCCGACTACCAGCGCGACGTCGCCGCCGGGCGCTGGCAGCAGGCCAGCCAGTTCTGCCTGCTCGACCATCCCATAGTCGAGCTGGAGGGCAAGACCCTCGGCCTGCTCGGCCACGGCGAACTGGGCGGCGCGGTGGCGCGCCTGGCCGAAGCCTTCGGCATGCGCGTGTTGCTCGGCCAGTTGCCGGGGCGGCCGCCGCGCGAGGACCGCATCGCCCTGCACGAGCTGCTGCCGCAGGTCGACGCCCTGACCCTGCACTGCCCGCTCAACGAGCAGACGCGCAACCTGATCGGCGCCGCCGAGCTGGCGCTGATGAGGCCGCAGGCGTTTCTGATCAACACCGCGCGCGGCGGCCTGGTCGACGAACAGGCCCTGGCCGACGCGCTGCGCCGTGGCCACCTGGGCGGCGCCGCCAGCGACGTGCTGACCCAGGAGCCGCCGAAAGACGACAACCCGCTGCTGGCCGCCGACATCCCGCGCCTGATCGTCACGCCGCACAACGCCTGGGGCAGTCGCGAGGCGCGCCAGCGCATCGTCGGCCAGGTGGCGGAGAACGCCGCGGCCTTCTTCGCCGGTGCGCCGCGGCGGCTGGTCGGCTAAGCTGCGCAGCTTTTTCAGGAGCCCCCGATGGACCCGCGAAGCGAAGTTCTCCTGCGTCAGGCCGAGCTGTTCGGCGGCGAGCTGCTGCTGGCCGGTCTGCCGGCCGACGACCTGCTCGGCGCCCTGCCCCAGGCGCGCGGCTGGAGCTGGCACGCCGGCGAGCAGGCGCTGCTGCAGGCGCGCTTTGCCGGGCGCAGCCAGTTCGACACCCGCATGCCGGAAGGCGACTACCCCGCCGCCGTGCTGTTTCTGCCCAAGTCGCGCGAACTGACCGACTACCTGCTGCAGGCCCTGGCCGCGCGCCTGAGCGGCCGCCCGCTGTACCTGGTCGGCGAGAAGCGCGGCGGTATCGAGCGTGCGGCCAAGCAGCTGGCCGCCTACGGCACGCCGCGCAAGCTGGACAGCGCGCGTCACTGCCAGCTGTGGGGCGTACAGGTCGAACAGGCGCCCGCCGCGCCCGATCTCGACGCCCTGGCCCAGGTCTACAGCCTGCCGCTGGCCGACGGCCCGCTGCAGGTGGTGAGCCTGCCCGGGGTGTTCGCCCACGGCCGCCTGGATCGCGGCAGCGCGCTGCTGCTGGAGCACCTCGACGACCTGCCGCACGGCCATCTGCTGGACTTCGGCTGCGGCGCGGGCGTGCTCGGCGCCGCGCTCAAGCGCCGCTACCCGGTCAGCCGCCTGAGCCTGCTGGACGTGGACGCCTTCGCCCTGGCCAGCAGCCGCCTGACCCTGGCGCGCAACGGACTGGACGCCGAGCTGATCGCCGGCACGGGCATCGAGTCGGCGCCACAAGGGCTGGCCGCCATCGTCAGCAACCCGCCCTTTCACCAGGGCGTGCACACCCATTACCAGGCCAGCGAGAACCTGCTGACCCAGGCCGCCGCCCACCTGAACATCGGCGGCGAACTGCGCCTGGTGGCCAACAGCTTCCTCAAGTACCCGCCGCTGATCGAGCGCCACCTCGGCCCCTGCCGCACCCTGGCCGAGGCCGACGGCTTTCGCATCTACAGCGCACGGCGGCGCTGAGCGGGGTTGCTCTACCACAGCGCCTTGGGCACAATGCGCCGGTCCTAGGGGAGTAGTCTCCCGCGAGCGCCCAGCTCGCCCGGCACGCGTCAACACACTTGCTCCGCAGAGCATGGCGCGCGCGACCCAAGGCCTCCCAGCGGGGCCTGCGGTTTGACAAGACCTATGACACGCACACCTTACCCGGGGCGGGAAGGTCGTACGTGTCATAGCCGTGTCGACCCGCCCCTTTAGGAAAACCTCATGCTGGAATCCCTGTTCGTCCCCACCCTGATCGTTGCCCTCGCCGAAATCGGCGACAAGACGCAACTGCTCGCCTTGCTCCTGGCCGCACGCTTTCGCCGGCCCTGGCCGATCATCTGGGGCATAGTGGTCGCCACCCTGGCCAATCACTTCGCCGCCGGCGCGGTGGGCAACTGGGTCGCCGGTTTCTTCTCCCCTGCCATGCTGAGCTGGATACTCGCCGCCAGTTTCGTCGCCGTGGCCGCCTGGACGCTGATTCCCGACAAGCTGGACGAGGACGAGGCATCCGGGCTGAAGAAATACGGCCCCTTTCTCACCACCCTGATCGCCTTCTTCCTCGCCGAGATGGGCGACAAGACCCAGGTCGCCACGGTGATGCTGGCCGCGCAGTACCCGCATTTCGTGCTGGTGGTGCTCGGCACCACCCTGGGCATGCTGATCGCCAACGTGCCGGTGGTGCTGGCCGGCAACTTCGCCGCCGAGCGCCTGCCACTGACCCTGATCCGTCGCCTGGCTGCCTGCGCCTTCGCCGCCCTGGCGCTGTACGCCGGCTACCAGGCGCTGCAATTGAGCGGCCTGATATGACACATCGTTGACGCCAACGAGCTGTCACATCGGCCAATTCCAGCCCCCTCCCGCCTGCTGCTAAAGTGCGCGACACGTCACGCAACTTGAGTCGGCAGTCCGGAGGGCGTCATGTCATTGGATGATCGGAAGAAGGTGGTGTGCCAGCACATCGACCTGACCTGGAACAAGGGCCGCCTGGCGCTGGCCGAGCAGCTGCACAGCCGCGATTTTCTCTACAAGAGTTCGTTTATCGGCCGCCCGCTGAGCAGCGCCGGCTTCGCCCAGATGGTGCAGGACATCCGCCACGCCATGCCGGACCTGCAGGTGGTGGTCGAGGAATGCATCGCCGAAGGCTACAAGGTGGTCACCTGGAGCACCCTGATCGGCACTATTCAGAAACCCGCGCTGGGCTACCCGCCCAGCGACAAGGTGCTGAGCATCTCGGCCATGGCCTTCTGGACCCTGACCCCGGGCAACGAGATCCAGGAAATCTGCACCATGTTCGACATGGAAAGTTTCCGCGCCCAGCTCAATCTGGAAACCCGCCCCTTCGCCGAAAAAGCCCTGCCCTGAAACGCCGGCGGCGCGCCCTGAGCCCTCAGGACGCGCCGCCGGTGTATCCCGAGGCCGGACTCAGCGCCCGGCCTTGGCCTGTTCGTACAACGGCATCACCTTGGGAATCGCCGCCTGCAGCGAGGCGATACGGCTGCTGGAGGACGGGTGGGTGCTCATGAACTCCGGCGGCGCCCCGCCGCCGGCGGCCGCCATCTTCTGCCACAGGCTGACCGCCGCATTGGGGTCGTAGCCGGCACGCGCGGCCAGCTCCAGGCCGATCAGGTCGGCCTCGTTCTCGTTGCCGCGGCTGTTGGGCAGGGTCAGGCTGTACTGCACCACGGTGTCGGCCAGGGCGAGGCCGCCCTCGCCGAGACCGAGCAGGGCGCCGGCGCCCTGCTTGGCCATCTCGATGCCATAGGCCTTGGACATCGCCTCGCGGCTGTGCTCGCGCAGGGCGTGGGCCATCTCGTGGCCCATGATCGCGGCGATCTCGTCGTCGCTCAGCTTGAGCTTCTCGATGATGCCGCTGTAGAAGATGATCTTGCCGCCAGGGCCGCAGTTGGCGTTGAGCTCCGGGCTCTTGATCAGGTTGACCTCCCACTGCCAGTTGGCCGCATCCGGGCGGAAACGCGGCGCCTGCGGGATCAGCCGGTTGGCGATGGCCTGCAGGCGCTTGGCATTGGCGCTGTTCTTGTCCAGCACGCCCTGGCTCGACGCCTCGCTCAGGGTCTGCTGGTAGGACTGCGCGTACATCTGGTTGACCTGGTCGGCCGACAACATGCTGAACATGTACTGCTTGCGCTCCACGCCCACCGCACCGCCGCTGGTGGTGTTGACGGCCTGACAGCCGGCCAGCAGCAGCGCCGCCGCCAGGCCACCCAGGGTAAGAACCTTGTTCATCGAACGATCTCCTTTATCGACCGACCTATGCTAGGCCGCCGCCTCGACGCGAGCAACCACGCCACTTGCACGATGGCCGCGGGCCATCTTTGCTAAGCGATGAAACCGCCAAAACGCCGCCGGCCAGCTCATCCACGACAGCCCGCTCAGGTTTTCCGCCGACGCTGCCGATAGCCGCTTACAGGCCACCTCTTCGCGCCCCGGAGCCAACATGAAGTTCAAGTCGATCCAGTTTTCCGTCGCCTTCCTCGCCGGCGCCAGCGTGCTGGCCGTGGTCGTGGCCCTGGTGCTCTACGCCCTGTTCGCCAGCGGCCGCACCCAGGCGCTGGTGGAGCAACGCACCCAGGCGCTGCTCGAACAGGTCATCGAACAGCGCCTGGCGGCACTGGCGCGCGCCCAGATCAGCGAAATCCAGCGCGAGCTGGAGGCGCCGCTGCAGATCACCGCCGACCTGGCCCGGGTCAACGCCCTGCTCGGCATGAGCGATGCCGGCGGCGCTCCGCTGCTGGCCGCCAGCCGCGAGGAGCTGGCCAATCTGGTGCGCGAGACCACGGCGCAGAACCCCAAGCTGCTGGGCAGCTACATCGGCTGGGAGGCGAACGCCTTCGACGCCAGCGACGACCTCTACGCCGGCAGCAAGGAGAACGGCTACGACGGCAACGGCCGCTTCCTGCCCTGGTGGTATCGCAACGCCGACGGCAGCCTGGGTATCGACGCCATCGGCTCGATGGAAAGCGAGAAACTGCTGCCCACCGGGGTGCGCGAGGGCGAGTACTACCTGTGTCCCAAGGAGCGCAAGCGCCCCTGCGTGATCGACCCGGCGCCCTACGACGTCGGCGGCAAGATGACCATGCTCGCCTCCTTCACCTCGCCGATCCTGGTGGACGGCGAATTCCGCGGCATCGCCGGCGCCGACCTGGCGGTCAACTTCATCCAGGAGCTGCTGACCCAGGCCGACGCCCAGCTCTACGACGGCGCCGGCGAGATGGCGCTGATCGCCGGCAACGGCCGCCTGGTGGCCTCGACCAAGGCCCCGGACAAGCTCGGCGAACCGGCCACCGCGCTGCTCGACGCCAACGAACTGAGCAACCTGAGCGGCCTGCAGCCGGGCCAACCGAAGTACGACATCCACGTCGAGGACGATCCCGCCGACAGCCATATCGAGCTGTTTCTCAGCTTCGCCATCGGCCAGGCCGATACCCGCTGGGTGCTGATGCTGGTACTGCCGCTGGACACCGTGATGGCCGACCTGCGCCAGCTGCAGGGCGAACTGGCCGCGCAGCGCGAAGCCGATACTCTGGGCATGAGCCTGGTCGGCCTGCTGATCGCCGTCCTCGGCCTGCTGGTGATCTGGTTCGTCGGCTACGGCATCGCCCGCCCGCTCAAGCAGATGGTCGGCATGCTCGACGACATCGCCAAGGGCGACGGCGACCTGACCGTGCGCCTGCGGGTCGAGCGCAGCGACGAACTGGGGCAGATCGCCCAGGGTTTCAACGCCTTCCTGAGCAAGCTGCAGGCGATGATCGGCGACGTGGTGAGCTCGGTGCAGCAGGTCAGCGACTCGTCCGAGCACACCGCCGACATCGCCATCCGCACCAACCAGGGGGTGCAGAAGCAGCTGGCCGAGATCGAGCTGGTGGCCACCGCCGTGCACCAGATGACCGCCACCGCGCAGGACGTGGCGCGCAACGCCACCCACGCCGCCGAGGCCGCCAACCACGCCGACCGCGCCGCCAACCAGGGCAAGCAGGTGGTGCAGAGCACCTCCAGCGCCATCGCCGCGCTGGCCAGCGAGATCGGCCGCGCCGTCGGCGTGGTGCAGAGCCTGGCCAAGGACAGCGAGAACATCAACGCGATCCTGGTGGCGATCCGCGGCATCGCCGAGCAGACCAACCTGCTGGCGCTCAACGCCGCCATCGAGGCGGCGCGGGCCGGCGAACAGGGCCGCGGTTTCGCCGTGGTCGCCGACGAGGTGCGCAACCTGGCGCAGAAGACCCAGCAGGCCACCGAAGAGATCCAGAGCATGATCCAGCAGCTGCAGCACGGCACCCGCGAGGTGGTCAAGGTAATGGAGCAGAGCCAGGTCAAGACCGACGACAGCGTGGCGCACGCCAACCAGGCGGCCGACTCGCTGGAGGCCATCACCCAGGCGGTCTCGGTGATCAACGACATGAACACCCAGATCGCCAGCGCGGCCGAGCAGCAGAGCGCGGTGGCCGAGGACATCAACCGCAACGTCAGCAATATCGGCCAGGTGGCCAACGAGGTGGCCGGCGGCGCCGACGAAGCCAGCCAGGCCAGCGCCGGGCTAACCAAGCTGGCCGAGCAGCAGCGCCGGCTGATCAACCAGTTCAAGGTGTAAGCGGCTCGTAGGGCGCGCCGCGCGCACCACGCGTCCAGCGGTTGTTGCGGGGCGCATGGCCTGGGCGTCCCGCGACAGCCTAAGGCTTCACGCCGGGGTCAGGCACTCCGGCGCATCCAACTTGGGGTCGTTGACCAGGGTGGCCAGGGCGCGCTCGCGCAGACCGCCCTGGGGCCTGGCCAGCAGCGTCTGCAGTTGCTCCAGCCCGGTCTCGCCGCTCAGCCACAGGGCCCGCTCCTGCTCGTCGAGAATCAGCGGGCGGCGCTGCGAGGCGGCTGCCTGGGTGATCAGCGCCACGCTCAGGTACTCGCGCCCGCCGACCGGATAGACCTCCCACAGCGCGGCGAAGTACAGCAGCGAATCGGCGTTGGTCATCCAGTACGGGCGCTTGCGCGCTGCGCCGCGCCATTCGTAGAAACCATTGGCCGGTAGCAGGCCGCGGCGCAGACGCAAAGGCTCGCGGAACATCGGCTGCTCGGCCAGGGTCTCGGCGCGGGCATGCGCCGGGGTCTTCGACAGGTCCTTGAGCCAGGCCGGAGTCAAGCCCCAGCGCGCCGCGGCGGCTTCAGTCCCGGCGGCGCCGGCACGCAACAGCAGCACCTGGCCGTTCGGCGCAATGTTCCAGTGCGGCTGCTGATCGGCGGGAAAACCGGGCAAGGCCGCCAGGGCCGGCGACCAACGAAACAGGGCGTAGCGTCCACACATGCTGCAACTCGACAGACAGGCAGGGGCGCGTCAGCACAGCAACACGCCCTGGAAGGATTCCGGCTCGTCGCCGGGCAGGGGTTGCGCGGCATTGTACGCCCCGATCAGCGCGCGTGCCCGCTCGGCGTCATGGTCGGCCACCAGCAGACCGAGCAGCCCGCAGACCGGCAACTCGCCCACCGCACCGACCAGGTGCTGGCCGAGCAGATGCGCCTCGATGCCCTCGCTGGCCAGCATGCCCAGCAGCATCTCGCCCTCCAGCAGATTCTCCGGCTCGTAGATTCGTTGCATCAGTCGTTCTCCCCGCGAACCTCCAGTTGCCAGTCGACGCCGTCGGTGCGCAGCTCGAACAGGATCGGGCGGCAGCACACCGGGCAATCCTCGATATAGGACTGATCGCCCGCCGACAGATCGAGCACGGCTTCGGCCGGCTCGCCGCAGTAGGGGCAGAGATAGGCCTCGGTTTCCAGCATCGCGGCCTCCTTGTGACTTGGCGGTATAATCGCCGGTCTATTGCTGGCCTGTTCGCCAGGCGTTTTCGTTCAGCACTTCATTTCAACCATAGCCGTTCCACGACAAGAGAGCATGATGGGCGCATTCGATGCCATCCGACCCTATGCCGACGCAGAAGTGCGCCCCGTACTGGCGCGCCTGCTCGCCGACCCGGCCTTTCTCGGCACCCTCACCCGCTTTCGCTTCCCGCGCCTGGCCGGGCCGCTCGGCTGGCTGCTCAAGCCGCTGATCGCCGCGCGCCTGCGCAGCGAGTTCGCCGGCATCGACTCGGTGGCCAAGCTGCAGGAGAAGATCGAGCCCTACGTCGACCGCAGCATCGAGCGCGCCAGCGACGGCATCACCTATTCCGGCCTCGAACACCTGCAACCGGGCAAGGCCTACCTGTACCTGGCCAACCACCGCGACATCGTCATGGACCCGGCCTTCGTCAACTACGCGGTGTACCACGCCGGCCTGCCGACGCCGCGCATCGCCATCGGCGACAACCTGCTGCAGAAGCCCTTCGTCGGCGACCTGATGCGCCTGAACAAGAGCTTCATCGTGCACCGCTCGATCAGCGGCCGGCGCGAGAAGCTGGCGGCCTACCAGCTGCTCTCGGCCTATATCAACCACTCGATCCGCGAGGACGGCGAGTCGATCTGGATCGCCCAGGCCGAAGGCCGCGCCAAGGACGGTGACGACCGCACCGACTCGGCGATCCTCAAGATGTTCCACATGAGCCGCAAGGACGAGCCGTTCGCCTCGGTGATCGACTCGCTCAACCTGATCCCGGTGTCGATCAGCTACGAGTACGACCCCTGCGACCTGGCCAAGGCCCGCGAGCTGAGCGTGCGCGCCGCCACCGGCAGCTACACCAAGGCGCCCGGCGAGGACGACGCCAGCATCGCCCTCGGCATCACCGGCTACAAGGGCCGCGTGCACCTGCACTTCGGCGCCCCGGCCGCCGGTCTGGACGACACCAAGCAACTGGCCCAGGAACTGGACCGGCAGATCCTCGGCCAGTACCGCCTGTTCCCGGTGCACTACCTGGCCTATGCCATGTGGGCGGAGCGCGACCCGCAGCTGGCAGTGCCCGCCGCCCGCGAGCTGTTCGCCGCCGACGAACTGGCCAAGGCCGAGGCCGAATGGCACAAGCGCCTGGCCGCCTGCAGCGCCGAGGAGCAGCCCTACCTGGTGCTGCAGTACGCCAACCCGGTGCGCAACCAGTACCGGATCAAGGCCGGCCTGCCGCTGTAAGGCAACCGGCACAAAGGAAAACGGCAGCCCGCGGGCTGCCGTTTTCGTATCTGTCGCCCATTACAGACGCGTGCTGAACCAGGACAGCAGCAGCGCCGCCGCCAGGCAGGCGCCGCCGAAGCGGTAGAAGAAGCGATTGATGCGCAGGGTGCGCTCGTCGCACGCCTCGGCCTCGGCGCTCAGGCTTTCCAGCTCGCCCTGCGCCAGCATGCGGGCCTGGCCGCGCTGCTCGCGCAGGCGGGTCATCAGGCACAGCCAGGCGCCGGCCAGGCCGAAGAACAATGCCAGCGTATTCATCGCCACGGCCGGATGGGCGAGGAACAGCGACCACAACATCTGCAGCGACATGCAACACCTCGGGATCAGCTCGGTGCAGCGACGCCGCCGCCGCACCAGAATGGGGATTCACGCCGAAAATGAGGTGCAGCAGCGCCCGTTCCGGCCGTCGAAAGTCGTCGCGCAGTGTACTGAAATCCATGTTTTATAAGGTTCGTTTCCGACGAACGCGGCGGCTATCCCGAAATCGTCTGAAAACTGTCATATCCCTGGCCTAGGGTTTGTATCTCTCATCCTGACCACGCAGTCACGACCTGCAGTGGAGCCTTACCCTTAATGTCCGCGGAGGACCTGCCATGCTCAACCCACAACCGCTGGATCGCGACTACCTGATCGACTCGCTGGATGAAGTGGACGCCGTGGTCGACGAACTTTCCTTCAACGTGCAGGACCACCACTGGCTGGTCTACTGCGCCCTGGGCGGTCACGAACACTACGACCTGCCAGACATCGACAACCGCACCGGCATGAGCCTGCCGGAGCTCTACGAGCAGGCAGCCTGAAGCGCCCGCAGAAATGAAAACGCCCCGCAATGCGGGGCGTTTTCGTGTCTGGGCTCTGCGTTACTGCAGCAGCACCTGGCCAATGGTCGGGTCCTTGAAGGCGCGGGTCAGGGCGTCGCTGAGCACGTCGCTGACCAGCTTGGTGTTGGTCTGCTGGTTCGGCGCCATGCCGAAGCGCTGGTTCAGCGAGGCGCCGTAACGGCCGCTGTAGCGGCGGCTGGCGCCCTGAACGTCGGCGCGGATGGAGGCGGTGATGTCGGCCTCGGTGACGTACAGGCCTTCCTTGGGCGACTGATACTTCAGTTCGGCCAGGGTCAGGGTCAGCTGCGGCACGTTGTAGGCGTTGCTCGACGGGGTGAAGCCGAGCAGGCGTACCGCGGCCTCGGCCTCGGCCTGCAGCTTGGGCAGGATGGCTTCGCTGCTGACGCTGATGGCGCTGGTTTCCGGATACAGGCCGCCGCGGGTGCCGAGGTTCGGCGACGGACGCCCATCGACCACCCGAACCACCACCGGCTGGCCCTGACCGACCGCGGTCAGCGCGCTGGTGAGCTTGGGTTGCGGGCTGAGTTGCTGAGGGCTGTGGGCGCAACCGGCCAGGGTCAGGCTGGCGGCGGCAAGCAAGGCGAACAACGCGCGGTGCAACATGCTCATCTCTCCAAGAGGGGTTGAAAAAGTGGCCGGCAGTATACCCAGCGACGACTGGCGCCGACAGCACTCGCAGTATCGGACTGCCAGCCCCTGCCTGCGGTTCCTGTCATCAGCCTGTCACCGCCGTACGGCATAACGGACGCCAGCCCATCCGCCGGAGTCTTCGCCATGTCGCTGCTGCGCCGCCTGTTCAGCCCCCGCCGCCCGCTGCGCCATTTCGCCTGGCTCGACGCCCAGGGTCATTGCCGCGCGCTGCGCCAGGCGCAGGCCCATCCGCAGCAGGCCGGCTGGGTCGAGGTGAGCGAATCGCGCCCCTGCTGGCTGGGCGCGCCGCTGCCCGCCGGCGTGCGCGTCACGCCGGTCGTCACGCATGCAGCAGGCGCTCGCCCGTTGGCGGCCTGACCGACGGAAGAAGAAAAGTCACGCAGGGCGATCAATTTCGCCTCATTCACCGCTATAATCGCGCCCCGATTATAAGGACGTCTCCTGATCGGGCCGCACCACCTCGCCGATGCTAGGTCATCGCCCCGCCCCAGAGAGTCGCCCACTTCGCGCTGCCACTTCCGGCCAGCCGCTTTAAGCCCATACGCAGAGCCGATTGCAGCCATGCAATGCATGACCTGTGCGGGGCACAAGCGCGCCGAGGCAGACGAGCTTTTGAGGTTCACCGCTCCAAAAGAGCGTGAAAAAACGGTTTTTACAACTTCACAAGAGTGTGGCGAATAAATGAACAGTTTTGCGTCCGCAAATCCCCGCCTTAACCCTCCCGGCCACGCGACCAGGCACTGCGTCTGAGTCCACCGGCATCGCCCTAGCAGGCCGACAGGCCGTCAATCTGGTGCAGTATTTCTTGGAGTGAGGTTAATGGCGCATAACGATTACCAAAGCGTAGATGTGGTGCTGGTCGGCGCCGGCATCATGAGCGCGACCCTGGGCGTGCTGCTCAAGGAACTCGATCCCGGCATCAAGCTGGAAGTGGTGGAACTGCGCGAGTCCGGCGCGGTGGAAAGCTCCAACCCCTGGAACAACGCCGGCACCGGCCACGCCGCGCTGTGCGAGCTGAACTACACCCCGCAAGGCGCCGACGGCAGCATCGACATCAAGAAGTCGGTGAGCATCAACGCCCAGTTCGAGGAGTCCAAGCAGTTCTGGGCCTACCTGATCGACAAGGGCGCGATCGACTCGCCGAAGTCCTTCATCAACCCGGTGCCGCACATGAGCTTCGTGCGCGGCCAGGACGGCATCGCCTTCCTCAAGAAGCGTTTCGAGGCCCTGCGCCAGCACCATGCCTTCAGCGCCATGGAGTACACCGAGGACCGCGCCACCATCGCCGACTGGGCGCCGCTACTGATCCCCGGCCGCGACGCCGGCGAGCCGCTGGCCATGACCCGCGTGCAGGCCGGCACCGACGTCAACTTCGGCGCGGTGACCCAGCAGATGCTCGACTACCTGGCCCGCCAGGCGGACGCCAAGGTCACCTGCAACCAGAAGGTCACCGACCTCAAGCGCGAAGACGACGGCTGGCGCGTCAGCGTCAAGGACACCCAGAGCGGCGCCACTCGGCAGATCCAGGCCAGGTTCGTCTTCCTCGGCGCCGGTGGCGGCGCCCTGCCGCTGCTGCAGCTGTCCGGCATCCCAGAAGGCAAGGGCTTCGGCGGCTTCCCGGTGAGCGGCCAGTGGCTGCGCTGCGACAACCCCGAGGTGGTGGCCAAGCACCAGGCCAAGGTCTACAGCCAGGCCGAGGTCGGCTCGCCGCCGATGTCGGTGCCGCACCTCGATACCCGCGTGGTGGACGGCAAGAAATCCCTGCTGTTCGGCCCCTACGCCGGCTTCTCCACCAAGTTCCTGCGCCACGGCTCGTTCCTCGACCTGCCGTTGTCGGTGCGCGCCAACAACATCGGCCCGATGCTGGCGGTGGCGCGCGACAACATGGACCTGACCCGCTACCTGATCAAGGAAGTGATGCAGTCCGAAGAGCAACGCCTGAAGACCCTGCGCGGCTTCTACCCCGAGGCCAAGGCCGAGGACTGGCGCCTGGAAGTGGCCGGCCAGCGCGTGCAGATCATCAAGAAGGATGGCAAGAACGGCGGCATCCTGCAGTTCGGCACCGAGCTGGTGGCCGCGGCCGACGGCTCCATCGCCGCCCTGCTCGGCGCCTCGCCGGGCGCCTCGGTGACCGTGTCGATCATGCTCGACCTGATCCGTCGCTGCTTCCCCGAGCAGGCCCAGTCTGCGGACTGGCGCAGCAAGCTGGACGAGATCTTCCCGGCCATGGCCGACGTCCTGGCCAAGGACGCCGAGCGCTACCGCGAAGTGCAGGCGCAGTCGAACCAGCGCCTGCAGCTGGACATCCCCAGCGCCTGATCGGCCCGCGCACAAAAAACCGCCCTTCGGGGCGGTTTCTTTTTGGCGTAGGGTGCGCCGTGCGCACCGGCATCCTCATCGTTGGTGCGCACGGCGCACCCTACTGGCCCCAGGGCAGGATCGGGATAGCGGTCACCGCGTTCTGCGGGCTGCCCTCGATCACCCGGTCGCTGTAGACCAGGTACACCAGGGTGTTGCGCTTGCTGTCGAAGAAGCGCACCACCTGCATGGTCTTGAACACCAGCGAGGTGCGCTCCTTGAACACCTCCTCGCCATCCTTCAGCTCACCCTGGAAACGAATCGGCCCGACCTGGCGACAGGCGATGGAGGCCTCGGCGCGATCCTCGGCCAGGCCCAGGCCGCCCTTGACCCCACCGGTCTTGGCCCGCGACAGGTAGCAGGTCACACCTTCCACCTTGGGATCGTCGAAGGCCTCGACGACGATCTTGTCGTTCGGCCCCACCCACTTGAACACCGTCGACACCTCGCCGATGGTCTCGGCCAGCGCCAGGCTGGGCAGCACCAGCAGGCCCAGCAGCACTCCCTTGAACGGACGCATGCCTTTCTCCTTAGACCAGGATCAGATTGTCGCGATGCACCAACTCCGGCTCGTCGACATAGCCCAGCAGCTTCTCGATGGCATCGGACGGCTGGCCGATGATCTTCTGCGCCTCCAGGGCGCTGTAGTTGACCAGGCCGCGGGCCACCTCGCGGCCGTCCGGGGCGACGCAGACCACCATCTCGCCGCGGCGGAAGCTGCCCTGCACCGCCTTCACCCCCACCGGCAGCAGGCTCTTGCGATCCTGGCTCAGCGCCTTCACCGCGCCGGCATCCAGCACCAGGGTGCCGCGGGTCTGCAGGTGGCCGGCCAGCCACTGCTTGCGCGCCGCCAGCAGGCCGCGCTCGGGGGCCAGCAGGGTGCCCAGGCGTTCGCCGGCCTTGAGCCGCGCCAGCACCTGCTCGATGGCGCCGCCGACAATCACCGTGTGCGCCCCGGAACGCGCCGCCAGGCGCGCGGCGCGCAGCTTGGTCTGCATGCCGCCGCGCCCCAGCGCACCGCCGACGCCGCCGGCCACCGCATCCAGCGCCGGGTCGTCGGCGCGCGCCTCGTTGATCAGCTTGGCGTCCGGATTGTGCCGCGGGTCGGCGTCGAACATGCCGTCGCGGTCGGTGAGGATCACCAGCAGGTCGGCCTCCACCAGGTTGGCCACCAGCGCGGCCAGGGTATCGTTGTCGCCGAAACGGATCTCGTCGGTGACCACGGTGTCGTTCTCGTTGATCACCGGCACCACGTCGAGGTCGACCAGGGTGCGCAGGGTGCTGCGCGCATTCAGGTAGCGCTTGCGGTCGGACAGGTCGTCGTGGGTCAGGAGGATCTGCGCAGTGCGTCGATTGTGCTCGGCGAAGCTCGACTCCCAGGCCTGGATCAGCACCATCTGGCCGATGGCGGCGGCCGCCTGCAGCTCGTGCATGGCGCTCGGTCGGCTGTTCCAGCCGAGGCGGCTCATGCCCGCCGCCACCGCGCCGGAAGACACCAACACCAGCTCCACGCCCTGCTCGCGCAGGGCCACCATCTGCTTGACCCACACCGCCATGGCCGCCCGATCCAGGCCGCGCCCGTCGGCGGTCAGCAGCGCGCTGCCGATCTTCACCACCCAGCGCCGCGCGCCGGTCACCTTGTCACGCATGATCTTCCAACCTTAGCCAGAATGCCCACTTAGGAAACTCCGAGCGTCACTCCCGCGAAGGCGGGAGCCCAGGTGCTGCGGTGCTTCTGGATTCCCGCCTGCGCGGGAATGACGGCTCTTACAAAAACGCCGCAATTAAGCGGCGTTGAAAACTTGCTTAATCCCGGACGTAAATGATTTCCGGGCCGTCGTCGTCATCTTCGTCGTCGAAGTCGTCTTCGTCGATATCGTCGACGCTGCGTACCCCGGCCTTGCGCAGCGCACGCTGGTCGTCCAGCGCCTGCAGGCGGGCGCGCGCCTCGTCTTCGATGCGCTGATCCAGCTCGGCCAGCTCTTCGGCGAACTGCGGGTCTTCGGCGATGCGCTCACCGCGCACTTCCAGGTAATGCATGATGTCGCGGCAGATGCGCTCGGTGCCGTCGCGGCTGATGGCCGAAACCACATAGACCGGACCCTGCCAGCCCAGACGGGCGACGATGTCGGCCTTGCGCGCCTCGCGCTCGTCCTCCGGAATCTGGTCCATCTTGTTCAGCACCAGCCAGCGGTCGCGCTCGGCCAGCGCCGGGCTGAAGCGGCCCAGCTCGTCGATGATCACCCGCGCCGCTTCGGCCGGATCGCTCTCGTCCAGCGGCGCCATGTCCACCAGGTGCAGCAGCAGGCGGGTACGCGCCAGGTGCTTGAGGAAGCGGATGCCCAGACCGGCGCCTTCCGAGGCGCCCTCAATCAGGCCCGGGATGTCGGCGACGACGAAGCTCTTGAAGCGGTCGACGCTAACCACGCCCAGGTTCGGCACCAGGGTGGTGAAGGGGTAGTCGGCGACCTTCGGCTTGGCCGCGGAAACGGCGCGGATAAAGGTGCTCTTGCCGGCATTGGGCAGACCGAGCAGGCCGACGTCGGCCAGCACTTTCAGCTCCAGCTTGAGGTCGCGCGACTCGCCCGGCTTGCCCGGCGTGGTCTGCCGCGGCGCGCGGTTGGTGCTGGACTTGAAGCGGGTGTTGCCCAGGCCGTGCCAGCCGCCCTGGGCGACCATCAGGCGCTGGCCGGGCTTGATCAGGTCGCCGATCACTTCCTGAGTGCCGGCGTCGATCACCGTGGTGCCGACCGGCACCGGCAGGAGCAGGTCCTCGCCCTTGGCCCCGGTGCAGTCGGTGCTGCCGCCCTTCTCGCCGTTCTGCGCGTTGAATTTGCGCGTGTAGCGGTAGTCGATCAGGGTGTTGAGGTTCTCGTCGGCGACGAGGAATACCGAGCCGCCATCGCCACCGTCGCCGCCGTTGGGGCCGCCCTTCTCGATGAACTTCTCGCGGCGGAAGGCCATCATGCCGTTACCGCCATCACCGGCTTTTACAAAAATCGAAACTTCGTCGACGAATTTCATGGATATGCCTCCCGCGTCACCTGCGGGCTGGAGGGAACGCTTGCCGGATCATCCAGAGCTAGCGGATCGGGCAAGCGCACCAAAGATACACAAACAAAAAAGCCCCGTCCTACGGACAGGGCTTTTCCAGCGCGTAGGCGATTAGGCCTGGACGACGCTCACGTAGCGACGGCCAAAAGCGCCCTTCACTTCGAACTTGACCACGCCTTCGACTTTAGCGAAGAGGGTGTGGTCCTTGCCGATGCCCACGCCGAAACCGGGGTGGAACTGGGTGCCGCGCTGACGCACGATGATGTTGCCGGCCTTGATGACCTGGCCGCCGTACATCTTCACGCCAAGGCGTTTACTTTCGGAATCGCGGCCGTTACGGGTAGAACCGCCAGCTTTTTTGTGTGCCATGAGTCAATACTCCTATAAAGGGATCGGGGCCGACGAATCAGGCCTGGATACCGGTGATTTTGATCTCAGTGAACCACTGACGGTGGCCCTGACGCTTCATGTGGTGCTTACGACGGCGGAACTTGATGATGCGCACCTTGTCGTGACGGCCTTGCGCAACGACTTCGGCAACCACTTTGGCGCCGTCTACGACCGGAGCGCCGATTTTCACGTCGTCGCCATTGCCGATCAGCAGAACGCGATCGAAAGTCACGGCTTCGCCGGTAGCGACTTCGAGCTTCTCGATCTTGAGGAATTCGCCTTCGGCGACTTTGTATTGCTTACCGCCGGTAACAATTACTGCGTACATGGTAAATCTCCGTTGATCCTGCTCACCCAGCGCTTTGGAGAAATCGTTATTGGCTGGCATGGCTGCTCGGGGCCGGAAGTGACGCCCTTGCAATTGCGTAAGGCAGGGAAATGCCCAGGGGGAAGTTCAGGGTGCGCGATTGTACGCAAGCCCGTGACGCCACGCAAGGCCCGCCGGCGCTTGCCTTGACAGCCCCTACCCCGCCACCTAGCATGCCGCGCAACCTCAAAGGAGCACCTTTCGCCGATGCAACCCCAGGCTTTCTACCGCGTGGTGGCGGACGATTTCACCGCCGTCGACGGCATCATCCGTCAACAACTGGTCTCGCGCGTACCGCTGGTGGAGAAGATCGGCGACTATATCATCTCCGCCGGCGGCAAACGCCTGCGCCCGCTGCTGGTGCTGCTCAGCGGCAAGGCGCTGGGCTATCGGGCCGACGACCTGCGCCTGCTGGCCGCCACCATCGAGTTCCTGCACACCGCCACCCTGCTGCACGACGACGTGGTCGACATGTCCGACATGCGCCGCGGCCGCAGCACCGCCAATGCCCAGTGGGGCAACGCGCCGAGCGTGCTGGTGGGCGACTTCCTCTATTCGCGCTCGTTCGAAATGATGGTCGAGCTGGGCTCCATGCCGGTCATGCGCATCCTCTCCAAGGCCACCCGGGTGATCGCCGAGGGCGAGGTGCTGCAGCTGTCCAAGGTGCGCGACGCCAGCACCACGGAAGAGACCTATATGGAGGTCATCCGCGGCAAGACCGCCATGCTGTTCGAGGCCTCGACGCACAGCGCCGCCGCCCTGGCCGGCGTGCCCGAGGCGCAGAGCGAAGCCCTGCGCACCTTCGGCGACCACCTCGGCGTGGCCTTCCAGCTGGTCGACGATCTGCTCGACTACCGGGGCGACGCCGCCGAGTTGGGCAAGAACGTCGGCGACGACCTGGCCGAGGGCAAGCCGACCCTGCCGCTGATCTACACCATGCGCGAAGGCAACGAGGAGCAGGCCGCACTGGTGCGCCGCGCCATCCAGAAGGGCGGCATCGAGGACCTGGAAAGCATTCGCGCCGCCGTGGAAGCCGCCGGCGCCCTGGACTACACCGCGCAACTGGCGCGCGACTACGCCGAGCGCGCCATCGCCTGCCTGGACGCGCTGCCGGCCGGCGAATACCGCGATGCGTTGATCGAGCTGAGCCGTTTCGCCGTCGCTCGTACCCATTGACGGCTGGTGCGCACGGCGCACCCTACCCAAAACGAAAACGCCCCGAACCAGTCGGGGCGTTTTCCTTTGCGCGGCAGGCGATTACAGACGCAGGCCGCCGTCGAGCTCGAGGATGCGACCGGTGTAGTAGTCGTTCTCCAGGATATAGGCCACCGAGTGGGCGATCTCGGCCGGCTTGCCCATGCGTCGCAGCGGAATGCCGGCGGTCATCTTCTCCAGCGCTTCCGGCTTCATGCTGCCGGTCATCTCGGTCTCGATAAAGCCCGGGGCCACGCCAGCGACACGGATGCCGTAGCGCGCCAGTTCCTTGGCCCAGACCACGGTGTCGGCGGCGACGCCGGCCTTGGCCGCGGAGTAGTTGGCCTGGCCCATGTTGCCGGCGCGGGAGATGGAGGAGATGTTGACGATCGCGCCCTGGTTGTTCAGCTCGATCATCTTCGCCGCCACCTCGCGGGTGCAGAGGAACACGCCGGTCAGGTTGACGTCGATCACCGACTGCCACTGGGCCAGGCTCATCTTGGTCATCTCGCCGTCCTTGACGCGGATGGTCAGGCCATCGCGGAGGATGCCGGCGTTGTTGACCAGGCCATTGATGGCACCGAAGTCCTCGGCCACCTGGGCGACCATATGGGTCACCTGCTCTTCATTGGCCACATTGCACAGGTAGGCACGGGCATCGCCGCCGGCGGCCTTGCAGGCAGCCACGGCTTCGTCGAGTTTTTCCTGGTTCAGGTCGACCAGTGCCAGCTTGGCGCCCTTGGCCGCCAGGTACTCGCCCATGGCGCGGCCCAGGCCCTGGCAACCGCCGGTGATGATGATGACTTTGTCTTTCAGTTGCATCGCGTTATCCCCTCAAGGTGCAGCATTAACCAGCCCCGCTGACGCCTGCGAACCGCTATGCTAGGGCGCCTGTCCGTTTCTGACGGATTCTTTGCGAGGAGTCATAAGGTGAGCGTGAAAGCCGGCAAGCATGCACGAGAATTGCTGCTCAAGGAATACCGTGGCGTGCTCAGCACCCACTCCAAGGCCATGCCGGGTTTCCCTTTCGGATCGGTGGTGCCCTACTGCCTGGACGCCGAGGGCCGGCCGCTGATCCTGATCAGTCGCATCGCCCAGCACACCCATAACCTCGGGCAGGACGCCAAGTGCTCGCTGCTGGTCGGCGAGCGCGGCGCAGAGGATGTGCAGGCGGTCGGCCGTCTCACTCTGCTCGCCGAAGCACGACAATTGCGTGACGAAGGCGAAATCGAGGCGGCCGCCCAGCGTTATTACCGCTTTTTCCCCCAGTCGCGCGACTACCATCGGGCGCATGACTTCGATTTCTGGCGACTGGAGCCGGTGCGCTGGCGCTTTATCGGCGGTTTCGGCGCCATTCACTGGCTCGATGAGGTCGCCCTGGCCAATCCCTTCGCGACCGACGGCAGCGAAGCGAGCATGGTCGAACACATGAACGCCGACCACGCCGACGCCATCGCCCACTACGTCGCGCTGGCCGGGCTGCCACGGCAGGAGCCGGCGCAGCTGGCCGGCATCGACAGCGAGGGTTTCCACCTGCGCATCGGCCAGAGCCTGCATTGGCTGCCCTTCCCCGCCCCGTGCGGCAATCCGGGTGCGGTACGCCAAGCCCTGGTGCAGCTGGCGCGCGCCGAGCACTGGCCGACCAGTGGTGCGGTTTCAGCTTGAATTAAGCGCCGCGCCCCATATTAAGAACCTACGGGAAGCCCGACTTCCGCCAAGGACACTTCGACCCATGCGTGCGTTTCTGTTTCTCTTCCTGCTGTTCCCGATCATCGAGCTGGCCCTGCTGATCCAGGTCGGCAGCGCCATCGGCGTGCTGCCGACGCTGCTGCTGGTGATCGGCACCGCCGTGCTCGGCAGCCTATTGCTGCGCGTGGCCGGCGTCGCCACCGCCTGGCGCGCCCGCGAGAAACTGGCGCGCGGCGAGCTGCCCGAGCAGGAAATGCTCGAAGGCCTGCTGATCGCCGTGGGCGGCGGCCTGCTGCTGCTGCCGGGCTTTATCAGCGACATCTTCGGCGTGCTCTGCCTGATCCCCTTCACCCGCCGCCTGCTGGTCGGCAAGCTGCGCCGCCGCGCCGAGGAACAGGCCCTGCGCCAGCGCGCCTTCTTCGACGATATGGCCGCGCGCTCCGGGCAGAGCCGCCCGGGTGCGGCCCGACCGAATGTGCTGGAAGGCGAGTACGAGCGCCGCGATTGAGCCGGCGCGCCGGGGAGGCGCCCGCCTCCCTGCCCCACCCCGAGTGAATCCCCCCGCTGCAAAAAATTTGCACCCCGGCCCTTGAAATACCCTCGCCCGCCCACATGTAGCAGTCACCGCAAGGTGCCTGCCCTCCGCGGCAGTCAGACTTTCGCGGTGCGCACCGCGCACCGCACCCGGCCCCGCCGGATTTTACAAACCCGCCGGCCACACAAGAGTCGGCAAGTTGGCCATCAATTGTTAGGAGAGATCGACAATGAAGCTTCGTCCTCTGCATGACCGCGTCGTGATCCGTCGCAGCGAAGAAGAGACCAAAACCGCTGGCGGCATCGTGCTGCCGGGTTCCGCTGCCGAGAAGCCGAACCAGGGCGAAATCGTCGCCGTCGGCACCGGTCGCGTGCTGGACAACGGCGAAGTCCGTCCGCTGGCCGTCAAGGTCGGTGACAAGGTGGTGTTCGGCCCTTACAGCGGCAGCAACACCGTCAAGGTCGACGGCGAAGACCTGCTGGTGATGGGCGAGAACGAAATCCTCGCCGTCATCGAAGCCTGATTCGCACCAGTCTCCGTTTAACCGTCAAGAATTCTGAGGATTGATCAACATGGCTGCTAAAGAAGTCAAATTCGGCGATTCCGCCCGCAAGAAAATGCTCGTCGGCGTCAACGTCCTGGCCGACGCGGTAAAAGCCACCCTCGGCCCGAAAGGCCGTAACGTGGTGCTGGCCAAGTCCTTCGGCGCGCCGACCATCACCAAAGACGGTGTATCGGTTGCCAAGGAAATCGAACTGAAAGACGCCTTCGAGAACATGGGCGCCCAGTTGGTCAAGGACGTCGCGTCCAAGGCCAACGACGCCGCCGGCGACGGCACCACCACCGCCACCGTGCTGGCCCAGGCCATCGTCAACGAAGGCCTGAAGTCGGTCGCCGCCGGCATGAACCCGATGGACCTGAAGCGCGGCATCGACAAGGCCACCAGCGCCATCGTCGCCCAGCTCAAGGACCTGGCCAAGCCGTGCACCGACACCAAGGCCATCGCCCAGGTCGGCACCATCTCCGCCAACTCCGACAACTCCATCGGCGACATCATCGCCGAGGCCATGGAGAAGGTCGGTAAAGAAGGCGTGATCACCGTCGAAGAAGGCTCGGGCCTGGAAAACGAACTGTCCGTCGTCGAAGGCATGCAGTTCGACCGTGGCTACCTGTCGCCCTACTTCATCAACAAGCCGGACACCATGGTTGCCGAGCTGGAAGGCCCGCTGCTGCTGCTGGTGGACAAGAAGATCAGCAACATCCGCGAACTGCTGCCGGTACTGGAAGCCGTCGCCAAGGCCGGTCGTCCGCTGCTGATCGTCGCCGAAGACGTCGAAGGCGAAGCCCTGGCCACCCTGGTGGTCAACAACATGCGCGGCATCGTCAAGGTCGCTGCCGTCAAGGCTCCGGGCTTCGGCGACCGCCGCAAGGCCATGCTGCAGGACATCGCCATCCTCACCGGCGGCACCGTGATCAGCGAAGAAGTCGGCCTGTCCCTGGAAAGCGCCACCCTGGAGCATCTGGGTAACGCCAAGCGCGTCGTGCTGAACAAGGACAACACCACCATCATCGACGGCGCCGGCGCTCAAGCCGACATCGAAGCCCGCGTGGCGCAGATCCGCAAGCAGGTCGAAGACACCACCTCCGACTACGACAAAGAGAAGCTGCAAGAGCGTCTGGCCAAGCTGGCCGGCGGTGTTGCCGTGATCAAGGTCGGCGCTGCCACCGAAGTCGAGATGAAAGAGAAGAAAGCCCGCGTCGAAGACGCCCTGCACGCCACCCGCGCTGCCGTGGAAGAAGGCGTGGTGCCTGGCGGCGGCGTAGCCCTGGTGCGCGCGCTGCAGGCCATCGAAGGCCTGAAGGGCGAGAACGAAGACCAGAACGTCGGCATCGCCCTGCTGCGTCGCGCCGTCGAAGCGCCGCTGCGCCAGATCGTCGCCAACGCCGGCGGCGAGCCGAGCGTGGTGGTCGACAAGGTCAAGCAGGGTTCGGGCAACTTCGGCTTCAACGCCGCCACCGACACCTACGGCGACATGATCGAGATGGGCATCCTCGACCCGGCCAAGGTCACCCGTTCGGCGCTGCAGGCAGCTGCCTCCATCGGCGGCCTGATGATCACCACCGAGGCCATGGTGGCCGACGCGGCTGACGACAAGGCCCCGGCCATGCCGGATATGGGCGGCATGGGCGGTATGGGTGGCATGGGCGGCATGATGTAAGCCAGCCCGGCTCCCTCGCTGTAACAAGAACCCCGCGCCCGTCGCGGGGTTTTTTATGCTCGCTCCCCCGATGCCCACGGCCCTGTAGGGTGCGCCGTGCGCACCGCCCCCCGCTCCGTCCGCCTAATGCCGTTCACTTAAGGTCGTGCGCCTCCTGCCCGCCTCTGCCATTTGTGGGAGCCCGCGAAACTACAGCGTTCCCCTCTCCGAACGCGGCCCGCCGTGCAATTCGCACCGCGCCCAACGCCCGACCGCTGCATAGCTTTCTATGGACTTGAACGCGGGCTTTGCTTAGTTTGTCCCCGTGCCGGCTGCGCCGGCGCACCCGAATGGCTGCCCCCGAGGGCGCGGGCGGCCCGGACAGACAAGCAGAAGAATAACGACCATGACCCTCGGCACCTCTGGCGACACCCAGCAACATCCCTTTCAACACTGGTGGCAACTGCGCGGCGAATGGGTGGAAGAGCCCAACCAGCGCCGCGGCGGCGAAAGCGGCGTGCAACGCCTGCAACGGCAGGACGCGGTCTGGTACGCCAAGCGCCAGGTCGGCCACCTCTACCGCAGCCTGCTGCACCCTGGGGGCCGGCCCACCGTCCTGCGCGAGCGCAAGGCGCTGCGCGCCCTCGACGCCCTCGGCGTGGCCGTGCCGCAGCTGATCTACTGCGGCGTCGAACGCGACCCACAACAGGGCTGGCGCGGCCTGCTGGTCACCGCGGCGCTGGACGGTTTCGCGGATATCGAGAGCTGGTACGCCGGCGGCGGCCGCCAGGCCTGCGGCGAAGCGCGACACGCGCAGCTGCTGCAGCAAATCGGCGCCACCCTGGCGCGCATGCACCTGGGCCGCTGGCAGCACGGCTGCCTGTACGCCAAGCACATCTTCGTACGCCTGGACGGCGACGCCCCGCAGGTGGCCCTGCTCGACCTGGAAAAGAGCCGCCGGCGCCTCAGCCGGGTGCGCGCCGCACGCCACGACCTGCGTCAGCTGCGGCGCCACAGCCCCTGGTCGGACGCAGACTGGCAGCAGCTGCTGCAAGGCTATCGCCGGGTGTTTGCCGGCGGCGCCAATGGCCTGGGCTAACCGAGATCGAAAAAGCTGCCAGGCATTCACGGTACGCCTCTTGCTTAAAAAACATACATGCCGGCCCAGCGCCGGCATCTGTTTGCCGCCTACGGGCGATCTTTTCGCACCACCCTCACCAGGACGTGGCTCTGCCCCGCAGCTTTGCGCCGGGCAGCCGGATCGGCTGCGCCACTCTGGCCCCGCTTACCCACCGCCAAGGCCGGCCGCTACAGGGTGCTCCCAAAGGCACCAAAGGTGACGCCTGGGCGTTACCCGCACACAGATGGAACCAACCGGGCCGGCTCTTGTCCCAGCACAGCCCCCAAGTGGTGCCAGCCATAAGCAGTGACCGTTCGTCGCGCAAGACCACGAGCGAACGGTGGGTGATCTAGGTTTATCGAACAGCGTTTGGCAGCGCTTTCAAGGGGTTATCAAAATGAAATTAGAAACAGCACGAGGTTTATTCCTCGGCCTCGCCCTCAGCGTCACGGCCATTGCCGCCGCTGCCTGGCAGGAACCCGCCCCGCGCGTGCTGGAAGCCCGCGACTGCAGCGCCACCGAAACCTGCCCCAGCGCCCCGCCGCGCAAACCGGCGCAAGCGCAAGCCAAACCGGACGCCAACCTCCTGGTGCTGATGTTCGGCCTTAGCGGCGCACTGAAGGGCGAGCAGTAACGCCCGTTCCGCAACGGGGAATTTGCGCTCGACCCGGGACGGGGCGAGCGCCCCGCCCCGCGTGAATACCACTGACATCGACGCCCTGGCATCGCGCCAGCATTCGCAGTAAGGTCAGGCATCCCCTCTCGCAAGGATGCAGCATGGCCGCCAAAGCCCCCGCCTCCCGCCAACAGAAGCACCTCGCCGTGCTGATCGACGCCGACAACGCCCCCGCCGCCATAGTCGAAGGCCTGTTCGAGGAAATCGCCAAATACGGCGTCGCCAGCGTCAAGCGCATCTACGGCGACTGGACCCTGCCCAACCTGGGCGGCTGGAAAAAGGTGCTGCTCGACCACTCCATCCAGCCGATCCAGCAGTTCGCCTACACCAAGGGCAAGAACGCCACCGACAGCTCGCTGATCATCGATGCCATGGACCTGCTCTATACCCGGCGCTTCGATGGCTTCTGCCTGGTCTCCAGCGACAGCGACTTCACCCGGCTGGCCGCGCGCCTGCGCGAGGAAGGGCTGACCGTCTACGGCTTCGGCGAGGAGAAAACGCCCTCGCCCTTCGTCTCGGCCTGCGACAAGTTCATCTATACGGAAATCCTTCGCGCCGACGCCGCCGAGGCAGCGGAAGAAGCGCCCAGCAACGGTGACAAGAGCAAAGCCGTCGCTGGCCAGACCACAGCCGCCGAACCGGCCAAGGCGTCCGCCAAGCCGAAGGTCCAGAAGGTGCCGGTGGACTTTATCGCCAAGGTCATCGACGACAGCGACGACGAGGACGGCTGGATCCAACTCGGCGCCCTCGGCTCGAACATCAGCAAACTGCGCCCGGCATTCGATGCCCGGCTATATGGTTTCAAGAAGCTCAGCGATTTGATCAAGGGACATCCGAAGCGGTTTGAGCTGCAGGTGCGCGGCAGCAGCGCGACGGGCGGTGAGGCGCTGTATGTGCGGAATCGGAAGGCGGGGAAATAGCTTTGCAGCTAATGTTGGTAGGCATCGTTTCGCCCAGCGCAAGGGTTTAACACAAGAAGGTACAAGATATGGAATTCTTTGAGAAACTGAATAGCCTCGCAGCTAAGATTCGCCAACAAGGCGCAGCCATCAAAACAGAAGAGGCCACAAAAAACGCCTTCGTAATGCCGTTCATAAACACCGTGCTGGGATATGACGTATTTGACCCAACAGAAGTGACCCCAGAGTTCGTCTGCGATGTAGGCACGAAGAAAGGCGAAAAAATTGACTACGCAATATTGAAAGACGGCGAAGTTCAAATCTTGGTTGAATGCAAGAAAATTGGCGAGCCATTGAACATCAACCATGCTTCTCAACTATTCCGCTACTTTCATGTTACCAATGCACGTATTTCGATTCTTACCAACGGTCAAGTGTACAAATTTTTCACCGATCTTGACGCGCCTAACAAGATGGACGAAAAACCCTTCCTTGAACTGGACCTACTTGACATAGATGAACATGCAGTACCAGAGCTTATAAAACTCACCAAATCCGCCTTCGACGTAGAGTCCATTATCAACTCCGCTGGCGAACTCAAGTATGTCAGCCAAATAAAAAAGGAAATTGCCGCGCAATTCAGCAAACCGGAGGACGACTTTGTTAAATTTTTCGCATCGCGCGTTTACGACGGAATGATTACCCAGAAAGTACGCGAACAATTCACGGAACTGACCCGCAAAGCAGTTGCTCAATTCTTGAGCGACCAAGTAAATGATCGATTGAAGTCTGCGATGAGTGGAGCAATTCAACCCAGTTATGCCTCTACCGTAACAGCACCTAATGAGGTACCAACAGAGCAGCAAGGCGAGTCAGCGGAAGACAAGGTGATAACCACACTAGAAGAACTTGAGGGTTATCACATAGTCAAGGCAATCGTCCGCTCGGTTGTAGACTCAAAGCGGATTGTCCAGCGTGATACTCAAAGCTACTTTGGCATTCTGCTGGACGATAACAACCGAAAACCTATCTGTCGCCTTCACTTCAATCGATTGCAAAAATACATCGGCATTTTTGATCAAGAAAAGAACGAGACGCGCCACCCGATTGGCTCACTGGACGAAATTTACGATTTTGCAGATCAGCTGAAAACGACGATAAGCTTTTACTCATGAGTAAGTAATTTTAGGTATCCGTAGGGTGGACAACGCGAAGCTTGTCCACCAAGGCGCCTCACAAGATATGCGCCATTCCGACACGGCGCTTTTCGCCCTTACGGCGAGTCACTTTCTCTTTGCTCGCGCGAAAGAGAAAGTAACCAAAGAGAAAGCGCGCCCGGCATCCGGGTTTCGCTCCGCGAAACTTCCCTCGCTCCGGCGCTGCTCCGAGGGTCGTCACGGTGGGCCATCCCTACCTAGGCGGCCCCGGCCATCGTTCCTCGTTTGGCATCCATGCCAAACGCCCCTCTCCACAGCACCTCCACTCGGCCTCCTGACGGGATCAAGGATCGCGTCGCCTACCAGATTTGTGGACTCAACAGCGGAAAAGCCGCGGGTTAGACCCGCCCTGCTGCTTGGATTCTGGTAATCCTGCACAGAACGATCAGCCGCCGCCAAACGCCCCTTCAGGAGGCCGAACGGAATCGTTGTGGAAGGGCGCGAGCCGCATGGATGCGGCGAGAGGCGTAAAGGGCCAGGGACGGCCCTTGTACGCCGGCCCCTGGAGCAACGATGGAGTGAGGGGAGTCGAGCGCAGCGAGACCCGGATGGCGGGGCACAGCGTTTTTGCTTACTTTTTTGGCGTTTGAAAAAAGTGAGTCGCCGTAAGGGCGAAACCGTAATTTCAGACAGCGAATTTGCGGCGTCGGAGTACAAAAAAGCAAAAAGCCCCTCTCCCCTACCCCCCCTCTCCCGCAAGCGGGAGAGGGGAACTGATCGCATTCTGTCGGTGATATCAGTGTTGTGGCTGATTTCCTTAGATTTTCGCGGCTGAAGCCGCTCCTACAGATCAGGCACCTCAGGTCGCGGCTAAAGCCCCTCCCACAGGGGGCTAGCGGCCGGGGATACCGGCAGGCCCTCCCTTACGCCCCCGCAATCAACCGCTCGACAATCCCGCGTAGTTCGGGATGCTCCGGCACCCGAATGCCGAACTCATCGCGCAATACCTCCAGCACCGCATCGACGCTCTGCAGCTGCACCCGCTGGCTGTCCTGCCCCAGGCGATGGATGGCGAAGCTGCCATTGTTCAGCGTCTTGCGCAGGCCCGGCCCGGTGCGGGCGGCGATCATCTGGCCGAGAAAGGGCGAATCCGGATGGGTGCACACGTACCAGTTGCCGACCACGTAATCGATATCCGCGACCTGCTGCAGGTCGAACAGGTACATCGCCCGCCAGCTGCCGGCCACCAGGGCGCGCAGGGTATAAGTGCCGTCCACCAGACTCAGCCGATAGGGCTCGTGCGGCGTGGCCTGCTGCGCCTCGCTGTCGAGCAGCAAGGGGCCGGTCGGCACCATGCCGCCGAAGCCGACGTCGGCGATATAGCGCACGCCGTCCAGGGTCACCAGCACCAGCATATGGGTGCGGGCTGGCTGGGCATCTTCCGGCCCGCCCATCACTACGCGCCCGGTCAGGCCGCGCGCGTCGAAACCCAGCGCCTGCAACAGCAGCAGGAACAGGCGATTGAGCTCGAAGCAGTAACCGCCGCGGCGCTGACGCAACAGCTTGTCCTGGATCGCGGCGGGCTCGACCTGCACCGGCACGCGCAGCATGCTCGCCAGGGTTTCGAAGGGGAATTCGGCGGTATGCCGCGCCTGCAGCTCGCGCAGGGTGTCGAGGGTCGGAGGGGGCGCCGAGGAATAACCCAGGCGCGCGAGGTAGGTGTGCAGATCCAGCTGGAATGCTTCGGTCATGGTGCTTCTCCCTTTGCTACCTGCCGGCTGTTGTACCAGAGGCGGCCGATGGGAGATATGCATAGGGCCGATAGCAAAAAGGCCGGTCTTGCGACCGGCCTCTGCGGCAACGCTTCAGCTCACCTCAGCCATTGCTGGGGAAGGCGAACTGCGCCGCTTCGTGGCTCTTGCGCGCCGGCCAGCGTTGGGTGATGGCCTTCTTGCGGGTGTAGAAGCGCACGCCGTCCGGGCCGTAGGCGTGCAGGTCGCCGAACAGCGAGCGCTTCCAGCCGCCGAAGCTGTGGTAGGCCACCGGTACCGGCAGCGGCACGTTGACGCCGACCATGCCCACTTCGATCTCGTCGCAGAACAGCCGCGCCGCTTCACCGTCGCGGGTGAAGATGCAGGTGCCGTTGCCGTACTCGTGATCGTTGATCAGCTGCATGGCTTGTTCCAGGCTGCCGACGCGGACGATGCACAGCACCGGGCCGAAGATCTCGTCGGTGTAGATGGTCATCTCCGGGGTTACTCGGTCGAACAGGGTGCCGCCGACGAAGAAGCCGTTCTCGTTACCCGGCACCACCAGACCGCGGCCATCGACCACCAGCTTGGCGCCCTGGGCGACGCCGGCATCGATATAACCCTTGACCTTGTCGCGCGCCGCGGCGGTGACCAGCGGGCCCATGTCCAGGCCGCACTGGGTGCCGGCGCCGATCTTCAGGCCTTTGATCTGCGGCACGATCTTCTCGACCAGCGCGTCGGCGATCTGGTCGCCCACGCACACGGCCACGGAGATGGCCATGCAGCGCTCGCCGCAGGAGCCGTAGGCGGCGCCCATCAGCGCGCTGACGGCGTTGTCCAGATCGGCGTCGGGCATCAGCACGGCGTGGTTCTTCGCCCCGCCGAGGGCCTGCACGCGCTTGCCGCGCTTGGTGCCTTCGCTGTAGATGTACTCGGCGATCGGCGTCGAGCCGACGAAGCTCAGCGCCTTGACCTCGGGCGCCTCGATCAGGGCGTCGACCGCGTCCTTGTCGCCGTTGACCACATTCAGCACGCCCTTGGGCAGGCCGGCCTGGTTCAGCAATTCGGCGATAAACAGGGTGGAACTCGGATCACGTTCCGAAGGCTTCAAGATAAAGCAGTTGCCGCAGACGATGGCCAGCGGGTACATCCACAGCGGCACCATGGCCGGGAAGTTGAACGGGGTGATACCTGCCACGACACCAATAGGCTGCAGGTCGCTCCAGGCGTCGATATTCGGGCCGACGTTGCGGCTGTATTCGCCCTTGAGGATTTCCGGGGCGGCGCAGGCGAACTCGACGTTCTCGATGCCGCGCTTGAGCTCGCCGATGGCGTCCTCGATGGTCTTGCCATGCTCGGCGCTGATCAGTGCGGCGATTTCGTTCTCGTTCTGCTCCAGCAGCTGCTTGAAGCGGAACATGATCTGCGCGCGCTTGGCCGGCGGGGTGTTGCGCCAGGCGGGGAAGGCGGCCTTGGCGGCGTCGATGGCCAGTTGCATGGTGGCGCGGTCGGCCAGGCCGACGGCAGCAGTGGAATCGCCGGTGGAGGGGTTGTACACCGGGGCGCTGCGTTCGTTGCCGGCGACGCGCTCGCCGTTGATCAGGTGGGGGATATGGCTCATGAGGTTCTCCAAAGTCTGGTTTGGTGGGAGGGGCTTTAGCCGCGACTGAATGAGCGTCGCGGCTAAAGCCCCTCCCACAGGAATCAGTCGAGTTTGTTCAGTACGTCGCCGACGGCGTTGAAAACACGGTCGAGGTCGTCCATCTTGGCGTTGAAGGTCGGCCCGAACTGCAGGGTGTCGCCACCGAAGCGCACGTAGAAGCCGGCCTTCCACAGTTTCAGCCCGGCCTCGAACGGACGGATCACCGGGTCGCCGTCGCGCGCGGCGATCTGGATGGCGCCGGCCAGGCCGCAGTTGCGGATGTCGACCACGTGCTTGCTGCCCTTGAGGCCATGCAGCGCCCGGCCGAATTGCGGCGCCAGCTCGGCCGCCTGCTGGATCAGGTTGTCGCGTTTGAGCAGCTCCAGCGAGGCCAGGCCGGCGGCGCAGGCCACCGGGTGGGCCGAGTAGGTGTAGCCGTGAGTGAACTCGACCATATGCTCGGGCGACGGCTGCTGCATGAAGGTGTCGTAGATCTCCTTGGAGGCGATCACCGCGCCGAGCGGGATGGCGCCGTTGGTGATCTGCTTGGCGGCGTTGATGATGTCCGGGGTCACGCCGAAGTACTCGGCGCCGCTCCATTTCCCCATCCGCCCAAATGCCGTGATCACCTCGTCGAAGATCAGCAGGATATTGTGCTGCGTGCAGATCTCGCGCAGACGCTGCAGGTAACCCTTGGGCGGCACGATGACGCCGGCCGAGCCGGACATAGGCTCGACGATCACCGCGGCGATGTTGGAGGCATCGTGCAATTCGATCAGCTTGAGCAGCTCGTTGGCCAGCTCGACACCGCCGCTCTCGGCCATGCCGTCGGTGTAGGCCAGGTGCGGCTGCAGGGTGTGCGGCAGGTGGTCGACGTCCATGAACTGGCCGTACATCTTGCGGTTGCCGCCGATGCCGCCCAGGGACGTACCGGCGATATTGACGCCGTGGTAGCCGCGGGCGCGGCCGATGAATTTGGTCTTGGCCGGCTGGCCTTTCAGGCGCCAGTAGGCCTTGGCCATCTTCACCGCGGTGTCGGCGCACTCGGAGCCGGAGCCGGTGAAGAACACGTGGTTGAGCTCGCCCGGCATCAGGTCGGCGATCTGCTCGGCCAGCTGGAAGGACAGCGGGTGGCCGTACTGGAAGCCCGGCGAATAGTCGAGAGTGCCGAGCTGCTTGGCCACGGCCTCCTGGATTTCCTTGCGCGAGTGGCCGGCGCCGCAGGTCCACAGGCCGGACAGGCTGTCGTAGATCTTGCGGCCGGCATCGTCGAACAGCCAGCTGCCTTCGGCCCCGACGATGATCCGCGGGTCGCGCTGGAACTGGCGGTTGGCGGAAAACGGCATCCAGTGGGCGTCCAGCTTGAGCTGGCTGGCCAGGGAGGGGGTGGCGGTCTGCGGCATGTTCATCGGGAGCCTCGCACTCGAAGGTGTCGTGGGAGGGGCTTTAGCCGCGACAAACAGCAGATCGAAAACAGTCGCGGCTAAAGCCCCTCCCACAGGAGTTGAATCAGTTGCCAGACAAAGTGCCACGGGCATAGAGTCAGTAAAACAGCACTCTTCTTATCTTCAGTTAAAGGCTTACTAAACAAATGAGCAGCCGCCGCCCCGATCCGCTGGCCCAGGTCAGCGACTTTGAAATCCGCCTGCTCAAGCTGTTTCGCAGCGTGGTGGAATGCGGCGGTTTCTCCGCCGCGGAAAGTGCGCTGGGCATCGGCCGTTCGGCCATCAGCCAGCAGATGAGCGACCTGGAGCAGCGCCTCGGCCTGCGCCTGTGCCAGCGCGGCCGTGCCGGCTTCGCCCTGACCGAGGAAGGCCGCGAGGTGTACCAGAGCACCCTGCAGCTGCTGACGGCGCTGGAGAGCTTTCGCACCGAGGTCAACGGCCTGCACCGCCACCTGCGCGGCGAGCTGAACATCGGCCTGACCGACAACCTGGTGACCATCCCGCACATGCGCATCACCAACGCCCTGGCGCGGCTCAAGGCGCAGGGCCCGGACGTGCGCATCCATATCCGCATGACGCCGCCGTCGGAGGTGGAACAGGGCGTGCTCGACGGTCGTCTGCACGTCGGCGTGGTGCCGCAGGTCGGCGCGCTGTCCGGCCTGGAGTACCAGACCCTGTACGACGAGCGCTCGCTGCTCTACTGCGCGGTCGGCCATCCGCTGTTCTATGTCGACGACCAGCAGCTGGAGGACGAGCGCCTCAACGCCCAGGAGGCCATCGCGCCGACCTTCCGCCTGCCGCCGGAGGTGCAGAACCACTACCAGGCGCTGAACTGCACGGCCAGCGCCTCGGACCGCGAGGGCATGGCCTTCCTGATCCTCACCGGGCGCTATATCGGCTACCTGCCCGACCACTACGCCCAGGCCTGGGTGCAGCAGGGCCGCCTGCGCGCGCTCAAGGCCGTCAGCCGCTTCTACGACATCAGCCTGGCGGCGGTGACGCGCAAGGGCCGCCGCGCACACCTGGTGCTGGAGAGCTTTCTCGAGGCGCTGGCCGAGTCCTGAGCGGGCGCTGGCGAAAACAGGTCGCGCGCCGGCGCCAGGCTCTAAGGAAACGCTGAAATAGCCGGGTGCAAGCGGGACAGCAGCGTTATCGCTGAACAGCGCTTGCGCTGGCCCGCAGGGAAATAATCCAGAACCTGAGCAGTCCCTGGGCTCCCGCCTTCGCGGGAGTGACGCTAAATGGCTATTTCAGAACGTCCCTAAGGCTCGACGCTGAACTCCAGGCGGGCGGTCTGGCCGCCCTCGTCGAGCACGCTGAGCTGGTGCCGGCCGACCGCGAAGGCATGGGCGAAGGGCGCCCCGGCGGCGCTGTCGCCCAACGGCCGGCCGTCGACGAACCACCAGCGGCGGCCGCTGCCGCCGAGGGTCGACAGGCTCAGGCGCAGCGGTTCGGCGTCGCCCTGCGGTCGGCGCAGGCGATCGCCCTCGCGCACGCCGACTATGGCCAGCGGCGCCACCTGGGCCGGCGTCGGTGGCGGACAGGCACGGTCGGCCGCCGGCAGGCGCGCGCCGCGCCGCTCGCGGCGCGGCAACCAGGGTTCCAGCGGCGCCGGCCACAGCACCAGCTCGCGGCGCTCGGCCTGAGCGCAGCCCGGGGCGACGCGACGGCCGCGGGGATTGACCCACAACGGCTCGCGCAAGCCGCTGCCCAGCGGCTGATCGGCGCCAAGCAGGGTCGGCGGCGTGGTGCCCTGCAGGGTCCAGGCGAAGCGCAGGCGCCGGCAGTTGGGATCGTCCCTGTGCATGGGCTGACCCAGCGGCCAGCAGATGGCGGCGACGCCGACCTCGGCCGGCTGCGGCTCGGCCGGCGCGGCGATGCCGCGCTGGCTGTCGCGGTTGACCAGCAGATCGTGCACCTGCAGCAGCAGCGGCGCCGCCGAGGCCAGGCCGAACTGGCCGGGCACCGGGGTGCCGTCCGGGCGACCGATCCAGATGCCGATCAGGTGGCGCGGGCCTATGCCTATGGCCCAGGCATCGCGAAAGCCGTAGCTGGTGCCGGTCTTCCAGGCCAGGCTCGGCCGTTGCACCAGCTGCGCGCGCGGGTCGCGGTCCGGGCGTGCCTGGCCGCTGAGGATGCGGCGGACGATCCAGGCCGCGCCGGGCGACAGCAGGCGCCGCTCGCGCAATTGCTCGTCTGGCTGCAGACGCGGCCGCGCCGCCAGGCCGCCGCGGGCGAAGGCGCCGTAGCCGGTGACCAGCGATTCCAGGCGCGCGCCGCCACCGCCGAGGATCAGCGCCAGGTTGGGTTCGGCCAGCGCCGGCAGGCGAATCGGCACGCCGGCGCCGCGCAGCTCGCCGGCGAAGCGCTTCGGCCCGTAGGCTTCCAGCAGCTGCACCGCCGGCAGGTTGAGCGAGGTGGCCAACGCCTCGCTGGCCGACACCGGGCCGCTGAAGCCGGCGGCGAAGTTGCCCGGACGGTAGTCGCCGTAATGCCGCGGCACGTCCTGCAGCAAGGATTCGGAATGGATCAGCCCGGCGTCCAGGGCCATGCCGTAGAGGAAGGGCTTGAGCGTCGAGCCGGGCGAGCGCAGCGCGCGCACCATGTCGACATGACCGAAGCGTGCGGCGTCGGCGATATCCACCGAGCCGAGGTAGGCGCGCACCGCCATGCTCTGGTGCTCCACCACCAGGATCGCCGCCGAAGTGCGCTCGGGCAGGCGCGCGCGCCAGCCCAGCAGCAGGTCTTCCAGGCGCAACTGCAGGCCGGCGTCGAGGGTGGTGCGGATCAGCGGCGGGCTGCCGGCGCGGTTCAGCCGCCGCGCCAGCAGCGGCGCCAGGCTCGGTTCGCGGCGCGGGGCGAGGAATACCGGCTCCTCCAGCGCCTCGTCGACCTGTTCGGTAGGCCATACGCGGAACTCGGCCAGGCGCCGCAGCACCTTATCGCGCGCGGCCTGGGCGCGCGCGGGGTGACGATCCGGGCGCAGCCGGCTGGGCGCCTGCGGCAGCACCGCGAGCAGCGCCGCCTCGGCGCGAGTGAGCTGACTCGGCGGTTTGCCCAGGTAGCTCCAGCTGGCCGCCGCCACGCCCTGCAGGGTGCCGCCGAAGGGCGCGCGATTGAGGTACAGGGCGAGGATCTGGTCCTTGGACAGGTGCCACTCCAGCTGCGCGGTGCGCCACAGCTGCTTGAGCTTGCCGGGCAGGCTCCGTGCGTGTGGATCGAGCAGACGCGCCACCTGCATCGACAGCGTGCTGCCGCCGGACACCACACGCCCGCCGGAAAGGTTCTGCCAGGCGGCGCGGGCCAGGGCCAGCGGGTTGACCCCGGGGTGCAGGCGAAACCAACGATCCTCGTAGGTCAGCAGCGCGTCGAGGTAATAGGGCGAGACCTGTTCCGGGGTCACCGGGTAGCGCCATACGCCGTCGCGGTCGGCGAAGCGCCACAGCGGCGTGCCATCCTCGGCCAGCACCACGCGGGCCAGGTCGTCCTCGGGCAGCGGCAGCGGGAACAGGCGGTCGGCGAGCCAGAGCAGGGCTAGCAGCGCCAGGGGGGCGAGGAGCCAGGGGCGAATTAGGCTGGACATGCAAGGCCCTCTCCCCCAACCCCTCTCCCATAAATGGGAGAGGGGAGCCGATCTGCATTTCGCCCACTCTTGCGGCAACGCTCACAAACCTTGTTGCTTGCCAATCTCAAGGCGAATCTGTTCAAGCACAGCCTCCGCTTCCGCCAGCATCTGATGATTCCAGAAACGCAGCACACGATAGCCTCGACTTTCCAGATAACGCTCACGTTGCTGATCGTATTCCGTCCGCTGCTGATGCTGACCACCATCCAGTTCGACGACCAGCCAGCATTCGGTGCAGACGAAATCGACGATATAGGGGCCAATGGGTTTCTGCCGCTTGAACTTCAGGCCAAGAAAACGGTGAGCACGCAGGTGATACCAGAGTCGTTGCTCGGCGTCTGTCATCTCGCGACGCAGGCGTTTGGCGTTGTCGAGTAGCGTCATGGTTCCTCCTTGAACCCTTTGCCCTCTCCTCCGCCCCCTCTCCCGCGGGCGGGAAAGAGAAGAAGTTCGACGCGCGACTGAAGCTGTTCACGATCGGCCCCCTCTCCCATTTATGGGAGAGGGCTGGGGAGAGGGCTGGCTTTTTACCGCTCCCTCACCACCAGCGACGCCGGCGCACTGCCCAGCGCCTGCCAGCTCGGCCGGTACATCGACTCCACCTGCGGCGGCGGCACGCGGTAGCTGCCCGGGGTCACCGCGCGAGCCAGGTAGAGCAAATGGGTGGTGCCGTAGCCGTCCACGTCCAGCGCCGCCACGTAGCGGTCGCCGCGGTACTCCTGGTGCTTGATCCGCGCGTTCTGCATCGCCTGGCGCCATTCCTTGACCTGGCTGCCGGCCTCATCCAGGCTCGCCGCGCTCTGCGCCAGGTTCTGGTTTTCCAGTTCCAGGCCGGCGGGCAGCAGGTCCACCACCAGGGCATCCGGCACTCGCTGCTTGGCGCGCACCGCCAGGTGCACCAGCACCAGCTCGCCGCTCGTCAGCTGCTGTAGGTCGAGCGGGCGGCCGTCCATGCCGAGGTACTCGCGCTCGATGCCGAGGTTGTCGCCGCCGGCCGCGGGCGGCTGCGCCGGATAGCCGGACAGGGTCAGCTGCTGGTACAGCTTGGCACTGCCGGCATTGCTGACGCTCAGCGGCTCGGCCAGCTCACCGCGTTCCAGCTTGATGCCCGGTTGCCGCTCGCTCAGCTCGAACTGGAAGGCGCCGCTGGCAAGCGCAGCGCGCCAGGGTTGTTCCGGCTGGCCGAGAATGCCGCGACCGGCGAGGAACAGCGCGTTGCGCTCCTGGGTCGACAGCCAGCGCTGGCCGGCCAGCTCGTCGGCCAGGTCGAACAGGCGCTGCTCGCGCTGGCCGGCAGCCAGGTCGTGTTCCTCCAGCACGGCGAGGATCAGCGCCTGGTCGCGCAGTGCGCTGCCGTAGTCGGCCATCCAGCGCTCGCCGTCGCGCGGCTGGATCAGGCCCTGGGCCAGCGCCTGCTCGGCGCGCGGCGCATCGCCCATCAGCTTGAGCGCGGCGGCCAGCTGCACCAGCGGCAGGCCGGAACGCGCCTCGCTGCGCCGCTCGAACAGGCTGCGCAGCGCGCCCAGCGGCGCCTGCTGGCTGCGCGCCAAGACGTAGCCGGCGTAGGCCTGCACGGCGAAGCGGGTGTGGGCGAAGTCCTCGCTGTAGCTGGCCTCGATCAGGCTGCTCTGCTGCAGGTAACGCAGCAGACGGTCGCTGGCCTTCTTCAGCGCCTCGGGCGGCACGCCGAAGCCCTGCTCGCGGGCGCGCAGGAGGAAATCGGTGACATAGGCGGTGAGCCAGTATTCCTCCTCGCTCTCGGCGCTCCACAGGCCGAAGCCGCCGCTGTGGCGCTGCATGCCGAGCAGACGCTCGATGCCCAGCTCGATGCTCCTGCGCCGCTGCTCGTCCGGCTCGCCCTCCAGGCCGAGGCGCGCGAGGCTGGCGGCATCGGCATAGAGCGAGGGGTACAGGCCGCTGGTAGTCTGCTCCAGGCAACCATAGGGATAGGCCTTGAGTGCGCGGATCTGCTCGCCGAGGTTCAGCGGCGGCCGGCTCGACAGCGCCAGCACGGCCTCCAGGCCGGCCGGCTCGAACGCCGCCAGGCTGCCGGCCGGCAGGCTCCAGGGCTCGCCCTCGCCTAGTACCGCACGGAAATGCCGCAGCTGCGCCGGATAGGCCGGGCGGATGCCCAGGGTCCATTCGCTGCTGAAGTCGCCGAGTTCCTCACCCGGCAGCGCCAGGCCCTGCACCTCGACATGGATGCGCCCCTGGCCGAGGCCGCCCGCGGCACGCACCGGGATGCGCAGGGTCATGCGCTGGCCGTCGGCCAGCTGGATCGGCGCCTCGCCTTGCTGCAGCAGGCGCAGTTGGCCCTCCACGTCCACCCGCACGTCGAGCTGCTGCTCGGCGCCGGAGAGGTTGGTCAAATCCAGCGCCAGGCTGGTTTCGTCGCCGCCAGCGAGAAAGCGCGGCATCGACAGTTCGGCGATCAGCGGTGCCGCCACCACCGTCTTAGCCTCGGCCATGCCGAAGCGCTCGTCGCTCCAGGCCTGCGCCATCAGGCGCAGCTCGCCGTTGAAGTCGGGGATATCCAGGCTGACTTCGCCCTCGCCCTGCTCGTTCAGCTGCAGCGCCTCGCTCTGCAGGGCAACGATCAGCACGCTGGTGTCCGGGCGCTTGCCGCCGGCGGCCAGGCCGGCGTCGCCGCCGAAGGCCAGGCTGGCCAGGCGACCCTGGCCCTCGATCAGTTGGCCGTAGACGTCCAGCTGATCGGCGCCGTAGGCCTTGCGCCCGAAGAAACTGGCGAAGGGATCGGGGGTGGCGTAGTCGGTGATATTGAGTATGCCCACGTCCACCGCGGCGACCAGCACCCGCACTTTCTCGGGGATGCTGCCGTCGGCGTTGCGTGCGCTGACCTTGACCTTCAGCGGCTGCTTGGGCCGCATCTGCTCAGGCGCTTCCAGGCTCAGCGCCAGCTGGCGCGGCGCGCGCTGCAGCGGCAGGTGCAGCAGGCCGACGGCGCGCTTGGGCGTGACCCGCGCCTTGCGCTCGCCGGGGCGCACCACCTGGGCGCTGAGATACAGGTCGTGGCGCGCCCAGGCCGGGTCTATGGGCAGTTCGAAGGTCTTGCCTGCCGCCGGCACGCTGATTTCCTGCCACCACAGCGGCCCGTCGCTGGATTCCAGCAGCAGGTAGCCGCTGCCGGCGGCCGGCGGGGTGACGCTGATCTTGGCCACATCGCCCGCGGCATAGGCCGGCTGATCCAGCGCCAGTTTGACCTGGTCGGGACGCACCGCGCCGCCCTCGGCGTTGTCCTGCCAGCGGTAGCCGGCCCAGAAGCGCAGGCTGCTGAGCAGGCCGGTGCGGTTGTCCAGCAGCTCGACCCGGTAGGGGCCCCACTCCACCGGGAAGCTGACCTTGGCGGTGCCGCCGGCCTCGATGCGCAGCGGCTCCTCGCTCAGGGTGAGGAACTTCTCGTTGAAGTTGTGCCGCCAGCCCTCACCGTCGGAGAAGCTCCAGAAGTAGTCGCGGCGCTCGCGCACCAGGCGCACGGTCAGGTCGTCGGCGGCCAGCTTGTTGCCGGCGGCATCGGCCACCAGCAGCTCGAACTCGGCCAGGCTGTCGGCATCCACCTCCTCGCCGTCGAACAGCCCGCGCAGCCCCGGCAGACGTTCGGCCGGCCACACCGGCTGGACGATGCGCCGGGTGATCGGCCGGCCGCCGGATTCCTGCAGGCTGGCCTGGAGAATCAGGCGCAGCGGCGACTTGGCCTCGCCCCAGCGGTTTTCCGGGCGCAGCACGGCGCGGCCCTGATCGTCGAGACTGATCTCGTCGAGCTCCTGATCCTGAGTCAGATCGGCCTCGGTGACGTCGCCGAACTGATAGCCCGGCAGGCTCGCCACCGCCTCGCGCAGCGGCCGCACGTAGAGCTGGCCAGTCAGGCGGTTGCCGGCGGCCGGCGCGCCATAGAGGTAGCGGCCGGTCACGGCGAACTCGGGATTGTCACCCGGCGCATAGGGCTGCTCGCGGCCCTTGAGTTCCAGGGCCAGGCGTTCGGGGAGGAAGTCCTCGACGAGAAACTCGTACAGCTGCGGGCTGCCGTCGCCGAGGTCGAGCAGCAGCTGCCAGCGCCCGGTGGGCGCCTCCTCGGCCAGCTGCAGCCGGTACTGGTAGAGGCCGCCCTCGTCCGCCGTCCAGACGAACTTGCGGCTGACCTGCTCGTCCGGCCGGCGCACCTCGACGCTCACCGGCTGGGCCTTGACCGGCTTGCCGTCGGCGTCGCGCAGCAGGGCATTGATCAGCACCGTCTCGCCGGGGCGATAGAGGTCGCGCGGGCCGAACACGAACAGCTGCAGCGGATGCGCCTTGGGCCCGGCGATATCGAATTCGGCCAGGTCCAGCGCCGGCGCGTTGAGGCGCAGCAGGCTGGTCTGCTCGCCCTGCTTGGCCAGCAGCAACTGGGCCTTGGCCGGCAGCGGCAACTGGGCGTGGCCGGCGGCGTCGGTCTGGCCCTCGGCGAGCAGCGCGCCGTCGCCATCGAGCAGTTCCAGCTGCACCCCGGCCTGCGCCTTGCCGCCTTCCAGCGCCTGGGTGAAGACGTCGAGACGGTCGCGGTAGCGGTGCGCGGACAGGCCGATGTCGCTCAGGGAAAACAGCGTCGCCGGCTGCGAATAGCCGTAGCTGCCGGCCTCGCGCATCACCGCCAGGTACACCCCGGGCTGCTTGAACGGCTCCAGGCCGGCGATCGGCAGCAGCAGGGTCTCGCGCGTGTTGCGCGCCGGGTTGAGGTCGAAGCGCCCGCCGTAGACCAGCTCGGCCAGCGGCAGCAGCTCGCGCGCCTCCCAGGTGTCGAGGTTGCTGCTGCGCCCCCAGCGGGCGAGGAACTGCGGCAGCGCCTCGGGCTTGATGCGGAAGAACTCGACGTTGACCTTGTCGACGTTCAGCGCGATCACCGGCAGGCCCTCGGCCAGGCGAGTGGGCAGCAGCGAGCCGCGGCTGGCGAAACCGACGCTGGCCTGCAGGTCGCGGGTCTCCAGGCGGCTGACGTGCTCGGCGGCGAGCTTGGCGCCGTTGATGGCGCGCAGCCCGGCGTCGATGGTCAGCACCAGCTTGCGCTTGGGTTCGAGATGACGCAGGCGCAGTTCGCTCAGGTTGTCGGAGAGTTCCCAGGCGCCGTCGACCTTGCCGTCCTTGCTGTCGACCAGGTGCAGGCGCTCGGCGAACGGCTGGTCGGGATCGAGCGGCACGGAGAAGGTCACCGACAGCGCGCTGGCGCCGTCCAGTTGCACCTCGGAGACGTCCACCACCTGCAGTTCGCGGCCGGCATGCCGTTCGGCCAGCGCGGCGCGATCCACCGCCGGCTGCGGCGGGCGCTGCTGCTCGGCCGCGGGCGCGGTGCTGGTGACGGTGACGGGGTCCTGGGATGAATCGCAGGCGCTGAGCAGGCTCAGGGCGAGGGCCAGAAGCAGTCCTTTGTTCGGCATTGCGGGCTCCGGTATAGGGGGGCGCAGAGAACCCCAACTATAGCCGAGCGCCTACCCCGGGAGGAGGCGCGGCGGCGAAAGCGCCAAGCCGCGCACAACCCCTCGCCGCGCTCATCGCCCGGGCACGGCGAGGATTTCAGCCCTGGTTCAATGGCACAGCTCGCAGACCTCGGCATTGGGCGCCAGGTTGAAGAAGTCGTCCATCGACATATGCACCAGGTTCTCGTGGTCGCCGGCCTCCAGGTAGACGTCCGCCAGCCGCGCCAGTTGCGGGTCGATCAGCATGTCCAGGCCGTACAGCGCGCCGAGCGCCGGCACCGCGCCGCGCTGGCAGTCCTTGAACAGGCCGACCAGGTTCTGCTCGCCGCTCAGTTGCCAGCGCTGGCTGCCCTTGCGCACCTTGTCCAAATCCAGCTTGCGGTTGGCCGGCAGCACGGCCATCAGGTAGTGGCCGCGGCGGTCGTCGAGGATCACCGACTTGGCCATGCGCGCGGCGGGAATGTGCGCCTTGCGCGCCGCCTCCAGGCTGGTGGCCGAGGGTTCGTGCTCGACCAGTTTGTAATCGCAATGCGCCCGTTGCAGATGGCGCTCCAGGGTTTCGGCCATACGCATGATCCACCTCCTCGGTCGCCGCGGCGACGCTTGGTTGACTGGCCCTGGAAAAAGTCTAGCCAGGCCAGCAGGCGGGCGAAGGTGCGGTTACTGCTATGGGCTGGCAGTCATAGCAGCAAAGGTGCTAACGCCGCCTATAATCGCCGTTTTGCCGGAGCCGCCCATGTCCGCCCTGCTCGACGCCTGGCGCCACGCCCCGACCCAGCACCGGGTCTGGGCCCTGGCCGCGCCGATGATTCTCTCCAACCTGTCGGTGCCGCTGGTGGCGCTGGTCGACAGCGCCGTGGTCGGCCACCTGCCGCACGCCCATCAGCTGGCGGCGGTGGCGGTGGGCGGCAGCCTCTACACCCTGCTGACCTGGGCCATGGGCTTTCTGCGCATGGGCAGCACCGGCTTCGCCGCCCAGGCCGCCGGCCGCGGCGACGGCGGCGCGCTGCGCCAGGTGCTGCTGCAGGGCCTGCTGCTCGGCGTGCTGCTGGCGCTGTTGCTGGCCGTGCTGGCGATCCCCTTCAGCGGCGCCGCGCTGGGCCTGATGCGGCCGTCGGCGGCACTCGACGCACTGGCCCGCGAGTATTTCCAGATCCGCCTGTTCGGCCTGCCCGCGGCCCTGGCCACCTACGCCCTGGTCGGCTGGCTGCTGGGCACGCAGAACGCGCGCGGGCCGCTGGCGATCCTGCTCACCGCCAACCTGCTCAACGTGGCCCTGGACCTGTGGTTCGTCCTCGGCCTGCAGTGGGGCGTGGCCGGCGCGGCCTGGGCCTCGGTGATCGCCGAATGGAGCGCCGCCCTGCTCGGCCTGTGGCTGGCGCGCCGCGCCCTGAGGCGCTACCCCGGCCGGCTGGAACGAGCGGCGCTGCAGCGCTGGAGTAGCTGGCGACCGCTGCTGGCGGTCAACCGCGACATCTTCATCCGCACCCTGGCGCTGCAGCTGGTGTTCTTCCTGATCACGGTGCAGGGCACCCGCCTGGGCGACGCCACGGTGGCGGCCAACGCCCTGCTGCTCAACGGCCTGCTGCTCACCGCCCACGCCCTCGACGGCCTGGCCCATGCGGTGGAGGCGCTGTGCGGCCATGCCCTCGGCGCCCGCGACCGCGCCGCGCTGCGCCGCTCGCTGCTGGTGGCCGGCGCCTGGTCGCTACTGGCCAGCATCGGCTTCGCCCTGTTCTTCGGGCTCGGCGGGCACTGGTTCATCGGCCTGCAGACCGATATCGCCGCGGTGCGCGACACCGCGCTGCAGTACCTGCCCTACCTGGCGCTGCTACCGCTGCTGGCGGTGTGGAGCTACCTGCTCGACGGCCTGTTTATCGGCGCCACCCGGGCGCGGGAGATGCGCGACGCCATGCTGATCGCCCTGGCGCTGACCCTGCCACTGGGCTGGGCGCTGCAGGCGCTGGGCAACCACGGCCTGTGGCTGGCCTTTCTCGCCTTCATGGGGCTGCGCAGCCTGGTGCTGGCTGGCTATGCTTGGCACCTGAGTCGTCGCGACCAGTGGTTCGCCCCACCGCCAGCAGAAGAGACCGCCCCTGCTCAGCGCTGAGCTGCCACACAACTAAGCCCAGCGCCGACGCCCTGCAGCGGGCCGACCAGGCGCTGTACCGGGCCAAGCGCGGCGGCCGCAATCGCTGCGAACTCGCCGCAACCGATCCATAACCCGCAAGGAGCACCCGATGGCCGCCGCACTCGTCGCCTATCTGCATTTTCTGGCGATCTTCGCCCTGTTCGCCCTGCTCAGCGTCGAGCACGTGCTGTTCAAGGCGCCGCTGGATCTGCGCCGTGCGCGCAGCCTGATGCTCGCCGACCTGGCCTACGGCATCTGCGCCGGCCTGGTGCTGCTCACCGGCCTGGCGCGGGTGTTGTGGTACGGCAAGGGCTGGGCCTACTACCTGCACAACAGCCTGTTCCACGCCAAGGTGGGGCTGTTCATTCTGGTCGGCCTGCTGTCGATCCTGCCCACCGTGGTCTTCCTCAACTGGCGCCCGGCGCTCAAGGCCGGCCAGGTGCCCGAGCCCAGCGCCCGGCAGATCGTCCTGGTGACCTGGTGCATTCGCCTGGAGTTGTTGCTGCTGTTGCTGCTGCCGCTGCTGGCGGCGCTGCTGGCGCGGGGCTATGGGGTGATCGGCTAAACGAAGCAAGGTCGCCAGGATGCAATCCGGGGCCGCGAGCGGCGTTGCCGGATTGCCCCCGGCTAGGCTTACAGCCCCTGCAGGGCGTCGAGCAGTGCCTGGTTCTGCTCCGGCGCGCCGATGCTGATGCGCAGGAACTGGGCGATGCGCTGCTGCTTGAAGTGACGCACTATCACGCCCTGCTCGCGCAGGCCGGCGGCCAGGGTGGCGGCGTCCTTGTGCGGATGGCGGGCGAAGACGAAGTTAGCGGCCGACGGCAGCACCTCGAAACCCAGGCCCTGCAGCCCGGCGACCAGCGCCTCGCGGCTGGCGATCACCTGCCGGCAGGTCTGCTCGAAGTAGGCGCGATCCTCGAACGCCGCGGCGGCGCCGGCGATGGCCAGGCGATCGAGCGGGTAGGAGTTGAAGCTGTTCTTGATCCGCTCCAGCGCTTCGATCAGCTCCGGGTGGCCGACCGCGATACCGACGCGCAGCCCGGCCAGCGAGCGCGACTTGGACAGGGTCTGGGTCACCAGCAGGTTCGGGTAGCGGTCGACCAGAGCGATGGCCGTCTGGCCGCCGAAGTCGATATAGGCCTCGTCCACCAGCACCACCGAATCCGGATTGGCCTGCAGCAGGCGCTCGATGGCGTCGAGCGCCAGCAGGCAGCCGGTCGGCGCGTTGGGGTTGGGGAAGATGATGCCGGCGTTGGGCCGGGCGTAATCCTCGATGCGGATCTGGAAGGCGTCGTCGAGCGGCAGCGCCTCGAACTCGATGCCGTACAGGCCACAGTAGACCGGGTAGAAGCTGTAGGTGACGTCGGGGAACAGCAGCGGCTTGCCGTGCTGGAACAGGCCGTGGAAGGCGTGCGCCAGCACCTCGTCGGAGCCGTTGCCGACGAACACCTGGGCGGTGCTCACGCCGTAGTAGTCGGCGACCGCCTGCTTGAGGCGCTCGCCGTTGGGGTCCGGGTACAGGCGCAGGTCGTCGTTCAGCTCGGCCTGCATCGCCGCGACGGCCTTGGGCGACGGCCCGTAGGGGTTCTCGTTGGTGTTGAGCTTGACCAGCTTGCTCAGCTTGGGCTGCTCGCCCGGTACGTAGGGCACCAGGTCCTTGACGAAGGGGCTCCAGAATTTGCTCATCTGCCCTTCTCTCCTCGAAATGCGTGCGGTGCTCTGTGCGCACCGCGAATAATCAAAGGTGCGCATGGCGCACCCTACGTCACTTGATGCGGTACTCGGCGCTGCGCGCATGGGCGGTCAGCGACTCGCCGCGGGCCAGCACCGAGGCGCTCTTGCCCAGCTCCGAGGCGCCGTCCGGCGAACAGAAGATGATCGACGAGCGCTTCTGGAAGTCGTACACCCCCAGCGGCGAGGAGAAGCGCGCGGTGCCGGAGGTGGGCAGCACGTGGTTCGGGCCGGCGACGTAATCGCCCAGCGCCTCGGCGGTGTAGCGGCCCATAAAGATCGCGCCGGCATGACGGATCTGCGGCAACCAGGCCTCCGGGTCGGCCACCGACAACTCCAGGTGCTCGGGGGCGATGCGGTTGGCCACCTCGATGGCCTGGGCCATGTCGGCCACCTGGATCAGCGCGCCACGCTCCTGCAGCGAGGTGCGGATGATCTCGGCGCGCTCCATGCTCGGCAAGAGCCTCTCGATGCTCTCGGCGACGCGGTCGAGGAAGGCGGCGTCCGGGCTGACCAGGATCGACTGGGCGTCCTCGTCGTGCTCGGCCTGGGAGAACAGGTCCATGGCGATCCAGTCTGGATCGGTCTGGCCGTCGCACACCACCAGAATCTCGGAAGGCCCGGCGATCATATCGATACCGACCTTGCCGAACACATGACGCTTGGCGGTGGCCACGTAGATGTTGCCCGGCCCGACTATCTTGTCCACCGGCGGCACGCTCTCGGTGCCATAGGCCAGCGCGGCCACGGCCTGGGCGCCGCCGATGGTGAACACGCGGTCGACGCCGGCGATGGCGGCGGCGGCCAGGACGATCTCGTTGATCTCGCCGCGCGGGGTCGGCACCACCATCACCACCTCGGGCACGCCGGCGACCTTGGCCGGAATCGCATTCATCAGCACCGAGGACGGATAGGAGGCCTTGCCACCCGGCACGTACAGACCGGCGCGATCCAGCGGGGTGACCTTCTGCCCCAGCACGCTGCCGTCGGCCTCGCTGTAGCGCCAGGAATCCTGTTTCTGCCGCTCGTGGTAGCTGCGCACGCGCTCGGCCGCGACTTCCAGCGCCTGGCGCTGCGCGGGGGAAATACGTTCGAGGGCCAGTTCCAGGCGCTCGCGCGGCAGGATCAGGTCGGCCATGCTGGCGACCTCCAAGCCATCGAAACGCTGGGTGTACTCGACCAGCGCGGCATCGCCGCGCTCGCGCACGGCCTGGATGATCTCCAGCACGCGCTGGTTGACGCCATCGTCGGACACACTCTCCCAGCTCAGCAGATGATCCAGGTGTCGGGCGAAGTCCTGGTCAGCGGCGTTGAGTCGGCGAACAGCAATGGGAGCGGTCATGGCAAAGCCTCGTGTAATGGCAAATCTCAGGCGCCGCTAGAGTAGCAAGCCCACCGTGCGGGCACCTGAGAATTTGGCTATGACACGGATAGGCTGAGGGATGTCAGCTGGTATGTCGCGCCTCGACGGCGCCGCGCAGGGTCTCGATCAGCGCCTGGATACGGGCGTGCTGCATCTTCATCGAGGCCTTGTTAACGATCAGTCGCGAGCTGATGGTGGCGATCAGCTCCTGCGGCTCCAGGCCGTTGGCGCGCAGGGTGTTGCCGGTGTCGACCACGTCGATAATCTTGTCGGCCAGGCCCACCAGCGGCGCCAGTTCCATCGAACCGTACAGCTTGATGATGTCGACCTGACGGCCCTGCTCGGCGTAGTAGCGCTTGGCGACGTTGACGAACTTGGTGGCCACGCGCAGGCGCCCTTTCGGCTCCGGCGCGCCGACCTTGCCCGCGGTCATCAGCTTGCACTGGGCGATCTGCAGGTCCAGCGGCTCGTAAAGGCCCTGGCCGCCGTACTCCATCAGCACGTCCTTGCCGGCCACGCCGAGATCCGCGGCGCCGTGCTCGACATAGGTCGGCACGTCGGTGGCGCGCACGATCAGCAGGCGCACGTCATCCTGGGTGGTGGGGATGATCAGCTTGCGGCTCTTGTCCGGGTTCTCGGTCGGCTCGATGCCAGCCGCCGCCAGCAGCGGCAGGGTGTCGTCGAGGATGCGGCCTTTGGACAGGGCGATGGTCAGCATGGAGCGGTTTCCTTGAACGGCAACGGCCACTCCGACAAGGAGCGGCCATACGGCAGTGGACGCGAGAACTTAGCCCGGTACGCGGCGAATCTTGGCGCCGAGCAGTTGCAGCTTCTCTTCGATGCACTCGTAGCCACGGTCGATGTGGTAGATGCGGTCGATCAGGGTGTCGCCCTCGGCCATCAGCGCCGCCAGCACCAGGCTGGCCGAGGCGCGCAGGTCGGTGGCCATGACCGGCGCGCCCTTGAGCTGCTCCACCCCGGTGACGATGGCGGTGTTGCCTTCGACCAGGATATTGGCGCCCATGCGCAGCATCTCGTAGACGTGCATGAAACGGTTCTCGAACACCGTTTCGATCACCGTGCCGGTCCCCTCGGCCACCGCGTTGAGGGCGATGAACTGCGCCTGCATGTCGGTGGGGAAGGCTGGATAGGGCGCGGTGCGCAGGTTGACCGCCTTGGGTCGCTTGCCCTTCATGTCCAGCTCGATCCAGTCCGGACCGGTGCTGATCTCGGCGCCGGCTTCCTGCAGCTTGGCCAGCACGGCCTCCAGGGTCGAGGGATCGGCGTCCTTGACCTTGACCCGGCCGCCGGTGATGGCCGCGGCCACCAGGTAGGTACCGGTCTCGATGCGGTCGGGCATCACGCTGAAGCGCGCGCCGTGCAGGCGCTCGACGCCGTCGATGACGATGGTGTCGGTGCCGGCGCCCTGGATCTTCGCGCCCATGGCGTTCAGGCAGTTGGCCAGGTCGACCACTTCCGGCTCGCGCGCGGCGTTTTCCAGCACGCTGCGACCCTTGGCCAGGGTCGCGGCCATCATGATGTTCTCGGTGCCGGTCACGCTGACCACGTCGAAGAAGAAGTGCGCGCCGCGCAGGCCGCCTTGCGGCGCCTTGGCCTTGATGTAGCCGCCCTCCACGTCGATCTGCGCGCCCATGGCCTCGAGGCCGCGGATGTGCAGGTCGACCGGGCGCGAACCGATGGCGCAGCCGCCGGGCAGGGCCACCTCGGCCTCGCCGAAGCGGGCGACCATGGGCCCGAGCACCAGGATCGAGGCACGCATGGTCTTGACCAGCTCGTAGGGCGCGACCAGGGTCTTGATCGAACGCGCGTCGACTTCCACCGACAGCTTCTCGTCGATCACCGGCTCGACGCCCATGCGCCCGAACAGCTCGATCATGGTGGTGATGTCGTGCAGGTGCGGCAGGTTGCAGATGGTCACCGGGGCGTCGCCCAGCAGGGTCGCCGCGAGAATCGGCAGGGCGGAGTTCTTCGCCCCGGAAATGCGGATTTCGCCATCGAGGCGAGCGCCGCCGGTAATGATCAGTTTGTCCATAGGAGTCTCGTCGCCCGCAGGCTCAGGAACGCGCGGCCCAATCGGCCTGGCTGAAGAATTTCATGGTCACGGCGTGGATGCTGCCATCGGCGATCCAGGCATTGAGGTGGGCATAGATCTGCTGCTGGCGTTTGACCGGGCTGAGAGCGGCCAGTTCGTCGCTGATCAGGTTGAGCTGGAAGTTGCAGCCTTCGCCTTCGACTTCCACCTGGGTATTCGGGAGTTTTTCCTCTAGGAGGCTTTTCACTTCTGCAGCCTGCATGCTCGACCTCGATTGACGCATATCGGGCTACCTGCGCCCGCGGGTCGGCCATCATACAAAAAAGCCCCCCGCCTGCGAACCCCGCATGAGGCAGCGCTGACGGAGGGTTTGTGCGCCATTCGGCGCTGGCGTCGTTCGCTGCGCCGTCAGCCGGCGGCGTCCTGCAGCGGCAACAGCTCCAGCAGGCCGCAGACCTGGGCGATCTCGCGCATGTCCGCGGGCAGGCCGCCGATGGCCAGGGTCTTGCCCGCTGCCCGGGCGTCGCGCAGGAAGGCCAGCAGCAGGGCCAGGCCGACGCTGCTGGATTTCTCCACCGTGGCGCAATCGACCAGCAGCTGCGCCGCGCCGCTGGCGGCGATCAGCCGCGCACCCTGCTCACGCAGGGCCGGACCGGTGGCATAGTCGAGCACGCCTACCAGCTGCAACTGGCCCGGTGCGCGCTCAGCGATGCTCGCCCGACTCACGACTCACCCTTGGCTTCGCGCGCCTTGGCCACCGTGTCGGCCCAGCTGTCGATGACCTTGTCCAGGTCGTTGCGGTTGTTCTGCATGGACTGGGCGAACTGGTCGCGGAACAGTTTGCCGACGTTGATGCCGTTGATGATCACGTTGCGCAGCTTCCAGGTGCCGTCCTGCGCCACCATGGTGTAGGACAGCGGATAGACCACGCCCTTGCCGTCCTTGATCTCCATGTTCACCGCGGCGCGCTGCGGGTCCTGCTGGCCGGCGACCGGCAGCACGCGGATGTCCTGGTTGTTGTATTCGAGCAGGGCGTTGCCATAGAACTGCATCAGGCTGCGCTTGAAGTTCTCCTGGAAACGCGCCATCTGCTCGGCCGAGGCCTGGCGCGAGTAGCGCACGGTCATCACCCCACGGGAGATGCCATCGACGTCCACCACCGGACCGAGGATGTCGTTGAGCGCCTGGTAGAAGGCCGCCGGGTCGCTGCGGTACTGCTCCTTGTTGGCCTTGAGATCGGCCAGCAGGGTCTCGGTGGTCTGCTGCACCACCTCGTGGGCACTGGGCGCGGCCAGTGCCAGCAGCGGCATGGCGGCGAGCAGCGCGAGCAGGGAATTACGCAAGGTCTTGAGCATGGATCGGCCCCTCATCAATTGGCTTCGTCTTTATTGACCGAATTGAGCAGGAATTTGCCAATCAGGTCTTCCAGCACCAGCGCCGACTGAGTGTCGTGGATGGTGCCGCCGTCTTTCAGCACCGCCTCCTCGCCGCCGACGCTGATGCCGATGTATTTCTCGCCGAGCAGGCCGGCGGTGAGGATCGACGCGGTGGAGTCTTCCGGCAGGTTGTCCACCCGCCCTTCCAGCTCCAGGGTCACGCGGCCCATGTAGCTGTCGCGATCCAGGTCGATGGCGGTGACCTTGCCGATGGTCACCCCGGCCATGGTCACCTTGGCGCGCACGGTGAGCCCGGCGATGTTGTCGAAATAGGCGTAGACCTTGTAGGTATCGGTCGCGCTGCCGACGCTTAGGCCGCTGACGCGCAGGGCCAGCAGCAGCAGGGCCAGCAGACCGGCCATGAGGAACAGGCCGACACCAATCTCCAGCGTGCGGTTTTGCATCAGAAATCTCCAAACATCAAAGCGGTCAGAATGAAATCCAGGCCGAGCACGGCCAGCGAGGCATACACCACGGTGCGCGTGGTGGCGCGGCTGATGCCTTCGGACGTGGGCTCGCAGTCGTAGCCCTGGAACACCGCGATCCAGGTGACCACGAAGGCGAAGACGACGCTCTTGATCACGCCGTTGAGCACGTCGTCGTAAAAGGAAACGCTGTTCTGCATGTTGGCCCAGAACGAGCCTTCGTACACCCCCAGCCAGTCGATGGCGACCATCGCCCCGCCCCAGATGCCGACCACGCTGAAGATCATCGCCAGCAGCGGCATGGAGATGAAGCCGGCCCACAGGCGCGGCGCGATGATGTACTTGAGCGGATCGACGCCGATCATCTCCAGGCTCGACAGCTGCTCGGTGGACTTCATGTTGCCGATCTCGGCGGTCAGCGCCGAACCGGCCCGCCCGGCGAACAGCAGCGCGGTGACCACCGGACCGAGCTCGCGCAGCAGGGTCAGGGCGACCATCTGCCCCACCGCTTGCTCGGAGCCGTAGCTGACCAGGATGTTATAGCCCTGCAGGGCCAGCACCATGCCGATGAACACGCCGGAGACGACGATGATCGCCAGCGACATCACGCCGACGGCGAACAGCTGCTTGAGCAACAGCTGAAACGGCTTGCCGGCGCCGTTGCGGCCGAGCAGCGCGTGCAGCAGAAACAGCACCGAGCGCCCCAGGGTCGCCAGCACATCGATACCCGCACGACCGAACAGACGCAGCCGTTCGAGCGGAGCAATTCTACGCATCAGTTTTTCCCCAACAGATCGTCGCGATAATCCGGCGCCGGGAAATGGAACGGCACCGGGCCATCCGGAATGCCCTTCATGAACTGGCGAATACGTGGATTATCCGACTCCATCAGCTCGGCCGGCGTGCCCTGGCCGAGGACCTGGGCATCGCCGACCACATAGATGTAGTCGGCGATGCTCGCGGTTTCCGCCAGGTCGTGCGACACAACCACGCTGGTGATGCCCAGGGCGTCGTTGAGCAGACGGATCAGGCGCACCAGCACGCCCATGGCGATGGGGTCCTGGCCGACGAACGGCTCGTCGTACAGCAAGATCTGCGGGTCCAGGGCAATCGCCCGCGCCAGCGCCACGCGCCGCTTCATGCCGCCGGACAGCTCGTCCGGCATCAGCTCGATGGCGCCGCGCAGGCCGACCGCCTGCAGCTTCATCAGCACGATGTCGCGGATCATCTCGTCCGGCAGCTGGGTATGCACGCGCAGCGGAAAGGCCACGTTCTCGAACACGTCGAGGTCGGTGAACAGGGCGCCGCTCTGGAACAGCACGCCCATCTGCTTGCGCATGTCGAACAGCTCGTCGCGCGACAGCTTCGGCAGGCTGACGCCAGCCACCCGCACATCGCCGGCGGACGGCCGCAGCTCGGCGGCGATCAGGCGCAGCAGGGTGGTCTTGCCGCAACCGGACGGCCCCATGATGCCGGTGACCTTGCCGCGCGGAATGCGGATATCCACCTTGTCGAAAATGGCCCGCGAACCGCGACTGAAGCTGACGCCCTGCAACTCGATCGCGTAATCGTGCTCGGCGCTCATCTGAACTCCTTGAAAATCAAGCCTTCCTGGCAGACGCCGGGTCCCGAAGCGGGGACACGCGCCTGCAAGACGAGCCGAAATGGCCGCGGACTATAGCATTTGCCGCCGATACCGCCCAAGAGCGGCGCCGTCCGGCGTTCAGACTTGCGACAGCATTGGCGTTCGCCAGCCGATCAGGACAGGTGAGCGCGGCGCCCTTTCCCGCTATAATCCCCGTCTTTTTCGTCCGACAGCCTCGCCGAGCATGAACCAGACCCGCGACCTGATAGATTCCGCGCAGCGCACCATCCGCCTCGAAATCGAGGCGGTGCAAGAGCTGCTGCCCCGCATCGACGCCAATTTCGTCAAGGCCTGCGAGCTGATCCTGGCCTGCCAGGGCCGCGTGGTGGTGGTCGGCATGGGCAAGTCCGGACATGTCGGCAACAAGATCGCCGCCACCCTGGCCAGCACCGGCACCACGGCGTTCTTCGTCCACCCGGCCGAGGCCAGCCACGGCGACATGGGCATGATCACCAAGGACGACATCGTCCTGGCCCTGTCCAACTCCGGCTCCACCGCCGAGATCGTCACCCTGCTGCCCTTGATCAAGCGCCTCGGCATTCGCCTGATCAGCATGACCGGCAACCCGGAGTCGCCGCTGGCCAAGGCCGCCGAAGTCAATCTCGACGCCCGCGTCAGCCAGGAGGCCTGCCCGCTGAACCTGGCGCCGACTTCCTCCACCACCGCCAGCCTGGTGCTCGGCGACGCCCTGGCCATCGCCCTGCTGGAAGCGCGCGGCTTCACCGCCGAAGATTTCGCCTTCTCCCACCCCGGCGGCGCCCTCGGCCGGCGCCTGCTGCTCAAGGTGGACAACGTCATGCACGCAGGCGAAGCCCTGCCGCGGGTGAACCGCGGCACCAGCCTGCGCGACGCCCTGCTGGAAATGACCCAGAAGGGCCTGGGCATGACCGTGGTGGTGGAAGACGACGGCCGCCTGGCCGGCATCTTCACCGACGGCGACCTGCGCCGCACCCTGGACAAGGGCATCGACGTGCGCCAGGCGCTGATCGACGAGGTGATGACCCCGCACGGCAAGACCGCCCGCGCCGAGATGCTCGCCGCCGAGGCGCTGAAGATCATGGAAGACCACAAGATCAACGCCCTGGTGGTGGTCGACGAGCGGGACCGACCGGTCGGCGCGCTGAACATGCACGACCTGCTGCGCGCGGGGGTGATGTGATGAACGACCTGTTGCGCCGCGCCCGCGCGATCAAGCTGGCGATCTTCGACGTCGACGGCGTGCTCACCGACGGCCGCCTGTACTTCCTCGAAGACGGCAGCGAGTTCAAGACCTTCAACACGCTGGACGGCCACGGCATCAAGCTGCTGATCGCCTCCGGCGTGCGCACCGCGATCATCAGCGGACGCAAGACCCCGGTGGTCGAGCGCCGCGCGGGCAACCTGGGCATCCAGCACCTGTTCCAGGGCCGCGAGGACAAACTCGTGGTGCTCGACGGCCTGCTCGCCGAACTGGGCCTAAGCTACGAGCAGGTCGCCTACCTGGGCGACGACCTGCCGGATCTTCCGGTGATTCGCCGGGTCGGATTGGGCATGGCCGTGGCCAGCGCCGATGCCTTCGTCCGCCAGCATGCCCATGGCGTGACCCAGGCGCGCGGCGGCGACGGCGCGGCGCGGGAATTCTGCGAACTGATCATGCGTGCCCAGGGCACGCTGGATGCGGCCCAGGCCGCCTACCTGTAGAGCACAGCATGCAGCGTAAAGCCCTCAACTACCTGATCTTCGCCCTGATCGCCGCCCTGGTCGCGGCGCTCGGCTACTGGAACATCGCCCCCAATGGCGACCGTCAGGCCCAGTCGGCAGGCAGCGACAACGCCGTCGACTTCTATGTGCTCGGCGCGCGCACCGTGCAATTCCAGGACGACGGCAAGCTGCACTACCGCATGACCGCCGACAAGCTCGAACATATCAAGAGCACCGACATCACCCTGGTCGACACCCCCAAGCTGGACCTGTACCGCGGCAACGAGCTGCCATGGAAGGTCACTAGCCAGCGCGCCGAGGTCTCCCCCGGCGGCGTCGAGGTGGAACTGATCGACAAGGTGCGCATCGCCCGCACCGACGCCAAGGGCCGCCCGACCATCATCACCAGCAGCCGCATGACCGTGATTCCCGACAAGGAATATGCGCAGACCCAGCAAGCCGTTAGAATCGTCGCGGCCAACGGGGTGACCACGGCACAAGGAATGAAAGCGTACTTGAACGACGGCAGGATGCTCCTGCTGTCCAACGTAAGAGGCCAGCATGAGGTTCGTTAACACCCTCCCCCTGATTCTCAGCCTCGGCGCCGCATTGGGAAGCGCGGCCGCCTGGGCCCTGCCGTCCGACCGCGAGCAGCCGATCCGCATCCAGGCCGACAGCGCCGAACTGGACGACAAGCAGGGCGTGGCGGTGTATCGCGGCGACGTGATCATCACCCAGGGCACCCTGAAGATCACCGGCGACACCGTGACCATCACCCAGACCGCCAGCGGCGACATCGACGTGTTCACCTCGGTGGGCAACCTCGCCTACTACGAGCAGAAGCCGGCGGTGGACAAGGAAATCGTCAAGGCCTACGGCCGCACCATCCAGTATTTCTCCAGCAACGAGCGTATCGTGCTGATCGACCAGGCCAAGGTGATCCAGGAAGGCAACACCTTCGAAGGCGAGAAGATCGTCTACGACACCCAGCGCCAGATCGTCAACGCCGGCCGCGCCACGGGCACCAACGTCAGCACGCCGCGCCCGCGCATCGACATGATCATCCAGCCGAAGAACAAACCCGCGGACCAGCAGGCACAGCAGTAATGGCCATTCTCAAAGCCCAACACCTGGCCAAGAGCTACAAGGGCCGCCAGGTCGTCCGCGACGTCAGCCTGAGCATCGAGAGCGGACAGATCGTCGGCCTGCTCGGCCCCAACGGCGCCGGCAAGACCACCTGCTTCTACATGATCGTCGGCCTGGTGCGCGCCGATCAGGGCCGCGTGCGCATCGACGACCTCGACGTCAGCCACCAGCCCATGCACGGCCGCGCCCGCGCCGGGATCGGCTACCTGCCGCAGGAAGCCTCGATCTTCCGCAAGCTGTCGGTGGCCGACAACATCATGGCCATCCTCGAGACGCGCAAGGACCTGGACCGCGCCGGCCGCCAGGCGGAGCTGGAAAACCTGCTGCAGGAATTCCACATCCACCACATCTCAGGCAGCCTCGGCATGAGCCTGTCCGGCGGCGAGCGGCGCCGCGTGGAAATCGCCCGCGCCCTGGCCACCAACCCCAAGTTCATCCTGCTCGACGAGCCCTTCGCCGGCGTCGACCCGATCTCGGTGGGCGACATCAAGCAGATCATCCACCACCTCAAGACCAAGGGCATCGGCATCCTGATCACCGATCACAACGTGCGCGAGACCTTGGACATCTGCGAAACCGCCTACATCGTCAACGACGGCCAGCTGATCGCCGAGGGCGACGCCGAGACCATCCTCGCCAACCAGACGGTGAAAGAGGTGTACCTGGGCCATGAGTTCCGCTTGTAGGCACCGATTACTCCCACTACAGAAAGATTACAAGACCTAGGCAAACCCCCTAAACTCAGGCATATAATTTGCTTCCTGGTGGCGCCCCGGCGCCCTGTAGTGGAAGGCGTAACCCGCCGGTGAATTAAGGTCTGCAATGAAACCATCGCTAGTCCTCAAGATGGGCCAGCAGCTGACGATGACCCCGCAGCTGCAACAGGCTATCCGCCTCCTCCAACTGTCGACCCTGGACCTGCAACAGGAAATCCAGGAGGCACTGGAGTCCAACCCCATGCTCGAGCGCCAGGAAGACGGCGACGACTTCGACAACAGCGACCCCATGGCCGACGGCGCGGAAAGCGCCGCGCCCACCCCGAGCAAGGAAGACAGCTACCAGGAAACCACCCCCACGGTGGACAACCTGGAAGACGGCGAGTGGAACGAACGCATCCCCAACGAACTGCCGGTCGATACCGCCTGGGAAGACGTCTACCAGACCAGCGCCAGCAGCCTGCCGAGCAACGACGACGACGAGTGGGACTTCACCACCCGCACCTCCAGCGGCGAGAGCCTGCACAGCCACCTGCTCTGGCAACTCAACCTGGCGCCGATGTCGGACAAGGATCGGCTGATCGCCGCCACCTTGATCGACTGCATCAACAACGACGGCTACCTGGAAGAAAGCCTCGAGGAAGTCGCCGAATCCTTCGACCCCGAACTGGACGTCGAGCTGGACGAGGTGGAAGTGGTGCTGCACCGCATCCAGCAGTTCGAGCCGGCCGGCATCGGCGCCCGCGACCTGCGCGAATGCCTGCTGCTGCAACTGCGCCAGCTGCCCGCCGGCACGCCCTGGCTGAGCGAGACCCAGCGCGTGGTCGGCGACTACCTGGAACTGCTCGGCAGCCGCGATTACGCCCAGCTGATGCGCCGCAGCAAGCTCAAGGAAGACGAGCTCAAGCAGGTCATCGACCTGATCCAGCGCCTCAACCCGCGCCCGGGTTCGCAGATCGAGTCCAGCGAGCCGGAGTACGTGGTGCCCGACGTCATCGTGCGCAAGCACAACGACCGCTGGCTGGTGGAGCTGAACCAGGAGGCCATGCCGCGCCTGCGGGTCAACCCGCAGTACGCCGGCTTCGTCAAACGCGCCGACTCCAGCGCCGACAACACCTTCATGCGCAACCAGCTGCAGGAAGCGCGCTGGTTTATCAAGAGCCTGCAGAGCCGCAACGAGACGCTGATGAAGGTCGCCACGCAGATCGTCGAGCACCAGCGCGGCTTCCTCGACTACGGCGACGAGGCGATGAAGCCGCTGGTGCTGCACGATATCGCCGAGGCGGTGGGCATGCACGAGTCGACCATCTCGCGGGTCACCACGCAGAAATTCATGCACACCCCGCGCGGCATTTACGAGCTGAAATACTTCTTCTCCAGCCACGTCAGCACCGCCGAGGGTGGCGAATGCTCGTCCACCGCGATCCGCGCCATCATCAAAAAACTGGTTGCCGCAGAAAACGCGAAAAAGCCGTTGAGCGACAGCAAGATCGCTGGTTTACTGGAGGCACAAGGCATCCAAGTCGCCCGTCGGACAGTCGCCAAGTACCGCGAATCCCTCGGCATAGCGCCCTCCAGCGAGCGCAAGCGACTGATGTAGGCCAGATCGATTGGAAGCCTCTCGCTTCCAAGCCAAAGTGTTCCGGCGGCGGGTCGCATAGGACCCGCCTCTTACACAAGGCAACAAGGAGAAAGCGGTATGCAAGTCAACATCAGTGGACACCAGCTGGATGTGACCGACGCCCTGCGTGACTATATCGGCGAGAAACTCGGCCGATTGGAACGCCACTTCGACAAGATCACCAACGTTCAGGTGACCATGGAGGTCGAGAAGCTCAAGCAGAAGATCGAAGCTACCCTGCACGTCGCCGGCGGCGAGGTCGTCGCCAACGCCGAACACCAAGACATGTACGCCGCCATCGACCTGTTGGCCGACAAACTCGACCGTCAACTCATCAAGCACAAGGAAAAGCAGCTCGAACGCCTGCAAGGCGCCACGGCCCGCTGACATTCCCCATCCATGATCCGACTTGAAAACATCCTGACCCCCGGCCGTTCCCTGGTGAACGTGCCGGGCGGCAGTAAGAAACGCGTGCTCGAACAGATCGCCAACCTGGTGGCACGCGACCTGCCCGACCTGGATGCCCAGGACATCTTCGAAAGCCTGATCGCCCGCGAGAAGCTCGGCTCCACCGGCTTCGGCAACGGCATCGCCATTCCCCACTGCCGCCTGGCCGGCTGCAGCGCGCCGATCAGCGCGGTGCTGCGCCTGGACACCGCGGTGGACTTCGACGCCATCGACGGCGCCCCGGTCGACCTGCTGTTCGTCCTGCTGGTGCCGGAAGCGGCCACCGACGCCCACCTCGAACTGCTGCGCCAGATCGCCAGCATGCTCGACCGCCAGGACGTGCGCGAACGTCTGCGCCAGGCCCCGGCCAGCGCGGATCTGTACCAGGTGGTCGTGGACATCCAGAACGGTCAATAAGCATGCGCCTGATCATCGTCAGCGGTCGCTCCGGCTCGGGCAAGAGCACCGCCCTCGATGTACTTGAGGACAACGGCTTCTACTGCATCGACAACCTGCCCGCCGGCCTGCTGCCGGACCTGGCCGAGCGCGCCCTGCTCAACAGCGAGATGTTGCTGCCGCAGGTGGCGGTGTCGATCGACGCGCGCAACCTGCAGAGCCACCTCAAGCGCTTCCCGGATCTGCTCGAACAGGTGCGCCAGCGCAATATCCGCTGCGACATCCTCTACCTCGACGCCGACGACGAAACTCTGCTCAAGCGCTTCTCGGAAACCCGCCGGCGCCACCCGCTGACCGACGAGAACCGCTCGCTGGCCGAGGCCATCGCCGACGAGAGCCAGGTGCTGGCGCCCATCGTCGACCTGGCCGACCTGAAGATCGACACCACCCACCTCAACCTCTACCAGCTGCGCGACAGCCTCAAGCTGCGCCTGCTGGGCCAGCCTGAGCCGGGCACCGCCTTCCTGATCGAATCCTTCGGTTTCAAGCGCGGCATGCCGGTGGACGCCGACCTGGTGTTCGACGCGCGCTGCCTGCCCAACCCCTACTGGAAGCCGGAACTGCGCGACTTCTCCGGGCTGCAGCAGCCGGTGGTCGACTACCTGGCGGCGCAACCGGAGGTCGAGGAAATGTACCAGGACATCCTCGCCTACCTGGAGAAATGGCTGCCGCGCTTCGCCGCCAGCAACCGCGCCTATGTCACCATCGCCATCGGCTGCACCGGCGGTCATCATCGCTCGGTCTACCTGGCCAACCGCCTGAGCCAGGCGCTGAAAAAACCGCTGAAGAACGTCCAGGTGCGTCACCGCGACCTCAGCTAAGGAACCCCGCCGCGATGCCAGCCCGTGAAATCACCATCATCAACAAGCTCGGCCTGCACGCCCGCGCCGCCGCCAAGTTCGTCGGCGTGGCCAGCGCCTACCCCTGCCAGGTGCGCATCGGCCGCTCCAGCGACAGCCTGGTGGACGGCAAGAGCATCATGGCGGTGATGATGCTGGCGGCCGGCAAGGGCACCCCGGTGCACCTGCACACCGAGGGCGATCAGGATCACGAGGCGCTGGACGCGCTGGTCGGCCTGATCGAGAACTACTTCGAGGAAGGCGAGTAACGCCCCCCCAAAAAACCACAAGGCCACCCGCGGGTGGCCTTGTCGTTTCGGCCCATCTCAACTGCCGGCGACGGTCATCCTCTCGATCAGCCCGTAGGTTGGGTTGAGGAGCCGGCGACGAAGCCCAACATGAGCGCGGAAACCGGATCGGATCGCCGAGCGGAGCGCTGCGCGCTCCGCGTTGGGCTTCGCTGCGCTCAGCACCAACCTACGGATACAAGCCCCAAGCGCACCGGCCTGGAACTAAGCTCAGCTCCCCGCTACCGTCATCTTCTCGATCAGCACCGAGCCGGTGCAGATATTGCCGCGCCGTTCCAGGTCGCGACCGACCGCGACGATCTGGCGGAACATGTCGCGCAGGTTGCCGGCGATGGTCACCTCCTGCACCGGGAACTGGATCTCGCCGTTCTCCACCCAGAACCCGGCGGCGCCGCGCGAATAGTCGCCGGTGACCAGGTTCAGGCCCTGGCCCATCAGCTCGGTGACCAGCAGGCCGCGGCCCATGCGGCGAATCAGCGCCTGCTGGTCCTCCTCGCCATGAGTGACGAACAGGTTGTGCACGCCGCCGGAGTTGGCCGTGCTGGGCAGGCCCAGCTTGCGTCCGGAATAGGTGCCGAGCACATAGGACACCAGCTCGCCCTTGTCGACGAAGGACTTGGCGTAGGTGGCCAGGCCGTCGCCGTCGAAGGTCGCGCTGCCCAGCGCCCGCGGCAGGTGCGGGCGCTCGTCGAGACTCAGCCATTCGGGGAACAGGCGCTGGCCCAGCGCGCCTTCGAGAAAGGAGGAGTGGCGGTACAGGTTGCCGCCGGAAATCGCCGCCAGCAGGTGGCCGAACAGGCCGCCGGCCAGCTCGGCGGCAAACAGCACCGGCACCTCGCAGGTCGGCACCGGACGCGCGCCCAGGCGACTGACCGCGCGCTGCGCGGCGCGCCGACCGATCTCGCCGGCATCGGCGAGCAGCTCGCCCTGGCGGTTGACGTCGTACCAGTAATCGCGCTGCATCTGCCCCTCGCCGCCGGCGATCATCACGCAGCTCAGGCTGTGCCGGGTGCTGGCGTAACCGCCGACGAAGCCGTGACTGTTGCCGTAGACCCGGCAGCCCTGGTGGGTGTTGAGGCTGGTGCCGTCGGCGTTGTTGATCCGCGCATCGGCGGCAAAGGCCGCCGCCTCGCAGACCAGCGCCTGCTCCACCGCCTGCTCGGGGCTGATCGACCAGGGATGGTAGAGATCCAGCTCGGGCAGCTCGCGGGCCATCAGCGCGGCATCGGCGAGGCCGGCACATTCGTCCTCGCTGGCGTGCTTGGCAATCGCCAGGGCTGCCGCCACCGTCTCGCGGATCGCCGCGCTGCCGGTGGCCGAGGTGCTCGCCGAGCCCTTGCGCTGGCCCACATAGAGAGTGATGCCGAAACCCTGGTCGCGGTTGAACTCGACGGTTTCCACCTCGCCCTGGCGCACCGTGGTGGACAGTCCCTGGCCGGCGGACACCGCCACCTCGCAGGCGCTGGCGCCCTGGCGCTTGGCCTCGGCGAGAATCTCTTCGACCTGCGCCTGCAACTGGGGCAGGGCCTGCGGGCCGATCACCTCTACTTCACTCATAACCACTCCGATTCTCAAAAGAAGCTGCAAGCTGCAAGCCTCAAGCTACAAGAAAGCAGCCAAAGCCGCTCTTCTCTTGAAGCTTGAGGCTTGAGGCTTGCCGCTACTGCTATCATGGCGGCGTTTCCCACTGGACCCGCCCCATGTCTGATTCCTTCGACGACTTCTCCCTGGAGAAGAGTAAATCCCAGGTCAAACGCGAGCTGCATGCCCTGCAGGAACTCGGCGAGCGCCTGACCACGCTCAAGCCGGACCTGCTGGCCAAGATGCCGCTGAGCGACGCCCTGCGCCGTGCCCTGGCCGAAGCGCCGAAACACACCGCCAACGCCGCGCGCAAACGCCATATCCAGTTCATCGGCAAGCTGATGCGCGAACAGGATGTCGAGGCGATCCTCGCCATGCTCGACCAGGTGGACAGCTCCACCCGCGAATACAACGAGCGCTTCCATGCTCTCGAGCGTTGGCGCGACCGCCTGATCGCCGGCGGCGACGAGGCCCTGGAAGGCTTTATCGGCCAGTACCCGGACGCCGACCGCCAGCACCTGCGCGGGCTGGTCCGCCATGCCCAGCACGAGGCGGCGCACAACAAACCGCCCGCCGCCGCGCGCAAGGTGTTCAAGTACATCCGCGAACTGGACGAAATGCAGCGCGGCCTGCGTTGATAACCTCCATCCGTAACGCCTGTAGGTTGGGCTGAGCGCAGCGAAGCCCAACAGATGCACGCCGAGCGGAAAGCTCGACAGCCGAACGGGCGCCAGTTCGACAGCTGAACGTCGGGCGCCGAGCGGGCCCGGCCCGGCAGCTGAACGCCGAGCGGAGCGCTGCGCGCTCCCTGTTGGGCTTCGTCGCAGGCTCCTCAACCCAACCTACGCCCCCGTCCCGCCGACGGTGATGGCGTCGATCTTCAGGGTCGGCTGGCCGACGCCCACCGGCACCGACTGGCCGTCCTTGCCGCAGGTACCGACGCCGCTGTCCAGGGCCAGGTCGTTGCCGACCATGGACACCCGGCTCATGGCCTCCGGACCGTTGCCGATCAGGGTCGCGCCCTTGACCGGGGCGGTGATCCGGCCGTCCTCTATCAGGTAGGCCTCGCTGGTGGAGAAGACGAACTTGCCGCTGGTGATGTCGACCTGGCCGCCGCCGAGGTTGGCGCAGTAGATGCCCTTCTTCACCGAACGGATGATCTCCTCGGGATCGCTCTGCCCGGCCAGCATGTAGGTGTTGGTCATGCGCGGCATCGGCAGGTGCGCGTAGGACTCGCGGCGGCCGTTGCCGGTGCGCGCCGCGCCCATCAAGCGGGCGTTGAGCTTGTCCTGCATGTAGCCCTTGAGCACGCCGTTCTCGATCAGCGTGGTGCACTGGGTCGGCGTGCCCTCGTCGTCGACGCTGAGCGAACCGCGGCGCCCTTCCAGGGTGCCGTCGTCGACTATGGTGCACAGGCTGGAGGCGACCCGCTCGCCGATGCGACCGCTGTAGGCCGAGCTGCCCTTGCGGTTGAAGTCGCCCTCCAGGCCGTGGCCGACCGCCTCGTGCAGCAGCACGCCGGACCAGCCGGCGCCCATCACCACCGGCAGAGTGCCGGCCGGCGCGGGAATCGCCTCGAGGTTGACCAGGGCCTGGCGCAGCGCCTCGCGGGCATAGCCCATGGCGCGATCCTCTTCGAGGCCCCCTCTTTGCAAAAAGAACCGGTAGTCGCTGCGCCCGCCGCCGCCGTGACCGCCGCGCTCGCGACGGCCGTTGTGCTCGACTATGACGCTGACGTTGAAACGCACCAGCGGGCGCACGTCGGCGCTCAGGCTGCCGTCGTGGGCGGCCACCAGCACCCGGTCCCAGACCCCGGCCAGGCTCACGGTGACCTGCTTGATGCGCGGGTCGAGGGCGCGCGTGGCGCGGTCGATGCGTTGCAGCAGCTCGACCTTCTCGGCGCGAGCGAGCACGTCCAGCGGGTTGTCCGGCGCGTACAGGGCGCTGACCTGCGGGCTGGCGAAGGCCTGCACGCGGCCCTGCTGGCCGGCGCGGGAGATCGAGCGGGCGGCGCGCGCCGCCTGGCGCAGGGCATCCAGGGTGATGGCGTTGCTGTAGGCGAAGCCGGTCTTCTCACCGGACTGGGCGCGCACGCCGACGCCCTGGTCGAGGTTGAAGCTGCCCTCCTTGACGATGCCGTCCTCCAGCACCCAGGTTTCCGAGACCTGGCTCTGGAAATACAGGTCGGCGGCGTCGATCCCCGGGCCGGCGAGTTCGCCGAGCACGCCGGGCAGGCTGTCGAGGGTCAGGTTGCCGGGGGCGAGCAGGTGCTCGCTGACGGACATCAGCATCGGGTTCATGGTCACTCCACTGCGATCGGACGCACGGCGTCCGATGAAAGAATTCTGCGGTGCGCCTGCACCGGCATGCGTTGCCGGATCGCCGCCTGCTCGGCGCCGTCGCGGCTGGCCAGCAGCACCGCCTGGCCCTGATCCTGCTCGGCCAGCACGCGGCCCCAGGGGTCGACGATGGCCGAATGACCGAAGGTCTGCCGCGGCCCGGGGTGCTCGCCACCCTGCCCCGCCGCCAGCACATAGCACTGGGTCTCGATGGCGCGGGCGCGCACCAGCACCTGCCAGTGCGCGGCGCCGGTCACCGCGGTGAAGGCCGAGGGCGCGCTGATCAGCTCGGCGCCGGCCTGGCGTAGCGCGCCGTACAGCTCGGGAAAGCGCAGATCGTAGCAGACGCTCAGGCCCAGGCGGCCGACCGGGGTATCGGCGACCACGATGCGCTGGCCATGGGCGAAGTCGTCCGACTCGCGGTAGCTGCCACGGTTGTCGGCCACTTCGACGTCGAACAGGTGCAGCTTGTCGTAACGCGCCACCCGCTGGCCGGCGTCGTCGATCAGCAGCGAACAGGCATGCGGCTTGGCCTCGGGCGCCTCGTCCGGCGGCAGCGGCAGGGTGCCGGCGACTATCCACAACTCGAGGTCGCGCGCGGCCTGCCTCAACCAGGGCAGGATCGGCCCCTGGCCCAGCGCCTCGGCACGGCCGAGCGCGGCCAGGTCGCGGCGGCCCATGGCGGCGAAGTTCTCCGGCAGCACCGCCAGGCGCGCGCCGCCGGCCGCCGCCTGCTCCAGCAGTTGGCGGGCCTGGGTCAAATTGGCCAGCACGTCGTCCTGACTGACCATCTGGATCACGGCAAAGGTCATGGCATACCCGATATCGGCCGCAAGGGGCCCTGTAAAACTTGTTCATGATCTCGCGAGCTAGAGCCCTGCAAGGCGAAAACAGGCGAGGAAGCGGAGTGTACTTTTGTACATGAGCATTCCGAGCCTGTTTTTAACGCAGCAGGGCCGACGCGCAGCAGATCATGTGCAGCTTACCTGGGTTTCTCGAAAGGCTTGTCAAAACTGATCTGCGGACTCTGCATCGGGCCCTTGACGTCGTACTGCACGCTGGCGAAGCGCGCCACGCGGTCGCCGAGCAGCTTGTCGACGACGAACAGCGCGCCGCCGATGGCCGGGGCGCCGACGATCAGCGCGGCCAGCGGCAGGTTGTTGGTCACCGGCAGGGTCACCAGCAGCTTGGCGTCGATCCGTTCGTTGCGCATGTCGAGGTTGCCGTTGAGCTCCAGGTTGCTCGACGGGCCGCTCAGCACGATCGGCTCGCGGGTGACGAACAGGCCGTCGTTGGCCTGCAGCCGCCCCTTGACCCGGTCGTAGCTCAGGCCCTTGCCGAGCAGGTCGGAGAAATCCAGGCGCAGGCGGCGGCCGATGGAGTCGAAATTGAGCAGGCCGAACACCCGCAGCGCCTGCGCCGAGCCCTGCACCTCGACGAACTGACCGTTGCGCAGCGCCGGTTCCAGGCTGCCGGAGAAGCGCTTGAGCGACAGCCAGGCCGGCGAGCCGGGCCAGTTGCCGTCGATATCCAGGCGGAAGCTCTCGCTGGTGGCGCTGGGGGCATAGCCCCAGGCCAGCAGCACCTTGGCCAGATCCTCGCCCTGCAGACGGCCCTGGTACCAGCTGCGCGTGGCCCCCGGCGCGCCGCGCCAGCCGGCGCTGCCGCCGACCTTGAGGCCCTGCAGGTCGAGGTCGAGCTGGTCGAAGCGCACGCCGTCCGCCTCCGGGCGCACCTGCAGCGACCAGGCGCCGAGTATCTTGGCGCCACGCCGCACCTCATCGATGCGAATGTCCAGCGCCGGAATCTGCCGCGGGTCGACCGCGGCCAGCGGGTCCGGCGCCTCTTCTAGCTTGTCTCGCTTGCCTGGCTTGTCCGGATCGGCGGGCGGCAGGCGCAGGTAGTCGAGCTCCACGCGAATCGGCGTCTGCGCCGCATCGGCCAGCAGCACGCGGCCGGCCGCCAGCTCGCTGTCCAGTTGCAGGGCCCAGGCCTGCCCCTGGCGCGCCAGGCCCACTTGCAGATCGTTGAGCTCGTTGCCGAAGCCGCGGAAACGCTCGATCCGCAGCTGGGCGTCCTTGAACAGGCGTTGGCTCTCGGCGTCCACGCTCACCGCATGGCGTTGGCGCACCTGCTGCCAGGCGTCCCAGTCCAGCTCGTCGAGCCGGCCGCGCAGGCGCAGGCCCTGGCTGCTGGGCAGCCGCGCCGGGGTGCCGCCGAGCATCAGCTCGCCGCGCCCCTGGCTCAGCTCGCCGGGCGGCGCGGCCAGGGCCAGGCTGGCCAGGTTCTGGTAGTCGAGCCAGTAGCGTCGCTCGCGGCCGGCCAGGGTCATGCGCCAGTCGGCGTAGCGCTCCTCGCCGGCCGCCTTGGCGAAGGGCGCGGGCAGGTCGATGGCCACGCCCTTGAGATTGGAGTCGACGCGCAGCTGGCTGTCATCGCCGTCCAGGGTCAGGCGCAGGCGGTAGGGCAGCAGGCCGCGCAGCGGCAGGCTCTGCTCGATGCCGAGCCACTGCCGCAGGGTCTCCACCTCGGCCTGGCCGCGCAGATCGAACAGGGTGCGCGTCCGTCCCCGCGCGCCTTCGGCGCTGATGCTGCCACGCACCTGGCGGCCGAACACCTGGGCCCGCACGTCCGGCGCACTCAGGCCGCTGGCGCTGTTGAAACGGAATGCCCCCTGGATCTGGCTCAGCTGCAGGGCGGGATTGACCAGCTCGAGGCGCGCGCCTTCGGTGGCGAAGTCCACCACCACGCCGGGCGGCGCACCCTTGGCCAGCGGGATGTCCAGCTGCAGGCGCCCGGCCAGCGGGCCCTCGCCCTGCCAGCCGGCGAACAGCTCGGCGGTGCCCAGCGGCGCCTCCTGCAGCAGCTTGAGGGCGTCGCCCAGGCTGCTGCTCACCTCGCCGTCGAGCTGCAGGCGCGGCGGCTGGCCGTTGTGCAGCAGCGGGATAGCGGCGCTGACCGCGCGCACCCGGCTGTCCAGCAGGCGCCCCTGCTGCAGGCGCACGCGCACGCCGTCGTCCTCGATCAGCACCTGGCCGCGGCCTTCGCGCAGCGCCGGCCAGCCGGGCTGGAAGGCCAGCTCGGCGTCCGCCACCTGGAAGAACAGGCTGAGGCTGCGCGCCCCAAGCGGCGCCCCCTTGTTCAGCGAACCCTGGTACTGGAAGTAGCCCTCCTCCACCTTGCCGGCGCGAATCGCCGTCTGCAGCCAGCGACTCAGTTCGGCGCTCATGCCCGGCGAACGGGTCGGCAGGTACTTCTCGGTGTAGGCCGCATCGCCGTCGCGCAGACCGACGCGCAGATCCATGTAGTCCTCGGCGTCGGGGTCGCGGCGCAGGCGGATCAGCATGTCGCCGGCGATCTGCCCTTCCTCGCCGTCCAGGCGCATATAGGGGCTGGCCAGGGTCAGGCCGTCGTCGTTCCAGGCCCAGCTCAGCCGCGCCTGGGCGTGGCGGTAGCGCCAGGGTGCGGGGAACAGCTGATCTAGGTGCAGGGCGAAATTCTCGCTATTGAGGCGCAGCTCGCCCTGAAACGGGTTCCCCGACACGCTGCCGCTGACGTTCTCGGCCGCCGGCGCGCCGCGGTAGGCGGCGATGCCGACCCGTTCCAGGTTGGCGGCGAACTGCAGGCGCGCGGCGCCCTCGCGGCGCGGCTGGTAGTCCAGCTGCAGGTTGGCCACGCCGCCCACCGGGGCCAGCCCGGCCAGCGTCTGCTCGGCGACCTCCGGCAGCGGCGCCAGGGCCTGGACCAGCGGCGCCCAGGCGGCCAGGTCGAAGCGGTCGGCGCGCAGTTGCCAGCGTTCGGCGTCGCTGCCGGCGCCCTCCTGGCTCAGGGCCAGGTGCAGTTCGCCGGTGCGCCGCTCGCCCTGGTTGAAGGCCAGGGAATCGAGCTGCGCCTGGATCCCCGCGGCGCCGCGCTGGAAATAGGCGTTGAAGGCCAGATCCTCCAGGCTCACCGCCTCGCGCTCGGCGTAGCCGCCGCGCACCTGCGGCGCATGCAGGCGCAGCGCGCCGCGCTGCAACTCGCCGCCGTGGCTGCTCAGCCACAGCTCGCCGCCGGCCTGCAGGCGCTGCACCTGCCAGGCGCCGGTCAGGCGCGGCGGCAGCCAGGCGGCCCAGTCGCTCTGCGGCAAACTCAGGTAGAGCTCGGCCTGGGTCTGCCGCCACTGCTGCGGCTGCATGCGCGTGCGCAGCTGCAGGCTCAGCGGCTGACCGTCGGGCAGCAGCAGGCGGGCGTCGAGACGCTGGCGGTTGACGCCGTAACGCAGGCTGAGGTTGAGGTAACTGAGCTTCAGCGGCTCCTGGCCGGCGGCCTGCAGCACCAGCTGGCTGTCCACCAGGCTCAGGTGCTGCACCACGCGCAGCCGTTGCAGCAACTCGGCGACGTCGGCGCGCCCGCCCTGCGGCCCGTCGGGCAGGCCCTGCAGGCGCCAGCTGCCGTCGTCCTGCTGCTGCACGTGCAGCTGCAAACCGGTCAGTTGCAGGTGGCCGATGCGCGCGCGCCGCGCCAGCAGGCTGGCCAGCAGGTCCGGCACCACCCGCACCCGGTCCAGCACCAGGCGCTGCTCGCCATCGCCGACCTGCACGTCGCGCGCCACCAGCAAGGGGGCGAAGCCCTGCCACTGGCCCTCCAGCGCACCGATGCGCACCGGCACGCCGAGCGCAGCGCCGGCGCGGTTCTCCGCCTCCAGGCGGTACTCGGCGACCAGCGGCACCAGCTCGCGGCCCAGGCTGACGTACAGCGCCGCCAGCACCAGCAGCGCGGCACAGAGCCCCAGGCCCCAGCGCAGCAGGGCCATCAGCAGACGGGCCAGCGCGTTCATCTCAGCGGCGCCTCAGAGCAGCACCACATCGTACTGTTCCTGGGAGTACATGGTTTCCACCTGGAACTTGATGGTGCGGCCGATAAAGGCCTCCAGATCGGCGACGTTGCCCGACTCCTCGTCGAGCAGGCGGTCGACCACCTTCTGGTTGGCCAGCACCCGGTAGCCCTCGGCCTGGTAGGCGCGCGCCTCGCGCAGGATCTCGCGGAAGATCTCGTAGCAGATGGTCTCCGCCGTCTTCAGTTTGCCGCGGCCCTGGCAGGCGCTGCACGGCTCGCAGAGAATCTGTTCGAGGCTCTCGCGGGTGCGCTTGCGGGTCATCTGCACCAACCCCAATTCCGTGATGCCGATGATATTGGTCTTGGCGTGGTCGCGCTCCAGCTGCTTCTCCAGGGTGCGCAGCACCTGGCGCTGGTGCTCCTCGTCCTCCATGTCGATGAAGTCGATGATGATGATCCCGCCCAGGTTACGCAGGCGCAGCTGGCGGGCGATGGCGGTGGCCGCCTCGAGGTTGGTCTTGAAGATGGTCTCTTCGAGGGTGCGGTGACCGACGAAGGCGCCGGTGTTGACGTCGATGGTGCTCATCGCCTCGGCCGGGTCGACGATCAGGTAGCCGCCGGACTTGAGCGGCACCTTGCGCTCCAGCGCGCGCTGGATCTCGTCCTCGACGCCGTAGAGGTCGAAGATCGGCCGCTCGCCGGGGTAGTGCTCGAGACGGTCGGCGATCTCCGGCATCAGTTCGGCGACGAACTGGGTGATCTTCTGGAAGGTCTCGCGCGAGTCGACGCGGATCTTCTCGGTGCGCGGGCTGACCAGGTCGCGCAGGGTGCGCAGGGCCAGCGACAGGTCCTCGTAGATCACCGAGGGCGCCTTGGCGTTCTGGATCTGCGCGGCGATCTGGTCCCACAGCCGACGCAGGTAACGGATGTCGATGAGGATCTCGTCGGCGCCGGCACCCTCGGCGGCGGTGCGCAGGATAAAGCCGCCGGCCTCCTCGATGCCCTCGGCCGCCACGCAGTCGGCGACCACCTGCTTGAGCCGCTCGCGCTCGGCCTCGTCCTCGATCTTCAGCGAGATGCCGACGTGGCTGGTGCGCGGCATGTACACCAGGTAGCGCGAGGGAATCGACAGCTGGGTGGTCAGGCGCGCGCCCTTGCTGCCGATGGGGTCCTTGGTCACCTGCACCACCAGGGCCTGGCCCTCGTGCACCAGGGCGCTGATCGGCTCCACCGCGGCGCCCTCGCGGGTGGAAATTTCCGAGGCGTGGATAAAGGCCGCGCGCTCCAGGCCGATGTCGACGAACGCCGCCTGCATGCCCGGCAGCACGCGCACCACCTTGCCCTTGTAGATGTTGCCGACGATGCCGCGCTTCTGCGTGCGTTCGACGTGCACTTCCTGCAGCACGCCGTTTTCCACCACCGCCACGCGCGACTCCATCGGCGTGATATTGATCAGAATCTCTTCGCTCATGCATCCATCCCGGTGGATTAGGCGGCGCGCTGCCGCAAGTTTAGCGCTGGGCCGGCAACTGCCAGCAGGCAATGCCGAATTCGCCGAGCAATTCGGCCGTCTCGCACAGCGGCAAACCGACCACCGCCGAATAGCTGCCTGCGAGGCGGCTGACGAATACCGCCGCCAGGCCCTGGATACCATAACTGCCGGCCTTGTCGCACGGCTCGCCGCTGGCCCAGTAGGCTTCGATCTCGCCCTCGCTCAGGGCGCGGAAGGTCACCTCGCTGGCCACCACCCGCGCCGCCTCGCGTCCGCCCCCGGCCAGCGCCACCGCGGTCAGCACCTGATGGCTGCGCCCGGACAGCGCCTGCAGCATGGCGCGCGACTCGGCGAAATCGGCCGGTTTGCCGAGGATGCGCCCATCGAGCACCACCGCGGTATCGGCACCGAGCACCACGGCGTCGGCCGGTTCGCCCAGGGCGGCCAGGCCGGCGCGCGCCTTTTCCCGCGCCAGGCGCTCTACATAGGCTGCGGCGGGCTCGTCTGGCAACGGATTTTCGTCTATCGCGGCGATTTGCGTGACGCAGGGCACGGCGATCTGCGCCAGCAGCTCGCGGCGGCGCGGCGAGGCAGAGGCCAGAAACAGCTTGGCCATACGAACTTCTCCCTGTCGGGCGAGACGCGGCCAGCCGCAGCTGGCGCGCTCAGTTGACGTTAAGGCGCTGGTGCAGCCCGCGCAGGATGACGCAGACCCAGGGCCAGAGCAGCGCGCTGACCAACGCCGGCAGCACGAAGGCCAGGGTCGGCGGACGGCTGCCGGTCAGGGCATTGAGCCACAGCTGCACCAGCTGGGCCAGGCCGAACACCACCAGCAGCACGGTGCTCTGCTGCCACATGGGGAACATGCGCAGGCGCTGGTGCAGGCTCAGCACCAGGAAGGTGATCAGGGTCAGGATCAGCGCGTTCTGCCCGAGCAGGGTGCCGAACTGCACGTCCTGGGCCAGGCCGAGCACCCAGGCGGTGGTCATGCCGACCCGATGCGGCAGGGCCAGCACCCAGTAGGTGAGCAGCAGCGCCACCCACAGCGGCCGGCCGATCTGCATGAACTCCGGCAGCGGCGAGACGCTGAGCAGCAGACCGAAGGCCAGGCTGAGCCAGATCACCCAGCCGTTGCGCGGTTGCACGCCGACCATCAGTTGCTCTCCTCTACGGGGGGCAGCGGGGCAGCGGCCGACTCGGCGGCCGCCGGCGTCCCGGCAGCCGGCGCAGCGCCCTGGTTGCGCGCCTGCTCGGCCTCACGATCGGCAGCCTCCTGGGCCTCGGCGGAATCGTTGGCGCGCTGCTCGGCGGTGCGCTGGTCGGAGAACACCAGCAGCAGATAGCGGCTGCGATTGAGCGCGGCGGTGGGCACGGCGCGGACGATGGCGAAGGGCTGGCCGGAGTCGTGGATCACTTCCTTGACCGTGGCCACCGGGTAGCCGGCGGGAAAGCGCTGGCCCATGCCGGAGCTGACCAGCAGGTCGCCCTCCTTGATGTCGGCGGTATCGGCCACATGGCGCAGCTCCAGGCGCTCCGGGTTGCCGGTGCCGACGGCGATGGCGCGCAGGCCGCTGCGGTTGACCTGCACCGGAATGCTGTGGGTAGTGTCGGTGAGCAGCAGCACCCGCGCGGTATAGGGCATGATTTCCACCACCTGGCCCATCAGGCCGCGGGCGTCGAGCACCGGCTGGCCGAGGAATACGCCGTCCTTCTCGCCCTTGTCGATGAGGATGCGGTGGGTATAGGGGTTGGGGTCGACGCCGATCAGCTCGCCGACCAGCACTTCCTCGTCCACCAGCGCCGCCGAGTTGAGCAGCTCGCGCAGGCGCACGTTCTGCTCGGTGAGCGCGGCCAGCTTCTGCAGGCGGCGCTGCAGCAGCAGGGCCTCGGCCTTGAGCTTCTCGTTCTCGGCCATCAGTTCGCTGCGACTGGAAATCTGCTGGGTGGCGCCATCCCAGGCGCGCACCGGCAGGTCGGCCAGCCAGTAGAAGGGCGTCAGCACCAGGCCCAGCTGGCTGCGCAGCGGTTTGAGCGCCTCGAAACGGGCATCGACCACCATCAGCACGGCCGAGAGCACGGCCAGCACCAGCAGGCGGATGCCCAGCGAGGGGCCTTTGGCGAAGAGCGGCTTAATGGCCGACCCCTTGTGCGCCGCGAGGGCGCAAGACGCGCGAGTTCATGCGAAAGACAAACCGATCCGGCAAGGAATGGGGGCGAGTGTACTGCAGTGCTTGAACATGCGCGTGCCGCCCGAAGGCGGCACGGCGGACCCGGCTGGCGCGTCGGATTACTCCGAGGACAGCAGATCCATGGTGTGGCGATCCATCATCTCCAGCGCCTTGCCGCCGCCACGGGCGACGCAGGTCAGCGGGTCTTCGGCGACTATCACCGGCAGGCCGGTTTCCTGCGCCAGCAGCTTGTCCAGGTCGCGCAGCAGCGCGCCGCCGCCGGTCAGCACCAGGCCGCGCTCGGCGATGTCCGAGGCCAGCTCGGGCGGCGACTGCTCCAGCGCGCTCTTGACCGCCTGGACGATGGTCGCCAGGGATTCCTGCAGCGCCTCGAGCACTTCGTTGGAGTTGAGGGTGAAGCTGCGCGGCACGCCCTCGGCCAGGTTGCGGCCGCGCACGTCGACTTCGCGGATTTCGCCGCCCGGGTAGGCGGTGCCGATTTCCTGCTTGATCCGCTCGGCGGTGGATTCGCCGATCAGCGAGCCGTAGTTGCGGCGCACGTAGGTGATGATGGCTTCGTCGAAGCGGTCGCCGCCGACCCGCACGGATTCGGCGTAGACCACGCCGTTCAGCGAGATCAGGGCGATTTCGGTGGTGCCGCCGCCGATGTCGACGACCATCGAGCCGCGCGCTTCTTCCACCGGCAGGCCGGCGCCGATGGCCGCGGCCATCGGTTCTTCGATCAGGAACACTTCGCGGGCGCCGGCGCCGAGCGCCGATTCGCGGATGGCGCGGCGCTCGACCTGGGTCGACTTGCACGGCACGCAGATCAGCACGCGCGGCGAGGGCTGCAGGAAGCTGTTCTCGTGCACCTTGTTGATGAAGTACTGCAGCATCTTCTCGCAGACGCTGAAGTCGGCGATCACGCCGTCCTTCATCGGGCGGATGGCGGCGATGTTGCCCGGGGTACGGCCGAGCATGCGCTTGGCCTCGGAGCCGACGGCGACGACACTTTTCTGGTTACCGTGGGTACGGATGGCGACCACGGACGGCTCGTTCAGCACGATGCCGCGTTCGCGCACATAAATGAGGGTATTGGCAGTGCCCAGGTCGATCGACAGATCGCTGGAAAACATGCCACGCAGTTTCTTGAACATGGGGAAAGGGACCCTAGGCAACGCGTGGGTAAAGGCGAAGCGCGAAAACGCGCAGGTAAAAAGTGCGGCAAACTCTAACAACGGCGGGGATTTTGAGCAAGGCGCCAATATGGTAGATTGCCTGTTTTTCCGGGCCTTGCAGCCGCACATCGCGGCCTTTGACCGCCGGCTCGCGACATCCGTTCCCTGCGTCAGGCACGCATAGCAAGACCCCGATCACACTTCCACTGGAGAACCCCCGATGGCGCTTGAACGCTCCGAGGTGGAAAAAATCGCCCACCTGGCCCGCCTGGGCCTGAACGAAGGCGATCTTCCGCAAACCACCGCGACCCTGAACAACATCCTCGGCCTGATCGATCAGATGCAGGCGGTCGACACCCAGGGCATCGAGCCCCTGGCCCACCCGCTGGAAGCCACCCAGCGCCTGCGCGCCGATGTGGCCTGCGAGAGCAACCAGCGCGACGCCTACCAGGCCATCGCCCCGGCCGTGGAAAACGGCCTGTATCTCGTGCCGAAAGTCATCGAATAAAGGAAAGGGCCTGACATGCATCAACTGACCCTGGCCGAGATCGCCCGCGCCCTCGCCGCCAAAGAATTCTCCGCCGAAGAGCTGAGCCGCAGCCTGCTGGCGCGGATCGCGCAGCTCGATCCGCAGCTCAACAGCTTTATCACCGTCACCGAGGACCTCGCCATCGAGCAGGCCAAGGCCGCCGACGCCCGTCGCGCCGCCGGCGAGAGCGGCGCCCTGCTCGGCGCGCCGATCGCCCACAAGGACCTGTTCTGCACCCAGAACGTGCTGACTTCCTGCGGCTCGAAGATCCTCACCGGTTTCAAGGCGCCCTACGACGCCACCGTGGTGGAAAAGCTCAAAGCCGCCGGCGCCGTGACCCTGGGCAAGCTGAACATGGACGAGTTCGCCATGGGCTCGGCCAACGAATCCAGCCACTACGGCGCGGTGAAGAACCCCTGGGACCTCTCCCGCGTACCCGGCGGCTCCAGCGGCGGCTCTGCAGCAGCCGTAGCCGCGCGCCTGCTGCCGGCCGCCACCGGCACCGACACCGGCGGCTCGATCCGCCAGCCGGCGGCGCTGACCAACCTCACGGGGATCAAGCCCACCTACGGCCGGGTTTCGCGCTGGGGCATGATCGCCTATGCCTCCAGCCTCGATCAGGGCGGCCCGCTGGCCCGCACCGCCGAGGACTGCGCGCTGCTGCTCGGCGCCATGGCCGGTTTCGACGCCAAGGACTCCACCAGCGTCGAGCAGCCGGTGGACGACTACCTGGCCGCCCTGAGCCAGTCGCTGGCCGGCCTGCGCATCGGCCTGCCCAAGGAATACTTCGGCGCCGGCCTCGACGCGCGTATCGGCGAGAAGGTCATGGCCGTGGTCGAGGAGCTGAAAAAGCTCGGCGCCACGGTGAAGGACATCTCGCTGCCGAATATGCAGCACGCGATTCCCGCCTACTACGTGATCGCGCCGGCCGAGGCCAGCTCCAACCTGTCGCGTTTCGACGGCGTACGCTTCGGCTACCGCTGCGAAAACCCGGTCAACCTCGAAGACCTGTACAAGCGTTCGCGTGGCGAAGGCTTCGGCGCCGAGGTCAAGCGGCGCATCATGGTCGGCACCTACGCCCTGTCGGCCGGTTACTACGACGCCTACTACATCAAGGCGCAGCAGATCCGCCGGCTGATCAAGAACGACTTTGTCGCCGCCTTCAAAGAGGTGGACGTGATCCTCGGCCCGACCACGCCGAACCTGGCCTGGAAGCTCGGCGAGAAGAACGCCGACCCGGTTTCCGCCTACCTCGAAGACATCTACACCATCACCGCCAACCTGGCCGGCATTCCCGGCCTGTCGATGCCGGCCGGCTTCGTCGATGGCCTGCCGGTGGGCGTGCAGCTGCTCGGCAACTACTTCCAGGAAGGCCGCCTGCTGAATGTCGCGCACCAGTACCAGCAGGTCAGCGACTGGCATAAACAAGCACCGAGCGGCTTCTGAGGACGACACACATGCAATGGGAAACAGTGATCGGGCTCGAGATCCACGCTCAGCTCAGCACCCAATCGAAGATCTTCTCGGCCAGCGCCACCAGCTTCGGCGCCGAGCCCAACACCCAGGCCAGCCTGATCGACCTCGGCATGCCCGGCACCCTGCCGGTGCTCAACGCCGAGGCGGTGCGCATGGCGGTGAAGTTCGGCCTGGCGATCGACGCGCATATCGCGCCGCAGAACGTCTTCGCCCGCAAGAACTACTTCTACCCGGACCTGCCCAAGGGCTACCAGACCAGCCAGATGGAGCATCCCATCGTCGGTAAGGGCCATCTGGACATCAGCCTGGAAGACGGCACGGTCAAGCGCATCGGCATCACCCGCGCGCACCTGGAAGAGGACGCCGGCAAGAGCCTGCACGAAGACTTCCACGGCATGAGCGGCATCGACCTGAACCGCGCCGGCACCCCGCTGCTGGAGATCGTCTCCGAGCCGGACATCCGCAGCGCCAAGGAGGCGGTGGCCTATGTCAAGGCCATCCACGCCCTGGTGCGTTACCTGGGCATTTGCGACGGCAATATGGCCGAAGGCTCGCTGCGCTGCGACTGCAACGTCTCGGTGCGACCCAAGGGCCAGGTCGAGTTCGGCACCCGCGCCGAGATCAAGAACGTCAACTCCTTCCGCTTTATCGAGAAGGCGATCAACCACGAAATCCAGCGCCAGATCGAGCTGATCGAGGACGGCGGCCAGGTGGTGCAGGAAACCCGCCTGTACGACCCGAACAAGGACCAGACGCGCTCCATGCGCAGCAAGGAGGAAGCCAACGACTACCGCTACTTCCCCTGCCCCGACCTGCTGCCGGTGGTGATCGAGCCAAGCTTCCTCGACGAAGTGCGCGCCAGCCTGCCGGAGCTGCCGGTGCAGAAGCGCGAGCGCTTCGAGAGCCAGTTCGGCCTGTCCGCCTACGACGCCACGGTGCTGGCCGCCAGTCGCGAGCTGGCCGACTACTTCGAGGCGGTCAATGCGGTATGCGGCGATGCCAAGCTGGCGGCCAACTGGGTGATGGGCGAGCTGTCCAGCCTGCTCAACAAGGACAACCTGGAAATCGACCAGTCGCCGGTGTCCGCCGAGCAGCTGGGCGGGATGATCCTGCGCATCAAGGACAACACCATCAGCGGCAAGATCGCCAAGATGGTGTTCGAGGCCCTGGCGGCCGGCGAAGGCGAATCCGCCGACGCCATCATCGAAGCAAAAGGCCTCAAGCAGGTCACCGACTCGGGCGCCATCGAGGCCATGCTCGACGAAGTGCTGGCGGCCAACGCCGAGCAGGTCGAGCAGTACCGCGCCAGCGATGAAGCCAAGCGCGGCAAGATGTTCGGCTTCTTCGTCGGCCAGGCGATGAAGGCCTCGAAAGGCAAGGCCAACCCGGGGCAAGTGAACGAACTGCTGAAGAAGAAGCTCGAAGGCTGAGCCGGACCGGCCCGCTTGCCACCGCTGTAACGACGCCGGGCTTGCCCGGCGTTCGTTTACCTGGAGAACCAGACGATGCTTATTTGTAGCCCGGATGCAATCCGAGAATCCTTGCGCCCCCGGATTGCATCCGGGCTACAGGCCGTCGTCGCGCTCGGCCTGTTCGCCGTGCTCGCCGGCTGCTCCACCTTCGGCAGCGGCAGCGGCGGCGCCACAGAAACCGGCAAGGCCTCCTACTACGGCGACCGCCACCATGGCCGCAAGACCGCCAGTGGCGAGCGCTTCGACCAGCACGCGCTGACCGCCGCGCACCGCAGCCTGCCGTTCGGCACCCGGGTGCGGGTCACCAATCTGAGCAACGAACGCAGCGTGGTGGTGCGCATCAACGACCGCGGCCCCTTCGTGCGCGGGCGCATCATCGACGTCTCGCGCGCCGCCGCCGAACGCCTGGGCATGCTGCGCGCCGGCGTGGTGCCGGTGCGGGTCGAGCAACTGGAGTGAAACAGGACTGGTAACAAATAGCGCCCCTGCCCCACTGGCGCGGCGATACGCCATCGCTACACTAGGCGCATTTTTCCCGGAGCCCCCGCAATGACAATGATGACCTACGTCTACCTGATCGCCGGCCTGGTGCTGCTGGTCGCCGGCGCCGAGGTGCTGGTACGCGGCGCCGCCAAGCTGGCCGCGCAGTTCGGCATCCCGCCGCTGATCATCGGCCTGACCGTGGTGGCCTTCGGCACCAGCGCGCCGGAAACCGCGGTCAGCGTGCAGTCGGCGATCAACGGCAGCGGCGACCTGGCGATCGGCAACGTGGTCGGCAGCAACATCGCCAACGTCCTGCTGATTCTCGGCCTGACCGCCCTGGTTGCGCCGCTGATCGTCTCGCGCCAGCTGATCCGCCTCGACGTGCCGATCATGATCGGCGCCAGCCTGGTGACCTTCGCCCTGGCCTGGGACGGCGAACTGAGCCGCCTCGACGGCGCCCTGCTGTTCGCCGGCGTGCTGGCCTACACCGGCTTCCTGATCTACAGCGCCCGCCAGGACAAGGGCGGCGAGGACGACGAGTTCACCAAGGAATTCGGCCTGAACGAGCCGGCCAAGCCCCATGCCTGGGTGGTCAACCTGGGCCTGATCGTCGCCGGCCTGGTGCTGCTGGTGGGCGGCTCCAACCTGCTGGTCGAAGGCGCCGTGCAACTGGCCCGCGCCCTCGGCCTGTCCGAGCTGGTGATCGGCCTGACCGTGATCGCCATCGGCACCTCGCTGCCGGAGCTGGCCACCTCGATCATCGCCGCGTTCAAGGGCGAGCGCGATATCGCCGTGGGCAACATAGTCGGCAGCAACATCTTCAACCTGCTCTGCGTGCTGGGCCTGGCCTCGCTGGTGGCGCCGGCGGCGATTTCCGTGTCGCCCAACGCCCTGGCCTTCGACTTCCCGGTGATGATCGCGGTGGCCGTGGCCTGCCTGCCGATCTTCTTCGCCGGCTACCGCATCAACCGCTGGGAAGGCGCGCTGTTCCTCGCCTACTACGCGGCCTACACCGGCTACCTGGTGCTGTTCGCCACCGGCCGGCCGTTCGCCCAGACCTTCGGCGAGGCGATGATCGGCTATGTGCTGCCGCTGACCGCGGTGACCCTGGCGATCATCGCCGCGCGCGCCTGGCACAAACAACGCGGACTGGAGATCTGAGCATGAGCGACAACCACGAGCAGGGCCTCAAGGTACGCCGCGAGGTGATGGGCGACGCCTTCGTCGAGCGCGCCCTGGGCAACGCCACCGACTTCACCCAGCCGCTGCAGGATTTCGTCAACCAGCATGCCTGGGGCGGCGTGTGGACCCGCGACGGCCTGCCGCGCGCCACCCGCAGCCTGATCACCCTGGCCGCATTGACCGCGCTGAAATGCCCGCAGGAACTCAAGGGCCACGTGCGCGGCGCGCTGAACAACGGCTGCACGGTGGAGGAAATCCGCGAGACCCTGCTGCACTGCGCGGTCTACGCCGGCGTACCGGCCAGCATCGACGCCTTCCGCGCGGCGCAGGAAGTGATCGAGGAATACCAGCGCAACGCCGGTTCGTAGGGGCGCTGCGCGCACCAGCCATCGCCGGCAGCGTTGGTGCGCACGGCGCACCCTACAGGGAAGGCATCCCTCACGCCGGTTGGCTCTGCCCTCCGTGTGTGGCGGAATGCCTGTTTCGCTGAAGCCGGTTCGTAGGGTGCGCCGCGCGCACCAGCCATCGCCACCAGCCTCGGTGCGCATGGCCTAGGCGGCCCCGCGCCGCCCTACGGGGAAGGCGTTCCTCAGGGGATGACGGCCAGTTTCATATCCAGCCACCCCACTGCAATAACAACAGCCCGACATTGGTGGTCACCACCGCCGCCAGTGTGGTGATCACGATGATCGCCGCCGCCAGCTCGTGGTTGCCGCCCACGGCGCGGGCCATGACGAAGCTGGCCGCCGCCGTGGGGCTGGCGAAGTAGAGGAAGAGGATCGCCAGGTCCGCCTGGCGAAAGCCGTACAGCCAGGCGCCCGCGGTTGCCAGCAGCGGCAGCCAGACCATCTTCATCAGGCTGGAACTCAGCGCCGTGCCGCTGCTGCGACGCAGCGAGGCCAGGCTGAGGGTGCCGCCGATGCAGATCAGCGCCAGCGGCAGGGTCATCTGCGCGAAGTACTCGGCCGAGGTCAGCAGCCAGTCCGGCAGCGCGATCCGCCAGTAGGCGAAGGGAATCGCCAGCAGCACGCCGATGATCAGCGGATTGATCAGGATGCTCCTGGCGATGGCCAGCGGCCCGGCCTTGGCGCCGGGACTGTAGATGGCCAGGACGATGGCCGAGAGCACGTTGTAGCAGAGGATCACCACCCCGCCGAGCACCGCCCCCAGGGACAGGCCGTAGTCGCCGTAGAGGCTGGTGGCCAGGGCCAGGCCGACGATGCCGTTGTTGCCGCGAAAGGCGCCCTGGGTGTAGATGCCACGATCCGCGAAGGGGATGCGCCAGATCGCCCAGCCCCAGGCGAGGACGAAGCAGACCAGGGTGGCGGCGACGAAGAACAGCAGCAGCGCCGGTTGCAGGGCGGCATTCAGGTCGGCGCGGACTATACCGAGAAACAGCAGGGTCGGCATGGTGCCGCGAAACACCAGGCTCGAGGCAGTGTCGATAAAGGCGCGGTCGATCCAGTGCAGGCGCTTGAGCGCCACGCCGAGAAACAGCATGGCGAACACCGGCGCGGTGATGGCGAGGGTTTGCTGGACGACGGCGAACATGGCGATCCCGGCGGAAGTTGTATGACGACCTATGTTAGCCGGCTAACAATTTTTCGGCCATGGCCAAGGCAAGGCCTCCCACAGGCGTAAAGCCGTTCACTTGAGCATCAGGTCGTCTCGCCCTCAGTCGCAGGGCGGACTCAGCCTTGTAGGGTGGGCCGGGCGGCGATCCGCTTTAGCCCACGCGGACCACCGTTGGTGGGCTAAAGCCCACCCTACGCGCTAGGAATCAATCCGGGCTACGGGCCTTGCCCTGGTGCGCACGGCGCAACGCCGCAAGCGGCGTCAGCGCCGCACCGGACGCTTCTGCAACTTGCGCTGCAGGGTACGGCGGTGCATGCCGAGGGCGCGGGCGGTGGCGGAGATATTGCCTTCGTGCTCGGCCAGCACGCGCTGGATGTGCTCCCACTGCAGGCGATCCACCGACATCGGGTTTTCCGGCACCAGGCTGTCGAGGTCGGCGTGTTCGGAGAGCAGCGCGGTGAGCACGTCGTCGGCATCGGCCGGCTTGCACAGGTAGTTGGCCGCGCCGCGCTTGATCGCCTCCACCGCGGTGGCGATGCTGGAGTAGCCGGTGAGGATCACCACGCGCATCTCCGGATCGAGCTCGAGCAGCTTGGGCAGCAGCACCAGGCCGGAGTCGCCTTCCATCTTCAGGTCGACCACGGCGTAGTCGGGCAGATCGTCCTTGGCCAGCGCCAGGCCCTCGTCGGCATTGGCCGCGGTGGACACGCGCAGGCCGCGGCGGCTCATGGCGCGGGCCATGACGCGGGTGAAGGTGGGATCGTCGTCCACCAGCAGCAGGTGCGGTTGCTCTTCGCCGTCGAACAGGGATTCGTCGCTCATGGTTTTTCCTTGTCAGGCCACGCCATAGGCTCGCGGCAACTTCAGTTCGGTGAGGGTGCCGCCTTCTTCATGGTTATACAACTTAACCGTGCCGCCGGCACGGGTCACGCTGGCCTGGCTGAGGAACAGGCCGAGGCCGAAGCCCTTGCCCTTGGTGGTGAAGAACGGCCGGCCGAGCTGCTCGGCGATCGCCAGCGGCACGCCGGCGCCGTGGTCGCGGATGCTCAGGCGCAGCCACTGGTGATCCCAGTCGAGGCGGATGTCGAGCTTGTCCGGGCAGGCGTCGGCGGCGTTGTTGAGCAGGTTGAGCAGCGCCTGGGTCAGGTCGGCCGGCGGCATCAAGCGCGGCGGCGTGCCGCGGCCCAGGCACTGGTAGCGGTAGCTGGCCTCGGGGCGCATCAGGTGCCAGCGATTGAGGGTGGTTTCCAGCCACTCGACGCAGGACTGCTCGACCACCGCCTGGCGCCGGTCCGCCTCGGCGGCGCGCACCAGTTGCTGCAGGGTGTCCTTGCACAGCTTGACCTGTTCCTGCAGCAGCGCCAGGTCGTCCTGCAGCGCCGGCTGGTCGCGATGCTCCTGGCGCAGCTCCTTGAGCAGCACGCTCATGGTCGCCAGCGGCGTGCCCAGCTCGTGGGCGGCGCCGGCGGCCTGGGTGGCCACGGCCAGCAGCTGCTGGTCGCGCAGGCTCTCCTCGCGGCGTTCGGCGCGCAGCTCGTCCTGGCGGCGCAGCTCCTCGGCCATCTTGGCGACGAAGAAGGTGATCAGCGCCGCGGACAGGGCGAAGCTCAGCCACATGCCGTACACCAGCAGGCTCTCGCGCGCCGCCGGCAGCTCCAGCGGATGGGTCCACACCAGCAGCAGGGTGTAGCCGGCCAGCGCCAGGCCGGCGAGGACGATGGTGAACAGCCACGGCAAGGTCGCCGCGGCGATGGTCAGCGGCACCAGGTAATAGGAGACGAAGGGGTTGGTCGAGCCGCCGGTGTAATACAGCAGCACGCTGTGGATGATCAGGTCGCAGGCCAGCTGCACCGCGTATTCCAGTTCGGTGACCGGCCACGGGCCGCGCAGCCGCAGGGCGGTGCCCAGGCACAGCAGCAGCGACACGCCGAGGGTCGCCGACAGCTCCAGCCAGGGTAGCGGCAGCATCCCCGACTTGTAGGCGAGGCCCACCGAACCGGCCTGGGCGGCCAGCACGAGGATACGGATCAGGGTCAGGCGCCAGAGGTTCTGGCGGCTGGCGGACAGCAACTGCACGGGTTCGAGCATGACAACTCCCTAGGTGCGCGGAGTATAACCAAGGCCGACGCGGCCTTCCGCCGCTGCGGCAACCGGCCGCATGCGGCGCCGCCGCGCCTGCTTCTGGTGCGTGTTGCCTGGCCACGGCAAGGTGCCGCACCAGCCTGGGGCGGCGCGTACCGATACGGCAACGGAGGCAGCCCGCCGCCGGGCATTTCTGACTGCATGGCCAGGTTTTTGCTTTGACTCCGCTCGCCTCCCATCGACGAGCGTTATTCATGTCCGCCCCACCCGCTACCCCACGCCTGCAGCTGTCGGCCATCAGCAAGCGCTACCCCGGCTGCCTGGCCAACGACCGTATCGACCTGGCCATCGCCCCCGGCGAGATCCGCGCCCTGCTCGGCGAGAACGGCGCAGGCAAGAGCACGCTGATGAAGATCATCTACGGCGTGACCCAACCCAGTAGCGGCGAGATCCGCTGGCAGGGCGAGCGGCTGACCATGCGCGACCCGGCCATGGCGCGCGACCTGGGCATCGGCATGGTGTTCCAGCATTTCTCGCTGTTCGAGACCCTGAGCGTGGCCGAGAACATCGCCCTGGCCATGGGCGCGGACGCCGGCACGCCGAAGCAGCTGGAGCCGAGAATCCGCGAGGTGTCGCAGCGCTACGGCATGGCGTTGGAGCCGACCCGCCTGGTGCACAGCCTGTCCATCGGCGAGCGCCAGCGGGTGGAGATCGTGCGCTGCCTGATGCAGGACATCAAGCTGCTGATCCTCGATGAGCCGACCTCGGTGCTCACCCCACAGGAGGCCGACGAACTGTTCGTCACCCTGCGCCGCCTGGCTGCCGAAGGCTGCAGCATCCTGTTCATCAGCCACAAGCTCGGCGAGGTGCGCGCGCTGTGCCAGAGCGCCACGGTGCTGCGCGGCGGCCGGGTGTCCGGCCATTGCCTGCCGGCGGAGTGCTCGGATCTGGAACTGGCGCGGCTGATGGTCGGCGATGCCGAGGGCCTGGAAAGCAGTTACCCGAAGGTCAGCGGCGGCCTGCCACGCCTGCGCGTCGATGACCTCAGTTGGCACAACCCCGACCCGTTCGGCTGCTCGCTCGAACGCATTCGCCTGGAAGTGCGCAGCGGCGAGATCGTCGGCATCGCCGGGGTGGCCGGCAATGGCCAGGACGAACTGCTTGCCCTGCTCAGCGGCGAAACGCGCCTACCCCGCAGCGAGCGCGAGCGGGTGAGCATCGATGCCGCACCAGTGGCCAATCTGCATCCGGATACGCGGCGCCAGCTGGGCCTGGCCTTCGTCCCCGCCGAGCGCCTCGGCCACGGCGCGGTGCCGGAGATGAGCCTGGTGGACAACGCCCTGCTTACCGCCTTCCAGCAAGGCTTGCTGAGCCATGGTCTGATCCGGCGCAGCAAGGTGCGCGCGCTGGCCGAAGCGATCATCCGCCGCTTCGCGGTGAAGACGCCGGATGCCGACAGCGCGGCGCGCAGCCTGTCCGGCGGTAACCTGCAGAAATTTATCCTCGGTCGCGAGATTCTGCAGAACCCCAAGCTGCTGGTGGCCGCGCACCCGACCTGGGGCGTCGATGTCGGCGCGGCGGCCGCCATCCACCGCGCACTGATCGCCCTGCGCGATGCCGGCGCGGCGATCCTGGTGATCTCCGAAGACCTCGACGAGCTGCTGCAGATCAGCGACCGCATCGGCGCGCTGTGCAGCGGGCGGCTGTCGCCGCTGGCCGACACCGCGCAGGTCTCCAGCGTGGAAGTCGGCCGCTGGATGGCCGGTGAATTCGATCAACCCGCCGCTGCTGCGGCCTGCTGACGGAGCCCGTCATGCTGTTATCCCTGCAACCACGCGGCCAAGAGTCGCGCCCCATGCTCTGGCTGTCGCCGTTGCTGGCCGCCGTACTGACGCTGCTGAGCGGCATGCTGCTGTTCACCCTGCTCGGTCATGAGCCGCTGGAAACCCTGCACAGCCTGCTGATCGCCCCGCTCAGCGACTGGTATGGCGTGTCCGAACTGCTGGTCAAGGCGCTACCGATTCTGCTCTGTGCCCTCGGCTTGGCGGTGGCCTACCAGGCACGCATCTGGAACATCGGCGCCGAAGGCCAACTGCTGATCGGCGCCCTGGCCGGCAGCGCCATGGCCCTGCAACTGCTCGACTGGGAAAGCCGTTGGGCGCTGGCGGCGGTGGTGCTGGCCGGTACCTGCGCGGGCGCGGCCTGGGCCGGGCTCACCGCCTGGCTGCGCACGCAGTTCAACGCCAACGAGATCCTCACCAGCATCATGCTCAACTACATCGCGCTGAACCTGCTGCTGTTCTTCGTGCATGGCCCGCTGAAGGATCCGGCTGGTTTCAACTTCCCCGAATCGGCGATGTTCGGCGATGCCAGCCGCCTGCCGCTGGTCAGCGAGGACGGGCGCCTGCACGGCGGCCTGTACCTGGCGTTGCTGGCCCTGGTGGCGGTGTGGGTGCTGCTGCACAAGAGCTTCCTCGGCTTCCAGATCAAGGTGCTGGGCCTGGACAGCCGCGCCGCCGGCTTCGTCGGTTTTCGCGAGAAGCGCCTGGTGTGGTTCGCCCTGCTGCTCAGCGGCGCCCTGGCCGGCCTGGCCGGTGTCGGCGAAGTGGCCGGGCCGATTGGCCAGCTGGTGCCACAGGTGTCGCCCGGCTATGGCTATGCAGCGATCACCGTGGCCTTCCTCGGTCGCCTCAATCCGCTCGGCATCGTCGCCGCCAGCCTGTTGATGGCGCTGCTCTACCTGGGCGGCGAGAACGCGCAGATGAACCTCAACCTGCCGCAGGCGATCACCCAGCTGTTCCAGGGAATGATGCTGTTCTACCTGCTGGCCTGCGACGTGCTGATCCTCTACCGGCCACGGCTGCAGTGGAAATGGGCCAAGCGCGAGAAGCTCACCGAGGCGACCACCTGACTGTGGGAGGGGCTTTAGCCGCGACCGTCGCCGCTGAAGCGCCTCCCACCAAGAGCATGAATACAAAGGAATCCCCATGGATCTCGATCTGTTGACCAATATCTTCTATGCCATGGTGCGCACCGGCACACCGTTGCTGCTGGTGGCCCTGGGCGAACTGGTGTGCGAGAAGAGCGGCGTGCTCAACCTCGGCCAGGAAGGCATGATGCTGTTCGGCGCGGTGATCGGTTTCATCGTCGCCTTCAGCACCGGCAGCCTGTGGCTCGGCGTGTTGCTGGCGATTGCCGCCGGCATGCTGCTGTCGCTGCTGTTCGCCGCCGTGGCGCTGGGCTTCAACGCCAACCAGGTGGCCACCGGCCTGGCCCTGACCATCTTCGGCGTCGGCCTGTCCACCTTCGTCGGCGCCGCCTGGGTCGGCAAGCCGCTGTCCGGTTTCGAGCCCATCGTCATTCCGCTGCTGGCGGACATTCCGCTGATCGGGCGCATGCTGTTCGCCCAGGACCTGCTGATCTACCTGTCCTTCGCCCTCTTCGCCCTGGTGGCCTGGGTGCTGCTGAAAAGCCGCATCGGCCTGATCATCCAGGCGGTTGGCGAGAATCCGGACGCCGCCAGTGCCATGGGCCTGCCGGTGCTGCGCGTGCGCACCCTGGCGGTGCTGTTCGGCGGCGCCATGGCAGGCCTGGCCGGCGGCTACCTGTCGCTGGCCTACACGCCGATGTGGGCGGAAAACATGACCGCCGGGCGCGGCTGGATCGCCCTGGCGCTGGTGGTGTTCGCCAGTTGGCGGGTGTTGCGCGTGCTGCTCGGCGCCTACCTGTTCGGCCTGGCCAGCATTCTCCACCTGGTGGCACAGGGCATCGGCCTGTCGATACCGTCCAACCTGCTGGCCATGCTGCCCTACGTCGCCACCATCCTGGTGCTGGTACTGCTCTCGCGCGATGCCATCAAGACCCGGCTGTATGCGCCGGTATCGCTGGGCCAGCCTTGGCAACCGGGGCATTGATGAGGAGAGGTCGCGGCTAAAGCCCCTCCCACAAAAGCCGCTCCCTCAGACTGCACTGGTGCTGTGGGAGGGGCTTTAGCCGCGACAAGGCTTTTATCGGCTATACCTTTGTCACGCCCACCCGGGAGGCAAAGGAATGCCCCACTCAGCTCGCTTGCGCGCCGGTCGCTTCTCGGAGCCGCAGCGCATCTACCTACTCACCGCAACGACCGAAAACCGCGAAATGCTGTTTTCGGACTTCACTGTGGGTCGACTCGTCGTCGCGGAACTGAAAACCGCGCAGCAAGAAGGCCTAGCCGAATCGCTGGCTTGGGTACTCATGCCCGATCACCTGCACTGGTTGATTGCCCTGCAGCATGGCTCGCTTAGTGACCTGATGCGGCGCATCAAGGGACGCAGCGCCAAGCAAGTCAACGCGTTGTCCGGTCGCCAGGGAAAACTCTGGCAGGATGGCTTTCATGACCGGGCATTACGTCGTGAGGAAGACCTACTGCCAGCGGCACGCTATATCGTTGCCAATCCTCTACGAGCAGGCTTGGTCGGCCGGGTGGGCGATTACCCGCTGTGGGATTCGGTGTGGCTCTGACCTTGTGAGAGTCGCGGGGGGGGGGGGGCGCCCCCCCGGGCGGGGGGGGGGTGGGGGGGGGGGGGGGGGGGGGCGGGTTGTTTTGGAGGACAGAATAATAATGAAAAAATAAACACACCAACAAAAACAGGC
>NZ_JBITWE010000002.1:204936-403172 GCF_044543505.1 Pseudomonas sp. NPDC077186
CTCGGTTTTTGTTTTGGGGGTGGGTTGTTTGGTTGTTGTGCGGGTCTCGACCCCCCCCCCCCCCCCCGGGGGGGGGGGGGGGGGGCGCGCCCCCCCCCCGCGACAGGTTTGTTGCCCCTGACTTCAGAGTCAGCTATCTTCCCCCGCACGTCGATTCCGACGCACCTGGATCAGCAGACAGGGTCAACACTGAGCTGGCTCGACTCAACCACTGAGGAGCCTGCTCATGGCTGCTACCCGTATCTGGATCAAGAACCCTCTCGCCATTTTCACCGCCAACGGCCTGGACGCTTCCGGCGGCCTGGTGATCGAGGATGGCCGCATCAGCGAAGTGCTCAGCAAAGGCCAGCAACCCGCCGCGCCCTGCCAGCAAGTGTTCGATGCCCGCGAGCATGTGCTGCTGCCGGGCCTGATCAACACCCACCATCACTTCTACCAGACCCTCACTCGCGCCTGGGCGCCGGTGGTCAACCAGCCGCTGTTCCCCTGGCTGAAGACACTCTACCCGGTCTGGGCGCGCCTCACGCCGGAGAAACTGGCCCTGGCCAGCAAGGTGGCGCTGGCCGAACTGCTGCTGTCCGGCTGCAGCACTGCAGCCGACCATCACTATCTGTTCCCCGGCGGCCTGGAGCATGCCATCGACGTGCAGGTCGAGGCGGTACGCGAACTGGGCATGCGTGCGATGCTCACCCGCGGTTCGATGAGCCTGGGCGAGGCCGACGGCGGCCTGCCGCCGCAGCAGACGGTGCAGCAGGGCGAGGTGATCCTGGCCGACAGCCAGCGCCTGATCGGCCAGTACCACCAGCGCGGCGACGGCGCGCAGATCCAGATCGCCCTGGCGCCCTGCTCGCCCTTCTCGGTGACCCAGGCCATCATGCGCCAGAGCGCCGAGCTGGCCGAGCAACTGGACGTGCGCCTGCACACCCACCTGGCGGAAACCCTCGACGAGGAAGACTTCTGCCTGCAGCGCTTCGGCCTGCGCACCGTGGATTATCTGGACAGCGTCGGCTGGCTCGGCCCGCGCACCTGGCTGGCCCACGGCATCCATTTCAACCCCGAGGAAATCGCCCGCCTTGGTGCCGCCGGCACCGGCATCTGCCATTGCCCCAGCTCCAACATGCGCCTGGCCTCGGGCATCTGCCCCAGCGTGGAACTGGAAGCCGCCGGTGCGCCGCTGGGCCTGGGCGTCGACGGCTCGGCCTCCAACGATGCCTCGAACATGATCCTAGAAGCGCGCCAGGCCCTGTACATCCAACGCCTGCGCTACGGCGCCGAGCAGATCACCCCAGAGCGGGTGCTCGGCTGGGCCAGCAAGGGTTCGGCGAAATTGCTGGGCCGCGACGACATCGGCGAGCTGGCGGTGGGCAAGCAGGCCGATCTGGCGCTGTTCAAGCTCGACGAGCTGCGCTTCTCCGGTAGCCACGATCCACTCTCTGCGCTGCTGCTGTGCGGCGCCGACCGCGCCGACCGGATGATGATCGGCGGCACCTGGCGCGTCATCGATGGGCAGATCGAGGGGCTGGATGTGGCGCAGTTGATCGCCGATCACCGTCAGGCCGCGCGTGAGCTGATCGCAGGCTGACATCGGTTGCGTAGGCTGGATCGAGCGCAGCGATGCCCAGGCTACCGTCTGAGTCGCAGCTGTCGCGGCTAAAGCCCCTCCCACAAAGGCCCCCTCCCGCAAGAACAGCGCCAACCTGTGGGAGGGGCTTCAGCCGCGACCGCCATTGACGAGCACCTACGCACCACAACACGGCACTTCACAACACCACGCACCAATCCAGCTCCAGCATCGAGACAGGCCAGCAGCCAGAACGGCAGCAACACCGCTATCTGTCTTGTTGGTCAGCTTTTTGCAGTCAGGGGATCAGCCAACCAACGGCCATCCCGACACCAAGACTGGAGCTGCACCCACCATGCACAAGAAGAGCAAGACACCGCTGCTGCGCACCCTCGTCGCCGCCCTGGGCCTTGGCGCCATGCTCGGCGCCTCGGCCGCCGATCCGCTGAAGGTCGGCTTCGTCTATATCGGCCCCATCGGCGACCACGGCTGGACCTACCAGCACGAGCAGGGCCGGCAGATGCTGATCAAGGAGATGGGCGACAAGGTCAGCGCCAGCTTCGTCGAGAACGTGCCGGAAGGCGCCGACGCCGAGCGGGTGATTCGCAACATGGCCAAGGGCGGGTTCGACCTGATCTTCACCACCTCCTTCGGCTACATGAACCCGACCATCAAGGTGGCCAAGCAATTTCCCAAGGTCACCTTCGAGCACGCCACCGGCTACAAGCAGGACAAGAACCTCGCCACCTACCTGTCGCGCTCTTACGAGGGGCGCTACGTCGGCGGCTTCCTCGCGGCGAAGATGACCAAGACCAAGAAGGTCGGCTATGTCGCCTCCTTCCCGATCCCCGAGGTGATCCGCGATATCAACGCCATCCAGCTGGCCCTGGACAAGTACAACCCGGGCACCGAGATCAAGGTGGTGTGGGTCAATACCTGGTTCGATCCGGGCAAGGAGTCCGACGCCGCCAACGCGCTGATCGACCAGGGCGTGGACGTGATCTTCCAGCACACCGACAGCCCGGCGCCGATCCAGACCGCCGAGCGCCGTGGCGTCTACTCGGTGGGCTATGCCTCGGACATGGCCCATTTCGGGCCCAAGGCCGTGCTCACCTCGATCGTCAACGACTGGGGCCCGCACTACGTCAAATCCACCCAGGCGGTGCTCGACGGCACCTGGAAATCCGAAGACTTCTGGGGCGGTCTGGCCGAGGACACCATAGAACTTCCGATCAGCGACCTGGTGCCGGCCGAGGTGAAGAGCGAGGCCGAGCAGATCATCGCCGACATCCGCAGCGGCAAGTTCCACCCCTTCACCGGCCCGATCAAGGATCAGAGCGGCACGCTGCGCATCGCCGACGGCGTGAGCGCGACCAATGCCGAGCTGGCCTCGATGAACTACTACGTGGAAAACCTGAAGGCCGAGCTGCCGAAGTGACCTGATCGCGGCCAGTGGCGGGTTGCACCCGCCCTACCGGCTGAACCTTGTGGGAGGGGCTTTAGCCGCAACAAGCAAATGGCTCGCGGCTAGAGCGGATTGCCGCCCGGCCCTCCCGCGAGCCAACAGAGATGCCGTCCCTGCACTGCAGAACCGCATCAAGGGGACGTTTCACACGAAACGTCCTTTTTCGCTGCCCTGGGTACGAGAAGACTCGCAGCAACACCCCGGAGCTTTTATGAACAGCCTTCCCATCATCGACATTGCCCCTCTCTACGCCGACGACGCAATCGCCTGGCCTGCCGTGGCCGAACAAATCGACCGCGCCTGCCGCGACTGGGGCTTCTTCTATATCGTCGGCCACCCTATCGGCAGCGAGCGCATCGACGCCCTGCTCAGTGCGGCGAAGACCTTCTTCGCCCTGCCCGCCGAGGAAAAACTCAGGATCGACATCACCCGGAGCGCCCACCACCGCGGTTACGGTGCCATCGCCACCGAGCAGCTCGACCCGAGCAAGCCGAGCGACCTGAAGGAAACCTTCGACATGGGTTTCCACATGCCGGTCGATCACCCCGAGGTGCTGGCCGGCAAACCGTTGCGCGGGCCGAATCGCCACCCGCACCTGCCCGGCTGGGCCGAGCTGATGGAACAGCATTACGCCGATATGCAGGACCTGGCCAGGACCCTGCTGCGCGCCATGGCCATGGCCCTGGATATCGAGCACGACTTCTTCGACGCGCGTTTCCATGAGCCGATCAGCGTGCTGCGCCTGATCCACTACCCGCCGCGCCACACCGCCAGCAGCGCCGAGCAACAGGGTGCCGGGGCGCACACCGACTACGGCTGCGTCACCCTGCTCTACCAGGACGACGCCGGCGGCCTGCAGGTGCGTGCGCGGGGTGGCGAGTGGATCGACGCGCCGCCGCTGGCCGGCAGCTTCGTGGTCAATATCGGCGACATGCTGGCGCGCTGGAGCAACGACCGTTACACCTCCACGCCGCACCGGGTGATCAGCCCGCTGGGGGTGGATCGCTACGCCATGCCGTTCTTCGCCGAACCGCATCCCGACACGCTGATCGACTGCCTGCCGAACTGCTCCAGCGCGGACAACCCGCCCAAGTACGCGGCGGTGACCAGCGCCGAGTACCTGCTGTCGCGCTTTGCCGATACCTATGCCTATCGGCGTGACGAGGCGCAGGATGAATGAGGCGTAGGGTGGACATGCCGCCAGGCTTGTCCACCACGAAACCGGCAATGGTGGACAAGGCTTCGCCATGTCCGCCCTACACCGCCCGGCACAGCGCATGCCTGTCCTACGGGTTAAACTTGGCCGCACCGCAAGCCTGATAACGAGAACCCGACCATGCCCGAATGGCTCAACGCCCTGCCCAAGGCCGAACTGCATCTGCACCTGGAGGGCTCGCTGGAGCCCGAACTGTTGTTCGCCCTGGCCGAACGTAACGGGATCGCCCTGCCCTGGGCCGATGTCGAGACCCTGCGCGCGGCCTACGCCTTCAACAACCTGCAGGAATTTCTCGACCTGTACTACGCCGGCGCCAACGTACTGCGCAGCGAGCAGGATTTCTACGACCTGACCTGGGCCTATCTGCAGCGCTGCAAGGCGCAGAACGTCATCCACGTCGAGCCCTTCTTCGACCCGCAGACCCACACTGACCGCGGCATTCCCTTCGAGGTGGTGCTGCGCGGCATCCAGCAGGCGCTGCGCGACGGCGAGCAGCAACTGGGCATCAGCCACGGCCTGATCCTCAGCTTCCTGCGTCACCTGCCCGAGGAGGAGGCCTTCAAGACCCTGGAGCAGGCCATGCCGTTCCGCGACGCCTTTATCGGCGTCGGCCTCGACAGTTCGGAGAAAGGCTTCCCGCCGCGGCTGTTCCAACGGGTGTTCGCCAAGGCCCGCAGCGAAGGCCTGCACGCGGTGGCGCACGCCGGCGAGGAAGGCCCGCCCGAGTACATCTGGGAGGCGCTGGACCTGCTCAAGGTCGAGCGCATCGACCACGGCGTGCGCGCCAGCGAGGACGAACGGCTGATGCAGCGCATCATCGACGAGCAGATCCCGCTGACCGTCTGCCCGCTGTCGAACATCAAGCTGTGCGTGTTCGAGCATATGGGCCAGCACAACATCCTCGAGATGCTCGAACGCGGGGTGAAGGTGACGGTGAACTCGGACGATCCGGCCTACTTCGGCGGCTACGTCGGCGAGAACTTCGCCGCCCTGCACGAACATCTGGGCATGACCGAGGAGCAGGCCAGACGCCTGGCGCAGAACAGCCTGGACGCGCGCCTGGCCTGATGCCGCCGGCGCCACGCCGCAGGGCTCCCCCCGGGCCCTGCCCCTTCGGCTAGAATGCGCCCTTTCCTCGCCCTGCCGGTCGCCGCATGCCCGCCATCCCCGCCCCCACCGCTCCCCTGGTCGCCATCGTCGGCGGTGGCCCCGCCGGCTTGATGGCCGCCGAGGTGCTGGCCCGTGCCGGGGTGCGCGTCGAGCTGTACGACGCCATGCCCTCGCTGGGACGCAAGTTCCTCCTGGCCGGGGTCGGCGGCATGAATATCACCCATTCCGAGGCCAAGCCGGCGTTTCTAAGCCGCTACGGCGAACGTCAGCGGGAGGTCGCCGCGCTGCTCGAAGACTTCGACGCCGACGCCCTGCGCGCCTGGATTCACGGCCTGGGCATCGACACCTTCGTCGGCACCTCCGGACGCGTGTTCCCCAGCGACATGAAGGCCGCGCCGCTGCTGCGCGCCTGGCTGCGCCGCCTGCGCGAGCTGGGCGTGACCCTGCACACCCGCACCCGCTGGCTGGGCTGGAACGACGACGGCAGCCTGCGCCTGGCCACTGCCGACGGCGAACGCCGGCTCGCGGCCGACGCCTGCCTGCTGGCCCTGGGCGGCGGCAGCTGGCCGCGACTGGGTTCCGACGGCGCCTGGACGACGCTGCTGCAGGCGCGCGGCGTCGAGGTGGCGGCGCTGCAACCGAGCAACTGCGGCTTCGAGGTGGCCGGCTGGAGCGAGCACCTGCGCGACAAGTTCGCCGGCGCGCCGCTGAAGAACGTCGCCCTGAGCTTGCCCGGTCGGGACGCACGGATCGGCGAGTTCGTCCTCACCGAACAGGGCGTCGAGGGCAGCCTGGTCTACGCCTTCTCCGCCGCCATTCGCCGCACCATCGAGGCCGAGGGCCGGGCCGTGATCAGCCTCGACCTGCTGCCGCAGACGCCGCTGGCCAAGCTGCAGCAGGCACTGGCCAGGCCGCGCGGCAAGCACTCCATGGCCAAGCACCTGCAGCGCCAGGCCGGGCTGGAGGGGGTCAAGGCCGCCCTGCTGCGCGAGCTGGCGCCAGCTGCCGCCTTCGCCGATCCGCCCGCCCTGGCGCCCTGGATCAAGGCCCTGCCGCTGACCCTGCTGCGCCCACGGCCGCTGGCCGAGGCCATCAGCAGCGCCGGCGGGGTGTCCTTCGAAGCACTCGACGAGCGACTGATGCTCAGGGCGCTGCCCGGGGTGTTCTGCGCCGGCGAAATGCTCGACTGGGAGGCGCCCACCGGCGGTTACCTACTCACCGCCTGCTTCGCCAGCGGCCGGGTCGCCGCCCACGGCCTGTTGAACTGGCTGCGCCACGCCAACCGCGACTAAGCTCAGGAGCACCCCCCACTGCGCACAGGTCCTTCCCCACCGTGATCCCCTTGCTGGTCTGCGACGACTCCGCCATGGCGCGCAAGCAGCTGATTCGCGCCCTGCCCGGCGAATGGCCGGTGGCCCTCAGCCAGGCGGCCAACGGCGAAGAAGCCCTGGCGTTGATCCGCCAGGGGCGCGGCCAGGTGCTGCTGCTGGACCTGACCATGCCGGTTCTGGACGGCTACCAGACCCTAGCCGCGCTGCGCGCCGAGGGCCTCGCGAGCCAGGTCATCGTGGTCTCCGGCGACGTGCAGGAGGAAGCCGTGCGCCGTGTGCGCGAGCTGGGCGCGCTGGCCTTTATCCAGAAGCCAGCCGACCCCGAGCGGCTGCGCCGGACGCTGATCGAACTGGGCCTGTTCGCCCCCCAGGCCACGCCTGCGGCGCAGGCCCAGGCCGCCGCCGTGGACGCGCTCAAGGTCAGTTTCCGCGACGCCCTGCGCGAGGTCAGCAACATCGCCATGGGCCGCGCCGCCGCACTGCTGGCCAGGGTGCTCGGGGTGTTCGTGCAGTTGCCGCTGCCGCAGGTGAATATCTTCGAGGTCGGCGAACTGCATATGACCCTGCTCGACGCCCAGCGCGGCGAGCGTTTCAGCGCCATCTGCCAGGGTTTTATCGGCGAGGCCATCGCCGGCGAGGCGCTGCTGCTGTTCCACGACTCGGAAGTGGACGACATGGCGCGCCTGCTTGGCTGGCAGCCGAAGAACGAGACAGAAACCACGGAGATGCTCCTGGACCTGGCCAGCATCCTGATCGGCGCCTGCCTGGCCGGCATCGCCGAACAGCTCGACCTGCGCTTCTCCCAGGGCCATCCGCAGCTGCTCGGCCAGCATGCCAGCCTCGATCAGCTGATCCAGGTCAACCGCCAGCGCTGGCGCCAGACCCTGGCGGTGGAGATCAGCTACAGCCTGGAAGGCCACGCCATCCACTTCGACCTGCTGCTGCTCTTTACCGAAGACTCGATTGCCCGCCTGACGGCGAAGATCGGCTACCTGATGGAGTGAGGCGATGCCCGCGCAGATCGATATCCGCGAAGTTCACTGGCTGCTCGACATCGTCCAGAGCATCGACGTCGGCGTGCTGGTGCTGGATCGCCAGTACCGCGTCGAGGTGTGGAACGCCTTTATGGAAAACCACTCCGGGCTGGGCCCGGACCAGGTGCAGGGGCGCTCGCTGTTCGAGCTGTTCCCCGAACTGGACCGGCCCTGGCTGGAGCGCAAGGTGGAAAGCGTGGTGCAACTGGGCACCCGCGCCTTCAGCCTGTGGCAGCAGCGCCCCTACCTGCTGCGCTTCAACAGCTACCAGCCGATCACCGGCCGGGCCGACTTCATGTACCAGAACGTCACCCTGCTGCCGCTGGCCGGCCAGCCGGTCGAACACGTATGCCTGGTGATCTACGACATGACCGCCGCGGCGGTGGCCGCAGGCACGCCATCATCGGGCGGATGAAAACCGTTAACAGCGTGATGAGGGAGCCTGACAGCCGCACCTATCGACCGTTCTCCCACCCTGGTCGCGGTGCTCGGCCTGTGCCGCGCACGATGAACAAGCACCGGGAACATGTGTGCACGAAGCTCGGCGTGGAACGCCGCCTCGCCGGCCCTGGCGGCGATGAGCGGGCGCGGCGGAGAACCCCTGCTACGCCGCCGCCCCAACCGCCAGCGGCTGGGCATCGGCGCGTTTGATCAGGGCGTAGACCACCCCGGTCAGCAGGCTGCCGGCGACGATGGCCAGCAGATACAGCAGCGCCTGGTTGATCGCGTTGGGGATCAGCAGCACGAACAGCCCGCCGTGCGGCGCCATCAGCTTGCAGCCGAAGTACATCGACAGCGCGCCGGTCAGGGCGCCGCCGGCGATGCTGGCCGGGATCACCCGCAGCGGGTCCTTGGCGGCGAAGGGAATCGCCCCCTCGGAGATAAAGCACAGCCCCAGCACCCCGGCGGCCTTGCCGGCCTGGCGTTCGCTCTGGGCGAACTTGCGCCGCGCCAGCAGGGTGGCGATGGCCATGCCGATCGGCGGCACCATGCCGGCGGCCATGGTCGCCGCCATCGGCGCGTAGCTCTGCGAGGCCAAGAGGCCCACGGAGAAGGCGTAGGCGGCCTTGTTGATCGGTCCGCCGAGGTCGACGCACATCATCCCGCCGAGCAGCAGGCCGAGCAGAATCGCGTTGGTGCTGCCCATGCCGTCGAGGAAGGCGGTGAGCCCGGCGAGCATGCCGGCCACCGGGCTGCCCACCAGGTAGATCATCACCAGGCCGGTGAACAGGCTGGCGACCAGCGGGATGATCAGGATGGGTTTCAGCGCCTCGATGCTGTCCGGCAGGCGCAGCCAGCGGGCGATGGCCAGGGCCGAGTAACCGGCGAGGAAGCCGGCGATGATCCCGCCGATAAAGCCGGCGCCCAGCGAGCCGGCCAGCAGGCCGCCGATCATTCCCGGCGCCAGGCCCGGGCGGTCGGCGATGGAATAGGCGATATAACCGGCCAGCAGCGGCACCATCAGCTGGAACGCGGTCTCGCCGCCGATCTTCATCAGCGCCGCGGCCAGAGTGCCCTCCTCCTTGAACGCCTCGATGCCGAAGACGAACGACAGGGCGATCAGCAGACCGCCGGCCACCACCATCGGCAGCATATAGGACACGCCGGTGAGCAGGTGCTTGTAGGGCCCGGCCTTGGCGCCGGGCTTGGCCTGGCTAGCAGCTTGGTTCGACGCGGCCTCGGCCAGCGGCTTGGCTTCGCTCAAGGCCCGTTCCAGGGTCTGCTGCGGTTGCTTGAGCGCCACCCCGGTGCCGCAGCGATAGACCTTCTTGCCGGCGAAGCGGGCGGTGTCCACCTCGATATCGGCGGCCAGCAGCACCGCGTCGGCGGCGGCGATGGCGGCCTCGTCCAGCAGGTTGCGCGCGCCCACCGAGCCGCGGGTCTCCACCTGCAGCTCGAGACCCATGCGCGCCGCCGCCTGCTGCAGCGCCTCGGCGGCCATAAAGGTGTGCGCCACCCCGGTCGGGCAGGCGGTCACCGCTACCAGCCGACGGCGCCCGCTCGGCGCGATAGCCAGATCCTCGGCATAGGGCTGGGCGCGCTCGGCCGCCTCGCGCAGGAAACGCTGCGGGTCGGCCAGCGCCTCGGCCGGGGTGGATTGCAGCAGGCGCTTGCCGACGAAGCGGGTCAGCGGCAGCTCGCCGGTCTTGACCACCAGCACCAGGTCGGCGGCGGCGATCTGCGCCTCGCTGAGCGGCGCGCCGATGGCGCGGGCGTCGTGCACCTCGACGCGGGTGCTCCAGCCCAGGCGTCCGGCGGCGGCCTGCAGCAGGCGCGAGCAGAGCACGCTGGTGACCTGGCCATTGGGGCAGGCGGTAACGATCAGCAGGTTCATGGTGAAAGGCCTCTTATTGTTCTAGGGACTGCAGCTGCACCGCCGCTTCCAGGCGCGCCAGCTGTTCGCGATCGTGGATGCCGAAGCCGAGCTGGGTCACCGCCTGGGCGGCTACCGCGGTGGCCAGGCGCAGGCTGCGCTCGGCCGGCCAGCCTTCGAGCAGGCCGTGCAAGCTGGCGGCCAGCAGCGAATCGCCGGCGCCGACCGTGCTGGCCACCGCGACCCGCGGCGGCATGGCGCGCAGGGCGATGCCCGGGCCGTGCCAGTCGACGCCGGCGGCGCCGCGCGACAGCAGCACGTGCTCGATGCCCTGGGCGCGCAGGCCGCGCACCGCGGCGTCGAGATCGCTGCCGCAGGCCTCGGCCAGCTCCTCCTCGTTGGGCTTGATCAGCCAGGGCGCCACGCCCAGCGCCGCGCTCAGCGCCGCGCCGCTGCTGTCGACCGCCAGCGGCACGCCGCTGGCCTTGAGCCGGCGCAGCAGGCTGGCGAACCACTCAGGCGCAACGCCGCGCGGCAGGCTGCCGGCCACCACTATGGCGTCGTGGCCGGCCAGCAGCGGGGCCAACTCGCCCTCCAGTTGCCGCAGGTGCTCGGCCTCGACCTGCGGGCCGGGGCCGTTGAGATCGGTGATGCGCCCATCGGCCTCGGCCAGCTTGATATTGCTGCGCGTCTCGCCGGGCACGCGGACGAACAGGTCGTGGAAGCCGCGCTTGTGCATCAGGCTCTCGAACGGCGCCGCATTGGCGCGACCGAGAAAGCCGGCCACGCTCAGGCTGTGGCCGAGGTCGGCGAGCACCTGGGCGACGTTCAGGCCCTTGCCGGCGGCGTGACTGGCAAAATCGTGGCAGCGGTTGACCGCGCCGGGCTGCAGCTGGTCGAGGCGCAGGGTCAGGTCCAGCGCCGGGTTCAGGGTCAGGGTCAGGATGCGCGCCATCAGTGCACCTCCGCGACCAGCGCGCGCACCGCGGCGGCGCTGTCCAGGGCCAGGGCCTGCTCGGCCAGCGCGCGCGCGTGGCGGCTGTCGAGCTCGCGCACGCGCGCCTTGACCAGGGCGATGGCGCGCGGCGACACGCTCAGCTCGTCGACGCCCAGGCCGACCAGCAGCGGCACCGCCAGGCGGTCGCTGGCCAGCTCGCCACAGACGCCGACCCACTTGCCCTCGGCATGCGCCGCCGCCACCGTCATGCCGATCAGCCGCAGCACCGCCGGGTGCAGCCCGTCGGCCTGGGCCGAGAGGGTCGGGTGGCCGCGGTCGATGGCCAGGCAGTACTGGGTCAGGTCGTTGGTGCCGATGCTGAAGAAGTCCACCTCGCGCGCCAGCACCGGCGCCAGCAGGACCGCCGACGGCACCTCGACCATGATGCCGAGCTGCAGGTCGGCCACAGGGATCTCCTCGCGCAGGCGCAGGGCCATGTCGCGCGCCACCCGCCACTCCTCCACCGCGCCGACCATGGGGAACATGATCCGCAGCGCTCGCCCCTCGGCCGAGGCCAGTAGCGCGCGCAGCTGGGTTTCGAGGATATCCGGACGCTGCAGGCTGAGGCGGATGCCGCGCACGCCGAGGAAGGGGTTTTCCTCGGCCGGCATCGGCCAGTAGGGCAGCGGTTTGTCGCCGCCGACATCCAGGGTGCGCACCACCAGCGGGCGGCCTTCGAGCGCATCGAGCACGCGGCGGTACTCGACTTCCTGGGCCGCCTGGCTCGGCGCCTGGGCGTGCTCCATAAATACCAGTTCGGTGCGCAGCAGGCCCACCGCCTCGGCGCCCAGGGCCACCGCCTCGGCGGTCTCGCCGGCGGCGCCGATATTGGCCGCCACCTCGACGCGCACGCCGTCACTGGTCACCGCCGCCTGCAGGCGCGCGGCATGCGCCTGCTCGCGGCGGCGCTGCGCGGTGTCGCGCTCGCGCAGCGCCTGCTGGCGGGTCGCTTGATCCGGCGCCACGCGCAGCAGGCCGCTGTCGCCGTCGAGCAGCAGCGGCGTGCCCTGGGCCAACGCCAGGATCGCCTCGCCGGCGCCAACCACGGCGGGAATGCCCAGGGCGCGGGCGATGATGGCGCTGTGTGCGGTGGCGCCGCCGCGCGCGGTGAGGATGCCGGCGACGCGCTGGCGATCCAGGCCGGCGACGTCGGACGGCGCCACCTCGGCCATCACCAGCACGTAGGGTTCGTCCGGCTCGCCCGGCAGCTCGACGCCGCACAGGCGCGCCAGCACGCGGCGGCCGATGTCGCGCAGATCGGCGGCGCGCTCGGCCAGCAGCGCGTCGTGCAGGGACTCCTGACGCTGCGCGGCGGCCTCGATCTCGGCCTGCCAGGCCGCCTCGGCACTGGCGCCACGGGCCAGACGCGCGTCGACGTCCTCGCGCAGCGCCGGGTCTTCGAGCATGGCCAGATGGGCGCTGAATATCTCGCGAATGCTGGCCACCCCGGCACCATCGACCATTCGCTGGATCTCGCCGCCGATCACCGCCAACGCCTGGTCCAGCCGCCGTCGCTCGCTATCGGCGCCCTGGCCCTGCTCGGCGTAGTCGAAGCGCGGCAGCACCCGCACCAGCGCCGGGCCCATGGCGATACCCGGCGAGGCGGCCACCGCCTGCAGGCGCGCACCGGCCGGCGGCGCTTGCAGCGGCACCTGCGCGGTTTCGTCGGCTGCCGCCTCCTGCGGCGTCAGCGGCAACGGCTCGACCGCCTCGCCCAGGCCGCTTTCCAGCGCGGCCTGCAGCGCCGGCAGGGCGTCGCCGGCGATGCCCGGTTCGGCGCTGAACTCCAGCAACTGGCCGCGCCGCGCGCCGAGGGCGAGCAGGCGGCTGAGGCTCTTGGCCGAGACCCCGGCGCCTGGGTCGCCAACCAGGCGCACGCGGATCTCGCCGGCGAAGCCCTGCGCCAATTCGCTCAGAATCTTGGCCGGGCGCGCATGCAGGCCGTGGGCGTTGGCCAGCGGCAGCTGCACGCTGGGCCAATCCGGCGCCACCTCGCCGCCGAGGGCCTCGATCACGCTGCGACTGTTATGCGCCTCGCACAGCTCCGCGGCGCGCCCGCCGATCAGCACGTCGCACAGCCGTTCCAGCGCCTGGCGATGCGCCTCGCCCTGGCTGGCCAGGCAGAACAGGCCCTTGAGCAGCTCGCCGCGAAAGCTCAGGGGCGCCGCCGGGGTGACGAAGGCCAGCCCCGGCCGCTCCACGGCGCGCTCGCTGTGCAGCCACCACAGCCCCTCGCCCAAGGGCAGCGGCTCGCCGCGGGCCAGGCTGAGGGCGAAGCCGGAGGCCGCGCAGCCGGCCTGCTTGAGCAGTCGCGCGCCCTGCCAGAGCAGCTCGTCGAAATCCTCGACCGGCAAACCCAGGCCCACCAGTTGGCCGTCCAGCGCCAGCGCCTGCGGCGCACCCTGCAGCAGCTCGACGATCTGCTCGGGCGCGCGCGCCGCGCGCAGCGCCTGGCTCAAATCGCCCTCGCCGAGCGCGCGGGTGAGCAGCTGCAGCAGGTGCAGGTGCTCGTCGGACTGCGCGGCGATGGCGATGGCCAGGTACACCTGCTGGCCGTTGCCCCAGTCCACGCCGTCGGGGAACTGGATCAGGCAGACGCCGGTGCGCAGCACCTGGTCGCGGGTCTGCGGGGTGCCGTGGGGGATGGCGATGCCCTGGCCGAGAAAGGTCGAACCCTGCACCTCGCGCGCCTGCAGGCCGGCCAGGTAAGCCGCGCTGGCCAGGCCGGCGGCCGCCAGGGCCTCGCCGAGCATGGCCAGCGCCGCCTGTTTGTCCGCGGCCTGGCGGCCCATCTGGATCTGGCTGGCGTCGAGTTCGAGCATGGAAATGTCCTCCGGCAGGCGAGGTATCCGAGTTCTGCAATTGACTGGCGCAGAAACCCGAATTCGCGATCTTGTTCTTTAGAGCCTGCTCAAAGTCTGCTGCGCGTCGGCCCTGCTGCGTTGAAAGCAGGCGCTGGGGAAGTTCTGAAAAGATCATCTACCGTCACTCCTGCGAAGGCGGGAGCCCAGGTACTACGCAGGTTCTGGATTCCCGCCTGCGCGGGAATGACGACTCTTTCAGAATTTCCCTGGCTCGCGAGACTTTGAACAAACTCTTAGCCTAGTCGATGAAAGCGCTTGCTGAAACGTTTCATCTAGCGCTGGCACCTTATCCCAGAATCGGCGATCCTTGAAGCCCGATCGTCGTCGACAGCCTGGAAGCCCCGTGAAACTCAGCGATATCGCCCGCCTGGCGCAGGTCTCGGTGACCACCGCCAGCTACGTGATCAACGGCCAGGCCGAGCGCCGGCGCATCAGCCCGGCCACGGTGGAGCGGGTGCTGGCGGTGGTCGAGCAGCATGGCTATCGCCCCGACCAGCAGGCCGCCGGCCTGCGTCGCGGGCAGAGCCGCTGCCTGGGTTTCATCCTCCCCGACCTGGAAAACCCCAGCTACGCGCGCCTGGCCAAGCTGCTGGAGCAGAAGGCCCGCGCTGCCGGCTACCAGTTGCTGATCGCCAGCTCCGACGACGACCCGCACAGCGAGCGGCAGTTGCTCGAACTGTTCCGCTCGCGCCGCTGCGACGCGCTGATCGTCGCCAGCTGCCTGCCGCCGGACGATCCGCTGTACCGTCGCCTGGTGGCCGGCGGCCTGCCGGTGATCGCGGTGGACCGCGCGCTGGACCCGGCGCATATCCGCTCGGTGGTCAGCGACGACGAGCAGGCCGGCGCCCAGCTCACCGCCAGCCTGCTCACGCCGCCGCCGCGGCATATCGCCCTGCTCGGCGCGCGCCCCGAGCTGGTGATCAGCCAGGCCCGCGAACGCGGCTTCCGCCGGGCGCTGACGGGCTTCGCCGGGCGCATCAGCGTGCTGCACGGCGAGCAGTTCAGCCGCGCCAGCGGCCAGCGGCAGATGCAGGCGCTGCTGGCCGAGGCCGGCGCCCCCGACGCCCTGCTCACCACCGCCTACGTGCTGCTCGAAGGGGTGCTCGACGCCCTGCGCGAACGGGCGCCGCAAGCCTGGCCGGCGCTGCGCCTGGCCACCTTTGGCGACACCCAGTTGCTGGATTTTCTGCCGCTGCGGGTCAATGCCATGAGCCAGCAGCACGAGCGCATCGCCGAACGGGTGCTGGCCTGGGCGCTGCAGGCGGTGGAGCGGGACGACTACCGCCCCGGCATCGAGGCCATCGACCGCAGCTTCAAGGCGCGACTGTAAAGAGGATCGCTCGCAAGCGTCCCCAACAAGGGACACCGCTTGCCGTAACCACGTGGGAGCCCCGCCTCGGGGCGAAGCTTTTGGCTTCTGCATCAATTCGCCGCGGGGCGCGGCTCCTGCAGTCTGAGCGCCGCCATGAGCCGAGCCCACCGTTGGCTTCTGGGTACAAGCCACGCCGCTCAATAAACGACCAGCTCAGCCAACGCCGCGCCGGCTCTGCGCCGGCGCCATCGGCGCACAACTTATGCACAGCTTGCTGCACCGTTACTGTGGGTTAAACGATTGAATCGGCTGGCAAATTTCTGCGCGCCTGGCATCTGCCGGACAAATCGCCGATGCTTGCTCCATGCGCCTGATCGACACCCACACCCACCTGGATTTCCCCGACTTCGACGCCGACCGCCTTGAGGTGCTGGCGCGCAGCCGCGCCCTGGGCGTCGAGCGCCTGGTGGTGCTCGGCGTGTACCAGGCCAACTGGCAACGATTGTGGGAGCTGGTGCTGAAGGAAGACGGCCTGTACGCCGCTTTCGGCCTGCATCCGGTGTATCTGGAGCAGCACCTGCCCGAACACCTGGGCGAGCTGCGCGCCTGGCTGGCGCGCCTGGCCGGCCATCCGCGGCTCTGCGCGCTGGGCGAGTTCGGCCTGGACTACTACCTGGACAACCTCGACCGCCAGCGCCAGCAGGCGCTGTTCGAGGCGCAGCTGGCGCTGGCCGCCGAATTCGAGCTGCCCGTCCTGCTCCACGTGCGCCGCGCCCATGCGGCGACCATCGCCACCCTCAAGCGTTTTCGCCTCAAGCGCGGCGGCATCGTCCACGCCTTCGCCGGCAGCTACGAGGAAGCGCGCGAGTACCTCAAGCTGGGTTTTCGCCTCGGCCTCGGCGGCGCCGCCACCTGGCCGCAGGCCAACCGCCTGCGCAAGGTGCTCACGCAACTGCCGCTGGAGGCCATGGTGCTGGAGACCGACGCCCCAGACATGGCCCCGGCCATGCACCCGAACCAGCGCAACAGCCCCGAATACCTGGCGGACATCTGCACCGCGCTGGCGGCGCTGCGCGGCATCACGGCCGAGGAACTGGCCGCGGCCAGCAGCCGCAATGCCTGCGAATTGTTCGGCTGGGAGCATGCCGGCACTCCGCGCTAGGCGGCGCGCACAGCGCCAGCCGCTTAATCGAGCCGCGCCGGCACCTCGCGCCACTGCCCCGGCTGCAGGCCATCCAGGCGCCAGGAGCCGATGGCCACGCGCACCAGGCGCAGGGTGGGCAGGCCGACCGCGGCGGTCATGCGCCGCACCTGGCGGTTGCGGCCCTCGCGGATCACCAGTTCCAGCCAGGCGGTCGGCACGCTCTTGCGAAAGCGCACCGGCGGATGTCTCTCCCACAGCTGCGGTTCGTCCAACAGGCGCGCCTGGGCCGGCAGGGTCGGGCCGTCGCCCAGCGTCACGCCGTCGCGCAACTGCTGCAGCTGCGCCTCGCTCGGTTCGCCCTCCACCTGCACCCAGTAGGTCTTCGCCAGCTTGTGTTTCGGATCGGCAATGCGCGCCTGCAGGCGGCCGTCGTTGGTCAGCAGCAGCAGGCCTTCGCTGTCGCGGTCCAGGCGCCCGGCCGGATAGACGCCGGGCACCGCGACGAAATCCTTGAGCGTGGCGCGGCCCTGCTCGTCGTTGAACTGGGTCAGCACGTCGAAGGGCTTGTTCAGCAGGATCAGCCGCGGCTCGGACGGCGGCGCCTTGGCCACCCGGCGCGGGGCGGCGGGACGGCGACTGGCGGGAGGACGTGGACGGGACATGCAGGCGGCTTCGGTGGAACTGGGCCGCGCAGTGTAACCCACGATCAGCGGCGCTGATGGTGCTTCCCCGCCGCGACGGGGCGACTAAGCTGCTGATTCCGCCCCCCGAATCAGGAGTCAGTCATGAGCAGCAGCGCCGAACTCGCCACCTTTAGCGGCTGGGCCGCCACCGCCCCCGGGGCGCCGCTGGAGCGCCACAGCTACGACCCCGGCCCGCTCGGTGCCGAGGAGGTCGAGGTGGCGGTGGAGTACTGTGGCATCTGCCACTCCGACCAGTCGATGATCGACAACGAGTGGGGCAATGCGCGCTACCCCTTTATCCCCGGCCACGAGGTGGTCGGCACCATCGTCCGTCTCGGCGATCAGGCGCGCGGCCTGAGGCTCGGCCAACGGGTCGGCATCGGCTGGTACAAGGGCAGCTGCATGCACTGCGGCTCGTGCATGGAGGGTTCACACCAGCTGTGCCGCTCGGTGAAGCCGACCATCATCGGCAGCCATGGCGGTTTCGCCGACCGCCTGCGCTCGCACTGGGCCTGGGCCGTGCCGCTGCCCGCAGGGCTCGACCCGGCGCTGGTCGGCCCGTTGTTCTGCGCCGGCTCCACGGTGTTCAACCCGCTGCTGGAGTTCGACGTCAAGCCCACCGACCGCGTCGGCGTGGTCGGCATCGGCGGCCTCGGCCACCTGGCGCTGCGCTTTCTCAACGCCTGGGGTTGCGAGGTGACCGCCTTCACCTCCTCGCTGAGCAAGCAGGACGAAGCCAAGCGCCTGGGCGCGCACAGGGTGGTGGCCTCCACCGACAGCGCGGCGATGAAGGCGATTGCCGGCAGCCTGGATTTCCTCCTGGTCACCGCCAGCGCCGACCTCGACTGGGGCGCCCTGCTCGCAACCCTGCGTAGCAAGGGCCGGCTGCACTTCGTCGGCATAGTGCCCAGCGCCATCCCGGTGCATGTGTTCAACCTGATCCCGCAGCAGAAGAGCCTGTCCGGCTCGCCGGTGGGCTCGCCAGCGAGCATGGCGAGCATGCTCGAGTTCTGCGCGCGGCATCAGATCCTGCCGCAGGTCGAGCACTTCCCCATGAGCCAGGTGAACGCGGCCATCGACCACCTGCGCAGCGGCAAGGCACGCTACCGCGTGGTGCTGGACGCCAGCCGCTGAGGCTCAGGCGAGCGGCCAGGCCGCGACGATGCCCTCCAGGGCCCGCTTGAGTTCCACACGGCTGGCGGCCGCCGCGAGGCTGACGCGCACCGCATGGCCGGGATTGGCCTCGACCGCAAACACCTCGGCCGGCACCACCTCCACGCCGTGGCGCCGGCAGGCCTCGGCCAGGCCGACGGGCGGCGCGCCATCCAGCCACAGGTGCGGCGCCACCGCCCTGCCCTGCGGCATGCGCGGCCCGAGCACACGCGCGGCCAGGCGCCAACGCTGCTGCAGCTCGTCGACCTGCCAGGCCAGGCGCCGTTCGGCGACGCCGCTTTCGATCCACTCGCAGGCCAGCGCCAGGCTCAGCGGCGTCACCGCCCAGCGCGTGGCCTGGGCCTCGCGGTCGATACGTTCGAGCAATTCCGGCGCCCCCGCGATAAAGCCCAGGCGCAACCCGGGCGCGACGCTCTTGGACAGGCTGCTGATCAGCAGGCAGCGCTCGGCAAGCTGCACCGCCAGCGGCGCCTCGCCGCCGAGCACACCGTAGACGTCGTCCTCGACGATCCACAGGCCGCGTCGCCGCGCCACCTCGGCGATGGCGGCGCGGCGCTCGGCGTCCAGGCTGGCGCCGCTGGGGTTCTGCAGGCAGGGGGTGAGCACCGCCACGCGGGCGCCGGTGGTGCGCGCTTGGCGGTCGAGGTCGTCGGGCAGGATGCCGCGTTCGTCCATCGCCACGCCGTGCAGCGGCAGGCGCAGCTGCCGTGCGGCGGCCTTGATCCCCGGCGCGGTGAAGCGCTCCACCAGCAGCGGCTCGCCGGCCTCGCACAGCGCCAGCAGCGCCGCCGACACGCCCTGCTGGGCGCCGGCGCAGAGCAGCAGGCCGTTCGGCGCCAACTCCAGGCCACGGCGGCGCAACCAGCTGGCGCCGGCCAGGTGCGCACGCTCGACCAGCGCCGCCGAGGGATAGGCCTGCAGCGCGTCCAGCTCGCCACGGGCGGCCAGCGCGGCGAGGCTGGCGGACAGGTCGCGGTTGTCCGGGTCATGCACCGGCACGTTGGTCGACAGGTCGATCAGCTCGCCCTGCGCGGCCGGCTGTTTGAGGCGGAACAGACTCGCCTCGCGGCTGCCGGCCAGCACATAGGTGCCGCGGCCGACCTCGCCGGAGACCAGGTGGCGGCGCGCCGCCTCGCGGTAGGCGAGCATCACCGTGCTCGGGTTGATGCCCAGCGTCCAGGCCAGGCGGCGCTGCGGCGGCAGGCGCTCGCCAGGCTTGAGCTCGCCGCGGCCGATGGCCGTGGCGATGGCCTCGACCAATGCCAGGTAGGTGGGTAAGGCGCTGTCGCCGAGGTCAGGAAGCCACATTGTTTGCCATGCAATATAAAGATTTACCCATACAATGCCGCCGCACTAGCATCGGGGTCAACGCCATCCGGAGCACCGCCCATGTTCGACCTCGCCCAACTGCGCCAGAGCGCGCAACTGGTTCATCGCCATATGGCACCCACGCCACAGTTGAGTTGGCCGCTACTGTGCGAGCGCACGGGTTGCGAGCTGTGGGTCAAGCATGAGAACCACGCCCCCACCGCCGCCTTCAAGGTGCGCGGCGGGCTGGTCTATATCGACGCCCTGCTGCGCCGCGAGCCGCAGGTGCGCGGCCTGGTCACCGCCACCCGCGGCAACCATGGCCAGAGCCTGGCGCTGGCTGCGCGCGCGGCGGGCCTGGCGATCCGCATCCTGGTGCCGCACGGCAACGCCCGCGAGAAGAACGCGGCGATGCGCGCCCTCGGCGCCGAGGTGATCGAGCACGGCCGCGACTTCGACGAGGCGCGCGCCGAGGCCGCGCGCCTGGCCGAGCGCGACGGCCTGCACTGGGTGCCGTCACTGCACGAGGATCTGGTGCGCGGCGTGGCCACCTATGCCCTGGAGTTGCTCGAGGCGCTGCCGAACCTGCGCCGGGTCTATGTGCCCATCGGCCTCGGCTCGGGCATCTGTGGCATGATCCGCACCCGCGACCTGCTCGGCCTCGACACCGAGATAGTCGGCGTGGTCGCCAGCGGCGCCGACGCCTACGCGCAGAGTTTCGAGCAGGGTCGCCTGGTGCAGACCGAGCGCGCCGACACCCTGGCCGACGGCATGGCCTGTCGTCAGCCGCAGCCCTTGGCGCTGGAGATGATCCGCGCCGGCGCCGCGCGCATCGTGCGTGTGACTGATGAGGAGATTCGCGCCGCCATCCGCGCCTATCACGAGGACACCCACAACCTCGCCGAGGGCGCCGGCGCCGCCGCCCTGGCCGCCTTGATGCAGGAGCGCGAATGCAACACCGGCCAGCGCGTGGCGGTGGTGCTCAGCGGTGCCAATATCGACCGCCTGGCGCTGGCCGAGCTGCTGCGCGACGAGGTCGCAGCCGCCTGATCAGCGAAACGGCGGCTCGTCGAAGCTGCGCAGCTTGCGCGAGTGCAGCGAGTCGAGCTGGCTGCGCATCAGCTCCAGCGCGGCGATGCCGATGCGCAGGTGCTGGGTCACGGCGCGCTCGTAGAAGGCGCCGGCCGCGCCGGGCAGCTTGATCTCGCTGTGCAGCGGCTTGTCCGACACGCACAGCAGCGTGCCGTAGGGCACCCGCAGGCGGTAACCCTGCGCCGCGATGGTGCCGCTTTCCATGTCCACCGCCACCGCCCGCGACAGGTTGATCAGCGGCCGCTCCTGGGCCCAGCGCAGCTCCCAGTTGCGGTCGTCGTAGGTCAGCACGGTGCCGGTGCGCAGGCGTTTCTTCAGCTCGTCGCCCTGCTCGCCGGTGACCAGCTTGGCCGCCTCCTGCAGCGCCTGCTGCACCTCGGCCAGCGCCGGCAGCGGGATATGCGGCGGCAGCACGCGATCGAGGATGCCGTCGCGGCGCATATAGGCGTGGGCCAGCACGTAGTCGCCGATGGTCTGCGACTGACGCAGGCCGCCGCAGTGGCCGATCATCAGCCAGCAGTGCGGACGCAGCACGGCCAGGTGGTCGGTGATGTTCTTGGCGTTGGACGGGCCGACGCCGATATTGACCAGGGTGATGCCGTGGCCGTCCTCGGCCTGCAGGTGGTAGGCCGGCATCTGGTAGCGGTGCCAGATGACGTTCTCGATGATCGCCTGCATCTCGCCTTCGGCCATGCCGCGCTCGACCACCACGTTGCCCGGCAGCACCAGGCGGGTGAAGCGCGAGTCGCCCACCAGCATGTCCAGGCCGTGGCGGATGAACTGGTCGACGTAGCGGTGGTAGTTGGTCAGCAGGATCCACGGCTGCACGTGGCGCCAGTCGCTGCCGGTGTAGTGCACCAGGCGACGCAGGGAGAAATCCACCCGCGCCGCGTCGAACAGCGCCAGCGGCAGCGGGTCGGTGTTCTCCCAGTCGTACAGGCCGTCGGCGGTACCGTCGGTGGCGGCGGACAGGTCGGTGCTGGGGAACACCCGCGCCAGCTCGGCGGCGGTCACCCCGCTGCCGGCCAGCTCGTCACCCTGCTCCACCACATAGGGATAGGGGATGTTCTGCTGGCTCATGCCGACTTCCACGCGCAGGGTGAAGTCGTGCATCAGCGGCCGCAGCTGCTCCAGCAGGTATTTGCGAAAGGCCGCCGGCTGGGTCACGGTGACGCTGTAGGTGCCCGGCACCTGCACCTTGGCGTAGGCGCGCACGGTGGTCGGCACCTCGCCCTGGCACAGATAGGTCAGGCGCAGCTCGGGATAGCGGAACAGACAATGCTCGCCGGCGTCGGGCTTGATGCGCTCCTTGAGGTAGCGCTTCAGCGCCCGGCTGAGGGCGCCGGTGGCCTGCTGGTGGAGGGCGGCGAGGCGGTCGACCGCCTCTTCCGGGGTAAAGGCAACGACGAATTCATCGGCACAGGGTTTCACGGCGCACCTTCCTGGTTGATCGAACGCCCCTATCTTGCCTGTTCCGGCGGTGCCAGGCATAGCGCTCAGCGCAGCAGGCGAGCTAGATCCTCCGGCACGGGCTGCGGCGTCAGCGGCCCGACCCGGCGCGTGCCGGGATTGCCCAGCGGATAGAGGCCCAGCAGCGACCCCAGGCTGCCCGGCAGACGCAGCAGCTGCGCGAGCAGCTCGGCCCAGTCGCGCCGACGCCAGGCCCACAGCAGCATCAGCCAGTGGCTCAGGCCGTGCTGGAGAACACTCGGCTGGCCGAGGATATGCGCGCGCTCCAAATGACGCAGCTCGCCCTCGGCATCGCCCAGGCGGCGCTTGCGACGGGCCAGTTGCAGTTCGTGGTGGAAGGCTTGGCGACGGTTCATGGCGGTGCTCCAGAGTAGGCGACCGGGACAGTCTGCAAGCCTGGGGCGGCCCCGCGGTCAAGCGACTAGGCTTAGCCGCATAGCGCCTGCCCGAGGGTCGCCCCATGCCACGCCTGCTCAGCCTGCTCCTGTTGCCCCTGCTCGCTCCCGTCCTGCTCGCCGGCGAGCTGGACGGCCACTACCACGCCAACCTCGACGGCCAGCCGGCCGAGCTGATCCTGCGCAGCCAGGGTCAGTCGGTGGAGGGGCAATACGTGGAAAACCAGCGCCTGCGCCTGAACCTCAAGGGTCATTACGACGGCCAGCTGCTGCGCGCCGAGATCAGCGACCCGCAGTCCGGGCTGCTGATCGCCAACATGAACGCCACCTACGCCAACGCCATGCTCAACGTCAGCATCGCCGCGCGCGACCCGCGCAACGGCCAGGTGCTGGAGCGCCAGGCGCTGTTCCAGCGCGGCGCGCCGGCCAGCGCGCCGACTGCAGCGGAGCGCCTGGATCCGGCGCTGATCGGCACCTGGATCCACGAGAAGCAGATCAACAGCGGCGGCGCCAACTTCGCCTCGTTTTCCACCCTGCTGACCCTGCAGCTGGGCGCCGACGGCAGCGTCGCGCAGTGGAGCCTGGCGGCCGGCGGCGGCAGCGACTGGAGCTTCAACAGCCCGGGCGAGCTGCAATACCGCGGCCGCTGGCGCAGCGACAACGGCGTGCTGCTGGTGCGCCTGGACGGCGCCGCCGACTACCAGCCCGCCGCTTACTATCGCTTCAGCGACCCCTACCTGGTCACCGAGAGCAATACCGGCAAGATGATCTGGCAGCGCCGCCAGTAGCGCTGCGGGTCAGGCGGCCTGGTGCAGGCGCACGTTGAACAGCGGGCCCTGGCTGAAACGCGCCAGCGCCTTGGCCGCGGCCAGCACGCCCAGATCGATCAGCGGCTCGACCAGGATCACGCTCATATAGGCCAGGCCGAAGCTGCCCACCGCGGCCAGGTTATCCGCGGCGAAACCCTGGCCGTAGAAAGCCCAGAACGCCACCCAGGCGACGATGCCGCCCTGGTAGGCGGTCGACAGCGCCAGCGCCTGCTTGTAGGAGAGATCCACGTAGGCGGTGCCCGGCGCGACAATGCGCTTGGCCAGCAGCTGGATGCCCCACAGCGGCAGCAGCAGGGTGGTGACGTTCATGCCGTACTGCGGCAGGTCGAACTGGGCGAACAGCAGCCCCTGCAACAACAGGCCGGCGGCCAGGCCGATGGCCGCGGCGCCGGCGCCGAACAGCAGCAACAGGGTCGAGCCGAGGATCAGGTGCACCTCCGAGACACCCACCGGGTGATGCGGCAAGACCTCGAAGAAGCAGAACACCAGGGCGGTGGTCAACAGGCTGCGCAGCGCCAGGGCGACCGCCCCACCGTTGTCGCGGATGGCATCGCGGGCGAGTTGGGCGGTCAGGCCGAAGCCGGCGACGGCCGTGGCGTAGCTGAGCAGGATCTTGGCGCCTTCGACGACGCCGGGTTCGATATGCATAAGGGTTCCTTGGTCGCGCCCACCGCGCGACGATCCGGATGGAGGGGATGGGCGCAAGCGCCCGACGGCGATGGCAGGTCTCCTGGCTCGCGGCTCGACCCTTCGCCCGCCTTCCCGGCCGGTGGGCCAGTGGCATATGGGCGTCGTTCGCCGCTTACAGTTGCGGGGGCAGCCAGGGCATTGGCGACATGCGCCGCACCCTGTTCCCTTTTCATCCGACCCTGGGGCCGGAACCATCGGCGGCCACCTTACCCGGCGGCACGGACAAAAGACAGTGCCCGGCGTCTTAGGCCGTATGACGCAAGCAGGTGAAAAGGCCACTGGCGTTGGCACACAGCTGCCCCTGAGCGTCGTGCAGCGTGGCCTGCACCGCGACCTGTCGCCCGTCGCGCTGCAGCACGCGGGCTTCGGTACGTAGCGGCAAGGCCGCCGGGCCGATTGGGCGCAGGTAATTCACCTGCAGGCTGGCGGTCACATAGACCTCCTCGGCGCTGGCCTGCGAGTACACCGCCAGCCCCAGCGCCGCATCGAACAGCGTGGCGGTGTAGCCGCCATGCACACCGCCGAGCGGATTGAAGTGCACGGCCGGCGGCTGACTGCTGAAGCCCGCCACCCCGGCTGCAGCCTGCAGCTGGGAAATGCCGTAATCGGCACCGATGTCACCGGCCAGCCAGGCCCGTAACCGTTCAAAGAGACTGGCGTGCATGTTCATGCCTTAGATCAGCTGCGGCATGCTGCGCGCCAGCAGTGCTTCGACGTCGACGCCGCGCGGCAGGGTGCCGTAGACGCGGCCGCGGCCTTCCAGGCGGCTGGCGATAAAGGCGTCGCTCACCACGCTGTTTCCGGCCTCCAGCAGCAGCTTGGCCTGCAGCGCCACGGCCACGTCCTCGGTGAGCTGGCGGGCGCGGTACTGGATATCGGCGGTATCCGCAAAATCGGCCTTCAAGCGCTGGATATGCGCCTTCAGCCGCGCATCGCCGTGGCCGTCGCCCAGCTCGGCGAACAGCGCACCGAGCACGCCGGGCTCCTTGGACAGGGCGCGCAGCACGTCCAGGCATTGCACGTTGCCCGAGCCCTCCCAGATCGAGTTGACCGGCGCCTCGCGATACAGGCGCGGCAGGATGGTTTCCTCAACGTAGCCGGCGCCGCCCATGCATTCGCTGGCCTCGTAGACCATCTCCGGCGCGCGCTTGCAGATCCAGTACTTGCCGACGGCGGTGACCAGGCGGGCGAACTTGTCTTCCTGCTCGTCATGCAGGTGATCCAGCGCGCGGCCCATGCGCATGGACAAGGCCAGCGCCGCCTCGCTTTCCAGCGCCAGGTCGGCCAGCACGTTCTGCATCAGCGGCTGGTCGGCGAGCAGCTTGCCACCCACCTGGCGATGCGCGCAGTGGTGCGCGGCCTGGGTCAGCGCCTGGCGCATCAGGCTGCTGGAGCCGACCATGCAGTCGAAGCGGGTCATGGCCACCATCTCGATGATGGTCGGCACGCCGCGCCCCTCCTCGCCGAGCATCCAGGCGAAGGCGCCGCGGTACTCCACCTCGCTGGAGGCGTTGGCCCAGTTGCCCAGCTTGTTCTTCAGGCGCTGGATATAGAACTGGTTGCGCGTGCCGTCCGGGCGGTGGCGCGGCAGCAGGAAGCAGGACAGGCCCTTGTCGGTCTGCGCCAGGGTGAGGAAGGCGTCGCACATCGGCGCCGAGCAGAACCACTTGTGCCCGACCAGTTCGTAGGCCTGCCCCGGCCCGCCGCTGCCGACCGGGTAGGCGCGGGTGGTGTTGGCGCGCACGTCGGTGCCGCCCTGTTTCTCGGTCATGGCCATGCCGATGGTGACGCCGCTCTTCTGCTCCATCGGCAGGTTGCGCGGGTCGTACTGGCTGGAAAGGATCTTCGGCAGCCACTGCTCGGCCACGTTCGGTTGCAGGCGGATGGCCGGCACGGCGGCGAAGGTCATGGTCAACGGGCAGCCGCTGGCCGCTTCGGCCTGGCTGTGCAGGTAGGTCAGCCCGGCACGGGCGACATGGGCGCCGGCGCGCGGGTCGGTCCAGGGCAGCGAGGGCAGGCCGTGCTCGACCGCGGTGCGCATCAACTCGTGGTAGGCCGGATGAAACTCCACCAGATCGACGCGGTTGCCGTAGCGGTCATGGCTCTTGAACACCGGCTTGTTCTCGTTGGCGAGGAAGCCGGCCTGCATCAGTGCGCCGCCGGCCAGCGCGCCGTAGGCGTGCAGGCGCTGTTCGGCCCAGCCGCCGTCATAGCGGCGAATCCACTCCTGCAGCGGCAGGTCGAGGCGATAGAGGTTGGCGCCGTCCAGGCTCGGTACCTGGTTGAACACCTCGTGGGTTTCGGCGTGCAGGCTGGGTTTCATCGCGGCAGTTCCTCGGCGCCGACGGCGCGCAGACAGAAGGTGACCAGGCTGGCGCTGACGTCGGCCAACTCCAGGGTGGGGTGGCCCGCCGCACGGGCGGCGCGGGCCGGGGGAGAGAGCGGGCCGACCAGGGCCTCGGCGATGGCGCCGACCAGGCAGGCGGCGACCAGGCCGACCTGCTCGAGGCGAAATTCGCCGCGGCGCACGCCCTCCTCGAGCAGATCGGTAAAGAGTTCGGCATAGGCCTCGCGGTACAGCAGGCGCTGCTCGTCCACTTCGGGGTCGACCGGCTCGGCGATCAGGGCGAAGGCCAGGCGGCGGCTGTGCCAGGCGCGCGCGGCGAACTGTTCGAGGCCGGCGCGCAGGCGCTGCGGCGCGCCGCCCGGCGCGCGCAGGGTGGCGGCCAGGGCATCGACCTCGCGCTGGCTGGCGTCGGCGAACACCTCGGCAGCCAGTTCGCCCTTGCTGCGGAAATGCCGGTACAGGCTGCCGGTGGCGATGCCGACGTCTTCGGCCAGCGCCTGCATGGTCAAGGCGGCGAACCCGCCATCGACCACCCGCTGCAGGGCACAGACGAGGATGCGTCGACGCAACGCCTGATCGCGGTCGAGCCGCGCTTCGCTGGGACGGTAAGCCATGGTCTGAGTCCTGATTCACAGAACATCAGTGAATCAGGATTCAGACCATGACTAAAGCGACGTTCCGGCCAAAACTGCGGCCGAACGCACGTCGGAATGCAGGAGACGCAACGTGGAGGCGCACGCAGCGCACCCTACGCGAGGCTAAGGGCCGAGGTGCGCCAGCAGCTCCGCGCAATCGCGCGCATGCAGCCCGGTCAACTCGGGCCAGGGGTTGTCCGGCAGGTTGACCAGCACCGCGCGCGCACCGGCGGCCTGGGCGCATTCCAGGTCGAAGCGGTAGTCGCCGACCATCACCAGCTCACGCGGCGCCACCGCCCAGCGCTCGGCCAGGTGCAGCAACCCGCCGGGATGCGGCTTGGGCGGCGCCTCGTCGCGGCCGAGGATGTCTGCGTCGGCGAAACAGTCGTCCAGGCCGATGGCCTGCAAGGTCAACAGCGCCAGCTCATGGGCGTTGCGGGTGAGGATGCCGAGCCGGCAGCCGCGCTCGCACAGCGCGCGCACCAGATCGATGGCCCCCGGCGCCGGTCGCGAGGCCACCGCCAGTTCGCGCTCGTGCTCGAGCAACCAGGCGTGCTTCTGCGCGGCTTCGTCTGCCGGCAACGCCGCCAGATGATGGAGGATGTCGTCGTCCTGGGGAATACCCAGCGCGCGCTTGATCGCCGGGAAGTCGTGCACCGCCAGGGTCAGGGTGCCGTCCATGTCGAACACCCAGTGGCGCGCCGTCGCCAGCTGCCTCATTTCCAGTCTTCCCGCACGCGGGTCAGGCCTTCCTGGGCGGCCGAGGCCACCAGCTCGCCCTGGCGGTTGTAGATGCTGGCGCGGGAGAAGCCGCGCGCGTTGCCGGCCCAGGGGCTGTCCATGGCGTACAGCAGCCAGTCGTCCATCCGCAGGTTGCGATGGAACCACAGCGAATGGTCGAGGCTGGCGACCTGCATGAACTTCTGGAACACCGACACGCCATGCGGCTGCATCGAGGTGGTGAGCAGGTTGAAGTCGCTGGCGTAGGCCAGCAGGTACTTGTGCAGCTGCGGGTCGTCCGGCAGCGCGCCAGCGGCGCGGAACCACACGTACTTGACCGGCTCGCAGGGCTGCGGGGCGAAGGGATTGATCAGGGTCACCGGGCGGATCTCGATCGGCTTGTCGCTGATCATTCGCTCGCGCAGACGTTCGGGAATCATCGAGGCGACCATCCGCGCCAACTCGGTTTCCGACTTCAGCCCTTCGGGACCGGGCACCTCGGGCATCGCACTCTGGTGGTGGAAGCCCTCCTCGTCGTACTGGAACGAGGCGCTGCAGAAGAAGATCGGCTGGCCCTTCTGCACCGCCACCACGCGGCGGGTGCTGAAGCTGCCGCCGTCGCGGGTGCGCTCGACCTGGTAGACCACCGGCAGCGTGGCGTCGCCGGGGCGCAGGAAGTAGCCGTGCATCGAATGCACATGGCGCTCGGCGGCCACCGTCTGGCTGGCCGCGGAGATGCACTGGCCGAGCACCTGGCCGCCGAACAGCTGGCGGAAACCCAGGTCCTGGCTGCGCCCGCGGAATAGGTTTTCCTCGATCTGCTCCAGGCTGAGCAGCGCCACCAGATCGTCGAGCACCTGGGTCATGGGGTCTCTCCTTGCACAGGGGGAATACGGGGTTGCGGGTAGGCCGGCAGGGAGGTCAGGCGTTCGTCCCATACGGCGCGGCCAAGGGTGAAATGGTAAAGGCTTTGCCAGCCGCTGTCGGCAGCGCCGAGCAATTCCTGCAAGGCATCGTCGAAATAGCAGCCGATGCCGGTGGCCGACAGCCCGGCCGCCTCGGCCTCCAGATAGAGCAGCTGGCCGATCTGCCCGCACTCCCAGTAGAGCCTGGGATAGCGCCAGGCGCCATCTGTCAGGGCATCCTCCAGCCGCGCCAGCATGGCCAGGGCCAGGCAGCCGTCGGCGGCGATGTCCTGGCCGCAACTCAGAAAGCCCGCCAGGCCGCGGGCATCGCCTTCGAGCAGGCGGTACAGCGGCAACTCGTCGTCCACCCGTTGCCACAGATAGTCCTCGCGCAGCGCCTGCCCCCCGCCGCCCGTGCGATCCAGCCAGTACAGCCCCGGCGCCAGGCCCTGCACGCGATGGACGAACAGCAGCAGGTCGATGGCCGGCGGCTCGCCAGTAAGCGCGAAGGGCAGCGGCGACTGCGCCGGCAGCAGGCGGCGCAGCCAGGCCAGCAGCAGTGCAGCCTGGATGCCGCTGCGCCCGTCCATGGCCTGCGCGCTGCGCCGCCGGTGCAGGAGCGGCCGTAGCGGCAGACCCGGATTGTCCCCACGCACGGCGGCCGCCTCGGCACTCCAGGCCACGGGCGGCAACGCCGGCGCCCGGCACAAGGCATGTACCCGCTGCAACTCCGGCCAGTGGCGATAGTCGCGTGACAGGCGATTGGGCGAGCCCTGCAGTTGCAGCTGCGCCAGGTCATCGAGCAGAGCCTCGGGCAAGTGGAATTCGGCCTGCTGCGCCGGGCCTATCCACAGCAGACAGTCGCCGTATTCCGCCTCGTGAAAGCCGCTGCGATCCAGCCCCAGCAGGCCGTCGAGCCGCGTCTCCGCCACGCCGCGCAGCAGCCGTACCTGCCAGCCCTGCACGCCGGCGGCGATGGCCAGGGCCGCCAGCGCGTGGCCGAGGTCGTGCTGGCAGTAGCGGTAGGCGCGCTCGCCGTATTTCCACGCCTCGCGCCAGGGGATGCTGGCCAGGCCGAGGAGAAAACCGCCGGCCGGCAACGCTGCGGCCAGCCGCTTGCCCAGCGCCTCCGGCAGCTCGGCGCGCACTTCCAGGCCGTGCAGATCCGGCGCGTAATGCGCCAGCAAGCCGTGCTCATCGAGCGCGCCGGGCGGCAGCAGCAGATAGGCCTCGGTCGGATGCAGGTTGCCGGACGAGGGATTGACCCGCAGCGCCCAGCGGCTGCCGCCGGCCTCCTTCCAGGCGGAAATGGCCAGGCTGTCGTAGAGCAGTTGCGCGACGCTGGCGCGATCCAGCAGCGCGGGCGGCGTCTGCGCCCCGGCGAATGCCGCGTCATAGGCCGGTGACTCCTCCAGCGGGCGGTGGAACAGCTCGATCAGCGGCGAGCCCGCATAGCGGCGAAACGGCGCCGGCTGGGTCGCCCAGTCCAGCTGCCCCGGCCCCGGGGCGAAACGTTCGGGCGCATGCTTGCTGAGTTGGTGATAGGCGAGCACCCCGTTCATCGCGCGGCCTCCCACTGCGCGCGGCGGATGCGGTAAAGCACATGGGGCTGCAGCGGATGGCCGGCCGGCAGCTGCGGATGGCGGAAATCGCCGGCCATATCGCGCTGCATGCCGATGGCGCGCATCACCGCCTGCGACGGCAGATTGGCCGGCACGGTAAAGCTCACCACCTGCTCCAGGCCGAGCCGCTCGAAGGCCAGCGCCAGCGCCGCGCGCGCCGCCTCGCGGGCATAGCCCTGACGCCAGTGGGCGCGGGCCAGGCGCCAGCCGATTTCCACGGCAGGCACGAAAGGCGCTTCGAAGCCGACCTGGGCCAGGCCGGTGACACCGATCAGTTCGCCCGTGTCGCGCCGCTCCAGCGCCCAGAAGCCATAGCCATGCGCGTCGAAATGCGCGCGGATGCGCGCCAGCAGCTGCGCGCTCTGCGCGGCGTCCAGCGGTGCGGGAAAGTGGCGCATCACCTCGGCATCGGCATTCAGCGCGGCGAAAACCGGCAGGTCGGCGTCGCGCCAGGCGCGCAGCAGCAGGCGCGGGCTGTGGGTCTCGATAGGCGGCATGGCGGCTCGCTTGAGTAGGGAGGAAGGCTGCGGCCATACTCGGCCGCTCGATTCGCTGATGCCTATTCTATGCCGCTACCGCTGGTCTACCACGAGGACTACAGCCCGCCCTTCCCCGCCGGGCACCGTTTCCCCATGGAAAAATTCAGCCTGCTGCGCGATCACCTGATCGCCAGCGGCCTGACCAGCGACGCCCAGCTGCAGCGCCCCGCGCTCTGCCCGGCGGACATCCTCGCCCTGGCCCACTGCCCGGACTATATCGCCCGCTACATGGCCGGCGAGCTGGCGCACGAGGAGCAGCGCCGCCTCGGCCTGCCCTGGAGCGAGGCGCTGGCGCGGCGCACGGTGCGCGCCGTGGGCGGCTCGCTGCTGACCGCCGAGCTGGCGCTGCAGCACGGCCTGGCCTGCCACCTGGCCGGCGGCACCCACCACGCCCACTACGACTTCCCCTCCGGCTTCTGCATCTTCAACGACCTGGCGGTGATCGCCCGCTACCTGCTGGCAGCCGGGCGGGTGCAGCGGGTGCTGATCTTCGACTGCGACGTGCACCAGGGCGACGGCACCGCGCGGCTGCTGGCCGACTGCGACCAGGCGGTGACCGTGTCGTTGCACTGCGCGCAGAACTTCCCGGCGCGCAAGGCGCAGAGCGACTGGGACATCCCCTTGCCGCGCGGCATGGGCGACGCCGACTACCTGCGAGTGGTGGACGACACGCTGAACTACCTGCTGCCGCTGTACCAGCCGGACCTGGTGCTCTACGACGCCGGCGTCGACGTGCACCAGGACGATGCCCTCGGCCATCTGCAGCTCACCGACGCCGGCCTCGCCGCGCGCGACGAGGCGGTGCTGCAGCACTGCCTGGGCCGCGACATCCCGGTGCTCGGCGTGATCGGCGGCGGCTACGCCAAGGATCGCGCCGTCCTGGCCCGCCGCCACGGCATCCTGCATCACAGCGCGCACAAGGTTTGGAACGCGCTGGGACTGGGCTAGCCGGCGACATGCCACTGGTCCCCCGGCAATATCCGCTGACACCCTGCGCCACCACGTCGCCTGGGGCCTGGGCGCCAACTTGGGTATGATGCCGGCGAGTCCGTCGTGCGAGTCCACCATGCGCCGTCTGTTGCCCCTGCTTCTGTTGCTGCTCGTTTTCCCGGCCGCCGCCGGCCTGTTCGATCAACGCCCCGCCGCCGCGCCCATCGGCGCCACGCTGAACAACAGCGGCGATTTCCTGCCGGTGCGCGAGGCGTTCAAGCTGAGCCTGGTGAGCAGCGACGCCGAGGCGCTGACCCTGCGCTTCGTCGCCGCCGAGGGCTATTACCTCTACCGCCACCGCTTCAACTTCAGCGTCGAGCCAGGCGATCTCGCGCTCGGCCAGGCCGAACTGCCGCCGGGCCAGGCCAAGCACGACGAGTACTTCGGCGACGTCGAGGTCTACTACGGCGTGCTGGATATCCGCCTGCCGCTGGCCAACCCGGACAATCGTCCGTTGCGCCTGCAGGTCGGCTACCAGGGCTGCGCCGACAAGGGCCTGTGCTATCCGCCGGAAAGCGAATTTATCGAGATCGGCGAGCTGCCCGCCGCTGCCACACCCGCCAGCCCCGCCAGCACGCCGGCCGCGGGCTGGAACTGGCAGGAGCTGGCGCTGTTCTTCCTCGGCGGCCTGGCGCTGACCTTCACCCCCTGCGTGCTGCCGATGCTGCCGATCCTCTCCGGCGTGGTGCTGCGCGGCCAGCTCGGCGGCCTGCGCAGCCTGACCCTGTCGCTGGCCTACGTGGTGCCGATGGCCGCCTGCTTCGCCCTGCTCGGCACCCTGATGGGGCTGTTCGGCGCCGGCCTCAACCTGCAGGCGCGGCTGCAATCGGCCTGGGTGCTGGTGCCCTTCGCCGCCTTCTTCGCGCTGTTCGCCCTGGCCATGTTCGGCCTGTTCGAACTGCGTCTGCCGCGCGTGATCAGCGAGCCGCTGGACCGTCTGGCGGGCAAGACCCACGGCGGCTCGCACCTCAATGCCGCGCTGCTCGGCGTGCTCTCCAGCCTGCTGGTCAGCCCCTGCGTGTCGGCGCCGCTGGCCGGCGCCCTGCTCTATATCAGCGCCAGCGGCGACGCCCTCGGCGGCGGTCTCAAGCTGCTCGCCCTGGGCCTGGGCATGGGCACCCCGCTGGTGCTGTTCGCCGTCGGCGGCGGCGCCCTGCTGCCGAAGAGCGGCACCTGGATGGTCAGCGTGCGCAACGCCTTCGGCGTGCTGCTGCTGGCGGTCTCGGTATGGCTGCTCGAACGGGTGCTGCCGGGCAGCCTCAGCCTGGCGCTGTGGGGCCTGCTGGCCGGCGGCGTGGCGGTGTTTCTCGGCGCCCTGGAGTTCGGCCCCAAGACCCACCGGCAGAAGCTCGGCCAGATCGCCGGCCTGGCCCTGCTGGTCTACGCCCTGGCCAGCTGGGTCGGCGCCCTGCAGGGGGCGAGCGATCCGCTCAAGCCGCTCGGCCAGCTGCAGGCCGGCGCCGGCGCGGCGAGCGCCAAGGGCGGCGCCTGGCTGACCCTGAGCAGCCCGGCCGAACTGGACGCCGCGCTGGCCGAGGCCAAGGCCGCCGGCCAGCCGCTGCTGCTGGACTGGTACGCCGACTGGTGCATCAGCTGCAAGGTGATCGAACGCGAGGTGTTCGGCTCGGTCGAAGTGGGCAGCAAGCTCGGCGACTGGCGTCTGATCCGCTTCGACATCACCGAGAGCAACGCGGCGCAGCGCGCCCTGCTCGACCGTTACCAGCTGTTCGGCCCGCCGGCGATTCAATTGTTCGCCGGCAACGGTGACGAATGGCTCGATCTGCGTGTCGTAGGTGAGGTCGATGCCGCCAGCTTCGCCGCCCGCCTGGATCAGGCCAGCGCGCGCTAGGCGCCCAGCTCAGCCTGGCAACGACCGAAACCACCGCTATAGTCATATTTTTGCCGCAAACGCCGGGCATCGTGTCGGCTATTGCTGACATCGGGCCAGCTGCGGCATAGTCCTGCGCAGCTCGAACAACAAGGAACGCGACCATGGCCACCCTACTGGTGCTGCACGGCCCCAACCTCAACCTGCTGGGCACCCGCGAGCCCGACAAATACGGCGCCACCACCCTGGCCGAGATCAACCAGGATCTGGAACGCCGCGCCCGCGACGCCGGCCACCACCTGCTGTACCTGCAGAGCAACGCCGAGTACGAGCTGATCGAGCGGATTCACGCGGCGAAAGGCGAAGGTGTCGACTTTATCCTGATCAATCCCGCCGCTTTTACCCATACCAGCGTCGCATTACGTGACGCGTTGCTGGCGGTGAGCATCCCATTCATCGAAGTGCACCTGTCCAACGTGCACAAACGTGAACCATTCCGCCATCACTCCTACTTCTCCGACGTTGCGGTGGGGGTGATCTGCGGCCTTGGCGCCAGCGGTTACCGGCTGGCCCTGGAGGCCGCGCTAGAACAACTTGAAACTAAACGACCCTGACCTCACCGGGAGTTGAATCGCTATGGATATCCGTAAAGTCAAGAAACTGATCGAGCTGCTGGAAGAATCCGGTATCGACGAGCTGGAGATCAAAGAGGGCGAAGAGTCCGTACGCATCAGCCGCCACAGCAAGCAGCCGGCCTACGCGCCGCAACCGGTCTACGCCCAGGCCCCGGCGCCGGCCGCCGCCCCGGTAGCCGCCGCTCCCGCCACCGAGGCCGCCCCGGCCGCCGCGCCGAAGCTGAACGGCAGCGTGGCCCGCTCGCCGATGGTCGGCACCTTCTACCGCGCCGCCTCGCCGACCTCGGCCAACTTCGTCGAAGTCGGTCAGAGCGTGAAGAAAGGCGACATCCTGTGCATCGTCGAAGCCATGAAGATGATGAACCACATCGAGGCCGAAGCCAGCGGCGTGATCGAGTCCATCCTGGTGGAAAACGGCCAGCCGGTTGAGTACGACCAGCCCCTGTTCACCATCGTTTGATGCACGGGGAGCCTGCAATGCAGAAGCTGGAAAAAGTCCTGATCGCCAACCGAGGCGAAATCGCCCTGCGCATCCTGCGCGCCTGCAAGGAGCTGGGCATCAAGACGGTGGCCGTGCATTCCACCGCCGACCGTGAACTGATGCACCTGGGCCTGGCCGACGAGTCCGTCTGCATTGGTCCAGCCCCTGGCGCAAAGTCCTACCTGAACATCCCGGCCATCATCAGCGCCGCCGAAGTCACCGGCGCCACGGCGATCCACCCGGGCTACGGCTTCCTCGCCGAGAACGCCGACTTCGCCGAACAGGTGGAGAACTCCGGCTTCGCCTTCATCGGCCCGAAAGCCGACGTGATCCGCCTGATGGGCGACAAGGTGTCGGCCAAGGACGCCATGATCAAGTCCGGCGTGCCGGTGGTGCCCGGCTCCGACGGCCCGCTGCCGGAAGACGAGGAAGAAGCCCTGCGCATCGCCCGTGAAGTGGGCTACCCGGTGATCATCAAGGCCGCCGGCGGCGGCGGCGGTCGCGGCATGCGCGTGGTGCACAAGGAAGAAGACCTGATCAAGTCGGCCAAGCTGACCCGCACCGAAGCCGGCGCGGCGTTCGGCAACCCGATGGTCTACCTGGAAAAATTCCTCGGCAACCCGCGTCACGTCGAAGTCCAGGTACTGTCCGACGGCCAGGGCAACGCCATTCACCTGTACGACCGCGACTGCTCGCTGCAGCGTCGCCACCAGAAGGTGATCGAAGAGGCCCCGGCTCCGCTGATCGACGAGAAGGCCCGCGCCGAAGTGCTCAAGCGCTGCGTCGATGCCTGCGTCGAGATCGGCTACCGCGGCGCCGGCACCTTCGAGTTCCTCTACGAAGACGGCCGCTTCTACTTCATCGAGATGAACACCCGCGTGCAGGTCGAGCACCCGGTCACCGAGATGGTCACCGGCATCGACATCGTCAAGGAGATGCTCAGCATCGCCGCCGGCAACAAGCTGTCGATCAAGCAGGAAGACGTGAAGATCCTCGGTCACTCCATCGAGTGCCGGATCAACGCCGAAGATCCGGACAACTTCATGCCCAGCCCCGGCAAGGTCAAGCATTTCCATGCTCCGGGCGGCAACGGCGTGCGCGTCGACTCGCACCTGTACAGCGGCTACAGCGTGCCGCCGCACTACGACTCGCTGATCGGCAAGCTGATCACCTTCGGCAAGGACCGCGACGAGGCCATGGCGCGCATGCGCAACGCCCTCGACGAGATCGTGGTCGACGGCATCAAGACCAACGTGCCGCTGCACCGCGACCTGACCCGCGACAAGGGTTTCGTCAAGGGTGGCGTGAACATCCACTACCTGGAAAAGAAACTGGGTATGGACAAGCACTGAGACTTAGGTCTGCTGCACCGACAAGGGCTGCCATCTGGCGGCCCTTGTCGTTTCCGGCCGGCGGCCGAACTGGCAGCCCGCCCATCCGTTCAAGTAAGCTGCGCGGCCAAACGCCCCGCCGCATCGTTCATGAGGTTGCCCATGCCCTGGTTACAAGTCCGTCTCGCCATCACGCCGGAGCAGGCGGAGACCTACGAGGACGCCCTGCTCGACGTCGGCGCCGTGTCGGTGACCTTTATGGACGCTGAAGACCAGCCGATCTTCGAGCCGGACCTGGGCACCACCCCGCTGTGGTCGCACACCCACCTGCTCGCCCTGTTCGAGGCCGACACCGACGAGACCGCGCTGCTCGCCCACCTGCAGCTGCTGTGCGGCGGCGCCCTGCCGGAACACCAGGTCGAACGCATCGAGGACCAGGACTGGGAGCGCAGCTGGATGGACGGCTTCCAGCCGATGCGCTTCGGCCAACGCCTGTGGATAGTGCCGAGCTGGCATGCCGCGCCGGAGCCGGAGGCGGTCAACCTGCTGCTCGATCCGGGCCTGGCCTTCGGCACCGGCACCCACCCGACCACCGCGCTGTGCCTGGAATGGCTGGACGGCCAGACTCTGGACAACTGCAGCGTGCTGGATTTCGGCTGCGGCTCGGGCATCCTGGCCATCGCCGCGCTGCTGCTCGGCGCGCCGCAGGCGGTCGGTACCGATATCGACCCGCAGGCGCTGGAGGCCTCGCGCGACAACGCTTCGCGCAACGGCATCGATCCGGCGCGCTTCCCGGTCTATCTGCCCGCCGACCTGCCGCAGCAGCCGGCCGACGTGGTGGTGGCCAATATCCTCGCCGGCCCGCTGGTCTCGCTGGCGCCGCAGATCGGCGCGCTGGTCAAGCCGGGCGGGCGCCTGGCGCTGTCGGGCATCCTCGCCGAGCAGGCCGAGGAAGTGCGCGCCGCCTACGCCGGCGCCTTCGCTCTGGATCCCACGGCGGAAAAGGACGGCTGGGTGCGCATCAGCGGCGTCAAGCGCTGGTAGGTTGGCGCTGAGCGCAGCGAAGCCCAACGGGAAGCACACCGTGCTCCGCCCGACAGCCCAAAATCGCCGATGCCCGGTCTGGTTTCGGCGTTGCGTCCGCCATCGCTCGTTGGGCTTCATCGCTTCGCGCCTCAACCCAACCTACAGAAGCCTCACCTCAGTTAGACTAACCGCCTCGAGTTATCGGACCCGCGCATGAGCGAAAGCCACGTCACCCAGTGCCCCCATTGCCGCACCAGCTTCCGCGTCAGCCAGGCGCAGCTGGCTGCCGCCCATGGCGCGGTGCGCTGCGGGGCCTGCCTGCACGTGTTCAACGCCGCGCAGCAGTTGTTCGGCACGCCCGGCGCTGCGCCCACGACCGCCCCGTCGGCAGCAGCCGGCAAACCACAGCCAGCGGCCGCCGGCAAACCGGCCAAGGCCGCCGACGACACCCTGTGGATTCACGACGACCTCGACCTGGACGATCTCGATCTGGACGAGGAACTGGCCAAGCTGGAGCAACAGGAACAGCAACTGTCGCAGCAGTTCCTCGCCCTGGAGCGCGCCCCGCGCTACAGCGAAGGCTTCGCCAGCGACCAGCGGCCGGGCCGCGACGCGCCGCACGACGAGGCCTGGGCCGAAGCCCTGCTGCGTGACGAGCCGGTAGAACGCGAGCGCGATAGCTTCGCACTGCAACCTACCGAAGAGCAGCCTGAGTCCGCCGCCGCTGAGCCCAAAGCAGCCAGCGAATTCGCCGCCCCCGTCACGCCCCGCAACCAGCAGCCCAGCGCCGACGAGCTCGACGAACCGAGCGAACCGCGCCTGGGTAGCCTCGATGACGAACCGGACGAGCAAGAGCGACAGGATGAAGACCTGCGCAGCGAGCGCGAAGAACCCAGGGCGGCGCGCAGCGAGCCGGGCCTGCGCGAAGAACGCCTGTTCGAACTGGATGACGAACCCCTGCAGCTCGACTGGCGCCAGCCACAGGGCATCGCCTGGGGGCGCCTGTTCGGCTGGGGCCTGCTCAACCTGCTGGCGGCCGGCGGTCTGCTGGCGCAATACGCCGCCTACAACTTCGACGAGCTGGCGCGCCAGGACCGCTACCGCCCCTGGTTCGAGCAGCTCTGCCCGAACGTCGGTTGCGAGTTGCCGTCGAAGGTCGATATCAGCCAGATCCGCAGCAGCAACCTGGTGGTGCGCAGCCACCCGGAGTTCTCCGGTGCGCTGATCGTCGATGCAATCCTCTACAACCGTGCGCCCTTCGCCCAACCCTTCCCGCTGCTGGAAATGCGCTTCGCCGACCTCGGCGGACAACTGGTGGCCAGTCGCCGCTTCAAGCCCAGCGAATACCTCGCCGGCGAGCTGGCCGGGCAGAGCGAAATGCCGCCGCAGACGCCGATCCATATCTCCCTGGACATCCTCGACCCGGGCACCCGCGCGGTGAACTACAGCCTCAGTTTCCACTCCCCGGAATAGCCTGCAGGTGGCGCGACAACTGGCCGCAGGCCGCCTATCGAACTCTTGGCGATAAGCCCATAGCTGTTCAGAATTTGTTCAAAACAGCCTTTATCCGGTCATCCAGAGCGGGTATCATGCCCACCCTTTTGCGAGCACAGGCCCACCATTGTTTCCCCTGCGGAAACCGTGGAGGACAGCTGTTGATCGCCCCATTGTCTCAACTGCGAACCAACAAGCAGGGACGCCCCATGTCGGCCCCACGTATCGGCCCCTACACATTGCCCAATCGGTTGATCCTGGCCCCCATGGCCGGCGTCACCGATCGCCCGTTCCGCCAGCTGTGCCGCCGCCTCGGCGCCGGCCTGGTGGTGTCGGAGATGGTCACCAGCGATGTGCGCCTGTGGAACAGCCGCAAGTCCAGCCTGCGCCTGCTGCATGCCGGCGACCCCGAGCCGCGTTCGGTGCAGATCGCCGGCGGCGACCCGCAGATGCTCGCCGAAGCCGCGCGCAGGAACGTCGAGCTGGGCGCGCAGATCATCGACATCAACATGGGCTGCCCGGCCAAGAAGGTCTGCAACAAGGCCGCCGGCTCGGCCCTGCTGCGCGACGAGCCGCTGGTGCGCGAGATCCTCGAGGCGGTGGTCGGCGCGGTGGACGTGCCGGTGACCCTGAAGATCCGCACCGGCTGGGACCGGCAGAACAAGAACGGCATCACCGTAGCGAAGATCGCCGAGGATGCCGGCATCACCGCCCTCGCCGTGCATGGCCGCACCCGCGCCGACCTCTATACCGGCGAAGCCGAGTACGACACCATCGCCGCCATCAAGCAGGCGGTATCGATCCCGGTGTTCGCCAACGGCGACATCGACTCGCCGCAAAAAGCCCGCACCGTGCTCGACGCCACCGGCGCCGATGCCTTGCTGATCGGTCGCGCCGCTCAGGGCCGGCCGTGGATATTCCGCGAGATCGAGCATTACCTGCGCACCGGCGAAAGCCTCCCGGCGCCGAGCCTGCTCGAAGTGGAACGCATCCTGCTGGAACACCTGGCCGCACTGCACGCCTTCTATGGCGACCTGATGGGCGTGCGCATCGCCCGCAAGCATGTCGGCTGGTATCTCGCAACCCTGCCGGGCGCCAGGGAGTTTCGCGCCCAATTCAACCGTCTGGACAGTACGGACGCACAGTGCGCCCAGGTTCGCGCGTTTTTCCGCGAACGGCACAACGATGGAAACGAGGTGGCCGCATGACGTTGATGACAGAGACCTTAGTGAGTGGAACCGCACCCGTGAGTGACAACACCAGCCTTAAACAGCACCTGAACACGCCGAGCGACGAGGGCCAGACCCTGCGTGGCGCCGTGGAGAAGGCGCTGCACAACTATTTCGCCCATCTCGAGGGCGCGGACGTCACCGATGTGTACAACCTGGTGCTCACCGAAGTGGAAGCGCCGCTGCTGGAAACCGTCATGAATTACGTGAAAGGTAACCAGACCAAGGCCTCCGAGCTGCTCGGCCTGAACCGCGGCACGCTGCGCAAGAAGCTCAAGCAGTACGACCTGCTGTAAGCGAATCCCCGGGAAAGGGCGGCCGAGTGCCGCCTTTTTTCACTGTTTTCCTGTTCCGATGGACTTTGCCATGACCGACCAGACCACCCGCCTCCCCGTTCGCCGCGCCCTGATCAGCGTCTCCGACAAGACCGGCATCCTCGAGTTCGCCCGCGAACTGGCCGCCCTCGGTGTCGAGATCCTCTCCACCGGCGGCACCTACAAGCTGCTCAAGGACAACGGCGTGGCCGCGGTCGAGGTTGCCGACTACACCGGCTTCCCGGAAATGATGGACGGCCGGGTGAAGACCCTGCACCCGAAGATCCACGGCGGCATCCTCGGCCGTCGCGCCCTCGACGGTGCGGTGATGGACGAGCACGGCATCAAGCCGATCGACCTGGTGGCGGTCAACCTGTACCCCTTCGAAGCCACCGTGGCCAAGCCCGATTGCGACCTGGCCGACGCCATCGAGAACATCGATATCGGCGGCCCGACCATGGTCCGTAGCGCCGCGAAGAACCACAAAGACGTGGCTATCGTGGTCAATACCGGCGACTACGCCGGCATAGTCGAAGCCCTGAACGCCGGCGGCCTGACCTACGCCCAGCGCTTCGACCTGGCGCTCAAGGCCTTCGAGCATACCGCCGCCTACGACGGCATGATCGCCAACTACCTGGGCACCATCGACCAGGCCCGCGACACTCTGTCCACCGAAGGCCGTGGCGCCTTCCCGCGCACCTTCAACAGCCAGTTCGTCAAGGCCCAGGAAATGCGCTACGGCGAAAACCCGCACCAGAGCGCGGCGTTCTACGTCGAGGCGAAGAAGGGCGAGGCCAGCGTTTCCACCGCGATCCAGCTGCAGGGCAAGGAACTGTCGTTCAACAACGTGGCCGACACCGACGCCGCACTGGAATGCGTGAAGAGCTTCGTCAAGCCGGCCTGCGTCATCGTCAAGCACGCCAACCCCTGCGGCGTGGCCGTGGTTCCGGAAGACGAAGGCGGCATCCGCAAGGCCTACGACCTGGCCTACGCCACCGACACCGAATCCGCCTTCGGCGGCATCATCGCCTTCAACCGCGAGCTGGATGGCGAAACCGCTAAAACGATCGTCGAGCGTCAGTTCGTCGAAGTGATTATCGCCCCCCAAATTTCTGCTGAGGCCCGTGAAGTGGTGGCCGCCAAGGCCAACGTGCGCCTGCTCGAGTGCGGCCAGTGGCCGGCCGAACGTGCCACCGGCTGGGACTTCAAGCGGGTCAACGGCGGCCTGCTGGTACAGAGCCGCGATATCGGCATGATCGCCGCAAGCGACCTGAAGATCGTCACCCAGCGCGCACCGAGCGAGCAGGAAATCCACGACCTGATCTTCGCCTGGAAAGTGGCCAAGTTCGTCAAATCCAACGCCATCGTCTACGCCAAGAACCGCCAGACCGTGGGCGTCGGCGCCGGCCAGATGAGCCGCGTCAACTCCGCGCGCATCGCCGCGATCAAGGCCGAGCACGCCGGCCTGCCCGTTCCGGGCGCGGTGATGGCCTCGGACGCCTTCTTCCCCTTCCGCGACGGCATCGACAACGCCGCCAAGGCCGGCATCACCGCCGTGATCCAGCCGGGCGGCTCGATGCGCGACAACGAAGTGATCGCCGCGGCCGACGAGGCTGGAATCGCGATGGTATTTACCGGCATGCGCCACTTCCGCCACTAAGTGGCGCGGCCGCGCTGAAGCAGGCGTCTGCGTTGTTGCGGACGACTTCGCTAATGCTCATTGCCAGTCGGCAACTGCGCTTATCGAAGCCATCCGCGCCTAGCATCCACCAGCTCCATCACGGCCCGATAGATTGCTAGAAGCAAGATTTTCGTAGGGTGGATAGCGCTTTTCCTATCCACCAAACGGGCCACCGGCCCGCCTCCATTGGGAGAGATACATGAACGTACTGATCATCGGCAGCGGCGGTCGCGAACACGCCCTGGCCTGGAAAGTGGCGCAGGATCCGCGCGTCGAGAAAGTCTTCGTCGCCCCCGGCAACGCCGGCACCGCGGTGGAAGCCAAGTGCGAGAACGTGAGCATCGACGTGCTGGCCATCGAGCAGCTGGCCGACTTTGCCGAGCAGAACGTGCAACTGACCATCGTCGGGCCGGAAGCGCCGCTGGTGAAGGGCGTGGTCGATCTGTTCCGCTCGCGCGACCTGGACATCTTCGGCCCCACCGCCGCCGCCGCCCAGCTGGAAGGCTCCAAGGCCTTCACCAAGGACTTCCTGGCGCGGCACCAGATCCCCACCGCCGATTACCAGAACTTCACCGAGATCGAACCGGCGCTGGCCTACCTGCGCGAGAAAGGCGCGCCCATCGTGATCAAGGCCGACGGCCTGGCCGCGGGCAAGGGCGTGATCGTCGCCATGACCCTCGAAGAAGCCGAAGCCGCCGTGCGCGACATGCTCGCCGGCAACGCCTTCGGCGACGCCGGTTCGCGCGTGGTGATCGAAGAGTTCCTCGACGGCGAGGAAGCCTCCTTCATCGTTATGGTCGACGGCGAGAACGTGCTGCCGATGGCCACCAGCCAGGATCACAAGCGCGTCGGCGACGCCGATACCGGCCCGAATACCGGCGGCATGGGCGCCTACTCCCCCGCGCCGGTGGTCACCGCCGAGGTGCACCAACGGGTGATGGACGAGGTGATCTACCCCACCGTGCGCGGCATGGCCAGCGAAGGCAACGTTTACACCGGCTTCCTCTACGCCGGGCTGATGATCGACAAGGCCGGCGCGCCGAAGGTCATCGAGTTCAACTGCCGCTTCGGCGACCCGGAAACCCAGCCGATCATGTGCCGCCTGGAAAGCTCCCTGGTGCTGCTGGTCGAGGCCGCGCTGGCCAAGGCGCTGGACAAGGTCGAGGCGACCTGGGATCCGCGCCCCACCGTGGGTGTGGTGCTGGCCGCCGGCGGCTACCCCGGCGACTACGCCAAGGGCGAGGTGATCGAGGGTCTGGACGAGGCCGCCAAGCTCGACGGCAAGGTGTTCCACGCCGGTACCGCGCTGAAGGATGGCCAGATCGTCACCGCCGGCGGTCGCGTACTCTGCGCCACCGCCATCGGCGCCAGCGTCGCCGATGCCCAACAGCAGGCCTACCGCCTGGCCGAGAAGATCCGCTGGAACGGCATGTTCCACCGCCACGACATCGGCTACCGCGCCATCGCCCGCGAACGCGGCGAAGGCTGATCGCCGCCAGGGCACATGACGCCGGTCGGTGGCCGCCAGGGACGGCAGGCCACAAAAACGCCGGGAGCGTTTTTGCGCGCAAGCCCCGAAGGGGTGAAGCACATGGATGTGCTGAGCACAAAAATGCCCACCTACGCCATATTCTCCCGGACAAATGCTTGGCTATAATCCGGCCACTCATTTAGAAGGGATTTGCCCGTGCACCGGCTCAGGATTGCCATCGGATTACTCGCCTGCTTGCTGCTGCTCGGCCTCAACCTGACAGCCAGCGCCGGCACCGTTCCGACCACAAGCCCTCAGAGCTGGTCCTACCTGATCGACGCCAGCGCCCACCTGGGCCTGGAAGAAGTGCGCGCCCAGCGCCAGCAGTTCAAGCCGCTCAGTAAACAATCCTTCACCTTCCCGCCCAGCCAGCACGCCGTCTGGCTGCGCGCCGAGTTGCCGCCACAGAACCAGCCCACCTGGCTCTGGGTATTCTCGCCGCGGGTGCAGTACCTCGACTACTACCTACTGCGCGATGGCCAGCTGGAGCACAACCTGCACACCGGCGAGGCCATGCCGCTGGACTCGCGCCCGCTGCCCTCGCGTTTCTACCTGATGCCGCTGCCCAACGACGGCCAGGCCCGCGTCGCCTATGTGCGGCTGACCTCCAACCACCCGCTGATGACCTGGTTCAAGGTGATGGACCAGGCCGAGCTGGTCAGCCTGGAAAAACCCGCCTACCTGTTCGGCGCGCTGTTCGGCGCGCTGCTGCTGCTGACCCTGTACAACCTCATCCGCTTCCTCTACAGCCGCAGCGCCAGCAGCCTGTGGCTGGCCGGGGTGAACATCGGCCTGGCGGTATGTTCCTCGGCCAACCTCGGCGTCTTCGCCCAGTGGCTGCCGAGCCTGAGCCACAACCAGTCGCTGATCGCCGACCTCTCGGCGCTGTTCGCCGCCTTCAGCGGCCTGGCCTTCGCCCTCAGTTTCGTCCGCGGCACGCCGGTACAGGCCAGCCTGCTCAACCGCCTGCTGCAGGGCAACGCCCTGTTGCTGCTGGCCTACGCCCTGTGCGTCAGCATCACCGGGCTGCTCTGGTACAGCTCGCTGGTCTACTTGCTGGTGGCCCTGAGCACCCTCAACCTGCTGCTGGTCGGCAGCCTGCACTGGCGCGCCGGTTACCAGCCGGCGCGGCTGATCGCCCTGGGCATGCTGGTGTTCAACCTCGGCTTCGGCTTCTTCATTCCGGTGCTGCTGGGTTACGACCAGCTCAACCCGGGCTGGCTGGTGCTAGGCGTGTTCAGCGTCGCCACCCTGGCCGGGCTGATCCTCAGCGTGTCGCTGACCGAGCGTCAGCGGCAGATCCAGCTCGACACCCTGCAGGAGCGCACCGCGTTGGCCGCCAGCAGCGCCGAACTGCGGGCCAAGGCCGAGTTCCTGGCGAAGATCAGCCACGAGATCCGCACACCGATGAACGGCGTGCTGGGCATGACCGAGTTGTTGCTGGGCACGCCGCTGTCGGCCAAGCAGCGCGACTACGTGCAGACCATCCACAGCTCGGGCAACGAGCTGCTCACCCTGATCAACGAGATTCTCGACATTTCCAAGCTGGAATCCGGGCAGATCGAGCTGGACGACGTGCAGTTCGACCTCGGCGCGCTGATCGAGGACTGCCTCGACATCTTCCGCGCCAAGGCCGAGCAGCAGCGGGTCGAGCTGATCAGCTTCATCCAGCCGCAGGTGCCGCGGGTGATCAGCGGCGACCCCACGCGTCTGCGCCAGGCTCTGCTCAGCCTGCTCGACAATGCCTTCAAGCAGACCGACGAAGGCGAGATCCTGCTGGTGGCGGCGCTGGACAGCAGCGATGGCCAGCACCGTCTGCGCATCGCCGTGCAGGACAGCGGCCGCCCGCTGCTGGCCGAGGAGCGCGACGCCCTGCTCAACGCCGAGCTGCACAGCAAGGACTTCCTCGCCGCCACCCGCCTCGGCGGGCGCCTGGGCCTGATCATCGCCCGTCAGTTGGTGCGTCTGATGGGCGGCGAGTTCGGCATCCAGGGCAGCGGCAACCAGGGCTCGACCCTGTGGCTGACCCTGCCGCTGGACGCCGCCCGCCTGCAACAGCCCGAAGCCGATCTGGACAGCCCGCTGCAGGGCGCGCGTCTGCTGGTGGTGGACGACAACGACACCTGCCGCAAGGTGCTGGTGCAGCAGTGCAACGCCTGGGGCCTGCAGGTCAGCGCCGTGCCCTCGGGCAAGGAAGCCCTGGCCCTGCTGCGCACCAAGGCGCATATGCGCGAATATTTCGATGCGGTGCTGCTCGACCAGGACATGCCCGGTATGACCGGCATGCAGCTGGCGGCCAAGATCAAGGAAGACCCCAGCCTCAACCACGATATCCTGATCATCATGCTCACCGGCATCAGCAACGCGCCGAGCAAGGTGATCGCGCGCAACGCCGGGATCAAGCGCATCCTGGCCAAGCCGGTGGCCGGCTACACGCTGAAGACCACCCTGGCCGACGAGCTGGCCCAGCGCCCCAACGACAGCCAGGTGCAGGCCGCACCGACGCCGGTCAGCGCGCCGCTGGAGGTGCCCGGCGACTTCCGCATCCTGGTGGCCGAGGACAACAGCATTTCCACCAAGGTGATCCGCGGCATGCTCGGCAAGCTCAACCTGCAGCCGGATACCGCCAGCAACGGCGAGGAAGCCCTCTGCGCGATGAAGGCGCAGCACTACGACCTGGTGCTGATGGATTGCGAAATGCCGGTGCTAGACGGCTTCTCCGCCACCGAACAGCTGCGCGCGTGGGAAGCGGCCGAGCACCGCCCGCGCACCCCGGTGGTGGCGCTCACCGCGCATATCTTGAGCGAACACAAGGAGCGCGCGCGCGCCGTGGGCATGGACGGCCACATGTCCAAGCCGGTGGAGCTGTCGCAACTGCGCGAGCTGATCGAACACTGGATCGCCGAACGCGAACTGCGCCGCCAGCGTAACGCGCTGCCAAACTGATCGTTTCCGTCCCCCCAGTTTTCTGCGAGCCTGCCGCCATGGCCTCCGAGTTGTTCAGCCTGTACCTGAAGATGCTGGTGCTCTACAGCCCCTTCTTCGTCCTCTCCTGCTTTATCGGCCTGAGCCGCGGCTACACCCTCAGGGAGCGCAAGCGCCTGGCCTGGAAGGTGGCGCTGGCCACGCTGATCGCCAGTGTGCTGCTGTACCTGTTCGGCAAGCACATCTTCACCCTGTTCGGCATCACCATCGACGCCTTCCGCATCGGTGCAGGCAGCGTGCTGTTCATTTCCGCCCTCGGCATGGCCCAGGGCAAGCCGGCGGTGCAGAGCGAAAACGTGCAGCAGGACGTCACCATAGTGCCGCTCACCATTCCCATCACCGTCGGCCCCGGCACCATCGGCGCCCTGCTGCTGATGGGCGCCAGCCAGCCGCACTGGGACGACAAGCTGGTGGCGGTGGCGGCGATCTTCCTCGCCAGCCTCACCGTCGGCGTGGTGCTCTATCTGTCCAACCAGTTCGAGCGCCTGCTCGGCGACCAGGGCCTGCAGATCGTCAGCCGTCTGATGGGCCTGTTCGTCTGTGCCCTGGCCGCGCAGATCATCTTTACCGGGGTGAAGAATTACCTGGTGCCCTGAGACGGCGAGCTTCGAACCCTCGGTGCGCACGGCGCCCCCTACCTACCGAAAGTCTGCAGGCCCTACGACTCTGTAGGTGCGCTGTGCGCACCAGCCGTTCCCTGCACCATCCGCTTGCAGCGCGGCCCCACCAAGGTGCACCTCTCCTCGACAGCGCCCCGTTCGCAGCGCGAAAAATAACCTAACCACATGAAATAAAAGACTTTATAAGAACTGGCACCCTCATTGCTCTGCTGACTCCAACTTGGATACAAGATGGGATCTCAGCGCATGTCCAACGCTCCGCTCGCCTTCACCCTCACCGACTGGCAACAGGCCTACCGCGACGGCCAATCCCCTGCCGAACTGCTGCACGCCCTGCGCCTGGAACTGCGCACCGATGACAGCGCCTGGATCGCCCTGGCCAGCGAAGCTCAGCTCGACGATCAACTAGTGGCCCTGGCAGCCGCACTGCAAGCCGCCGACAGCGATATCGGGAAGCTGCCGTTGTACGGTGTGCCCTTCGCCATCAAGGACAATATCGACGCCGCCGGCTGGCCCACCACCGCCGCCTGCCCCGAGTTCGCCTACCGCGCCGAGGCCGATGCCACAGTGGTCGCCCGCCTGCGCGCCGCTGGCGCCATCGTCATCGGCAAGACCAACCTCGATCAGTTCGCCACCGGCCTGGTCGGCACCCGCTCGCCCCATGGCGCGGTGCCCAACAGCTTCAACCCGGCTTACGTCAGCGGCGGTTCCAGCTCCGGCTCGGCCAGCGTGGTCGCCCGTGGCCTGGTGCCCTTCGCGCTGGGCACCGACACTGCCGGCTCCGGCCGCGTACCGGCCGGCTTCAACAATATCGTCGGACTCAAGCCGACCAAGGGCTGGCTGCCCAATACCGGTCTGGTGCCGGCCTGCAAGACCCTGGACTGCATCTCGGTGTTCGCCCTGACCGTGGCCGACGCCCTGGCCGTGGCCACTATCGCCGGTGGCTACGACGCCGCCGATCCCTACAGCCGCAACAACCCACACAGCGCCAAGGTCGGCATGCCGACCCAGCCGCGCTTGGCGGTGCCGGCCAACCCGGAATTCTTCGGCGACGTGCAGAACCAGGCCGTCTACGAAACTGCGCTGGGCAAGCTGCGCGAACTGGGCGCCGAGCTGGTGGAGATCGATTTCGCCCCCTTCCGCCAGCTGGCCGAGCAGCTCTACCAGGGCTCCTGGGTCGCCGAGCGCACCGTCGCGGTGGAAGGCGTGAACCCCGAACATATCAATCCGGTGGTGCGCGGCATCGTCGCCAATGGTCACAAGTACAGCGCCTGCGACGCCTACAAGGCCGAATATGTCCGCGCCGAGCTGAGCCGCCGCATCAACGATGCCCTGGGCGGCTTCGATGCTCTGGTAGTGCCCACCTCGCCGACCATTCGCACGCTGGCCGAGATGGAAGCAGAACCCGTGCTGTTCAACAGCCAGTTCGGCACCTACACCAACTTCACCAATCTCGCCGACCTGTCTGCCCTGGCCGTACCCGCCGGTTTTCGCGAGGACGGTCTGCCGGCCGGCATCACCCTGCTCGCCCCGGCCTGGCGTGACCAGGCCCTGGCGGCCCTCGGCCGGCGCTGGCAGCAGGCACTCAATCTGCCGCTGGGCGCTACCGGCAAGCCGCTGCCGGTGCAAGCGTCGAGCGACAAACCCGCACCTGGCAGCATCCGCGCCGCCGTGGTCGGCGCGCACCTGACCGGCATGCCGCTGAACTTCCAGCTCACCAGCCGCGATGCCGTGCTGGTGGAGCAGACCACCAGCGCCGCGCATTACCGCCTGTATGCCCTGCCCGGCAGCGTGCCGCCCAAACCGGGCCTGGCACGGGTCGCAGAGGACGGCGCTGAGATCATCGTCGAGCTGTGGGACGTGCCGCAGGCGCGCTTCGGCGAATTCGTCGCCGAAATCCCGCCACCGCTGGGCATCGGCAACCTGCAGCTGGCCGACGGCCGCTGGGTCAAGGGCTTCATCTGCGAGCCCTACGCGCTGGATGGCGCGCGCGATATCACCAGCTTTGGTGGTTGGCGCGCCTATATCGCCAGCCTACAAGCCGCCAAGAACTGAGGAAGGGATAGCCCCATGTTCCATACCGTACTGATCGCCAACCGTGGCGAGATCGCAGTCAGAGCCATCCGCACGCTCAAACGCCTGGGTGTGAAAAGCGTCGCCGTCTACTCCGACGCCGACCGCAATGCCCAGCACGTACGCGACGCCGATATTGCCATCGCCCTGGGCGGCGACAAGCCGGCTGACAGCTACCTGCGCATCGACAAGATTCTCGCCGCCGCGCAAGAAACCGGCGCCCAGGCGATCTACCCCGGCTATGGCTTTCTCTCGGAAAGCGCCGAGTTCGCCGATGCCTGTGAAGCAGCCGGCATTGCCTTCGTCGGCCCGACTGGCGAGCAGATTCGCGAGTTCGGCCTCAAACACAGAGCACGTGAACTGGCCGCCCAGGCCCAGGTGTCGATGGCGCCGGGCACCGGCCTGCTGCAAAGCCTGGAAGAAGCGCTGAGCGCCGCCGACAGCATCGGCTACCCGGTGATGCTCAAGACCACCGCAGGCGGTGGTGGCATCGGCCTGACCCGCTGCAGCGACGCCGCCGCACTGGAAAGCGCCTATGACAGCGTCAAGCGCATGGGCGAGCAGTTCTTCAGCGACGCCGGCGTATTCCTCGAGCGCTTCGTCGACCAGGCGCGGCATGTCGAGGTGCAGATCTTCGGTGACGGCCAGGGCCGCGTTGCCGCCCTCGGCGAGCGCGACTGCTCGCTGCAGCGGCGCAACCAGAAGGTGGTCGAGGAAACCCCGGCGCCGAACCTGCCGCAGGCCACCCGCGAGCGCTTGCACGCCGCCGCCGTGCAGCTTGGCGAGTCGGTGAAATACCGCAGCGCCGGCACCGTGGAGTTCATCTACGACGCCGCCCGCGACGACTTCTACTTTCTCGAAGTGAACACCCGCCTGCAGGTCGAGCACCCGGTCACCGAGATGGTCACCGGCCTGGATCTGATCGAGTGCATGCTGCGCGTGGCCGCAGGCGATGCGCTGGACTGGGCCGCGCTGAACCGTGCGCCGCAAGGCGCCGCCATAGAGGTGCGGATCTATGCCGAAGACCCGCTGAAGAACTTCCAGCCCAGCCCGGGCGTGCTCACCGACGTACATTTCCCGAACGACGTGCGCGTCGACGGCTGGGTCAGCACAGGCAGCGAGGTGTCGGCCTTCTACGACCCGATGATCGCCAAGCTGATCGTGCATGCCGACACCCGCGCTGAGGCCATCGCCAAGCTGCAAAAAGCCCTGGGCGAGACCCACCTGCACGGCATCGCCAGCAACCTCGACTACCTGCGCCAAGTGGTAGCCGACGAACGCTTCGCCCAAGGTGAAGTGTGGACGCGTCTGCTCGACAGTTTTTCCTTCAAGGCCAGCGTGATCGAAGTGCTGGAGCCCGGCACTTACTCCAGCGTGCAGGACTATCCTGGCCGCTTGGGCTACTGGGATATCGGCGTGCCGCCATCCGGGCCGATGGATGATTTCGCCTTCCGCCTGGCCAACCGTATCGTCGGCAACGCCGCCGAAGCCGCCGGCCTGGAATTTACCCTGCAAGGCCCGACCCTGCGCTTTCACAGCGATGCGCTGATCGCCCTGGCCGGCGCCGACTGCCCGGCCACCCTGGACGATGCGCCGGTTTCCTACTGGCAACCGATCGAGGTCAAGGCCGGCCAGGTGCTCAAGCTGGACCGCGCGGTCAGCGGCTGCCGCACCTATCTCGCCGTACGCAATGGCCTGGACGTGCCGCTGTATCTGGGCAGCCGCTCCACCTTCGCCCTCGGCCAGTTCGGCGGGCATGCCGGGCGCACCCTGCGCACCGCCGACATGCTGGCCATCTCCCAGCCCGAGTTGCCGGCCTGCACCACGCCAGCGCCAGTCGCCCCCCCGCAGGCGGCTCACCCGAGCCTGATCCCCAGCTACGGCAGCACCTGGAATATCGGCGTGCTCTATGGCCCGCACGGCGCGCCGGACTTCTTCACCACTGAAGCCATCGAGGAATTCTTCGCCGCCGAGTGGGAGGTGCACTACAACTCCAACCGCCTCGGCGTGCGTCTGTCCGGGCCGAAACCGAGCTGGGCGCGGGCCGACGGCGGCGAGGCCGGCCTGCATCCGTCCAACGTGCATGACTGCGAATACGCCATCGGTGCGATCAACTTCACCGGCGATTTCCCGGTGATCCTCACCAAGGACGGCCCCAGCCTCGGTGGCTTCGTCTGCCCGGTGACTATCGCCAAGGCCGAGCTGTGGAAGGTCGGCCAGGTCAAGCCCGGCGACAAGCTGCGCTTCCACCCCATCGGCTTCCAGCAGGCGCAGAGCCTGGAGCAGGCGCAACTGGGCAGCCTCTCGGCACTGGCGGCGATCAGCGCAGTAACCCTGCCGGCGCCGTCGCTGCAACCGGACACCACGGTTTCCGCCACCGTACTGGCCGAGCTGCCGGCCGATGGCAGCCGCCCGCGTGCGGTGTATCGCCAGGCCGGCGACGCCTACATCCTGCTGGAATACGGCGATAACGTACTGGACCTGGCCCTGCGCCTACGCGTGCATCTGCTGATGGAGGCACTCAAGGCCGAGCCGCTACGTGGCCTGGAAGAACTCGCTCCCGGCGTGCGTTCGCTGCAACTGCGCTACGACAGCCGCGTGCTGCACCAGCGCACCCTGCTCGACCACCTGCTGCGCCTGGAGCGCCAGCTCGGTGATGTCGCCGAGCTCAAGGTGCCGACCCGGATCGTCCATCTGCCCATGGCCTTCGAGGACAGCGCAACGCTGGCCGCCGTCGAACGCTACCGCGAAACCGTACGCAGCGAGGCGCCCTGGCTGCCGAACAACGTCGACTTCATCCAGCGCGCCAATGGCCTGGAAAGCCGTGAGCAAGTGCGCGACATCCTGTTCGACGCCAGCTACCTGATCCTCGGTCTCGGCGACGTCTACCTCGACGCACCCTGCGCCGTGCCGCTGGACCCGCGCCATCGCCTGCTCAGCTCCAAGTACAACCCGGCGCGTACCTTCACCGCTGAAGGCACCGTGGGCATCGGCGGCATGTACATGTGCATCTACGGCATGGACTCGCCCGGTGGCTATCAACTGGTCGGTCGCACTCTGCCGATCTGGAACAAGTACGTGAAGAACGCCCAGTTCGAGAACGGCCAGCCCTGGCTGCTGCGCTTCTTCGATCAGGTGCGTTTCTACCCGGTCAGCGAGGCCGAGCTGGATCAATTCCGCGAAGCCTTCCGCGAGGGGCGTGCGCAGATCCGCATCGAGCAGAGCGAGTTCGACTTCGCCGCCTACAACCGCTTTATCGCCGACAACGCCGCCGATATCGAAGCCTTCCAGCGCCAGCAGAAAGCCGCCTTCGACGCCGAAGTCGAGCTGTGGAAGGACGACGATCCGAGCGCCGCACAGGCGCTGGGCACCACGCCTGAGGACGACGCCGATCTGGACGGCCATCTGGTCGCCGCCGAGATGAGCGGCAGCGTGTGGAAGGTGCTGGTCGAGCCCGGCCAGCATGTGGAAGCCGGCACGCCGCTGCTGGTGGTCGAGGCGATGAAGATGGAGCTGGCGGTGACCGCACCGGTGGCCGGCACGGTCAAGGCGCTGCGCTGCGCCCCCGGCAAGGCGGTGACGCCGGGCGATGCCCTGCTCCTGCTGACCCCGAGCGAGGCGGCCTGAGATGCAACTGGTCAACCCGGCCAGGCGCGGCAAGGAGCGCCCGGAGAATCTCGCCGAGCGCATCTACCTGCAGCTCAAGGACGACATCTTCGAGTTCCGCCTGCTGCCCGGTGACCGCTTCAGCGAAGGCGAGATCGCCGAGCGCATGGCCGCCAGCCGCACGCCGGTGCGCCAGGCGCTGTATCGCCTGGAGCGCGAGGGCTACCTGGAGGTGTATTTCCGCAGCGGCTGGCAGGTCAAGCCGTTCGACTTCGCCCACTTCGAGGAGCTCTATGAAGTGCGCATCGTCCTCGAACTGGAGGCGGTCAAGCGCCTGTGCGAGCGCCCCAATGACGAGCTGCCGGATGCACTGGAACAGCTCAGGCGCACCTGGATGGTGCAACCCGAGCAGCGTCTGCAGGACGGCCGCGAAGTCTCGCGGCTGGACGAGCGCTTCCATTGCCAACTGGTGGAAGCCGCCGGCAATCGCGAGATGGCCCGCCTGCACGCCGAAGTCAGCGAAAAGATCCGAATTATCAGGCGCCTGGACTTCACCCAGGAGCCGCGCGTGGCGCTCACCTACGAGGAACACGCACGCATCCTCGGCGCGATTCTGTCGCGTCGTTGCGAAGAGGCACAGCTATTGCTCAAGACCCATATCGAGGTCAGCAAGGCGGAAGTGCGCAAGATCACCCTGCACATGCTGCACAGCGCCCGTCAGCGCCTGCAGCCGGCGCAAGGGTGACGGAAATGACCTGGGAATCACTGCCGAACAATAACGAGCTGTCCACTTACTCACGTTCGAGAATGGAGATCGCACCATGCAACGTCGCAGCCTGATCAAGGCCTTCACCCTTTCCGCTTCCATCGCCGCCATGGGCATGACCTGGACCGTGCAGGCCGCCGAGACCATCAAGGTCGGCATCCTGCATTCGCTGTCCGGCACCATGGCGATTTCCGAAACCTCGCTGAAAGACATGGCGCTGATGACCATCGACGAGATCAACGCCAAGGGCGGCGTGCTCGGCAAGCAGCTCGAGCCGGTGGTGGTCGACCCGGCGTCGAACTGGCCGCTGTTCGCCGAGCGCGGTCGTCAGCTGCTGACCCAGGACAAGGTCGCCGTCACCTTCGGCTGCTGGACCAGCGTGTCGCGCAAATCGGTGCTGCCGGTCTACGAGGAACTCAATGGCCTGCTGTTCTACCCGGTGCAGTACGAGGGCGAAGAGCTGTCGCCCAACGTCTTCTACACCGGCGCCGCGCCAAACCAGCAGGCCATTCCGGCGGTGGAGTACCTGATGAGCGAGGACGGCGGCGCCGCCAAGCGCTTCTTCCTGCTCGGTACCGACTACGTCTACCCGCGCACCACCAACAAGATCCTGCGCGCCTTCCTGATCAGCAAGGGCGTCGACGAGAAGGATATCGAAGAGGTCTACACCCCCTTCGGCCACAGCGACTACCAGACCATCGTCGCCAACATCAAGAAGTTCTCCGCCGGCGGCAAGACCGCGGTGATCTCCACCGTCAACGGCGACTCCAACGTGCCCTTCTACAAGGAACTGGCCAACCAGGGCCTGGAAGCCACCGACGTACCGGTGGTGGCCTTCTCGGTGGGCGAGGAAGAACTGCGCGGCATCGACACCAAGCCGCTGGTCGGCCACCTGGCCGCCTGGAACTACTTCCAGTCGGTGGAAAATCCGGTCAACGACGCCTTCGTCGCCAAGTGGAAGGCCTACGCCAAAGCCAAGAACCTGCCGGGCGCCGACAAGGCGGTGACCAACGACCCGATGGAAGCCACCTACGTCGGCATCCATATGTGGGCCCAGGCCGTGGAGAAGGCCGGCACCACCGAGGTGGACAAGGTGCGCGAGGCCATCTACGGCCAGACCTTCGAAGCGCCCTCCGGCTACACCCTGACCATGGACAAGAGCAACCACCACCTGCACAAGCCGGTGATGATTGGCGAAATCCAGGACGACGGTCAGTTCTCGGTGGTCTGGGAAACCGACAGCCCGATCCGCGCCCAGCCGTGGAGCCCCTATATCGAAGGCAACGACAAGAAGCCGGATTACGCGGTGAAGTCGAACTAAGGCAAAAGCCCCTCTCCCCCTGTCCCTCTCCCGCAAGCGGCAGAGGGGCAGCGGCCCGCGCAGGGAGAGGGTCGCCGTAGCCCGGATGCAATCCGGGAAGCTCGCGCCCGGATTGCATCCGGGCTACGCCAAGGAACCACCATGCCCACTGCCCTTACCCGAATTCTGCTCGGCCTGTTGCTGCTGCTGCCTCTGGTTGCCAGCGCCAATGAAGCCGACGCCTTTGTCGCCGCCAACCCGGCCAAGCAGGCCAAGCTGCTGCAGGACTGGGCCGCCGCGCCCACGCCTGAACGCCTGCCGCTGCTGCAGGCGCTGCAACAGGGCCGCGTCGCCGGCGACGCCGACAAGCGCGCCTTTATCCAGCAGGCCGGCAGCTGGCAGGCCGCCACCGGCGAGCTACAGCCTGCTACCACACCGAAGAAACTACGGCTGAACAACCGCCTGCGCGGGCTGATCGCCAGCGCCCTGGCCAGCCATCGGTTGCTCGACGATGATGCCGCCGTGCGCCTCGAGGCCGCCCAACAGCTGCAACGCAATACCCCGCCGGCCCTGCTGCCGCTGCTGGAAAGCCGCCTGAGCATCGAGGCCGACGAGGCCGTGCGCGACGCCCTGACCCTGGCCCTGGCCAACCTGCAACTGGCAGCCGAGGCTCCGGCCGTGCGCCTGGCCGCCGTGGAGCGCCTCGGCCAGACCGGCGACCCGCTGGCGCGCACCCGCCTGGAAGCGCTGCTGGCCGGCGCGGAAAGCGACGCCGCCGTGCGCAGCGCCGCCGAAAAAAGCCTGGCCCAGGTGAAGAACAAGCTGCTGGTCGGCGAACTGCTCGGCCAGGCCTTTAGCGGCCTCAGCCTGGGTAGCATTCTGCTGCTGGCCGCCCTCGGCCTGGCCATCACCTTCGGCCTGCTCGGGGTGATCAATATGGCCCACGGCGAGATGCTGATGCTCGGCGCCTACACCACCTACGTGGTGCAGATCGCCTTCCAGAAATTCGCCCCCAGTTACCTCGCCCTCTACCCACTGCTCGCCCTGCCCATCGCCTTCCTGGTCACCGCGGCCATCGGCATGGCCCTGGAGCGCACGGTGATCCGCCATCTGTACGGCCGCCCGCTGGAAACCCTGCTGGCCACCTGGGGCATCAGCCTGATCCTGATCCAGCTGGTGCGCGTCACCTTCGGCGCGCAGAACGTCGAGGTGGCCAACCCCTACTGGCTGTCCGGTGGCGTGCAGGTGCTGCCCAACCTGGTGCTGCCGTACAACCGCATCGTGATCATCGGCTTCGCGCTGTTCGTGGTGCTGCTGACCTGGCTGTTGCTGAACAAGACCCGTCTTGGCCTCAACGTGCGTGCGGTGACGCAGAACCGCAATATGGCCGCCTGCTGCGGGGTTCCAACGGGGCGAGTCGATATGCTCGCCTTCGGCCTCGGCTCGGGCATTGCCGGCCTCGGTGGCGTGGCCCTGAGCCAGATCGGCAACGTCGGCCCTGACCTGGGGCAGAGCTATATCATCGACTCCTTCCTGGTGGTGGTGCTCGGCGGCGTCGGCCAGCTCGCCGGCAGCGTCACCGCCGCCTTCGGCCTGGGCGTGCTGAACAAGTTCCTCGAACCGCAGATCGGCGCCGTGCTGGGCAAGATCCTCATCCTCGCGCTGATCATTCTGTTTATCCAGAAGCGGCCCCAAGGGCTCTTCGCACTCAAGGGACGGGTGATCGACTGATGACTCAAGCACTCAATCAAACCCTTCTCGCCCGCGCCACGGCCAAGCTTGGCCCGCAGGTTTCGCTGGCCCTTGGCCTGCTGGTGCTGGCCATTCTCGTGGCCATGCCGCTGTTGCACCTGCTGCCGACCGACCACGCCCTGCATGTCTCGGCCTACAGCCTGACGCTGGTGGGCAAGATCCTCTGCTACGCCATAGTCGCCCTGGCGCTGGACCTGGTGTGGGGCTACGCCGGCATGCTCTCGCTGGGCCACGGCCTGTTCTTCGCCCTCGGCGGCTACGCCATGGGCATGTACCTGATGCGCCAGTCGGCGGGCGATGGCCTGCCGGCCTTTATGAGCTTCCTCGCCTGGAGCGAGCTGCCCTGGTACTGGTACGGCACCTCGAGTTTCCTCTGGGCGCTGTGCCTGGTGGTGCTGGCGCCCGGCCTGCTGGCCCTGGTGTTCGGCTTCTTCGCCTTCCGCTCGCGGATCAAGGGCGTGTACTTCTCGATCATGACCCAGGCGCTGACCTTCGCCGGCATGCTCCTGTTCTTCCGCAACGAAACCGGCTTCGGCGGCAACAACGGCTTTACCGGTTTCACCCGCATCCTCGGCTTCGATATCACCGCCGCCGGCACCCGCGCCGCGCTGTTTATCGCCACCGTGGCCCTGCTGGTCGGCAGCCTGTACCTGGGCTTTCGCCTGGCGCGCAGCAAATTCGGCCGGGTGCTTACCGCACTCAGGGACGCGGAAAACCGCCTGATGTTCTGCGGCTACGATCCGCGCGGCTACAAGCTGTTTATCTGGGTGCTTTCCGCCGTGCTCTGCGGCCTGGCCGGCGCGCTGTACGTGCCGCAGGTGGGCATCATCAACCCCAGCGAGATGGCGCCGACCCAGTCCATCGAAGCCGCCGTCTGGGTCGCCCTGGGCGGGCGCGGCACCCTGATCGGCCCGCTGCTCGGCGCCGGCCTGGTCAACGGCATGAAGAGCTGGTTCACCGTGGCCTTCCCCGAATACTGGCTGTTCGCCCTGGGCGCGCTGTTTATCGTTGTCACCCTGTTCCTGCCGAGGGGCGTGGTGGGTCTGCTGCGCAAGGAGAAGGATCAATGAAAACCGCCCCCGTCCCCGAAGCCATGCTCGAAGCCGCCTTCGACCCCACCGGCCTGGCGCTGGATACCGGCAAGAACGTCGGCAAGGGCGTCAACGTGCGCCACGGCACCATCCTCACCCTGGAAGCGATCAACGTTAGCTTCGACGGCTTCAAGGCGCTGACCGACCTGACTCTGTATATCGGCGTCGGCGAACTGCGCTGCATCATCGGCCCCAACGGCGCCGGCAAGACCACCATGATGGACGTGATCACCGGCAAGACCCGCCCGGACAACGGCGTGGCCTACTTCGGCGAGCAGTACGACCTGACCGCCATGAGCGAGGTGCAGATCGCCCAGGCCGGCATCGGCCGCAAGTTCCAGAAGCCGACGGTGTTCGAGGCTTTGAGCGTGTTCGAGAACCTGGAGCTGGCGCAGAAGACCAACAAGTCGGTATGGGCCAGCCTGCGCGCGCGCCTGTCCGGCGAGCAGAAGGACCGCATCGACGAGGTGCTCGCCACCATCCGCCTGGACGCCTCGCGCCACCGCCCGGCAGGGCTGTTGTCGCACGGCCAGAAGCAGTTCCTGGAGATCGGCATGCTGCTGATGCAGGAGCCACACCTGCTGCTGCTCGACGAGCCGGTGGCGGGCATGACCGACGCCGAAACCGAGTTCACCGCCGAGCTGTTCAAGTCGCTGGCGCGCAAGCATTCCCTCATGGTCGTTGAGCACGATATGGGCTTCGTCGGCAGCATCGCCGACCACGTCACCGTGCTGCACCAGGGCAGCGTGCTGGCCGAAGGCTCGCTGGAACAGGTACAGAACGACGAGCGGGTGATCGAGGTTTATCTCGGTCGCTAGCCCCGATCCCCCCTGCAGGCTGACACAGCCTGTGGGAGGGGCTTTAGCCGCGAGCTTTTGAAGAGCAAAGCCGTCGCGGCTAATCGGTTCGCCGCCCGGCCCCTCCCACACAACGAATTAAGGACACCGTCATGCTCCAAGTCGATAAATTGCATCAGTACTACGGCGGCAGCCACATCCTCCGTGGCCTGTCGTTCGACGTGAAGGTCGGCGAGGTCACCTGCCTGCTCGGCCGCAACGGCGTGGGCAAGACCACCCTGCTCAAGTGCCTGATGGGCCTGATCCCGGCCAGGGACGGCAGCGTGCAGTGGGAAGGCCAGGCGATCACCGCCTACAAGCCGCACCAGCGCGTACAGGCCGGTATCGCCTACGTGCCGCAGGGCCGCGAGATCTTCGGCCGCCTGACGGTGGAGGAAAACCTGCTGATGGGCCTGTCGCGTTTCCCCGCCGGCCAGGCCAAGGCCGTGCCGGAATTTATCTACGAGCTGTTCCCGGTGCTGCGCGAGATGAAGCATCGCCGCGGCGGCGACCTGTCCGGCGGCCAGCAACAGCAGCTGGCCATCGGCCGCGCCCTGGCCAGCCAGCCGCGCCTGCTGATCCTCGACGAACCCACCGAAGGCATCCAACCCTCGGTGATCAAGGAGATCGGCGCGGTGATCCGCAAACTGGCGGAACGTGGCGATATGGCCATCCTGCTGGTGGAGCAGTTCTACGACTTCGCCGCCGAACTGGCCGACCAGTACCTGGTGATGAGCCGCGGCGAGATCGTCCAGCAGGGCCGTGGCGAGAATATGGAAGCCGAAGGCGTACGCGGGTTGGTGGCCATCTAGTAGGGTGCGCCGCGCGCACCGCGGCCACGCCGGTGCATAGGCCCCTCTGGTACTAAGCTTTAGCGGCGACGCTTTTCGCTGGAGCGGTGCATGCTCCACAGCTCTGGTGCGCACAGCGCACCCTACATGAGCGCCCCGCGACGCGCCTTGTCATACGCACCGAATTGGTTCGAGGCACGCCTCTTGCTTGCCCACTCGGTCAACTAATGCGCGGAAATCTTTGCCCTGCCATGAACCTGCCTGTCGCCCCGTTCACGCCCAGTTGGCCCGCCGAACTGGAGCTGGCCTATGCACGCCACGGCGCACGCACCACGCCAGTGCAAAGGCGCCACCTCGGCCCGCTTAGGGTGCAGAAGCACCTGTATGCCGAAGGGCCGCAGGTCTGCCAGCACATCATCGTCCATCCGCCCGGCGGCATCGCCGGCGGCGACCGCCTGGACATCTCCGCGCATGCCGGCGAGGGCAGCTGGGTGCAGCTCACCAGCCCCGGCGCCGCCAAGTGGTATCGCGCCGCCGGCGTCGCCCGCCAGGAGCTGCGCCTGAGCGTCGCGGCCGGCGCCACCCTGGAGTGGCTGCCGCAGGAGACCATCGTCTACGCCGGCGCCCAGGCCGAGCTGCACACGCAGATCGAGCTGCACGGCGACGCCCGCCTGCTGTACTGGGACATCGTCGCCCTCGGCCGCCCCGCCGCCAACGAGCGCTTTGCCAGCGGCCACTTCCAGGCCGCCGTGGATATCCGCCGCGACGGCCAGCTGCTGTGGCACGAGCGCCAGCGCGTAAGCGGCGGCGACGGCCTGCTCGACTCGCCCGTGGGCCTGGATGGCCGACCGGTGTTCGCCACCCTGCTGGCCAGCGGCGAAGTGGACGGCGAATTACTGGAACGCTGTCGCGAACTGAAGATCGACGGCGTGCGCGGTGACCTCAGCCAGCTCTCGGGCCTGCTGATCGCCCGCTGCCTGGCCTTTGAGGCGCTGCAGGCGCGCACCTGGCTGATCGCCCTGTGGCGCCTGCTGCGCCCGGCGCTGCTCGGCCGCGAGGCGCTGCCGCCGCGCATCTGGAGTACCTGACGCATGTAGGGCGGACATGCCGAAGGCTTGTCCGCCGTTGCAACACCGCGGTGGCCAAGGCACGCGCCCTGGCTACCCCAATGATTGCGGCGACTGCGACAGGCGGTCGCCCAGAAACGGAGTCACGAGATGGATCTGAGTCCACGCGAGAAAGACAAGCTGCTGATCTTCACCGCCGGCCTGGTGGCCGAGCGCCGCCTGGCGCGCGGGGTCAAGCTCAACTACCCGGAGGCCATGGCCTATATCTCCGCCGCCCTGCTCGAAGGCGCCCGCGACGGCCGCAGCGTGGCCGAGCTGATGCACTTCGGCACCACATTGCTGAGCCGCGAGCAGGTGATGGAGGGCGTGCCGGAGATGATCCCGGAGATCCAGATCGAGGCCACCTTCCCCGACGGCACCAAGCTGGTGACCGTCCATCAGCCGATTGCATAAGCCATGAACCACCTGATAACCGACGCCAACGAAGTCGACCTGCCCGGCATCCTCGCCATCTACAACGACGCGGTGCAACACGGCACGGCGATCTGGAACGAGACCCTGGTAGACCTGGCCAACCGCCGCGCCTGGCTGACCGAGCGCACGGCGGCGGGCTTTCCCGTGCTGGTGGCGCGCGATGCCGCCGGCGAGGTGCTCGGCTATGCCAGCTACGGCACCTGGCGCAGCATCGAGGGCTTTCGCCAGACCGTCGAACACTCGGTCTACGTGCGCGCCGACCAGCGCGGCCAGGGCCTGGGCCCGCTGCTGATGCAGGCGCTGATCGAGCGCGCCCGCGAAGCCGGCCTGCATGTGATGGTCGCCGCCATCGAGTCCGAAAACGCCGCCTCGATCCGCCTGCACCAGCGCCTCGGTTTCGTCATCACCGGGCAGATGCCCCAGGTCGGCCGCAAGTTCGGCCGCTGGCTGGATCTGACCTTTATGCAACTGATTCTGGAGTGAGCAGCCCATGATTCCCGGCCAATACCAGATTGCCGACGGCGAGATCGAGCTCAATGCCGGCCGCCGCACCCTGAGCCTGTCCGTCGCCAACAGCGGCGACCGGCCGATCCAGGTCGGCTCGCACTACCACTTCTTCGAGAGCAACGATGCGCTGATCTTCGATCGAGCATCCACGCGCGGTATGCGCCTGAATATCCCGGCCGGCACCGCGGTGCGTTTCGAGCCCGGGCAGAGCCGCGAGGTGGAGCTGGTGGAGCTGGCCGGCGCACGCCGCGTATTCGGCTTCGCCGGCCGGGTCATGGGCGACCTTTGACGGTAGGGTGCGCTGCGCGCACCAGCAACGACACAGATAGCAGTGGTGCGCACGGCGCACCCTACGGGACGAACCAATGAAGATCAGCAGACAAGCCTACGCCGACATGTTCGGCCCCACCGTCGGCGACAAGGTGCGCCTGGCCGACACCGACCTGTGGATCGAAGTGGAACAGGACTTCACCAGCTACGGCGAAGAAGTGAAATTCGGCGGCGGCAAGGTGATCCGCGACGGCATGGGCCAGGGCCAGCTGTGCGCGAAAGATGTGGTCGACACCCTGATCACCAACGCGCTGATCCTCGACCACTGGGGCATCGTCAAGGCCGACGTCGGCCTCAAGGACGGGCGCATCCACGCCATCGGCAAGGCCGGCAACCCGGATATCCAGCCCGACGTGACCATCGCCATCGGCGCCGGCACCGAGGTGATCGCCGGCGAAGGCATGATCCTTACGGCGGGAGGGATAGACACCCATATCCACTTTATCTGCCCGCAGCAGATCGAAGAGGCGCTGATGAGCGGCGTCACCACCATGATCGGCGGCGGCACGGGACCTGCCACCGGCACCAACGCCACCACCTGCACTTCCGGCCCCTGGCATATGGCGCGCATGCTGCAGGCCGCCGACGCCTTCCCTATGAACCTGGGCTTTACCGGCAAGGGCAATGCCTCGCTGCCGGAACCCTTGATCGAACAGGTGAAGGCCGGTGCCATCGGGCTGAAGCTGCACGAGGACTGGGGCACCACCCCGGCGGCCATCGACAATTGCCTGTCGGTCGCCGACCAATACGACGTGCAGGTGGCGATCCACACCGACACCCTCAACGAGTCCGGCTTCGTCGAAACCACCCTCGCCGCCTTCAAGGGCCGCACCATCCACACCTATCACACCGAAGGCGCCGGCGGCGGCCATGCGCCGGATATCATCAAGGCCTGCGGCTTGCCGAATGTGCTGCCGTCCTCGACCAACCCGACCCGGCCGTTCACCAAGAACACCATCGACGAGCACCTGGACATGCTGATGGTCTGCCACCACCTCGACCCAAGCATCGCCGAGGACGTGGCCTTCGCCGAGAGCCGCATCCGCCGCGAAACCATCGCCGCCGAGGACATCCTCCACGACCTCGGCGCCTTTTCCATGATCAGTTCCGACAGCCAGGCCATGGGCCGCGTCGGCGAGGTGATCACGCGCACCTGGCAGACCGCCGACAAGATGAAGCAGCAGCGCGGCCCGCTGCCCGAAGACGTACCCGGCAACGACAACTTCCGCGCCAAGCGCTACATCGCCAAGTACAGCATCAACCCGGCCATCACCCATGGCATCAGCCATGAGGTGGGCTCCATCGAAGTGGGCAAGTGGGCCGACCTGGTGCTCTGGCGCCCGGCCTTCTTCGGCGTCAAGCCGACGCTGATCCTCAAGGGCGGGGCGATTGCCGCCAGCCTGATGGGCGACGCCAACGCCTCGATCCCGACGCCGCAGCCGGTGCACTACCGGCCGATGTTCGGAAGCTACGCCGGCAGCCGCCATGCCACCAGCATCACCTTTATCAGCCAGGCGGCGTTCGACGCCGGCGTGCCCGAACAGCTTGGGCTGCAGAAGCGGATCGGTGTGGTCAAGGGCTGCCGCGAGGTGCGCAAGACCGACCTGATCCACAACGGCTACCTGCCGAATATCGAGGTCGATCCGCAGAATTATCAGGTCAGGGCCGACGGCCAGCTGCTCTGGTGCGAGCCGGCCGAGGTGCTGCCGATGGCGCAGCGCTATTTTCTGTTCTGAAGCGCCCGACGGTCTGACCTCCGTTGGGCTTCGTCGCAGGCTCCTCAACCCAACCTACCCAGATTGGTGACATGGCGTAGGTTGGCGCTGAGGTAGGTTGGCGCTGAGCGCAGCGAAGCCCAACAGGGAGCACGCAGTGCTCCGCCCGACGGTCTCACCCCCCTGTTGGGCTTCGTCGCAAGCTCCTCAACCCAACCTACCGAATGCCCCCAACCTCGTCTCGAACCCTGTCAGGAGCACGCAGTGCTCCGCCCGACGGTCTCACCCCCCGTTGGGCTTCGTCGCAAGCTCCTCAACCCAACCTACCGGGTGCACTCCGCCCCCCGACAACGCAACTACACTGACGCGGACGACAACCACACCAAGGACGGTGAACATGCGTTATCGACGCGCCCAGGTGGCGGGCGGCACCTACTTCTTCACGGTCACGTTGGCCGATCGCTCGCAAGACCTGCTAACCCGTCATATCGACGCCCTGCGCGCGGCATTCCGCGCGGTGCATCAGCGCCATCCCTTTCGCATCCCGGCCATCGTGGTACTTCCGGAGCACCTGCACTGCATCTGGCAGCTGCCGCAGGGGGACTGCGCTTACCCGACCCGGTGGGCCCTGATCAAATCCGGCTTCTCCCGAGCCCTCGACGACGGCGAGCCTGTTTCCCTGTCGCGCCACCTCAAACGCGAACGCGGCATCTGGCAGCGACGTTACTGGGAACACTGCATCCGCGATGCCGACGACCTGCAACGGCATATCGATTACATCCACTTCAATCCGGTCAAGCACGGCCGCGCCCGATGCCCCGCAGAATGGCCGTTCTCCTCCATTCACCGGCATATCGCCCAGGGCCTGCTCCCCATCGACTGGGCCGGAGGCGACACCTGAACTGCCAAAAACGCCGCCTGCCGCCGAACACAGGTTGGTGCCGAGCAGGGTTGGTGCTGAGGTAGGTTGGTGCTGAGCGTAGGTTGGCGCTGAGCGCAGCGAAGCCCAACAGGGAGCACGCAGTGCTCCGCCCGACGGTCTCCCCCCCGTTGGGCTTCGTCGCAAGCTCCTCAACCCAACCTACCCGGATCGGTGACAAGCCGTAGGTTAGCGCCGAGGTGGGTTGGCGCTGAGCGTAGGTTGGCGCTGAGCGCAGCGAAGCCCAACAGGGAGCACGCAGTGCTCCGCCCGACGGTCTCATCCCCCTGTTGGGCTTCGTCGCAAGCTCCTCAACCCAACCTACAGGATGCGCTCCGACCTCGTCTCGAACCCTGTCAGGAGCACGTCATGCTCCGCCCGACGGTCTCATCCCCTCCGTTGGGCTTCGTCGCAAGCTCCTCAACCCAACCTACCGGGTGCTTCGTTGGCTCCAGGCCAGACACAGGCCGCTGAGGATGATGATGGCCATGCCGGCGATGCCGCCGGCGTCCGGGGTGTGGGCGAAGAAGACCATGCCCAGCAGGGTGGCGATGACGATCTGGCCGTAGGTGAAGGGCGCCAGGTTGGCCGCGCTGGCGAAGCGGTAGGCGTGGGTCAGCAGCATATGCCCGGTCATCGCCAGGGCGCCGAGTGCCGCCATCAGCAGGCCGTGATGCCAGTCCGGCAGTTGCCAGACCCAGGGCAGCGCCAGGCTCGTCAGCAGCGCGCCGAGCAGGCTGGTGAGGAAGTTGCTGGTGGCCGGATGGTCGGTGGCGCTGAGCCGTCGGGTGAGCAACTGGTAGAGGCCGAAACACAGCGCCGCCGCGAACGGCAGCAGGATCGCCGGGGTGAACAGCGCGCCGCCCGGACGCACGATGATCAGCACGCCGAGCAGGCCACAACCCACCGCCAGCCACACCGCGGCGCCGATCTGCTCCTTGAGCACGAAGGCCGACAGCAGGATCACCACCAGCGGCGCCAGGAAGATCACCGCCGTCGCCTCGCCCAGCGGGATGTAGCGCAGCGCGCTGAAGAACAGCAGGCTGATCGCCACCAGGCTCAGGCCGCGCGTCAGCTGCAGCCAGGGCCGCCGGGTACGCACCAGGTTCCAGCCCAGGCGCGGGGCGAACAGCGCCGCCATCAGCAGGGTCTGCGCCAGGTAGCGCGCCCACACCACCAGCAGCACCGGGTAGAGCTGGGTCAGGGACTTCGACAGGGCGTCGTGGCTGGCCAGCAACAGGCCGGCGGCGAGGATCAGCAGGATGCCCAGGCCCGGGCGGTGGGAAGTCGGCACGAAACAAACCAAACGAATAGTTAGCAGGCTACTAACTTTAGCGAGCATTCGCCGCTTTGCCCAGAGGCACCACGCGTCCGCCCAGACCGTCCATCGAGCGCCCGTCGGCAAAACCGAGCGGGCACCGGCGGCCGCCCATGGCGGGGCTATAGTGAGAATCCATCCCTCCGATGGGAGATCGATCTCATGCGCCCGCCCTCGCCGTCTTGCCGCCTACTCGGCGGCCTGTTGCTGCTCGCCCTACCCCTCGCCCAAGCGGAAACGCTGACGCCTCTGCAGGGGCAAAGCCCGGAGCAGATTCAAGCCGATATCTCCAGCTGCCAGGCCCAGGCCGGCGGTAGCCAAACGCAGGACAACAGCGTCGGTGGCGAACGCCTGCGCGGCGCGGCCAAGGGTGCCGCGGTGGGTGCCACGGCGGCGCAGATTCGCGGCAATCGCCACGACGAGGTCTACGACCGGGTGGACGACGATATCAAGCAGGAGTACCGGCAGAATCAGGCGCGCGACGCGGCGGCCGTCGGCATGGCCGTGGGAGGCTCCAGGCAGCGCCAGGAGCGCCGCGAAAACCGTCGCAACGACAGCGCCGGCGACAACGCGCAGCAGGCCTATATCAATTGCATGAGCGGGCGCGGCTACTCCGTCACGCCCTGATCAGCGCAGCTGACTGTCCTTGCTGCCGCGCCGGTTGTAGCCGCTATAGGCGGCCTGCTCGCGGTCGTGCTCGGCCTGGCAGGCCACGCACAGGCGCACGCCGGGGATGGCCTGGCGCCGCGCCTCGGGAATCGCCGCGTCGCATTCCTCGCAGTGGCGCCGGCTCTCGCCTTTCGGCAGCTGGCTGCGAGCACGCGCCACGGCGTCCTCGATACTGCTGTCGATCTGGTCCTGTACCGCGCCATCATTTGCCCAGCCACCGGCCATCGGCCTCGCCCTCCGTTGTGTGCCCCGGTAGATATGCGCCGTCTGCGGGCGAATCTCAAGAGCACGCGGTCGCCCTACTCCTTGACCTCCATAAACTCGCGGGCCCAGACGATATAGTCCTCGGGCAGGCTGTACTTGTGGGTCAGCTCGGTGGCGTTGAGATCGCCCGGCTCGATGCCGCGCTGCTCGCGCAGGCAGTCGTAGGTCGCCTTGATCGCGGCGAAGTAGGCGCCGTGGCCGTTGACCAGGATGCGCACGCCGAGCCGTGCCAGGCGGGCGTTGTCGCGCAGCTGCGGGTTGCCGTAGGTGACCAGCATCAGCGGCACGCTCAAGTTCTCGGCGATCCGCTCCAGGTGGGCGAAATCCTTGACCCCGACCAGGCAGATGGCGTCGGCGCCGGCGGCCTGGTAGGCGCGGGTGCGGCGGATCACCTCGTCGATCTCGAGCACCCCGGCGTGGCTGCGGGCGATGATCGCCAGATCCGGGTCGATGCGTGCCTCCAGCGCCGCGCGGATCTTGCCGACGCCCTCCTCGACCGAGATCAGGTCGGTGGACTTGCGGCCGAACTGCGCCGGCAGCAGGGTGTCCTCGATGGTCAACGCGGCCACCCCGGCACGCTCCAGTTCGACCACCGTGCGCATCACGTTGAGCGCGTTGCCGTAGCCGTGGTCGGCGTCGGCGATCACCGGCAGACGCGCGACCCGGCCGATGCGCGTGGCCTGCTCGACGAATTCGCTCAGGCTGATCAGGGCGAAGTCCGGCGCACCCAGCACCTGCAGCGAGGCCACCGAGCCGCCGAGGATGCCGACCTCGAAATCCAGGTCGGCGGCGATCCGCGCGGACATCGGGTCGAACACCGAGGCGCTGTGGTAGCAGCGGTCTGAGGCCAGCAGCGCGCGGAAGGCGCTGCGCAGTTGGTGGTGGGAGGCGCGTTGCAGGATGGGCATGGTGCGTATTCCAGTCAGGTGAATCGCGGGTTCGCTGTAGGCTTACCCGGGTAGACGCGGCGAACCGGGGCGCAGGACACCGACCTGCGCCGCCGCGGGCCGCGCGGCGTCACTCGGCGAGCTGCGGCAACTGCGCCTGCGGCAGCCAGCGCTGCAGGATCGCGGCCAGGCTGCCGTCCTCGTGCATCCGCTGCAGGGCCTGCTGCCAGCGCGCCACGCGGGCCTGCGCGGTGGCCGGGGAGAAGGCGATGTAGTAGGCCGAGCGCATGAACGGCACATGCGCCGTCACCTCGCTCGGGCTCAGCCCGGCGCTGGCCAGCTCGCCGGCCAGGGTCAGATCCTCGGTGGCGATCAGGCGCACCCGGCCATGCTTGAGCATGGTCACCATCTGCTTCGAGCTGGGCACCCCGTAGAGGTTGGCGAAGCCGTGGGCGCTGAGCGTCTCGAAGGTGTACCACTGCTTGGGCAGGGCCAGCGGCCCGCTGGCGGCGGCCTGCTCCAGGGTGTCGATGGTCAGGCCGCGGGACTTCAGCGAGTAGAAGCTGGTGGTGCCCACCACCAGCGGCCCGACCCACTGGAACTTGCCTTCGCGCTCGGGCGTGCGCACCGTGGCGAACAGCGCGGTATCGGCCTGATGCTGGGCCAGGTGGAAGGCGCGGGTCCAGGGCAGCAACTCGATCCGTGCGGCGTCGCCGGTACGCTCGATCAGCGCGCGCACCACCTCCACCGCCAGGCCGCGCAACTCGCCCTCATGCTGAAAGCTCATCGGCGGCGCGTCTTCGGTGAGCAGGCGCAACTCGGCCGCGGCCGGCGCGCCCGGCAGGGCCAGCCAGCACAGCAGCAGAGCGGCGAACGCGGTACGCAGCATCGATCCTCCCCTTATGCCTGCAGCCTAGCAGTCGCCGGGGCTCCATGCCGGCCGCCCGGAGTACGCGTTCAGTCGCTGCGCAGCAGCTCGGCCAGGGTCTCGGCATCGACCCGGGGCAACCAGTGCCGGTAGATGCGCTCCAGGCTGCCGTCGCGGCGCATCTCCAGCAGCGCCTGCTGCCAGCGCGCCACGCGCCGCGCATCGGTCTGGCGGGAGAAGGCGATGTAGGAATCGTTGGGCATCAGGTCGAACTGCGCCTGCAGCTGCTCGGCCTGCATGCCCTGTTCGGCCAGCATGCCGTCGAGGGTCAGGCTGTTGGCGAGCAGCAGCTTGACCCGGCCGTGGCGGAACATGCGCAGCATGTCCTGCGGCGTCGGCACGCCGTAGAGGTTGTCCAGGCCCAGCTCGGCCAGCAGCTCGTAGGAGTACCACTGCTTGGGCACGGCCAGGGGACCGAGGCGGCGCACGGCGTCCAGGTCGGCGACGCGCAGGCCGTCCGCCTTTAGGCTGTAGAAGCGCGTATGGCCGCGGGCGATGGGGCCGACCCAGTGGAACAGCGCCTCGCGCTGCGCCGTGCGCACGGTGGAGAACAGCGCCGTATCGGGCAGCCGGCGAACCTGGTGGTAACCGCGCGTCCAGGGCACCAGCTCGATGCGCGCCGACTCGCCGGTGCGGCGGATCAGCTCCTCGACCACCGCCACCGCCATGCCGCTCGGCCGGCCGTCCTCGAGGTAGCTGAACGGCCGGTAGTCCTCGGTGTACAGGCGCAGCTCGGCGGCGGCCAGGGAGGCGGCCAGGCTGCAGAGCAACAACAGGACACAGGCTGTGCATTTCAGGATCATCGGCGGCCACCGGCTGCGGCGCGCCCCACGGCAGGATTCGGAGCGGCCAGGCGCGCGATGATAAACTCCCACCCGGCGCATCACCAAGGCTGCTCGGCGGCAGCGTCGTCGACCAGCTCCGCCGCCGTCAGCACGCGCGGCTCGAGCAGCAGCTGCAGGCGCGACGCCGCCGGCTCGCCGCGCAGCGCCTGCTGCGCCAGGCGCACCGCGCGATAGCCCATGGCCTGCGGCTGCTGCAGCAGCAAGGCGTGGATCTGCCCCTGGCGCAGGGCGTCGAGCAGCAGCGCGCCGCCGTCGAAACCCACATGCGGCAGCTGGCCGACCCGGCCCAGCTGGCGCAGCGCCGCCAGCGTCGCGCGGGTGCTGGTGCCGTTGGGGGTGAACAGGCCGTCGAGCCGCGGCAGGCGTTCGCGCAGGGCCTCGGCGATGGCCTGGCGGTCGTCGCCCAGGTACTCGGCGAACACCACCTGCAGGCCGGCCGCCTCCGCCGCCAGGAGGAAACCGCGCTCGCGCTCGCCGGTCGATTGCAGGCCCTGGCGCAGGCGCAGCAGCGCCACCCGGCCGCGACCGCCGAGCAGCTCGGCCAGGCGCTGCCCGGCCAGTTGCCCGGCGAGGAAATTGTCGGTGGCCACCAGGGCATAGGCGTCCTCGCCGGCGATGTCGCGATCGACGTATACCGTGGCGATGCCGGCGGTGCGCAACGCGGCGACCCGCGCGGCGATGGCGGCGCCGGCCGGGGCGATCACCAGCGCCTTGCAGCCCTTGGCCAGCACCCGCTCGATCAGCTGCAGCTGCACCTCGGCACTGCCCTCGTGGGTCGGGCCGCGCACGTACAGGTCCAGCTCGAGTTCCTCGGCGGCCTGGCGCGCGCCGGCCTCCATCTCGGTCCAGAACGCGGTGCTGCCGGCCGGCACCATGCCGATGCAGTCGCGCGCCCAAGCCGCGCCCGGCAACGACGCGGCGGCGCTCAGCAGCACACAGCAGAAGGCGAAGGCTCTTGGCATGGCGCTCTCCCAACCCCTGCCATCACTTTAGCATCGCCTACTCGCCCTCTCCCGCCTGTCGCCCAGCTGTCGGCTCATACTTTTTCACATTCCAACCGACGGTCGGGCTAGCCCTGGCGCGCCGGGCAGGCGATCATCGGGCCTCCTACGCAGACTCCAGACGTTATGACCGCTACCACCGACAGCCGCACCCCGACGCACAAGCCCCGCCCGCTGATCGACCTGGCCATCAGCATCCTGATTCCCTCGTTCATCCTGATGAAGCTCAGCGGCGAGGAGCGCCTCGGCGCCGACGGCGCGTTGCTGCTGGCGCTGGCCTTCCCGCTGGGCTGGGGCGCGTTCGAGCTGATCAAGTACCGCAAGTTCAACTTCATCGCCCTGCTCGGCCTGATCAGCGTGGCGCTGACCGGCGGCATCGGCCTGCTGCACCTCGACACCCAGTGGCTGGCGGTCAAGGAAGCGGCGATCCCCGGGCTGATCGGCATCGCCGTGCTGGTCTCGACCCGCACCCGCTACCCGCTGATCCGCACCCTGCTGTTCAACAAGTCGGTGCTCAACGTCGACAAGATCCACCAGCGCCTGGAACAGGGCGGCCACCTCGAGCACTTCGAGACGCGGCTGATGCGCGCCACCTACTGGCTCAGCGGCACCTTCTTCTTCTCCTCGTCGATGAACTACGTGCTGGCCAAGTGGATAGTGGTCAGCCCGGCCGGCACCGAGGCGTTCAACGACGAGCTGGGTCGCATGACCCTGCTCAGCTACCCGATGATCGCCATCCCCTCGATGATCATGCTGATGGCGATCTTCTACTACCTGTGGAAGACCATCCACGGCCTCACCGGCCTGAGCCTGGAAGAGATCATGGCCCACCAGGGCCAGGAGCCGCAGTCCTGAGTCCCGCCCGCGCCGGCCGCCCGGTCGGCGCAACGCCACGATGCTGAGCCTGTCCGCCTACCCGGCGCTGTTTCTCTCCGCCTTCGGCGCCGCCACCCTGCTGCCGCTGCAGTCGGAAGCCGTGCTGGTGGGCCTGCTGCTGCACGGCGAACACGCCCTCTGGGCCCTGCTGCTGGTGGCCACCTGCGGCAACGTGCTGGGCTCCTGGGTCAACTGGCTGCTCGGCCGCTCCCTCGAGCGCTACCGCGAACGCCGCTGGTTCCCGGTCAGCCCGGCGCGCCTGCAGCAGGCGCAGGCCTGGTACGCCCGTCATGGGCGCTGGTCGCTGCTGCTGAGCTGGCTGCCGCTGATCGGCGACCCGCTGACCCTGGTCGCCGGGGTGATGCGCGAACGCCTGTGGGTGTTCCTCGCCCTCGTCAGCCTGGCCAAGGCCTCGCGCTACGCCGTGCTGGCCGCGCTGACCCTGCAGCTGAGCTGATCGCGCGCTACGCCGGCCGCCAGATCGTCTCGCCACCGATGGCGGCCAGGTCGCGGCAGCCGGTCAGGGCCATGGCCACTTCCAGTTCGCCGCGCAGCATCTGCAGCACATGGGCCACGCCCACCGCGCCGGCCGCCGCCAGGCCGAACACATAGGGCCTTCCCACCAGCACCGCATCGGCACCCAGGGCCAGCGCCTTGAGCACGTCGCTGCCGCGGCGAATGCCGCCGTCGAGCAGCAGCGGCACTTGCTTCCGCACCGCGGCGGCCACTTCCGGCAGCGCCTCGATGGTCGCCGGCAGGCCGTCCAGGCTACGCCCGCCGTGGTTGGAAACGATCAGCCCGTCCATACCGGCCGCCAGCGCCTGTTCGGCATCGGCGCCGCTCATGATGCCCTTGAGCAGGATCGGCAGGCGGGTCAACCCACGCAGCCAGGCCAGATCGGCCCAGGTCGGCGCCGCCGCCAATAGCGGGCCGCCGAGCAGCAGGCTGCGGGCATCTGGATCAGGCTGGGCCTGCAGCGGGCGCATGCCGCGCAGGTTGACCGCCTCGACACCGGTCGGCAGGGCAAAACCGGCGCGCTGCTCGCGGTTGCGCACGCCGCTGACCGGCGCGTCCACGGTCAGCACCAGCGCCTGGTAGCCGGCGGCCTCGGCGCGGCGCACCAGCGCGGCGGTGAAGTCGCGATCGGGCTGGAGATACAGCTGGAACCACAGCGGCGCCTGCGCCGCGGCGGCGATGGTTTCCAGTTCGACGCTGGCCTGGGTGCTGACCAGCATACCGGCGCCCACCGCACCGGCCGCCAGCACGCTGGCCAGCTCGCCGTCGGGGTGGGCCAGTTGCTGATAGGCCACCGGGGCGAGGAAGATCGGGTGGTCGAAGTCCTGGCCGAACAGCCGCAGGCGCGTGTTGCCGCCGCTCAGGTCGCGCAGTACGCGGCTGCGCAGGCGTAGGCGGTCGAAGGCGGCACGGTTGTCGGCCAGGGTCAGCTCGTCGGCGGCGCCGCCGGCCAGGTAGGCCCAGGCCTGCTCGCTCAGGCGCTCGCGGGCGAAGCGCTCGTAGTCGGCCAGCGCGGCGATTTCTGCGGGTATCTGCTGCAGTTTGGGCAAGGGCATGGGAGCCTCTCCGCGAGTTGTTGGTCGCCCGGATGCCATCCGGGAAATGCGCACCAGCTATCCCCGGATTGCATCCGGGCTACGGGTCGGGCGCTCAGGTCTGCGACCACTGGCGCAGCAGGTTGTGGTAGACGCCGGTCAGGCGCAGCAGCTCGGGGCTGTCCGGCAGGTGCCGGCGCAACGCCTGGATGCTGTCGTCCAGCTCCAGCAGCAGGTCGCGCTGCGACTGCTCGCGCACCAGGCTCTGCACCCAGAAGAAGGCGGCCAGGCGCGCGCCGCGGGTCACCGGCTCGACCCGGTGCAGGCTGCCGCTGGAGTAGAGCAGCAGATGGCCGGCGGGCAGCTTGATGCGCTGGTCCTGCAGCACCAGTTCGCCGCCGTCGTACTCGTCCGGCTCGCTGAGGAACAGGGTGGCCGACAGGTCGGCGCGGATGCGGTGCGGCGTGCCCGGCACGCTGAACACGGCGCTGTCGATATGCGCGCCGTAGCTGCCGCCCTCGGCGTAACGGTTGAAGCGCGGCGGCAGCACCTTGAGCGGCAGTGCGGCGGCCATGAAACGCGGGCTCTGGCCGAGTTGGGCGAGGACGAACTCGGCCAGTTGCTGGGCCAGCGGGTCGTCCTCGGCCAGTTGCTGGTTGGCCTTGACGCCGACCGCCTGATGCCCGGCGCTGTGCCGACCGTCCTGCCAGTTGGCGGTCTGCAGCGCGGCACGGCACTGGCGCAGCTGCTCGGCGCTCAGCAGATCGGGGATTTGCAGCAGCATGGGTGAGGTCTCCGGGGCAACTCGCCGTTGGCGCAGAATTCTAAAGAGAGCGAGGCCACTATGACAGCCAATGCGCCAGGCTGCCTGGCGCTCGCCCCTATAACAGGCAAACGCCCCGGCCGCTGACGCGGTCGGGGCGTTGTGACACCGGCTTGCGCTTAGAAGCGGAAGTTGGTGCTCAGGGTGAAGGTACGCGGGTCGCCCAGCAGCACGCGGCGACCGTTCCAGTTGCTGGAGACGGCGTATTCCTCGTCGGTCAGGTTGTCGACGTTCAGGCGCAGATCGAGGTTCTGGTTGACCTCGTAGCTGGCCATGGCGGCGAAGGTGGTGTAGCTCGGCAACTTGCCGTACAGGCCGTTGGCGACGATGCGGCTGGCATCGTCGGGGCGGCCCAGGTAGGACGAACCGACGTGCTGCGCACCCAGGCCCAGGGTCAGGCCGACCGGCAGGCGGTAGGTGGTCCACAGGTTGCCCGACACCTTGGGGGTGAAGGCCAGCTCGTCGCCGTCGGTGCGCAGCGCAGTGCCGTAGTCGCCGGCGTTGGCGCGGCGGCGCACCTCGTCCAGGTAGGCGCTGTGCTTGCGCTCGCTGTCCATGAAGACGATGCCGCCGTAGACGTTCCAGGCCTCGGTGATCTGCCCCGAGGCGCCCAGCTCCAGGCCCTTGACCACCTGCTCGCCGTAGCCCTTGAGGCTGTCGCTGGTCTCGCCGACGTCGCGCCCAGTGATGGCCACGTCCTTCTTCACCGTGTAGAACAGCGCCGCGGTGGTGGACAGGCGCTTGTCGAAGAAGTCCCACTTGGTACCGACTTCGTAGTTGTGCGCGCGCACCGGATCGGCGCCCGGGACGAAGCCGGGGAAGGCCTGGCCGTTGACCCGCGAGATGTCCGGGTTGGACAGGTAGGAGCCGGGCGGCTGGGTGGACACGCCGTAGGCGGCATACAGGCTGCCGTTCTCCGCCGGCTTGTAGACCAGGCCGAGTTTGCCGCCGATGCTGAACTCGCGGTCGTCGAAGCCGTCGGCGCCCACCGCGGCACCGGTCTGCACGTTATGGCTGCTGATATCGACGTCGTACTGTTCCAGGCGCAGGCCGCCGGTCAGTTGCCACTGAGGGGTGAACTCCAGGGTGTCGTAGACGTACAGCGCCACGGTGTCGACGCTCACGTCGCTGCGCTCGCGCAGCTGGCCACGCATGGCGGCCGGGCCGGCACGCTCCCAGTCCGGGTCGAAGATACTGACGTTGCCCGGGTTGACCTCGGCATAGGTGCCGGCCTCGGACTCCTCGCGGGTCAGTTCCAGGCCGGCGGCCAGGTTGTGCTTGATCGAGCCGGTGGCGAACTGCGCCGAGAGATTGGTCAGGTTGCTCAGACTGGTGTTGACCCGGTCGTAGAACTGGGTGTCGGTACGCAGCTGGTCGCCGCCCAGGTACTGGAAGGGCACGGTGTAGCGCGCCTGGCGGTCGACGCGAGCCCAGCGGGTCTGGTTGCTCAGGGTCATGCCGGTGGACAGGTCGTGCTCCAGACGCACCAGCAGCGCATCGCTGGTGGTGTCGTCGAAGTCCGACTTGAGGCCGTAGAACTCGTCGCGGTCGACCCCGGACAGCGCCGGGTTGTAGGGCGTGTCGCCCTTCATGCCCTTGACCGACGCGGCGGAAACGCCCCAGTCCGGGCGGTCGTTCATTTGCACGTGCTCGTAGGCGAAGATCGCGCGGGTGTCGGTGCTCAGGCCGAAGGCCAGCGACGGCGCCAGGCCCCAGCTGTTCTTCTCGGCGTGCTCGCGACCGGCCACGCCGCTGTCTTCCACCAGCAGGTTGAGGCGCAAGGCGGCGCTGTCGTGGATCAGTTGGTTGGTATCCAGGGTGGCGCGGCGGCGCGCCTCGGAATCGTACTGATCGAAGCCGAAGCTGGCGCCACCGGCGACGAAGCTTTCCAGGGTCGGCGTCTTGGTCACCAGGTTGACGTAGCCGCCGGCGCCGCCGCGGCCGTTGTCGGCGGCCGGGCCCTTGGCCACTTCCACCTGCTCGACGTTGAACACGTCGCGGGTGTAACTGCCGTTGTCACGGGCGCCGTCGATGAAGATGCTGCCGCTGGTGTCGAAACCGCGCAGGCTGAAGTTGTTGGTGCCGCTGGAGAAGCCGTTCTCGCCGGCGTTGAAACTGATCCCCGGGGTGTTCTTCAGCACCTCGGTGAGGGTGCGCGCGTTCTGCTCGCGAAACAGCGCCTCGGGAATGACGTTGATCGTCTGCGGCGTGTCCAGCAGCGCCGCGGTCTGCTTCGGCGAGGACGCCTTGTCGACCTTGTAGCCCTGGTCCTGCTGGCCCTGCACGGTGACGCTGTCCAGCTCCACTGTACTGTCCTGGGCCACGGCGAAGCCGGACGCCAGGGCCAGACCGATGGCCGAAGCCAGCAGACGGGGCTGGGGAAGAGGTGCACGCTTGTTGTGGTTATCGCTCACGAGAGTCACTCCAGATGGAAACTGCGCGCGATAGTATTTGAGATTCAGTCGCAATCAATCTTTACGAACGATTTACAAAGGCGAATTTGTAACAAAGATGTCACGACTCTACCTGCAGCCTTGGCAGACCGCTCTAGGACGGGCATTGCGGCCGCCCCGGAAAAACCGCAAAAAAGCTGACGCCAGAAACGCCAACGCCCACACGAGGTGGGCGTTCGTCACGCAGCATCGCCGGCCTATCACCCGTAGGGTGCGTCGCGCGCACCAGCATTATCAGGCGGCGCGCACGGCGCACCCTACGCGGCGGTTTGCATCCAGGCTATGTGGCCTGCGGCTTGCAGCTGTCTTACAGGTAGTAGGACTTCAGCGGCGGGAAGCCGTTGAACTCCACCGCGCTGTAGCTGGTGGTGTAGGCGCCGGTGGACAGCCAGTACAGGCGGTCGCCGCTGGCCAGGTTGAGCGGCAGGCCGTACTTGTAGTTCTCGTACATGATGTCGGCGCTGTCGCAGGTCGGCCCGGCGATCACCACCTCTTCCATCTCGCCCTTCTTCTCGGTCCAGATGGGGAACTTGATGGCTTCGTCCATGGTTTCGATCAAGCCGCTGAACTTGCCCACGTCGGCATAGACCCAACGCTCGACCGCGGTGCGCGACTTGCGCGCCACCAGCACCACTTCCGAGACCAGCACGCCGGCGTTGGCGATCAGCGAACGACCCGGCTCGAGGATGATTTCCGGCAGCTCGTCGCCGAAGTCTTCCTTGAGGAAGCGGGTGATTTCCTCGGCGTAGGTCTCCAGGTCGTTGGTGCGCTGGATGTAGTTGGCCGGGAAGCCGCCGCCCATGTTGATCATCTGCAGGGTGATGCCGTCTTCCTCTTTAAGACGCTCGAAGATCACCTTGACCTTGGCGATGGCCGCGTCCCACACGTCGATGTCGCGCTGCTGCGAACCGACGTGGAAGGAGATGCCATAAGGCACCAGGCCCAGCTGCTTGGCCAGGATCAGCAGGTCCAGGGCCATGTCCGGCTGGCAGCCGAACTTGCGCGACAGCGGCCAGTCGGCGCTGGTCGAGCCTTCGGTGAGGATGCGCACGTAGATCTTCGAGCCCGGCGCGGCCTTGGCGATATTGCGCAGGTCGGCTTCGGAGTCGGTGGCGAACAGGCGCACGCCCTTGTCGAAGAAGTAGCGGATATCGCGGGACTTCTTGATGGTGTTGCCGTAGCTGATGCGCTCGGGGCCAACGCCGGTGGCCATGACCTTGTCCAGCTCGTAGATCGAGGCGATGTCGAAGCTCGAGCCCTTGTCGCGCAGCAGCTCGATGATCTCGGTGGCCGGGTTGGCCTTGACCGCGTAATAGATCTTGGCGAACGGGAAGCAGTTGCCCAGTTGGTCATAGGCATCGGCGATGATCTGCCGGTCGATCACCACGAAGGGGGTTTCGTGCTGATCGGCGAACGCCTTCATGCGGGAAAAAGTGGCGGGTGCGTAATAGTCTTCGACCTTGATCGACATGCTGGTGACTCCAATGGCAAAACCGGGAACACATTGATTCGGGCAGCAGAACCGCTTACAGGTTCCGCCACGTGTCGGGGCTGGCCGCGCAATGCGCCGGCCTGAACGTCTGACAGTTTCCCCACTTTGGTTCGCCTACTTCCCAAGGCATGTCGCCGAGCATCGCTGATCGCGGTGAGCCACCAGCGATCTCTCGTCGTCAGTACTTGAGCCGGATGGATCGTTTCCAGCATGGACGTTCGGGCGCGGACTTTAAGACCATGCGCCGCGCAGATCAACCGGAAATTGCCGCGATTTTCAGCACTGCTTTCGAACGTTCCGGATATCGCACGAAATGCCCGGAAATGCTGAACGGGCGCGGCCTGCAGCCGCTTGCCCGGCAGGCGAACTCCCTGCTGCGAAGCAGTCTAGAACAGCCTCGAGTCAGCGCCATGACCAGGCCGGAGATTGGCTTCGCAAAAACCCCATCCGACACTCTGCAGCGGCGCGACCAGCTGCCGGCGGCTCGCTACCGAGGTGCAGGCACCTGCACGGCGCTTGCTGTATACTTCGCGACCAATTTTTCGCCCCATCTTCATCCAGGTTCAGCCCATGACCACCCAGGCCGCCGAAGTCGCCAAGCGCCGCACCTTCGCCATCATTTCCCACCCGGACGCCGGTAAGACCACCATCACCGAAAAGCTGCTGCTGATGGGCAAGGCCATCGAGGTCGCCGGCACGGTGAAGTCGCGTAAATCCGACCGTCACGCCACCAGCGACTGGATGGAGATGGAAAAGCAGCGCGGCATCTCCATCACCACCTCGGTGATGCAGTTCCCCTACCGCGAGCACATGATCAATCTGCTCGACACCCCCGGCCACGAAGACTTCTCCGAAGACACCTACCGCACCCTGACCGCGGTGGACAGCGCGCTGATGGTGCTCGACGGCGGCAAGGGCGTCGAGCCACGCACCATCGCCCTGATGGACGTGTGCCGCCTGCGGGATACTCCGATTGTGAGCTTTATCAACAAGCTCGACCGCGACATCCGCGACCCCATCGAGCTGCTCGACGAAATCGAGGCGGTGCTCAACATCAAGGCCGCGCCGATCACCTGGCCGATCGGCTGCTACAAGGATTTCAAGGGCGTCTACCACCTGACCGGCGACTACATCATCGTCTACACCCCGGGTCACGGCCACGAGCGCACCGAAGCCAAGATCATCCAGAAGCTGGACTCCGACGAGGCCCGCAACCACCTCGGCGACATGTACGAGCGCTTCGTCGAGGAGCTGGAACTGGTGCAGGGCGCCTGCCACGCCTTCGAACCCGACGCCTTCCTCAAGGGCACGATGACCCCGGTATTCTTCGGCACCGCACTGGGCAACTTCGGCGTCGACCATGTGCTCGACGCCGTGGTCGACTGGGCGCCACGCCCACTGCCACGCGCAGCCAACGAGCGCACTGTGGAGCCAACCGAGGAGAAGTTCACAGGCTTCGTGTTCAAGATCCAGGCGAACATGGACCCGAAGCATAGGGACAGGATTGCCTTTATGCGCATCTGCTCGGGCAAGTACACCCAGGGCATGAAGATGCGCCACGCGCGCCTGGGCAAGGACGTGCGCGTCGGCGACGCCCTGACCTTTTTCTCCAGCGAGCGTGAGCACCTGGAAGAAGCCTATGCCGGCGACATCATCGGCCTGCACAACCACGGCACCATCCAGATCGGCGACACCTTTACCGAAGGCGAGAACCTGGGCTTCACCGGCATCCCGCACTTCGCCCCGGAACTGTTCCGCCGCGTGCGCCTGAAAGATCCGCTGAAATCCAAGCAGCTGCGCCAGGGCCTGCAGGAGCTGGCCGAGGAAGGCGCGACCCAGGTGTTCTTCCCCGAGCGCAACAACGACATCGTCCTCGGCGCGGTCGGTGTACTGCAGTTCGACGTGGTCGCCAGCCGCCTCAAGGAGGAATACAAAGTCGAGTGCGCCTACGAGGCGATCAACGTCTGGTCGGCGCGCTGGATCGAATGCAGCGACGAGAAGAAGCTCAAGGAGTTCAAGGACAAGGCCTTCGAGAACCTCGCCGTGGACGGCGGCGGCCACCTCACCTACCTGGCCCCGACCCGGGTCAACCTCAGCCTGATGGAAGAGCGCTGGCCGGAGATCAAGTTCCGCGCCACCCGCGAGCATCACTGACTAGCGAAACGGCCCGTTGATCGGGCCGTTTTTGTTTCTGCGGGGTATTTAGCCGAATCCCTCGCCAAGCGCTTCCTGCGTATGCTCAAACGCACACGGCAGTGGGAACACACCGGGCTCGCAGCACTCGTGCAGCACCTGCTCCAGCAAGGGTGCCGGCGCCAGCCGATGACCCCGTCACGAACGAAGAGTTCGCCATAACATGGCGCCTGCTGCCCCAGATATTGCTGATCGATTATTGCGGGAATCCAGAGTGCCACTGCCGGGGCAGGGGCAACCGGCCTGTTCGAAAATGCCAAACAGGCTAGATAGGCTAGCGGGATGAGCTTCTCCGACTCGCCGAACAGGCATTGCTACTAACCTAGCCGGACGTCCCCTGACCGACGAAGGGGCGCCACGTCGGGATCACTCTGTAGGCTGCGCCGCGCGCACCGCGGCATGCGCGGAATAACCGACGGCGGTTCAGGACGAGCTGGCGGTCAGCGAAGGGCTCGCCGGGCGGCACAGCACCCAGTCGTGCAGCAGCACGCGCAGCTCGTCGAACTTCACCGGTTTGGCCAGGTAGTCGCTCATCCCCGCGGCCAGGCAGCGTTCGCGGTCGCCGCTGTGACTGTGCGCGGTGATCGCCAGCACCGGCAGCTCGGCGCAGCCCGGCAGGGCACGCAGCGCACGGCAGGTGGCGAAGCCGTCCATCACCGGCATCTGGCAGTCGAGCAGTACCGCGTCCACCGTCTCGCTGCGCAGCAGTTCCAGGGCCTCGGCGCCGTTGTCGGCGGTGCGCACGCGGTAGCCGAGCTTGAGCAGCATGCCGCGGGTGACCAGCTGGTTGATCGCGTTGTCCTCGACGATCAGCACCGTGCACTGCTGCGCCAGGCGCTGCAGTGCACCGCCCGGCGCACGAGCGGGGCGCACGGCCGCGACCGGCGGCTGCAGCGGCAGGGTCAGCGGCACGTCGAGGCGAAAACGGCTGCCCTGCCCCGGCTGCGACTCGTGGCCGAGGCTGCCGCCGAGCAGGTCGACCAGTTGCCGGCAGATCGCCAGGCCGATGCCGAGGCCGCCGTATTTGCGGGTCATCGAGCCGTCGAGCTGCTGGAAGCGCCGGTAGAGCTGGCCCTCGTCGGGCTCGAAACCGATGCCGGTGTCGCTCACCAGCACGCTCAGCGGCAGGCAGTCGCCGCCATTGCCGGCGCGGCCGACCTGCAGGGTCACGCGCCCCTGGCTGGTGAACTTGATGGCGTTGTCCAGCAGATAGCCGAGCGCCTGGGCCAGCTTGGCGGCATCGCCTTCGAGGATATCGGGCAGGCTGTCGTCCAGTTCCAGGTCGAAGCGCAGCCCCTTGTCCTGCGCCCGCGGCGCATACTGCGCGCGCAGGCCGTCGAACAGGCCGCGCAGGCTGAACGGCTCGCGCCGCGGGTAGAGCTTGCCGGCCTGCAGTTCGGTGAGGGCGAGGATGTCGTTGACCATGCGCATCATGTCGCGCGCCGAGCTGGCGGCGGTGCGCTGGTACTGGGCCAGTTCGACGTCCAGGCTGACCGTCTGCATCAGCTCCAGCGAGCCGATCACTCCGTTCATCGGCGTACGCAGCTCGTGGGTGACGGTGGCGAGGAACTCGTCCTTGAAGCGGTTGCTGTTGGCCAGTTCCTGGTTCAGCGCCTCCAGCTTGCGCCCGGCCTCCTGGAGGATGCGCGTGCGTTCTTCCTTCATCGCGTTGATACGGTCGGCCAACGCCAGCGACAGCAGGCCCACCTCCAGCGCCGAGCCGATCTGGCTGGCGTACATGGTGAGAAACACGTTAGGCAGGTAGCCGAGCACCATCAGGGTGTTGATCGCCCCACCGATCAGGAACGCGCTCCAGGCGATGATGAAGTAGCGCGCCACGCGCATGCCGCGCAGCCAGGCCAGCACCCCGGCGCTGAAGATCGCCACGGTGAACAGCAGCGCCAGGTAGGTGGCCAGGCGCAGCGCGGTGGCGTAGCTGACGCTCAGCGCCAGGATCATCACCGCGGCGCCGCAGGCCATCAACAGCAGCAGCAGGCGGTCGATCCAGGGGCTGTGTTCGCCGGTGTGCAGGAAGCTGCGGGCGAACTGGCAACCGAACAGCGCCGCCGAGCCGATCAGAAAGGGCGTGGCGGCGTTGGCCCACCAGGGGTTGTCGGGCCAGAAGTACTCGATGCCGGCGCCGTTGACCGACACCTGGTAGAGGCCGAACGAGGCGATATAGAGGATGTAGTAGAGGTAGCTGGTGTCGCGCACGCTGAGGAAGATGAACAGGTTGTACACCAGCATCACCAGCAGCACGCCGTAGATGATGCCGAGCACGTAGATGCGCCCGGGCTGCTCTTCCAGGTAGGCGTTGGGCGCCCACAGGGCCAGCGGCGCCTGGATCGATCCCTGGCTCTCCAGCCGCAGGTAGAGGCGCTGCGGCTGGCCCGGTGCCAGGTTGAGCTCGAACAGGTAGTTGTGCTGCTTGATCTGCCGGCTGACGAAGGGCAAGGCGTCGCCGGTGCGCTGCGCCAGGACGAAGCCGCCGTCGGCGTCGGGCAGGTAGAGTTCCAGGTGATCCAGCGGCGGGTAGGCCAGCTCCAGCAGCCAGTTGCGCGCACCGGTCGCCTGCTGCGGGCGGTATTCCAGGTCCAGGCGCAGCCAGAACACCGAGCGCGAATAGCCGGCGTTGAGCACCGGCTTGTCGTGCCGGCGGAAGCTGTCCTGCAGCGCCGGCGAGGCGATGTCGTCGATGCTGGCGTCGCCGCGCACGTCCTCGAACACGTGCATGGCCTGGCCCAGCGGCAGGCTGCGGCTGTGTTCGTCGAACACCAGGGCGCTGGCCAGGCCAGGCATCCATATAAAGAGACAGAACAGAAGGTAGCGCATGCGGCCCGGCCAGAACCCGCTACGGCGCACCGGGAGCCGCCCGCTCACCGCTTCGCACGCCGCCTGGGCAGAGTTGTCGATAGCGCGGCACTCTAGCACAGGCATCGCCTGGCGAAATGACAGCAAGTCTGATCCAGCCGACAGTTTTTCCATCGCGCGGCGCCGCAGCGCAGGCGACCGGGCGGTCTCGGCCGAGCGATTTGGTGGTAAGCTCGGCGGCCATGAACATGACCCATTCCCGCCCCGTAGTGCTCTGTCTGTCCGGCCACGACCCCAGTGGTGGTGCCGGCCTGCAAGCCGATATCGAAGCCCTGCTCGCCCAGGGCTGCCACGCCGCGCCGACGGTAACCGCGCTGACCGTGCAGGACACGGTCGACGTCGCCGACTTCCGCGTGCTCGACCGCGACTGGGTGCTGGCCCAGGCCCGCGCGGTGATCGCCGACCTGCCGGTGGCCGCGGTCAAGCTGGGCATGCTCGGCTCGACGCAGATGGTCGACACCGTGCTCGAGCTGATGAGCCAGCTGCCCGGCGTGCCGCTGGTCTGCGACCCGGTGCTGCGCGCCGGCGGCGGCGGCGCCCTGGGCAAGGACGAAGTCGGCTACGCCATGCGCGAGCGGCTGTTCGCCGTATCGACCATCGCCACGCCGAACCTGCCGGAGGCACGCATCCTCGCCGAACTGCCGGACGGCACGGCCGACGAATGCGCCGAGAAGCTGCTGCCCTATATCCAATACCTGCTGATCACCGGCGGCCACGGCGACGAGCGCGAGGTGCACAACCGCCTGTATTGCCGCGACGGCAGCCGCCACGACTTCACCTGCCCGCGCCTGCCCGGCAGCTACCACGGCTCCGGCTGCACCCTGGCCAGCACCCTGGCCGGCCGCCTGGCGCTGGGCGAGGAGCTGGTCAGCGCGGTGAAGAGCGCCCTCGACTACACCTGGCGCACCCTGCGCGACGCCGAACAGCCCGGTCGCGGTCAGTACATCCCGCGCCGCCTGCCGCTGGACTTCGCCCAATGACTGCGGCGCTGCGCGGCCTCTACGCCATCACCGACACCCCGCTGCTGGCCGGCGGCAAGCTGCTGCCCTACGCCGAGGCCGCGCTGCGCGGCGGCGCGCGTCTGCTGCAGTACCGCGACAAGTCCGCCGATGCCGTGCGCCGTTTCGACGAAGCCCAGGCCCTGGCCGAACTCTGCGCCCGCCACGGCGCCACGCTGATCGTCAACGACGACCTGGAGTTGGCGGCACGGCTGAAGGTCGGCCTGCACCTGGGCCAGAGCGACGGTTCGCTGGCTACCGCGCGCCAGCAGTTGGGCGCCGATGCCGTGATCGGCGGCACCTGCCATGCCCAGCTGGAGCTGGCCGAGCGCGCCGTCGCCGAAGGCGCCAGCTATATCGCCTTCGGCCGCTTCTTCAACTCCAACACCAAGCCCGGTGCCCCGGCCGCCACTGTGGAGCTGCTGGATCAGGCGCGCGCACGCTTTGCCCAGCCCATCGTCGCCATCGGCGGCGTGACCTTAGGCAACGCCCCCGGCCTGATCGCCCGCGGCGCCAGCCTGGTCGCGGTGATCCACGCCCTGTTCGCCGCGAACTCCACCCTTGAGGTGGAAGACCGCGCCCGCGCCTTCGCCGCGCTGTTCGACTGATTCGTTTGTAGAGAGACCTGCCATGTCCCGTTCCGAGATTTTGTTCACCAACGCGCAGAAACACATCCCCGGCGGCGTCAACTCGCCGGTGCGCGCCTTCAAGAGCGTCGGCGGCACCCCGCTGTTCTTCAAGCACGCCGAAGGCGCCTATGTGGTGGACGAAGACGACAAGCGCTACGTCGACTACGTCGGCTCCTGGGGCCCGATGATCCTCGGCCACAGCCACCCCGAGGTGCTCGACTCGGTGCGCCGCCAGCTGCAGCACGGCCTGTCCTACGGCGCGCCGACCGCGCTGGAAACCGAGATGGCCGAGCTGGTCTGCTCGCTGGTGCCGTCGATGGAGATGGTGCGCATGGTCAGCTCCGGCACCGAGGCGACCATGAGCGCCATCCGCCTGGCCCGCGGCTACACCGGCCGCGACAGCATCATCAAGTTCGAAGGCTGCTACCACGGCCACTCCGACAGCCTGCTGGTCAAGGCCGGCTCCGGCGCCCTGACCCAGGGCGTGCCGAACTCCGCCGGCGTGCCGGCGGCCTTCGCCAAGCACACCCTGACCCTGCCGTTCAACGATATCGACGCGGTGGCCGAGTGCCTGGCGCAGGTCGCCCAGGAAGTCGCGTGCATCATAGTGGAACCCGTAGCGGGCAATATGAACTGCGTGCCACCGGCACCGGGCTTCCTCGAAGGCCTGCGTTCGCTGTGCGACCAGCACGGCGTGGTGCTGATCTTCGACGAGGTGATGACCGGTTTCCGCGTCGCCTTAGGCGGTGCCCAGGCGCACTACGGCGTCACCCCGGATCTGACCACCTTCGGCAAGATCATCGGCGGCGGCATGCCGGTGGGCTGCTTCGGCGGCAAGCGCGCGATCATGGAGTGCGTCGCCCCGCTCGGCCCGGTCTACCAGGCCGGCACCCTGTCGGGCAACCCGCTGGCCATGGCCGCCGGCCTGACCACCCTCAAGCTGATCAGCCGCCCGGGCTTCCATACCGAGCTGAGCGACTACACCACGCGCATGCTCGACGGTCTGCAGCAGCGCGCCGATGCCGCCGGCATCCCCTTCGTCACCACCCAGGCCGGCGCCATGTTCGGCCTGTACTTCAGCGGCGCCGACGATATCCTCACCTTCGCCGACGTGATGGCCAGCGACGTCGAACGCTTCAAGCGCTTCTTCCACCTGATGCTGGACGGCGGCGTGTACCTGGCGCCCAGCGCCTATGAAGCCGGCTTCACCTCCATCGCCCACGGCGAAGCCGAACTGCAACTGACCCTGGACGCCGCCGAGCGCGCCTTCGCCGAACTGAAAAAAGCCTGATGCAGTACAGCACCGCGCTCTCCGATGGCGTACTCGCGCTGGCCTGCCTGGCTTGCGCGCTGGTCATCGGCAAGGCCCGCAAGCACTATGGCGAGGCCGATCAGCCGGCGCTGTTCTGCGCCCTGCTGGGTTTCCTGCTGCCGGCCGCGGCGGCCGCCGTCGGCGTGGTGCGCTACGGTTTCGATCCCGGCTGGCAGGGCGCGCACCTGTGGCTCTCCCAGGCCAGCAGCTTTCTCGCCCTGCCCCTGCTCGGCGCCGCCGCCCTGGCGCTGGGCCGCGGCTGGGCCTGGAGCCGGCCGAACTGGGGGCGCATCGTGCTGGGGCTGTGCGCCTTCTTCGAGCTGTTTCGGCAGATGGGCTATCTGGAGGACTACCGCCTGGCGCTGAACCTGGCCACCCTGGCGTTGATTCTCTACGCCGGCGCCCTGCAGTGGCCGCGGTGCGCGCCGCCGGCAGTCGCCGCGGCGGTGGTCGGGCTGTTTCTGCTGGCCGGCCTGGCGGTGGGCACCGAGGGTTTTATCGGCCCGCTGCGCCGCGTCGACCTGTTCCACGGCCTGCTCACCCCGGCCTATCCGCTGCTAGCCTGGCTGCTGCTGAGCCTGCCGGGCAGCGCACGCCAATCGGCTGGGTAAAGGCTTTGTAAGAAGCGCGCGGTTTATTTCATAATGCGACGGCCGGCACGCTTTGCGCCGGCCGGGCATGTCACCCGCCCCGAACCGCCGAGGTCCCGTTATCCAGATGAACCGCACCGGCCGCACCCTGACCCTGGGCTGCCTGTTGCTTTTCCTCCCGCTGTTCGCACTCGCCGGCGGCAACTCCCTGTTGATCCCCGCAACCGGCAGCTGCGCCCTCAACGGCGCCCCCGAAGACCTGCCCGAAGCGCTGGCCAGCTGCCAGGAAATGGCCCGCGGCGGCAACGTCCAGGCGGCCTTCGAGCTCGGCGAATACCACTACGACGGCAAACGCGCCCCGCGCGACCTCAAGCAGGCGCTGACCTGGTTCGAACGCGCCTCGCTGCAGGGGCATGCCGAGGCGCAGCTGCGCCTCGGCACCATGTTCTTTCGCGGCGAAGGGGTGCCGGCGAACAACGTGCAAGCCTATATCGTGCTGAAGATGGCCTCGGTCAACGGTTCGGACGAGGCCATGGACACCGCCGACCTGGTGTCGGCGCAGATGCGCCGCGACGAGCTGGAAATCGCCAGCCAGGTGCTGGGGCAGATCTTCCGCAACTACCTGCTGGAGCTGCAGGCCGCCGAAGGCCGCTCGCCCTTCGCGCCCTTGCCCTGACCCCGTAGATCCGCTTCAGCCCACCGAGTGGCCTCTGCAGGAGGCGGGCTGAAGCCCACCCTACCTAGCTGCAGCTCGTGGCCTGCCGCTTACTTGTCCGGCATCGGCATGGGAAACGGCATGACGTTGCCGGCGCCCTTGGCTTCGCTGATCTTCGGCGTACCCAGGCGCTCCACCTCGTCGATGCGGATGATCGCGTGCATCGGCACGAAGCTGCGCACCACGCCGTCGAACTGGGCCTTGAGCTTCTCCTCGCTGGGGTCGACCACCACCTGGGTACGCTCGCCGAAGACGAACTCCTCCACCTCCAGGAAGCCCCACAGATCGCTCTGGAAGATCTGCTTGGCGTACATCTCGTACACCTGGCCCTGGTTGAGGAAGATCACCTTGTAGATGGGGTCGCGCTTGCTCATGAAGACTCGAAGTCAGGAAAAACGGGGGCAAGAAGAATAGCACAGCGCACAGCAGTAGCCCGGATGAAATCCGGGAGCGGCCCCATGAGTTCCCGGATTGCATCCGGGCTACGCGCTTGCTTGCAGCTTGTCGCGTGTAGCCTGATGCTCGCCGCTCCCCTATAATGCGCGGTCATTTTTTAACCAGCCCAGACAGTGCCATGACCAAGAAGCTCTATATCGAAACCCACGGTTGCCAGATGAACGAGTACGACAGCTCGCGCATGGTCGACCTGTTGGGCGAGCATCAGGCCCTGGAGGTCACGGAAAAACCCGAAGAAGCCGACGTCATCCTGCTCAATACCTGCTCGATCCGCGAAAAAGCCCAGGACAAGGTGTTCTCCCAACTCGGTCGCTGGCGCGAGCTGAAGCTGGCCAACCCGGATCTGGTAATCGGCGTCGGCGGCTGCGTGGCCAGCCAGGAAGGCGCGGCGATCCGCGACCGCGCGCCCTACGTCGACGTGGTGTTCGGCCCGCAGACCCTGCACCGCCTGCCGGAGATGATCGACGCCGCGCGCGTGACCAAGACCGCCCAGGTCGACATCAGCTTCCCCGAGATCGAGAAGTTCGACCGCCTGCCCGAACCGCGGGTCGACGGCCCCAGCGCCTTCGTCTCGGTGATGGAAGGCTGCAGCAAGTACTGCACCTTCTGCGTGGTGCCCTACACCCGCGGCGAGGAAGTCAGCCGGCCGCTGGCCGACGTGCTGCTGGAGATCACCCAGCTCGCCGACAAGGGCGTCAAGGAAGTCACCCTGCTCGGGCAGAACGTCAACGGCTACCGCGGCGCGGCGCCGGACGGGCGCATCGTCGACTTCGCCGAGCTGCTGCACGCGGTGGCGGCGCTCGACGGCATCGAGCGCATCCGCTACACCACCAGCCACCCGCTGGAGTTCTCCGACGCCATCATCGCCGCCCACGCCGAGATCCCGCAGCTGGTCAAATACCTGCACCTGCCGGTGCAGTCCGGCTCCGACCGCATCCTCGCGGCGATGAAGCGCAACCACACCGCCCTGGAGTACAAGTCGCGCATCCGCAAGCTGCGCGCGGCGGTGCCGGACATCCTGATCAGCTCGGACTTTATCGTCGGCTTCCCGGGGGAAACCGAGAAGGACTTCGAGCAGACCATGAAGCTGATCGACGACGTCGGCTTCGACTTCTCCTTCTCCTTCATCTACAGCGCGCGCCCCGGCACCCCGGCCGCCGATCTGGTCGACGACACCGCGGACGAGGTGAAGAAGCAGCGCCTGGCCATCCTCCAGCACCGCATCAACCAGTACGGCTTCGAGAACAGCCGACGGATGGTCGGCAGCGTGCAGCGCATCCTGGTCAGCGACTACTCGAAGAAGGACCCGGGCATGCTCCAGGGTCGCACCGAGCAGAACCGCATCGTCAACTTCCGTTGCGACAATCCGCGGCTGATCGGCCAGTTCGTCGACGTGCATATCGACGACGCCCTGCCCCACTCCCTGCGCGGCACCCTGCTCGACGCACAGGGCCTCCACTAAAGCCGTAGCCGCCCGCGCTTTGCGTCTTGGGCGGCCGGCGTTATGCTTCGATTCACTACCCCAGCCGACTGGCGGCCATCACACGACCTTGAACGCTCCCCTAGAACCCCATCGCTTCGTCCTCGAACCCTTCGAGGCACGCCGTTTCGCCAACCTCTGCGGCCAGTTCGACGAACACCTGCGCCTGATCGAAGAACGCCTCGGCCTGGAAATCCGCAACCGCGGCAACCAGTTCGAGCTGGTCGGCGCTAGCGACAAGGCCGTAGCCGCCGAGTCGCTGCTGCGCAAGCTGTACCGCGAAACCAAGGCCACCGAATTGTCGCCGGACCTGGTCCACCTGTACCTGCAGGAATCCGGCGTCGAGGAACTGGTCAACCCCAGCAGCGCGCCGCAGGTCAGCCTGCGCACGCGCAAGGGGGTGATCAAGCCGCGCGGCGCCAACCAGCAGCGCTACGTCAAGGCCATCCTCGACCACGACATCAACTTCGGCATCGGCCCGGCCGGCACCGGCAAGACCTACCTGGCCGTGGCCTGCGCGGTGGACGCGCTGGAGCGCGAGCAGGTGCGGCGCATCCTGCTGGTGCGCCCGGCGGTCGAGGCCGGCGAGAAGCTCGGTTTCCTCCCCGGCGACCTGGCGCAGAAGATCGACCCCTACCTGCGCCCGCTGTACGACGCACTATACGAGATGCTCGGCTTCGAACACGTGGCCAAGCTGATCGAGAAGCAGGTGATCGAGGTCGCGCCGCTGGCCTATATGCGCGGCCGCACCCTGAACAACAGCTTCATCATCCTCGACGAGAGCCAGAACACCACGGTCGAGCAGATGAAGATGTTCCTCACCCGCATCGGATTCGGTTCCACCGCGGTGATCACCGGCGATATCACCCAGGTCGACCTGCCGCGCGGCACCAAGAGCGGCCTGACCCACGTGATCGACGTGCTGCGCGACGTGCCCGGCATCAGCTTCACCCACTTCAAGCCCAAGGACGTGGTGCGCCACCCCCTGGTGCAGCGCATCGTCGAGGCCTACGAGCGCCACGACAACCGCCTGCACGGCAAGGTCGAGGATGGCGATGCTTGAACTGGACCTGCAACTGGCCAGTGACGGCCAGCACCCCGACGAAGCCCAGCTGCGTCACTGGTGCGAACTGGCCCTGCGCCAGCGCAGCGCCGACTCCGAGCTGACCATCCGCCTGGTCGACGAAGCCGAAGGCCGCGAGCTGAACCGCACCTGGAGGCACAAGGACTACGCCACCAACGTGCTGTCCTTCCCCGCCGAGATTCCCGACGGCATCCTCGATATCCCGCTGCTGGGCGACCTGGTGATCTGCGTACCGGTGCTCGAGCGCGAGGCCGCCGAGCAAGGCAAGACGCTGCAGGCGCACTGGGCCCACCTGGTGATCCACGGCTGCCTGCACCTGCTCGGCTACGACCATATCGAGGAAGACGAAGCCCTCGAAATGGAACAACTGGAACGACAATTGCTCGCCGAACTGGGTCATCCCGACCCTTATGCGGACGACGAATCTCCTATTGATAAGGACCCCGAGTAAAACGCCATGAGCGAAGACCGATCGAGCAACGAGCAGAAGTCCTGGTTGAACAAACTGACCCAGGCTTTTGCTCATGAGCCGAAAAACCGCCAGGAACTGCTGGAAGTCCTGCGCGAAGCCCACCAGAACAAGCTGCTCGACAGCGAGGCACTGGCCATAGTCGAGGGCGCCATCCAGGTCGCCGACCTGCAGGTGCGCGACATCATGGTGCCGCGCTCGCAGATGATCAGCATCAAAGCCAGCCAGACCCCGCGCGAATTCCTCCCCGCCATCATCGACGCCGCCCACTCGCGCTACCCGGTGATCGGCGAGAGCCTCGACGACGTCATCGGCATCCTCCTGGCCAAGGACCTGCTGCCGCTGATCCTCTCGGGCGAGCAGCCCAGCTTCAACATCAAGGACCTGCTGCGCCCGGCCACTTTCGTGCCCGAGTCCAAGCGCCTGAATGTGCTACTGCGTGAGTTCCGCGCCAACCACAACCACATGGCCGTGGTGATCGACGAATACGGCGGCGTCGCCGGCCTGGTGACCATCGAGGACGTGCTCGAGCAGATAGTCGGCGACATCGAGGACGAGCACGACGTCGAGGAAGACGGCTACATCAAGCCGCTGCCGTCCGGCGACTTCCTGATCAAGGCGCTGACCCCCATCGACAGCTTCAACGAGACCTTCGACAGCGAGTTCTCCGACGACGAGTACGACACCGTCGGCGGCCTGGTGATGAACGCCTTCGGCCACCTGCCCAAGCGCAACGAGGTCACCGAGATCGGCGAGTTCCGCTTCCGCGTGCTCAACGCCGACAGCCGGCGCATCCACCTGCTGCGCCTGACCCCGGTCAATCGCTGAGCCTCGACGGCAACCCGGGGCTTGGCCGCCAGCCTCCCCGGATTGCATCCGGGCTACGGCGACTCGATCGTCCTGGCGGCCGCGCACCGGCGGATTGTTCGCTTCGTTGCCGAATCCACCCTACAATCGCGGCCTTGAGCAGCAACGGGACCGCAACCTCGCTATGAAACCCTGGATTCTCGGCCTGACCGGCGGCATCGGCAGCGGCAAGAGCGCAGTGGCGCAAGGCTTTATCGAGCGCGGCGTGCACCTGGTGGACGCCGACCACGCCGCGCGCTGGGTGGTCGAGCCCGGTCGCCCGGCGCTGGCCAAGATAGTCGAGCATTTCGGCGCCGGCGTGCTGCAGGCCGACGGCCAACTGGACCGCGCCGCCCTGCGCCGGCTGGTATTCGCCGACCCCGAGCAGCGCCGCTGGCTGGAAGCGCTGCTGCACCCGCTGATCGGCCAGGAGATCGTCCAGGTGCTGGCGCGCGCCGAGTCGCCCTACGCCATCCTGGTCTCGCCGCTGCTGGTCGAATCCGGCCAGCAGCGCCTGACCCAGCGCGTGCTGGTGGTCGATACCCCGGTGGAGCTGCAGGTACAGCGCACCATGGCCCGCGACCAGAGCAGCGAGGAGCAGGTGCGCGCCATTCTCCAGGCCCAGGCCAGCCGCGAGGAACGCCTGCGCCACGCTGACGACGTACTGCTCAACGACCGCGACCTGGCCTGGCTGGATGCCGAGGTCGAACGCCTGCACACCTTCTACCTGACCCTGCGCGGAGGCCAGCCATGACCACTACAGTGCAATGCCCCACCTGCGGCGCGCCCGTCGAGTGGAAAACCGACAATACCTATCGCCCATTCTGCTGCGAACGCTGCAAGCTGATCGACCTCGGCGCCTGGGCCGCCGAGGAACACGCGATTCCCGGCGATCACCTGGAAGACGAGCTGTTCAGCGGCGAACTACCGACCCGCCCGCACTGACCAACCCTGGCCGTAGCCCGGATGCAATCCGGGGACGCTATTGCGCCAACCCCGGATCATATCCGGGCTAGGGCCGCATAAAGGCGTAATCGCGCTCGTCGTCGAGGTTGTCGGCGAGAAACTGCAGCTCGTGCGCCAGCTCCTGCGCATCGCGCAGCCCCCTGTTCTGCTCGACGACCTCGGCCAGCAGCGCACGCAACGCCAGCAGGCGGTCGAAGCCCTGCGCCTCGGCGCCCTGCAGATCGCTCTCCAGGGCAAGCCTGGCCCAGCTGTGAATGCTCATGCTCGAAGCCTCCGCGGCGGTTTGTCCCAGCATGGCGCGAAACCACGGCGCGGCATTGATCCGGATCAAGCGCGGCAACCGGAGTCACTCGTCGCGCTCGTTCTCCTTCCACGGCGCCTGCAGGTAGCGACTGCGATTGAAGGTCTCCAGCCAGTCCGGGTAGAACACCACCAACGCGGTGACCACGGTGCCGTTGATAAAGGCCTCGGGAAACATCACCAGCCACAGGTAGCCGGCGAAGTCGTCCAGCCAGGGCGGCATGGGGAACAGGCCGTCCAGCCACAGCAGGCCGAGACCGCCGAGCAGGGTCAGCAGGGTGGCCAGCGCCGCCGGGAAGAAACCGCAGAAGAAGATGTAGACGAACAGGTTGCGCGGCTGCGCGCGCTCCACGCGCAGCGCGCACAGCTCGGTGACCAGCACCGGGATCAGCACCAGCAGCACGCCGTTGACGCCGAGCGCGGCCAGGTCCTGGCGGCCGATGGCGAGCAGGCCGAGCTGCGCCGCCAGGCCGGCCAGCACGGCCAGCGGCCAGTCCAGCAGCAGGGTCACCGCGGTCATGCCGATGAAGTGGTAGGACAGCCCCGAGTCGAAGTCGCGACGCACCAGCCACAGCAAAAACAGCCCGAGCATGGTGCCGAACAGCAGGTGCTGGCGGCGCAGGTCGCTGCACAGCTCCAGCCAGGGCGCCCGCCAGACGGCCCAGAGCAGCGCCGGCAGGTAGATCAGCCAGCCGGCCGCCAGGGTGGTGCCCGCCAGCAACTCCGCCGCGATCATGCCGCCGCCCCGCTTTCGTCGTCTCTGCGCATGCCATCCTCCGCTCGCTGCCGGGCAGTCTACACCGGCCACTGGCGGCGGACGACTCGCGCTGGCAAGGCGCCCCGGCGCGGGGCTAAGCTAGGTTCATGGACGACTCCGATTACCTGCGTCTACTCACGCACCAAGCCGAACAAGCCAACGCCTTTCTCTCCAACGCCAAGAAGTGGGAGCGCGAGCGCTGGGTCTGCCAGCGCCTGCTGCAGGCGCTCAACGTCACCCAGCGCAACGAGGATTTCAGCCCCAGCGGGCAGGAGCCGCCGGACGTGCTGTTTCGCGACGCCAACTTCGAGGTGTTCTTCGTCCTCGACGAGGGCCGCCGCCTCAACGACGAATGGCGCGCCGAGCTGGAACGCCGCCGCAGCGCCTTCTCCCTCAGCCAACTGGTGCGCCGCGAAGCCCGCCCCAAGCGCATCCCCGCCAGCGAGCTGCAGGCGCGCCTGGCGCCCACCCTGCGCAAGAAGGCGCACAACTACCGCGAGCGCGGCATCGACCTGGGCGAACTGGATCTGATCGCCTTCGTCAGCCTCAAGCGCGCCGTGCTGGACTGCAACAGCCACTTCCCGCCGCCCACCGAATACCTGCGCCAGGGCTGGCGCTCGCTGTCGCTGGTCGGCCCGCGCTTCGCCCGCGTGCTGTTCGCCCACCCGGACGCCCCGGACTTCCTGCGCCAGAACCTCGGCCGCAGCCTGCTGTTCGACATCGGGATCGGCCTGTGAGCCCGCTGCAGGAGCTGCTCGCCGAGGTGCCGCAGGTCGGCCGGGTGCGCTGGCTAGGCGTGCGCCCGGCCGCCCGCGCCACCATGCTCGAGGTCGAGGCCGTGCAGGCCCGCCGCGAAGCCGGGCTGACCGGCGACCACGCCCGCCCGGGGCCGCGCAACGCGCGCCAGGTGACGCTGATCCAGTGGGAGCACCTGGCGGTGGTCGCCGCCCTGCTCGGCCGCCAGGCGCCGCTGCCGCCCAACGAGCTGCGGCGCAATATCGCCGTCGCCGGCATCAACCTGTTCAGCCTCAAGGGCCGGCGCTTTCGCATCGGCCAGGCGCTGCTGGAAACCACCGGCTGGTGCCAACCCTGCGCCAGGCTGGAAGAGCGCCTCGGCCGCGGCGCCTTCCAGGCCATGCGCGGCCACGGCGGCATTACCGCGCGGGTGCTGGAAGGCGGCATCATCCGCCTCGACGATAGCGTGCAGGTGCTTGACCCGCCGGACAACGAGGCTCGCCAAGCCCGGCGGGCAAGCCTAGAATAGCCGCATTCGAGCAGAGGCCTCCCGATGACCAGCCGCCTGAGCCCCGACGACCAGCAGAAGGTCGATCACTATCTGAGTGCGCCACAACACCAGGTCGAGCGCCAGCCCTTCCGGGTCTGGCGCCTGCTGGCCATCATTCTCTGCGTGGTCGTCGGCCTCGGCCTGCTGAGCCGCTTCCTGAGTCGATTGGTGCTATGAGCTGCCTCGCGCTCGCCCGATCGGACTCGCACCGTCTTTTTCAAAGCCTTGTGAGCATCATCCATGTCCCATCGCATCGTGATTGTCGGCGGCGGCGCCGGCGGTTTGGAGCTGGCCACCCGTCTGGGTAGAAAACTCGGCAAGAGCGGCGCGGCCCGCATCGTGCTGGTCGACGCCAACCTCACCCATATCTGGAAGCCCCTGCTGCACGAAGTGGCCGCCGGCTCGCTGAATTCCTCGGAAGACGAACTGAACTACGTGGCCCAGGCCAAGTGGAATCACTTCGAGTTCCAGCTCGGCCGCATGAGCGGCCTGGATCGCGCCGGCAAGAGCATCACCCTGGCGCCGACCCTGGACGACGACGGCCAGGTGTTGATGCCCGAGCGGCAGCTCGCCTACGACAGCCTGGTAATTGCCGTCGGCAGCACCACCAACGACTTCGGCACCCCCGGCGCGGCCGAGCACTGCCTGTTCCTCGACACCCGCGAGCAGGCCGAGCGCTTCCACCGGCGCATGCTCAGCCACTACCTGCGCGCCCACGCCAACGAGGGCGAGGACGGCGCACAGATCAATATCGCCATAGTCGGCGCCGGCGCCACCGGCGTCGAACTGGCGGCCGAACTGCACCATGCGGCGCAGCAGTTGGCGGCCTATGGGCTCAATCGTATCCGCCCGGAAAACATGCGCATCACCCTGATCGAGGCCGGCCCGCGGGTGCTGCCGGCGCTGCCCGAGCGCATCGCCCGACCGGTACACCAGACCCTGGAAAAACTCGGCGTCACCGTACTCACCGGCGCCGCCGTCAGCGAGGTGAGCGCCGAGGGACTGCAGACCGCCGACGGCAACTTCATCCCGGCCAGCCTCAAGGTCTGGGCCGCCGGCATCCGCGCCCCGGCCTTTCTCAGGGAACTCGACGGCCTGGAGAGCAACCGCATCAACCAGCTGCAGGTGCGCCCGACCCTGCAGACCACCCTGGACGACGACGTGTTCGCCTTCGGCGACTGCGCCGCCTGCCCGCAGCCGGGCAGCGACGGCCGCAACGTGCCGCCGCGCGCCCAGGCCGCGCACCAGCAGGCCTCGCTGCTGGCCAAGTCGCTGCGCCTGAAGATCAGCGGCCAGCCGCTGCCGGAGTACCGCTATCGCGACTACGGCTCGCTGATCTCGCTGTCGAGCTTCTCCGCGGTGGGCAACCTGATGGGCAACCTGACCGGCAGCGTGATGCTCGAGGGCTGGCTGGCGCGGGTGTTCTACGTGTCGCTCTACCGCATGCACCAGATGGCCCTGTACGGCCCGCTGCGCACCCTGCTGCTGATGCTCAGCGACCGCATCGGCCGCAGCACCGAGCCGCGCCTGAAGCTGCACTGATAGCGGCCGCCATGCGGCCTTCTGATGACCCTCTCCCGCAAGCGGGAGAGGGGAGACAGGCACGTAGCCCGGATGCAATCCGGGACAGCCATGCAGCGCCTGGGAGCCCCGGATTGCATCCGGCTACGCATAAAAGCCGCCGCACAAAAACGACAAAACCCGCACAAGGCGGGCTTCGTCGTTCTATATGGTGGGTCGTGTAGGATTCGAACCTACGACCAATTGGTTAAAAGCCAACTGCTCTACCAACTGAGCTAACGACCCAAATATGGTCGGGGTAGGGGGATTCGAACTCCCGACATCTTGCTCCCAAAGCAAGCGCGCTACCGGACTGCGCTATACCCCGTCTGGAAGTTGGCTCCGCGACCTGGACTCGAACCAGGGACCCAATGATTAACAGTCATTTGCTCTACCGACTGAGCTATCGCGGAACTTCGGTCTTCCATCCCCGCAGCGTTCGGCTTTTGCTTTCCCGCTTCAGAGGCGCGCCATTTTACGTCGCAAAACTTCCCTGTCAACCCCTGCAAACTGCTTTTACGACAATGCTTTGCAGCGCGAGCATGGACTACTATATGTTTCATCGAACTGCGGCCCGACGCAGGACGCGCCAGCCGACGACTCCAGCCAGGACAGTCCATGAGCAACCAGGACACGCCCCCGATCAAGCCCAGCGTGGCGACGCTCGCTAGCCGCGGCATCCAGCCGCGCTTCGGCGAGCTGGTCCAGAGCTGCCGCAAGCTGGTGATGAATCGCCTGGCGGAGCACCTGAGCGGCGTGTTCGGCCAGGTCGACGACACCCTGTTCGAGTGCGCGGAAAAGGCCGAGAACAACAAGGTGCAGACCCTGTTCTTCGACAGCATGCGCGAGATTCGCCGCCAGCGGCCGCAGATCGAACGCAGCTACCACCAGAAGATCGCGCACAACTTCTCCGACTTCCTCGAAGGCAAACTGCAGAACCAGGCGCCGGCCGAGCTCGACCCCGAGCAACTGGCCCTGGTGCAGAACGAGGACTACGAGGAAAGCCTGCAGGTGACCAACATGGTCAGCCGGGTCAAGGCGCGCTGCACCCAGCAACTATTCGCCCTGGAGCAGCGCCTGGCGCTGCTCAACAACGGCCAGAAGCTCGGCGAGGACAGCAACCCCTTCGGCCCGCAGGCCATCGCCCAGGCCTTCCGCGAAGCCCTGGCGCCCTGCCCCTTCCCGCTGCAGATCAAGACCATCCTCTATATGCTCTTCGATCGCCACGTGATGCAGAGCCTGGACGCCCTCTACAACGCGCTCAACCAGCGCCTGATCGACGCCGGCGTGCTGCCCAACCTCAAGTACAGCGCCCAGCTCAACCCCAGCGTCAGCCGCCCGGAACCGAGCAAGCCCGAAGCGCCGCCCGAACACCAGCCGCCCGCCCAGGGCCCGCCTGGCGCCCCGGCCGCCGAACCGGCGCTGCTCGACCTGGACCTCAGCGCGCCGCCGCCGAGCGACCCCACGGCGCTGTTCAGCGGCCTGTCCAGCCTGCTCGGCGAGCACCGCCAGAGCCATCCGGACGAACCCTTGCTGGGCGGCACGCGCAGTATCGTCAGCTTCTCGCCGCGCGGCGCCAGCCGCACCTACAGCGCCAACGAGCTGCTCGCCGCGCTCAACCGCATGCAGCAGCAGTCGGCCCACGACCTGGCCCAGCGCCTGCAGCGACCGCAGCAGGTGGAGGGGCTCAAGGCCGACCTGCAGCAGCAACTGGAGGCGCACAGCAGCCTGCCCGGCGACAGCAAGGTGTCCGACCAGGAAGCCGACGTGATCGACCTGGTGGGCATGCTGTTCGACTTCATCCTCGACGACGAGAACCTGCCGGACAGCTGCAAGACCGCGCTGTCGCACCTGCACACGCCCTACCTGAAGATCGCCCTGCAGGACAAGGCGCTGTTCACCCAGCACCACCACCCGGCGCGCCGCCTGCTCAACGCCATGGCCCAGGCCGGCGTGCTCTATGGCAACGAAGGCGACGAACGCGGCCTGCTGGCGAAGATGCAGTGGGTGGTCGAACGGGTGATCCACGGCTTCAGCGGCGACCTGGCGCTGTTCGACAGCCTGATCGACGAGTTCAACGAGTACGTCGAGACCCTGCGCCACAAGGTGGAGCTGCGCGAGCGCCGCGCGGTCGAGGCGGCCAAGGGGCGCGACCGCCTGCTCGGCGCCCGCGAACAGGCGCTGGAAGTGATCCAGCGCAGCGTCGCCCAGCGCGACCTGCCGGCGATCATCCGCAACTTCCTCGAGCTGACCTGGGCCGACGTGCTGGTCTTCGTCCTGCTGCGCCACGGCGACGCCAGCGCGGAATGGCGGCGCCACTGCGAGGTCGCCGAGCAGTTGGCCTGGAGCGGCGTCCCGCTGGGCGAGGCCGACCTGCACCGCCTGCAGGAGCTGCGCGTGCCGCTGCTCAGCGACCTGCGCAAGGGCCTGGAACTGCTCGGCGGCTATCACGAGGACGGCATCCGCCGCCTGCTGCAGGACCTGGTGGCCTGCCAGCACGCGGTGCAGGCCAAGCAGCCGCAGCTGGCCGCCCAGCTCAAGCCGAGCCTGCCGGAGAGCCCGCTCGGCGCCATGCTCGGCGAGGACGCCGACCTCGCCCGTCAGGCACCGCCGCGCACCAGGCTGTCGGCGCGCGCCCAGGCACTGGCCAAGGAACTGGCCAGCGTCGAGTTCGGCACCTGGTTCGAGTTCGTCAACGGCGAGCAGAGCCGCGTGCTCAAGCTGTCCTGGTTCAGCCCCACCACCCACAACTACATGTTCGTCGACAACAGCGGCCAGCGCGTGGCGATCAAACCCCTGACCCTGCTGGCCAGCGAGATGGAACAGGGCCTGGCCCGCATCGTCGCCCCGGAACGCGCGGCGCCGCTGATGGATCGCGCCCTGACTGCCATCTACCGTGTGCTGCAGCGCTTTACCGGGCGCACGGCCGAACCCCGCTGAGGAAATTCCATGGAAGAGCGTCGCCAACACAGCCGCCATGGCACCGAGTTGCAGCTGGAGGTCTTCGACCTGAACAGCGGTCAGCGCCTGGGCCGTATCGTCGACCTGTCCGCCGACGGCTTCATGCTGTTCAGCGACACTCCGCACACCGCCGACGCGGTGCTGCAATGTCGCCTGGTGTGCAGCGCCGGCACGCAGGACCTGCCGGAGGTGCGCCTGGGCGCCGACTGCCTGTGGAGCCGCCCCGGCGCCGACGGCCAGCACTGCTGGGCCGGCTTTCATATCATCGACCTGGCCGAGGACCAGGCCAGGGCGCTGGAAATCCTGCTGGCCAGGCTCTGAGCAGGCAGGGTGCGCTATGCGCACCGATATTCCAGCGCAACCGGTGCGCACGGCGCACCCTACGAAACGGAGCCCGCAGGCTGACGTAGCCCACATGCCGCAACGAAAAACGGAGCCCGCAGGCTCCGTTTTTTCATCTGGCGAAAAGTTATTGCGCCAGCTTCTTGTAGCGCACCCGGTGCGGCTGCGCGGCGGCGTCGCCCAGGCGCTTCTTGCGGTCGGCTTCGAACTCGCTGTAGTTGCCCTCGAAGAAGTTGACCTTGCCGTCGTCCTCGTAGGAGAGGATGTGGGTGGCGATGCGGTCGAGGAACCAGCGATCGTGGGAGATCACCACCGCGGCGCCGGGGAAGTCCAGCAGCGCCTCTTCCAGGGCGCGCAGGGTTTCCACGTCGAGGTCGTTGGACGGTTCGTCGAGCAGCAGCACGTTGCCGCCCTGCTTCAGGGTCAGGGCCATGTGCAGACGACCGCGCTCACCGCCGGAGAGATCCTTGACGAACTTCTGCTGGTCGGCACCCTTGAAGTTGAAGCGGCCGACATAGCCGCGCGACGGCACCTCGTAGTTGCCCACCTTGATCATGTCGAAGCCGTCGGAAATCTGCTCCCACACGGTCTTGCTGCCGTCGAGCAGGTCGCGGCTCTGCTCGACGCTGGCGATCTGCACGGTCTCGCCAATCTCGATATGGCCGGAATCGGGCTGCTCCTTGCCGGTGATCATGCGCAGCAGGGTCGACTTGCCCGCGCCGTTGCCGCCGATCACGCCGACGATGGCGCCCTTGGGGATGCTGAAGGACAGGTCGTCGATCAGCACGCGGTCGCCGAAGGACTTCGACACGTTGTGGAACTCGATGACCTTGTCGCCCAGGCGCGGACCGGCCGGGATGTAGATCTCGTTGGTCTCGCTGCGCTTCTGGAACTCCTGCGACTGCATTTCCTCGAAGCGCTGCAGACGCGCCTTGGATTTCGACTGACGCGCCTTGGCGCCCTGGCGCACCCATTCCAGTTCGGCCTTCATCGCCTTGGCGTGCGAGGCCTCAGCCTTGGCTTCCTGGGCCAGACGGTTGGACTTCGATTCCAGCCAGCCGGAGTAGTTGCCCTCGTAGGGGATGCCGTGGCCGCGGTCGAGTTCGAGAATCCAGCCGGCGACGTTGTCGAGGAAGTAGCGGTCGTGAGTGATCGCTACCACTGTGCCGGGGAAGTCGTGCAGGAAGCGCTCCAGCCAGGCCACCGAGTCGGCGTCCAGGTGGTTGGTCGGTTCGTCCAGCAGCAACATGTCGGGGGCCGACAGCAGCAGGCGGCACAGCGCCACCCGGCGCTTCTCGCCGCCGGACAGGTGTTCGATCTTGGCCTCCCATGGCGGCAGGCGCAGGGCGTCGGCGGCGACTTCCAGCTGACGCTCCAGGTTGTGGCCGTCGGAGGCCTGCAGGATCGCCTCCAGCTTGGCCTGCTCGGCGGCCAGGGCGTCGAAGTCGGCGTCCGGCTCGGCGTAGGCGGCGTACACCTCGTCGAGGCGGGCCTGGGCCTGCTTGATCTCGCCCACGGCCTCCTCGACTATGTCGCGCACGCTCTTGCTCGGGTCGAGCTGCGGCTCCTGCGGCAGGTAGCCGACCTTGATCCCCGGCATCGGGCGGGCTTCGCCGTCGATCTCGGTGTCGACGCCGGCCATGATGCGCAGCAGGGTCGACTTACCGGCGCCGTTGAGGCCGAGCACGCCGATCTTGGCGCCGGGGAAGAACGACAGGGAGATGTCCTTGAGGATTTCACGCTTCGGCGGGACGACCTTGCTGACCCGATGCATGCTGTAGACGTACTGAGCCATGGAGAACCTGACTGGTGAGAATGGGGTGAAAACGGCGCGTCGTGGCGCGCAGTGCAGAGACCTTAGCCCCTGCCGGGGCGCACGCCAAGTGCCGAACGGATGGCTGGCCATGCGCGCGCGGCGCAAAGCTACCGGAATGCGCGAGACAGGGCAAACCTACGCTCGTCGGCCCGGCTGGCACTTGGCCACATTTGCAGGCATGCTAGCCGGCTCGCGCGAGCGCAGGCATGCTCGCGCGCCCGACACTCCGCAGTAGCTGCAGGTTCAGAACCTGTTCAAAGTCTGCTGCGCGTCGGCACTGCTGCGGTAAAAACAGGCTCGGAATGCTCATTTACAACTCGTAAAGTCGAGCGCGACTCCGACCGGCCCTCGCCTGTTTTTGCGGGGCCGCCATCGGTATTGCATTGCTCTAGCTCGCGAGACTTTTGAACAGGTTCTAAGACGTGTCGACCCCCTCATCACCGCCCTCGTCGCCTCAGGGAGAGTCGCACGCACCGCGCCGCCGCGAATCGCTCAGACGCGCCCTGGTGGTGCTGGTGCTGGCCATGCTCGGGCTGCTGGCCTGGCAGCTGCTGCAGGAATACCGCCAGTTGCTGGACAGCCAGCAGCAGTTGAGCCGCAGCTACAGCGAACAATTGGCCAAGCACCTGGGCCTGAACATGCGCCTCAAGGCCCAGGCCGGCCAGGCCATGCTGCAGGGCAGCGAGCCGAGTAGCGTCAGCGCGGACGGACTGGCCGCGCAGCTCAAGCCGCTGCGCGGCATCTTCCCGACCCTGGCCAGCCTGGCCTGGCTCGACGACCACGGCCAACTGCTGGCCGACAGCGCCGGCGAGACCGCCGACCTGAGCTTCATCCGCAGCCTGCAGCAACGCAGCGGCGGCGCGCCCTACCACTTCGCCTTCAGCGCCCACGACGGCGGCGCGCTGTACCTGCTGCTGCGCCAGAGCGACGGCAGCGCGCGGGTGCTGCGCATGAGCGTGCGTGCGCTACGCGGCTGGCTGCGCGAGCAGCACCAGAGCGAACACGCCTGGCTGCTCGAGGACCTGCAGAGCCGGCGGGTGATCGCCCGTGCCGACGCCCTGCAACAAGGCAGCCTGGTCGCCCCGGTCACCGCCGAGGAGCAGGCGCAGAGCCTGCAGCTGATCCCCCTGGACGGCAGCGACTGGCAGCTGCGCGCGCTGTTCGACGCCGATCGCGCCGGCAGCCGGTTGATGCCGACCCTGGCCGGCAAGTTTCTGCTGTTCGCCCTGTGCAGCCTGCTCACCCTGCTCGCCCTGTACGGCCTGCAGCGCGAACAGCGCAGCCTGCAGCGGCTCAACGCCGAATCGCGGCGCTCGCTGCGCCAGGCCGCCAGCGCCCTCGGCGCGGTGGAGGAACGCATCCTGGTGACCCAGGCCGACGGCAAGCTGCGCTACCTCAACCCGCAGGCCGAGGCGCTGTTCGGCCTGAGCAGCCAGGCGGTGTGGGATCGCCACCTGCTGGAGCTGCTGCCCGACCTCGACCCGCTGCTGCTCAACAGCCCACAACAGACCAGCGACCTCGGCCCGGAGCTGGTGCGGGTGGTGCAGCAGGGGCGCGCGCGTCTGTTCGCCGTGACCCGCAGCGACATCAGCGAGGGCGGCCGCCAGGCCGGCTACGTCTGGGTTCTGCGCGACGTCACCGACGAGCAACAGGCGATGCGCGTGCTGCAGGAAACCCGGCGGCGCTACCAGGACATCTTCGAAGGCACCGGGGTGGCCCTGTGCGTGCTCGACCTGGCCGGCCTGCGCAGCTTCCTCCTGCAACACAAACTGCGCGACAGCGCGAGCCTGGGCCGCTGGCTGCAGGCCGACGCCGGGCACCAGCGGCAACTGCTGCAACAGCTGCGCATCACCGAGGCCAACCAGGTGGCGCTCAACCTGCTCGGGGTCAGGTCCACCGAGCAGGCCTGGCAGCAGCTGATCGACTGCGGCCCGCTGCAGCCGGACGACCTGCGCTACCGGCTGGCGGTGGCCGTGCTGGAGGGCCCCAACCTGGTCGAGCTGGAGACCCAACTGATCACCGCCCAGGGCCTGCAGCGCCATGTCTGGCTGCTGCTGCGCCTGCCGGAGATGATCCAGGACTACCAGGCGGTGACCCTGAGCATCGGCGACATCACCAGCCGCAAGCGCATCGAGCTGTCGCTGATCGAGCGCGAGCGCTTCTGGTCCGAGGTGGTGCGCTCGGTGCCCGACCTGCTCTACGTGCACGACATGCAGAGCAAGCAGGTGCTGTTCAGCAACCACAGCCTCGGCCTGCAGCTGGGCTACAGCGTCGGCGAACTCAAGGCGATGACCGGGGAATTCTGGGAGCAGGTGCTGCACCCGGACGACAGCGACTACTACTGGCGCATCCGCAACCTGCAGAAGGTGGTCGGCGACGGCCTGCTGCTCGAGTCGGTGCTGCGCTGGCGCCACCGCGACGGCCAGTGGCGCTGGTTCAGCATCCGCGAACAGGCCCTGGCGCGCGATCCGCGCGGCCGGGTCAGCCGCCTGATCGGCGTGGCCAAGGACATCACCGAACAGATCGAGCGCAACCAGTCGCTGCGCGACAGCGAGCAGCGCTACCGCCTGCTGGCCGAAAGCATCAGCGACGTGATCTTCTCCACCGACGACGGCCTGGCGCTGAACTACGTCAGCCCCTCGGTGGAGCCGGTGCTGGGCTACTCGGTCGACTGGGTGATGGCCAACAGTTTCTACAGCCTGGCGGCCAATCCCCAGCAACTGAACGGCCTCAACCTGCTGCTCGAACGCATCCGCGACGCCCTCGGCGACCGCCCCCGCCTCGACCGCCTGCGCGAGGAGCTGCCGGACCAGCTGTTCGTCTTCGACTGCCTGCGTGCCGACGGTCACAAGATCCCGGTGGAACTGCGCCTGGTGCTGATGTGGGACGAGAACGGCCGCTTCGAGGGCATCCTCGGCGTCGGCCGCGACATCAGCCAGCAGCGCCGTGCGGAGAAGGACCTGCGCATGGCCGCCACGGTGTTCGAGCACTCCACCGCAGCGATCCTGGTCACCGATCCGGCCGGCTACATCGTCCAGGTCAACAAGGCCTTCAGCCGGGTCAGCGGCTACTCCGCCGGCCAGGTGCTCGACCAGCTGCCCGGCATGCTCACCGCCGACCGCCAGCAGGCGGCGCACCTGCAATACATCCTCGGCCAGCTCAACCAGCGCGGCAGCTGGGAGGGCGAGGTGTGGCTCAAGCGCAAGGGCGGCGAGAACTTCCCGGCCTGGGTCGGCATCACCGCGGTGCACGACGAGGAAGGCGACCTGGTCAGCTACGTGTGCTTCTTCAGCGACATCAGCGAGCGCAAGGCCAGCGAGCAGCGCATCCATCGCCTGGCCTACTACGACGCCCTCACCCACCTGCCCAACCGCACCCTGTTCCAGGACCGCCTGCACAGCGCCCTGCAGCATGCCGAACGGCACCAGGAATGGGTGGTGCTGATGTTCCTCGACCTCGACCGCTTCAAGCCGATCAACGACTCGCTCGGCCACGCCGCCGGCGATCGCATGCTCAAGGACGTGGCCATCCGCCTATCGGCCTGCGTCGACGGCGACGACACCGTGGCGCGCATGGGCGGCGACGAATTCACCCTGCTGCTGCAGCCGCGCGCCACCCGCGAGGGCGCGCTGAACCGGGCGATCCACGTCGCCGAGCAGATCCTCTCCAGCCTGGCGCGGCCGTTCGTCCTCGAGGGCCGCGAGTTCTTCGTCACCGCCAGCATCGGCATCGCCCTGGCGCCGCAGGACGGCGAGGAACTCAGCCAGCTGATGAAGAACGCCGACACCGCCATGTACCACGCCAAGGAGCGCGGCAAGAACAACTTCCAGTTCTACCAGGCGGACATGAACGCCAGCGCCCTGGAGCGCCTGGAGCTGGAGAGCGACCTGCGCCATGCCCAGGAACAGGGCCAGTTCGTCCTGCATTACCAGCCGCAGTTCTCCGGCGACGGCCGGCGCCTGACCGGGGTCGAGGCGCTGCTGCGCTGGAACCACCCGCGCCGCGGCCTGGTGCCGCCGGACGAGTTCATTCCGGTGCTGGAAGAACTCGGCCTGGTGGTGCAGGTCGGCGACTGGGTGCTGGACGAGGCCTGCCGCCAGCTCAAGGCCTGGCACGAGGAGAAGATCCGCATCCCGAAGATCTCGGTCAACCTGTCGGCGCGCCAGTTCGCCGAGGGCGACCTGCACACCCGCATCGCCGCCATCCTCGCCGACAGCGGCATCCCGCCGGCCTGCCTGGAGCTGGAGCTGACCGAGAGCATCCTGATGCGCGACGTGGCCAGCGCCATGCAGACCCTGGCCGACCTCAAGCGCCTGGGCCTGTGCATCGCGGTGGACGACTTCGGCACCGGCTACAGCTCGCTCAACTACCTCAAGCAGTTCCCCATCGACGTGCTGAAGATCGACCGCAGCTTCGTCGACGGCCTGCCCGAGGGCGAACAGGACGCGCAGATCGCCCGCGCCATCATCGCCATGGCCCACAGCCTGAACCTGGCGGTGATCGCCGAGGGCGTGGAAACCCAGGCGCAGCTGGACTTCCTGCGCATGCACGACTGCGACGAAGTGCAGGGCTACCTGCTCGGCCGGCCGATGCAGGCGCAGCAGTTCAGCGCCCAGTTCGGCAATGCGGCGCTGTTTATCCTGAGCTAAACGCAATCCTGGGATGGGTTAGCCGCCAAGGCGGTATGGGCTAGCGCGGCGCCTGGCAGCTGGGTCGTATCAGGACAGATGCACCCGCCGCTAACCCAACCTACGGGCCTGACCTGAGGACGCGGCCAGCATCATGTAGGGTGCGCCGCGCGCACCAGGCCTTCACCGGGCCAGCCCTACAGCCCGCCGCTGACGCCCAGGCCGATCCCCAGCGCGGTGGCCAGCGAAAACGGCAGCAGCAGGGTATCGAGCAGCGCGCTGGCCGGCAGGTCCAGCCCCGGGTAACGCGGCGCCTCGGCGCCGAAGCGGTCCAGCGGACAACAGCCGCCGTTTAGCGCATACCAGTCCAGCCGCGTGCCGGCGTAGACCACCGGCGCATCGACCTTCGCCGCATCCAGGGTGCGTACCGTGGCGCAGCCGCTCAGGCTCAACAACGCCAGGACGGAGATGCCCAGGCGCATGGCGCTAGTCATCCGACACCAGATGGTGCTCGCCCCAACGCGGCAGCATGTCCTGGGGGATATTCAGGCAGTTGAGGATGCGCGCGACGACGAAATCCACCAGGTCGTCGAGCGTCTGCGGCTGGTGATAGAAGCCGGGCGAGGCCGGCAATATGGTCACGCCCAGGTTGGACAGCTTGAGCATGTTCTCCAGGTGGATGCTCGAATACGGCGCCTCGCGCGGCACCAGGATCAACTGGCGACGCTCCTTCAACGCCACATCGGCGGCGCGCTCGATCAGGTTGTTGCAGGCACCGCTGGCAATGGCCGACAGGGTGCCGGTGCTGCACGGCACCACCACCATGGCGGTCGGCGCGCCGGAGCCAGACGCCGCCGGCGCCAGCCAGTCCTCCTTGCCGTAGACCCGTATCTGCCCCGGCGCCGCACCGGTGTACTCGGTGAGGAACTGAGCCATGGCCTGCGGCTTGGCCGGCAGCGCCACGTCGGTTTCGGTGGCCATCACCAGTTGTGCCGCCTTGGAGATCAGGAAGTGCACCTCGCGATCCTCCTGCACCAGGCAATCGAGCAGGCGCAGGCCGTATTGCGCGCCTGAGGCGCCGGTCATCGCCAGGGTGATGCGTTCGGGGCCTGACATCTATGCCTCCAGGGCCTTGGCCAGTTTGCCGTGCAGGCCGCCGAAGCCGCCGTTGCTCATGATCACCACCTGGGTGCCAGGCCGCACCAATGCTTTGACACCGTCGATGATCGACTCCAGCGAGTCGCATACGCGGGTCGGGTTACGCGCCTGCGCCACGCTGGCGGTCAGGTCCCAGCCCAGGTTCGGCGGCGCGTACCAGAACACCGCGTCGGCCTGCGCGGCGGACTCGGCCAGGCCGTCGCGATGGGCGCCGAGCTTCATGGAGTTGGAGCGCGGCTCGATCACCGCGATCACCTGGGTCTGGTCGCCGACGCGCTTGCGCAGGCCGTCGAGGGTGGTGGCGATGGCCGTGGGGTGGTGGGCGAAATCATCGAAAATGGTCACGCCATTGACCTCGGCGACTTTCTCCATGCGCCGCTTGGCGTTGACGAACTGGCCCAGCGCCTCGATGCCCAGCGCCGGCACCACGCCGACATGGCGCGCCGCAGCGAGTACGGCCAGGGCGTTGGCGACGTTGTGCTGGCCGGTCAGGTTCCACTCCACGGTGCCCTCGACCTTGCCGTCGAAGCTCACCTCGAAGCGCGAGCCATCGGCGCTGAGCAAACGCGCCTGCCACTGGCCGCCTTCACCGGTGGTCTGCACGGGCGTCCAGCAACCCATCTCGATCACCCGCGCCAACGCGGTTTCGCTGGCCGGGTGGATGACCAGGCCTTCGCTGGGGATGATCCGCACCAGATGGTGGAACTGCCGCTCGATAGCCGCCAGATCCGGGAAGATATCGGCGTGATCGAATTCCAGGTTATTGAGGATCGCCGTGCGCGGACGGTAGTGGACGAACTTGCTGCGCTTGTCGAAAAAGGCGCTGTCGTACTCGTCGGCCTCGACCACGAAGAAGGGTGTCTCGCCCAGGCGCGCGGAAATGCCGAAGTTCTGCGGCACACCGCCGATCAGAAAGCCCGGCGCCATGCCCGCGTGCTCCAGCACCCAGGCCAGCATGCTGGAACTGCTGGTCTTGCCGTGGGTGCCGGCCACCGCCATCACCCAACGGCCCTGCAGCACGTGGTCGGCCAGCCACTGCGGGCCGGATACATAGGGCAAGCCCTTGTTCAGTACGTACTCGACGGCAGGATTACCACGACTCATGGCGTTGCCCACCACCACCAGATCCGGCGCCGGCTGCAAGTGCGCGGGGTCATAGCCCTGCATCAGCTCGATGCCCTGAGCCTCCAATTGCGTGCTCATGGGCGGGTAAACGTTGGCATCGGAGCCGGTGACGCGGTGGCCAAGTTCCTTGGCCAGCACCGCGAGCGAACCCATGAAGGTGCCGCAGATGCCGAGAATATGGATATGCATGAATGACCTCTTGAGGTGCCCTATTCACCGGGCTTAACGCGATGGCGGCAGGTTAGCACAGCGTCCGACGGGCGGCTGCTGCGCCCTGTTCAGACCAGGACGCGAAAACCAAGTTGCCCGGCCGGTAAAAATCAAACGCTTGCTTGGATTGCGCATTCAACTGGCTTTGAGGCAGCATCGACCGAGTCGCTGGCATATACAGCTGCATCGCCGCTGCTGCCCACCACAAAGAGAAGCCGAGGCCCACCATGCGCATCGTCCAAGCCACCCTGGAGCACCTGGATCTGTTGACCCCGCTGTTCGTCAAATACCGCGAGTTCTACAACGAGCTGCCCTACCCCGAGTCGTCGCGCAAGTTTCTCGAGAAGCGCCTGCGCCGCAAGGAGTCGGTGATCTACCTGGCCCTGGCCGACGACGAAGACAAGCTGCTCGGTTTCTGCCAGCTCTACCCCAGCTATTCCTCGCTGTCGCTCAAACGCGTGTGGATTCTCAACGACATCTACGTGGCCGAAGACGCTCGCCGCCAACTGGTGGCCGACCGCCTGCTGCACACGGCCAAACAGATGGCCAAGGACACCAACGCCGTGCGTATGCGCGTAGCCACCAGCCGCGACAACGAAGTGGCGCAGAAGGTCTACGAGTCCATCGGCTTCGTCGAGGACGAGCAGTTCAAGAACTACGTGCTGCCGATCAACGTCGATTGAGACAGCGAGCGCTCGCCACGGCTTGCCGCGAACGGCCACCGCCCTTATGGTGGCCGGGTTTTCCGCCACGAAGCATTCCCCATGTGGTCACTCAAGGCCTGGCGCCGTCGTCGCACTCTCGAACGCAACCCCGTCGATCCGGCTCACTGGGCCGAGGTTCGCAAGCGCCTGCCCATCCTTGACGGCCTCGAAGAACACGAAGAGCAGTACCTGCGCGAACGCGCCGTGCTGTTCCTGCATGACAAGCACCTGACAGCACTGCCCGGCCTCAAACTCGGCCCGGTCGAACACCTGCTGCTGGCGGCTCAGGCGCAATTGCCCCTGCTGCACCTGGGCGATCTGGACTGGTACCGGGGTTTTCACGAAATCGTCCTCTACCCGGACGACTTCATCAGCCCGCAGCGCCACCGCGATGCCAGCGGCATCGAACACGAATGGGACGACGCGCGCAGCGGCGAGGCCTGGCAACAGGGCCCGGTGATCCTCGCCTGGCCCGGGGTCGAGGCCAGTGGCGGCTGGGAAGGTTACAACCTGGTGATCCATGAACTGGCACACAAGCTGGATATGCTCGAAGGCGGCGCCAATGGCCTGCCGCCGCTGCACCGCGACATGCGCGTGCAGGACTGGGCCCACGCCATGCAGAGCGCCTATGACGCCCTGAACGCCGAGCTGGACGCCGACCCCGAGGCCGAAACCGCCATCGACCCTTACGCCGCCGAAGACCCGGCAGAGTTCTTTGCCGTCACCAGCGAATACTTCTTCACCGCCCCGGACCTGCTGGCCGACGCCTTCCCGGATGTCTACCGGCAACTGGCGCTGTTCTACCGTCAGGACAGCCTGGCGCGATTGCAGCGTCTGCAAGCGGAACACCCCGACTACAAGGCGGTCGAAAACGCGACCAATGGCTGAGTAGGACGCCGTAGTAACGCACTGCGAATACGCCTATAATGCGCCCCACTTTTTTGGCCCTCCCTGGGAGTTTCCCCCATGAGCTACAGCAAGATCCCGGCTGGTAAAGACCTGCCGAACGACATCTACGTTGCCATCGAAATCCCGGCCAATCACGCGCCGATCAAATACGAGATCGACCACGACAGCGATTGCCTGATGGTCGACCGCTTCATGGCCACTCCGATGTTCTACCCGGCCAACTACGGTTTCATCCCGCACACCCTGGCCGATGACGGCGACCCCCTCGACGTGCTGGTCGTGACCCCTTACCCGGTTGCTCCGGGTTCGGTGATCCGCGCCCGTCCGGTCGGCGTCCTGCACATGAGCGACGAAGCCGGCGGCGACGCCAAGCTGGTTGCCGTACCACACGACAAACTGACCGTTCTGTACAAGGACGTTCAGGAATACACCGACCTGCCCGCACTGCTGATCGAACAGATCAAGCACTTCTTCGAGAACTACAAGGATCTCGAGAAGGGCAAGTGGGTCAAGGTAGAAGGCTGGGGCAACGCTGAAGAAGCCCGCGGCCTGATCAACAAGGCAGTCGCGGCTTATCAAAAATAAGCCCTGACCACCTCCGAAAAGCCGGCCACAAGCCGGCTTTTTTATGCTCCAAAAAAATACTATAAAGTCCTAACCACAAGCTTATAGCCTAGATAAATCAATGACTGAAGCCATCTCTAAACCCGATCCAATCCGATGAGATTCGACCCCATCCGAGCGTGAAGTGGGGGGACAGAGGCGAACCGATGTGGCGGTGACTGATGGGAAAGCTGAATCCAAAGCAGGTAGAGAACCTCGCAGAACCTGGCACCTACGAAGAGGGAGACGGACTTCGACTAGTGGTAAAAGCGGCTAGTCGAAAATCGTGAGTACTGCGTTTTCAACTGCCAGGCAAACGCAGAGAGATGGGCCTAGGCTCCTACCCGGAAGTGAGCCTGCATTACGTGTCCTGGAAGCGTCGCGCAAAGGTGGCGGCTGACCTGAGGAGGATTTACCAGTCTGCCACGGCAGACGAGGCCGAACGGCGCCGCGGAGAGTTCGAGGCCAGGTGGGACGATGACTACTTGTCAATTGGCCAGTCTTGGCGACGCAACTGGGCCCGGATCACGCCCATCTGAGCGAGCCCAATCGTGACAATCACCTTATCAACCTTAAGTCAGTGTCCACTCAACCCGGGACAGGCAAGCCAAGCAATCAGTAGGGTCTGACTCCCATCGACGCACGGCAGGTCGTTATAATTTAAGACGCCAATCCTGCCACCCAAATTGGCTAAGCAAACATCGAAACTAGCCTCAGGTAATCCATGGCCACGCCAGTTAATTTATCCGTCATAAAAGCGTTTCGAATGCTGAATGCCTTCGAGTATGCCGGGGAAAAACTAAGCCTCTCGCAACTTACCCGGCGCCTCGATATGAATGTCGCCACCGCCCATCGCTTCCTGATCACCCTGCAATCGGTGGGGGCAGTAGTGAAGACGCCGAATGGATCCTTCGAACTGGGGTTGTTGCTGGCCGATCTCGGCGGAAAGGTGTCGATCATCGATGTGATGAACAGCATCTCCATGCCCCATGTCGAAAGCCTGGCCGAGCGCTTCGGCGAGACCATCCATGCCGCTATCCTCGACAACGACATGGTTTGCTATGTGGCTAAGGGCGAGGTCTCGCGCAGCCTCACGCTGATCACGCACATCGGCAAGCGCTTGCCGGCCTATTGCACGGGACTGGGCCAGGCCCTGATGTCGACGCTTGACGAAGCCGAGTTGCAGCGCTGCATCGCCCGCCAATCCTTCCAGCCATTCACGGAAAAGACGACCACCGAGCCGGCCGCGCTGCTCGAGAAGTTGCAACTGACCCGAGAGCGAGGCTATGCGATCGACGATGAAGAAGTGGAGATAGGCTTGCGCTGCGTGGCGGTGCCGATCATCGGGCGCAGCAACCAGCTCAAAGCAGCGATTTCCCTGTCGGCGCCAACCACCCGCCTGGACCAGGCGAAGGTCGAGGAAGTTGCCCAGGCATTACGCGAACAGGCCTTGCTGATTGGCGAGAAGCTGGCCGCCCGGCCCTGAGACGGCATCGATCATGACTCCCCTAATCGTCGGGATGCAGGTGTAGCCGCAGGTTGTTCATGATGCGCGCCGTCAGCCCCCATATCTGCTCGGTGCCGCAATCCAGCACCAGACTGTGTTTTTCCTCGCCGTCGTAGATCCTGCGCTCCTGGCGATAATGGTCGGCCTGGAGAAAATGGCTCAAGGGCACTTCGATCACCTCGGCCACCTCCTTGGCCTGCAGTCGCCAGCGCAGCGGACGCGTGACGATGCCCACCACGGGATAGATCACGACGCCACGGCTGTTGCGGCAGAGCGGTAGCACCAGCGGTACCTGCACTGCCGCTGGTGGCAAGCCGACTTCCTCTTGCGCCTCACGCAACGCGGCGCGTATCACCGACCCCTGATCCACCGCTTCGAGAAGGCCACCCGGCAAGCTGATTTCCCCCGCATGCCGGCGCATGCCGTTGGCCCGTCGGGTGAATACCACCGGGCACTCGGGCTCGGCGGCGAGCAGCGCAATCAGCACTGCCGCCACCTTCTCCGGCCCGGCATCCAAGTGCGGCGCCTCGCCGCTCAGTTGAGCTAGAAGTTGCAGCGCTTGTGCCGTTATCGCGTGCATGTCGTACCTCCACCGCTGCCGCAAAGAAACGCCAACGCCCCCTAGAAGAAGCGGTCGAAATGCACCTGTTCGGCCGGCACGCCCTGGTCGAGCAGCAGCATTTTGGTGGTTGCCTGCACCATGGGCGGTGGCCCTGCCAGATAGCATTCGTAGTCGGCCAACGTACCTGCCAAAGCCTGCTCCAATACTTCGTGGATAAAGCCTACCGCCCCCTCCCAGCCATCGCCGGGCGTGGGCTCGGAGATGGCGGCATGGAAGCGGACCCGCTCGGTAAAGCCGGGCAGAGCTTGCAGCTCAGCCAGGCCGCAGATATCGGCAGGCGTGCGGCCACCGAAGAAGAAGTGCAGTTTGCGCCCGGCCATCGCCGGATCGCTGAGCATGCCGCGGGCGATCGACAACACAGGCGAGATACCCGAGCCGCCGGCGATGCAGAGCACATCGCGCGGCACCGCGGTTTGCAGGAAAGCCAAGCCGTAAGGCCCTTGCAGCGTGACCTGGTCGCCCGGCGCGAGCAGGGTGAACAACGGCTCGGTTACCCGCCCACCGGGCTTCTTGCGGATCCAGAACTCCCATATGCCCTCGGCATTGGCGAGGTTGCTCATCGAGTAGGCCCGCGGACCGGGAGGAGCATCGCCGAGGCTGAGCATGGCGTACTGCCCCGGCAGGAAACGCGCGGGGGCGGGGCCGTGGAAGCGGAACTCGGTGATATCCGGGGTCAATTCGCGGCGGCTTTCCAGAGTGGCCTGGAAGCGCTGCGGCAGTATGCTCGGGCGGAAGCTTTCGTCGGTGCGCATGCTGATCACCAGATCACTTTTCGCGCGGCACTGGCAAGCCAGCTTGCGTCCCTTCTTCAGATCGCGGGCGGTCAGTCCCGGCGCATCCGGCCAGAGCTCCTCGACCTCGCCCTCAATCAGTTCGAATTTGCAACTGCCGCAACCACCCGAGTTGCACTCATAGGAAAGGCCGAGTCCGGCCGCGAGCCCGGCACGCAAAATAGAGTCATGCGTCTCGGTTTGTTCGAAAGACGCGTCGCTGTTGTGGATCTGTACGATAGGCATAACGGCCTCTCTTGGATTTATGGGTTGAACGCCGCGTTACAGGCCCAGAAAACGCAGACAGTTGGTCGTCTGCAAGGCTTCGCGGTCGGCCGCGCTGAGCCCCAGCCCCTCCAGCCGACGGCCGGGATGACTGTCACGAATGACGAAGGGATAGTCGGTGCCAATCATCAACTGGCTCGTGCCGTAGACCTGCATCAGGTAGGTCAGCGCCGGCTCGCTGTAGACTAGGGTGTCGTACCAGAACTGCCGCGCCACTTCCTGCGGCGAAGAGGGGATCGCCTCGCGCAGCGGCTTGCTGATTTCCCAGCCGTGCTGCAGGCGCGGCAGGATCATCGGGAAGGAGCCGCCGCCATGGCTGAAGGCAATGCGCAGGCGCGGGAAGCGGTCGAGCACGCCGTTGGCAATGAAGGCGGCGATGCCCAAGCCGTTCTCGTTGGGGAAGCCGACCAGCGCTTCGATCAACGGTGGCCCGTAGAGCCGCTCCTTGGTCGGGTGCAGGGCATGCACGAACAGGCACATGTCCTCTTCCTGCAGGGCGGCGAAGAACGGATCAAAACGGCGGTCACCCATGGCGATGCCGTTGATGTTCGAGCCCACCTCGACCCCGACCAGAGCGTATTCGTGCTTGAGGCTGCGCACTTCGCGCGCGGCCCGTTCCGGGTCCTGCAGCGGCACCATGCCCAGGCCGTAGAAACGCTGTGGAGCTGCGGCGACCATCTCGGCGATGGTGCCGTTGATATAGCGGCCGAAGGCCAGGGCATCGTCGAGGCCGAACCAGTAGGACAGCAGCTCCGGCATCGGCGACAGTACCTGGCGCTCGACGCCATCGGCGGCCATTTCCTCCAGGCGCCGGTTGCTGTCCCAGGCGTTGGCGGATACTTCGCGGAACGGCTTGTCGCCGATCATCACCGTGCGGTGATGGCCCTCGCCGCAGTGCATGCAGGGCCAGCCATGGTTTTTTTCCCGGCCCGGGTAGGCGGGAAAATCGGCCGGGACAACATGGGTGTGCATATCGATCATGTGTTTCTCCTCGCGGCCTAGGCCTTGATTACGCCGGCGGCGAGGTCGAGATAGACCTTGCCGCTTTCGACCGTGACCGGATACACCTTGATGGGCAGCACGCAGGGAAACGACAGCGCCTCGCCGGTGCGCACATCGAAGGTGCCGCCATGCCAGGGGCACTCCACCACGCAGTCCTCATCGACTTCGCCTTCGGAAAGCAGCGCCTGGCCGTGGGAGCAGATGTCGTCGGTGGCGTAGAACGCATCGGCGACCCGGTACACAGCCACCGGGCCGAGACCGGGCGGGGTCACCTGATGGATTTCGCTATTGCCCAACGCATCCGCGTCGCAGACGTAGAAGTGGGACATATTGATTACAAGGTCCATAGCGGCTCCTTTCTCAGAACTTATGCCAGTCCATAGGTCGTCACCAGAATCACCCCCGCAACGGTGGCGACGGTTCCGGCGACGACTTGAGGCGTGAAGATTTCGTCCGCGCGGATGAACACGTACGACACCAGCAGGACGAACAGTGGCGTGGTGGCGGCCAGCGGTGCGATGACCACCAGACCCTCGAATTGCAGCGCCGCATACAGCAGCACTGGCCCGAGACTGGAAAAGATCCCGGCGAGCACGAAGAAACCGAGCTCGCGCCGACTGCAGCGGATTTCGCCAACCGCACCGGTGAACAGCACGTACAGCGTGGAGAAGAACCAGGAAGAGGTGCAGGTGACCGCCGCGGCGGTCACCGCATCCGAACCGATGTCGATCCCGATCTTGCGAAAAACAATGGATATACCGTAGGACAACGAAGCCACCAGCGGCAGCAGCAGATAGATACGCGACACGTTCTGCAGACTGCGGGTCGGGTTCTGCCCGCCCTGCGCACCGACCACCACGCTGCCCAGCACCACCATCAAGGCGCCCAGCAAGCCCAGGTTGGTCACCTCTTCGCCGAGGAACAGAATCGCCAGCACCACGGAGATCACCGGATGGGTCAAGGTCAGCGGTGTGGTGATATTCGCTCCGAGTTTGGCCATTCCCTGGAATTGAAAGAGCCGGCCCAGCAAAGGCGCGAACACCCCGGAGAGGAAGAAGTAGCGCCACTCCCACCATTGCTCGAACTGCCAGCCGTAGACCAGCAGGCTCCAGCCCCAGAGAAAAACCACGTTGACGAATAACGTCAGCCACAACGCAGTCGTCGTCGACGCGCTCTTTACCCCGACCCGCACAAAAACGAAGGTGAGCGCAAACATCAAAGCCGAAAGCAAGGCCATGCCAATAGGCAGCGCTCCAGACACATCGGTCATACTTCATTCACTCCTGTACATGCGGCGGCACTCGGTTATCCAATAGGGTTCTGCGTTATGGCCACGGCCTTGCTCGCCAAACCACCGACTTAACGGCACAACCCAGGCAGCCAGGTCCATGCTGAACACGATCAGGCCCGGGCACGGCGTGAAACGCCGTACCTGCAATCGCAACGATGACTGTCAGCGCGCCACGGACGAGATACGCATGCCCCGCTTGCCGGTATCCAGGATTTCGCCGGTCATATAAGAAGCATCGTCGGAGGCCAGGAAAACGATCACCGCGGCCTGCTCCTCGATGGAAGCGGGTCGATCGAACAACCCCTCCTTGGTGACGTAATCGTAGAACTGCTGGTTCCACTGCTTTTCCTGGTCGCTCAACTCGCGTTCCAGGCGCGGCGTCGGCCGTTCCTTGACCGCCGTGTTGCCCGGTGCGACGCAGTTGACGCGGATATTGAAGTCCGCCAGCTCGACCGCCAGCGCCGTGGTCAGCCCGACCACGCCGCCTTTCGACGCGGAATAGGGAATGCGGAAAATCCCCATGGTCGCGTTGGAGCCGACGTTGACTATGGCGCCGCCCCGCGCCTGCATGTACGGCACCACCGCACGACAGCACCACAGGGGCGGCCAGAAGGAGCGCTCGACCTCGGCCTTGATCTCGTCTTCGCTGTAATGCCAGAACGGCTTCTTCCAGATGGTCCCGCCGACGTTGTTGACCAGCACGTCGATACGCCCGAAGGCCGACTCGGTTTCGGCCATCACGCTTTGCGCCCCGGCGTAGGTCGCCAGATCGGCGATCGCCACCGCCACCTCCAGGCCCTCCGCACGCATGGCCTCGGCGGCCTCATGGGTCGGCGCGGCGGACTTGTCCGCCAGCACCACCTGCGCACCCTCACGGGCCAGACGCCACGCCGTCGCCAGCCCGATGCCCTGCCCTGCGCCCGTCACCAGGGCAACCTTTCCTAAAAATCGTCTGCAACCTTGTTCGCTCATAATCCCATCCGTTTGCAACTCGATCGTGATCGGCCCGCTACGCAGCCGAACCGTTTATTCGCTGAATTCCTCGACGTTGGGCTTGGCGCCCCACATGCAGAACGAAGACGGCTTCATCTCGAACTGGCGCGGTGTGTACGAGGCCTCGTCGGTGATTCGCTTCACGCCCGAGGAATATTCGTAGACGCGCCCGTCCGGGCCGAGGAAGTAGATGAACATCGCCGTCGAGGTCGGGTGCCGGCCCGGCCCGAAGGCTATGGGCACGCCACGCTCCTGCAGGAAGTACCAGGAGCGCATCACGTCATCGATGCTCGCGACCTGAAAGTTGACGTGCTGCACGCCGATCTTGTCCGAGGGGAACAAGGCGATCTTGTGGTGCACCTCGTCGATGCGCAGCAGCGCGCCATCGCCGATCCTGTCGCTGACCCGGGCGCTGAGCACCGAGGTCCAGAAAAGCAGGTCGCGCTCGATATTGCGGCTGTGCAGACCGAAATGACCGAACTCGGTGATCCCGGCATCGCGCGCGGGAAAGTAGCGCACGCCGGTCTGGTGTGGCCGATAGACCAGCTCGATGCGGTTGTCGTTGGGATCGGTAAAGGCAACGAAGGCCTCGACCCGGCGCTCTTCGCATTCGGCCGGAGTACCCCAGTTGACCTCGATACCTTGTGTGGCCAGCTCGCTCTCGGCCGTCTTCAGCTCCGCCAGGTGGCGCAGTTCGAACGCCGAAACGTCATAAGACGCATCGCCCTGGATGTAGCAGAGGTTGAAGGCGCTGCTGTCGCCACGCAGGTAGGCGTGGGTCGCGGTTCTTTCGCGTAACTCCAGGCCAAGTATGCCGGTGGCGAAACGCACCATTTCATCGAGGTCATGGCAGCCAAGGCGCAGGTAGCAGATATCGTGCAGATTGATCATGGCTTTAGTCTCCACTCGTAGTGTTCATCGGTGTCTTGGCCAACCCGCCATGTGTCGCACTCACGCGTTGGTGCAACTGCGGAAAGAAACGCCTGGACAACAGATAACCGCCGGCGATAAGCAGCCCCGTCACACCGACCATGTCCCAGGCCGACATCGACAGCAGCCCAGCCGCGATCATGGCGACGCGGATCCAGCGACTCAGCATGCCGTGGTACCAGCCCTCGACCGCGGAGGCGATAATCAGCACGCCCACGGTCACCTTGGTAATGTCGAACAGCGCCGTCTCCCAGCCGCCGATCAGCAGCAGACCGGGGTTGTAGACGAAGGCGAAGGGCAGCAGGAAAGCCACCACACCGACCTTCACCGCGGTCATGGAAACCGCCATCGGGCGCTCGTCGGCGATGGTACTAGCGACATACGCCGACACCGCGACGGGGGGCGTGATATACGAGGCCACCGCATAGAAGATCAGGAACAGGTGAGCCTGCATCACGGTCAGGCCCGCTTCGACCAACGCCGGCGCCACCATCACCGCCACCAGCGAGTACACCGCCACGACCGGCATGCCCAGCCCACAAACGATGGTCACCACGGCCGCCAGCAACAGGGCGATGAACAGGTTGATCTGGGCGATGCCGAAGATCAGCGCGGCCAGTTTCGACGCCAGGCCGGTGATGTTCAGGCCCAACAGCAGGATACCGGCACCCGCCACCGCAGCGATCAGCGGCGCCAGGGCGGTGCAGACCTCGATGCAGGCCTCGATGAAGCGGCGCGGATTGATGCGCGTCTTGGCCGTGGTCCAACTCGCCACGATCACCGCCAACAGGCCCGCCGTCGCCGCCAGCGCCGGGGTATGCCCGTCGAGCATGTAGTAGACGAGGATGCTCATCGGCACCACGAAGACCCAACCGGTACGGACCACTGTCCACAGCGTCGGCACCAAGCTGCTGTCGATCTTGCCAACGTCGCGGCGGCACGAGTAGCAATGCACCTGGGTGTAGATGGCCGCGTAGTAGAGCAACGCTGAGGCCAGGATGGCCGCACAGATCTCGCCGTAGGCGATTCCGGTAAACTCCACCATGAGGAACACCACCGCGCCCATCACCGGCGGCAGCAGGGCACCGCCGGTCGCGGCGACCGCCTCCACCGCGGCGGCATAGCGCCCGGTGAAGCCCGAGCGTTTCATCATCGGGATGGTGATCGGCCCGGTGGTCATCACATCGGCGGCCGGGCTGCCGGAGATCATGCCGAACAGACCGCTGGAGGTGACCGCGACCTTGGCCGAACCACCGGCAGAACGCCCGGCGATCAACGCGGCCAGATTGAAGAAGAACTCGCCGCCGCCACTCTTCTCGAGCAACTTGCCGAAAGTGACGAACAGGAAGGCATAGACCGCCGCCACCTGAACCGGCGCCGAGAACAGACCACCATCCTGTGGCGAGACCATCAGGCCCTCGAGCAGGTAATCCCACTCCAGACCACGATGGCCGAAGAACCCCGGCAGGTAATGGCCGAACAGGCAGTAGGAGATTACCAGCCAAACCACCACGGAAATGCCTGGACCGACACAGCGGCGCAGCAACTCCAGAGTGAGGAACAGGTACAGCCCCGCCACGGCCAGATCAAGAGGCAGGAACTCGCTCAGCCCGCTGATCCAGTCGTGATAACGGCTCATCTGCGAAATCAGATAGAGCCCCCCGATCAGGCTCAAGCCGGACAGGATGTAATCGCCAAGGGTGCTGCGATGAACGTCCGGCGCGTAGCTGATCGCCAGAAACGAGATCACATACATGGGCACAACGAAAACAATAGCCAGCTCTAGCCGGCCGAACTCGCCGGCAAGCGCATACCAGACCTCGAAAATTGTCAGGGGCACCGCCAACAAGGCAAAAAAGGCATATTTATTACGATCCAAGGGCAACTTGTTACCCATCTGGAACAGCAGCCAGAATGATCTTTTTACGTAGTGCATGAGGTACCTCCACTTACTGGCGCCAGTGCAACCAACTGACGTAGTCGCTGATTGCGGTCTCGGGAATATATCCCGGAGTGGGCCACCCATTGGCGGGCCACCCCAGCGTTAACGGCAACCAGCGATTACCACTCGACCTGCGCGCGAGCCTGCACAAAGCTGGGTTCGTCGCCATTGTTCGGTCCGCCATCGACCTTAAGTACATTGCCGTATTCCAGACTGAGGCGTAGCCGCTGCTCCGGATACCAGTTGACGCCCAGCATCAGCATGTCGATCTTGCCGCCATCGATGCTACCGTCGGTGAGATCGACGGTGCTGTAACCGCCCGCCAGTTGCCATGCACCAATGCCGCCCTGGCTCAGGCTACGTACCGGCGTGGGCGCGGCGAAGAGCCCGCGGCCGGCATCGTAGGCACGCGACTCGCCGGTGAGGAAGTAACCGGCCTGCACGTAACCACCGGTGAACTCCGGCTTCTCGCCATCAGCGAGGCCGCCCTGGACCTGATCGTATTTCTGCTGGAAGTACTCGGATTCCAACTCGAACGGACCGCGTTGATAGATCGCCTGCACACCCGCACCGATAAAGCCGTCGGAGATGAAATTGCCGGTGTCCACCGGACGGAACGAGCTGATGTGGGTTTGCGGACGAGTACGCTGACGGTGGGCGTCGGAACCATTGGAGGACTGGTGGCGCAACGACGCGCCAAGGTTCAGCACGTGCCCCCTTTCCTGAATCGGGTTGAAGGTGAACTGGGTGGCCAGATCGACCGGGTCGTTGCGGTTGGCTTCCGAGGCACGGGCGCCCAACACCGCCTGGGCCGCGCCGAAGCTCCAGCGCCAGTTCGAACCGATCAGATCGCTGCGCCCGCCCAGACGCCGCTCACCCGCGCCGAGCAGCAGGCTGGAAGTGGGCTGCTCCATGAACATCGTGTATTTCGGGCTCTGCTGGCCCTGGAAACCGAACGGCTGGAACTGGTTGCCCAAGTACAGGCTGAGCTGGTTATCGGCCGGTTTGAAGCCGTGGTAGCCCAGATAGGCATCCTTGATGCCGCTCTCACCGCTGCCGGTGAAATCGTACTGGAACACATACGACCAGTCCTTGTAGAGGGTCCCACTGGCTTCCAGGCGGGCCTGGCGGAACTTGGTGCCGCTGCCCATTGGCGACAGGTCGGTGTCGTACCAGGAGGTGTCCATCAGCAGGCGGCCACCGATACGGAAGGTGAAATTGCCATCCTCGGTGGCGAGTTGCATGCGGCCGCCGCGCTCCTGGACCGTGACGATGTTGCCGGCGCGCTTGCTGGCCTGAGCGGCTTGCGCCTCGGCTTTGACGGCGGCCAGCGCTTCCTCTAGGGCCCGCACGCGTTCAGCCAGGTCCTCTTCGGCCGCGTGTGCCGCCTGGATATTGGCGGTCAGCAGCAGGCCACCCAGGGCGAATGCCGTCAGCTTGGCAACGCCGGAGCATTTGTTGATTTCATAGTTTTTCATGATCACTCACCTTTTTTATCTTTATTATTAAGAAAGCTTCTTAACATGAAGCGCATGCGCTGCCCGTCCCGTGGTTCGCCAGCGCCCAGGGTCGTTACTTCACGGCTTCAGGGTGGCGCTAGCGGCGGTACGGGATCTACTGGACACCGTGGAACGTGCGACGGTGACGGACGCTCCGCAGTGCAGCGGTTACTCGATCAAACCGACTTCGCGGTAGAACGCCTCCGCGCCGGGATGCAGCTTCAGGCTGCCGACATCTGGCAGACGCTCGCGGCTGGCCAGTGACAGCGCCGGGTGCAGGGAGCGGTAGCGCTCCATTTGTTCGTACATGGACTTGGTCAGCTTGTAAGCGTCGTCGAAGGTCGCCTCTGGACCGGCGACGATGATGAAGCTGGTGAAGGGCACGTACAGGTCTTCCTTCTGGAAGGTGTAGGCACCGCCGGGAATGACGCCGACCTTCACACCCAGCTCCTTGGCCACGTACTCGGCGAGTTCCTTGGAAAGTGGAATGAAGGCGATGTCCTGCACGCTGCCCAGTTCGACGATGGCCCCCGCCGGCGTGGCGCCGCCGGTGATGATCACGTCCAGGCGGCTGTCGCGCATCAGGTCGTTGGACGCGCCGGTGGGTTGCGGCACCAGGGTGCCGCCCCAGCTTTCGATGTCCTTCATGGTCTTGCCGTAATAGGACAGCAGCGCGCGGACATGCTCGCGGGCCCAGAGGTTGCCTGGCTGGTTCACCGACAAGCGCATGGGGATTTCTTTCTTGATCAGGTCATCGAAGCTGGTGATGCCGTGCTGATCGAGAAACTGCTTGCGTGCATAGACCTTGAGCGCGAACACGTCCGGCGCGCCATTCAGCACACCGGTGATGCTGCCCTCGGGATAAGCCTCGCGGAACGGCGCGCGGCCTTCATAGGCCATGCGCGGTTCGACGATGCTCTCGAGGGCGAACGGGCGACGCCCGGTACGCAGGTATTCGAGGCCACCGGCCGGATTGCCCGGCTCATAGATGATGCTGGAGTTGGGGTAGTTGCGACGTACCGCGTCGATTACCCCTTCGCCAAAGACCGACACCTGACCACCCGAGGAATAACCTGCGATGGTGACGTTGACCGGCCCTTCCTTGACCTGGGGCGTGGCCGCGACGGCCATGGTGGCGTTGGCCGCAATTGCCAGCAGCGCCGTTCCCAGTATTCTGCGATTGAATGTGCAGCCGAGCCGCACCAAGGCATTCAACATGACTAAATCTCCAATTGTTCTTGTACTTATGGTTAAAAATCGTCGTGTTTCTTGCAGCTAAAACCCTGGATAAGGTGTCCTGCCTTATTCAGTAGTGCCGAGTCCGGTGATCCCGAACTCAGCGCCAGCAACTCCATCTGCCGCGGAGCTTTGAGTGCTCCAGAACTTCCATGCTGCTTGCACTCTGCCTCCTCAGAGGCCGCTGAAAAGCTCGCCGACACGTCGATGCCGGCGCTGCCCAACCGCCGATCAGACCAGGAAGGTCAGGTTCGGCATTGCCTCGTCGTTGTTCAGCAACATCACTTTCTTGCTGCGGATGCGGAACCCCTCGGGGGTGCTCTGCAGCCGATACACACACTTGCCGAACCAGATGTTCTGCACGCCGACGCGAATCTCGCCGAGCACGAAACTGGAGGCGACCTCCAACTCGTCGCCCTCGCTCCTGAGCGGCACCACGCCGGAGATGGTGCGGACCAGCTTGGCCTGCGGCCGATAGGCGTGGGCGGTCTTGTCCTTCAAGCGCATCATGCGTTCGCTCAAGTTCGCGCGATTGTCGTAGATGATCGCGATGCCGGTGCTCGGGTCCTGATCGTCGTCGTTGCACGGCACCCAATAGAGGATGTCGTCACCGGACCACAGGGCCATCCAGCGGTCGTACTCGTGTTCGTCCATCAAGGCTGCTTCATAGGCCAGAAAGCGTTCGAGGCGCAGTTGCGTCTCGATGTCCAGGATGCCGCCGACCAAGGCCGCCGGGGCCGCGTTTACAATTTGCTTCGCCATCGATTTCTCTCCGCTTCGGATGTAACCGGCCGCCTCAGCGAGCGGTCATCAGGCGCTTCCATTCCTGCATTTGCGCCCGTTGGGTGGTCTCGTCGCTGATACAGGCCGTTATGCTGCCGTCCTCGTCGACTTGCTCGCGGTTCAGGCCGCGGGCCAGCAGCACCCAGGGCTCGGAATCGGCCAGCAAGCCGCGCTGGGTACGTTCGAAAATCTCGGCATCGTCCGGCGAACCGGCGGCGGCTGGGCCATAGAAGGCCTCGTGGGCGCGCAGGCGCTTCTCGTTGATGCTCGGCCCCACGCCCTTGAGAAACACCGGATACATCAACACTTCGGTTTCGCCCGGGCTGATCGGAATCACAACGCGCACATGGTCATGAATCAGTTGCAGGTTGGGGAACAACCCCAGATGCGGGTCGCCGTGCCAGGCCAGCAATTCCTCGGCGTGCTCCTGGCCGTAATTGGCCACCATGTCCGCCACGTACTGACGGCCATCTTCGCTGCGCTGCAGATCGTCGATCGCCATCGCCGCATGGGAACGGCGCTGCTCGCGAAAATCCAGGCAGGCGTGGCCATTGGCGAAGCCGCGGGTACGGCTCTGCGAGACGTCGGCAAAGGGGTCTTCCAGGTGCAACGCGCCCACGGCGGAGCCGATGGTGCTTTCGCGCTTGCTGAAGATCTTGAACACCGACATGTGCACGTAGTGCGGGTGGTAGCCGTCCATGCCGATCTGTTTCCAGTTGCCGCGGTACATGGTCTTGTTGACCACACCCGGCTTTATCTCGATTTCGCCGACCGGCGAAGAGTCGATCATGATGTCGAAGAACTGCTTGGTCGAGCCCAGGTAGTCGTCGAAGCTCATGCCTTCCTCGGCCAGGCTGGCGAAGACGAAGCCGCGGTAGCTGCCGACACGCGGCACCTTGGGCAAGGCATGCTGTTCGCTGGAGAAATTCTTGTCGTAGGCTTCTGGCCCGGTGACCCCGACCAGGTTGCCCTTGGTGTCGTAGGTCCAGCCGTGGTACCAGCATTGGAAGCGTTTGGCGTTGCCGCGTGGTGCTTCGCAGACCTGGGCGCCACGGTGGCGGCAGCGGTTGATCAGCAGTTGCACCTCGCCGTTTTCGTCACGCGTGGCGATGACCGGAAAACGGCCCAACTGGATGCGCTTGAAATCGCCGAATTTGGGAATCTCGCTCTCATGCAGGGCGAACAGCCAGGTGCGATGGAAGATACGTTCCATCTCGTCCTGGAAAATCTGCTCATCGGTAAAGATGGAGCTATGCACGCGGTCTTCTTTGACCAACGCGCCATAGTCACGACTGGATGCAATCAACGTTGTCATTGTTATGGCCTCATCACTACAGGTCTTAGCCGCCGTCGCTGCGGCGTGGGTTTCCAGCGGCGGTGCCGCGTGGCGCTATTCGTTGAGGAAATCCGTCACCAGCTTGTTGAAGCGCGCAGCGTGCTCGATCTGCGTCCAGTGCCCGCAGCGGCCGAACATGTGCAATTGCGCATGCTCAATCAGCTCGAACAGCGTCTTCGAGGTCACCGGCGGCACGATGCGGTCTTCGCGGCCATGGATGATCAGGGTCTCCTTGTCCAGCGCGCGGATGTCGGCCTCCGCGCTCGCCAGGGCATCGACCCAGCGCTGGCGCGGGGCCGGGAACATCTGCGCGAACGCCTCCTGGTAGCCAGGGCGGATGCTGGCGCGATAACGCAGCTCAGCCAGTTCGTCGCTGATCAGCGCCTTGTTGTAGGCGAAGCTGTCCATCAGGTGGCGCATGCCTTCGACCGACGGCGCGTAGCCCCAGACATCGTCCAGGCCCTGGGTCAGCTCGAAGTCGACACCGGCGGCGCCCATCAGCACCAGGCGCCGCACGCGCTGCGGATGACGAATCGCCATGGCCAGCGCCAGGGCTCCGCCGTAGGAATTGCCGACCACATCGGCCTGCTCGATGCCGAGGGCGTCGAGGAAGTCGATGGCGTGCTTGACCCAGGTGTCCAGGTTGTAGCGGATGCCCTCGGGGCGCTCGGTGTAGCCGAAGCCGACCATGTCCGGCGCGACCACGCGGCGGCCCTCGGCCAGCAGCGGGATATTCAGCCGCCAGTTGGCCCAGGCGGTAACGCCGGGGCCGGAGCCGTGCAGCAGCAGCAACGGCGTAGCGCTGCCCTGGCCGGCATCGTGGTAGTTGGTGTCGATGCCGCCCGCGTCGATACGCAGGCCGATTTCCGGATTCTCCACGCTCATTTCTTATCCTTATCGCGTTGTGCCATTGATTGCCCTGCCGTGCCCCAATGGGTCTTGGGCAGTTCCTGGAGCAGCACCCGAACCGCTTCGGGCTTCACCACCAACGTCTCGACGACAGTCGCCGTGAGATCGTGGATCAGGCGTTCTTTCAGTTCGGCCGAGCGGCCTTCGACAATCGTTACCTGCAACAGCGGCATGGTCGGCCCTCTCTTCGAATCAGATGAAACGCGCGCTGACCGAGCCAAGGCCCTGGTAACGCACGGTGATGTTGTCGCCCGGCGCCACCGGTACCGCCGCGGTGATGCCGCCGGTCATGATGAAACTGCCCGCCGGGATATGCTCGCCGCGTTCGGCCAGCAGGTTGGCCAGCATCGCCACGCTGGAAGCAGGATGGCCAAGCACTGCGGCACCGGCACCGAGCTCCACCACTTCGCCGTTCTTCTCCATCACCACGCCGAGGGTGCGCAGGTCCACGTCGGCCACATCGGCCATCTGCCCGCCGGTAATGAAACGGGTCGAGGAGGCGTTGTCGGCGACCACGCTGATCAGGTCAAACTTGAAGTTCTCGTAGCGCGAGTCGATCACTTCCACCGTCGGCACGACGAAGTCGGTGGCCGCCAGCACCTGGCCGATATGGCAGCCCGGGCCGTGCAGCGGGGCCTTGGTGACGAAGCTGATCTCCGCCTCGATCTTCGGGTGGATCAGTTTGGCGCAATCCACCACGCCGCCGTCGGCGACGCTGAAGTAGTCGGCGAGGAAGCCGTAGATCGGCGTTTCCACGCCCATCTGCGCCATCTTCGCCCAAGAGGTCAGGCCCATCTTCAAGCCGACGATCTTGTTGCCGCGGGCCTCCTTGCGCCGGCGGATTTCCCACTGCACGTCGTAGGCATCGGCGAAGGTCATGTCCGGGTAATCGTTGGTCACCTTGCTGATGTCATGCGCATGCAGCTCGGCGTTTTCGATGTGCTCGGCCAGGGCCAGCACCTGTTCGCGGGTCAGGGTACGGTTCATCAGTTGCGCTCCTTACGGGCGGCCAATAGGTCGAGGGCGACGTCGACGATCATGTCTTCCTGGCCACCGACCATGCGCCGTTTGCCCAGTTCGACGAGGATGTCCACGGCCTTGAGGCCGTATTTCTGCGCGGCCACTTCGGAATGACGGAGGAAGCTGGAGTAGACCCCGGCATAGCCGAGGGCCAGGGTTTCGCGGTCGACCCGCACCGGGCGATCCTGCAACGGCCGGACGATGTCGTCGGCGGCGTCCATCAGGGTGTAGAGGTCGGTGCCGTGCTCCCAGCCCAGGCGTTCGGCGGCGGCGATGAACACCTCCAGCGGCGCGTTACCGGCACCGGCGCCCATGCCGGCGAGACTGGCGTCGATGCGGTCGCAGCCCTCCTCCACCGCGACGATGGAGTTGGCCACGCCAAGCGACAGGTTGTGGTGGGCGTGCATGCCGGTCTGGGTTTCCGGCCTGAGCACGGCCTTGACCGCGCGGAAGCGCTCGCGCACGTCCTGCATGCTCAGCGCACCGCCGGAGTCGACCACGTAGATGCAGGTCGCGCCGTAGTTCTCCATCAGCTTGGCCTGCTTGGCCAGATGCTCGGGGGCGATCATATGGCTCATCATCAAAAAGCCGACGGTGTCCATGCCCAGCTCGCGGGCGTATTCGATGTGTTGCTTGGAGACGTCCGCCTCGGTGCAGTGGGTGGCCACGCGGACCACCCGCGCGCCGGCGGTGTAGGCCGCCTTGAGGTCGTGCACCGTGCCGATACCGGGCAGCAGCAGGGTGGCGATTTTGGCGTGGCTGATCACGTCGTTGACCGCCTCGATCCACTCCAGGTCGGTGTGCGCGCCGAAGCCGTAGTTGAAGCTGGAGCCTTGCAGGCCGTCGCCGTGGGCCACCTCGATGGAGTCGACCTTGGCCTGGTCCAGCGCGCGGGCGATGTCCTGCACGTTCTGCAGCGAGTACTGGTGGCGGATCGCGTGGCTGCCGTCGCGCAGGGTGACGTCGGAGATATAGAGTTTCTTGCCGGGGTTGAAGGTCATGGCGATTCTCCTCAGGCCTTGAGCATCGACTGGGCCATGCGCTCGGCAGTGGCCAGCGCGGCGGAGGTCATGATGTCGAGGTTGCCAGCGTAGGCCGGCAGGTAATGGGCGGCACCTTCGACTTCGAGGAACACCGAGGTCTTCAACCCGCTGAACCGGCCGAGGCCGGGGATGTTCAGCGGCGCGGACTCGGGGATCACGTCGAACTGCACCTGCTGCTTCAGGCGATAGCCGGGCACGTAGGCCTGCACCGCCTGAACCATTTCCTCCACCGAGGCCGCGACGGCGGCCTGATCGGCGGCGGCGGACAGCACATACACTGTGTCGCGCATGATCAGCGGCGGCTCGGCCGGGTTCATGATGATGATCGCCTTGCCCTTGGCCGCACCGCCGATCACTTCGATGGCTTTGCTGGTGGTCTCGGTAAACTCGTCGATGTTGGCGCGGGTGCCGGGACCGGCCGACTTGCTGCTGATCGAGGCGACGATCTCGGCGTAATGGACCTTGGCCACGCGGGAGACTGCGGCGACCATCGGGATGGTCGCCTGGCCGCCGCAGGTGACCATGTTGACGTTGAGCTTGCCAAGGTGCTCTTCCAGATTGACCACCGGCACGCAGTACGGGCCGATGGCCGCCGGGGTCAGGTCGATCAGGCGGATGCCCGGTTTGGCCTGGCGCAGCAGCGCCTCGTTCTGCACGTGGGCACTGGCCGAGGTAGCATCGAAGACGAAATCGATGTCGGCGAATTCGGGCAGGTTGATCAGCCCTTCGACGCCGGCATGGGTGGTCGCCACGCCCATGCGCTGGGCGCGGGCCAGACCGTCGGAGGCGGCGTCGATGCCGACCATGGCGCCCATTTCCAGGTACTTGGCGTTGCGCAGCACCTTGATCATCAGGTCGGTGCCGATATTGCCCGGACCGATGATCGCGACTTTGAGTTTCTGGTTCATCTGCAAGCCTCCAATTTAGGTGAAGCGCACGGAGGCGCTGCCGATACCGCCGATGTCGACGCGCATCACGTCGCCGGCCTTGACCGGCTCCAACGGCACCAGCGAGCCGGACAGGATCACCTCACCGGCTTTCAGCGCGATGCCGAAACGGCCCAGGGTGTTGGCCAGCCAGGCCACGCAGTTAACTGGCGAACCGAGCGCCGCAGCGCCGGCCCCGGTGCTGATGATGTGGCCGTTCTTTTCCACCACCATGCCGCAGGTGACCAGGTCGACCTGGCGCGGCGATACCGCCTGGTCGCCGAGCACGAACAGGCCGCAGGAGGCGTTGTCCGCCACGGTGTCCTGGATCTTGATTTTCCAGTCGCGGATGCGCGAATCGACGATCTCGAAACACGGCATCACGCACTCGGTGGCGGCCAGTACGTCGGCGTTGGTCACGCCGGGGCCGATCAGGTCCTTCTTGAGGATGAAGGCGATCTCGCCCTCGGCCTTGGGCTGCATCAGTCGCTGGCTGATCGGCACCGCTTCGCCGCTGTTGAACACCATGGCGTCGGTCAGGTAACCGAAGTCCGGCTGGTGCACGCCCAGCATGTTTTGCACCGCCTTGCTGGTCACGCCGATCTTCTTGCCGATGATCTGCTCGCCGGCCGCCAGGCGTCGTTCGAGCAGGCGCAGCGAGATGTGGTAGGCATCGTCGAGCGTGATGCCCGGCTCCCGCTCGGTCAGCGGCGCCACCGCGCTGCGGTCGAGCATCGCCGTGAAGAGTTCGTCGCCGTACTGGTCAATCTTATTTTTTTCCATCCCAGCTCCCCTATGCCCGCGCAACGGCGCCGGCTACAACTTGATGCAGATATTGGAAAGCTCGCTGTAGAACTCGAGCCCGTGTACACCGCCTTCGCGGCCGATGCCCGATTGCTTGCTGCCGCCGAACGGCGTGCGCAGGTCGCGCAGGAACCAACTGTTGATCCAGCACAGACCGACCTCGATTCGCGGCGCGAGGCGGTGCGCGCGCGACAGGTTTTCGGTCCACAACGCCGCGGCCAGGCCGTAGGGCGTGTCGTTGACCAGGCCGATCACTTCTTCTTCGCTGTCGAACGGGCGGATGTGACAGCAAGGGCCGAAGATCTCTTCGCGAACTACAGCGCAGTCTTCCGCCAGACCGGTCCAGATGGTCGGCTGCACCCAGGCGCCCTCGGCCAGGGCGGCCGGCATTTGCGGCACACCGCCGCCGGTGACCACGGTGGCGCCAGCGGCGCGCGCCTTGTCGTAATAAGAGAGCACCTTGTCGCGGTGCTCGTGGCTGATCAGCGGACCGAAGCTCACCCCCGGCTCTTCCCACCAGCCCATGCGCAGTTGTTCGGCGCCTTCCTTCAGGCGCTGGACGAAGGTCTCGAAAATCGGCCGTTCGACGTAGACCCGCTCGGTGCCCAGGCAGACCTGACCGCAGTTGGCGAAGGCCGAGCGCAGGGTGCCTTCGATCGCCTTGTCCAGGTCGGCGTCGGCGAATACCACCGCGGCATTCTTGCCGCCCAACTCCAGGGACACCGGCAGCATGGCGTCGGCGGCAACCTTCATGATCGCCGTGCCGGTACGCGTCTCGCCGGTAAAGGTGATGCCGTTGATACCGGGATGACGGGTCAGGTACTCGCCGGCCGAAGCCGGGCCGAAGCCGTGCACCACGTTGTAGACACCCTTGGGAATCCCGGCGGCGTTCATCACCTCGCCGAGCAGCGCGGCGGTGTGCGGCGTTTCCTCGGAAGGCTTGACCACTACGGTGTTGCCGCAGGCCAGGGCCGGACCGACCTTCCAGGTCATCAGCAGCAGCGGCAGGTTCCACGGAGCGATGACCGCGATCACCCCGCGCGGCCGGCGCAGTGCGTAGTTGAGTGCGCCAGTACCGTCCGGGGTATCCATCTGGAAGCTTTCGGTGGATACGTTCTTCACCAGGTCGGCGAAGACTTTGAAGTTGGCCGCGCCACGCGGGATATCGATGTGCGAGGCCAGCGATTTCGGCTTGCCGGTGTCCAGGCACTCGGCCTCGAGGAACTCGTCGAAGCGGGCATTGATGCCGTCGGCCACCTTGTGCAGCAGGGCCATGCGCTCGGCCACCGGCATGCTCCCCCACTCCCCCTCCAGGGCGGCACGGGCAGCGCTCACCGCGGCCTCGATCTCGTCTTGGCCGCCTTCGTGCACCTTGGCAATCACTGCACCGTTGGCAGGATTGATGTCGTCGAAGGTGCGACCGCTTCGCGAGGCCACGTATTCGCCATTGATAAAGTGCTTGATCTCACGCATCGACAACTCCATCACTTCCAGTCTCGGCTGAAGAATTTCTCATTATTAGAGAAAGAATCTTTAATATTGATTCTCTCGTAAAAACTACCCCGCCTTTGCTCCTGCATGCTCTGCCTCATCGTCGGGACAGCGCCACCGCCTGGAGTGGCTTGGATCATGTCCGAGCGCAAGCGCGCATCGACTTGGCGCACAAACTTATGTATCTAAGTTAGGCATCTAAGATACTATGCATCGGCGGACTGTCAAGGGGGTGCCAGGGAAAAAATGAAGCAGCGGATAACCGGTTCCGAGCGCAAGCCAGGGGCGGTGTTTTCCCGATCCGCGTCCGAGGTCCGCATACCTCTCAACTTTCTGGAAAGCGTTATGTACGACATCCATCTCGACCGGCTCGGTGACACCATCCGGGCAAACGCGCGGGCCGCGCTCGCCGAGGACATCGGCAACGGCGACATCACCGCGCAGTTGATTGCGGACGGCTGCATGGGCCAAGCGTGGGTGATCAGCCGTGAGAAAGCAGTGATCTGTGGCACTGCCTGGGCCGACGAGGTCTGCCGGCAGGTCGATCCGAGGCTGGTAGCCGAGTGGCATGTGGCCGATGGCGAATCCGTCGAGCCCGATCAGCTATTGCTGCACATCACCGGTCCCGCCAGGGCGTTGTTGAGCGCCGAGCGCAGCGTGCTCAATTTCCTCCAGTTGCTATCCGGCATAGCCACTCGCTGCCGCCATTTTCAGGACCAGGTGGCCGACACTGGCGTCAAACTGCTCGATACCCGCAAAACCCTGCCGGGCCTGCGGCTGGCGGAGAAATACGCCGTCCTGTGTGGCCAATGCCACAATCATCGCCTCGGCCTCTACGACGCGTTCCTGATCAAGGAAAACCATATCGCGGCCTGCGGCGGCATCGCTCAGGCCGTCGATCTTGCCAGACAGCTAGCGCCAGGCAGACTTATCGAGGTGGAGGTGGAAACGCTTGCCGAGTTGCACTTGGCACTGGCGACCGGAGCAGAGATGATCATGCTCGACAATTTCAGCGCCGAGGACATACGCCGCGCGGTGGCGATCAATGCCGGCAAGGCCAAACTGGAAGCGTCCGGGGGAATCAATGAAGGTAATCTGCGGCAAATTGCCGAGACCGGAGTGGATTACATTTCCCTCGGTACCTTGACCAAGGACGTAAAAGCTATTGATCTGTCGATGCGCCTGTCCATCTGAGCCAGCACGATAGACACCCTGTTCGACTCCGCTGCGCAAGCAGCCGGGCACCACGATTTTGAAATGGATAACCGATGAGACAGAAAAACGACCATACGGCACAGCAGGTTCTACGCCACTGGAGAGAGGAGGTTCCCGACGACCGACTGGCCCACTTGGTCCGGGACGCCGCGCGGGTATTGACCAAAAGCCTGCAGTTGCGCCTGGCCGAACACGATGTCAGTTTCGGGCACTGGGCCTTTCTCCGCGTGCTATGGGTCACCGAAGGCCTTACGCAACGGGAGCTCAGCGATCAGGTCGGGCTGATGGAGCCAACCACGTTTACCGCGCTGAAAGCCATGGAGTCCCAGGGACTGATCGAACGGCGCTTTCAGGATGGCAACCGAAAGAAGATCTACATCTACCTCACGCCGAAAGGCCGCGACCTGAAGGACGTCTTGATACCCATCGCGGAAGAACTCAACGAGGTGGCGATGCGCGGGTTGTCCGAAAGCGAAATCAAGGTAGTGCACCGAGCGTTGCTGGGCATTATCGAGAATCTCGTCGATGCGGGTGCGGTGTAAATTGCCAGAGCCATCTCGGATCCAGGCCCTGCAGCGGCACCCGCTAGCTGTGATCTCACGGCTGACCAGCAGGTGGCTGGTCAACTCCATCTGACCACCATGCGCACTTGGGGAAAGCTGGTGTCGCCATGCTGGTTGCTGGCACTGCCGTAGCGTTCGCGATTCTCCGGCGTATCGGGTGTGCGCCAGACGAGGCCGTCGACACTGAGCAAGCGTAAACCTGCCCAAGCGGGGTGGTTGGCGGCAGCGTGCCAGCGTTGCTGGGTCAGGGCAAAAACCTCACGAACCGCCTCGCTGCCGAGACGTTCACGGCCCTGGACCACGGCGCTGGGCGCTACCAAGGGGCGCTGACCGGATGCGGCTGACGACATCCCAAGCCGACATGCGGCGAAACAGCGCCATGCCGATCACACACCAGATCATTGCCTCCAAGGGCTAGCGTCGCTTGCGCAGAGTGGCTACACCTGCCGTCTCGAAGGCAGATTTGACCAATTCCGGGTCAAGCAGCGCCCCTAGCCCCTCGAAGGCATGGGCGGTAGAAGCAACTTCATGGGTCAGCGCGAGTGCACGGGAAAGCCGCATAAAAAATCCGATGCCTGGAGTAGGCATCGGATTCTGCTGCCAACCCGCCATAGGTCAAGGCGGCGGGCTTAACTGATCGGCATTAGCCCACAAGCCGGCTTTTTTATGCCTGTTTTAGCTCAGCGATGCAGCCGAAACGCCTTCGGCGCCATGCCGGTGCCACGCTTGAAGAAGCGCGAGAAGTAGCCCGGTTCGGAAAAGCCCAGGCTGTCTGAAACCTGGCTCACCGTCATGGTGGTATACACCAGGCACCGTTTGGCCTCGAGCAGCAGCCGCTGATTGACCAGTTGCAACGCGGACTGCCCGGCCAGCCGCCGGCACAGCGCATTGAGGTGCGCAGCACTGATGCCCAGGCGCGTGGCGTAGTGCTCGATGGGCAGATGTTCGCGAAAATGGACTTCGAGCAACTGCACGAATGCCTGCACATGCTCGCGCCCTCTGGCATCGGCAGGTTCCTGCGCCTGACTGTGCGCCAGTTGACGACGTGCGATAGTCACCAGCAGGACACTGATCAGCGATTGCAGCATCAGCTCCCGCGCGGGTTCGAAGCGGCCGTACTCCTGAGCGATCGACTCGAACAGGGCATCCAGATAACGGCGCTGCTCACCCACTTCGTAGTACATGGGGCTCTGCAGTGCCTGCTGCCCCAGTGGGGCGGCCAGCCGTTCAACCAGCGGACGCGCCAGGCTCAGCACATACCCCTGAATGTCATGCGAGAAGCGAAAACCGTGCACGCACAGCGCCGGCACGATCTGCAGCGACGCGCTACGCACCTGACGTAGTTGGCCCTCAACCTCCAGCTCCGCCACCCCTGCCTGTACATAGAGCAACTGCAACAGATCCGCATGCCGGTGCGGTTTGATCTCCCAGCCATGCAACTGACTGCGCTCGGGAATCGACTCGCAATGGATCAGGTCAGGTGTCGGCCACGCAGCAGTCTCACCGTAGAGTTTGAACACCGGCACCAGGGGCGCTTTCGAAGCAATCATGGCAGGACTCCGGAACCCTCGAAAAATCCAATGGCACTTACCAGATACTGCCCTGCAAGCAGGCTTTGATCCATAAGAAGGCAGACTCGAGCATAGGCCCGCATACAGCGCCACCTCTCGGAAAAATCATCGTACAGGCATGATGGGAGAGATGATCACTGGGAGGGTTGTGATTGGCGAAGACGCCCCTCAGTCACGCGCATCAGGCATAAAAAGCGCCGCCCGGATGCGTGGTCCGTGCGGCGCTGCATTGCTCGCGGGTTCAGTCTGCAGGGACTCGACACCCAGCTCGTCCCACACGGCTTCGGCCAGGTGGAAGGTGGCATTGGCCGCCGGGATGCCGCAGTAGATGGCGCTCTGCATGATCACTTCCTTGATCTCTTCGCGGGTCACGCCGTTGTTCTTCGCCGCGCGCAGGTGCAGGCGCAACTCGCCCTCGCGGTTCATGCCGATCAGCATGGCGATGGTGATCAGGCTGCGGGTATGCCGCGGCAGGCCGGGGCGGGTCCAGATATCGCCCCAGGCGTGACGGGTGATCATCTCCTGGAACTCGCTGTTGAACGGCGTGAGCTTGTCCAGGCTGCGGTCGACATGGGCGTCGCCGAGCACCGCGCGGCGCACCTGCATGCCGGCTTCGTAGCGTTGTTTTTCGTCCATCTCAAACTCCGGTTGGGTGGTGCGCGCGGCGCACCCTACGGCAAACGTGGATCCGTAGGGTGCGCCGTGCGCACCATAACGGTCTCAAGCCTTGAGGAAATCCAGCAGCGCCTGGGTAAAGGCCACGCCAGCCTCGACGTTGGACAGGTGCGCGGCGTGGAACTCCACCAACTGCGCGCCGGCGATGTGCTGCTGCATCAAGCGACCATGCTCGGTGGTGGTCACCGGATCAAGGCTGCCGCAGAGGATCAGGGTCGGCGCGCGGATCGCACCAAGCTGCTCGCGGAAATCGGCATCGCGCACCGCCGCGCAATTGTCCGCATAACCTTCGGGCGAGGTCTGCGCCAGCATGCCGACGATGGGCTCGACCTGCTGTGGCTGCGCCGCGGCGAAGCCGGGGGTGAACCAGCGCGAGATCGAGGCGTCGCGCAAATCGCGCATGGCCTGCGCGCCGCCGGCCAGCACCGTGTCGATGCGCGGGTTCCACACCTCCGGCGCGCCGATCTTGGCGGCGGTGTTGCACAGCACCAGGCGTGCAATGCGCTCGGGCGCGTTGATCGCCAGCCACTGGCCGATCAGCCCGCCCATGGACAGCCCGCAGAAATGCGCCTTGGCGATATCCAGCGCATCGAGCAGGGCCAGCACGTCGCGGCCCAGTTGCTCGATGCTGTAGGGCCCGTCAGTCACCAGCGACTGGCCATGGCCGCGGGTGTCGTAGCGCAGCACCTGGAAGTGGCGGGTCAGCGCTGGCAGCTGCACATCCCACATATGCAGGTCGGTGCCGAGGGAGTTGGACAGCACCAGCACCGGCGCGCCGGCCGGGCCTTCGAGCTGGTAGTTGAGATCGCCATCGGCGAGACGTACGGCAGGCATGGATAACTCCTAAGGCGAAAATTGCTGGTGTTCGGCGACGGCCCGCTGCACCCAGCGGCGGGCCTGTCCCAGGTAATGGGCCGGATCGAGCAGACGCTGCAGCTCGGCGGCGGACAGCTCGGCGCCGACCTCGGCATTGGCGCCAAGCACCGCGCCCAGGTGCACGCCCTGCTGCACCGCCTGGCGGCAGCACTGCTCGACCAGGTGATGGGCGGCGTCGCGGCCGATGCGCTGGGCCAGGGCGATGCTCACCGCCTCGGCCAGCAGCAGGCCCTGGGTCAGTTCGAGGTTGGTGCGCATGCGCGCGGCGTCCACCTCCAGCCCCGGCACCGCCAGCAGCGCCTGCTGCAGGGCGCCGGAGACCAGGCAGCACAGCTCCGGCAGGGTTTCCCACTCGGCGTGCCACAGGCCGAGGCTGCGCTCGTGCTCCTGCGGCATGGCGGCCAGCATCGTCGCCACCAGGCCCGGCGCGCGGGTAGCGGCGCCGATCAGCACGGCGGCGCCGACCGGATTGCGTTTGTGCGGCATGGTGGACGAGCCGCCCTTGCCCGGCGCGGAAGGCTCGAACACCTCGCCGGCCTCGGTCTGCATCAGCAGGCTGAGGTCGCGGCCGAGCTTGCCCAGGCTGCCGGCGATCAGCCCGAGCAGGCTGGCGAATTCCACCAGGCGGTCGCGCTGGGTGTGCCAGGGCTGCTCGGGCAGGTTCAGGTGCAATTCATCGGCCAGCGCCTCGGCCACAGGCCAGGCCTGCTCGCCGAGCGCCGCCAGGCTGCCGGAGGCGCCACCGAACTGCAGGCTCAGCAGACGCGGCTTGAGTTCATTCAGGCGCTGACGATGGCGGGTAATGGCGCCGAGCACGCCGGCCAGCTTCATGCCCAGGGTCACCGGGGTGGCCTGCTGCAGCCAGGTGCGCCCGGCCAGCGGGGTGTCGGCATGGCGCTCGGCCTGCGCCGCCAGGGCGTCGGCCAGGGCGGCGAGGTCGCTTTCGATCAGCTCGACGGCGGCGCGCAGCTGCAGCACCAGGCCGCTGTCCATGGCGTCCTGGCTGGTGGCGCCGAGGTGCACGAAGCGCTCGGCCTCGGGGCTGGCGGCGGCGATGCGCTTGCCCAGCGCCTTGACCAGCGGGATGGCGGAATTGCCGGCCATGGCGATGGCCTCGGCCAGCGCCGGGTAATCGTAAAGCTCAGCTTTACAGGCCGCCTCGATGGGCACCGCGGCCTCGGCGGGGATCAGCCCCACACGCGCCTCGGCCCGCGCCAGCGCGGCCTCGAAGTCGAGCATGCCCTGCACCCGGCCAGCGTCGCAGAAGATCGCGCGCATGGCCGGCGCGGTGAAGTAGGCATCGAAGAGTTGGTTGCTCACGAGCTGCGGGTTCCTGAGAAAGTCGGAATCAGGCCTAGTGTGGCATCAATGTCGGGTTGTGGTGCGCACGGCGCACCCTACGTCTGCAGCGCTGCGCGCACCATCAGGGGATCGCCCGTGGGAGGGGCTTTAGCCGCGACCGGGCGTCGCCGCTAAAGCGCCTCCCTTAGAGCGAGCGACCGTCACACCCGCTCGATCGCCAGCGCCAACCCCTGGCCGACGCCCACGCACATGGTCGCCAGGCCCAGCTTGCCACCGGACTTCTCCAACTGGTGCAGCGCGGTCTGCACCAGGCGCGCGCCGCTGGCGCCCAGCGGGTGGCCGAGGGCGATGGCACCGCCATTCGGGTTGACCTTGGCGCTGTCGTCGGCCAGGCCCAGCTCGCGCATCACCGCCAGACCCTGGGCGGCGAAGGCTTCGTTGAGCTCGATCACGTCGAACTGGTCGATGCCCAGGTTCAGCCGCTCCAGCAGCTTGCGCACCGCCGGCACCGGGCCGATGCCCATCACCCGTGGCGCGACGCCGGCGCTGGCCATGCCCAGCACGCGCGCCCTGGGCTGCAGGCCGTGTTTTTTCACCGCCTCGGCAGAGGCCAGGATCAGCGCCACGGCGCCGTCGTTGACGCCCGAGGCGTTGCCGGCGGTGACGCTCTTGCCTTCGCCGTTGACCGGCTTGAGCTTGCTCAGCGCCTCCAGGCTGGTGTCGGCACGCGGATGCTCGTCGCTGTCGACCACGGTGTCGCCCTTCTTGCCCTTTATCACCACCGGCACGATCTCCTCGGCGAAGAAACCTTGGGCCTGGGCGCGCGCGGCGCGCTGCTGGCTGCGCAGGGCGAACAGGTCCTGGTCGGCGCGCGACACCTGGTAGTCGTCGGCGACGTTGTCGGCGGTCTGCGGCATGGCGTCGACACCGTACTGCGCCTTCATCAGCGGGTTGATGAAACGCCAGCCGATGGTGGTGTCCTCGATCTTCTGCTCACGACCGAAGGCCGTGGCCGCCTTGCCCATCACATAGGGCGCGCGCGACATGGACTCCACGCCGCCGGCGATGGCCAGCTCCATCTCGCCAGAAGCGATGGCGCGGAAGGCGCTGCCCACCGCATCCAGGCCGGAGGCGCACAGGCGGTTGAGGGTCACGCCCGGCACGCTGTCGGGAATACCGGCCAGCAGCAGCGCCATGCGCGCGACGTTGCGGTTGTCCTCGCCGGCCTGGTTGGCGCAACCCATGAACACTTCGTCGATGGCCGCCAGGTCGAGCTGCGGGTTGCGCTCGATCAGGGCTTTGAGCGGGATCGCCGCCAGGTCGTCGGCGCGCACCGGCGCCAGGGCGCCGCCGAAGCGGCCGATGGGCGTGCGGATGGCGTCGCAGATAAAGACGTCGCGGCTCATTCGTCACCTCCGGCCTGGCCGTGGGCGGCCGCGGTGCGTGCTTCCAGGGCGCGCAGCGCTTCCAACTCGCTGTCGTTCGGCGCCTCGGTCACGGCCAGATTGTCGGCGAAACGGATGGCCCAGCCGGTGTTCTCGATCACCTGCTCGCGGGTCACGCCCGGGTGCAGCGAGGTGACCACGAACTCGTTGGTGCCGGCTTCCGGCTCCATGATGCACAGGTCGGTGATGATGCCCACCGGGCCCTTGCCGGGCAGGCCGAGCTGCTGGCGGTGGTCGCCGCCCTCGCCGAAACCGACCGAGGTGATAAAGGCCAGCTTGTCGACGAAGGTGCGGTGCGACTGCTTGAGGATGATCAGCACTTCCTTGGCGCTGCCGGCGATCTCCGGCGCGCCGCCGGCACCGGGCAGGCGCACCTTGGGGTTGTGGTAGTCGCCGATCACCGTGGTGTTGATATTGCCAAACTTGTCGACCTGGGCCGCGCCGAGAAAACCGACGTCGATGCGCCCGCCCTGCAGCCAGTAGCGGAAGATCTCGCCAGTGGGCACCACGGTGTCGGCGGTTTCGGCCAGCTCGCCGTCACCGATGGACAGCGGCAGCACGCTGGGCTTGGCGCCGATGGCGCCGGATTCGTAGATCAGCACTACGTCCGGCGAGGAGGTCAGGCGCGCCAAGTTGGCGGCCTTGGACGGCAGGCCGATGCCGACGAAGCAGACGGCGCCGTTCTTCAGGCGGCGGGCCGCGGCGACAGTCATCATTTCGTTGGTGCTGTAGTCGCTGGTGGAAAGCGCGCTCATTATTTGGCCTCCGCAATCTTTTTCTGGAATGCCGCGAAATCGGCGGTGTCACGGATGTGCTCGTCTATCCAGGCGGTAAAGCTCTCGCGGTCGCGGGCAATCGGGTCCCAGGCCTGGTAGAAACGGTTGTCGCGCTCGTAGTAACCGTGGGCGTAGGACGGGTGCGCGCCGCCGGGCACGTGGCAAACGGCGGTCAGCGCCCAGCTCGGCAGCACGCAGGCGTTCATCGGCGCATTCAGGTCGTCGACGATCTCCTCGACCGTGACGATGCAGCGCTTGGCCGCCAGGGCCGCTTCCTTCTGCACGCCGAGGATGCCCCACAGCAGCACGTTGCCCTTGCGGTCGGCCTTCTGCGCGTGGATCACGGTGACGTCCGGGCGCACGGCCGGGGTGGCGGCCAGCTTCTCGCCGGTGAAGGGGCAGTCGATGAACTTGATGTTCGGGTTGACCTTGGGCAGGTCGGAGCCGGCATAGGCGCGCAGCAGGGCGAACGGCAGGCCTGAGGCGCCGGCGACGTAGGAGTTGGCCAGGTCGGCGTGGCTGTGCTCGTCGATTTCCAGGGCATTGGGCCACTGCTTCTCGACCGCGTCGCGCAGGCGGTGCAGCGAGCCGACACCGGGGTTGCCGCCCCAGGAGAAGGTCAGCTTGCGCGCGCAACCGGCACCGATCAGCAGGTCGTAGACCAGGTCCGGGGTCATGCGCACCAGGTGCAGGTCTTGCTTGCCCTGGCGGATCAGCTCGTGGGAGGCGGCAGTGGGAATCAGGTGGGTGAAGCCCTCGAGGGCGACGCAGTCGCCGTCGTTGACGTGGCGCGAAATGGCTTCGCCCAGGGTGATGATGTCGGCCATCGTATTGTTCTCGCTTGGGTTGCAGGTGCCACCGGGCAGGGGTGGCGGGTGAGTTCAGATTAGGGCGGGGCACGGGGCGGAACAATCCGATAATCGCCTTATTGTGCGATTATCGAACCATTCCTGATCAGGGGGCGTTCTCCAGCTGCGCGCGCATGCCCAGGGCCAGCGCCTGCTGCGCAGCCAGGCGTTCGACGATGCGCTGCACTATGGCCAGCCGCGCGCTGGCGCCCTCGCGCATCTCGGCCATGGCCTGCAGGGCGTCGGCCGACTGACCGAGGCCGGCGCGGCTGTCCTCCTCGACCTGGCGCAAGCCGCTGCGCGCGCCTTCGGCGGCCTGCTGCAGGCTGGCGACTATCTGGCGGATCTGCTCGCTGGCGGCGTTGGCGCGCTGCGCCAGGTGGCGTACCTCGTCGGCCACCACGGCGAACCCCCTGCCCTGCTCGCCGGCGCGCGCCGCCTCGATGGCGGCATTGAGCGCCAGCAGGTTGGTCTGCTTGGCGATGTCCTGGATGCTGCCGACTATGCTGCCGATGCGTTCAGTCTGCTCGCCGAGGTCGTCGAATACCCGGGTCACCGGCGTCATATGCCCGGCCAGGCGCTCGATGGTGGCGGTGGCGGCGCGGATGCTCTCGGCGCTGCCCTGCACCTTCTCGCCGGCGCCGCGCGCCAGCTGGTCGGCGTACTGCATGTCGTCGCGGCTGGCGGCGATGGCCTGTTCCAGTTCGGCAAGGCGCGCCAGCAGCGGCGCCAGATCGACCTGGGGCGCCGGCACCGCAGCAGGCACAGGCAGCGGCTCGACCGGCGGTGTGGGCGCCGGCAGCTCCGGCATGAAGTCTTGCGGAACCACGGCAGGTGTCGCCCGCCGTGGCCAAGCGGCGCCGAGGCCGGCCAGCAGCGCCAAGGCTGCCACGCCCTGGGCCAGCGGCTCGCCGACCAGCGCCAGGAGCACGGCGGCACAACCGGCGGCGAGCAGGGCAAGTAGCGTTGCGATCATAAGGGTTCTCCGGTGGTGCCAGACGCCCGGACGGGCGCCTGGCCGGGGGACTAAAGGAGGTTCCAGCTGTAGCTGAAGATCAGCCGGTTCTCGTCGATATCGCTGCGGTAGTTGGAGCGCGCGGTGACGTTGCGCACGCGCACGCCGAGGCCCTTGAACGCGCCGCTCTGCAGGGTGTAGCCGATGTCCAGGTCGCGCTCCCAGTCCTTGCCCTCGTAGCGCGCACCGCCGCGGTTGGTGGCCTGGGCATCGACGTTGTCGCCGCGGATGTAGCGCACCCCGGCCACCAGGCCCGGCACGCCCATGGCGGCGAAGTCGTAGTCGTAACGCAGCTGCCAGGAGCGCTCGTCGGCGGAGGCGAATTCGAAGGTCGGCACCTCGTTGCCCAGCGGACTGACGTTGGCGAACACCCGCGGGAAGGCGTCATCGCCGAACATCGCCTGGTAGCCGAGATAGAAGGTGTGGCCACCGTGCTTGGCCGACAGCAGGGCGAAGGCCGCCTGGTTGTCGATCTCGCCGAGCAGGCCCTGGCCGTCGTCCGCCGAATCGTAGAAACCGAGGTTGGCGCCGAGGGTCCAGGCGCCCACCGGCTGGCTGTGCTTGAGGCCGAGGAAGCGCTGCTGGTAGATGTCCTCCAGCTGGCCATACCAGGCGCCGAGCGAGGTACGCCCGGCGTTGAAGGCATAGTCGCCGCCGGCGTAGTTGAAGGCTTCACTGGTGGCGGCGCGCTGCGGCAGGTGGCCGAGCATGGCCAGCATCTTGTCGTCGCCGGCCTCGTTGCGCAGGCTGGTGGAGTTGAGGTGGCCGGCCTGCAGGGTCAGCCCGGCCAGCTCGTTGGACACGACGCTGACGCCCTGGTAGCTGGGCGGCAGCAGGCGGATATCCGAATGGACCAGCACCGGCAGGTTGGGCTGCAGCTCGCCGAGCTTCAACTCGGTCTTGGACAGGCGCAGCTTCGCCGCCAGACCCAGGCGGCTGTAGTCGTCGGCAGCCTTGCCGCTCTCGCGGGTCGGCAACAGGCCGGTGTTCACTCGATCCGGGCTGCTGTCGAGCTTGAGGCCGAGCAGACCGATGGCATCCACGCCGAAACCCAGCGGCCCCGGGGTGTAGCCGGATTTGAGGTTGAGGATAAAGCCCTGCGCCCACTCCTCGGCCTTGGACTGCCGGTTCGACCCGACGATGTCGGAGAAGTCGCGGCTGAAGTAGTAGTTGCGCGCCGTGAGCGTGGCGCTGGCGTCTTCGATAAAACCGCCCTCGCCGGCCTGGCTCAGGCTCGGCAGGCAGGCGGCAATGGCGGTGGACAGCAGGCAAAGGCGTGGGCTGTGTTTCATCGTTAGCGTGCTCTTGTTGTTATCGAGGTTGCAGAAACCCGCCCGGCAGCCCAGGGCGGCCGGTTGGGAGGATGGATCGGATGTACTCGCGGCATGGGACTACGTGGGCCGTAGGGTGCGCCGTGCGCACCAATACAGACGGCAACGGTTGGTTCGCACGGTGCGGCAATGGCTGGTGCGCACGGCGCACCCTACGCAAGCCGACCGAGGCAACGCGGATATAGCGTTGCTTCACTCGCGCAACGGCGCGGCCCGCGGGTTATTCGTGGCGCCTAGCGATTGCCGCCGTGCTCGCAGCAGCAGGTGCGCGGCGAGGCCGAACAGCAGGCCCCAGAAGGCCGCCGACAGGCCGAGGAAACTCACCCCGGAGGCCGTCACCAGGAAGGTGAACAGCCCGGCATCGCGCTCCGTCGGCTCGCTCAGGCTGCGCGCCAGCGCCTCGCTGAACGCGCCGTACAGCGCCAGCCCGGCCAGGGCGGCGATCAGCGCCGCGGGGAAGGCGGCGAACAGCGACACCAGGGTGGCGCCGGCGATGCCCAACAGCAGGTAGGCCAGGCTGCCGACCACCGCGGCGACATAGCGCCGCCTGGGGTCCTCGTGGGCCTCGCGGCCGGTGCAGAGGCTGGCGGTGACCGCCGCCAGGTTGAGGCCGTGGCAGCCGAACGGCGCCAGCAGCGCGCCGCCGATGGCGCTGGCGCCGATCAGCGGGCTGGCCGGGGTTTGGTAACCGGCGCCACGCAGCACCGCCATGCCCGGCATGAATTGCCCGGTCAGCGCCACCAGCACCAGCGGCAGCGCCAGGTTGAGGGTGGCGGCGAGGCTGAACTCGGGGGCGATCCACTGCGGCGTGGCCAGCTGCAGCACCAGCGCCTCGCTGCGCAGCTGGCCGCCGAGCAGGGTCAGCGCCGCGCCCACGAGCAATACGCCGGCCACCGCATAGCGCGGCGCCATGCGCCTTAGCAGCAGATAGGTGACGAACATGCTGGCGATCAGCAGCGGCTGCTCGGGCAGCGCCTTGAACACCTCGATGCCGAAGGCGAACAGGATGCCGGCCTGCAAACCGGCGGCGATGGAGCCGGGCAGTTTGGCGATCAGCCGGTCGAAGCTACCGCTGAGGGCAATCAGCAAGAGGATCAGGTTGGCCACCAGGTAGGCGCCGATAGCCTGGTTCAGGCCCAGCTCCGGCAGGGCGCCGACCAGCAGCGCGCTGCCGGGGATCGACCAGGCGATCACCACCGGCGTGCGGTAGCGCAGGCTGAGCAGCAGGCCCAGCGCGCCGCTGCCGATGGAGATGGCCCAGACCCAGGACGACAGCAGCGCCTGTGACAGGCCGGCGCTTTCCGCGGCATGGAAGATCAGCACCAGCGGCCCGGCGTAGGAGATGGTGGTGGCGAGCAGCCCGGCCACCAGGGCGGGCAGGCTGAAGTCGTTGAGCAGGGCTTTCATAATCCCTCGCAAGTCAGGCTGGCGTCCCTCGAAGGGGACGCTCTTGTTGTAGGGTGCGCCGTGCGCACCGATCATGCCGCGCATCGTGGACATGGTGCGCACGGCGCACCCCACGGTTAGGCGCCCTGCAATGCCCGCGGCCGTGCGTTGCGGCGTTCGGCCTTGGCCTGCGGGGCCTTCTGCAGTTGGAAGTCGAACGTCAGCTCGGCGAAGCGCGGGCCCTGGATGCCGCGATCACGGGCAGCGGCTTCGTCCTCGACGAACTGGATATCGCCGACCAGACCCTCGCGGGTGGCGTAGGCGAAGTCGTCCCACAGGTACTGGTCGCCGGCCAGGTTGATCTGGGTGGTCAGGTGGCGATGGCCCGGCGCGGAGATGAAGAAGTGGATATGCGCCGGACGCTGGCCGTGGCGGCCGAGCAGATCGAGGCATTCCTGGGTCGGGCCCTGCGGGTCGCAGCCGTAGCCGCTGGGCACGATGCTGCGTGCGCGGTAGCGGCCCTCGGCGTCGGTGACGATGCGCCGGCGCAGGTTGTAGTCGCTCTGGCTCTGGTCGAAGTAGGAGTAGTTGCCCTTGGTGTTGGCGTGCCACAGGTCGACCACCGCACCGGCCACCGGTTTGCCCTGGGTGTCGCGCACCACGCCTTCGAGGAACATCACCGTGGCCACGCCGTCTTCGCTGCCGTCGTCCATCCGCACCTGACCCTCGGCCAGCGGTGCGCCGGCCACGTACAGCGGGCCTTCGATGGTGCGCGGGGTGCCGCCGCTGAGGCCGGCCTCGGCGTCCTTGGCGTCCTGCAGCAGGTCGAGGAAGTGTTCCAGGCCCAGGCCCGGCACCAGCAGGCCGAACTCGCTGCGCGCGCCGAGGCGGTTGAGGTAGTCCACCGCCTGCCAGAATTCGTCGTCGCTCACTTGCAGGTCTTCGATGATCTTCGCCGCGTCGCCGACGATGCGCAGCATCAGCTGCTTGAGGCGCGGGCTGCCCTGCTCGTTGTTGAGGCCGCAGGCCTCGCGGAACAGGTTCTGCACGTCTTGGGTGTGGGAGATTTTCACGGTCATGGTGGCGTACCTCGTTGTTGTTCTGGGAAATCAGCGGTCGTCGGCATGGATCGACGAGGGATGCCGGCACAGCGGCGTGACCTCGATGTCCATGTAGGGGAACAGCGGCAGTTGCAGCAGGGTGTCGTGCAGCGCCTCGACGCTGGCCACGTCGAATACGCTGTAGTTGGCGTAGTGCCCGGCGATGCGCCACAGGTGGCGCCAGGTGCCCTCGCGCATCAGGCGCTGGGCCAGTTCCTTCTCCTCGGCCTTGATCTGCGCGGCGCGTGCCGGGTCCATGGCGGCCGGCAGCCTTACGGTCATCTTCACGTGGAACAGCATGGGGATTTCCTCCGTTTCACTTGCGGGCGAAGAACGCCAGGCGCTCTTCGTCCAGGGTCAGGCCCAGGCCGGGGGTACGCGGCACCTGCAGGGCAAAATCGCGGTACAGCGGCGCCTCGCTGACGATTTCCTCGGTCAGCAGCAGCGGGCCGAACAGCTCGGTGCCCCAGGTCAGTTGCTTGAGGGTGACGAAGGCGTGGGCCGAGGCCAGGGTGCCGATGGCGCCTTCGAGCATGGTGCCGCCGTACAGGGCGATGCCGGCCGCCTCGGCGATGGCCGCGGTGCGCAGCACGGCGCGCGGGCCGCCGTTCTTGGCGATCTTCAGGGCGAACACCGAGGCGGCGCCGTCGGCCGCCAGGCTGAAGGCGTCTTCCACGCTCTCGATGGATTCGTCGGCCATGATCGGTGCCGGGCTGCGCTGGTTGAGGCGCACCTGGCCGGCGCGATTGATGCGCGCGATGGGCTGCTCGATCAGGTCGATGCCGTTGTCGCCCAGCACCCGGCAGGCGCGAATGGCCTGGGACTCGTCCCAGCCCTGGTTGACGTCGACCCGCACGCTGGCGCAGTCGCCGAGGGCCTGCTTGATGGCGATGACGTGGCCCAAGTCGCGCTGCAGCTCGCCGGCGCCGATCTTCAGCTTGAAAATGCGGTGGCGGCGGATGGCGAGCATCTTCTGCGCCTCGTCGATATCGCGGGCGGTGTCGCCTGAGGCCAGGGTCCAGGCCACCTCCAGGCTGTCGCGCACGCGGCCGCCGAGCAGCTCGCTGACCGCCAGGCCCAGGCGCTTGCCCTGGGCGTCGAGCAGCGCGCTTTCGATGCCCGACTTGGCGAAGGTGTTGCCCTTGGCCAGCTTGTCCAGGCGCTGCATGCAGGCATTGATATTGGCCGCGTCCTGACCGCGCAGCGCCGGTGCCAGGTGGCTGTCGATGTTCTGCTTGATGCTCTCCGGGCTCTCGTTGCCGTAGGCCAGGCCACCGATGGTGGTGGCTTCGCCGATGCCTTCGACGCCGTCGCTGCAGCGCAGGCGGATGATCACCAGCGTCTGGTTCTGCATGGTGTGCATGGCCAGCTTGTGCGGGCGGATGGTCGGCAGGTCGACGATGGTCGCCGTCAGGCTTTCGATCAGGACGTGGCTCATTTCACTCTTCCAGTCAGTCGCCCCTCTCCTTGCGGGAGAGGGATCGAGGGTTAAAGGCTCAGGCCTTGGCCGCCGCCAACGCCGTGGACGCCGCCTGGCGCCGCTGGCCGCTGAGGGTGAACAGCGCCATGGCCAGGGCGGCGATGGCGCCGGGCACGGCGAAGGCGATGAAGTTCAGTTGCAGCGGCAGGTTGATCGCCATCAGCGCGCCGCCGAGCAGCGGCCCGACGATGGCGCCGTTGCGGCCGATGCCCGAGGCCCAGCCCAGGCCGGTGGAGCGGATCGACAGGCCGTAGAACTGCGCGGCGCCGGCGTACAGCAGGATCTGCGTGCCGATGGTGGTGGCGCCGGCGATGAAGATCAGCAGGTAGAGCACCGGCGTCGGGCTGTTGAAGCCGAGCAGGCTGATCGAGGCGGCGGCGGCGACGAAGAAGGCCACCATCACCTTGCCCAGGTTGAAGCGGTCGCCCAGCCAGCCGCCGAGGATGGCCCCGGCCATGCCGCCGAAATTCAGCGCCAGCAAAAACGACAGGCTCGACCCCAGGCTGTAGCCGGCGCTGGCCATCAGCTTCGGCAGCCAGGAGCTCAGCGCGTAGACCATCAGCAGGCAGCAGAAGAACGCCAGCCACAGGCACAGGGTGCGCAGCGCGCGGCCGTCGCGGAACAGCTCGAAGACGCCGACGCCCTGGCCCTTGGCATCGCTTATCTGCAGCTGGGCCGTTTCATCGATCTGCAGGCCCGGCTCGACCTTGGCCAGCACCGCGCGGGCCTGCTCATGGCGGCCCTGACGCACCAGGAAACCCACCGACTCCGGCAGCTTCCACAGGATCAGCGGCAACAGCAGCAGCGGCACGGCGGCGGCGAAGAACATCGACTCCCAGCCGAAGCGCGGCAGCATATAGATACCCACCCCGGCGGCGAGCATGCCGCCCAGCGAGTAACCGCTGAACATCACCGCCACCAAGGTGCTGCGCAGGCGCTTGGGCGCGTACTCGTTCATCAGTGCCACGGCGTTGGGCATCAGCCCGCCACAGCCCAAGCCGGCGATAAAGCGGAAGATGCCGAACTCGGTGGGATTGCTGGCGAAGCCATTGAGGATGGTCGCCGTGGAGAACAGCACGAAGCAGATGGCGATGCCCTTCTTGCGCCCGATGCGGTCGGCCAGGGTGCCGAAGCCGAGGGCGCCGAACATCATGCCGAACAGCGCATAGCTGCCCAGGGCGCCGGCTTCCAACGGGGTCAGGTTCCACTCCTGCATGATCGACGGCAGCACCACGCCGAAGATGAACAGGTCGTAGCCGTCGAAGATCAGCAGCAGCGCGCAGAGCGCCATGACCATCCAGTGGAAGCGGGAAAAACGCGCGTTGTCGATAACGGGGTGAACGTCTATCTGTCGCATGGCATCGGTTCTCGGTTTTGTTTTTGTTGTGAACGGTTCGGTTGCTTGTGTAGGAGCGGTCGGGCGGCGCTCCGCTTTAGCCGCGATTCGCGGCTAAAGCCGCTCCTACAGGGTCGTGCTCAGCCCAGATCGCCTCCGCCCACCGGCAGGGTCACGCCGGTGATGTAGGAGGCCTCGTCGGAGGCGAGGAAGAGGATCGCGCCGACCTGCTCGTCGATGCTGCCGTAGCGCTTCATCAGGCTGCTCTCGACGGTCTGGTCGACTATCTGCTGGTACCAGGTCTTCTCCTCGGCGCTCGGCTCGGCGGCATTGCGCGGGATGCGCCGCGGCGGCGCCTCGGTGCCGCCGGGGGCGGTGGCGTTGACGCGGATGCCGCGCTCGGCGGTCTCGAAGGCCAGGCAAGCGGTGAGTGCATTGACGCCGCCCTTGGCGGCGCCGTAGGGCACGCGGTTGACCCCGCGGGTGGCGATGGAGGAGACGTTGACGATGGCGCCACTGCCCTGCGCCAGCATCTGCGCCAATGCGGCGTGGCAGCACCACAAAGTGGGGAACAGCGAGCGGCGCACCTCGGCCTCGATCTGCGCCGTTGCGTAGTGCTCGAAGGGCTTGGCCCAGATGGTGCCGCCGACGTTGTTGATCAGGATGTCGAGGCGGCCGAAGCGCTCGACGGCGGCCTGCATCACGCCCTGGCAGTCGCCGGCCTGCTCCAGGTCGGCGGTCAGGCATAGCACGCCTTTATGCTCGGCCAGCTCAAACACCAGCTCGGAGCGGTCCACCGCCACCACTTGCGCGCCCTCCTCCAGCAGCCGCTCGGCGACGCGGCGGCCGATGCCCTGGGCGGCGCCGGTGACCACGGCGACCTTGTCTTGGAAACGCTTATGCATAACCCACCTCGGTTAAGGCCCGGACAGGGTCCAGGGGTGTTCGCGGTCTGCTCCCTCTCCCGCTTGCGGGAGAGGGCTGGGGAGAGGGTGGCGTTTGCCTTGCCCTCTCCCCCGCCCCCTCTCCCATAAATGGGAGAGGGGTGACTCGACCCGTAGCCCGGATGCAATCCGGGGCTGGTTCGTGGACTTCCCCCGGATTTCATCCGGGCTACGACTGCCCCGCTCGCACCTAGGCGCTGGCGGCAAACTTCTCGTAGTAGAAATTGGCCGGTGCTATGCCCTGCTCGCGGATATAGGCGCTGACCGCCTCGACCATCGGCGGCGGGCCGCACAGGTAGATGTCCACCTCGCCGTCGTTGAGGTGCCTGGGCTCGATGTGCTGGGTGACGTAGCCCTTGTGCGGGTAGCTGCTCTCGGGGCTGGCCACGCAGGCGCTGAAGCTGAAGCCGGGGATGCGCGCGGCGAAGGCTTCCAGCTTGTCCAGCTCGACCAGGTCATGGTCGTGGGTCACGCCGTATATCAGGTGCAGCGGGTACTCGCTGCCCTCGGCGGCGATCTTCTCCAGCATCGCGGTGAAGGGCGCCAGGCCCGTGCCGCCGGCCAGCAGCAGCAGCGGGCGCTTGATCTCGCGCAGGTAGAAGCTGCCCAGCGGGCCGGCCAGGCTGATGCTGTCGCCGGCCTTGGCCAGGTTGGCCAGGAAGCTGCTCATCAGCCCGCCCGGCACGTTGCGGATCAGAAAGCTGACCTCGCCGTCCTTCTGCAGGCTGCTGAAGGAGTAGGCGCGGCTCTGCTCGCTGCCCGGCACCTGCAGGTTGACGTACTGCCCCGGCAGGAAGGCCAGCTGGCTGAGGGCCTCGCCCTTGACCGACAGGGCGATGGTGCTGTCGGAGAGCTTGCGCACCGCGCTAATGGCCGCCTCGAAGCTGGCCTGCTGGGTCTTGCACACTTGCGAGGAGGCCGGCACGCGGATCACGCAGTCGCTCTCGGCGCGCATCTGGCAGGTCAGCACATAGCCCTGCTCGGCCTCGGCCTGGCTTAGGGCGTCGTCGATGTATTCCTCGCCGAGGTCGTACTGGCCGGCTTCGGCGAAGCACTTGCAGGCGCCACAGGCACCGTCGCGGCAGTCCAGCGGGATATTGATGCCCTGGCGATAGGCGGCGTCGGCCACCGTCTCACCCAGGTTGGCGTCGATAAAACGGGTGACCCCATCTTCGAAATTCAGTGCGATCTTGTGGCTCATGGCGCACCTCGCTATGCGGTTGGCGGCGTGCAGAAGCCCGCGACGGGAGCCCATGGCCCCGCCGGCAGCGCTGCAGCGGATTCAGATGTGGTAGACGTCGATGATCTGTCTGACGTAATCGTTCTTCAGCACCACCTTCTTGGCCTTGATCAACGGGTTCTCGCCGCGGGTATCCAGGGTGTAGAAGCTGCTGCCGTAGAAGTGGTCGACGGTCTTGTAGCGGAAGCTCAGGGTGTGCCAGTTAAAGCGCACCTTGGTCAGCCCATCGCCCTGCTCGACGATCTCGATATTGTTGATGTTGTGCGAGGTGCGGGTATCCGGGATGGTGGCGCTGGAGCGCTCGGTGCGGATGCGGAACACCCGGTCCTCCAGGCCGCTGCGGTTGCCGTACCAGATCAGCGAGATCTCGGTCTGCGGGTTTTCCACCAGCTGGTCGTTGTCGTCCCAGGCCGGCATCCAGAACTCGGCGTCCGGGGCATACAGCTCCAGCCACTGGTCCCACTGCTTGTCGTCGAGGTAGCGCGCTTCGCGGTAGAGGAAATCGCGCACGGCGTCATAGGAAAGGCTCATTTACGCACCCTCCACGTGAATCAGTTGGTCCTGTTCTTTCTGCACGGCCGCGATCATCTGCTGCTGCCAGTAGTGGTGCTGCAGCACGAACAGCCCCTCGTCCTCAGTACGCGCGCCACTCATCAGCGGCTGCAGGTCGATTTCCTTGGCCGAGTCGTCGGCACCGTCGATCCAGTGCTTGGCGCCGCGGGACATGTCGTTCCACTGCATGGCGCGGCCGGCGAAGCCCTGCTGGCAGGCGCGGAACTCTTCCAGGTCGTCCGGGGTGGCCATGCCGGAGACGTTGAAGAAGTCCTCGTACTGGCGAATGCGCCGGGCGCGCGCCTCGGCACTCTCGCCCTTGGGCGCGATGCAGTAGATGGTCACCTCGGTCTTGTCCACCGACAGCGGCCGGGCGATGCGCAGCTGCGAGCCGAACTGGTCCATCAGGTACAGGTTGGGGTACAGGCAGAGGTTGCGCGAGTGGCCGATCATCCAGTCGGCGCGGGCCTCGCCGAACTCGGCGGCGAGGCGCTCGCGGTCGGCGAACAGCGGCCGGTCCTCGGGGTTGTCCCAACGGGTCCAGAGCAGCAGGTGGCCGTTCTCGAAGGAGTAGAAACCGCCGCCCTTCTTGCCCCAGCCGCCGGCGCTCATGGCGCGGATGTCGTCGCCGGCCTCCTTGAGCTTGCGCTGCTGCTGGGTGGCGGCGTAGTTCCAGTGCACGGCGGTGACGTGGTAGCCGTCGGCGCCGTTTTCCGCCTGCAGCTTCCAGTTGCCCTCGTAGACGTAGGTGCTGGAGCCGCGCAGCACTTCCAGGCCTTCGCTGGACTGGTCGCAGATCATGTCGATGATCTTCTTCGACTCGCCGAGGAAGTCCTCGAGCGGCGCCACGTCCTCGCGCAGGCTGCCGAACAGGAAACCGCGGTAGGACTCGAAGCGGGCGACCTTCTTCAGGTCGTGCGAGCCGTCGCAGTTGAAGCTGTCCGGGTAGCCGGCTTCCTTGGGGTCCTTGACCTTGAGCAGCTTGCCGCTGTTGTTGAAGGTCCAGCCGTGGAACGGACAGGTGTAGCTGGCCTTGTTGCCGCTCTTGAAGCGGCAGAGCATGGCGCCGCGGTGGCTGCAGGCGTTGATGAAGGCGTTGAGCTCACCCTCCTTGTTGCGCGCGATAAAGATCGGCTGGCGCCCCATGTGGGTGGTGTAGTAGTCGTTGACGTTAGGGATCTGGCTCTCGTGGGCCAGGTACAGCCAGTTGCCTTCGAAGATGTGCTGCATCTCCAGGTCGAACAACCGGGGGTCGGTGAACATCTCGCGCTTGCAGCGGAAAATGCCCTTGTCCTTGTCTTCTTCAAGCAGGCTATTGAGGTAGTCGAGTCCCAGGTTCATGGCCATGGCTCCGTTGTTATTGTTTCAACGGTTCCAAGGCTATGCCGCTCGATTGTCCGACAATATCCAGTTAGTGCAGGACCTTTATCCGTTTTCTGCAGGGTGCGAATGACGGGGTCTACGGCCTATACCCCTGGTGCGCACGGCGCACCCTACGCACTTACGAGGGCGCCGGCACCTAGGGTGCGCCGTGCGCACCGAAAACGCTTGGGATCAGGACTCGCGGCGCCGCAGGGTATCGGAGGGCAGCTCGCCGAAGGCGCTCTTGTAGCTCTCGGAGAAGCGGCCGAGGTGGAGGAAGCCGTAGTCCAGCGCCACCTCGGTGATATTGCGCACCTTGGCCGAGGGGTCGCTGAGGCAGGCGTGCACCCGCTCCAGCTTGCGCTGGCGGATGTAGTGCTTGGGCGTGGTGCCCAGGTGCCTGTCGAACAGCCCGTAGAGCGAGCGCGGGCTGATATGGGCGAGCTGGGCCAGCTGTTCGAGGCTGATGTCCTGCTTGAGGTTGTCGTCGATGAACTGCACCAGGCGCTCGAACGAGGGGTTGCTCTCGGCCAGCTCCGCACGGCTGACGTTATTGCCGAGCAGGCCGAGCAGCTTGCTGGCGATGATCCGCGTGTAGTGCTCCTGCACCGAGGGCAGCGACTGCTCGCTCTCGGCCTCGTCGCAGACCAGACCGAGCAGGTTGGTGAAGCCTTCGAGCTGCTGCAGTTGGTGGCGCGAGGCGAAGCGCACGCCGTCGGCCGGGCGCTGCCAGTGGTTGTCGCTGCAGGCGCGCTCGATCAACTGGGCCGGCAGCTTGACGATGAACTTCTCGCAGTCGTCGGAATAGGTCAGGTCGACCGGATCGTCCGGGTTGATCAGCAGCAGTTCGCCGGGGGTGAAGTAGTGCTCCTGGCTGTGGCCGCGCCACAGGCAGTGCCCCTGCAGCAACACCTGCAGGTGGTAGATGGTCTCCAGCGCCGGCGAGGTGACGCGCACGCTGCCGCCGTAGCTGATGCGACACAGGTCGAGGCTGGCGAAGCTGCGATGGCTGAGGCTGGCGGCCGGACGGCCACTGCTGGGCAGGCGGATGCAGTGCGAGCCGACATGCTGGTTGACGTAGTCGGATACCGCATAGGGGTCGGCATTGGCGAACAGCCGACTCTTCTCGTTCAGCAGGCGACAGTCCATGACTCAGGGCGCTCTTATTGTTATCGGGCGGCGAGTGCTGACGGGCCAAGGCAACCCTCCTCGCTCCAGCCATAGATACAGGCAAATGGCCCGCATCTGGTCACGAACCGATCAACGGTTGACCGATTCAGGCTAACGGTTCGCCGAGCTTAGGCAATCGGACCTTGGGCGAATATCGCGGCGGGCGATAATCGCCCGTTTTCGTCTGGATCAGGCAGAATCCCGTAGGGTGGATCACGCTCCATCGATCCACCGCTCTGGTGGATGTAAAAAGCGACATCCACCCTAGGAACCGCTCAAGAAGGGCGAAATAGCTGGCTGCTCAGCTCGCGGCTGGCGCTGAGCATCAGCGGCAGGTAGCGCTTTTCCAGCTCGCTGACCGGCACGCGACCGGCGTGGGTGCTGACGTTCATCGCCGCCAGCACGTGGCCGGCGGAGTCGTACACCGGCACCGCCAGCGAGCGCAGGCCCTGCTCCAGCTCCTGGTCGACGATGCACCAGCCCTGGTGGCGCACGCGCTGCAGGCACTCCCACAGCGCCTCGGGGGTGTGCAGGGTGCGACTGGTCTTGGGCTGCAGCTCGGCGTGGGCCAGGTAGTCCTGCAGCTGGTCGTCGTCCAGCGCGGCGAGCAGGATGCGGCCCATGGAGGTGCAGTAGGCCGGCAGGCGGCTGCCGACGCTCAGGTCCACCGAGATCAGCCGCTGCGGAATGGCCGAGCGGGCGATATAGAGCACCTGCTCGCCTTCCAGGGTGGCCAGGTTGCAGGCCTCGTGCAGCTGCTCGCTCAACCGGTCGAGGTAGGGCTGGGCGGACACCGCCAGCGGCGTCGACGACAGGTAGGCGTGACCCAGGGTCAGCACCTTGGGCAGCAGCGAATAGGTGCGCCCGTCGGTGGTGACGTAGCCCAGCTTCATCAGGCTGTAGAGGCAGCGGCGCACGGCGGCGCGGGGGATCTCGGTGCGGTGGCTGATCTGGGCGATGGTCAGGTGGCGCTTGCGCTCCTGGAAGGCGTTGATCACCGCCAGGCCGCGGGCCAGGGAGGTCATGAAATTGGGATCGCCGGCGAACTCCTCGATGCGCTTGGCCGGCGACACATAGGGCGGCGGTGCCAGGCTGGACAGGGGCGGACGGGTATCGCTCATGGAACCTCCGGGGCGGTCGACGGTACCAGGCGATTATCGAACCCCGGTGCGGTAATCGCAAATCCCCGGAAAACTGATACCCGGTGCTGCACGCCCGCACGAGCTGCCCTAGAATGCGCGGCCTTTTTCTCAGGCTGTGCGCACCATGCCCTTCTCCACCCCCGCCCGCGCCTGCGGCATCGACTTCGGCACCTCCAACTCCACGGTCGGCTGGCTGCGCCCCGGCCAGGACAGCCTGCTGGCGCTGGAAGACGGCAAGATCACCCTGCCCTCGGTGATCTTCTTCAACACCGAGGAACGCCGCCCGGTCTACGGCCGCCTGGCCCTGCACGAGTACCTGGAGGGCTACGAGGGCCGCCTGATGCGCTCGCTGAAGAGCCTGCTGGGCTCCAAGCTGCTGAAGAGCGAGACCACGGTGCTGGGCAGCGCGCTGCCGTTCAAGGACCTGCTCGGCTTCTTTATCGGCGAGCTGAAGAAGCGCGCCGAGGCCCTGGCCGGGCGTAGCTTCGACGAGGTGGTGCTGGGTCGCCCGGTGTTCTTCGTCGACGACGATGCCGCCGCCGACCAGGAGGCGCAGAACACCCTGGTGGCGGTGGCGCACAAGCTCGGCTTCAAGGAGGTGTCGTTCCAGTACGAGCCGATCGCCGCGGCCTTCGACTACGAGTCGAACCTGGACCGCGAGGAGCTGGTGCTGATCGTCGACATCGGCGGCGGCACCTCGGACTTCTCCCTGGTGCGCCTGGCCCCCGAGCGCCACCAGCTGGCCGAGCGCCAGGACGACATCCTCGCCACCGGCGGCGTGCATATCGGCGGTACCGATTTCGACAAGCAGCTGTCGCTGGCCGGGGTCATGCCGCTGTTCGGCTACGGCAGCCGGATGAAGAGCGACGCCTTCATGCCCACCAGCTACCACCTCAACCTGGCCACCTGGCACTGCATCAACGCGCTGTACGCGCAGAAGACCCAGTTGGCGCTGCAGAACATGCGCTACGACATAGTCGACGCCACCGGCATCGACCGCCTGTTCGGCCTGATCGAACAACGCGCCGGGCACTGGCTGGCGATGCAGGTGGAAGACAGCAAGATCGCCCTTAGCGAACAGGACGCGCGCGCCATCGACCTGTCGCGGGTCGAACCCGGCCTGGTCGCCGAACTGACCCGGCCGCTGTTCGAAGATGCCATTGAGCCGCTGCTGGAACGTATCCGCACCAGCCTCGGCCAGCTGCTCGCCGATGCCGGCATCGCCGCCGAACAGGTCGATACGCTGTTCTTCACCGGCGGCTCCAGCGGCGTGCCGGCGCTGCGCCAGAGCGTGGCGGCGATGCTGCCCAATGCGCGCAGCGTGGAGGGCAACACCTTCGGCAGCATCGGCAGCGGCCTGGCCATCGAGGCGAAGAAGCGCTACGGCTAAGGCGCCTTGCGTCCCCTTGGGCTCGGACTGAGGAGCCCGCGACGAAGCCCAACGAGGTCGTCCGCCGACTCGCCGTTGGGCTTCGCTGCGCTCAGCGCCAACCTACCCAGAGCCTCCAGCTGCCCGATTCTGTTGCCAAAGGCTGCCTGTCCGCGCCGCCCGGGCCATGACCCGGGCCGTAGGTTGGGCTGAGGAGCCCGCGACGAAGCCCAACGGGGCATCCGCCGACTCGCCGTTGGGCTTCGCTGCGCTCAGCGCCAACCTACCCAGAGCCTCCATCTGCCCGATTCTGTTGCCAAAGGCTGCCTGTCCGCGCCGCCCGAACCGTAGGTTGGGCTGAGGAGCCCGCGACGAAGCCCAACGGGAGCATCCGCCGACTCGCCGTTGGGCTTCGCGGCGCGCAACGCCAACCTACCCGGTCAGGCCGATTCTGTTTCCAAATGCTGCCCACCCGCCGCAGCGCGGGCTGCAGGGTCTAGGTTTACCCGGTGTCCAACCAGCCACACCGGGTGACCGCCATGCTGAAGAAACTGCTGCTCCTCGCCACCACGCTCGGCCTGCTGCTGACCGCCGCCCTCGCCCAGGCCCACCACGGCTGGAGCTCCTACGACGCCGATCAGACCCTGACCCTGGAAGTGCCGCTGCAACAGGTCAACTACCGCAACCCGCACGCCGACGTGAGCATCGAGCACGACGGGCGCAGCTGGCTGGTGATCCTCGCCCCGCTCAGCCGCCTGCAGGCTCGCGGCCTGCCGGAAGCCGACCTGACTGTGGGCAAGACCGTGACCATCGTCGGCTACCCGCGCAAGGACGGCACCGCGGAGATCCGCGCCGAGCGCATCATCGTCGACGGCCGCACCATCGAACTGCGCTAGATGGACGTGCTGACCGCCTGGGCCGCCTGGCTGGAGGCCTCGGCCCTGGGCGAGCAGATGCGCAGCTCGACGCTGCTCTACCCGGCGCTCAACCTGCTGCACCTGCTCGGCCTGGTGCTGTTGCTCGGCAGCATGCTGCTGCTCGATGCACGCCTGCTCGGTGCCGGTCGCGGTTTCCCGCTGGCGGCGGTGTCGCGCGCGCTGACGCCGCTGGCGGTGGCTGGCCTGCTGTTGTTGCTGGGCAGCGGCTTCTGCCTGTTCGCCGCCGACGCCGGGCCACTGCTCGGCAACCGCCTGCTGCAGTTCAAGCTGCTGCTGATCGCCCTGGGTATCGGCAACGCCCTGTTGTTTCGGCATCTGTGGAGCGCCCGGCTGAGCGACTGGGACGGGCGCGCACCGTTGCTCGGTCGACTGCAGGCGGCGCTGTCGCTGCTGGCGTGGCTACTGGTGATGAGCCTCGGCCGCCTCCTGGCCTACTTCTAGCCCGGCGCGCTTTGCCTTAACAGGACGTTGAAAACTACCTACGTTGGCAATACTGCGTTAAAAACGGCCTCAAAATGCTCATTTACAACTCGTAAACTGCGCTTTTTCGGCCGTTTGACTCGCTGGCGCTCGCCCTTCGGGCCAGCCTGCGGCTGTTACTCCTGTTGGTCGTTACGCCTTGTCTTGCCTGCCTCGCCTACGTTTTTCAACGACCTGTTATCCTGCGCGCCTTTGAACCTGTACAGGAACGCCCGCGATGCAAGCCCAGCTGGAAGAACTGATCGGCAAGATAAGCTCCGGCTGCCTGGCCGAGGACGAGATCGCCCGCATCGCTGACGAAGCGGCGCAGGCCTATGCCGACCCGGCCGCCTTCCTCGCCGCCAACCCCGACGTCAACTACGACGACGACTTCCCCATTCCGCTGGGCGAATGGGTGGTGGTCGGCAGCCTGCCGGATACCGTGCTGTTCCAGGCCGACAGCTACCAGGAGCTGTTCCAGCAGATCACCGAGTCCTTCGGCCCGCAGGTGCCGTTCGTGCTGAAGGCCAAGCAACTGGCCAAGACCGAGCCGCTTACCGCGCTCAATCGCATCCAGGTGCAGCTCTCGGCGCTGTCGCCGGAAACCGGCGGCTACGTGCTGGTGGATTTCAGCGAACCGCTGGACGACGAGCTGCAGGCGGTGCTGGTGTACGCCAGCGACCTGCCGCGGGTGATGGAGCTGGCGGTGGAGGTGGGCATCTACGCCGCGCCGGCGCTGGAGGCCTTGAAGGCGGCGCAGGCGGGGGAATAAGCCACAGGACCTGCCCTCTCCCCAACCCTCTCCCATAAATGGGAGAGGGGCTAATCGCAGCCCTAGCCCGGATCAAATCCGCGGCCAACCCGGCCAACCGTCCCGGATTGCATCCGGGCTACAAGGCTCCGCGCAGCGCTTTCTCGAACAACGCGCCGTACTGTGCGGCGCTAAAGGCGATGGGGTTGGTGCCCGCCGAGGGATCGACCTCGGCCATGCGCCCGACCTGTTCGATACGCCCATCGTCGATGCCGATCTCGCCCAGGCTGTGGGGAATGCCCACCTCGCTGCGCAGCGCCAGCACCCAGTCCAGCACCGCATCGAAGCCGCTGCCCGGCAGCGCCAGGTAGCGCGCCATCTTCTCCATCTGCGCCTCGATGGCACCGCGATTGGCCACCAGCACATAAGGCATCAGCACCGCATTGAGCAGGCCGTGATGGGCGTCGTACAGCGCTCCCAGCGGATGCGCCAGCGCATGCATGGCGCCGAGGCCACGCTGGAAGGCGGTGGCGCCCATGCTCGAGGCCACCAGCATCTGCAGCCGCGCCTCGACGTCAGAGCCCTGACTGACCGCCCGCGGCAGGTACTGCTGCACTAGGCGCATGCCTTCCAGGGCGATGCCCTCGGCCATGGGATGAAACAGCGGCGAGCAGAAGGCCTCCAGGCTGTGCGACAGCGCGTCCATGCCGGTGGCGGCGGTGATCTTCGCCGGCAGGCCGACGCTCAGTTCGGGGTCGAGAATCACCAGCGCCGGCAGCATGCGCGCGTGGAAGATGATGCGCTTGATATGCGCCTCGTCGTCGGTGATCACCGAGGCGCGGCCGACTTCCGAACCGGTGCCGGCGGTGGTCGGTACCGCCACCACCGGCGCCATGCCGGCGACATTGACCCGGCTGGCGTTGTCGCCGACGTCCTCGAAATCCCACAGCGGCCGGTCCTGGCCGACCATCAGGGCGATGGCCTTGCCGGCATCCAGCGCCGAGCCGCCGCCGAAGGCGATCACCCCGTCATGACCGCCGGCCTTGAATGCCGTTACACCGTCCATCACATTGGCGCCGGTGGGGTTGCCCTTGACCGCCGAGAACAGCCCGGCGTTCAACCCGGCGTCGCGGCACTGGCGCAGCGCCGCGTCGATCATCGGCAGCGCGGCCAGGCCGGGGTCGGTGCACAGCAGCGGCGCGCGCATGCCGAGCTGGCGGCAGGCCTCGGCCAGCTCGTTGATGCGGCCGACGCCGACGCGCATCGAGGTCGGGTAGTTCCAATTCATGCGGTATCGATTCAGGTCCATGGCGCGCCTCACAGCTGAGTCTTGAAGTGGAAGGATTTCGGCCGGGTCAGTTGCTCGTAGCCGACCCGCGACAGGGTGCAGCCGCGCCCGGAGTGCTTCACCCCGGTCCAGGCCAGGCCGGGGTCGAGGTAGTCGCAGCGGTTGAGAAACACCGTGCCGGCCTCCACCCGCTCGGCCAGGGCCAGGGCCGCGTCGACGTCGCGGCTGAAGATCGCCGCGGTCAGGCCGAACTCGCTGTCGTTCATCAGCGCCAGCGCCTCCTCGTCGTCGGCCACCTTCTGGATGCCCACCAGCGGGCCGAAGGATTCCTCGGTCATCACCCGCATGCCGTGGTGCACATTGGTCAGCACCTGCGGCGCCAGGTAGGGCGTGCCGGGCGCATCCAGGGGGAACTCGGCCGGGTCGATATGCGCCTTGGCGCCCTGGGCCACCGCCTCGGCGATCTGGCCGCGGACGAAGTCGGCGGCGTCGCTGCGCACCAGCGGACCGAGGGTGGTCTGCGGGTCGTCCGAGCGGCCCAACTTGTACTGGCGCACCAGCGCCACGGCGCGTTCGACAAACTCATCGAACAACGCCTCATGCACATAGATGCGCTCGATACCGCAGCACGACTGGCCGGAGTTGAAGAAGGCGCCGTCGATGGCGGTCTCCACCGCATGCGCCAGGTCGGCATCGGCGCGCACGTAGGCCGGGTCCTTGCCGCCCAGCTCCAGGCCGACGCTGATAAAGCGCCCGGCCGCCGCCCGCTCGACCATGGCCCCGCCCGGCACCGAGCCGGTGAAGGCGACGTGGGCGATGCTCGGCGCCTGGATCAGCGCCTCGGTGTCGCCGTGGCTCAGGTGCAGGTACTGGAACACGCCCTCGGGCAGTCCGGCCTCGGCGAAGGCCTCGACCATGCGCTCGGCGCACAGCGGAGTCTGCGCCGAGTGCTTGAGCAGCACCGCATTGCCCGCCAGCAACGCCGGCAGCACCGCATTCACCGCGGTCAGGTAGGGGTAGTTCCAGGGCGCGATGACCAGCGCCACGCCCAGCGGTTCGCGGCGAATGAAACGGGTGAAGCCGGGCCTGTCCGGCAGGCGGATATCGGCCAGCGAGCCCTCGGCGATATCGGCCATATGCGTGGCGCGCTCGACGAAACCGCGGATCTCGCCGGCGGCGTAGCGGATCGGTCGGCCCATCATCCAGCACAGTTCCTCGGCCAGCTGCGCCTCGCGCGCGGCGAAGGCGGCGATGGCGCGCCGGCCGATGGCGATGCGCTCACTCAGCGGTGTGCGTTTCCAGGCCTGCTGCGCCAGCTCGGCCCGGGCCAGCGCGGCCTGGATCTCGGGATTGGAGGCCAGGTGACGCTCGACGTAGACCGAGCCGTCGATGGGAGAAATGCATTGCAGTTTGCTCATAAGGTGCTCCAGAAACCTGCCCGCATGGCCCGGATGCAATCCGGGGACACCCGGAAAAAGCGCCCCGGATTGCATCCGGGCTACGGGAATGGGGGATCAGATGATTTCGAAGTAGCGATCCAGCTCCCAGTCGCTGACATGGCGGCGGTACTCGCGCTCTTCCCATTCGCGGCTGGCGGCGAAGTGTTCGACGAAGGCGTCGCCGAACAGCTCGCGCGCCGCCTGCGAGGCCTTCAGACGCTGCGCGGCGTCCCACAGGGTGCGCGGCAGCGCCAGCTCCTCGGGATGCTTGACCGCGTAGGCGTTGCCGCTGACCGGCGCGGTTGGTTCCCACTCCTGCATGATCCCGTACAGCCCCGAACCGATGGCCACCGACAGCGCCAGGAAGGGATTGCCGTCGGCGGCGCCGAGGCGGTACTCCTGGCGCTGCGACTTGTCGCTACCGGGGATCACCCGCAGCGCCGCGGTGCGGTTCTCCACGCCCCAGGTGGCGTCGGTGGGTGCCCAGAAGCCGGGGATCAGGCGCCGGTAGCTGTTCAGGGTCGGCGCCACCATGCACAGGAATTCCGGCATCAGGCGCTGCTGCCCGGCGAGGAAATGCCGCTGCAGCTTGCTCATGTTGTGCGCCTGATCGGGGTCGTAGAAGGCCGACTTGTCGCTCGCGCGGTCGCGCAGCGAGACGTGGATATGCCCGCTCTGCCCCGGGTACTTGCCCGACCACTTGGCCATAAAGGTGGCCATCAGGCCGTTGCGCTGGGCCAGCACCTTCATGAAGGTCTTGAACAGCGCGCCCTTGTCCGCCGCCGCCTCGGCGCGGTCATAGGCGATCGCCGCCTCGAGCACGCCGGGCCCGGTCTCGGTGTGCAGGCCCTCGATGGGAAAATCCATGCTCTCGCCCATCTCGAAGATCTGGTGGTAGAGCTCGGCATGCACCGAGTTGCGGATCATCGAGTAGCCGAACCAGTCCGGGGTGAAGGGCTTGAGGTCGCGAAAGCCCTTGGCCCGCGCCGACTGCGGCGTCTCGTCGAACATGAAGAACTCGTACTCCAGCGCCGCATAGGGCTCGAAGCCCATGGCCTGGCAACGCTCGACCACCCGTCGCAAGGTGCCGCGCGGGCACACCGCCTCGGCCTGCTGGTCGAATTCGGCGAGAAACAGCAGCATGCCGTTCTCGAAGGGAATCTCGCGGCAGGTGTGCGGCAGGATGCGCACCGGCGCGTCGGGGTAGCCGGTGTGCCAGCCGGTGTACTGGGCGTTGTCGTAGAGCTGATCCTTGACGTCCCAGCCGAGCACCACGTCGCAGAAGGCGAAGCCGTGCTCCAAGGCGGAGAAGAACTTGCTGCGGCTCATGTACTTGCCGCGCATCACCCCATCGTTGTCGAACAGGCCGACTTTCACGTGGCTCAGGCCACGCTCCTCGACGATGCGCCGGGCATCGCCCAGGGTCTTTACATCCCGTGGTTTGAACATGCTAACCCCTGTGTCTTGTTGTTATGGCGGGCGGGTTCGGCGAGCGGCTGGGCAGCCATGACCGGCCTGGCAGGGCCGACGACCATGGGCGCAGCGCGACGCCTATCACAGCGTCCGTTTCAGGCCCATTGAGTGTGGTACAGGATTGCCGGGCTGACAGGGCTGGGGCGGAAAAATCTGCCGGTACGGTGCCCAGACCGCGGCTCGTAGGGTGCGCCGCGCGCACCACTCTTTGGCGACCGGCGCTGTTTAGGCAAGATCGGCGTCGTGGACTTCTGCGCGGCGCCCACCTATATCACTGACGACCGCGGCACTGCAGCCCGCGCTTTAGCGGCGGATCTCGATAGGCGTACCGTTGGGCACCAGCGCCCAGATCTGCCGCATCTCGTCGTTGCGCACGGCGATGCAGCCGTCGGTCCAGTCCCACAGGTGATGCAGCGGCTCGAGCCAGCCCCAGCCATTGGGCAAGCCGTGAATCATGATATTGCCGCCGGGCGCATAGCCAACGGCGCGGGCGCGGGTTTCGTCCTGCGGGTTGGGATAGGAGATATGCTGGCTGAGATGGGCCATCGACTTGGGGTTGCGCCAGTCGATCAGGTAGCGCCCCTCGGGCGTGCGCTGGTCGCCTTCGCGCTGCTTGTGCCCCTCGTCACCTGCGCCGCCCAGCGCGATGCGGTACTCGGCCAGCGGCTCACCCTGGCGCCAGAGCGCCATGCGTCGTTGCCGTTTGTCGACGGTAATCAAGTCGGCCTGCTGTTCCGGTTTCGCGAGATCGGGCGCAGCCTCCGAGCCGATACGCGCCACCACCTTGGCGTAGCCCAGCAGCAGCGCAACCAGGCATAGGCCCAGCACTACAAAACGCTTCATTGCATGCATCCTTTCTCGCAATGGCTCCCTAGCGGAAAAAGAGCCTCCTTCTCAGCCACGCCGCCCCTCGCGCCTCTCCTGCGCTTCGATCTCCTCGAAGACCTTGCGATGTTCGGCCTGCGAGGCGTATTGACCAACGATGGCTCTGGCCCGGTAAGTCTTCTTGCGCAACGCGCTCGTCTGACCATCGCGGTCAAAGGTCACCACATAGCGGGTGTTATCCAACTCTATATAGAGGTAGTAGTAGTCCACCGGCAGATCCGGTTCGGCAAACGCGCTGTAGGCATAACGCACGCGCCCGCTGAGGTCCGGCTCGGAATCGAGCAACTTGAGCTGATCGGCGTCCGGATAATGTTCCTGCAGCGCCATCGCGGCAATGACGGGGAAATCCTTGATCTGATCCCGAGTAAAGGGAACCGGCCGGGTATGCAACATGGTGAGCGGATAGTCCTCGAAGCCCGGCCGCGACCGATACTGGCCACTGGCGAACCATCGCGTGGCATCGAACATGTCTTCGTTGTCCGAAGGTCCGTAATACATCATCACTTTCGCGGGCATGGCGCGATCCTCTGCGTTCAGGTGCAACCCCGTCAGGCCTAGGCCCAACAACAGGGCGGCGGTAATCCATATGATTCGATGAGCGAACATTTACTTGGGCTTGTATTCGAGAAGTGCGCCGGGGATAGGCCCAGACCGTCGTTTTGCTGGCATTGGCGATCAGTTGCGCCAGGCTCTTGTCGTACTGAGGGTCTTCACCCGCTGCCACGCGCAGGTGAGCGTCGATGCCCAGACCGGTAAGGCAGGCATAGGAATAGATCTGGAATTGGTGCCGTGCCCGGGCAATGGGCAGGCGTTGAGGTCGCTCAGGCGCGACGCCGGCTTGGTCATGAGATACGTCCTTGTATGGAGAGCGTCGAATCCTAGCGCAGAACTTTTGCTCGCATCGTGCGAGCGTTCACTTAGAAGCGCATTGTGCCAATCAGTTCCCTACCGGACGACCGCAGCGCGAGGACGACAAGGCAAGGCAGAGACTACGGACAGCCCGCCGCACAGGCGTCGACGGCAGCGGTCATCGCCATAAAAAACCGCGCCCGTACCTCGCGGCACGGGCGCATGGCCTCACCTGACGAGCCACCGGACTCAACCGCGATAAGGCGCCCCCGCCTTGGCCATCAGCGCGTTGTACTTCTTGAAGATGTCCACCACCTTGGCGCAGCGCGGGCTGGTCTTGGCGATCTCGTCCCAGAACTTCAGCGCCTCGGCTTCCACCGTGGCCCATTCGGCGTCGGGGATGGAGGTCAGCTGCAACTTGCCGCCTTCCACGCGCAGCTGCGCCTCGCCGCCCCAGTACCAGTGCTGGCGGTAGTAGTTGGAGCTGTCCATGCACAGCTTGAACAGGGTCTTGAGGTGTTCGGGCACCTCGGCCCACTTGTCCGAGTTGGCGAAGTAGGAGCCGATCCAGGCGCCGGAGATGTTGTTGGTGAGGAAGTACTTGGTGACGTTGGCCCAGCCGACGGTGTAGTCCTCGGTGATGCCGGACCAGGCGATGCCGTCCAGCTCGCCGGTCTGCACCGCCACCTCGACGTCTTCCCAGGGCAGGGTCACCGGGATCACGCCGAAGCGGGCGAGGAACTTGCCGGCGGTGGGGAAGGTGAAGATGCGCTTGCCCTTGAGGTCGTCGAGCTTGGTGATCGGCTGCACCGTCGCGAAGTGGCAGGGGTCCCAGGCGCCGGCGCCGAGCCAGGTGACGCCCTTGACCTCGCCGTAGGCCTCGGCCCAGATGTCGTTGAGACCGTACTGCTCGAACAGCACCGGCACGTCCAGGCTGTAGCGGGTGGCGAAGGGGAAGTAGCCGCCGAACACCGAGACGTCCACCGGCGCGGCGATGGAGTCGTCGTCGCTCTGCACCGCGTCGATGGTGCCGCGCTGCATGGCGCGGAACAGCTCGCCGGTGGGCACCAGCTGATCGGCGAAGTACAACTGGATCTCCATCTGGCCGTTGGCCGCCTTGTTGAAGGCGTCGATCGAGGGCTTGATCACGTGCTCGGCCAGCGCCGGGCCGGCGTAGGTCTGCAGGCGCCAGGTGATCTTCTTCGGCTCCTGCGCGTAGATGTGCGCCGAACCCAGGGCGGCGGTGCCGACCGCGGCGGTTTTCAGGAAATCGCGTCTCGTACTCATGCTGGTCTCTCCAATAGTGTCGATGCAGATGCAATACAACCGCTCATTGCCGCCGCAGCCGCGGCGGCCTTGCCAGTGACCGGCAGGCGCCGGCTCGACTGCTGGCGCGCCAGGCGCGCCGATTTCCGTGAATCAACCGCCGTAGTGCAGCTGCGGCAACCACAGCGCCAACTGTGGAAAAACCATCACCAGGATCAGGCTCAGGACCATCACCAGCACGAAGGGGGTGACCGAGACGTAGATGTCGCGCAGGCTCACCTCGGGCGGGGCCATGGCGCGCATGAGGAACAGGTTGTAGCCGAACGGCGGGGTCATGTAGGCGATCTGGCAGGTGATGGTGTAGAGCACGCCGTACCACACCAGGTCGAAGCCCAGCGCGCCGACCAGCGGGATGTAGAGCGGCGCGACTATGACCAGCATGGCGGTGTCGTCGAGGAACATGCCCATGATGATGAACGACAGCTGCATCATGATGAGGATCTGCCAGGGCCCCAGGTGCAGGCTGTCGACGAAGAAGGTCTCGATCGCCCGCACCGCGCCGAGGCCGTCGAACACCGCGCCGAAACACAGCGCGGCGAGGATGATCCACATGAACATGCAGCTGATCGCCAGGGTCTTGCGCAGCGTCTCCTCCAGCACCTGGCGGTTCAGCCGGCGCTTGACCAGCGCCATCAGCATGGCCGCGGCGGCGCCCACCGCCGAGCTTTCCACCAGGCTGGTGTAGCCCAGCAGGAACAGCCCGGTCATGGCGAAGAAGATGAACAGCGGCGCCAGCCCGGCGCGCAGCAGCAACAGCTTTTCCCGGCGGCTGACCTGCAGCCGCTCGGCCTCGGCCAGGGGCGGGCCGAGCTGTGGCTGCAGACGGCAGCGCACGACGATATAGAGTACGAACAGGCTCGCCATCAGCAGGCCGGGAATGGCCCCGGCCAGCCACAGCTGGCCGACCGGCTGACGGGCGATCATGCCGTAGAGCACCAGCACCACGCTGGGCGGAATGAGGATGCCCAGCGAGCTGCCGGCCTGGATCACCCCGGTGACCATGATCTTGTCGTAGCCGCGGCGCAGCAGCTCGGGCAGGGCGATGCTGGCGCCGATGGCCATGCCGGCCACGCTCAGCCCGTTCATCGCCGAGATCACCACCATCAGGCCGATGGTGCCGATGGCCAGCCCGCCCGGCAGCGGCCCCATCCACACGTGGAACATCTTGTACAGGTCTTCGGCCAGGCCGGACTCGGAGAGCATGTAGCCCATGAACACGAACATCGGCAGGGTCAGCAGCGGGTACCACTTCATCAGTTTCATCGCCGCGCTGAAGGCCATCTCCGAGCCGCCGTCGCCCCACAGCAGCAGCGCGGCGGCGGCGGCGACGAAGCCGATGGCGCCGAACACGCGCTTGCCGGTGAGCAGCAGCAGCATCATCGAGGAGAACATCAGCAGCGCGATCAGCTGGTAATCCATTACAGCGTCTCCCCGCGGGCCGCGTAGAGATCCTTGAAGAAGGTGGCGATGGCCTGCAGCAGCATCAGCAAGATGCCGAAGCACATCACCAGCTTGATTGGCGCCATATAGGGCGACCAGGCCGAGTAGCTGGTTTCCTGGTATTCGAGGGCGTATTCGGTGGAGGAAATGCCGCCGATCAGCAGCAGCACCAGGTAGAAGATCAGCATCAACACGGTGATCGCATCGACCACGGCGCGGGTGCGCGGCGACCAGTGGCTGTAGGCCAGGTCCATGCGCACGTGGGCGTCGAGTTGCATCGAGTAGGCGCCGCCGAGCAGGAAGTAGGCGACCATGAGGAACTGGGCGCTTTCCAGGGTCCAGATCGAGGGAGTGAAGAAGGTCTTGCTGATCGAGGAGTACAGCAGCACCGCCAGCATGGCGAAGATCAGGTACATGGCGAAACGCCCGACCCTCCGGTTGAATGCGTCCACGACCCGGACGAAAGCTCGAATGCCCTTGCGCATGCAGTTTCCTGCTTTTTTGTTCGTTATCTCGTCAGCCTAGACGAAGATTCGCCAAAGCCAACCGCCCCGCCGGGCCAAAGCAGGAAACGCGCCAGGCATCGGCGGCGCGAACTTCCACGAACAAAATCAACGGCTTGAAAACTACCGGGCTAGAGCCTCAGCGCACCAGGAAGGCGGCGAGCACCGCGACGGTGCGCGCAGGCTGTGCTCCTCCAGCGACACATGAGCGAGATCCTCGAGCAGCACCTGCTGGCTGCCGGCGATGTCGACGGCAGCCGCGAACTCAGAAGCCCATCACCAGCATCCACAGCGGCAAGCTGAGCGCCGCCAGCAGGGTCGACAGCGAAATCGCCGCGCTGACGCTGCGGCTGTCCTCGGCGTTGCGGGCAAAGGCCATCACGTTGACCCCGCTGGGGCAGGCGGCGAGCAGCACCAGCACCGTGCGCGCCGTGTCGTTCAGGCCGGGCAGCTGGCCGCTGAGCCAGCAGACCAGCGCCGGGAACAGCGCCAGCTTGGCCAACGCCACGCCCCAGGCCTCGCCGGTGGGGCGCAGGCGGTAGCGCGACAGGCTGGCGCCGAGCACGATCAGCGCGCAGGGCAAGGCGGCCTGGCCCAGCCAGGTCACCGCCCGCCACAGGCTCTCCGGCACCACCAGCCCGGACAGGTTGAGCAAGGCGCCGAGCGCCAGGCCGATGATCATCGGGTTGGCCAGGTTGTTCAGCAGCGCACGGCCGTCGACCCGCTCGCCGCTGCCGAAGGCGGCGTAGAAGCTGTGCAGGGAAAACAGCGTGAGACTGTGGAACACCAGGATAGCGAAGACATAGAGCAGACCGTCGTTGCCCATCAGGCTGGCGATCAGCGGGATGCCTACCAGCACGTTGTTGGAGAAGGCCGCCACCAGCCCCAGCGGCGAGGCCGTGCCACGCCGCCAGTGGGCCAGCGCGTTGACCGCGGCGAACACCAGCAGCACCGGCAGGTAGTAGGCCAGCAGCAGCACCGGCGACAGGCCCTCGGCCAGCGACGCCTTGGCGATGCCGGCGAACAGCAGCGTCGGCATAAACAGCTTGAAGGTGATAGTGGCCAGCCCGGCCGCCGACTCGCTGGTGAGCCACTGGCGCCAGCCCAACAGATAGCCGAGAACGATCAGGGCGAAGATCGGCAGAATCGCCTGTACCGCGAGCATGGGTGCACCTGCCTCCAGAAAATCGCGTCAACCGCAAGCGGCCCGCGCAAGGGGCGCCAAGCATACGCGCGGCCGGCCGAGGATGCGACCCGGCGAGCGCGCGCCGAACACCCCCGCAGAAACTCCGGGCAATGTCATGACCACGGGCTGAAAGCCCCATCGCAGAGCCTTTCCAGCCTGCATCAACAGGATCGATGGTCACTATCAGGCCAGTCAAGTTCTTATCTGCGCGCCTGTCCCGAACAATTGGCCCCGAAGTCACTTATCACTCCCTACGGAGACACCGACATGAAAAGCCAACTGACCCTCGCCGCCCTGGCCCTTAGCCTGCTGACCACCAGCGTTTTCGCCGCGCCGAGCAGCGCGCCCTTCCCCCTGGTGGGCGAAGCCAAGGACAGCCACGTGCAACAGCAACCCGTCGCGCCGCTGGCCGAGAACGGCGCCGAGCGTACCCCGGGTAGCCAGCGCATCCAATTGGTAGAAGGCGGCTACGAGCGCACCCCGGGCGCCCAGCGCGTACAGTTGGCCGAAGGCGGCGCCGATCGTCTGATCGAGCAACGCGGGCGTACGGCCTGAGCCCTATCGCAATATCCCCAAGCCCGGCGCCTGCCGGGCTTTTTTATCCGCCAGCAGCCGGCTGGTGGGAGGGGCTTCAGCCGCGACAGCCGCGACAGCCGGTGTCAGCGGATCTCACGCCACCTCAGCAGCGGGCAAACGATAGATCCAGATGCGCCGCAGCACGCTCGAGAACTGCGCCCACAGGCTGCCGCAGTTGTAGTGCTGGCCATAGCGCGCGGCGATCTGGCGCACCTCGCGCGCCAGTTCGGCATAGCGCCGCGCCGGCAGGTCTGGGAACAGGTGGTGCTCGATCTGGTGGCTGAGGTTGCCGGTGAGAATGTGCAGCAGCGGCCCGCCGGACAGGTTGCTCGAGCCGCGCAACTGACGCAGGTACCAGTGCCCGCGCGTCTCCCCTTCCAATACTTCGGGTGCAAATACCGCTGCCTGCTCGGTGAAGTGGCCGCAGAAGATCACCAGGAAGGTCCACAGGTTGCGCAGCAGGTTGGCCAGCAGATTGCCCGCCAGCACGGCCAGTGCGTTGGCGCCGAGCAGCAAGGCCAGCAGCGGAAACGCCAGGTAGTCCTTGGCCCATTGCCGCGCCAGCTTGGCGCCGAACTGACGCGCCAGCGGGCGCACCTCGTCCTGGCCGATCCGCCCCTTGAGCAGCTGGTCCAGGCGCAGATGCTGGATGGCCACGGCGTACTGGAACAGCAGCGCCTGCAGCGTCACCCACAGCGGCTGCCAGCGGTAGAAGGGCTTCCAGCGCTGCTCGGGAAACAGCCGCACCACGCCGTAGCCGACGTCGTCGTCCATGCCCAGCACGTTGGTGTAGCTGTGGTGGACGTGGTTATGGGTGTGCCGCCAGAAGTCGGCCGGGCCGACTATGTCCCACTCGTACTGGCGACCGGCGAATTCCGGGTCGTTCATCCAGTCGTACTGGCCGTGCATGACGTTGTGGCCCAGCTCCATGTTCTCGAGGATCTTGCCCAGGCCCAGCAGCAGGCTGCCGAGCAGCCAGGTCGGCGGAAACCAGCCGAGCATCAGCAGCGCGCGCCCGCTCCAGCAGCACAGGCGCACCGCGCCGCGCACTCGGCGGATATAGCGCGCATCCGCCTCGCCCAGATCGTCCAGGGTACGCCGGCGCAGGGCGTCCAGTTCGGCGCCGAAGGCCTGCAGCTCGGCCGGACTCAGCTCGCGGTCGGGGCGGTTGTTCACAGGTCGATCTCCACATCCCCATGCGGGGCGCTGATGCATAGGCGAATGGGCTGCCCCGGCTCGGCGAACAGCGCGCCGCTGCGCAGGTCGCGCACCGCGCCGGCGAGCAGGGTGCAGGTGCAACTGGCGCAGATGCCCTGGCGGCAGCCATGGGCCGGCCGCAGGCCGTTGCCCTCGGCCTGCTCCAGCAGGCTCTGGCCAGTGTTGCCGGCCGCCTGCCGACGGCTGCGGGCAAAGCCCAGGCGTACCCTGCCGCTGGCGTCGAGCGGCGCCGGCGGGCTGAAGCTTTCCCACTGCAGGCTGCCTTCGCGTCCAGCGCCCTGCCAACCGGCCTGCGCCTGCTCGACGAAGCCACGCGGGCCGCAGACCAGCAGATGCTCGCCGGGCAGCTCGGCCAGGCGCTCATCGCTCAGTCGACCGGCGAACTCCCCCGGCAGCGCCGCCTCGCCGCTAAGCGCCCAGCGCAGCTGCAGATTCGGGTGGCGGGCGGCCAGCGCCTGCAGCTCGTCGACGAAGGCGCGCTGGGCGCGGCGGCGCACCTGGTGCAGCAGCGTCACCGGCGCCGCGTAGCCGCGCGCCAGCGCCTCGCGCAGCAGCCCGAGCAGCGGCGTGATGCCGCTGCCGGCGGCCAGCAGCAGCACCGGCCGGCCATCCGCCGGCCAACGCAGCTCGCCGAAGGCCGCGCCCAGCTCCAGCACCTGGCCGACCTCGACGCGGTCCAACAACAGGCTGGACAGGCGTCCGCCCGGCTGGCGCTTGATCGCCAGTTCGACACGCCCGTCCGCCGCCACCGCCGTCAGGCTGTAGCTGCGCCCGTGGCGCACGCCGTCCTGCTGCAGATACAGCTGCACATGCTGGCCGGCGCGCCAGCCGCGGGCGTTGCCGTTGCAACGCAGGCGCAAGGCGAGCATGTCCTCGGCGACCCAGCGCCGCGCCTCGACGCGGGCGCACACCCGGTTCAGGCGCAGTGCCGGGTGCAGCAGGCGCAGCCACAGGTCGACGTCCGCCTCGCGCAGCCAGCCGCCGGCGCACAGCGCACGCAACGGCTGCAGCGGGCGGGCCAGGCGGCGCGCCAGGGACAGGGGAATCAGGGCCATCAATGCAGTTCCAGTGAACAGTTGTGCACAAGGCTGCCAGACGCCACCCAACTCAGTCAACACTTGTACACTTAAAGCTCTGCCCCACCCTGGTTCGACGCTCGTCGCGCGCATTTGCTAGAGTGCGGCATCGCTCATCGACCCAGACCCCGCATGACACCACGCGCCGAACAGAAGCAGCAGACCCGCCAGGCCCTGATGGACGCCGCCCTGAGCCTGATGGAAAGCGGCCGCGGTTTCGGCAGCCTGAGCCTGCGCGAAGTCACCCGGGTCGCCGGCATAGTGCCCACCGGTTTCTACCGCCACTTCGCCGACATGGATGAGCTCGGCCTGGCCCTGGTGGCCGAGGTCGGCGAGACCTTCCGCGCCGCCATTCGCCGCGTGCGCCGCCACGAGTTCGAGGTACGCGGAATGATCGACGCCTCGGTGCGCATCTTCCTCGCCGAGGTGGCAGCCAACCGCGCGCAGTTCCTGTTTCTCGCCCGCGAGCAGTACGGCGGCTCGCAACCGGTGCGCCAGGCCATCGCCGCGCTGCGCGAGCGCATCACCGGCGACCTGGCCGCCGACCTCAAGCTGATGAACCGCATGCCGCACCTCGACGACGCGGCGCGCGAGGTGGTCTCCGACCTGGTGGTGAAAACCGTGTTCGCCACCCTGCCGGAACTCATCGATCCGCCGGCGGACAACCTGCCGGCGCACCTCAGCGCCGAAGCCAAGATCATCCAGCAGCTGCGCTTCGTGATGATCGGCGGCAAGCACTGGCAGGGCCTGGGCAAGCCTGCCGGCTGAATGCACCACAAGCGTGCACGACCAGCCCGCCACGCACCAAATAAAACCTGACTACCTCGCCAAGTTATCCACAAGTCCGCCGCCGTGCGGCCTGGGACGCCTTGGCAAGGCCCTTGCACTATTTCCGGGCATCCCTTTTCCGGAATCGATGCATATGCTGGTGATCCACCGCCGAATCGCGCCGCAGCAGGCCGCCGACGCCGAACTGCAGTTGAGCTTCGAGGCACGCAGCAAGAGCCGCCTGCGCTGCTTCACCAGCGCGGGCGAGGAGGTCGGCCTGTTTCTCGAACGCGGCCAGCCGGCGCTGGCCGACGGCGACTGCCTGCAGGCCGAGGACGGCCGCGTGGTGCGCGTGCAGGCCAAGCCCGAGCCGCTGCTGCACGTGACCTGCGCCAGCCCCTTCGAGCTGATGCGCGCCGCCTATCACCTGGGCAACCGCCACGTCGCCCTGCAACTGGGCGACGGCTGGCTGCGCCTGCCCGACGACTACGTGCTCAAGGCCATGCTCGAACAGCTCGGCGCCAGGGTCGAAGCCGTGGAGGCGCCCTACCAGCCGGAACAGGGCGCCTACGGCGGCGGCCACCATCATTCGCACCAGGGCGACGCCGAGTTCAACTACGGACCGCGCCTGCACCAGTTCGGGGTGCGCCAGTGAAACCGAACGCTCCCTGCCGGATCTGCGCCTGTCGCGTAGGGTGTCGCGGGGCCGCCCAGGCCGTGCGCACCGGGGTAGCGCCATGAACCCGGCCTGGGCCCTGCTGCGCCTGGCCAGCCCACAGCTGCCGATCGGCGGCTACAGCTACTCGCAGGGCCTGGAATGGGCGGTGGACAGCGGCCTGATCACCGATGCCGACAGCGCCGAGCGCTGGCTGGCCGATCAGCTCGCGCTCAACCTCGCCCGCTTCGAGGCGCCGCTGCTGCTGGCCCACTGCCAAGCCGCGCAGGACGGCGACTGGGCGCAGCTGCAGACGCTGGCCGAGCGCCATCGCGCCAGCCGCGAAACCCGCGAACTGGCGCTGGAGAGTCGGCAGATGGGCTATTCGCTGCGGCAACTGCTCGAGGGCCTGCCGGAGCTGGACGACGCGGCGCGCGCCTTTCTCGCCGGGCAGCGCGAGCCGGGCCTGGCCCTGGCCTGGGCGCTGGCCGCGCGTGCCTGGCGCATCGCCGCCGACGAGGCCCTGGCCGCCTGGCTCTGGGGCTGGCTGGAAAACCAGCTGGCGGTGCTGATGAAGACCCTGCCGCTGGGCCAGCAGGCCGCCCAGCGCCTGACCAGTCGCCTGCTGCCGCGGCTCGAGGCGGCGCAGCGCCAGGCCGCCGACCTTTCACCCGAACACTGGGGCAGCGCCGCCTTCGGCCTGGCCCTGGCGAGCATGGCGCACGAGCGCCAGTACTCGCGTCTCTTCCGCTCCTGACGAGGAACAACAGATGAACAGCCAACCCCTGCGCGTCGGCATCGGCGGCCCGGTCGGTTCCGGCAAGACCGCCCTGACCCTGGCCCTGTGCCGTGCCCTGCGCGAGCGCTACAACATCGCCGTGGTCACCAACGACATCTACACCCAGGAAGACGCCCAGTTCCTGGTGCGTAACGAGGCCCTGGAGCCCGAACGCATCATCGGCGTGGAAACCGGCGGCTGCCCGCACACGGCGATCCGCGAGGACGCCTCGATCAACCTGGAGGCGGTGGAGCAGCTCAACCGCCGTTTCCCCGGCCTCGACCTGATCATCGTCGAATCCGGCGGCGACAACCTCTCGGCCACCTTCAGCCCGGAGCTGTCCGACCTGACCCTGTACGTGATCGACGTCTCCGCCGGCGACAAGCTGCCGCGCAAGGGCGGCCCGGGCATCTGCAAGTCCGACCTCTTGGTGATCAACAAGGTCGACCTGGCGCCGCTGGTCGGCGCCTCACTGGAGGTGATGCAGCGCGACACCCTGAAGATGCGCGGCGACAAGCCCTTCGTCTTCAGCAACCAGAAAATCGGCCAGGGCCTCGACGAGATCATCGCCTTTATCGAACGCCAGGGCATGCTCACGGCGGCCTGATTCCACCTCAAGGAGATCCACATGAAGCTGCGCAAAACCCTCTATGCCCTCGCCCTGTTCTGCACCCCGGGCCTGGCCTTCGCCCACGCCGGCCACGACCACTCCGGCGTGCTGGCCGGCCTGGCGCACCCGCTGCTGGGCCTCGATCACCTCCTGGCGATGCTCGCCGTCGGCCTGTGGGCCGCGCAGCAGAGCGGTGCGGCGCGCTGGGCGCTGCCGGCCACCTTCGTCGCCAGCATGTTGTTCGGCGGCCTGCTCGGTTTTGCCGGCGTGGCCATCCCACTGATGGAAACCGGCATCGCCGGCTCGGTGCTGGCCTTCGGCCTGCTGGTCGCGGTGGCCGTACGCCTGCCGATGGCGGTATCCGTGGCGCTGACCGCCCTGTTCGCCCTGACCCACGGCGTCGCCCACGGCCTGGAGCTGCCGGCGCTGGCCAGCCCGTTCGGCTATGCCGTCGGCTTCGTCGTCGCTACCGCCGCCCTGCACGGCTGCGGCTACGCCCTGGTGCGCCTACTGCCGCAGGCCGCCGCGCCGCTGGTGCGCCTGGCCGGCGGCGCCTCGGCGCTGGCCGGGGTGTGGCTGCTGGCGAGCTGAGTCGAGCTGGCGGGTTTCACCCGGCCGGAGGGTCGCGACGTCCGTAGGGTGCGCCGTGCGCACCAAGCGATAGGGCGGGGGCCTTATCGCCACGGACGATAGCATCGCCCCCGGTGCGCGCGGCGCACCCTACACGCCGAACCGCAGCCGCGGAGGCAAGGCATCGCGGTGAGTCGCCGCCTGGCCGTGGGGTGCGCGGCGCACCCAACATACCGCCGCTTGGGCAATGAATTCTTGCCAACCCCCCCACCGCTGGGGCACAAAGCCCTGAACCGCTTTCGAGACCCCTGCCCATGTTGCGCTTCGCCCGCTTCCTGCTCGCCCCCCTGCTGCTGCTCGCCGTGGCCCTGCTGGTGCTGGCGCTGACCAGCCGTCCGATCGCCGTGCCCGCGGTGCTCGCCGACCTCGGCGAACGGCCGCTGGTGATCGCCCACCGCGGCGGCAAGGGACTGTGGCCGGAGAACACCCTGTTCGCCTTCGAGCGCGCCGTGGCCCTGGGCGTGGACATGTTGGAGATGGATCTGCACCTGAGTCAGGACGCCGAACTGGTGGTGATCCACGACGACACCCTGGAGCGCACCACCAACGGCCAGGGCCCGGTCGCCCACTACAGCCTGGCCGAGCTGCAGGCCCTGGACGCCGGCTACCACTGGAGCGCCGACGGCGGCCAGAGCCATCCCTACCGCGGCCAGGGCACGCGCATCGCCAGTTTCGCCGAGGTGCTGGAACGCTTCCCGCTGGTGCCCAAGGTGGTCGAGATCAAGGTGGCGGACGTCGGCATGGAAGCCCTGCTGTGCGAGACCCTGGCCAGCTACGACCAGCTCGACCGGGTGCTGGTCGGCAGCTTCCACGAACGCAGCCTCAAGCGCTTTCGCGAGGTCTGCCCGGAGGTGGCCACCTCCGCCGGGCCGGTCTCGGTGCGCCTGCTGCTGGCGCTCAACTGGCTGGGCCTGAGCGACCTGCTGTCGCCGTCCTACCAGGCCCTGCAGATTCCCCAGCGGCACAGCGGCCTGACCCTGGCCACCCCGCGCCTGCTGCGCAACGCGCAGAGCCGCGGTCTGCACGTGCAGCTGTGGACCATCAACGAACAGCCGGCCATGCGTCGCCTGCTGGAAATGGGCGCTGGCGGCCTGATCACCGATTACCCAGATCGCGCCCTGCAGTTGCTGGGCCGCTCCACCCAGCTCGGCGCCCTGCCCGACTGAGGGCTCGCCGCAATCCGGCCCCTAGGATGTCGCGGGGCCGCCTGGGCCGTGCGCACCACTGGCAACGGATACTCGGTGCGCACGGCGCACCCTACGAATCGGCGCAGCGCAGCCGGTCTGGCGATTTATTCGCCAGCGCCTGCCACCCCGCGGCCCTGGCGGGCTGGCGACAGCCGCCCGCAGCTTATTCACAGAAACCTCCACAGTTTCCCGGGATAACTCCGCCGCCGCACTCGCCCACTGTGGAAAAGACTGGACAAAACCCGCATTCCCCGGGCGCTGGCGAGCAACCGGCAACGCCGCTCAAAAACCGTACAACGCCCTGCACGCCACGCTATCTGTGGCCTGCAAACAAGCGCACAGAGCTTATCCACAGATCGCCCCACAGAACCCGGGGACAACTTAGGCGCACTCGGCGACACTCCGGAATCCTTGTCAAGCCCTTGTGCATAAAGGAAAAACCCTCCTGCTCAAAATTCCACCGACAGCCTGCAGAGGGCGTAGAATCGGCGCGCCGGGCAACCGCTCTCAGCTTATCCACAGAAATGCCCACAGCCGCCGTGGAAAACTTTTTTGCGGTGGCCTGGCACGCCATCTGCTAAGCACCAGCAAGCCTCCCTGCGCAAGGATTCGTCATGTTCAGCTTCTTTCTCGCCGCCCTGCTGCTCGGCTTCGTGTTCAATGCGGCGCCCGGCGCGGTATTCAGCGAAACCCTGCGGCGCGGCCTGCGCGACGGCTATCGCCCGGCCCTGCTGGTGCAGATCGGCTCGCTGGTGGGCGACGCCACCTGGGCCGCCCTCGGCCTCACCGGCCTGGCCCTGCTGCTCGGCAGCGCCGAGGTGCGCTACCCGCTGACCCTGGCCAGCGCCCTGTACCTGGCCTGGCTCGGCTACCAGTCGCTGCGCGACGCGCACCAGCCGCCGCTGCCCGGCGGCGACGGCCAGGGCCGCGGCGGCAGCGCCTTCGCCGCCGGCGCCGCGCTGTCGCTGACCAATCCGCAGAACCTGGTGTACTGGGCGGCCATGGGCGGCGCCATGGCCGCGATCGGCGTGGCCGAGCCGACGCCCACCCACCTGGCGCTGTTCTTCGCCGGCTTCATGCTCTCCTCGCTGCTCTGGTGCTTTATCTGCGCCGGCCTGGTGGACTGGTTCCGCCGCGCCGCCTCGCGGCTCTGGCACCGCCTCACCTACCTGGCCTGCGGCCTGGCCCTGCTCGGGCTGTCCGGCATGACCCTGGCCGAGCTGTTGTAAGGCTGGCTTCGTTGGGCTTCGTCGCGGGCTCCTCAGCCCGACCTGCGGCCTCCCCTGCCGTGGGTTGGCGCTGAGCGCAGCGAGGCCCAACGGCAAGAGCGCGGCTATCGCCCCCATCCAGACAATCAACCGGAGGCGCCGGCGAACGCGTCTAGACTCCAGCCTATCCACCCCTGGAGCACACGGGAGAAATGCCATGCCCCTGCACAGCCTGTTACGCAACCTCCTCGCCGCCTATGCCTGCGGCGCCAGCGGCAGCACCGGCGGGGGCCGTCTCGACTGAGCGCCGCCGTTCGAGACGGCCGACACAGTCCGGGCACTGGGCAAGACCCGGCGCTGGCGCGATGATAGGCGCCGCTCATTCCCTCCCCTCAAGGATTGCCCCATGGCCGGAACCAGCCTGCTCGCCCTTCTCGACGATATCGCCGCGGTGCTCGACGACGTCGCGGTGATGACCAAGGTCGCCGCGAAGAAGACCGCCGGGGTGCTCGGCGACGACCTCGCCCTGAATGCCCAGCAGGTCACCGGCGTGCGCGCCGAGCGCGAGCTGCCGGTGGTCTGGGCGGTGGCCAAGGGCTCGTTCAAGAACAAGCTGATCCTGGTGCCGGCGGCCCTGCTGATCAGCGCCTTCGCGCCCTGGGCGGTGGTGCCGCTGCTGATGTTCGGCGGCCTGTTCCTCTGCTACGAGGGCTGCGAGAAGCTGGCGCACAAGCTGCTGCACAAGCCGCAGGCGCAAGCCCAGCAGCAGGAGCTGCTGGAGGCGGTGGCCGACCCGCAGGTCGACCTGGTCGCTTTCGAGCGCGACAAGATCCGCGGCGCGGTGCGCACCGACTTCATCCTCTCCGCCGAGATCATCGCCATCACCCTCGGCACCGTCGCCGCCGCCAGCTTCGCCAAGCAGGTGGCGGTGCTCAGCGGCATCGCCGTGCTGATGACCGTCGGCGTCTACGGCCTGGTCGCCGCCATCGTCAAGCTGGACGACGCCGGCCTCTACCTCAGCCAGCGCGCCAGCCGCGCCGCCCAGGCGCTGGGACGCGGCATCCTGGGCCTGGCGCCCTGGCTGATGAAGAGCCTGTCGGTGCTGGGCACCGCCGCCATGTTCATGGTCGGCGGCGGCATCCTGGTCCACGGCCTGCCGCCGCTGGAGGCCTGGGTGCAGCAGCTGGCGCAGGGCGCCGCCGCGCTGGGTGCGGCCGGCCCGTTGCTCGCCGCGCTGACCCCGACCCTGCTCAATGCCCTGCTCGGCATCCTCGCCGGCCTCCTCGCCCTGCCGCTGGCGAGCCTTGGCGCGCGGCTGTGGCAAGCCGTACGGCCGACCAAAACGGCCTGACCGGTCGTTTGCCGAACAGCCGCCGGCAGCCCTTGCCCGGCGCCGCCTGGCACGACTTTCCCCAAGCTTATCCACAGCTTGCTCCACGCTTTCCGGGGATAAGCGCGAGCCGCCTGGCGGAGCCCGTCCGTGCTCCCCGGCACTGCTTGCAAGTCTTCGGATTCGTTGAAGTTTTACCCCGAGCGAGGCCGCCAAGGGCGGCCCTGGCGAAAAGCTGAACAGCCCCGCGCAGGGCCGATGGCGCCTGGCGCGGCGGCTTTGCTGCAGAACTTGTGTACAGACTTACCCACAGATTCCGTGCACAACTCGCCGCGCCCCGCTGGCTGCCGGCCGTTGAAAAACGTAGGCGAGGCAGCCAGCGCAAGGCAAAAACAGGCGAAAAAGCGGAGTTTACGAGTAGTAAATGAGCATTTTGAGCATGTTTTTAACGCCGCGCTGGCAACGCAGGTAGTTTTTCATCGCCGACTAGCCGGCCTGCTGCATGATCACCGTCTGCGCCGGCATCGGCGCCGGGAAACCGCCCTCGCCGAGGGCGTCCTTGATGGTCTTGTTGGTGTCGAAATACACCTGCCAGTAATGGTCGTTGTGGCAGTAAGGGCGCACCGCCAGCACCGGCCCGACCAGATTGAACTCGAGGATTTCCACGTCCACCGCCGGCTCGGCGAGCACGTTGGCGATCGCGCCGACCCGTTCCTTGAGCAAGGCGGCGGCGGCCTTCCAGTCGGCGGCGCCGGACAGCTGCGCCTTGAGCTCGACGCGGCGGAAGGGGTTGTGGGTGAAGTTCTGGATGTTGTCGGAGAAGATCTTGTTGTTGCCCACCAGGGTCAGCACGTTGTCCGGGGTGTTGATCGCGGTGACGAACAGGCCGATCTCGGTCACCGTGCCGACCACCCCGCCGGCGCTGATGAAATCGCCGACCTTGAACGGCCGCAGGACGATGATGAAGCCGCCGGCGGCGAGGTTGGCCAGCAGCCCCGACCAGGCCATGCCGATGGCCAGGCCGACCGCGGCGATCAGTGCCGCCAGGCTGGTGGTCTGCACGCCGAAGTAACCGAGGATGCCGATCACCAGGATGATGTTGAGGGTCACCGAGATGAAGTTGCCGACGTAGCGCAGCACGGTCGGGTCGACCTTCTGCTGGCTCAGGGCCTTCTGCACCAGGCCGATGGCGACGCCGATCAGCCAGCGGCCGACGACCCAGAAGGCGATGGCGGAGAGTATCTTGATGGCGAAGGCCGCGCCGTACTGCACGACCAGGTCGTAGAGAGCGGTGAGTTTTTCCGTGCCGGCGCTGACCAGTTGCGAGGTTTCGTCCATGGCGGTGCTCCAAGATGAGGGGTAACCCCCTCAACGCTAGCAGCGCCCCGGCCGCCCGCCAGGCAGCCGACCAACGGCGCGCCGGAACCCTGGCAGAGCCGCCCGTGCCGTTCTCAGAGCCTGCTCAAAGGCTCGCGAGCTAGAGCAATGCAAGGCAAAAGCAGGCGAGGAAGCGGAGTTTACGAGTTGTAAATGAGCATTCCGAGCCTGTTTTTAACGCAGCAGTGCCGACGCGCAGCAGCCTTTGAGCAGGCTCTCAGGCGTCCAGCGGCAGCACCGTGACCTGCACCTCCGGATCGTGGCTACCGCCGCCGAGTATCACCCCGCGCAGCGGCGAGACGTCGGCGAAATCGCGGCCCCAGGCCAGGGTGATGTGCTCCAGCGCCGGGCGCAGGTTGTTGGTCGGATCGAAATCCACCCAGCCCTGGCGCGGGCAGTACAGCGACACCCAGGCGTGCGAGGCGTCGGCGCCGATCAGCCGCGGCTGGCCGGGTGGCGGCCGGGTCAGCAGGTAGCCGCTGACATAGCGCGCCGCCAGGCCGCGCGAGCGCAGGCAGGCGAGCATCAGGTGGGCGAAGTCCTGGCAGACCCCGCGCTTTTCCTCCAGCACCTGCAGCAGCGGCGTCGCCACCTGAGTGGCTTCGGCATCGAAACTGAACTCGTCGAAAATCTTCTGCATCAGCGCCTGACACGCCTGCAGCAGCGGGCGCCCCGGCGTGAAGCAATCGTCGGCGTAGTCAGCGAACACCTGCTTGAGACGTACATAGGGCGACTCGAAACGGTAGCGTGCCGCCTCCAGCAATGCAGGCTCCATCCGTTTACCGCTGTAGCTGAGCGCGGCGCAGGCGGCCTCCCAGGCGGGCGAGTCATGCAGCTCCAGCGGCGCGCGCGCCAGCACCTCGACGCGCAGACGCGCGCCGACACTGAGCTCCTGGTGCGGGCGCTCGAACACCAGGCGGCTCAGCGGATTGCCGAACACATCGAGGCCGTCGCGGCGCTGGCAGGGCTGCGGCGCGATACGCAGCTCGCGCTCGTGGCAGCGCTGCCAGGGGCACTCGCGCGGCCACAGGTGCGCCAGCTGCTGGGCCAGCGAGACCGGCGCGCTGTAGCGGTAATGGGTGTCGTGGAGAATCTGGTACAGCGCGCTGCTCATGAGGATTGCGTCCGCTGGCTGGCGTCAACGTGGACGAAGAAGCGCAGGCCGAGCTGATCGGACACCGTGCCGGCGGCCGCGCCGATGGCCAGCAGCAGGTCGGCCAGGCCTTCGAGCACGGCGCGAATGCTGCCGGGACCGAACAAGGGGTTCTCCAGGCTGGCCAGGTCGAAGCCGGCCAGCTGCGCCTCCAGTTCCTGCAGCGGCAGCTGCGCCGGCAGTTCGAAGCGCTCGCCCAGGCGCTGCAGCGAACGCAGCAGCGTGCGCAACTGGAAGATCACCGCATGCGGGTTCTGTTCGTCGAGCAGCAGCAGGTCGAGCACCGGGATCAGCTGCGCCGATGCCAGGTAGCGGGTGCGGTAGGTGATGCTGCTGTTGCCCAGCTCCAGCAGCCATTCCAGCGCCGACTGGTCGGTGGCGGCGCCGCTGCGCAGGAAGCCGGCGAAGGCGTCGCAGAGAAACTGCAGGCGCTCGATGCAACGGCCGAGCATGAGAAAGCGCCAGCCGTCGTCGCGGGTCATGTCGTCGAGGGCAAACCCCGACAGCGCCGCCAGCGACATCAGCAGGCGGTTGAGGAAATCCAGCAGCTCGCCGAAATCGCCGGGCTGGCCTTCCAGCGCCTGCGCCTCGCGCTGCAGCTCGACCAGCGCCTGCCAGTTGGCCTGGGACAGCTTGCCGCGCACGCTGCCGGCGGCCCACTGCAGGCGTTGCAGGTTGGCGCGCAGGCTGGCCGGCCAGTCGCCGCCGAGCAGCGCCTGCAGCAGGCGCGCCGCCAGTTCGCCCGCCTCCGCCTCGGCCAGCAGGCCCAGCTGCTGCGCCAGGGCCAGGGCGCTGTGCAGCGCCTGCGGGTCGTCGTCATCGTCGACGTAACGCGCCAGCAGGATGCGCAGCAGGCGCGCGCTGTCCTCGCAGCGCTCGGCGTAGCGGCCGAACCAGAACAGGTTCTCCACCACCCGCGAGGGCAGGAAGGGGTCGCTGCGCACCAGGTCGGCGCTGCCCAGCGGGCGCAGCCACTGCCAGGGTTCGCCGCCGCTGTGGCGCGCGCCAAGCACCCAGGTGTCCTTGCTCGCCCCGCCGCGCTGCATCGACACCAGCTCGGCGTCGGCGTCGGCGGCCACCCGGGTCAGGCCACCGGGCATCACCCGATAGCCGTCGGCGCCGGCCACGGCGAACACGCGCATGCCGATGGCGCGCGGCTGCAGGCCGCGGCCGTCCCACACCGGCGCCTGCGACAGCTGGGCGCGCGCCTGGGCGACGTAGGCGTAGGGGCGCGCCTTGAGCCGCGCAGCCAGGGCGGCGCGCTGCGCGGCGTCCAGATCGCGGCCGAACAGCGGGGCGAAGCTCTGCGAGGGGAAGGCCGGACGCACCAGCAGTTGATCGAGCTTTTCCAGCGCCTCGTCCAGCACCGGCGGCTCGCCGCACCACCAGCTGGCGATGGATGGCAGCAGCAGCTCCTCGCCGAGCAGCTGCTCGGCGATCGCCGGCAGGAAACCGGGCAGACCGGGCGACTCCAGCACGCCGCTGCCCAGGGCATTGGCCACCAGCACCCGGCCGCGGCGCACGGCTTCAAGGAGACCGGGCACGCCGAGGGCGGAATCGGTGCGCAGCTCCAGCGGGTCGCAGTAGTCGTCGTCGAGGCGACGCAGCACCGCATGCACCCGGCGCAGACCGGCCAGGGTCTTGAGGTAGAGGGTAGCGTCGCGCACGGTCAGGTCGCTGCCCTCGACCAGCGGGTAGCCGAGCTGGCGCGCCAGGTACAGGTGCTCGAAATAGCTCTCGTTGAAGCGCCCGGGGGTCAGCAGCACCACCAACGGCGTCTCGCCGCCGCTCGGCGCCTGGCGCGCCAGGCTGTCCTGCAGGGTGCGGAAGAAGCCGGCCAGGTACTGCACGCGCAGATCGCGGTACAGCTCGGGGAAGGCGCGCGAGACGATCTGCCGGTTCTCCAGCGCGTAACCGGCGCCGGACGGCGCCTGGGTGCGGTCGGCGGTGACCCACCAGCGTCCGTCCGGCGCGCGCGCCAGATCCACGGCATACAGGTGCAGCCAGGTGCCGCCGGGCACCTGCAGGCCCTGGCAGGGCCAGAGGAAGTTGTTGTGGCCGAACACCAGCTCGGCCGGCAGCAGGCCATCGGCGATCAGCTTCTGCGGCCCGTAGATATCGGCCAGCACGCGGTTGAGCAGGGTCGCGCGCTGGGCCACGCCGGCGGCGATCTGCTGCCACTCCTCGGCCGGGATCAGGTTGGGCAGCAGATCCAGCTCCCAGGGGCGGTCGGCGCCGTCGGGGTCGGCGTAGACGTTGTAGGTCACGCCGTTCTCCTGGATCTGCCGCGCCAACATGGCCTCGCGCTGCGCCAGTTGCTCCGGACGGCTGCGCGAGAGCTGCTCGTACAGCCGGCGCCAGTGCGGGCGCACCTTGCCCTGGGCGTCGAGCAGTTCGTGGTAGGCGCCGGCGGGCGGCGGGTAGTCGGCTAGCAGGTTGGGCATGGCAGGCTCGGCAGTGGCAAGGCGGTGCAGCGTGACGCAGGTTGATGATGCACCTCCGTGGGAGGCGCTTTAGCGGCGACAGTCGCGGCTAAAGCCCCTCCCACGAATGGAAGTCGACGTCAGACGCGGCGCAGATCCAGGGTCATCGGCAGTTCATTATTGTCGATCGGCTGCAGCGGCGGGCGCTTGCCCGGGCTGTGGCCGAGGCGGAAGAAGCGCGCCAGGCGCCGGCTCTCGGCCTCGTAGGCGTTGACCGGCAGGCTCTCGTAGTTGCGCCCGCCGGGATGGGCCACATGGTACTGGCAACCGCCCAGCGAGCGCTGCATCCAGGTATCGACCAGATCGAACACCAGCGGCGCGTGCACGCCGATGGTCGGCTGCAGGCAGCTGGCCGGCTGCCAGGCACGGAAGCGCACGCCGCCGACGAACTCGCCGACCTTGCCGGTGGGTCGCAGCGGCACCGGCACGCCGTTGCAGGTCAGCACGTAGCGATCCGGCGCCATGCCGGCCACCTTGACCTGCATGCGCTCCAGCGACGAGTCGACGTAGCGCACGGTGCCGCCGCTGGCGCCCTCCTCGCCCAGCACGTGCCAGGGTTCCAGGGCCTGGCGCAGTTCCAGCTCGATGCCCTTGACGGCGAAGTCGCCGGCCTTGGGGAAACGGAACTCGAAATGCGGGGCGAACCATTCGCCGTGCAGGCGGTAGCCGAAGGCCGACAGTTCCTGCAGCACGTCGGCGAAGTCCTGTTCGACGAAGTGCGGCAGGAGGAAGCGGTCGTGCAGTTCGGTGCCCCAGCGCACCAGCTTGGCCGGGCGGTAGGGTTCCTGCCAGAAGCGGGCGATCAGCGCGCGCAGCAGCAGTTGCTGGGCGAGGCTCATCTGCGCGTGCGGCGGCATCTCGAAGGCGCGCAGCTCGAGCAGGCCGAGGCGACCGCTGGCCGAGTCCGGCGAATACAGCTTGTCGATGCAGAACTCGGCGCGGTGGGTGTTGCCGGTGACGTCCACCAGCAGGTTGCGCAGCAGGCGGTCGACCAGCCAGGGCGGGCAGTCGCGGCCCGCCTCGGGCATCTGCGCGAAGGCGATCTCCAGCTCGTACAGCGCGTCGTTGCGCGCCTCGTCGACCCTTGGGGCCTGCGAGGTTGGGCCGATAAACAGGCCGGAAAACAGGTAGGACAGCGACGGGTGGTTGTGCCAGTAGCCGATCAGGCTGCGCAGCAGATCGGGCCGGCGCAGGAAGGGCGAGTCGCCCGGCGTGGCGCCGCCGAGGACGAAATGGTTGCCGCCGCCGGTGCCGGTATGACGGCCGTCGAGCATAAATTTCTCGCTACTCAGACGGCTGAGACGCGCCGCCTCGTAGAGAAACTCGCAGCGCTCGACCAGCTCGTTCCAGCCGGCCGCGGGATGGATATTGACCTCGATCACGCCGGGGTCGGGGGTGACGCGGAAATACTGCAGGCGCGGGTCCTGCGGCGGCTCGTAGCCCTCCAGCAGCACCGGGCAGTTGAGTTCGGCGGCCACCGCCTCGATGGCGGCGACCAGCTCCAGGTATTCCTCCAGGTGCGCCAGCGGCGGCATAAACAGATACAGCCGCCCCTCGCGCGCCTCGGCGCACAGCGCGGTGCGCACGATACCGGCAGCCGATTGCCCACTGGCCGGACGCACGCTCTGCGGGCCGGCACTCGCGCCGCGCCAGACGCCACGCAGCTGACGCTGGATCTGCGCCGGGCTGGGCAGCGGGGCGAAGCGCTGGCCCGGATCGGCCGGGTTGATATAGGGGTAGTCGGCCTGGCTGACCCAGGGCAGCGAGTCCAGCGGCAGGCGGTAGCCTAAGGGCGAGTCGCCCGGCAGCAGGCGGCAGCGCTCGTCGCGCAGGAACCAGCGCCCGCTCTGCCAGCCGGCGCCGTCCACCCGCCGCGCCAGCGGCAGCACCTGGCCGACCACGGCGTCCAGGCCCTGGTCGAACACCTTGCGCAGGCGCTCGCGCTCCAGCGCATCGCCCAGCCGTGGATCATCCGGGGTGACGTTGTCCGGCAGCTTGCGCTCGCGCCACAGGTAGTAGAACCAGTCCTCGTAGGCCGGGAAGACGCACTCGCCGTCCACGTCCAGGCGCGCCGCCAGGGCGCCGAGAAAGTGCGCGGCAGTGTCGGCGTCGGCGCCGTAGCCGCGCGTTTCGTCGGCCAGCAGCGCGGGATCGCGCCAGATCGGCTCGCCGTCCTGACGCCAGAAGCAGTTCAGCGACCAGCGCGGCAGCTGCTCGCCCGGGTACCACTTGCCCTGGCCGAAATGCACCAGGGCCTTGGGCGCATAGTGCGCGCGCAGGCGGTGGAACAGCTCGGCGGCCAGGCGCCGCTTGTTCGGCCCCAGCGCGGCAGTGTTCCACTCCTCGTCGTCGGGGTAGTCGAGGGCGACGAAGGTCGGCTCGCCGCCCATGGTCAGGCGCACGTCGTGGCGCTGCAGGTCCTCGTCGATCTGCCGGCCGAGGGCGTCGATCACCTGCCACTGCGCCGCGCTATAGGGCTTGCTGACCCGCGGCGCCTCCCAGATGCGCTCCACCTGCATCTGGTGCTCGAACTCGCATTCGCACTCGTCCAGCGCGCCGGAAATCGGCGCCGCCGAGGACGGCTCGGGGCTGCAGGCCAGCGGGATATGGCCCTCGCCGGCGAACAGCCCGCTGGTGGGATCGAGGCCGATCCAGCCGGCGCCGGGCAGGTACACCTCGCACCAGGCATGCAGATCGGTGAAGTCCTTGTCGGTGCCGGAGGGGCCGTCGAGGGCTTTGACGTCGGCGGTCAGCTGGATCAGGTAGCCGGAGACGAAGCGCGCCGCCAGGCCCAGGTGGCGCAGCAGCTGCACCAGCAACCAGGCCGAGTCGCGGCAGGAGCCGGAGGCCTTTTCCAGGCTCTGCTCGGGCGTCTGCACGCCCGGTTCCATACGGATCAGGTAGCGGATATCGCAGGACAGTCGCTGGTTCAGCGCCACCAGGAAATCCACGCTGGCCGTGGGCTCGCGGTCGATGCTGGCCAGGTACTCGGCGAACTTCGGCGTGGCCGCCAGCCTGACCAGGTAGGGCGCCAGCTCGCGCTGTTCGCCCTCGGTATAGGCGAAGGGAATATGCTCGGCGTAGGGTTCGAGGAAGAAGTCGAAGGGGTTGAACACCGCCATCTCGGCGACCAGATCGACTTCCACGCGCAGCTCGCGGGTCTTCTCGGGGAACACCAGGCGCGCCAGGTAGTTGCCCTGCGGGTCCTGCTGCCAGTTGACGAAGTGCTCGCCCGGCTCGACCTGCAGCCCGTAGGAGAGAATGCGCGTGCGGCTGTGCGGCGCCGGGCGCAGGCGCACCAGCTGCGGGCCGAGGTTCACCGCACGGTCGTAGCGGTAGTGGGTGACGTGGTGCAGCGCGACATGGATCGACACGGCGGCCTCCTGCAAGCCTGGGCGACCCGCCGAGCCGCGCAAGACTTATGCCAGGGGCCGAGGCGCGCGCCCGTCCGGCCCGCATCGCTGGGCTCGCGCACCAACGACAGGCCCGCCCGCGCACCAGCGCCGCCATTGCGCACCACAATGGCGCGCCGCCACGGCCAATTTGCCGCACGCGACTTCTGCCTTAGACTCCCAGCACTTCTTCGCAAGGACGTGCCCAATGCGCCACCACTCGCCCCGCCTGCCCCTGCTCGGCCTGCTCGCCCTGCTGCTCAGCCCGCCGCTCTGGGCCGACGACCCGCTGCTGGAGTCCTTCGTCGCGGCTGCGCCGGACGCCGGCGAACGCCAGGTGCGCGGCGTGCTGCGCGCGCGCGATCAGGCCGTGCTGTCCAGCGAGCTGCCCGGGCGCATCGTCGAGATGCCGTTCGCCGACGGCCAGGACTTCGCCAAGGGCGACGTGCTGGTGCGCTTCGATTGCAGCGCCTACCAGGCCCAGCTCAATGCCGCGCAGGCCGCCGCCCGCGCCGCCCGCGAAGAGTTGAGCCACAAGAAGCAGCTGGCCGCGCTCAACTCGGTCGGCCGCTTCGAGGTGGCACTGGCCGAGGCGCGCCAGGCGCAGGCGCTGGCCGAGGCCCAGGTGTACCAAGTGCAGGTCAAGCGCTGCAGCGTCGTCGCCCCGTTCAACGGCCGCGTGGTGCAGCGCCGCGCCCAGCCGCACGAGAGCGTGGCCAGCGGCACGCCGCTGCTGGAGATAGTCGACAACCGCACCCTGGAGGTGCACCTGCTGGTGCCCTCGGCCTGGCTCGGCCGGCTCGCCCCCGGCCAGCCCTTCGCCTTCGTCCCGGACGAGACCGGCGAGCCGCTGCAGGCCGCCGTCAAACGCCTCGGCGCGCGCATCGACGAAGGCAGCCAGACCCTGCTGCTGATCGGCAGCCTGCCGGCGGATGCCCAGGGCCTGCTGGCCGGCATGAGCGGCAGCGCGCGCTTCGCGGAGGCGCCATGACCGCGCAGGTGCCGGGTCTGGCCGAGCGCGTCGTCGCCAAGTTGCTCAGCCTGGAGCGCCAGGCCCGCGGCGCCGCCACCCTCGACCAGCTGGCCTATGCCCTGGTCAACGACGCCCAGCCGCTGTTCGGTTACCGTCACGCCGCCCTGCTGATCGCCGGCAAGGTGCGCGCGCTGACCGCCATCAGCCTGGTGGAGGCCAACGCGCCCTTCGTCGCCTTCGTCGAGAACGCCGCCGCGCAGCTGCACAAGCAGGGGCGCGCGACCCAGGCCCAGACGGTCGCGGCGGACTCGCTGAGCGCCGCGCTGCGCGCCGACTGGCAGAGCCTGTCGGCCGCCGCGGTGTTCTGGCTGCCGCTGCTGGATCGCCAGGGCCAGGTCTTCGGCGGCCTGTGGATCGCCCGCGAGCAGCCCTGGAGCGAGGCCGAGCAAGCCCTGCTCGGCCAGCTCGGCGACTGCTACGGCCACGCCTGGCAGGCCCTGCAACCGCGTCAGCCGTGGCGCCTGCGCTGGCCGCGGCGCAAGGTGCTCGGCCTGGCCGCCGCCGTGCTGCTGCTGTTGCTGCTGCCGGTGCGCCAGTCGGTGCTGGCGCCGGCCGAGGTGGTGCCGCTGGGCGGCCAGGTGGTGGCCGCGCCGCTGGACGGGGTGATTGCCGAGTTTCTGGTCAAGCCCAACCAGGCGGTGAGCAAGGGCGAGGTGCTGCTGCGCTTCGACGCCACCGCCATCCGCGCCCAGGCCGACGTCGCCGAGCGCAGCCTGCAGGTGGCCGAGGCCGAGCTCAAGGCCAATGCCCAGCGCGCCTTCAGCGACGCCGAATCGAGCGCGCGCATCGACCTGTTCGCCGCCCGCGTCGAACAGAAACGCGCCGAGCGCGACTACGCCCGGGAGCTGCTGGCGCGCACCGAGGTGCGCGCCGAACGCGACGGCATCGCGGTGTTCGCCGACGCCCAGCGCTGGACCGGCAAGCCGGTGCAGACCGGCGAGCGGCTGATGCAGATTGCCGATCCGACCCAGGCCGAGCTGCGCATCGACCTGGCGGTGGCCGACGCGCTGGACTTCCAGCCCGGCGCCGCCATCGCCCTGTTCCTCGACAGCGACCCGCTGCACCGCCACCAGGCCCGCCTGCAACGCCAGGCCTACGAGGCGCAGCCGCTGCCCGGCGGCCAGCTGGCCTACCGCCTGGACGCCGAGTTCAGCGAGGCGCCGCCGCGCATCGGCCTGCGCGGCACCGCCAAGCTCTATGGCGCGCGCGCGCCGCTGGCGCTCTACCTGCTGCGCCGGCCGCTGGCCGCGCTGCGCCAGACGGTGGGCCTGTAGATGGCCCTGCCGGCGCTGCGCCCCGACCTGCAGCTGTCCAGCGCCGCCCCGGCGCTGGACGGCGCGCCGCAATGGACCCTGGCCGACCCGCTGCGCGGCCGCTACTTCAAGCTCGGCGCCGCGGCCATCCGCCTGCTGCGCCACTGGCCGCTGGGCGACCCCGAACGGGTGCTCGCGGCGGCCAACGCCGAGCCCGGCCCGCCGCTGGACGAGAGCGAGCTGCAGGAGATGCTGCGCTTTCTCGCCGGCCACGACCTTCTCGGCGCCGCCGACGCGCAGCAGCGCGGCAGCTACGCGCAGAAGGCGGCGCAGCAGCGCCAGGGCTGGTGGCAAAGCCTGCTGCACCAGTACCTGTTCTTCCGCATTCCGCTGTGGCGCCCGGACGCCTTCCTCGACCGCACCTGGCCCTGGCTGGCGCGCCACGGCGGCCGGCTGTTGCGTATCGGCCTGCCCCTGGTCCTGGCGCTCGGCCTGTTTCTGGTGGCGCGCGACTGGGATCGCTTCATCGCCACCTTCCCGCACCTGTTCAGCCTGGGCGGCGCCATCGCCTTCGGCGTCGCCCTGACCTTCGCCAAGCTGTGCCACGAGTTCGGCCACGCCTACATGGCCAAGCGCGCCGGCTGCCGGGTGCAGAGCATGGGCCTGGCGTTCATGGTGCTGCTGCCGATGTTCTACACCGATGTCAGCGATGCCTGGCGGGTCAACCAGCGGCGCGCGCGCCTGCTGATCGGCGCCGGCGGCGTGCTCGCCGAGCTGCTGCTGGCGGCACTCGCCCTGCTGGCCTGGTCGCTGCTGCCGGACGGGCCGCTGCGCACCGCCGCCTTCATGCTCGCCAGCGCCACCTGGATCACCACGCTGCTCATCAACCTCAACCCCTTCATGCGCTTCGACGGCTACTTCCTGCTCAGCGACCTGTGGGGTGTGGACAACCTGCAAGGGCGCGCCTTCGCCCTGTGCCGCTGGCGCCTGCGCGAGGCGCTGTTCGGCTACGGCGAGCCGGCGCCGGAACCCTGGTCGCCGGTCATGCAACGCAAGCTGCTGATCTGGGGCTATGGCGCCTGGCTGTGGCGCGCGGCGCTGTTCCTCGGCATCGCCCTGGCGGTGTACCACATGTTCTTCAAGCTGCTGGGCATCTTCCTGATGCTGGTGGAGCTGGCCTGGTTCATCGGCCTGCCGATCTGGCGCGAGTGGCAGGAGTGGTGGCAACGCCGCGGGCAGGCGCAGCCGGGCAAGACGCTGCGCGTCGGCGCCGTCCTGCTCGGCCTGCTGGCCGTGCTGCTGGTACCCTGGCGCAGCGCCGTGGAAGTGCCGGCGCTGCTCGAAGCCAGCCGGGTCAGCGCGCTGCATGCGCCGCTGGCGGCGCGCCTCAAGCAGTTGCACGCCGGCAACGGCCAGGCGGTGCGCAGCGGCGAGCTGCTGCTGGAACTGGAGTCCCCCGACCTCGACTCGCGCCAGGCCATCGTCCGCAGCGAAATCGCGATTCTCCAGCTGCAGCTCAAACGCCAGGCCGGGCGCAGCGAGACGGCGGCCGACAGCGCCATCCTCGAACGCAACCTGGCCGCCGCCGTCGCCGAATACCGCGGCCTGGCCGCCCAGCGCCAGCGCCTGCAGCTGCGCGCGCCGCACGACGGCCTGGTGCGCGACCTGCCGGCGGACCTGGCGCCCGGGCTCTGGCTGTCGCCGCAGCAGCCGCTGCTGCGCGTGGTCGAACAGCAGGTGCGCCTGCGCGGCTACCTGGCCGAGGAATCGCTGTGGCGCCTCGAACCCGGCAGCAGCGGCCGCTTTATCGCCAGCGCCGACCCGCTGCGCCCGGCGCTGGCGGTGACGCTCGGCGAGGTGGACGCCACCGGCGCCGCCTACCTCGACCAGGCCGCGTTGGCCTCCGACCACGGCGGGCCGATTGCCGTACGCCGCGACGAGCAGCAACGCGCGCAGCCGCTGCAGGCCCAGTACGGCGTGCGCCTGACCGCGCAACAGGCGCTGGCGGCGCCGGCGCAACCGCAACTGGGCGTGGCCATACTCGACGGCCGCCGCGAATCCATCCTCGCCGCCGTCTGGCGCCGGGTCGCCGCCCTGGGGGTGCGCGAAAGCGGTTTTTAAGCATCTGTTCAAAGGGATAGAGAACGGCACCATGACCCACCCCGCACTCCCCGCCTGCTCGCGCCTGCCCTTGCAGATCGAGCTGGCAGCGCTGCTCGCCGCCCTCGCGCGGGTACAGCCCGACGCCTGGCAGCGGCACTTCAACCGCGACTACTACCAGGGCGACTGGAGCGGCGTGACGCTGATCGGCGCCGCGGACGCCCCGCTGCCGCTGGCCCCCGGCCGCGGCGCCGCGCAGGCCAGCGCCTGGTGGCAAGGCGAAACGGCCTGGCACCAGTTGCTCGCCGCCTTCCGCGCCCCGCTGCGCAGCGTGCGCCTGTTGCGCCTGGGTCCCGGCGCGCGCATCCACGAACACTGCGACCCCGACCTGGGCCAGCCCGACGCCGACCTGCGCCTGCACGTGCCGCTGCTCAGCCCGCCCGGGGTGGAATTTCTCCTCGACGGCCTGCAGGTGCCGATGCAGCCCGGCGAATGCTGGTTCCTCGACCTGTCGCGGCCGCATCGGGTGGACAACCCCAGCCACCAGCCGCGCATCCACCTGGTGCTCGACTGCGCCCCCAGCGACTGGCTGCTGGAGACGATCCGCCGCGGCCAGGGGCAGACCCCGGCGCTGCGCCCGAGCCGCGCGGAGCAGGCCTTCGCCGATTTGCGCGAGCGGCTGGCGCAGCAGCCGGAGCTGGCCGCCCACCTGCGCAGCCTGAGCGATGCCCGGGACTTCATCGACGCCACCCTGCGCCTGGGCGAGCAACTCGGCCTGCGCTTCTCCGAGGCCGAGGTGCGCCGCGCCATGCGCCAGGGCAAACAGACATGGAACGATCAATGGCGAGCATGAATCGCGCAGCGGACTTCGCCGGCTGGCTGCCGATCCGCACCTGGCCGAATGCCGGCCAGTGGCGCGTGGACTGGTGCTGGTTCGGCGAGCAACGGCTGAGCCGCCCGTTCTTTCGCGACGATGTCGAACAGGCCCTGCGGCTGCCCTTCAACCAGGCGCTACGCCGCGAAACCGGCCTGGACGCCTTGCTGGCGTGGCAGGCGGCCAGCCCGGGGCTGGCGCCCGGAGCCTTTATCTTCCATGCCTCGCGCTGCGGCTCCACCCTGCTGGCGCAGATGCTGGCCGGGCTTGCGCCCAATATCGTGCTGTCCGAACCGCCGCCGCTGGATCGCCTGCTGCGCGCCCATTACCTCGACCCCGACGCGGCGGCGCATCAGCCGCGCTGGGTCGCGGCCCTGCTGTCGGCCTACGGCCAGCGCCGGCGCGGCGACGAGCAGCGCCTGCTGATCAAGCTGGATGCCTGGAATCTGTTCGAAGCGCCGCTCCTGCAGGCGCTCTATCCGCAGGTGCCGCGCCTGTTCCTCTATCGCGACCCATTGGAAATCGCCGTGTCCCAGCTGCGCCAACCCGGTCTGCAGCGCGTTCCCGGCCTGCTCGGGCCCTCGGGGCTGGAGCGGCCGGACGACCCGCCGTTGTCGCCGCAGGAGCACACCTGCCGGATGATCGGCCGGATCCTCCAGGGCGGACTGCAGCTGTGCCAGCAGCTGGGCGGCGTGCCGGTCAACTACGGCGAACTGCCCGATGCCCTCTGGGGACGCCTGGCGCCGCTGGTCGGCGTGAGCGCCGCGGACCGGCCGCGCCTGCGGGAAGTCGCCGCCTTCGACGCCAAGCAGCCGAGCCTGTCCTTCAGCGCCGACGGGCAAGGCAAGCGCGAATCGGCGGACGCGGCCCTGCGCGCGGCGATCGAGCGCTGGGCGGGCGAACCCTACGCAAGTCTGGAGCGCCTGCGCTTGCGCGATGCATAGACTCATGACGTTCGCGTGCCATACAAGCGTTTGGCAAAAGTACCGGCACCGGGGGAGGAAATACTGGCGATCAGCCGGCAGCTTCGCTAACCTCGGCCGAACCAGCGCCGTATAAACGAATAACAAATGGCCGCCCCGCACCGGGGCAACCCGCAAGGATGCTCACCTCATGACGACTCTCGAGTTGCACCTCCGCCCCATCGCCGACGCCGACCAGGCGTTCCTGCAGGCGCTGTATGCCAGCACCCGCGCCGATGAAGTGGCGCAGCTGCCCTGGGATCAGGCCAGCAAGGACGCCTTCCTCGCCCAGCAGTTCAGCGCCCAGCACCAGTACTATCAGGCGCATTATCCGGACGCGGCTCTCTCGCTGATCTGCAAGGGCGAACGCGCCATCGGTCGGCTGTATATTTTCCGTGGGCCGACCACGCTCAACCTCATCGACATCTCCCTGCTGCCCGAATGGTGCGGCCAGGGTATCGGCAGCCATTTCTTGCACGCCTTGACCGCCGAGGCGGACGCCACCGGGAAGACCATCCGTCTGTTCGTCGAGCCGACCAATCCAGCCAGACGCCTGTATGAGCGTTGCGGCTTCGAGGCCACCGGCTCCAATCACATCTACTTGCAGATGCAGCGCACGCCCGCGCCGGCCCTGGCGGTGTCGGCATGAGCCTGGTACCGAGCTTCGCGGAGCTCGCGCGCCATCTCCAGCGGGATTGGCGGCTGCGCTGGGACGAGGGTCAGGGGCTCGCCATCACCTTGCTGGAGGTGGCCGAAGGAGTCGCGATGAACGCTCGCTACCACTGCTACAACGCCGTCTTCGCCCAGCCCGAGGGCGTCCAGCTGCCCCAGCACGGCTACCGGCTCTGCAGCCCGGACGGCAACGAGTGGCAGGTCATGCTGACGCCCATCGGCCCGGACGAGGAAGGCGACCGCCACCTGCTGCAGGCCATTTTTCATGTGAAGCGCAACGACGCCGCCGCTACCCAGTTCTAGCACGACAACACTGCCGCGAGGGCGGCTTCATCAAGGAGAGATACAGCAATGAGCGATCCATTTCTGGGTGAGATTCGTATGGTCGGTTTCAACTTCGCACCGAGGGGCTGGGCGATGTGCCAAGGCCAGCTGCTGAGCATTGCGCAGAACAACGCGCTGTTCGCACTGCTGGGCACCCTCTACGGCGGCGACGGCCAGACCACCTTCGGCCTGCCGGACTACCGCGGCCGTAGCCCGGTAGGCATGGGACAGGGGCCGGGCCTGAGCGCGGTCGTCCAGGGGGAGATGGCGGGCACCGAGAACGTCAGCCTGACCCTCAACCAGATGCCGATGCACAACCATGTCGCGACGGCCTCGGCGAGTTCGGCTACGGCGCAGGTCGCTATCCCTGCCGCCACCACCGGTACCACCCAATCCGCCCCGGGAACGACCACCGTGCTGGGACCGATCGCAGCGGGTGGCCGAGCCGGGACGCTGTATTGCACCGGGGCAGCCGATACCACGCTGGCTCCGTTCAACACCGCCGTGAACGTTCCGGCGCCGACCGTCACGGTCAATGCCTCGGGTGGGAGCATGCCGTTCTCGGTACTGAACCCGTTTCTCGGCACCAACTTCGTCATTGCACTGGAAGGCATCTTCCCATCGCGCAACTGATCCCTTCTGTGGGTCGGTAACAGGAACAAGGGGAAAGCCCGGCTTTCCCCGATTTTGCATGCTGTAGGAGGTTCACTATGTGGTGGAGAAAGACTGCGACCGCTCGACCAGCCGAACTGCCGGCCAGAAGCGCACTGGCCATGGCGCTGGAACCGCGCATGCTGTTCGACGGCGCAGTCGCCGCCACGGTGGCAGAAACGGCTACTGCCGTGCCCTCCGCCGATGCGGCCCACGCCCCGGCCTCCGGCCAGGACGCCCACTCCGGCAGCGAAAACCTCGCCGCCACTCCGGCCGGCACGACGGACAACCGCCAGGAGGTGGTATTCGTCGACAGCAGCGTCAAGGATTACCAGCAATTGGTGTCCGCCTTGAAACCCGGTACCGAGGTCGTGGTACTGGATGGCAGCCAGGATGGTTTACGACAAATCGCCGACTACCTGGACGGACGTCGCGACATCGATGCCATACACGTGTTCAGTCATGGCGATGCCGGCAAAGTGCAGTTGGGTAACGTCTGGATCGACGATGCCTACGTCGCCGCCAACAACGCCCTGCTGGCAGATATTGGCAGTGCCCTGAACTCTTCCGGCGATATTTTGTTGTATGGCTGCCATGTCGGGGCCGATGGCAGTGGCGTGAATTTCATCCAGTCACTGGCTGCGGCGACCGGCGCCGACATAGCCGCCTCGACCGACCCAACTGGCGCCGCCGATAAAGGCGGTGATTGGGTACTCGAAGCGACTCGGGGAAGTGTGGAAACTGTCTCGCTGAACATTGGTTCATATTCGGGCTTACTTGCAGCCTTCAGTGATAATTTCACTACTAACCCAGGCACTACCAGCAATAGCTTTGACCGCACGCTTGGCGGTGTGTCTTACACCTATACATTCACTGCCGATGGTGACGGTGGCGCTGCTGGGGGCGGACTGGCATTTGATAATTTCGGCTCAGGCGGCTCTGCTGCCATGACGCTTTTATCATCAGCCCTTAATACCAGCACTACCGAGCGCGTGACCATTACGCGCACAGACCTTGCAGATTTCACCTTTACCAGTATCTACATTGATAATCCGGGCGATAACGAGAGTGTCACCGTAGGCGGTTATCTGAATGGGGTACTTGTAGGATCAGCTCAGATATTCACAACGGGCACTACAACCCTGAACTTTGGAGGTATCAGGGTCGATGAGGTACGGCTTACCTCTACAGATTTCCTTGGTTTGGCAATTGACGATTTTACTGGCGATACCAATCCGCCAAACTCCGCTCCAATCATCAACAACCTCAATGGCAACTCCGCCACCTTTGTCGAAGGTGGCAGCCCCGTGCTGCTGGACGAGAACGCAGATGCCACGGTGACCGACAGCGACTCGGCCAACTTCGATACGGGTAATGTCACCGTCTCCATCATCAGCAACGACGTCGCAGCGGAGGACGTACTGTCCATCCGCAATCAGGGCACCGGCGCCGGCCAGATCGGCGTATCCGGCTCGGCCATCACCTTTGGTGGTACGCAGATCGGTACCTACGCAGGTGGCACTGCCGGCAACAGCCTGGTCATCACACTCGACAGCGATGCCACCCCCGCAGCCGTTCAGGCGCTGGTACGCAACCTGACCTACTCCAACAGCAATAACGATAACCCCAGTAGCGCAGCACGTACCGTGCGGATCACCGTCAGCGACGGCGATGGTGGTACCAGCAACAATGCCGATGTCACGGTCAATGTCACCCCGGTCAACGATCTCCCAACTGTGGCCAATGCGATTCCCAACCAGAATGCCAGCGAGGATGCGGCCTTCAATTTCCAGTTCGCCGCCAACACCTTCAACGACGTGGATGTCAGCGGTGCCCTGACTTATACCGCGCAACTGGCTGGCGGCGGCGCTCTGCCCGCCTGGCTCAGTTTCGATGCCGCCACCCGCACCTTCAGCGGCACGCCGGGCAATGCCGATGTCGGCACGCTGAGCATCGATGTCATCGCCAACGACGGCAACGGCGGCAGCGTTACCGATACCTTCGACATCGTCGTGGCCAATACCAACGATGCACCCACCGTGGCCAACGCGATCCCCAATCAGAATGCCACCGAAGAAGCGGCCTTCAGCTTCCAGTTCGCCGCCAACACCTTCAACGACGTGGATGCCGGCGACACCCTCAGCTACAGCGCGCAACTGGCCGGTGGCGGCGCCCTGCCCGCCTGGCTCAGCTTCGACCCAGTCACCCGTACCTTCAGCGGCACGCCGGGCAACGGCGATGTCGGCACGCTGAGCATCGATGTCATCGCCAGTGACAGCAATGGCGGCAGCGTTACCGACACCTTCAATATCCTGGTGGCCAACACCAACGACGCCCCCACGCTGGCCAATGCCATTGCCAACCAGAATGCCAGCGAAGACACGGCCTTCAATTTCCAGTTTGCCGCCAACACCTTCAACGACATGGATGCCGGCGACACCCTGAGCTACAGCGTACAACTGGTCGGCGGCGGCGCCCTGCCCGCCTGGCTCAGCTTCGATGCACTCACCCGGACATTCAGCGGCACGCCAGGCAACGCCGATGCCGGCACGCTGAGCATTGAGGTGATCGCCAGCGACGGCAATGGCGGCAGCGTTAGCGATACCTTCGACATCGTGGTCAGCGCCGTCAACGATGCACCGACCGTTACGGCCCCAGCCTCCATAATCGTCAGCGAAGACATGCCAACCGCGTTGACCGGTATCAGCTTCAGCGACGTCGATGCCGGCACCTCCCCGGTGACGGTCACCCTGTCGGTCCCCAGTGGCAGCCTGAGCGCTACCAGCGCCGCTGGCGTCACCGTCGGCGGCACCAGCAGCGCCATGAGCCTGACCGGCAGCATTAGCGATATCAACACGTTTATCTCCGCTGCTGGTGTTGTATTTACCACCGCCAGCAACGCCACCTCGGACGTCACGCTGACCGTCGAAATCAACGATGGCGGCAACACCGGCAGCGGCGGCGCACAGTCCGACAGCACCACGGTGACCCTGGATGTAAGCGCGGTGAACGATGCCCCGGTCAACTCGCTGCCCAGCGCGCAGAACGTCGACCAGGATGCCAGCCTGGTATTCAGCAGCGGCAATGGCAACCTGATCAGCATCGGCGACGTGGATGCCGGCGCCAATCTCGTCGAAGTGACGCTGAGCGCCAGCAATGGCCTGCTGACACTGAGCGGCACCACGGGCCTGTCGTTCTCCACCGGCGATGGCACTGCCGACTCCAGCATGACCTTTACCGGCAGCATCGGCGATATCAACAACGCCTTGAACGGCCTGACCTTCAGCCCCACCGCCGGCTACAACGGCCCTGCCAGCGTCCAGATCACCACTGACGACCAGGGCTGGAGCGGTAGCGGCGGTGCACAGAGCGATACCGATACGCTCGCCATCACGGTCAACAGCCTCAACCCGCTGATAACCGATGTCAGCGCCTCCACGCCGGATGGCAGCTACAAAGTGGGCGATACCATCATCATCACCGCCACCTTCAACCAGGCGGTGACGGTCGATACCACTGGCGGCACGCCTACTTTGCTGCTGGAGACAGGCCTCATCGACCGCAACGCGACCTATGTCTCCGGCTCCGGCAGCAACACCCTGACCTTCAGCTACACGGTGCAGGCCGGCGACCTCAGCGCCGACCTGGACTACCAATCCACTGCGGCCCTGGCACTCAATGGCGCGACCATCCAGAACGTCACCGCCGACAATGCCATTCTGACCCTGCCGACCCTGGGCGCTGCTGGTTCCCTGAGTGCCAACAAGGCGCTGCTCGTGGACGGCGTTCGCCCGACAGCCAGTATCCTGGTGAGCGACACTGCCCTGGCCCTCGGCGAAACGGCCACGGTGACCATCACCTTCAGCGAAGCGGTCAGCGGACTGACCCTGGCCGACTTCAGCGTAGCCAACGGCAGCCTCAGCAACCTGACCACACTGGACAACATCACCTACACCGCTACCCTGACGCCGAGCGCCAATCTCACCGACGCCAGCAACCTGATCACCCTGGACAATACCGGCTACGTCGATGCCGCCGGCAACACCGGCAGCGGCAGCACCGACTCCAACAACTACGCCATCGACACCCAGCGTCCGACG
>NZ_JBITWE010000002.1:403269-764471 GCF_044543505.1 Pseudomonas sp. NPDC077186
GGACAGCCACCCTGACGCCGAGCGCCAACCTCACCGACGCCAGCAACCTGATCACCCTGGACAACACCGGCGTGCAGGATGCGGCGGGCAACGCCGGTGCCGGCAGCACCCTGTCCAGCAACTACGGCATCGATACATTGGCCCCAGCCGTCAGCAGCGTCAGCGTACCGGTGGGGGTGCAGTACAACGCCGGCGACACCCTGACCTTCGTGGTCAGCGTCAGCGAAGCCGTTATCGTCAACGGCACCCCGCGCCTGGCCATCGACATGGGCGGCAGCACGGTGTTCGCCGATTACGTGGCCGGCTCCGGCAGCGCAACCCTGGTGTTCCAGTACAGCGTCCAGCCGGGAGACAACGACGCCGACGGTATCGCCGTGAGCGGCCTGCTCAGCAATGGCGCGACCCTGCGCGACGCCAGCGGCAATGCCATGAGCCTGGCGCTGAACAATGTCGGCGACAGCAGCGGCGTGATCGTCGACACCAACGCGCCCATCGCCAGCGCCATCGTCGCACTCGACCCTACGCCGACCACTGCCGATAGCGTGCGCTACACCGTCATCTTCAACGAGGACGTGAGCGGCGTGGATCTCGGCGACTTCAGCCTGGTCACCAGCGGTAACGCCAGCGGCGCCCTGAGCAGCCTGGTGCAGATCGACGGCCGTACCTTCCAGATCACCGTCAGCAACGTGGCTGGCAGTGGCACCCTGGCGCTGGCCTTGAACGCCAGCGGCAGCGCCATCGCCGATGCCGCCGGCAACCTGCTCGTCACCGGCCTGGTCGGGCAGGCCTACAGCCTGGCGCAAAGCGAAGGCGACCCGGAGTTCCGTGCCAATCCGCCGAGCAGCATCGCCGATATCCCGAGCGCGCCCTTGCAGCCCGCCCTGCCGAGCCTGCCGCCACCGCCGAGCACCTCGCCGCTGCTGCCGCCGCCGCTGTTCGAGGTACCGACCCTGGGCAGCGGTATCCCGACCCTGGGCAATATCTTCATCAACCAGAATGCCCTGGCGCCCAGCTATATCGCCCAGGTCTTCGCCAGCTCCAGCGATGCCGGCGGCGACGGCTCGGGCAGCGGCTTCCTCGGCTTCGGCGGCGGCGATGGCGGCGTGTTCGGTTCCAGCAGCCTGTCCAACATCTTCGGCAGCGACGCCCTGCAAGAAAGCGAGCCGCTGAAAGTCTTCGACGGCAAGCAATGGGGCGGCGGCAACCCTGGTTCCATCTTCGGCGCGCCGACGCTGGGCCAACAATTGCACGACCTGCGCGAGGGCGAACAGCGCCAGCTGCGCGAACTGGCCCAGGCCCTGCAAGAGGTCGCGGCGGGCCAGCCGCCGGCCTGATCCACAACGCATAACAACGACAAACCAGTGAGTCGGTGCCGTAACAAGGGGGCGGCCCAAGGATGAAGAAGAGCCACACACTATTCGCGGTCAGCCTGCTGAGCCTGGCCATCAGCGGTTGCGCAGTGACCAGCCAGCCCATCGAACGCAGCGCCAGCGAGCAGCGCGCGCAGAACGACCTGCAGGCCATGTTCGCCGATCAGGAGCCGCTCAGCGGCCCGCTGACCCTGCACGAGGCCATGGCCCGCGCGGTGAAGTACAACCTCGAGGCGCGCCTGAAGCTGATGGAAGAAGCCATGGCCCAGCGCCAGGTCGACCTGGCCAGCTTCGACATGCTGCCGCGCATGGCGCTGTCGGCCGGTTATGCCGGGCGCAGCAACGTCAGCGCCTCCAGCAGCCAGAGCGTCGAGACCGGCACCCAGTCGCTGGAACCCTCCACCTCGCAGGATCGCGACCGTGGCGTCGCCGACCTGACCATGGTGTGGAACGTGCTTGACTTCGGCGTCAGCTACGTCAGCGCCAAGCAGCAGGGCGACCAGCGCCTGATCGTGCAGGAACGCCGGCGCAAGGTGGTGCACACCATCATCCAGGACGTGCGCTCCGCCTACTGGCGCGCCGTGGCCGCCGACCGCCTGCTGAGCCAGATCGACAACCTCATGGCCCGCGTGGCGCAGGCGCGCGACAACAGCCAGCGCCTGAGCGAGCAGCGCATCGGCGACCCGATCCAGGCCCTGAGCTACCAGCGCGCCCTGATCGAAGCCACCCGCCAGCTGGAGGAGCAGCGCCGCGCGCTGTCGCTGGCCAAGACCGAACTGGCCACCCTGATCAACCTGCCCCTGGGCACCGAGGTCGAACTGGCCCCCGATGCCGGCTATCAGGTGCCGGAGCTCCAGGTCGAGCTCGACCTGCTCGAGCAGGAGGCCCTGGCCAGCCGCCCCGAGCTGCGCGAGCAGGACTACCAGGCACGCATCAGCGCCGCGGAAACGCGCAAGGCCATGCTGCGCCTGCTGCCGGGTCTGGAGTTCTCCGCCGGCGGCCACTACGACAGCAACTCCTTCCTGGTCAACCAGAGCTGGGCCGACTACGGCGTCAAGGTCACCTGGAACCTGTTCAACGTGCTCTCCGCGCCGGCCGCCATCGACGTGGCCAAGGCCGGCCAGGACGTGGCCGACGCCCGTCGCCAGGCGATGTCGATGGCCATCCTGGCGCAACTGCACGTGGCCAACGCCAATTTCCGCGAGGCCCAGCGCCAGTTCCAGACCAGCCAGCAGCTGGCCGGCCTCGACGGGCAGATCGTCGAGCAGTTGCGCAACCGCTACCAGGCCCAGGGCATCGGCGAGCTGGAGCTGATCCAGGGCGAGCTCAACACCCTGCAGGCCGACCTGCGCCGTGACCTGGCCTATGCCGAATTGCGCAACAGCTATGGCCAGCTGTTCGCCAGCGTCGGCCTCGACCCGCTGCCGGAGAGTATCGCCTCCGACCGCATCGAGGATATCGCCGCGGCCCTGGCCAGCCGCGAGGCGCAGTGGCAGGCCGGCCAGCTGTAACGGTTCAGCACTCGCCGTCCAGGCTGGCGATCCAGCGGTCGATCAGCTCCAGTCCCTCGCGATGGGCGCTGGAGCGGCCCAGCTCGGGCATCATGATGCTGGGGTCGGTGCTGTGCAGGCGAAAGCTCAGCACCGACTTCTCCGGCGCGCCGGGGTGGATATCCACCAGGCGGTCGCCGGAGCCCTTGCCCGCCGCCACCGGTTGCTTGCACAGGCCATAGGCGATGCCCAGCGGGGTGTGCGGGTCGAGATAGAGCCCGGAGGTGCGCCCCGGCCCCTCGCGGTTGTGGCAGTGCGCGCAGTTGGCGTCCAGGTAGCTGCGCGCCTGGGCTTCGAGGCTTTCCCCCGCTCGCGGCTTGCCCCACAGGGCGTTCTGCGGCACCTCGGCCATATTGCCCGGCAGACCCTGTAGCAGGCCGGCGGCCTGCCAGTGCAGCAACTGGTTGGCCGTGCCATCGGCGTAGGCGAAATCCTTGTTCAACTGGCGCGCCTTCGGCCCCAGCGGCTGTATCCCCTTGCCTGCCTGTTCCTCGTGGCAGCCGGCGCACTGGTTGGCGTCCGGCACCTGGTAGTCGACCGCCAGCACCTCGCCGCGCTCGTCGTGCAACTCGAGGTCGAAGCTGGCGCCGGCCCAGTCCAGGGTCGCCTCGCGCTGCGCCTCGTCCCAGACGTAGGGCAGCGCGACCCAGCCCTGCTCCTGGCGCAGCAGGATGCGCGTCTCGATCAGCCGCACCCGCTTCAGCTCGACCGCCTCGGCGCCCTGCTGCTCGCTGCGCTGCAGGCGGCCCCGGGTGTCGCGCGGGTAGTAGAAGGTCTTGCTCAACACGCTGCCGACGGGATAGTCGAAACGCGCCTCGGCGTACTGCGCACTGCGCCCCGTGGGCATCCAGACAGTGCGCAGCTTATGCGCGTAGTCGGTGAACAGCGGCGTATTGAGGTCGTAGGGCAGCACGCCGGCGGCTGGCTGCAACTGGCCATCCTGCAGCCGCAATACGCCCCAGGCGCTGAGCTGGTCGGGGTAGCCCTCGCCGCTGGGCAGGTGCAGCGGCGCGCGCTGCTGCTCGCAGGCGCCGAGCAGCAGCGCGGCGATCACCAGCCAGCCGCGCTTCATGCGTCCTCGCCCGCCTCGGCCAGCGCCGCCTGCAGCTCCACCGCCGGCAGGCGCGGCAGCTCGCAGCGGTGCGGCGTCATATCGGTGCTGATGTTCTTGTAACCGCCAGGCCCGTCGACATTGACGATGCCGGCGTCGCCGTTGTCGATGCAGATCGCCAGCTGGGCCGGCAGCTGGCCGTCCACCAGCTTGTCCGGGTTGACGTAGCCGTCCCAGAGGATGTCCGGCAGGCGGCCGTTGAGGCCGAACTTGGCCAGTTTCAGCGCCTTCAGCTCCAGGTTGTCCGGGCTGTCGCCGCCCGGGCCGAAGCGGTTGCCGTGGATATGGATGGCCTCCGGGTAGGGGTCGAAATCCTCCTCGGTGGAGAGGTCGCTGTAACCGGTGCTGAAGTAGCTGCTGACGATGACGTTGGCGGTGCGGTGCTCGCCGATGTCGTTGTCGAAGATCTCCACCTGGTCGTTGGAGTTGATCACCACCCCCGAACCGGCCGGAATGCTCGCCACCGGCGTGCCCTTGTGGCCGAAGTTCTTGTGGTTGTTGCCCTCGACCCTGTTGCGGTAGACCCGCGTGGTATGCCCCGGCTGCGGTAGGTTGGGCATGTTGAACACCAGGATGCCGCCGGTATTGCCGGTGGCGACATTGTCGTAGACGTCGGCGCCGATGCTGTTCTCGATCTCGATGCCGGCGACGTTGCGCTCGGCGCGGCTGTTGCGCACCACCACGTTGCGCGACTGGCCGACGTAGATACCGGCGTCCGAGGCGCCGATGGCCACCACGCCGTCGACCAGCACGTTCTCGGTCTGCACCGGGTAGATGCCGTAGGCGCCGTTCTCGGTGGCCGGGCCGTTGGTCCACTCGGTGCGCACGCGGCGGATCACGATGTTCTTGCCGCCGACCACCTTGAGCGCGTCGCCCTTGCTGTCCTCCAGGGCCAGGTCCTCGATGGTGAAGTCCGAGGCGTTCACCAGCAGCCCCTCGGCGCCGGACTTCTGCCCCTTGAAGTTGAGGATGGTGCGATCCATGCCGGCGCCGCGCAGGGTCACGCCGCTGACCTTGAGGCTCAAGCCGCGATCGAGCTGAAAGGTGCCGGCGGGCAGCTCGATCACCTCGCCCGGCTTGGCCTTGATCAGCTGGGTCTGTAGCTGTTTCTGGAAGTCCAGGTCGGCCGCCGGCGGCGGCGACTCGCTGCAGGCGGCGAGCAACAGGGACAGGGCGAGCAGGGATGGCGCGGCGCTACGCATGACGGACTCCGGTGTTGTTCTTATATTTTGGAACTATAGTTCCAAATAGAGCGCAAACCAAGCCCGCTGCCTGGATGCGATTCGGGGATATGCCGCGTGGATTCCCCGGATTGCATCCGGGCTACGTCGCAGGGTAGGAGCGGCGTTAGCCGCGAATCCAGACAACGGGCCAGCAGAAACGACAACGCCAGCACTAGGCTGGCGTTGCGATGCTAGCGCGGCGCTACCGGGCGCGGCTTCTTCTTGCCGCCGCCCCCGGCCTTGCCGCCCTTCTTCTGCTCCTGCAGCTTGGCGAAGGCCGCCGCCTTGGCCTGCTCGCGCTTGTCCCAGGGCTTGCTGCCGTCGCTGGCGCGCGGCGGCAGGCCGTTGTGCTGGGTGAGAATCTTGCCGGCGGCCGCGCCGACCTTCTTGCTACCGGCCGGCGTCGAGTTCTTGCGCCGCGCGCTCTGGTACTCGTCGGTCTGCGGCTGATAGGTGGGGATCAGTTGGTGCTTGCCGTTGCCGATCAGGTCGGCGCGGCCCATGCGCTCCAGCGCCTCGCGCAGCAGCGGCCAACCCCTGGGGTCGTGGTAGCGCAGGAAGGCCTTGTGCAGGCGGCGCTGCTGCTCGCTCTTGACGATGGTCACGCCGTCGCTCTTGTAGGTGACCTTGCGCAGCGGGTTCTTGCCCGAGTGATACATGGCGGTGGCCGTGGCCATCGGCGACGGGTAGAACGCCTGCACCTGGTCGGCGCGGAAACCGTTGCGCTTGAGCCACAGGGCGAGGTTCATCATGTCCTCGTCGGTGGTGCCCGGGTGCGCGGCGATGAAGTAGGGAATCAGGTACTGCTCCTTGCCCGCCTCCTTCGAGTACTTCTCGAACATCTGCTTGAAGCGGTCGTAGCTGCCGATCCCCGGCTTCATCATCTTGTCCAGCGGGCCACGCTCGGTGTGCTCCGGCGCGATCTTCAGGTAGCCACCGACGTGATGGGTGACCAGTTCCTTGACGTACTCGGGCGACTCCACCGCCAGGTCGTAGCGCAGGCCGGAGGCGATCAGGATCTTCTTAACGCCCGGCAGCGCGCGGGCCTTGCGGTACAACTCGATCAACGAGCTGTGATCGGTATTGAGGTTCTCGCAGATGCCGGGGAATACGCACGACGGCTTGCGGCAGTGCTTCTCGATCTCCGGGTCCTTGCAGGCGATGCGGTACATATTGGCGGTCGGCCCGCCGAGGTCGGAGACCACGCCGGTGAAGCCCGGCACCTTGTCGCGCATTTCCTCGATCTCGCGAATGATCGACTCGTGCGAACGGTTCTGGATGATGCGCCCCTCGTGCTCGGTGATCGAGCAGAAGGTGCAGCCGCCGAAGCAGCCGCGCATGATGTTCACCGAGAAACGGATCATCTCGTAGGCCGGAATCTTCTCCTTGCCATAGGCCGGGTGCGGCACGCGCGCATAGGGCATGCCGAACACGTAGTCCATTTCCTCGGTGGTCATCGGGATGGGTGGCGGGTTGAACCACACGTCCACCTCGCCATGCTTCTGCACCAGGGCGCGGGCGTTGCCCGGGTTGGTTTCCAGGTGCAGCACGCGGTTGGCGTGGGCGTAGAGCACCGGATCGTTGCGCACCTTCTCGAAGGACGGCAGGCGGATCACCGTCTTGTCGCGGGTCATGCGCGGGCTTTCGAGAATCTGCACCACCTTGGCTTCGTTGGGGTCTTCAGCAGGCCCCTTCTCCTGCTCGATGGCGCAGGCGGCGGTGTCCTGGGTGTTGACGTAGGGATTGATGATCTTGTCGATGCGCCCCGGACGGTCGATGCGGGTGGAGTCGACCTCGAACCAGCCTGCAGGGGTGTCGCGACGGACGAAGGCGGTGCCGCGGATATCAGTGATGGTCGCGATCGACTCGCCGCGCGACAGGCGCTGGGCCACCTCGACCACCGCGCGCTCGGCGTTGCCGTAGAGCAGGATGTCGGCGGTGGCGTCCATCAGGATCGAGCGGCGCACCTTGTCCTGCCAGTAGTCGTAATGGGCAATACGGCGCAAGGACGCCTCGATGCCGCCCAGCACCACCGGTACGTGGCTGTAGGCCTCCTTGCAGCGCTGGCTATAGACCAGGCTGGCGCGATCCGGGCGCTTGCCGGCCAGGCCGCCGGGCGTATAGGCGTCGTCGGAGCGGATCTTCTTGTCGGCGGTGTAGCGGTTGATCATCGAGTCCATGTTGCCGGCAGCGACACCGAAGAACAGGTTCGGCTCGCCGAGCTTCATGAAGTCGTCTTTGCTGCGCCAGTCCGGCTGGGCAATGATGCCCACGCGAAAACCCTGGGCTTCGAGCAGACGACCGATGATGGCCATGCCGAACGAAGGATGATCGACGTAGGCGTCACCGGTGACGATGATGATGTCGCAGCTGTCCCAGCCGAGCAGATCCATCTCTTCCCGGCTCATCGGCAGGAAGGGCGCGGGCCCGAAACACTCGGCCCAGTACTTGGGATAGTCGAACAGCGGCTTGGCGGCTTGCATGTTTTTTGATCGATCGGGCTCTCGAAGGGGCGCGGATCATAGCATAAAAAGTGATCAACCCACCCACCCCGGCGGCGCCGAATCTTTTGTGATCACGAACCTGGCCAATGGCTATACTCGGAGCCAGAGACCAAATCCGGCGGCCGCCAGACGGCCTGGCACAAGGGGTAAGCGGGTGGGGCGTTTTCTCTCTCCGGGACTGATGATCCTGATCCTGGCCTGTTGTTGCGGTTGGGCCACTGCCGCGCCCATCACCCTGGACGCCGGCAGCAGCGGCCTGTGGCTCAACGACCGGATCGAACTGCTGGAAGACGTCGGCGGCCGGCTGAGCATAGCCGACATGGCCGACCCCGCCGTGCAGGCACGCTTCGCGCCCGCCGAGGGCCGCGCCACCGTCGGCCAGAGCCGCAACCCCTGGTGGATCAAGGTCAGCCTGCAGCGCAGCGCCGACGCCCCGCGCCAGTGGTGGCTGGAAAACGCCGGCATCACCATCTACCGCCTGCAGCTGTACCTGCCGGACGGCCAGGGCGGCTGGCACGAGCGCCAGAGCGGCACCGCCGTGCCCTACGCCGAGGGCCGCGACTATCCCTACCGGCGCATGCTGTTCAAGCTGCCGGAGCTCGGCGAACAACCCCTGACCCTGTACTTTCGCAGCCTCGACCCCGGCGGCAACTCCTTTCCGCTCAAGGTCTGGCAACTGTCCGACCTGGAGCAGCAGGCCAGCCGCGAGAACCTCGGCTTCGGCCTGATCTACGGGGTGATCCTCGCCCTGCTGCTGTACAACCTGTTCATCCTCATCGCCCTGCACGACAAGGCCTACTTCTGGTACGTGCTGGCCACTGCCTGCGTGCTGGTGTTCATCCTCAGCATGACCGGCCACGGCTTCCAGCACCTCTGGCCCGGCAGCGCGGTGCCGTTCTGGCTGGATCGCATCACCCTGCCCTCGCTCTGGGGCATCTTCGTCATGCGCTTCACCCAGGAGCTGCTCTACACCCGGCGCGGCCTGCGCTGGCCGCACCAGTTGCTGAATGCCGGCTGCGCGCTGTACGTCGTCGCCATCCTCGTCAATGCCTTCGGCTACCGCGCCGAGGGCGCGCTGATCATCGCCCTGACCCCCATCGTCACCGTGCCCGCCGCGCTGTTCAGCGCCGCCATGCGCGTCTACCAGGGCTTCTTTCCGGCGCGCTTCTACCTGCTCGGCTACGGCGCCGTGCTGGCCAGCACCCTGGTGCTGGTGATGCGCGCCGCCGGACTGATCGAGCCGGGCAACTTCACCGCCTACCTGTTTCCCATTTCGGTGGCGGCCGAGACCATCCTGTTCTCCTTCGCCCTGGCCTACCGCATCCAGATGCTCAAGCAGGAAAAGGCCGAAGCGCTGCAGCAGGCCGACCGCGAGAAGACCGCGCGCCTGGCCCAGGTGCAGGCCAGCGCCGACGAGCTGCAGGCCGCGGTGGCCGCACGCACCGCCGAACTGGCCGCGGCCAACGCGCGCCTGTGCCAGCGCGAACGCGAACTGGAACACGCCGCCTTCCACGATCCGCTGACCGAGCTGCCCAACCGTCGCTACCTGGTCGAGCGCTGCGAATCGGCGCTGGCCCATGCCGAGCGGCACGGCGAAAGCGTGGCGCTGCTGCTGATCGACCTGGATCACTTCAAGCCGATCAACGACCGCTTCGGCCATGCCGCCGGCGACCTGATGCTGCAGGTGATCGCCAAGCGCCTGCGCGAGCACGTGCGCGCCGGCGATGCCGTGGCGCGCCTGGGCGGCGACGAGTTCGCCGTGCTGATCTGCGGCCAGGACGCGGAAAACCAGGCCCGCGAGATCGCCGGGCGCCTGCTGGCCGACCTCGCCGAACCGGTGCACTACGGCGCCGAGCGCCTGCGGGTGACCATCAGCATCGGCGTGGCGCTCTACCCGCTGCATGCCCGCCACTTCGCCGGGCTGTACAAGGCCGCCGACCAGGCGCTGTATCGCGTCAAGGAGCTGGGCCGCTCCGGCTCCCAGGTGCATGGCGAGGGCGGCGACCTGAGCGAGCAGGCCTGCCTGCAGCTGGATGTGCTCAAGATACCCAGCGGCCTGGCCTGAACCTCAGCCGATATAACGTCGCGGCACCCGCGCGGTGACCTTGCTCAGCAACTCGTAGCCGATGGTACCGCAGGCCGCCGCCACCTCGTCCACGGGCAGCTTGGCCCCCCACAGCTCCACCGGCGAATCGATACCGGCCGCGGGCAGGTCGGTGATATCCACCGTCAGCATGTCCATCGACACCCGCCCGGCCAGCGGCGCACGCCGGCCCTCGACCAGCAGCGGCGTGCCGCTGGGGGCATGCCGCGGATAGCCGTCGGCGTAGCCGCAGCTCACCGTGGCGATGCGCGAGGGCCGCTCGGCCACCCAGGTCGCGCCGTAGCCGACGCTCTCGCCCGCCGCCACCTCGCGCACGGCGATCACCCGCGCGGCCAGGGTCATGGCCGGCTGCAAACCCAGCTCGGCGGCGCCGAGCTCGGCGAAGGGGCTGGCGCCATAGAGCATGATGCCGGGGCGCAGCCAGTCCATATGGGCGGCGGGGATGGTCAGCACCGCCGCCGAGTTGGCCAGCGAGCGCTGCTCGAAATCCAGATCGAGCAGTTCGAGGAAGCGCTCCACCTGTAGCTCGGTGAGCGGATGGCCGCGCTCGTCGGCGCAGGCGAAGTGGCTGAGCAGGTTGAGCTCGGCCACCTGCGGCGCCGCGCGCAGGCGCCCATGCCAGCCGCGCAGCTCGGCGGCGGCAAAGCCCAGACGGTGCATGCCGGAGTCCAGCTTGAGCCAGACGTTCAGCGGCCGCGACGGCTCGCTGGCGAGCAGCGCGCCGACCTGCGCCGCACTCTGCAGCACCAGGTCCAGGCCGAGCTGGGCGGCGATGGCGTATTCGCTGGCCTCGAAGCAACCCTCCAGCAGCAGGATGCGCGCCTCGCCGTGCATGGCGCGCACCTCGGCGGCCTCCTCCAGGCTGGCCACGGCGAAGCCGTCGGCAACCTCGTGCAGCGCGGTGACCACCTCGCGCACGCCATGCCCGTAGGCGTTGGCCTTGACCACCGCGAAGGCCTGGCGCCCCGGCGCGCAGCGCTTGGCCAGGCGGTAGTTGTGGACGATGGCGGCGAGATCGACGATGGCGGCAAGCGGACGCATGGCAGGGCCTGAACGGAAAACAGGCGCCCATCTTAACCGCTGGGCGCCCGTTTTTATTGATCCAGGCCTTGGCCGCGCGAGGTAGCCCGGATGCAATCCGGGGAATCGGCCCGAGAGCTCCGGCTTATTCGTCGTCGAACTGGTAGCTGCCCGGCGCCAGGTTCTCGAAGCGCGAGTACTTGCCGAGGAAGGCCAGGCGGGCGGTGCCCAGCGGGCCGTTACGCTGCTTGCCGATGATGATCTCGGCCACGCCCTTGTACTCGGTCTCCGGGTGGTAGACCTCGTCGCGGTAGACGAACAGGATGATGTCGGCGTCCTGCTCGATCGCCCCGGATTCGCGCAGGTCGGAGTTGATCGGGCGCTTGTTGGGCCGCTGTTCCAGACCGCGGTTGAGCTGCGACAGGGCGATCACCGGGCAGTTGAATTCCTTGGCCAGGCCCTTGAGCGAGCGCGAGATTTCGGAGATTTCGTTGACCCGGCTGTCGCCGCTGGAGCCGGGAATCTGCATCAGCTGCAGGTAGTCGACCATGATCAGGCCGATCTCGCCGTGCTCGCGAGCCAGGCGGCGGGTGCGCGCGCGCATCTCGCTGGGGGAAATGCCCGCCGTGTCGTCGATAAACAGCTTGCGGTCGTTGAGCAGGTTGACCGCGCTGGTCAGCCGCGGCCAGTCGTCGTCGTCGAGCTGACCGGCACGCACCTTGGTCTGGTCGATACGGCCGAGCGAGGCGAGCATACGAATGACGATGGATTCCGACGGCATTTCCAGCGAGTAGACGAGGATCGCCTTGTCGCTGCGCATCAGCGCGTTTTCCACCAGGTTCATGGCGAAGGTGGTCTTACCCATCGACGGACGACCGGCGACGATGATCATGTCGGCCGGCTGCAGGCCGCTGGTCAGGTTGTCCAGATCGTCGAAGCCGGTGGACAGGCCGGTGATCGCATCGCCGTTGTTGAACAGCGTGTCGATGCGGTCGATGGCCTTGACCAGGATGTCGTTGATGCCCACCGGGCCGCCGGTCTTCGGCCGGTCTTCGGCGATCTCGAAGATCTTGCGCTCGGCCTCGTCGAGGATTTCCTCGCCGGTACGGCCTTCCGGGGCGTAGGCGCTGTCGGCGATCTCGTTGCTGATGCCGATCAGCTTACGCAGCGTGGCGCGCTCGCGAATGATCTGCGCATAGGCCTTGATGTTGGCCACCGAGGGGGTGTTCTTCGCCAGTTCGCCCAGGTAAGCCAGGCCGCCGACCTGCGACAGCTGGCCTTCCTTGTCCAGTTGCTCGGAGAGGGTGACCACGTCGAAGGGCTGGTTGCGCTCGGCCAGCTTGAAGATGGCGCGGAAAATCAGGCGGTGGTCATGCCGGTAGAAGTCGCCGTCGGACACCCCATCGAGCACCCGCTCCCAGGCGTTGTTGTCCAGCATCAGGCCGCCCAGCACCGCCTGTTCGGCCTCGATCGAGTGCGGCGGCACTTTCAGCGCGGCGGTCTGCAGGTCGTATTGCTCGGGGATGCTGATGTCGTTCATAGGCTCGGAGAAAAAATACGGCGATAGAAAAACAAAGGGCACGGATCGCCGAGGCGATACCGTGCCCGATTGTCAGCAGACCCGCACCGGAGTGCAAGCCCGCCTGGCAGCTGCCGATTAGGCGGCGACCACGACCACCTTGACGGTGGCTTCGACGTCGGTGTGCAGGTGCAGCGCAACGTCGTACTCGCCGACCTGGCGAATGGTGCCGTTGGGCAGACGCACTTCGGCCTTGGCCACTTCCACGCCGGAGGCGGTCAGGGCGTCGGCGATGTCGTGGGTGCCGATGGAACCGAACAGCTTGCCTTCATCGCCCGCGGTGGCGGTGATGGTGACTTCCAGCTCGGCCAGCTGAGCGGCGCGAGCTTCGGCGGAAGCCTTCTTCTCGGCAGCGGCTTTTTCCAGCTCGGCGCGGCGGGCTTCGAACGCAGCCACGTTTGCAGCGGTAGCGGCAGTGGCCTTGCCCTGCGGCAGCAGGAAGTTACGGCCGTAACCGGCCTTGACGTTCACTTTGTCGCCCAGGTTGCCCAGATTGGCGATTTTTTCCAGCAGGATGACTTCCATTTGGGTCTTACCTCTTAACTTTTAACCTTCACCGTTCGCGGAGCCGGGGCCGTTCTTGCGCACCAGGCGACCGCGAAAATCAAACAGACTGTCGACGATGGCCAAGACCACCAGTAACGGATAGATCAGCTGCATGAACAGCAACAGCGTGATGTACAACCCGACCAGCCAGAAGCGGCCGAGCCCACCCTTTTCCACCAGGCCGTGCACCAGGGCGATCCCGGCGAACAGCAGCGGCACGCTGCACAGCGGCGTGAGCATGGCCAACTGCGGGCCCAGGTTGGGACCGAGCAGCATGCCCGCCAGCAGCAACAACGCCTGCGGCAGTGGCAGCCTCAGCGCGCGGAACTCGCGACCGAAACCACCGGGGTTGTACAACAGCGCCTGCCAGTAACGCCCAAGGATCAGGCTCAGCAAGCTGAGGATCTGCAGCAAGGCCGCCAGCAATCCGGTCAGCACCGGTGCGATCAAGGCCTCGAGACGCGCGCGTTCGTCCACCGACATCTGTTGGTGAACCCCATCGAGCATGGTCGGCAAGAGCTTGTGCAGCTCGCCGGCCATGGCCTCTATGGGTTCGCGGAACACCGCCCCGAGAACCAGGCCATACACCAGGCCCAGCGCCACACTGCTCAGCAGTATGCGGTTCCAGGACCAGCCGGCGCGCAACAACAACGCCAGCCCCAGCGCACCGACCAGCACCAGAGCGGTGCGCGGTTCGCCGAAATACCACCAGGCAATCGCCGGCAGCATGGCCCAGGCCAGGATGCCCAGGGCATCGTTGGCTCCGCGCCGCAGCAGCACCAGGCTGCCGGCGGCGGCACTCAACCAGAACAACAGCGGCATCGCTGCCGATCCCACCACCACCAGGGTGGCCTGCATACGGCCGCGCATGATGAATTCAGCCAGGGCGCGCATGCGATCTATTCCTTAACTTTTGTCGACTATCCGATCTCAGCGGCCGTGGCTGTCGGTGTAGGGCAGCAGGGCCAGGAAGCGGGCGCGCTTGATAGCGGTGGCCAGCTGACGCTGATAACGGGCCTTGGTACCGGTGATACGGCTGGGAACGATCTTGCCGGTTTCCGAGATGTAGGCCTTCAGGGTGTTGAGATCTTTGAAATCGATCTCTTTCACGTCTTCAGCGGTGAAACGGCAGAATTTACGACGACGGAAGAAACGTGCCATGTGATTGGCTCCTCAATAGATCCGTGGATTACTCGTCAGCGTTGTCGCTGTCGTTGCTGTCGCTGTCATCGCCGTCGTTGGACTCGGCGTTTTCAGGACGTTCACGACGCTCACGGCGCTCACTGCGGTTTTCTTCGGCCTTGAGCATCTCGGACTGACCGGTAACGGCTTCGTCGCGGCGGATGACCAGGTTACGGATCACGGCGTCGTTGTAGCGGAAGTTGTCTTCCAGCTCGGCCAGGGCCTTGCCGGTGCACTCTACGTTGAGCATCACGTAGTGGGCCTTGTGGACGTTGTTGATGGCGTAAGCCAGCTGACGACGGCCCCAGTCTTCCAGGCGGTGAATCTTGCCGCCGTCTTCTTCGATCAGCTTGGTGTAACGCTCGACCATGCCGCCGACTTGCTCGCTCTGGTCCGGGTGAACCAGAAAGATGATTTCGTAATGACGCATAAATGCTCCTTACGGGTTGTAGCCTGCCAACTAAGGTGGTCAGGCAAGGAGTGGGTTTTTCTCGTGATGAGCTTGCCGGGCGGTAGGCGCGAAAAGGCCTGCCGTCGCGGCAAGGGGCGACATTCTAGAGAAGCCCCCTGCCGCGCGCAAGGCGGATTGGCGATTATTTGAACAGCGGTAGGTTGGGTTGAGGCGCGCAGCGCCGAAGCCCAACAGGGAGCGCGCAGCGCTCCGCCCGACGGCCATGAATCTGCGTATGCGTTGGGCTTCGCGGAGCTCAGCCCAACCTACGCCTCGCCGCTTATGGCTTAGCGCTTGCCGCCGCGCCGCTGGCGCACCGCCTCGAACAGGCACACCCCGGCGGCCACCGAGACGTTGAGGCTGCTGACACTGCCGGCCATGGGCAGCTTGACCAGATAATCGCAGTGCTCGCGGGTCAGGCGGCGCATGCCCTTGCCTTCGGCGCCCATGACCAGCACGGTCGGCCCGGTCAGGTCGTGCTGGTACAGTTCCTGCTCCGCCTCGCCAGCGGTGCCGACCAGCCACAGGCCGCGCTGCTGGAGCTTCTCCAGGCTGCGCGCAAGGTTGGTCACCGCCACCAGCGGGATCACCTCGGCGGCGCCGCAGGCCACCTTGCGCACCGTGGCGTTGAGGGTGGCCGACTTGTCCTTGGGCACTATCACCGCCAGCGCGCCGGCGGCATCGGCGGTGCGCAGGCAGGCACCGAGGTTGTGCGGGTCGGTGACGCCATCGAGCACCAGCAGCAAAGGCGGGCCCTCGGCGCGGTCGAGCAGTTCCTCGAGCATGGCCTCGCCCCACACCTGGCTGGGGCTGACATCGGCCACCACGCCCTGGTGCACGCCTTCGACCCAGGCATCCATCTCGCGCCGCTCGCACTGACCGACCTTGACCCGCGCCTGCTCGGCCAGTTCCAGCAGCGGCTGCACACGCGGATCACTGCGGCCATCGGCCAGCCAGACCTGCTTCACCCGCTTGGGGTGATGACGCAGCAGGGCCTCGACGGCATGCACGCCGTAGATCTTCTCCAACTCACTCATGACTTGGCCTTACGCTTGCGCGGCTTGCTGGCAGGAGGTGGCGCACTGTCGCCGCGCCCGGAACTCTTGCGCGAACCGCCGGCAGGCTTGCTCGGCGACTTGCCGGCAGCGCCCTTGCCACTCGCTCCCTTGCCGCCCTTGGCGCCGGCCAGCAGCGCCTTCTTCACCTCGCGGCTCTTCTGCACGTCGGTGTTGCCCATGCCCGGCGCCTTGGCCGTGCGCCCGGCACGCCCCACCGCCTCGCGTTCGGCGGCCTGGGACAGCTCGAAGTCGATCTTGCGCTCGTCGAGATCGACGCGCATGACCTTGACCTCGACGCTATCGCCCAAGCGGAAGCTGCGCCCGCTCCGCTCGCCGGACAGACGATGGTGCACCGGGTCGAAGTGGTAGTAATCGGCCGGCAGCGCGGTGACGTGCACCAAACCCTCGACGTAGATGTCGCGCAGCTCGACGAAGATGCCGAAACCGGTCACCGCGGTGATCACCCCGGCGAAGGTCTCGCCGACGCGGTCCTTCATGAACTCGCACTTGAGCCAGTTGACCACGTCGCGCGTGGCCTCGTCGGCACGCCGCTCGGTCATCGAACACTGCTCGCCCAACTGCTCCAGCGCCGCCTCGTCGTAGGGGTAGATGCGCGCCCGCGGCATCGCTACCGCGCCGGCGCGCTTGACGTGCGGGGTGTCCACCTTCGAGCGGATCACGCTGCGGATGGCGCGGTGCACCAGCAGGTCCGGATAGCGGCGGATCGGCGAGGTGAAGTGGGTGTAGGCCTCGTAGTTCAGACCGAAGTGGCCCTGATTGTCGGCGCTGTACACCGCCTGGCTCAGCGAACGCAGCATCACGGTCTGGATCAGGTGGAAGTCCGGCCGCTCGCGAATGCTCTCCAGCAGTTTCTGGTAATCCTTGGGCGACGGCCCCTCCTTGGACTTGCCGCGTTGCAGCGACAGCCCCAGCTCGCCGAGGAAGGCCTTGAGCTTCTCCAGGCGCTCTTCCGGCGGACCGTCGTGCACCCGGTACAGCGAGGGAATCTCGTGCTTCTGCATGAACTGCGCGGTGGCGACGTTGGCCGCCAGCATGCATTCCTCGATCAGCTTGTGCGCATCGTTGCGCTGGGTCGGGCGAATCTCCGCGATCTTGCGCCCTTCGCCGAAGATGATGCGGGTTTCCTGGGTCTCGAAATCGATGGCGCCACGCTCGTGGCGGGCGGCCAGCAGCACCTGGTACAGCGCGTAGAGCTGCTTGAGGTGCGGCAGGATCTCCTTGTACTCGCCGCGCAGGGCCTTGCCCTCGCTGCTCTTGGGATCTTCCAGCATCAGGCTGACCTTGTTGTAGGTCAGCCGCGCGTGGGAGTGGATCACCGCCTCGTAGAACTGGTAGTCCACCAACTGGCCGCTCTTGGACATGCTCATCTCGCAGACCATAGCCAGCCGGTCGACGTGCGGATTGAGCGAGCACAGGCCGTTGGACAGCTCCTCCGGCAGCATCGGCACCACCCGCTCGGGGAAGTACACCGAGTTGCCGCGCTCGGTGGCCTCGACATCCAGCGCCGAGCCGACCTTGACATAGTGCGACACGTCGGCGATCGCCACGTAGAGCTTCCAGCCGCCGGAGAACAGCTTCCAGCGGCTGCTGTTCTTCTCGCAGTAGACCGCGTCGTCGAAGTCGCGGGCGTCCTCGCCGTCGATGGTGACGAAGGGTAGGTGGCGCAGGTCGATGCGCTTTTCCTTGTCCTTCTCCTCCACCTCGGGCTTGAGCTTGCGCGCTTCCTTGATCACCGCCTCGGGCCAGACGTGCGGGATGTCGTAGCTGCGCAGGGCGACGTCGATCTCCATGCCCGGCGCCATGTAGTTGCCGATCACCTCGACGATATCGCCCTGCGGCTGGAAGCGCGGCGTCGGCCAATGGGTGATCTTGATCTCGACGAACTGGCCGATGCGCGCGCCGGCGGTGCGCCCCGGGGTGACCAGCACTTCCTGCTGGATCTTCGGGTTGTCGGCGACCACGAAGCCGATGCCGCTCTCTTCGTAGTAACGCCCGACGATGCTTTCGTGGGCGCGACTGATCACCTCGACGATGCCGCCCTCGCGGCGGCCGCGACGGTCGAAGCCGGCCACCCGCACCAGGGCGCGGTCGCCGTCGAACACCAGGCGCATCTGCGCCGGGCTGAGGAACAGGTCGTCGCTGCCGTCGTCCGGCACCAGGAAACCGAAGCCGTCGCGGTGACCGCTGATGCGCCCGCAGATCAAGTCGAGCTTGTCCACCGGCGCATAGGTGCCGCGGCGGGTATAGATCAGCTGGCCATCGCGCTCCATGGCGCGCAGACGGCGGCGCAGGGCCTCGAGCTGGTCATCGGTGTGCAAACCGAATTCCTCGACCAACTGCTCGCGGCTGGCCGGCGAACCGCGCTCGGCCAGATGCGAAAGAATCAGCTCACGACTGGGGATGGGGTTTTCGTATTTTTCCGCCTCGCGGGCGGCCTCGGGATCGAGGGATTGCCAATCGGCCATTGAGTAGGGGCTACCTGTGCGTATGTATATATGTGTGGGCCATATGCCTATTGAAGCGCGAAAAAGCCTTCGGGGTCAGCTTTTCCAGCGACAATAATTTTTTCGGGGCCAGGGGTTTACAAGGCATATGCCCGCCCGTATAGTTCGCGCCCACAGCGTCGAGCAGACGTTGTAACACGAAGCAGATGAGGAATCATCGGTTTCAGTGCCCAGGTGGCGGAATTGGTAGACGCGCTGGTTTCAGGTATCAGTGATCGCAAGATCGTGGAAGTTCGAGTCTTCTCCTGGGCACCAAATTTCGTGAAGTGGCTTGATAACCTACTTCGCAAATAAACGGATGCAACGCTCCGTGTCGGCAACGACGAACATTGCTGCAGTGCCCAGGTGGCGGAATTGGTAGACGCGCTGGTTTCAGGTATCAGTGGTGGCAACACCGTGGAAGTTCGAGTCTTCTCCTGGGCACCAAATTTCAAAGAACCGAGCCAATGGCTCGGTTTTTTATTGCCTGCGATAAAGCCACAAGCCACAAGCCACAAGCCACAAGCCACAAGCCACACAATGCGCGGGGCACTCGAACCCCAGCAAGCCCTCCGCGCCGCTTTTGGCTTTTACTTGAAGCTTGTGGCTTGCCGCTTGAAGCTGCTTTTCAGACCCTGAACTGCCCCAGGCTGGCCTTGAGCTGCGCCGCCAGCTCGTCCAACGCCCGCGCGTTGCCGGCAATCGCCGCCACCGCTTCGGCCGCCCGCTGCGCCTCGGCATGGATGGTCTCGACCCGCCCGCGCACCGCGCCCGCCCCTGCGGCCTGATGCGCCGCCGCCTGGGTCGCCGCATTGATCGCACCGTGCACCTCGTCCACCGAATCCTGCACCGACTGCTGCAGGCGCGCGCTGTCGCGCAGCACCTGCAGGCCCTGATGGCCCTGCTCGCCGGCCTGGGCGATGCTCGCCACCGCCTCCTGCGCACCGCGCTGCAGAGCGGCGATATGCGCCTGGATATCGCCGGTGGACTGCTGGGTCTTGCTCGCCAGCGCGCGCACCTCGTCGGCCACCACGGCGAAACCACGCCCACTCTCGCCCGCGCGCGCCGCCTCGATGGCCGCATTGAGCGCGAGCAGGTTGGTCTGCTCGGCGATGGACTGGATCACCGTCAGCACCACCTCGACCTGCTCGCTCTGCTTGGCCAGCCGCTCGATCACCGCCGAACCCTCCGCCACCCGCGCCACCAGGCCTTCGATCAGGACCGACAGGCGCTGGGCGATGGCCGCATTGTCGTGCGCCGCCTGGCGAATACTGGCCACCCGCTGCAACGCCTCCTGCATGGCCTGGCTCTCGGCCTGCGCCTCGTCGGCCATCTGCTCCAGCGCCTGCAGGCTGCCGGCGACCTCGTCGCGCTGGCGCCCGGCGGCAGCTTCGGCGGCCACGCCACGCTGGGTCAGGCTGCGAATCTGCTCGCCGGTGCGCAGCGCCACCTCGCCGGATTCACGCACGATGGGCTGCAGCTTGGCGATGAAGCGATTGACCGCAGCAGCCATCTCGCCCACCTCGTCGCGGCTGTCGATGATCACCCGCCGGGTCAGGTCGCCCTCTCCCGCCGCCAGGTCGTTCAGCGCCGCACTGAGCAGACGCAGGCGGCTGAGCACGCGCCAGCCGAGCACCAGCGCCACCGCCAGCAAGGTCAGCGCGCCGACCGCCAGCAGCCCCAGGGCGATATTCCAGCGCAGACCATCGGCGGCCAGGCGTACCGACTCGCCGCCGTTGCGCGCCATCTCCGCGGTGTAGCCTTCGGCAGCCTGCAGGCGTGCCTGCAACGCCCGCGTGCTGTCCTCGGCGGCGCCCGCCAGACTGCTGTCGACCAGCTCGCCGGCACCACCGACCAGCGCCTGGAAGCGCCCGTCCAGGGCCGCCAGCTCGGCCTCGACCAAGGCCAGCGACATGCCCATCTGCACCTTGCCGATGCGCGCGCCCATGGGGTTGATGTCCACCTCGAGCAGGTACACCCGCGGATCGCGCGAGGCGGCGTCGACCAGCTTGTCCAGCGGCTTGTCGCCCTGGCCGGCGGCGACCAGCTCGCGCACCAGCGTGTTGCTGCGGTTGAAATTGCGCGTCAGGCGCTGGCCGTCGGCGTCGTAGAACACCGCGAAGAGCACCGCCGGGTCCTGCTGGGCGATGCGGGTCAGCGCGGTCAAGGCCGGCACGTCGTCGTCCCAGATGGCCTTCGGCGCCACGCCGGCCAGCAACTGCGCCAACGCCGTGCCGGACTGCTTGAGGCTGCCTTCGAGCACCTGGCGCAGTTGCGCCTGCTCGCTCTTGAGCTGCGCCGAGAGGCCTTCACCGAGACGGCTGCGGGTATTGCCCGCCAGCGCCGCGAGCCCCTGGGTCATCTCGCGCTCGGCCGCATTCAGCTCCTCGCCCAGACGTCGGCTCTCGCCACCCAGGCGCTGCGCCAGGTCCTCGACCATGCCGTCGACCGAGGCACGCATCAGCCACACCGCCAGCCCCACCTGCACCAACATGGCCAGGCCGAGGGCGACGAACACCGGGCGCAGCAGGCGGCTGCGCAACATCGAGACAATGGCGAACACTGGCGGGACTCCTCAACGACCATTACCGCTATAACGGCGACTTCCGCGATTTATTGAGCGCAAGCAAGGCGCATGCCCGCGCGCTGGCTGACCGGGCACAAAAAAGCCGCCCGCAGGCGGCTCTTTCGGTTCGACAGCGCCCCGGTCAGGCGAACGGATGACGCAGGACGATGGTCTCGTTGCGATCCGGGCCGGTGGAGATGATGTCGATCGGCGCACCGACCAGCTCTTCCACGCGCTTGATATAGGCACGCGCAGCGGCCGGCAGGTCTTCCAGGCTCTTGGCGCCCAGGGTGGACTCGCTCCAGCCCGGCATTTCCTCGTAGACCGGCTGCAGGCCGAGGTAGCTGTCGGCGTCGGTCGGCGCATCGACCAGCACCTGGCCGCCCGCATCCTTGTAGCCGGTGCAGATGCGGATGGTCTGCAGGCCGTCGAGCACGTCCAGCTTGGTCAGGCACAGCCCGGAGATGCTGTTGATCTCAATGGCGCGACGCAGGATCACCGCATCGAACCAGCCGCAGCGACGGGCACGACCGGTGGTGGCGCCGAACTCGTGACCACGCTTGGCCAGGAAAGCACCGACATCATCGAACAGCTCGGTCGGGAACGGGCCGGAACCGACACGGGTGGTGTAGGCCTTGGTGATGCCGAGGATGTAATCCAGGTACAGCGGGCCGAAACCGGAACCGGTGGCGATGCCGCCGGCGGTGGTGTTGGAGCTGGTCACGTAGGGATAGGTGCCGTGGTCGATGTCCAGCAGCGAGCCCTGCGCGCCTTCGAACATGATGTCCTTGCCTTCGCGGCGCAGGTCATGCAGCACGGCGGTGACGTCGGCCATCATCGGCTTGAGCAGCTCGGCGTACTCCATGCACTCGTCCAGGGTCTTCTGGAAGTCGATGGCCGGCTCTTTGTAGAAATTGACCAGCTGGAAGTTGTGGTAATCCAGCAGCTCGCCCAGCTTGGCGGCGAAGCGCTCGCGGTGGAACAGGTCGCCGACGCGCAGGCCGCGACGGGCCACCTTGTCTTCGTAGGCCGGGCCGATGCCACGGCCGGTGGTGCCGATCTTGGCATCGCCGCGGGCCTTCTCGCGCGCCTGATCCAGCGCCACATGGTAGGACAGGATCAGCGGGCAGGCCGGGCTGATGCGCAGGCGCTGACGCACCGGTACGCCCTTCTCTTCCAGCTTGGTGATCTCGCGCAGCAGCGCATCGGGCGCCACCACCACGCCGTTGCCGATCAGGCACTCGACGCCGTCGCGCAGGATGCCGGACGGAATCAGGTGCAGCACGGTCTTCTCGCCGTCGATCACCAGGGTGTGACCGGCGTTGTGACCGCCCTGATAACGCACCACTGCGGCGGCCTGCTCGGTGAGCAGATCGACGATCTTGCCCTTGCCCTCATCACCCCACTGGGTGCCCAGGACGACGACATTCTTACCCATAAACTTGTCCTCTTCGCGCAAGCTTCGATGCCGGCCCGCAAGCCGGCGCAAATGAATTCAGGACGCCAGGGGCGCCACCTGCCAACGTCCGTCACGCAGCGCCAGCAGGCGATCGCAGCCCGCCTCGCGCGCATCCGCCTCGCTCTGCCCAGGCAGCGCCTGGACCACGCGCTGGCCTTCGCTGCGCAGGCGACGCACGGCCTGCCACAGGTAGAGATCGTGACTGTCCGGCGCCCAGACGCCGGCGGCCGGCTCGTCCAGGCGCATATCGCCGAGACTGACCAGGGTCTTGAGGTCGGTGGAAAAGCCGGTGGCCGGACGCGCCCGGCCGAAATCGGCACCGATGTCGTCGTAGCGCCCGCCCTGGGCGATGGACTGGCCGACACCCGGAACGAAGGCGGCGAACACCACACCGGTGTGGTAGTTGTAGCCGCGCAGCTCGCCGAGGTCGAAGTACAGCGGCAACTCCGGATAACGCAGCTCCAGGGCGTCGGCGATGGCCATCAGCTCGTCCAGCGCCGCGTGCACCGCCTCCGGCGCCTCGACCAGCGCAGCCTGGGCCAGGTCCAGCACCTCGCGACCGCCGCACAGCTCGGCCAGGGCACGCAGCATGCTGCCGAGGCCCGCCGGCAGCCCGGCGGTCAGCTCGGCGATCTCGTCCATGGCCTTGCGCTGCAGGGCGTCGAACAGCTGCTGCTCGGCCTCGGCGGACAATTCGGCGGCACGCGCCAGGCCGCGGTAGATGCCGACGTGACCGAGGTCCATGTGCACATCCGGCACCGCCGCCAGTTCGAGCATCTCGACCAGCAGGCTGATCACCTCGATATCGCTGGCCGGGCTGGCGTCGCCATAGAGTTCGGCGCCGAGCTGGATCGGGCTGCGCGAGGTGGTCAGCGCACGCGGCTGGGCATGGACCACGCTGCCGGCGTAGCACAGCCGGTTCGGCCCTTCGCGGCGTAGGGTGTGCGCATCGATGCGCGCCACCTGCGGGGTGATGTCGGCACGAAAGCCCATCTGCCGACCGGACAGCGGGTCGGTGACCTTGAAGGTGCGCAGGTCGAGGTCCTGACCGGCGCCGGTCAGCAGGGATTCCAGGTACTCGATATGGGGGGTGACGACGAACTCGTAACCCCAGCGTTGAAACAGATCCAGCACCTGACGGCGGGCTGCTTCGATGCGCGCCGCTTCCGGCGGCAGTACTTCTTCGATGCCATCTGGCAGCAGCCAGCGGTCTACCGTTGCCATTTCGCCATTCCCCTCTCGATCCGGGCGGCACAAGCCTTCAGTGAAGCAGATATAGAAGGGCCGTACCCAGCAGCATGCTGGCCAGCCCCATAAGGCGCAGTCGGCGGTCGGGCAGCCGGGCTGCCTGCAGTACCGCTCCGCGCCACTGGCGCGGATAGAGGAAGGGCAGGATGCCTTCCAGCACCAGCATCAGACACAGAGCAATGCCGAGTTCCTGCCACATGATTCCCACAGACGCAAAAAAGCCGGGATTTTCCCGGCTGCCGCATGATACCACGCTAAAAGCTTCAAGCCACAAGCTTCGAGCTGCAAGTCGTCCACCTGCAGCTCGAGGCCGCTCTTTCAGGGCTTAGCCTTCTCCAGATAGCGGAAGAAGTCGCTGCCCGGGTCGAGCACCAGCACGTCGCGCTTGTCGGCGAAGCTCTCGCGGTAGGCACGCAGGCTGCGGTAGAAGGAGTAGAACTCCTGATCCTGGCCATAGGCGCGGGCATAGATGGAGGCTGCCTCGGCGTCGCCGTCACCGCGCAGCTCTTCGGCCTCGCGGTAGGCTTCGGCCAGCAGCACGCGGCGCTGACGGTCGGCGTCGGCACGGATGCCCTCGGCCAGCTCGCGACCCTTGGCGCGGTGTTCGCGCGCCTCGCGCTCACGCTCGGTGCTCATCCGCTCGAACACGCTGCGGTTGACCTCGCGCGGCAGGTCGATGGCCTTGACCCGCACGTCCACCACCTCGATGCCCAGCTCGCGCTCGGCGGCGCGGTTGAGGGTCGCAGTGACGTCGGCCATCAGCGCATCGCGCTCGCCGGACACCGATTCGTGCAGGGTGCGCTTACCGAACTGGTCACGCAGCGAAGCTTCCAGACGACGCGCCAGACGCTCGTCGGCCACCTGCTTGATACCCGAGGTGGACTGATAGAAGCGCTCGGCGTCCTTCACCCGCCACTTGGCGTAGGCATCGACCATCAGCGCCTTCTTCTCCAGGGTCAGGAAGCGCGAGGAAGTCGAATCCAGGGTCAGCAGACGACCGTCGAAGATGCGCACCTGGTTCACATAGGGGATCTTCACATGCAGGCCGGGCTGCACGTCCGGCTGCACCACGCGGCCGAACTGCAACAGCACCGCACGTTCGGTCTGCGCCACGATGTAGAAGCTGTTCCACGCCACCAGGGCCAGAACCACGGCCGCAATCAGGCCGATCAGGGACTTGTTGCTCATCAACGACTCTCCCTAGAACGATCATTGCGCGGCGAGACCTGAATGTTCGACGCGCCGGTCGAACCGCCGACGCTGCCAGCGCCACTGATGCTGCTTGGCGCAGCGCCGCTGCGGCTGTCGATCATCTTGTCCAGCGGCAGGTAGAGCAGGTTGTTCTGTCCCTGCTCACCGGTGACCAGCACCTTGCTGGTGTTGCTCATCAGCTCCTGCATGGTGTCCAGGTACAGACGCTCGCGGGTGACCTCGGGCGCCTTGCGGTACTCGGCGACCAGCTTGCTGAAGCGGTCCGCCTCACCCTGAGCGCGCGCGATCACTTCGTCGCGGTAGGCGTTGGCTTCTTCCAGCATGCGCTGGGCCTGACCGCGCGCTTCCGGGATCACCCCGTTGGCGTAGGATTCGGCCTGGTTCTTCTCGCGCTGCTCGTCTTCGCGGGCCCGGATCACGTCGTCGAAGGCTTCCTGCACTTCGCGCGGCGCGGCGGCGCTCTGGATGTTCACCTGGGTGATGGTGATGCCGGTGCGGTAGTTGTCGAGGAAGCGCTGCAGGCGCTCGCGCACCTCGCTGGCCATCAGCTCGCGGCCCTCGGTCAGCACCTGGTCCATCTCGGTGGAGCCCACCACGTGGCGCACGGCGCTGTCGGTGGCGTGCTGCAGGCTGACTTCCGGCTGGTCGACGTTGAGCACGAAGTCCTGCAGGTTGCTGATGCGGTACTGCACGGTCAGCGGCACTTCGATGATGTTCTCGTCCTCGGTGAGCATCGCCCCCTGCTTGCTGTAGGCACGCTCGCGGGTGACGTTCTCCTGGAACTTGCGGTCGATCGGCGGGAAATAGATGTTCAGGCCGGGACCGACGGTTTCGTGGTACTTGCCGAAGCGCAGCACCACCGCCTGCTCCTGCTCGTCGACCACGTAGATGGCGCTGTACAGCCAGATCACGGCCAGCAGGCCGAGACCGACGAACAGCAGGCCGAAGCCGCCACCGCTGCGACCGGAATCGTCGTCACCCCGTTTCTTGCCGCCGCCGAACAGCCCGTTGAGGCTTTCTTGCAGCTTGCGGAACGCTTCGTCGAGATCCGGCGGGCCCTGCCGGCCACCGCCTTTGCGGCCGCCCCAAGGGTCTTGATTGTTCGAGTTGCCACCCGGCTCATTCCAAGCCATAGCGTTCTCCGTACTGATAAAGCGAAGGCGCGCCCACGGCGCGCCCGCCAATGCTACCCAATGCCCGACGGCGGCGGCAAAGCCACCGCCCCAGGCTTTATTGCAAAGTGTGTTGCTCGATAAAGGCCTGCGGCTCCAGCCCTTCGCGACTGACCAGGCGATTGAGCTCGACCCGCGGCAGACGCACCGACAACAGACTCTGCCCCTGCTCGTCGTGCCCCTCGTTCTGCACCGCCCCGAGGGCGAAGAACTGCGCACGCAGACGCCCCAGGCGCTGCGGCAACTGCAGGGTTCCGACGAACAGATCCTCGCCGAGCAACTCGGCCACGGCCTGGCGCAACAACTCCAGGCCACGCCCCTCGCGCGCCGACAACCACACCCGCAGCGGCTTGCCGTCGGCATCGCGCTGAATCTGCGGCTCGACACCTTCCAACAAATCCAGCTTGTTGTACACCTCGAGCATCGGCAACTCGTCCGCGCCGATCTCCTTGAGCACCGCCTGCACCTGCTCGATCTGCGCCATGCGTTCGGGCTCGTGGGCGTCGATCACGTGCAGCAGCAGGTCGGAGTTGCTCGATTCCTCGAGCGTAGCGCGGAAGGCCTCGACCAGCTTGTGCGGCAGATGGCGAATGAAGCCCACGGTATCGGCCAGCACTATGGGGCCGAGGTCGTCCAGCTCGAGCCGGCGCAGGGTCGGGTCGAGGGTGGCGAACAGCTGATCGGCGGCATAGACCTCGGAGGCGGTCAGCGCGTTGAACAGGGTGGACTTGCCGGCGTTGGTGTAGCCGACCAGCGACACCGAGGGGATATCCGCACGCCGACGCCCACGCCGCGCCTGCTCGCGCTGACTGCGCACCTTCTCCAGCTTCTGCTTGATCTGGCGGATGCGCACCCGCAGCAGGCGGCGGTCGGTTTCCAGCTGGGTTTCCCCCGGCCCACGCAGACCGATACCGCCCTTCTGCCGCTCCAGGTGGGTCCAGCCGCGCACCAGGCGCGTGCTCATGTGGTCGAGCTGCGCCAGCTCGACCTGCAGCTTGCCTTCGTGGGTGCGCGCGCGCTGGGCGAAGATATCGAGGATCAGGCCGGTGCGATCGAGCACGCGACATTCGAAGGCGCGCTCGAGGTTGCGCTCCTGGCTGGGCGTCAGGGTGTGGTTGAAGATGACCAGATCGGCCTCTTCAGCCTTGACCTGGTCGCGCAGCTCCTCGACCTTACCGCTGCCGATCAGGTACTTGGCGGTCAGGCGGCTGCTCGGCACGCTGAAAAAGGCGACCATGTCGGCGCCTGCCGACATGGCCAGCTCCTGGAACTCCTGGGGGTCTTCGCTCGCCTCGGAGTCTTGGCCGTCCAGATGAACCAGGATGGCCCGCTCACCGCCCTCATGACGCTCGAAGAACAATGCAGCCCCCTAGTCAGGCGTTACCCGGCTCGGCTTCGGCCTGTTCGGAGTCGCCGGCACTGGGCAGGCGTACCGGACGGCTGGGCACGACGGTGGAAATGGCATGTTTGTAGACCATCTGGCTGACGGTGTTCTTCAGCAGGATGACGAACTGGTCGAACGATTCGATCTGGCCCTGCAATTTGATGCCATTGACCAGATAGATGGAAACAGGGACGCGTTCCTTACGCAGGGTATTCAGGTAAGGGTCTTGTAGCGAATGCCCTTTTGACATGTGCCGCACTCCTTTCGAGGATCAATTTCAATAATTTTAGTAGGTAAACAATGGCTTTAGGCCGCCCCACCCCCAAGGATAGACGGCCAGCGGCAAGGTCTCAGTTCAATATGGAGACGCTTGCCAGGTATTTCAAGGCGCGAGACAGATTGTCGCAGGCCAGACTGTCCAGCCAGTGCAGATCGTCCCAGCCACGCAGCCAGGTGAACTGCCGCTTGGCCAACTGCCGCGTGGCGATCACGCCGCGCTCGACCATCTCTGCCCGGGACAGCCTGCCGTCGAGGTATTCCCACACCTGGCGATAGCCTACCGCTCGTATAGACGGCAATCCCGCGTGCAAGTCACTTCGGCGACGCAGGGCTTCGACCTCTTCGACGAACCCCTGTTCCAGCATCGTCTGAAATCGTTGCGCGATGCGCGCATGCAGGACCTGACGCTGCGCTGGAGCAATAGCAAGCTGCGCAACAGTATAGGGCAATTGTCCGCCGCCCGCCGCCTGCCGCTGGCGGTGCTCGCTCATGCTCAGACCGCTGACGCGGTAGACCTCCAGCGCCCGGGTCAGGCGCTGCGGATCGTTGGGATGGATGCGCGCCGCCGATTCAGGATCGACCGCGGCCAGCTCGCGGTGCAGCGCCTCCCAACCTTCGACCGCGGCGCGCGCCTCCAGCTCGGCGCGCACGGCGGGATCGGCGCTGGGCATGTCGGCCAACCCCTCCAGCAACGCCTTGTAATACAGCATGGTGCCGCCCACCAGCAGCGGGATGCGTCCGCGCGCAGCGCTCTCGGCCATGGCCGCCAGGGCATCGACGCGAAATTCTGCCGCCGAATAGCTCTCGGCCGGGTCGCGAATGTCGATCAGGGCGTGGGGAAATTCCGCCAAAACGGCCTTGTCCGGCTTGGCGGTGCCGATGTCCATGCCGCGGTAGACCAGCGCCGAGTCGACGCTGATCAGGTCGCACGGCAGCACGCGGGCCAGTTCCAGGGCCAGGTCGGTCTTGCCGGCGGCGGTCGGCCCCATCAGGAAGATGGCCGGCGGTAACGGCTTGGCCACTCAGCGCCCCCGCAGGAACAGCTTGTCGAGGTCGTCCATGCCCAACTGGGTCCAGGTCGGCCGGCCATGGTTGCACTGGCCGCTGCGCTCGGTCTGTTCCATGTCGCGCAGCAGGGCGTTCATCTCGGGCAGGGTCAGGCGCCGGTTGGCGCGCACCGCGCCGTGACAGGCCATGGTCGCCAACAGTTCGTTGAGATGGGCCTGGATGCGGTCGCTGGTGCCGTACTCCAGCAGGTCGGCGAGCACGTCGCGCACCAGCTGGGTGGCCTCGGCCTGCTTGAGCAGCGCCGGAATCTGGCGAATCGCCAGGCTCTCCTCGCCCAGGCGCTGCAGCTCGAAACCGAGGCGCTGGAACCACTCGGCGTGCTCCTCGGCGCAGTCGGCCTCGCGCTGACTGAGGGCGATGGACTCCGGCACCAGCAGCGGCTGGCCGCGCAGGCCCTCGCTGGCCATGGCCTGCTTGAGCCGTTCGTAGGTGATGCGCTCGTGCGCCGCGTGCATGTCCACCACTACCATGCCCTGGGCGTTCTCGGCGAGGATATAGACGCCCTTGAGCTGGGCCACGGCGTAGCCCAGCGGCGGCACGTCGCCCTGCTCCTGCGGCAGCGCCGGCGCCTGAGCGCCGGGCAGCGGCGCGAAGTAGTCGCGGTAAGCGGCCTGGGCCTCGGCGGCCGGCACGCCCGGATTACCAGCCGGCTGTTGATAACCCGCGCCGGCGCCACGCCAGGCCGGCTGCGCACTGGCAAGCGGGGTTTCCAGCACGCTGGCGGCCAGGCCCATCTCGCCCTGCGGGCCGAACTCGCCGACAGCCAGGCCGCTGGGCCGCACCATCGGCGCCACTGCTGCGGGCGCGGCGACCTGATCTTCCGGGCGCACGTCGGCCAGGGCGCGGTGCAGGGTGCCGTAGAGGAAGTCATGCACCATGCGGCTGTCGCGAAAGCGCACCTCGTGCTTGGTCGGGTGCACGTTGACGTCCACCGTGCTCGGGTCGATTTCCAGAAACAGCACGAAGGTCGGATGACGGCCGTTGAACAGCACGTCGCGATAGGCCTGGCGCACCGCATGGGCGACCAGCTTGTCGCGCACCATGCGGCCGTTGACGTAGAAGTACTGCAAATCGGCCTGGCTACGGGAAAAGGTCGGCAGACCGACCCAGCCCCACAGGCGCAGGCCGCCGCGCTCGATCTCGATCGGCAACGCCTGTTCGAGGAAGGCCGGCCCGCACACCGCGGCGACGCGCCGCGCGCGGCTGATCTCGTCGCCCGCCTCATGCAGGCTGAGCACGCTCTTGCCGTTGTGACGCAGGTGGAAGCCCACGTCGAAGCGCGCCAGCGCCAGGCGCTTGATCACTTCCTGCAGGTGGTCGAACTCGGTCTTCTCGGCGCGCAGGAACTTGCGCCGCGCCGGGGTGTTGAAGAACAGGTCGCGCACCTCCACCGAGGTGCCCACCGGGTGCGCCGCCGGCTGCACCCGCGGCTGCATGTCGCGGCCCTCGGTCTCCACCTGCCAGGCCTGCTCGGCGTCCGCCGTGCGCGAGGTCAGGGTCAGGCGCGACACCGAACTGATCGACGCCAGCGCCTCGCCGCGAAAGCCCATGCTGAGCACGGCTTCGAGGTCTTCCAGTTCGCGGATCTTGCTGGTGGCGTGGCGCGCCAGGGCCAGCGGCAGGTCGTCGGGGGCGATGCCGCCGCCGTCGTCGCGCACCTTGAGCAGCTTGACGCCGCCCTGCTCGACTTCCACGTCGATACGCCGTGCACCGGAGTCCAGGCTGTTTTCCAGCAGTTCCTTGGCCACCGAGGCGGGACGCTCGACCACTTCGCCGGCGGCGATCTGGTTGGCCAGGCGCGGGCTGAGCAGGTGTATACGGGACATAAGGCTCACTACTGGGCCGCCAGTGCCGTGGCGGGAATCTGCAGGGTCTGGCCGACCTTGATCACGTCGCCATTGAGGTTGTTGGCGCTGCGCAGAGCGGCCAGGCCGATCTGGTAGCGCTGGGCGATCAGCGCCAGGCTCTCGCCGCGCGCCACCACGTGCTCGCGCGGGGCCGGGGCGATCTTGCCCTCGTCGCGCAGCCAGGCGATGTAAGTGCCCGGCGGCGGGTTCTCGCGGAAGAACTGGCGGATGCCGGTCTGGATCGAGCGCGCCAGCGCCTGCTGGTGGCTGGCGGTATGCAGCTTGCGCGCCTCGTTGGGGTTGGAGATGAAGCCGGTCTCGACCAGGATCGACGGAATGTCCGGGGATTTGAGCACCATGAAGCCGGCCTGTTCGACCCGGCGCTTGTGCAGCGAGGTGATGCTGCCCATGTTCGACAGCACCTTCTGCCCGACGTTGAGGCTGGAGGAGAGCGAGGCGGTCATCGACAGATCGAGCAGCACGCCGGCGAGCATCTTGTCCTTGTCGTCCAGGCTGACGTTGCCGGCACCGCCGATCAGGTCGGACTGGTTCTCCGCATCGGCCAGCCAGCGCGCGGTCTCCGAGGTGGCGCCGCGCTCGGACAGCGCGTACACCGAGGCGCCGAAGGCGGCGGCGCGCGGCGCGGCGTCGGCGTGGATGGAGACGAACAGGTCGGCGCCCTTCTTGCGCGCGATCTCGGTGCGCTTGCGCAGCGGGATGAAGTAGTCGCCGGTGCGCACCAGTTCGCCGCGAAAGCCCTTCTCGGCATTGATCTGCCGTTGCAGTTCCTTGGCGATGGCCAGGGTCACGTGCTTCTCGTACTGGCCCTTGACCGGCGCCAGCGCGCCCGGGTCCTCGCCGCCGTGGCCGGCGTCGATGGCGATGACGATGTCGCGCTTGCCATTGGGCACCGGCGTCAGCTTGGGCGGCGGCTGGGTCGGGGTGACCGGCACCGGCGGCGCCGTGGCGGCCACGCTGGGCGCCTGGGTCGGCGCCGGCGCGCTGCCGTTCTGGTCGAACAGGTCGACCACCAGGCGATGGCCGTACTGCTGGTTGGGCGCCAGGGCGAAGCTCTTCGGCGTCACCGGCGCCGACAGGTCGATGACCACGCGCAGCTCTTCGGCGCTGCGCTGGGCCGAGCGCACACCGGTGATCGGGGTATTGGCCAGCGACAGCTGGCCGAGGTTGGTCGCCAGCTTGGCGCCGCTGACGTCGATGACGATGCGGTCGGGCGCGGCCAGGGTGAACACGCTGTGCTGCACCGGACCGGACAAATCGAAGACCAGCCGGGTATTGTCCGGCGCGCGCCACAATCGCACGCTGCGCACATCCGAGGCGGCCAGCACCTCGGCAGCCAGGGCCGCCCACAACACCCCCACAGCGGTAACCAGCGCGCCTATGCGCATACCCAACCCCATCGATCTATTTATGCTTGGCCTGCCAACAGTGCACACCAGGCCTGCCCGCGCGCCCCATGTGCCTGCAACAGCAGCGAACGGCCGCTCGCTTGCGGGCTAATGGTAATGTCCAGGTCGGGCTTTGGCAAAACGCCGGCGCCGCGCTCGGGCCATTCGATCAGGCACAGCGCATCGCCTTCGAAGTAATCGCGGATGCCGAGAAACTCCAGCTCCTCCGGGTCGACCAAGCGATACAGGTCGAAATGGAAGGCGCGCACGGCGCCGATCTCGTAGGGTTCGACCAGGGTGAAGGTCGGGCTCTTGACCGCCCCGGCATGGCCCAGGCCGCGCAGCATGCCGCGCGACAGGGTGGTCTTGCCGGCGCCCAGATCGCCGTGCAGGTAGATGATGCCGGCGCCGCCGCTGACCTCGGCGAGCCGCGCGCCGAGGGCCAGCATCGCCGCCTCGTCGGCGGCCTCGAGTCTCAATTCAGACAAGGACACAACTCCTCCAGTAACTGACGAATGGCAGGGGGCAGATCGCCGGCGGCCAGCCCGCGCCCCTGTTCCGCGAGCCGTTCGCCCGCCCGTGCATGCAGCCAGACCGCCAGGCAGGCCGCCTCGAACGGCGCCAGGCCCTGCGCCAGCAGCGCGCCGAGCAGGCCGGCCAGGACGTCGCCGAGACCGGCGCCGGCCATCGCCGGATGGCCGCGGTCGCACAGCGCCAGACGCCCGTCCGGCGCCGCGATCAGGCTGCCGGCGCCCTTGAGCACCACCACCAGGGCGAAACGCTCGGCCAGCGCCCGCGCCGCCGCCGGCCGATCCGCCTGCACCTCGGCCGTGCTCGTCCCCAGCAGGCGCGCCGCCTCGCCCGGATGCGGGGTGAGCACGCCCAGCCGCGGCGCCGCGACCCGACCGGCGGCCAGCAGGTTGAGCGCATCGGCGTCCCACACCTGCGCTCGCTCGACGGCGGCGACGGCCGACAGCAGGCCACGCCCCCAGGCGCTCTGGCCCAGCCCCGGGCCTACCACGCAGACATCGGCGCGCTCGAGCAGCGGCAGCAGCTGGTTGGCCGACAGCACGCCGCTGCACATCGCCTCGGGGCGGCGCACCAGCGCGGCGGCCACATGTTCCGCGCGGGTGGCCAGCGACACCAGGCCGGCGCCGGCGCGCAGCGCAGCGTCGGCGCCGAGCAGCGCGGCGCCGCCCATGCCCAGGTCGCCGCCGACCAGCAGCAGATGACCGAACTGGCCCTTGTGCGCCGTCGGCGCGCGCGGCGCCAGGCGCGGCAGATTGACCACAGCCAGGCGCTGCGCCACGCTTGGCGCCTGCGCCAGCAGCTCGGCATCGCCCTGCAGGTCGTCGAACTGCAGCTCGCCGCACAGCTCCGGGCCGACGCCGGTCAGCAGGCCCAGCTTGAGGCCGATAAAGGTCACCGTCAGCTCGGCGCGCACTGCCACGCCGAGCTGCGCGCCGCTGTCGGCGTGCAACCCGGAGGGGATGTCCACCGCCAGCACCGGCCGGCCGCTGGCATTGAGCAGGCGGATGGCCTGGGCATAGGGCTCGCACACCGCACCGGACAGCCCGGTGCCGAGCAGGGCATCGACCAGCACGCCGGAAAGCGGCGCGCATTCGCTCCAGGGCTGGATCTCGACCCCGGCCGCCAACGCCTCGGCATGGGCCAGCGCGGCATCGCCGCCCAGCGTCGCCGGCTCGCCCACCGCCAGCACCCGCACGCGCCAGCCCGCGCGATGGGCCAGCGCGGCGATCAGGTAGCCGTCGCCGGCGTTGTTGCCGCGCCCGGCCAGCACGGTGATCTCGCCGGCCTCCGGCCAGCGCCGGCGCAGCGCGCGCCAGGCGGCGTGGGCGGCGCGTTGCATCAGCTCGAAGCCGGGGGTGCCGGCGGCGATCAGCCGGGCGTCCAGCGCGCGCACCTGTTCGGCACTGTGCAGGGTCAAGGGCAAGGGGGAAGGTGTCGGGCGCATGGCTCGCTCGCGGCGGATGTCTGGCAGAATTATACCCACCTCCCCCGCGGTTGCCCTGCAATGTCCGTCTCCTCCCTCGATCTCTCCACCCTCGCCCAGTCGATCAAGGACTGGGGCCGCGAGCTGGGCTTCCAACAGGTGGGCATCGCCGGTGTCAACCTGGGCGAACACGAGGCGCACCTCGAACGCTGGCTGGCCGCCGGTTATCAGGGCGAGATGGACTACATGGCCGCGCACGGCAGCAAGCGCTCGCACCCGGAACAGCTGGTACCCGGCACCCTGAGAGTGGTGTCGCTGCGCATGGACTACCTGCCCGGCGACACCCGGATGGCCCAGCGCCTGGACGAGCCGGAAACGGCCTATGTGTCGCGCTACGCCCTGGGCCGCGACTACCACAAGCTGATCCGCAAACGCCTGCAGCAACTGGCCGAGCGCATCCAGGCGACGATCGGGCCGTTCGGCTACCGCGCCTTCGTCGACAGCGCGCCGGTACTGGAGAAGGCCATTGCCGAACAGGCCGGCCTCGGCTGGATCGGCAAGAACACCCTGGTGCTCAATCGCAAGGCCGGCAGCTATTTCTTCCTCGGCGAGCTGTTCGTCGACCTGCCGCTGCCGGTGGATGCGCCGCACGGCAGCGAGCACTGCGGACGCTGCAGCGCCTGCCTGGACATCTGCCCCACCGCCGCCTTCGTCGGCCCCTATGTGCTGGATGCGCGGCGCTGCATCTCCTATCTCACCATCGAGCTGAAGGGGCCGATTCCCGAGGCGCTACGTGCGCCCATCGGCAACCGGGTTTTCGGCTGCGACGACTGCCAGATCGTCTGCCCGTGGAACCGCTTCGCCCGGCCCACCGAGCAGGGCGACTTCCAGCCGCGCCACGGCCTGGACAACGCCAGCCTGGCCGAGCTGTTCCTGTGGACCGAAGAGGAGTTTCTAGCCCGCACCGAAGGCTCGCCGCTGCGCCGCGCCGGCTACGAGCGCTGGCTGCGCAACCTGGCCGTCGGCCTGGGCAATGCGCCCTCGACCATTCCGGTGCTCGAAGCGCTGCAGGCACGTCGCGAACACCCCTCGGCGCTTGTGCGCGAGCATGTCGAATGGGCGCTGATGCGTCACCAGCAGCGCGAAAGCACCTAAGGTGCGCCGTGCGCACCGCTCGGCAGGTCAGTACGTAACCCGGAGGTAATCCGGAGGGGTAACGGATCGAGGAGCCCCCAAACGACTCACAGCTTGAGGAAATGCTCGCGGTAATGACGCAGCTCGGCGATGGACTCGCGGATATCGTCCAGCGCCTGGTGGGTGGCGGTCTTCTGAAAGCTGTCCTTGACCTGCGGCGCCCACATGCCGGCGAGAATCTTCAGGGTCGAGACGTCCAGATAGCGGTAGTGGAAGTAAGCCTCCAGCGCGGGCATGTACTTGTAGAGGAAGCGCCGATCCTGACCGATGCTGTTGCCGCAGATCGGCGACTTGCCCTTGGGCACCCATTGCTCGAGGAAGGCAATGGTCTGCGCCTCGGCCATGGCGGTGTCGATGCGGCTGTCGCGCACGCGCTGGGTCAGGCCGCTCTGGCCGTGGGTGCGGGTGTTCCACTCGTCCATCGCGGCCAGCGCCGCGTCGCTCTGGTGAATGGCGATCACCGGGCCCTCGGCCAGCACGTTCAGTTCGCTGTCGGTGACGATGGTGGCCATCTCGATGATCACGTCGCGCTCCGGCTCCAGGCCGGTCATCTCCAGGTCGATCCAGATCAGGTTGTTGGGGTTCTGCATGGTGTGCGGCTCCTTGGCTCAGGCGGCAAGTCTAGCGGATATCGGCGTCGCCGATCTGCCACAGCAGCAACTGCGTCTGCCGCCCCTGGTTCAGTTCGCGCACGGCATTTGGGGCAACCCCGGGGACGGCGAAGCTGTTGCTGATCAGCCAGCTGCCGGGCGCCAGCTCGCAGCGTGCCTTGGCCCACAGGCGCGCCATCGGCACCGGCGAGAGGAAGCAGTAGACGACGTCGAACGGCGCCAGCTCGGTACGCCACAGGCTGCCGTAGCGAATGCTGCAGTTGCCCTGCCCCAGGCAGCGTAGCCAGGCCAGGAGAAACAGCAGCGGCGCGCTCTCGACGCCGACGAAGCGCCCGCGCGGGAAGCGCCGCGCCAGATGCAGCAGGGTGCCGGCGGTGCCGCAACCGAGGTCGACGAAACGCGGCGGCGCCTCGCGCGCTGCCAGCCAGTCGCCCAGTTGCTGGCGCGCGCGCGTGCCGCTGAGGTAGAGCGGCACGCGTTCGTGCAGGCTGTTCCAGTTGACCAGCAGCAGCAGGACAAAGCCCAGCAGGTAGAGCCAGCCCGGCAGCGCCGCCTGCTGCAGCAGCCACAGCGCCGGCAGGAAGGCCAGGTTGATCCCCAACCACCAACGCGACAACCCCAGGCGCCAACCGATGGCCGCCGCCAGCGCCCCCTGCGCCAGCGCCGCCAGCCACAGCGGCAGGCGCAGCGGCGACAGCAGCGCCAGTCCGTAGACCGCCGCCAACAGCAGCGCGACGGCCAACCCCTGGGCCATCAACACCCGGCGCCAGGGCCGCTGCAGCCCCCCTTCGCGTTCGTCCATCCCGCCCCCTGAAGGTCAAATCGAGGCCGCGGCGCCCATGCTAAACTCGCGCGGCTTGTTTCCCGGCAACTCTACCCACTCGGAATCTCCATGGCCAAACGCCAACTCAACCGCCGCCAGAGCTGGCGCATCGAAAAGATCCAGGGCGAACGCGCGGCGCGCGCCGCCAAGCGCGAATCGCGTGCCGTAGAGGCCCTGGAAGGCGGCGACCTGGGCCCGGAGCAGACCGGCCTGGTGATCGCCCACTTCGGCGTGCAGGTGGAGATCGAGGCGCTGCAGGGCGAGCTGGCCGGCCAGGCATTCCGCTGCCACCTGCGTGCCAACCTGCCGGCACTGGTCACCGGCGACCAGGTGGTGTGGCGCGCCGGCAACCAGGGCGACGGCGTGATAGTCGCCCAGCTGCCGCGCAGCAGCGAGCTGTGCCGGCCGGACATGCGCGGCGCGCTCAAGCCGGTGGCGGCCAACGTCGACCAGATCGTCATCGTCTTCGCCCCGCTGCCCGAGCCGCACGCCAACCTGATCGACCGCTACCTGGTGGCCGCCGAGCATGCCGGCATCCGCCCGCTGCTGCTGCTGAACAAGGCCGACCTGATCGACGCGCAGAACGAAGTCGCGCTTAACGCCCTGCTCGGCGTCTATCGCCAGCTGGGCTACCCGCTGCTGGAGGTCTCGGCCCACCAGGGCGACGGCATGGAACAGTTGAAGAAACGCCTGGACGGCCACGTCAGCGTGTTCGTCGGCCAGTCCGGGGTGGGCAAATCGTCGCTGGTCAACAGCCTGCTGCCCGGGGTCGACACCCGCGTCGGCGCGCTGTCGGAGCTGACCGGCAAGGGCACCCACACCACCACCACCGCACGGTTGTTCCATTTCCCCGGCGGCGGCCAGCTGATCGACTCGCCCGGTATCCGCGAGTTCGGCCTCGGCCATGTCAGCAGGGATGACGTCGAAGCCGGTTTTATCGAGTTCCACGACTTGCTCGGGCGCTGCCGCTTCCGCGACTGCAAGCACGACCGCGAGCCGGGTTGCGCGCTGCTCCTGGCCCTGGAAGAAGGGCGCATCCAGCCGCAGCGCATGGCCAGCTACCGGCATATCCTCGCCAGCCTGCCCGAAGACGAGTATTGAGCGACGCCGACGTGCGCCAGTGAGCGGGAGGCCGAGGCCTACTGGTCGACCGGCTGGTCGAACTGCAGCGCACCGTCCTCGAAGATATTCAGGCGCTCGCGCACCTGCTCGGCCGGCAGCGGCTCGCTGGCCGCGCCGGGGGCCGTCGGTGCGGCCTCGGCAGGCGCCGGCGGCGGCACCTCGTCGCCGCCCTGCTCGCCCTCGATGGCGCGCTGCGCCTTCTTGGTCAGGACGATGATGTCGATGCGCCGATTGACCGGATTGAAGGGATCCTCGCGGTCGAACAGCGCCGAGGAGGCGTAACCGACCACCCGCGCCACCTGCTCGTCGGCGTAGCCACCGGCGATCAGCGTGCGCCGCGCGGCGTTGGCGCGATTGGCCGACAGCTCCCAGTTGCCGAAATCGCCGCGGCCGCCGAAGGGCTTGGCGTCGGTATGGCCGCTGACGCTGATCTTGTTCGGCACCGCGCGAATGGTGTCGGCCATAGCCAGCAGGATGTCCTCGAAGTAGGGCTGCAGCTCGGCGCTGCCGAGGGCGAACATCGGCCGGTTCTCCGCGTCCATGATCTGGATGCGCAGGCCGTCCTGGGTGATCTCGAACAGAATCTGATCCTTGAAGCGCTGCAGCTCGGGATTCTCCTCCACCTTGTTCTGCAGTTCCTGCAGCAGCAGCTCGAGGCGCTCGCGCTCCAGCTTGTCGGCCAGGGTCTCGACCTGATCGGCGTCGATCTCCACGTCCGGGCTGTCGGTCAGGTCGTTGATTTCCGGGTTGAGGGTGCGTTCCGGAGCCGGCGTCGGCGAGCCGCCGAGGTCGATGGCGTGCGGGCTGGCGCTCTCGGTGAAACCGATGGGGTCCTGGAAGTAGCCGGAAATGGCCTTCTTCTGCTCCGGGGTGGCCGAGGACATCAGCCACATCACCAGGAAGAACGCCATCATGGCCGTGGCGAAGTCGGCGAAGGCGATCTTCCAGGCGCCGCCGTGGTGCCCACCGGCGCTCTTCTTGCCGCGTTTGACGATGATCGGCTGGTTGTTTTCCATGGCTCAGCGTCTCGGCTCAGTTGCCACGCATGGCCTGTTCGAGCTCGGTGAAAGTCGGCCGATGCGCCGGGAACAGCACCTTGCGCCCGAATTCCACCGCCAGGCTCGGCGGCATGCCCGAGGCCGAGGCCACCAGGGTCGCCTTGATCGCCTCGTACAGGTTGACCTCCTCCTTGGCGTCATGCTCCAGCGCCGTCGACAGCGGGCCGAAGAAGCCGTAGGAGGCGAGGATGCCGAGGAAGGTGCCGACCAGCGCGGTGGCGACCTTCTCGCCGATCTGCGCGTTATCCGCCTCGGCGAGGATCGACATGGTGATCACGATGCCCAGCACCGCGGCGACGATACCCATGGCCGGCAGGCCGTCGGCGATCTTGGCCACTGCATGGGAGGGATGCTCGAGTTCCTCCTTGAGACTGGCTAGCTCCATGTCGAACAGGCCCTCCAGCTCGTGCGGGGCCATGTTGCCGGAGGACATGATGCGCAGGTAGTCGCAGATGAAGGCGGTCATCCGCGCATCCTTGAGCACCCCCGGGTACTTGCTGAAGATCGGGCTGGCGTTGGGATCCTCGACGTCCGCCTCGATGGCCATCATGCCTTCGCGGCGACTCTTGTTGAGGACCTCGTAGAGCAGCTTGAGCACTTCCAGGTAGTAGGTATGGGTGAAACGGGTACCGAACATGCTCACCGACTTCTTGAACACCGTCATGAACATGCTGCCCGGGTTGGCCTGGAGGAAGCCGCCCAGCGCCGCGCCACCGATGATCAGCACTTCGTAAGGATGAACGAGTGCCATGAACTGCCCGCCGGACAGCACGAAGCCGCCGAAGACGCAGCCCAGGACGACGATGATGCCGATGATTTTTGCCATAGGAAGAGTGTTTGCAGAGCCAAGAGAGAGGGTTATTAAAAACAACCCTTCTAATTATCGGAACTTATACGCCAGACTATAGCCAGTTACGGTCAAAAGCCAGTTCGGCTCAACTCGCATGTCGACGCCAAAGCCCCTGCCACGCAGTCTCGACGCCTGGTTGCAACAGCTGGGCAAGCTGCCCCTGCCAATCGAGCAGGAGCAACATGCGCGCCTGCGTCGCACCCTCGGCGACAACCGCCGCAGCTGGGGCGAGATCGCCGAGGCGATCGAACTCAGCCCGACCTTCGCCCTGCAGGTGCTGCGCGAAGCCAACCAGGCCGGCAGCAGCCTCAGCGATCCGGCCGACAGCCTGGAAACCGCGCTGGCCCGCCTCGGCCTGAAGCGCTGCGAGGCCCTGCTCAACCAGGCCCCCGCCCTGCCGGCTGCGGAAATCCCTCTGGCCCTGCGCCAGCTCCTGCTGATCAGCCAACATGCCAGCCAGCAGGCGCGCGGCCTGTTCGGCGCCCGCCTGGCGCGCCTGTGGAACGAACTGCACGGCTGCAGTCTGCTGTTTCTCGCCCCGCTCTGGCCATTGCTGTACGCCCATCCGCAGCTGTTCGAGGCCTGGGAGCAACGCATCCTGGTCAAGGGCGAGCGGCCGGCCAAGGTGGAGCGGGAGCTGCTCGGCGTGCCGCTGCTGCAGCTGTGCCGGCAACTGGCCGAACGCTGGCGCCTGCCGGAGTGGATAGTGCAGGGCTACCGCCTGCTGGAGCGCGACCGCCGCCTGCTGGTCAAGGCGCTGCATATCGCCCGCGACAACCAGCACCCGCTGCACCAGCAACAGCTGCTCGATGCCGACATTCCCTTGCGCCGCTGGCTGACCCAGCCGAGCAACTGCGTGCTGCTGGCCAACGGCCTGGCACTGTCGGCACACCAGGCCTGGAACGCCCCGCACAGCCTGCGCTGGCAGCGTCTGACCGGCCTCTACCTGCAGCTGCCGCTGGACGAGATCCAGCAGCAAGTGCACCGACATGCGGCGAGCAGCGCCCGTCTGAACCATGACGCCCAGCTCTGGCACCCGGCCCAGGCCCTGCTCTGGCCCTGGGATGCACGCCACCTGCAGCCCCTCCGAGCCGCGCCCCCGCCCAGGAGCGACGACCTCGGCGCCTGGCGCCGGCACTGCGCGCGCCTGCTCGCCGAGCCCAGCGCCTTCGCCAACGTCCTGCAGCTGACCGCCTGCGCTCGCGACGCCCTGCAGGCCTGCGGCCTGAATCGGGTGCTGCTGCTGCTCGCCGACCGCCAGCACAGCCGTCTGCAGGCCCAGCAACAGGCGGGGCTGGAGCCGGGCGCCAGCGCCCTTAGCCTGGATCCGGCGCACAGCCAGGTGCTGCGCCGGCTGCTCGCCGAGCCCGGCCAGCTGCGCCTGAGCCCGGTCAATATCGCCCAGTTCTCCGCCCTGCTGCCGGGCAGCCTGAAGGCGCTGTTCCCCGGCGAACACCTGCTGCTGCGCTCGCTGGCCAGCAATGGCCGGGTGGTCATGCTGCTGGTCGCCGATCAGGGCGGCCAGCCGTTCAACGCGCTCGCCCTGCAGGCCTTCGGTAAAACCGTGCAATGCATCGAGCGCGCCCTGGCCAGCTTCGCCAGGCGCGGGCGCTAGCCCTTTCCGCTACAATCGGCCTCTTTTCATTCGAGGAGGCCTCCATGTCCGCCTTCGCCAACCTGCCCCTGGTGATCGAGCCCGCCGAGCTGGCCAGCCGCCTGGACGCCGCCGAGCTGATCCTGCTCGACCTCAGCGGCGCGGCGCGCTATGCCGCCGGACACATCCCCGGCGCGCGCTGGGTCGACAGCAAGCGTACGCAGCTGGGCCAGCCCCCCGCCCCCGGCCTGGTTCCGCCAAAGGCGCAGCTCGAAGCGCTGTTCGCCGAACTGGGCCACCGCCCGGACGCCACCTATGTGGTCTACGACGACGAGGGCGGCCCCTGGGCCGGGCGCTTCATCTGGCTGCTCGACGTGATCGGCCACAGCCGCTACCACTTCCTCAACGGCGGCCTGCAGGCCTGGATCGATGAAGGCCGCGCACTGAGCCAGGACAGTCCGCCCGCGCGGCACACGCCGGTGGCGCTGACCCTGCACGAAGAGCCGACGGCCAGCCGCGACTATCTGCAGGCGCGCCTGGGCGCCGCCGACCTGGCGATCTGGGACGCCCGCGGCGCGGACGAATACCGCGGCGAAAAACTCAGCTCGGCGCGCGGCGGCCATATCCCCGGCGCGGTCAATTTCGAATGGACCGCCGGCATGGACCCGCAGCGTGGCCTGCGCATCCGCGAGGACATCGCCGAAGTGCTGCACGATCTGGGCATCACCCCCGACAAGGAAGTGATCACCCACTGCCAGACCCACCGCCGCTCCGGCTTCACCTATGTGGTGGCCAAGGCCCTGGGCTATCCGCGGGTCAAGGCCTACGCCGGCTCCTGGGCCGAGTGGGGCAACCTGCCCGATACCCCGGTCGAACGCTGAACCCGGACGCCAGCCAGCTGCATGAGCCGATTGCCCCAGCACCGGCCCCGAACCCTCAAGGACACACGATGAAACAACGCCTGTTTATCCTCAGCCAGTACCTGCTGCCCCACCACCTGCTGTCGCGCCTGATCGGCTGCGTCGCCGAATGCCGCATCGGTTGGCTGAAGAACCCGCTGATCGCCTGGTTCGCCAAGCGCTACCAGGTGAACATGAGCGAGGCCCGGGTCGAAGACCTGCGCGCCTACGAGCACTTCAACGCCTTCTTCACCCGCGCCCTGAAGGACGGCGCCCGCCCGCTGGACGAGACCCCCGGCGCCATCCTCTGCCCGGCCGACGGCGCCATCAGTCAGCTCGGCGCCATCGAACACGGCCGCCTGTTCCAGGCCAAGGGCCACAGTTTCAGCGCCGTCGAACTGCTCGGCGGCGACGCCGAGCGCGCCGCCCCCTTCATGGGCGGCCAGTTCGCCACCGTGTACCTGTCGCCCAAGGACTACCACCGCGTGCATATGCCGCTGGCCGGCACCCTCAAGGAGATGGTCTACGTCCCCGGGCGACTGTTCTCGGTCAACCAGACCACCGCGGAGAACGTGCCCGAGCTATTCGCCCGCAACGAGCGGGTGGTCTGCCTGTTCGACACCGAGCGCGGGCCGATGGCCGTGGTACTGGTCGGCGCGATGATAGTCGCCAGCGTCGAGACGGTCTGGGCCGGCCTGGTCACCCCGCCCAAGCGCGAGCTGAGGAGCACCCGCTACGACGCCGCTGCGCGCGCACCGATCGAGCTGGCCAAGGGCGCCGAACTCGGTCGTTTCAAGCTGGGCTCCACCGCCATAGTGCTGTTCGGCCCGCAACAGGTGCAGTGGGCCGCCGAACTGGGCGCCGGCAGCGCCGTACGCATGGGCCAGTTGCTGGGCAACGCCCAGGCCTGAGCGGCGCCGCGACCCTGACCCGGGTCACTGACCGCCGAGTCATAGTCGAGTACTCTGATACGCCAGCCCACCCCCGGGGTGGGCTGCGACCGCGGCGAGATGCTGCTAGAGTTCGAAAGACTATTACGAGAGCCGCCAGCCTTTGCGTGGCCGGAGTATCCGAGTTCGATGGATAAACAGAGTCCCCACCTGCTGCTGTTGCGCGTCCCCACCCCGAGCAAGCAAAGCCTGAGCTTCTGCGACGGCAGCCCCCGCGACCTCAAGCGCTGGCTCGCCGGCCTACCCAAGGCCAACATCGGGGAAACCGCACGCCAGCTATACCAGGCTCTGGTGGAACTCAACCAATTCCTTACCCCCTCGGAAAACCGCCTGCACCTGCTGGAGCTGCTGCGCCCGGAAGTGCACTTCGTCTGCCAGCACCTGGAACGTCACTTCCTCAATCAGGCCATCGTCCTCGACGAGCGCCCGCGCAAGGTCGCCAACCTGTGCCAGGCGCTGCAGAACCACCTGGCCGTCGGCTACAAGCTGATCATCTCGCGGGCCATGGCGCGCAGTGGCAAGGAGCGTGACCAACTGCTCGCCGTTGCCCTGCAGCGTGCCAGCCATAGCCTGTGCAGCCCGCTGATCCGCGCCAGCCAGCTGTACTGCCCGGTGCCCGAAGGCCTGTGGCTAGAGCTGCACCAGCTGTATCAGATCGCCAGCGAACAGAGCCTGCAGCGCCAGGCGATCCGCGATCCGCTGGCGCGTCACTCGCCCGGCCTGAGCACCGAGCAGTGCTACCTGATCGCCCTGCTGCTCGGCTGCGCGCGCACCAACCAGATGCGCCAGAACGGCATCGCCCGCCTGGCCGAGGCGCTGGAGCCCTGGAGCGCCCTGGTCAGCCTGCAGGCCGGCGACCTCCCGGGCAGCCTGTTCGTCCTCGCGCCGCAGGTGGACGGGCCGCCGCGCTACAAGTCGCTGTACCCCGACGGCGAACTGCACAACCTGCTGGGCATAGACCCACAGCCGCTGGTGGACGCGATCAAGGAGTACCTGCTGCTGCCCGAGGAGGATCGGCCCAGATCGCGCCTGCCGATCCCCGAAGGCATGAGCCTGGACCTGCTGCAACACGTCGGCGCCGCCTGGGGCGATATCGCCGAGCGCACCTTCCAGCGCACCAGCGGCCACGGCAACCTGACCCTGTGCATCGGCATGAGCGCCCTGCACTTCTTCCTCGCCGGCGAACAGTCCTTCGGCGAAGTGCTCAAGCGCCCCAGCGAGGCCGGTGCCGCGGTGTTCAAGCCCTCGACCGGCGCACCCGATGTCTGGTCCAACGCCTTCGATGCGCAGCGCACCGGCAGCGACTTCCACTTCGAGGAAATCCAGTACAGCAAGGTCAGCACCGGCGAGCAGCCCACCGAGCCGGAAAGCAGCGGCGAAAGCTATCCCACCTACCCACTGGCCATCGTCAACCACAGCCCCGGCGGCTACTGCCTGTCCTGGGCCAAGGAAGTGCCCGCCCAGTTGCAGGCCGGCGAGCTGCTCGGCGTACAGGACAACCCCAGTCAGGGCTGGAGCGTGGCCATCGTGCGCTGGATCCGCCAGGTGCGCGGCGGCGGCACGCAGATGGGTATCGAGCTGATCGCCCCACATGCTCGCTCCTGCGGCCTGCAACTGGTGCGCAAGGCCGAGCAGAACAGCCAGTACCTGCGTGCCCTGCTGCTGCCGGAGATCAGCGCCATCTCGCGCCCGGCCAGCCTGATCACGCCGCGCCTGCCGTTCCAGGAAGGCAGCAAGGTGCTGATCAACGATCACGGCGAGGAACACCGCGCGGTGCTGACCCGCAAACAGGTCAGCACCGGCAGTTTCAACCAGTTCGAGTATCACCGCGTCGGCGCCGAAGAAGGCGCCGCCGGGAAGCCGGTCACAGCCTCGCAAAGCCAGAAGCCGGCCGGGGAGGAAGATTTTGACTCACTCTGGAAGTCGCTGTAGGCTGCGGCCAACTCACCATTTGTCGCCTTTTCGCGCCCGTTCGGCGCGGTATTGACCCATCCTATGGCCATCGAAAAGAAAACCATCCGCCTGCTGATTCTCGAGGATTCGCAGAACGAGGCCGAGCGCCTGGTCAGTCTGTTCCGCAATGCCGGGCACGCCACCCGCGTGCATCGCCTGACCTCCAGCGACGACCTGGCCGAGACCCTGCAACAGACCTGGGACCTGCTGATCTGCGCGCCGAACAGCGAGCAGCTCGACCCCGGCGAGGCGATCGGCGCCATTCGCCGCCAGGCCAAGGACATCCCGGTGCTGCAGCTGGTCGAGGGCAACGATTCCGAAGCCATCACCGAGGCGCTGCTGTTCGGCGCCCAGGACGCCCTGCCGCAGGGCGAGGACGAGCGCCTGGTGCTGGTGGCCAAGCGCGAGCTGGCCAACCTCGAGGAACGCCGCGCCCGCCGCGCCGCCGAAGTGGCGCTGCGCGAGGCGGAGAAACGCTGCCAGCTGCTGCTGGAAAGCTCGGTGGACGCCATCACCTACGTCCACGACGGCATGCACATCTACGCCAACCGCGCCTACCTGGAGCTGTTCAAATACGAGGACGGCGAGGAATTGGAAGGCATGCCGATGATCGACCTGATCGCCAGTGCCGATCAGGGCGCGTTCAAGGACTTCCTGAAAAACTACCAGAGCGCCGAGGGCGACGCCGAATTGGCCTGTCAAGGCGTACGCGCCGACGGCAGCAGCTTCGCCGCGCAGATGAGCTTCTCCCCGGCCACCTACGACGGCGAGCCGTGCATCCAGGTGGTGATCCGCGCCGAGACCTCCAACGCCGAGCTGGAGGAGAAACTGCGCGAGATCAGCAGCCAGGATCTGGTCACCGGCCTGTTCAACCGCAACCATTTCCTCGAGCTGATGGACGCCGCCGCCGAGCGCGCGGTCAACGCCGGGCAGCCGTCCGCCCTGGCCTATGTCCGCGTCGACCGCTACGCCGGCCTGCAAGGCGAGATCGGCCTGGCCGGCATCGACCTGCTGCTCACCGACCTGACCGGCCTGCTGCGCGCGCACTTCGCCGCCGACACCCAGTTGGCGCGCTTCGGCGACGACGTGTTCGCCGCTCTGCTGCCGGGGCAGACGCCCGAACAGTGCGAGGACAGCCTCGCCGCGCTGCTGAAGAAGGTCGAAGGACACATGTTCGACGTCAACGGCCGCACGGTGCAGACCAGCCTGTCGATCGGCGTCGCCGGCCTCAGCGAGAAGACCGCCAAGGCCCAGGAAGTCATCGACCGCGCCCACCGCTGCGCCGACGAGCTGACCGAGGGCAATGCGCTGAAGCTGTTCAACCCGGCCGACGAACTGGCCGCCGCGGCCAACCGCGGCAACCTGCTGGCGATGGTGCAGCAGGCGCTGGAGAACAACAGCTTCCGCCTGCTGTTCCAGCCGATCATCAGCCTGCGCGGCGACGCCCACGAGCACTACGAGGTGCTGCTGCGCCTGCTCAGCCCGCAGGGCGAGGAAGTGCCGCCGACCGAGTTCCTCGCCGCCGCCAAGGACGCCGGCCTGGGCGAGAAGATCGACCGCTGGGTGATCCTCAACTCGATCAAGCTGCTCGCCGACCACCGCGCCAAGGGCCACAACACCCGCCTGTTCGTCCACCTGTCCAGCGCCAGCCTGCAGGACCAGACCCTGCTGCCCTGGCTCAGCGTGGCGCTCAAGGCGGCGCGCCTGCCGTCCGACGCGCTGGTGTTCCAGTTCAGCGAACCGGATGCCATCGCCTACCTGAAACAGGCCAAGGCGCTGACCCAGGGCCTGGCCGAGCTGCACTGCAAGGTGGCGCTGAGCCAGTTCGGCTGCGCGCTCAACCCCTTCAACACGCTCAAGCACCTGCAGGTGGACTTCGTCAAGATCGACGGCTCCTTCTCCCAGGACCTGGGCAACGCCGACAACCAGGAAGCGCTGAAGACCCTGCTCAGCAGCCTGCACGCCCAGGCCAAGCTGACCATAGTGCCCTTCGTCGAGAGCGCCAGCGTGCTGGCGACCCTCTGGCAGGCCGGGGTCAACTTCATCCAGGGCTACTACCTGCAGGGGCCGAGCCAGTCGATGGACTACGACTTCTCCGCCGGCGACGAATAACCCCGCAGGGTGCGCCGTGCGCACCAGCCGTTCCACCATCGGAAGCGGTGCGCGCGGCGCACCCTACGGCCTACTCCTGGCCTTCGCGATCGCGAAAACCGAGCAGGTAGAGGATGCCGTCCAGGCCCAGGGTGGAGATCGCCTGCTTGGCCGACTGCTTGACCAGCGGCTTGGCCCGGAAGGCCACGCCGAGGCCGGCCAGGCCTAGCATCGGCAGGTCGTTGGCGCCGTCGCCGACGGCGATGGTCTGCTCCAGTTGCAGGCCTTCGCGCTCGGCCAGCTGGCGCAGCAGGTCGGCCTTGCGCTGGGCGTCGACTATGGGCTCCACCGCTACGCCGGTGACCTTGCCGTCTTCGATCTGCAGCTCGTTGGCGAACACGTAGTCGATGCCCAGCTTGGCCTGCAGCTGCTTGGCGAAGTAGGTGAAGCCGCCGGAGAGGATGGCGGTCTTGTAGCCCAGGCGCTTGAGCTCGGCGAACAGCGTCTCGGCACCCTCGGTCAGGCGCAGCGAGGCGCCGATTTCCTCCAGCACGTCCTCGGACAGGCCCTTGAGCAGGCCCAGGCGCTCCCTGAAGCTGGCGGCGAAATCCAGCTCGCCGCGCATGGCCCGCTCGGTGATCTCGGCCACCTGCTCGCCGACGCCGGCGGCCTTGGCCAGCTCGTCGATCACCTCGGCCTCGATCAGCGTCGAGTCCATGTCGAACACCGCCAGGCGGCGGTTGCGGCGGAACACCGAGTCGCGCTGGAAGGCGATGTCGACGTTGAGTTCCTGCGCCACGCTGAGGAACTCGGCACGCAGCGCCGCCGGGTCGGCCGGCTCGCCGCGCACCGAGAACTCGATGCAGCCCTTGCCCTGTTCGGCCGGCATGTCCAGCGGCATGCGTCCGGACAGGCGGTCGATATGGTCGATATTCAGGCCGTACTTGGCGGTGATGGCGCTGACCCGCTGCAGCTGCTCGGCAGTCACCTTGCGCGTCAGCAGGGTGACGATATGCCGGGCCTTGCCCTGGCCGCCCACCCACTGCCGGTAATCCTCCTCCGAGACCGGGGTGAAGCGCACCTGCTGGTCCAGCTCGTAGCCGGTGAACAGCACTTCCTTGAGCACCGACTGGGCGCGGGCGTTGTCGGGAATCTCGATGAGGATGCCGAACGACAGGGTGTCGTGGATCACCGCCTGGCCGATGTCGAGGATGTTCACCCCGCCCTGGGCCAGCACGCCGGTGATGGCGGCGGTGAGACCGGGACGGTCTTCGCCGGTGATATTGATCAGGACGATTTCGCGCAAGGCGCACCCTCCGGGGCAGACGATTGAGCGGCATGAGGCGGCGAACGACCGCCAGGCCGAGGAAAAGGCGCACATTCTACCCAGTTTCCGCGCCGGACGGGCACGCTCGCCGCTTTGCCCGCCACAGGGCGACCGCTATACTGCGCGGCAACTTCAGTCGACAAGAGCCGTGCTCTGTGAACCGGCCCGCGCCCGTCAAACCCGATAATTTCTTCCTGCTGATCTTCCACGCCCTGCGCCAGCGGCGCGTGCCCCTGGTGCTGCGCATCGCCAGCCACAGCCTGCTGCTGGTGGCGCTGGCCATGCTGATCTACGCCTGGGTCATGGGCATGCAGTTCAAGCAGGCCATGCAGCAGCAGGCCGACGCCCTCGGCCAGAGCCTGATCACCCAGACCGCCGCCTCGGCCACCGAACTGCTGGTGTCCAACGACATCCTCAGCCTCAACGTGCTGCTGAACAACCTGGCGAAGAACCCGCTGGTGGCCCACGCCGCCATCTACAGCGTGGACAACCGTATTCTCGCCGAGGCCGGCGCGCGGCCGACGCGCAGCGTGCTGGGCGAGAGCGAAGGGCTGTACTCCACGCCCATCACCTTCCAGGAGGTGATCGCCGGGCAGTTGCGCATCAGCCTGGACATGCGCCAGTTCCAGCAGCCGATGACCATCAGCCTGCAGAGCATGGGCATCCTCAGCCTGATCCTGCTGGCCCTGACCCTGTCGCTGAGCATGCGTCTGGGCCGGCATATCTCCACCCCGCTGCTGCAGCTGCGCCTGTGGCTGCGCGACCCGGACGACCCCGCCCCCGGCGCCGGGCGCAACGACGAGATCGGCGACCTGGCGCGCCAGCTGCAGTCGCGCCTGGTGCCGGAAAAACCGGAGCCCGAGCCTGCGTTCGACGACGAACCCGCTTTCGCCGACACGGACGAACAGGACGACGGCGCCTTCGCCGAGCTGGACGACGAGGTGCCGGTCGTCGACGAGCGCGTCTTCGCCGAGCATGAGCAGAGCGATGAGCGCGACCAACCGCTCAAGCCCTGGCCCGAGTCGATAGAGCCGGACGATCCCTTCGCCGAGCTGAGCGACGAGCCCGAAGCACCTGCTGCGCCGCCACCGGCGCCGCGCCAGGCCCAGGCCAGCGCGGTGCTGGCCATCCAGCTCGGCGCCCAGGAGCAGCTGCGGCGCCTGCCGCGCACGCGCCTGCTGGACCTGCTGGAACGCTATCGCGGCTGCCTGGAACAGGCCGCCGCGCTCTATCAGGGCCAGCTGCACACGCTCAAGGACGGCAGCAGCCTGATGCTGTTCCACGAACAGGAATGCGGCGAGGACTACCTGACCCATGCCATCTGCTGCGGCGAGCTGATGCGCGCCCTCGGCCACGCCCTGCAGATCGAGGTGGCCGACAGCGGCATCACCCTGCAACTGCAGCTGGGCCTGACCCTGGGCAGCGACCTGGACGGCCTCGGTCAGGCCGAGCTGCTGCTTAGCGACAGCGCCCTGGACGCCCTGGCGCTGTCGCAGCACAGCCGCAATCTGCTGCTGGTGGAACAGCGGGTGGCGCAGGATGGCCTGGCGCGTCAGCGCGCACGCATCCGCCCGATCGCCAGCCCGGAAGGCGCCAGCTGCGTCGAACGCCTGCTCGATCCCTACCCGGCGCTGCTGGAACGCCAGCTGACGCGCATGCACGAAAGCCGGGCGCACTGACCAACGATCACATTCCGGGTTTGGTGCGCACGGCGCACCCTACGGGTCGCCGCGACGCGTTGTAGGGTGCGCCGCGCGCACCGCTCTTGCCGATGGCTTTGCGCTGATCTGCGCATAGCGCTCCCTAGGACGCGCCGACCTGCGCCCGCCGCAGTGGCGTTTGCGCGCCACAGCGCTGCAGCCAGTCCCGCCAGCGAATCCGCTCGTCGCGCACCAGCCAGCCGTCCTGCTCGGCGAAACTCTCCGACAGCCACAGGCCGCGGGTGCTAGCCGGGCGCAGTTCGCCCTTGCTCAGGGTGAACAGCTCGCCGCTGGGCAGGCCCTGCTGCAAGGCCAGCAGGTAGAGGTCCGGCCGGCGCCGCTCCAGGCGCGCCACCAGACGGCCATCCTCCAGGCATTCGTCGACGTGGAACAGGCTCAATTGGCGCACGTCGCGCGGCAGCTCCAGGCTCAGATCGTAGACCAGCTGCAGCGAGGCGGTGGGCAGGTGCACGTAGGCACGCGGGCGCTCCAGCAGGGTCAGGTTGCCGCATTGCACCGGCCGCGCCGCGCCGGACAGCGGGCTGAGGCGGAAGTGACTGGCCTCGCGGTAGCGCAGCGCGCCCTGGTAGGGCGTCGGCAGCCAGGTATCGCCGAAGCGCCCGGCCAGCCAGCCGTCGGCCGTTTCCAGCAGGCATTCCTCGGCCACTTCCTGGATGGCGGTGAGCAGCGGCAGGTTCAGTTCGTGGGCCGGCACATAGCCGGAGATCAGCTTGAGCACGGTGTCGCCGCGATCCGGACGGCGCTGGCGCACCAGCAGCCAGTAGTCGCGGCCATGCAGGCGCAGGGTCAGGCGCACCGAGACGCCGAGGTTGGCCAGCTCCGCGGCGAAGCGCCGGCTGTCCGCCACCTGCAGCGGCCGGCGCCGCTCGAGCATCTGGCGGAAGTTCAGCGGCTGGCCCAGGCTCTGGTAACTCAGGCCCTCGGGCCCGGCCTCGACGAACAGCGGCAGGGTCTTGAAGGTGCTCGGGTCCTTGCGGATCAGCGTACGCGGCATCTCGACTCCTCGTTCCTGCTGGGCGTGCATCCGGCGCGGCAGACAGCCTGCCCGGCGGACGCAGGGTGGTCAGGGTGAAGCGCAACAATGGCTCAAGGCGGCTCCGAGCGACAACCCACCACCCGTCAGCGCAGGTTTCAGCAGATATCCTGGATCACCGCCGCCGCCGTGGCCACGTTGGCCGCCAGGTGCGCGGGGTTGATGGTGCCGACTATGGCGCTGCTGACGCCGGGGTGATCGAAGATCAGCTCGAAGCTGGCGCGCAGCGGATCGACGCCGGCGCCCAGGCAGACATGCCCGCTGGCCAGGGCCTTCTTGATCAGGATGCCCTTGGCGTGACTGGCAGCGTAGTCCAGGACCGGCTTTTCGCCCTGCTCGTTGAGGTTGTAGGTGACCATCGCACAGTCGCCCTGCTGCAGCGCCAGCAGGCCGCCCTCGACGGTCTTGCCGGACAGGCCGTAGGCGAGGATCTTGCCCTCGCGCTTGAGCGCCGCCAGGGTCTCGTACACGCCGCTATCGCGCAGCACCGCCAGGTCGTTGCCGTCGGAGTGCACCAGCAGCAGGTCGATGCGGTCGGTCTCCAGGCGCTTGAGGCTGCGCTCCACCGACAGGCGGGTGTGCGCCGGGGAGAAGTCGAAGCGCGACTGGCCGTCGTCGAACTCCTCGCCGGTCTTGCTGACGATCACCCAGGCGTCGCGCTGGCCGCGCAGCAGCGGACCGAGGCGCTGCTCGCTGAGGCCGTAGGCCGGCGCGGTGTCGATCAGATTGATGCCCAGCTCGCGGGCCTGGCGGATCAGCGCGGCGGCCTGGGTATCGTCGGGGATGCTGAAGCCGTTGGGGTACTTCACCCCCTGGTCGCGGCCGAGCTTGACCGTGCCCAGGCCCAGCGGCGAAACCAGCAGGCCGGTGGCCCCCAGCGGGCGATGCAGATCGTGCAGGGTGCTCTTCATGGCAACAGCGCCTCCCATACCGGCGGCGCCACGTCCGGGCGCGGCAGCGCCGGCAAGGGCGCGTGGCGGCCGGGCTGCACGCCGTCGCGATCCAGCGCGGCCAGCACGCGGTCGGCGAAGTCCGGGGCCAGCGCCAACTTGGTCGGCCAGCCCACCAGCAGGTGCGGCTGTTCGGCGAGGAAGGCGTTATCCGGGCGCACCAGGCCGCTCTGCGCCGGCTCGGCGCGGTCGACGCGCAGAGTCGCCCAACGGGTCTGACTCTGGTCGACCCAGGGCAGCAGTTCGGCCATTTCCTGTTGCGCGGCGCGGATCTGCGCGGCCGCGTCGCGGGCCACGCCGTCGGCCTCGGCCAGGTCGCCGCCGAGGTACCAGACCCACTGGCCGTCGGCCGCCGGATGAGTGGTGACGGTGACCCGCGGCTTCGGCCCGCCGCCCAGGCAATGGGCGTACAGCGGCTGCAGCGCCGGCCCCTTGGCCAGCACCATGTGCAGCGGGCGCAGTTGCTGTCTGGGCTGTTCGATACCCAGCGTGGCGAGCAGCTCGGCATTGCCGGCGCCGGCGCTGAGCACCACGCGCTGGGCGCGAATCTCGCGGCCGTCGACCCGCAGGCCGCGCAGCTCGCCGTCCTCGCGCAGCGGCTCGATCCGCCGCGCCGCCAGCAGGCCGTCGCCGGCCAGCTCGGCCAGACGGGCGATCAGGCTGGGCACATCGAGCACCAGTTCGGCCAGGCGGTAGACCTTGCCCTTGAATTTCGGGTGCTGCAGAGCCGGCGGCAACTGCTCGCCCTTGACCTGGTCGACCCGTCCGCGCACCGCCTTGCTGGCGAAGAAGCTGGTGAGGTTGCCGGCCAGGGTGCCCGGCGACCACAGGTAATGCGCGTCGGAAAGAATGCGCACGCCGGAGAGATCCAGCTCGCCGCCGCCGGCCAGGGCCTCGCGCCAGCGCCGCGGCATGTCGGCGATGGCCTCGGAGGCGCCGCTCAGGGCGCCATGCAGGGCGTACTTGGCGCCGCCGTGGATGATGCCCTGGGACTTCAGGCTCTGCCCGCCGCCGAGGCTGCCACTCTCCAGCAGCAGGGTGGCGAAACCCTGGCGACGCAGGCGCGCGTTGAGCCAGAGGCCGGCGATGCCGCCGCCGACGATCAGGACATCGGTGCTGAGGGACTGGGACATGAACGGGCCTCGCCGGAAAACAGGGGCGCAAGTATAACCCGCCCGGGCCGGCCTGCCCGAGGCCGCCGTCAGTGGCCGGTGGACTGCGAGAACAGCTGAATCACCAACACCCCACTGACGATCAGGCCCATGCCCAGCACCGCCGGCAGATCGAGCTTCTGCTGGTAGAGGAACAGCGCGGCGACGCTGACCAGGACGATGCCCAGGCCGGCCCAGATGGCGTAGGCGATACCCACCGGAATGGTGCGCACCACCAGGGTCAGCATCCAGAAGGCGATGGCGTAGCCGCCCACCACCAGCAGCAGCGGCAGCGGCTTGTTGAAGCCGTCGATGGCCTTCATCGAGGTGGTGGCGACCACTTCGGCGGCGATGGCGATGGCGAGGTAGAGGTATCCGGGCATGGCGGCGACTCCTGAGCGATGGCGCGATTCTAAGCCCCTCAGCGATGGGATAAAGTCATTACCCATCTGACTTACAGATAGGTTGACCCCATGAACTGGAACCTCGATCAGTTGCACCTGTTCGTCCGCACGGCCGAATGTCGCTCCTTCTCCTCCGTGGCGCGGGAGGTGGGGCGCGCGCAGTCGGCGGTGAGCACCGCCATCGCCCTGCTCGAGGCCGACCTCGGCGTGCAGCTGTTCGAGCGCAGCAGCGGGCGCCAGCCCCAGCTGACCGAGGCCGGTGCGGCCCTGCTGGAGGAGGCCCGCAGCGTGTTGCAGCAGTGCGAGCGCCTGGACGGCCGCGCCTTCGGCCTGGCCCGTGGCGAGGAGGCGCGCCTGCGCCTGGCGCAGGACGAAGCCATGCCCTACCAGCCGGTACTGGCCAGCCTGGGGGCGCTGGCCGAGGCCTTTCCCCGGCTCGAGGTGCAGCTGTCCAGCGGCGCCCAGGGCGACGTGGCGCGCAAGCTGCTGCAGCGCCAGGCCGACCTGGGCCTGCTGTTTCATCACGAACAGATGCCCAGGGAGCTGGAAAGCCAGCGCCTGGGCACCATCGAGATGGTCACGGTGTGCAGCCCGCAGCACCCGCTGGCCGGACGCGCCAGCGTGGAGCGCCGCGATCTGGCCGAACACCGCCAGCTGCTGATGACGCCGCAAGACAGCCACTACCCCGGCGGCGAGCAGATCAGCCCGCTGGTGTGGCGCGCCGACAGCTTCTACGTGATGGCCGAGCTGGTGATTCGCGGCCTGGGCTGGGCCTGGCTGCCGCGCCACGTGGCGCAGTACCCGACCTATCAGGGCCACCTGCAGGAACTGCGCAGCGACTGGGCGCCGCTGCCGCTGGTGGTGGAGCTGGTATGCCGCCGCGACGGCGCGCTCGGCCCGGCGGCCAACTGGCTGGCCGACTGCCTGGCGCGCGAGCTGCTGCGCCCGCAGGCCTGAGAGCCCCTCCAAACTCTGCTGCGCGTCGGCACTGCTGCGTTAAAAACAGGCTCGGAATGCTCATGTACAAAAGCACACTCCGCTTCCTCGCCTGTTTTTGCCTTGCATTGCTCTAGCTCGCGAGACTTTGAACGGGCTCTAAGTCCACTTCCAGGAGCGGGCCTCGACCGCTAAGCTGCGCGCCCATGAACAGACACCTCTACACCCTGCTGCTGCACCTGGCCCTGCCCCTGATCGCCCTGCGCCTGGCCCTGCGCGCGCGCAAGGCGCCGGCTTACGCGCGACGGATCAAGGAGCGCTTCTCCTTCGCCCTACCGCCGCTGAAACCGGACGGCATCTGGCTGCACGCGGTGTCGGTGGGCGAGAGCATCGCCGCCGCACCGCTGATCCGCGCGCTGCAGGCGCGTTACCCCGAGCTGCCGATCACCGTCACCTGCATGACCCCGACCGGCTCCGAACGCATCCAGGCGCTGTTCGGCGACGGCGTGCAGCATTGCTACCTGCCCTACGACCTGCCCTGGGCCGCCGCGCGCTTCCTGAATCGCGCCCGCCCCAGGCTGGCGGTGGTGATGGAAACCGAGCTGTGGCCCAACCATATCCACCAGTGCGCCAGGCGCGGCATCCCGGTGGCGCTGGCCAACGCGCGGCTGTCGGAGCGCTCTGCACGCGGTTACGGGCGCTTCAAGCGACTCACCACGCCGATGCTTGCCGAGCTGGCGTTGATCGCCGTGCAGACGCAGGCCGAGGCCGAGCGCTTTCTCGCCCTCGGCGCGCGCCGCGACTGCGTCGAGGTGACCGGCTCGATCAAGTTTGACCTGCAGATCGATGCCGGCCTGGCGCAACGCGCCGCCGAACTGCGCCGCGCCTGGCAGGCCGAGCAGCGCCCAGTATGGATCGCCGCCAGCACCCATGCCGGCGAAGACGAGATCGTCCTGGCCGCCCATCGGCAGATCCTGGCCTCCAGGCCGGATGCCCTGCTGATTCTGGTGCCGCGCCACCCCGAGCGCTTCGACTCGGTCCATCAGCTGTGCCTGCACCAGGGCCTGACGACGCGCCGCCGCTCCACGGGCGAGGCCGTAGCCTCCGGCGACCAGGTGCTGCTCGGCGACAGCATGGGCGAGCTGCTGTTTCTCTATGCCCTGGCCGATGTCGCCTTCGTCGGCGGCAGCCTGGTGGCCAACGGCGGGCACAACCTGTTGGAGCCGGCGGCCCTGGGCAAGCCGGTGCTGAGCGGCCCGCACCTGTTCAACTTCCTCGAGATCGCCGCGCAGCTGCGCGAAGCCGGCGCACTGGGCGAGGTGCAGGGCGCTGACGACCTGGCCGGCGAGGTCGCGGCGCTATGGCGCGAGCCGGCGCGCAGCGAGCGCATGCGCCAGGCCGGCTTGAACGTGCTCAAGGCCAACCAGGGCGCGCTGGAGCGGCTGCTGGCGGGGCTGGGACGCCTACTCGGGCCGTAGGGTGCGCCGTGCGCACCAATAGATCGGTGCGTGGTTCGGGCAGGTTGTCGTGAAGCAAACGGATATCGGTGCGCACAGCGCACCCTACGGGCGGCACGCCGCCAATAACCCGACACGAAGTCGGGCTTGTTTGTTGGCGGCGGCCGAATCAGAAATCCGCATCGCCCTGCAGGCGCGCCTCGGCGGCCGAGGCCAGGTCCGGCGGCAGGAAGTCCTGGTCCGGGTTGTAGTCCGGCTTGAGGAAGCTGCCCAGCGCTTCCAGGTCGGCCGGGCTGAGGGTGCCGGCGGCCTGCTTCAGGCGCAGGTTGTTGAGGATGTAGTCGTAGCGCGCGTCGTTGTAGTTGCGCACCGAGCTGTACAGCTGGCGCTGGGCGTCGAGCACGTCGACGATGTTGCGGGTGCCGACCTGGTAGCCGATCTCGGTGGCCTCCAGCGCGCTCTGGTTGGAGATGATCGACTGCTTGCGCGCCTGCACGGTTTCCACGTCGGTATTCACCGCACGGAACAGGTTGCGGGTGTTCTGCACCACCTGGCGGCGCAGGCTCTCGCGCAGCTGCTCGGTCTGGCCCAGGCGCTGGTAGGCCTCGCGCACCTGCGAGCTGGTCAGGCCGCCGCTGTACAGCGGGATGTTCAGCTGCAGGCCGATGGAACGCTGCGAGACGTCGCCGCTGTAACCCGGCAAGCCATTGCTGTTGGTGAAGCCCAGGCTGTCGTTATCGCCCTTCTGGTAGCTGGCCACCGCATCCAGGGTCGGCGCATGGCCGGACTTGCGCTGGCGCAGGGTTTCCTCGGCGGCGTCCACCGCATAGTAGCTGGCCTGCAGGTTGAGGTTCTGCGCGGCGGCGGTGTCGACCCAGGACTTGGCGTCGTTCGGCGTCGGCGCCAGCACCGGCAGGGTATGGACGATGCCTTCGACCGCCGCGTAGTCGCGGTTGGTCAGGGTCACCAGGGCCTCGAAGGCGTCCTCCACCGCGCGTTCGGCGAGGATGCGGTTGGCGCGGGCGGTGTCGAAGCCGGCCTGCGCCTCGAGCACATCGGTCTTGTCCGACAGGCCGACGTCGAAGCGCTCGTTGGCCTGATCCAGCTGGCGCTTGAACGCCGCTTCCTCGGCCTTGGTCGAGGCCAGGGTGTCCTGCGCGCGGAGCACGGCGAAGTAGGTCTCGGCGCTCTGCAGGATCAGGTTCTGCTCGGTGGCCGACAGCTCCAGCGCGGCCTGCTCGCTGGTGGCCTCGGCGGCCTGCAGCTGGAACCAGCGGTCGGCGCGGAACAACGGCTGGCTGAGGTTGGCCTGGTAGGTGGTGCCGCTGCGCGAGGCGCTGTTGCTCGGCGAGTCGATCTCGGTGCGGGTGTCGCCGTAGGTGGCGCCCGCCGACAGGTTGGGCAGCAGCCCGGCGCGGGCCTGCGGCACCACTTCCCGGCGCGCCTGGTAATCGGCGCGCGCGGCGGCGATATCGGCATTGTTCTTCGCCGCTTCCTGGTACACGGTGACCAGGTCGGTCTTGCTCGACAGCGGGGCCTCTTCGGCCTGGGCCAGGCCCGCGGCGACGGCGGCAATGGCGACGGCCAGGGAAAGTCTGCGCAACATGGAGGTCAATCCTTGAATGGGCGATGATCGGCAAGGCTACGGGGCGCCGCGGGCAGGGGTCAAGCGCACCATGGACGGCATCAGTCTAGCTGGCGGCAAGCTATGTTGCTCGCCGGGAACAATGCCCGGCGTGCGGCGCGACTGGTCGTTTTCCGACGCACGGGTCGACCTTTTCTGACCCTCGGGTTGGTTTTATCGCTCAAGCTTGATTAGACTGCCCGGGTTCTTGTCGGGGTGCCCCATATGCGGGGCTGAGATTGGCAGCTGCCGGATCCCGTTGAACCTGATCAGGTTAAGGCCTGCGTAGGGAACAAGATGTCCTCGCCGCCCGGCGAGTCTTCTCGGCACCGCCCCATGGTGCGCCTTCGCCCCTCCTCTCTCAGGTTCTGCTCCGACAACCATCCCCGGAGAGAGCCTTGATGAGTGCACAACAACAAAAACACCTGAGCGAAAGCGCCCAGGTCGACCAGCAGTCGGTGCAACCCTTCCCCCGTTCGCAGAAGGTCTATGTCCAGGGTTCGCGCCCGGACATCCGCGTGCCGATGCGCGAGATCAGCCTGGACGTGACGCCGACTGACTTCGGTGGCGAGATCAACGCCCCGGTCACCGTCTACGACACCTCCGGCCCCTACACCGACCCGAACGTCACCATCGACGTGCGCAAGGGCCTGGCCGACGTGCGCAGCGCCTGGATCGAGGATCGCGGCGACACCGAAAAACTGCCGGGCCTTTCCTCCGAGTTCGGCCAGCGCCGTCTCAACGACGCCGAGCTGACCGCCATGCGCTTCGCCCATGTGCGCAACCCGCGCCGGGCCAAGGCCGGCAAGAACGTCAGCCAGATGCACTACGCCAAGCAGGGCATCATCACCCCGGAGATGGAATACGTCGCCATCCGCGAAAATATGAAGCTGGCGGAAGCGCGGGAATCAGGCCTGTTGAACGAGCAGCATGCCGGCCATAGCTTCGGCGCCTCGATTCCGAAGGAAATCACCGCCGAGTTCGTCCGCAGCGAAGTCGCCCGCGGCCGCGCCATCATCCCGGCCAACATCAACCACGTGGAGCTGGAGCCGATGATCATCGGCCGCAACTTCCTGGTGAAGATCAACGGCAATATCGGCAACTCGGCGCTCGGCTCTTCGATTGAAGAAGAAGTGGCCAAGCTGACCTGGGGCATCCGCTGGGGCTCGGACACGGTGATGGACCTGTCCACCGGCAAGCATATCCACGAAACCCGCGAGTGGATCATCCGCAACTCGCCGGTGCCGATTGGCACCGTGCCGATCTACCAGGCGCTGGAGAAGGTCGGCGGCGTCGCCGAGGACCTGACCTGGGAGCTGTTCCGCGACACCCTGATCGAGCAGGCCGAGCAGGGCGTGGACTACTTCACCATCCACGCCGGCGTGTTGCTGCGCTATGTACCGCTCACGGCGAAACGCGTGACCGGTATCGTTTCCCGCGGCGGCTCGATCATGGCCAAGTGGTGCCTGGCGCACCACAAGGAAAACTTCCTCTACACCCATTTCGACGACATCTGCGAAATCATGAAGGCCTACGACGTGTCCTTCTCGCTGGGTGACGGCCTGCGCCCCGGCTCCATCGCCGATGCCAACGACGCCGCGCAGTTCGGCGAGCTGGAAACCCTCGGCGAGCTGACCAAGATCGCCTGGAAGCACGACGTGCAGTGCATGATCGAGGGCCCCGGCCACGTGCCGATGCAGCTGATCAAGGAGAACATGGACAAGCAGCTGGAATGCTGCGACGAGGCGCCCTTCTACACCCTCGGCCCGCTGACCACCGACATCGCCCCCGGCTACGACCACATCACCAGCGGCATCGGCGCGGCGATGATCGGCTGGTTCGGCTGCGCCATGCTCTGCTACGTCACGCCCAAGGAGCACCTGGGCCTGCCGAACAAGGACGACGTCAAGACCGGCATCATCACCTACAAGATCGCCGCGCACGCCGCCGACCTGGCCAAGGGCCACCCCGGCGCGCAGATCCGCGACAACGCATTGAGCAAGGCGCGCTTCGAGTTCCGCTGGGAAGACCAGTTCAACCTCGGCCTCGACCCCGACACCGCGCGCGCCTTCCACGACGAGACGCTGCCCAAGGATTCGGCCAAGGTGGCGCATTTCTGCTCCATGTGCGGGCCGAAGTTCTGCTCGATGAAGATCACTCAGGAAGTGCGCGACTATGCTAAGGAACAGCGCATCGACACCCTCGACCTGGACGCCGAACAGGGCATGCAGGCCAAGGCCGAGGAGTTCAAGGCCCAGGGCAGCCAGCTGTACCAGAAGGTGTAGCCCTCTGGTCACGCAAGCTTGATCTGGCAGCGCTAAGCTCGCTAGTGTGATCGGTAACGGGCCAGGTAGGGTGGACATGGCGCAGCCTTGTCCACCACCGCCTGTGCCATGGTGGACAAGCCTTCGGCATGTCCACCCTACGGTTGGGGGATGCCTATGGGCAAAGACGACATCGACATCATCGAGCGCGAGGCCTGCTTCCGCGGCTTCTACCAGCTCGACCGGGTGCGCCTGCGCCATCGCCAGTTCGCCGGCGGCATGGGCCCGCAGCTCAGTCGCGAGCTTTTCGTGCGCCACGACGCCGTGTGCGTGCTGCCCTACGACGCGCAACGCGACGAGGTGGTGCTGATCGAGCAGTTCCGCGTCGGCGCCATGGACAAGAGCGCCAACCCCTGGCTGCTGGAGCTGGTGGCCGGCCTGATCGACAAGGACGAAGAACCCGAGGAGGTCGCCCGCCGCGAGGCGGTCGAGGAAGCCAACCTGCAGCTGACGGCGCTGTGGCCGATCACCCAGTACTACCCCTCGCCCGGCGGCTCCGACGAGCGCGTGCACCTGTTCGTCGGGCGCTGCAGCAGCGAGGGCGCCGGCGGCGTGCATGGCCTGGCCGAGGAAGGCGAGGACATCCGCGTGCACGTCTGGCCGCTGGCCGATGCCCTGCAGGCGGTGAAGGATGGCCGCATCGACAACGCCGCCAGCATCATCGCCCTGCAATGGCTGGCGCTCAATCGCGACGAAGTGCGGGGGATGTGGTCGTGAACCTGGTGCGCGAGCGCTACCGGGTCGACCTGGTCGAACTGCAGGCCGCCTGCGAGGCCAACTACGCTCGCCTGATGCGCCTGCTGCCGGACATGCGCAGCGAACCCCAGGCGCGGCGCGTGGCCCTGAGCCAGGGCGACCGCCTGCTCGGCGTGCTCAGCCTGGAAGTGGTCGAAGCCTGCCCCTACACCACCACCCTGCGCGCCCGCCAGGAGCACAGCCTGCCCTGGCTGCCGGTGCCGCAGCTGGAGGTGCGGGTCTATCACGACGCGCGCATGGCCGAAGTGGTCGGTGCCGAGAATGCCCGCCGCCTGCACAGCCGCTACCCTTATCCCAATGCCGCCATGCACCAGCCGGACGAAAAGAGCCAGCTCAACCTGTTTCTCGGCGAATGGCTCAGCCACTGCCTGGCCTGTGGCCACGAACCTCAGCCGGTCATCTGAACCGTCAAGCTTCGCACCGCCCGGCCGATAGCGCGGCACCACGCTATTTTTCTGTGATCTGCGTCCGCTTCGCGGGTTTTCCCTTTAGCGCGGCAACCACCATAATTCACCCGATTGTGCCCTAGGAGACGGTCTTGCCGAGCCTGCCCACCCCTTCCGCTGAGTCCTCGGTCCTGCTGGTGCAGCTGTCCGACAGCCACCTGTTCGCCGAAGCGGACGGCAAGCTGCTGGGCATGGACACCTGCGACAGCCTGCAGCGGGTGATCGAGCGGGTGCAGCAGGAACAGCCGCAGATCGACCTGATCCTGGCCACCGGCGACCTGTCGCAGGACGGCAGCCAGGCCTCCTACCAACGTTTCCGCCAGCTCACCGCCGCCCTCGGCGCGCCGGCGCGCTGGCTGGCCGGCAACCACGACGAAGTGCCGCCGATGCAGGCCGCCTGCAACGGCAGCGCGCTGCTGGAGCCGGTGATCGACCTCGGTGCCTGGCGCATCGTCATGCTCGATTCCTCGATCCCCGGCGCGGTGCCCGGCTTTCTCGAAGGCGGCCAGCTCGAGTTGTTGGAGCGGGCACTGCGCGAGGCGCCGCAGCGTCACCAGCTGATCTGCCTGCACCACCACCCGGTGTCCATCGGCTGCAAATGGATGGAACCCATCGGCCTGCGCAACCCGGACGCCCTGTTCGCCGTGCTGGCCCGCCACCCGCAGGCCAAGGCCCTGCTCTGGGGCCATATCCACCAGGAATTCGACCAGCAGCGCGGCGATCTGCGCCTGCTCGCCTCGCCGTCGACCTGCGTGCAGTTCGCCCCCGGCAGCGAGGAATTCCAGGTCGGCAGCGAGGCGCCCGGCTACCGCTGGCTGCGCCTGCATGCCGACGGCCGCCTGGACACCGGCGTATCGCGCGTCACCGGCATCCATTTCGAGGTGGATTACAGCGTCAAGGGCTACTGAAGTAGCGGCAAGCTTCAAGCTACAAGCCGCAAGTAAAACGCGTAGCCCCAACAGACACCGCCCCGTCTTTTCTTGTAGCTTGGAGCTTGCAGCTTATAGCTGCTTTTTGTAGTAGCCTCCCGCCCCATGACCGCATCCATCCTCTATATCCACGGCCTCAACAGCTCGCCGGCCTCGCACAAGGCCAGCCAGCTGAGCCGCGCCATGCGCAGCCTGGGCCTCGATGCCCGGTTGCGGGTGCCGGCGCTGCATCATCATCCGCGCCAGGCCATGGCGCAGCTCGAAACCCTGGTGGCAGAACTCGGCCAACCCGTGCTGGTGGGCAGCTCGCTGGGCGGCTATTACGCCACCCATCTGGCCGAGCGCCATGGCCTCAAGGCGCTGCTGATCAATCCCGCGGTACGCCCGCACCTGCGTTTCGACGGCTACCTCGGCCCGCAGCAGAATTACTACAGCGACGAGACCTGGGAACTGACCGAAGATCACATCCAGGCCCTGGCCGAGCTGGAGGTGCCGCCGCCGCGCGATGCCACGCGCTACCGGGTATGGCTGCAGACCGGCGACGAGACCCTCGACTACCGCGACGCCGAGCGCTACTACCGGGCCTGCGCCCTGCGCATCCAGGCCGGCGGCGACCACGGTTTCCAGGGCTTCGCCGGCGACCTGCCGATGCTCTTCGCTTTCGCCGGGATCGACGCCACACTCTGGCGCGATACCGACTTTTCCGCACTCATTTGACGAACAAGAGAGCCCATGGCCCAGCAGAACGCCTATAACGCCGACGCCATCGAAGTCCTTTCCGGCCTCGACCCGGTGCGCAAGCGCCCGGGCATGTACACCGACACCACGCGGCCCAACCACCTGGCCCAGGAAGTCATCGACAACAGCGTCGACGAGGCGCTGGCCGGGCATGCCAAGTCGATCCAGGTGATCCTCCACGAGGACAACTCGCTGGAAGTGCTCGACGACGGCCGCGGCATGCCGGTGGACATCCACCCGGAAGAGGGCGTGCCGGGCGTCGAGCTGATCCTCACCAAGCTGCATGCCGGCGGCAAGTTTTCCAACAAGAACTACCAGTTCTCCGGCGGCCTGCACGGCGTCGGCATCAGCGTGGTCAACGCCCTGTCGACCCGCGTGGTGGTGACCGTCAAGCGCGACGGCAACGAATACCAGATGAGCTTCGCCGACGGCTTCAAGGCCAGCGAGCTGGAGGTGGTCGGCACGGTGGGCAAGCGCAACACCGGCACCAGCGTGCACTTCTGGCCGGACGCCAAGTATTTCGACTCCTTCAAGTTCTCGGTCAGTCGCCTCAAGCACGTGCTCAAGGCCAAGGCCGTGCTGTGCCCGGGGCTCTCGGTCAGCTTCACCGACAAAGCCAGCGGCGAGCAGGTCGAGTGGCTGTACCAAGACGGCCTGCGCTCCTACCTGGTCGATGCCGTCAGCGAGTTCGAGCGCCTGCCCGCCGAGCCCTTCGTCGGCAGCCTGGCCGGCAACAAGGAGGCGGTGGACTGGGCCCTGCTGTGGCTGCCCGAGGGCGGCGACGCGGTGCAGGAAAGCTACGTCAACCTGATCCCCACCGCCCAGGGCGGCACCCACGTCAACGGCCTGCGCCAGGGCCTGCTGGACGCCATGCGCGAGTTCTGCGAATTCCGCAACCTGCTGCCGCGCGGGGTGAAACTGGCGCCGGAAGACGTCTGGGAGCGCATCGCCTTCGTCCTCTCGATGAAGATGCAGGACGCGCAGTTCTCCGGGCAGACCAAGGAGCGCCTGTCCTCGCGCGAGGCCGCCGCCTTCGTCTCCGGCGTGGTCAAGGACGCCTTTAGCCTGTGGCTCAACGCCCACCCGGAAACCGGCCTGGCGCTGGCCGAGCTGGCCATCAGCAACGCCGGCCGGCGCCTCAAGGCGGGCAAGAAGGTCGAGCGCAAGAAGATCACCCAGGGCCCGGCGCTGCCCGGCAAGCTGGCCGACTGCGCCGGGCAGAACCCGCTGCGCTGCGAGCTGTTCCTGGTCGAGGGCGATTCCGCCGGCGGCAGCGCCAAGCAGGCGCGCGACAAGGAATTCCAGGCGATCATGCCGCTGCGCGGCAAGATTTTGAACACCTGGGAAGTCGACGGCAGCGAGGTGCTGGCCTCGCAAGAAGTACACGACATCGCCGTGGCCATCGGCATCGACCCCGGCTCCAGCGATCTCTCCGGGCTGCGCTACGGCAAGATCTGCATCCTCGCCGACGCCGACTCCGACGGCCTGCACATCGCCACCCTGCTCTGCGCCCTGTTCGTCCGCCACTTCCGCGCCCTGGTCGACGCCGGCCACGTCTACGTGGCCATGCCGCCGCTGTACCGCATCGACCTGGGCAAGGAGATCTTCTACGCCCTGGACGACGCCGAGCGCGACGGCATCCTCGACCGCCTGGTGGCCGAGAAGCGCCGCGGCAAGCCGCAGGTGACCCGCTTCAAGGGCCTCGGCGAGATGAACCCGCCGCAGCTGCGCGAAACCACCATGGACCCCAACACCCGGCGCCTGGTGCAGCTGACCCTGGACGATTTCGAGGGCACCCGCGAGGTGATGGACATGCTGCTGGCGAAGAAACGCGCCGGCGACCGCAAGAGCTGGCTGGAAAGCAAGGGCAACCTGGCCGAGGTACTGGCCTGATGCGCAGGCTGTTGCTGGCACTCGGCCTGCTGGCCGGCGGCGCCCACGCCGAGCCCGCGGCGCTGGAAGAACTGCAGCTGCAGGCCGAATACCCGGTGAGCGAAATGGCCGGCGGCAACCTGTCCGGCCTGGCCCAGTGCGGCGAGGCGCTGTGGGCGGTGTCCGACCGCGACGACGCGACCCTCTACCAGTTGCACCGGGAAGACGGCCTGCTGCGCGCCGAGGGCGAAGCCTTAGTCGTCCCCGAGCCGCCCGCCAGCGCCCTGCCCTGGGGCCTGCGCATGCGCAACTGGGCCGCCAGCCTGGTACGCGGCGGCAAGCTGGATTTCGAGGGGCTGTCCTGCGATGCCCAGGGCAACCGCTACCTGGTCAGCGAGACGCGCGCCGCGGTGCTGCAGGTGGCGCCCAGCGGCAGCGCGCAGTGGCTCAACCTGCCCAGCGGCCTGGTGCGCCAGGCGCGTGCCAGCGGCATGCTGCTGCACTTCAACCAGGGCTTCGAGGGCATCGCCGTCGACCCCAGCGGCGAGCGCCTGTGGCTGGCCGCCGAACAGCGCCGCCGCGGCCTCACCGTGCTGCACCGGCAGAACAGCACCTGGCGCTGCACCGGCGGCTGCGTGCTGATCAGCGAGAGCGGCGAAGAGCCCTCGCCCGCCGCGCTCGGCGGCCATGCCGCGCCGCGCGACTTCGCCGGCCTGGCCTACTTCGGCGAGAAGCTGTTCACCCTCGAGCGCCAGGCTCATCGCATCTGCCGCCGCACCCTGAGCAACGGCGAGGCGGAGCTGTGCTGGTCGTTCGCCGGCGAGGCGCTGGCCGAGGCGCGCCGCTACCCGCCGAAGTACGGCATGGCCGAGGCCCTGTGGATCGACCAGGACGGCGCCTGGGTCGGCGTCGACAACGGCAGCCAGACCCGCGCCGACGGCGAGCAACGCCCCCTGGTCTGGCGCTTCAATGCGCCCAAGGGCGGCTGGAGCCGTCGTCCGTGAACGAGCAGACGCTGCTATCAATGCATGAGCCAGGAAAACACCTCAGTGTGAGTGCAGCACCTAACCGACGCGCACAGGTATAAGCATGAAAATTGAATCAATCCGTCTCAAGAACTTTAAGGCATTCCGCGATGTGCGCCTGAAGGACATTCCTCCGTTCTTGGTCGTTGTCGGTGCGAACGGTTCTGGCAAATCAACCCTATTCGACGTGTTCGGCTTCCTGCATGACTGCTTGAGAGGCAACGTCCGCCAGGCTCTGGACAAGCGAGGTCGTTTTATCGAAGTGCTGAGCCGTGGGTGCGACCCGAAAAAAGACCTGATTCTCATCGAGTTGCAGTACCGCATGGAAATCACTGGTGTCGAACGTCTGGTGACGTACTCCCTGGAAATTGGCGAACGCAACGGCTCACCTGTTGTTCAAAGGGAACTGCTTCGCTACAAACGCGGACGCTATGGGAGCCCTTATCACTTTCTTAATTTCGTAAAAGGTGAAGGGTATGCAATTACTAACGAGGAAGACTTCAGCAAATCCGACGAAGAACTAGAGCGCGAATCCCAACGGGTAGCGCCGGACACTCTGGCTATCAAAGGGCTGGGACAGTTCGAACGCTTCAAAGCAGCGAATGCGTTCCGTAGTTTAATTGAAAACTGGCACGTATCGGACTTCCACATAAGTGCCGCGCGCGGGCGCAAGGATGCGGCAGGTGAAACGGAACACCTATCAGAATCCGGTGACAATCTGCCCTTGGTGGCGCGCTATTTACATGAGCAGCACGGCGAAATTTTCCACAAGATTCTCACCACTATGGCCAGTCGCGTACCCGGTGTGTCATCGGTCGAGCCCAAACTCATGGACGACGGTTATCTGACACTGCGCTTCCAAGATGGCTCGTTCAAGACGCCTTTTCTGGATCGTTATGTGTCCGATGGCACCATCAAGATGTTTGCCTATCTGGTGTTGCTACACGATCCCAAGCCTCACCCGTTGCTGTGCGTAGAGGAGCCGGAAAATCAGCTCTACCCACAGCTCATGTCCGAACTCGCCGAGGAATTTCGCAGTTACGCGAAACGCGGAGGACAGGTATTCGTGTCGACCCATTCTCCAGATTTCCTAAACGCACTTGAGCTCGACGAGGTCTGCTGGCTGGTAAAACAGCATGGCTGCACCGAAATCCGGCGCGCCCGGGACGACACACAGATTGCCGCTTACATGGCAGAAGGGGATCAGTTGGGGTATCTGTGGAAGCAGGGCTTCTTCGGCGGAGTCGATCCACAATGAGGGAGCTTGTATTTCTGCTCGAAGAGCGCTCCGCCGAAGCCATGCTAGAAACCCTGCTACCACGGATATTGAGCACGGAAATACAATTTCGCTGTATTCCGTTCGAAGGCAAGCAAGACTTGGAAAAACAGATAGTTCGCAAGATTCGGGCATACCAAAACGAACAAGCCCGCTTTATCGTACTACGCGACCAAGACAGTCATCCGGATTGCAATGCAATCAAACACAAACTCCTTGAATTGTGCGAGACATCCGGCAAAGCGCCGCAATGCCTGGTACGAATCGCCTGCAAAGAGCTAGAAACTTTCTACCTGGCGGACTTAGAGGCCGTCGAACATGCCTTGGGGATGAAGGGCTTGGTGCGACATCAGCAAAACAGGAAATTCCGGGCACCGGATAGGCTGGGTAGCCCCAGTCGAGAATTGAAAGTCCTGACGAATGATCGCTACGAAAAGATCGCTGGCTCTCGCGCCATCGGCAAACACCTGCAGCTCGACAACACTCGCTCGCTGAGCTTTTTCCATCTGATTGCAGCAATACGGCACCTTGAGGCCGAACTCCTTCAGGAAGAAGCATGAATGGTTCCTCCAGCCCATGACCATTTCCAATGATTCCACACCACCGCCCGGCCGCCGCGCCGGACGGGTGATGTGGGTGCTCGCCTGGGGCGCCGGCCTGCTGCTGGCCACGCATTTCTTCGGCAACTGGGAAGACCAGCAGCGCAACCCCAACCAGGTGCCGCAATCGGTGCAGGGCGAGGGGTTCGTCGAGGTGCGCCTGGCCAGCAGCCGCCAGGGCCATTACCTGGTCAACGGGCAGATCGACGGCCAGGACGTGACCTTCCTGCTCGACACCGGCGCCACCCAGGTGGCGGTGCCCAGCGCCGTGGCCGAGCGCCTCGGCCTGGCGCGCGGCGCGCCCATCGTCATCAGCACCGCCAACGGCCGCGCCACTGGGCATCGCACGCGCCTGGCCAGCCTGCGCCTGGGCGATATCGAACTGCGCGACGTCGCCGCGCTGATCGCCCCGGGCATGGACGGCGACGAGGTGCTGCTGGGCATGAGCGCGCTGCAACAACTCGAATTCAGTCAAAAGGGCGGCACCCTGGTGCTGCGCCAAGCTACTCCTTCGCGTCACTAATGTTTCGCTTCACTAACTTTGCAATGAGGCCCGCATGAGCGAATCCCTCGATTTGAGCCTGGAAGGCGTGGAACGTCGGTCGCTGGCCGACTTCACCGAGCAGGCCTATCTCAACTACTCCATGTACGTGATCATGGACCGCGCCCTGCCGCATATCGGCGATGGTCTCAAGCCCGTGCAGCGGCGCATCGTCTACGCCATGAGCGAGCTGGGCCTGGACGCGGACTCCAAGCACAAGAAGTCGGCGCGCACCGTCGGCGACGTGCTCGGCAAGTTCCACCCGCACGGCGACAGCGCCTGCTACGAGGCCATGGTGCTGATGGCGCAGCCGTTCAGCTACCGCTACACCCTGGTCGACGGCCAGGGCAACTGGGGCGCGCCGGACGATCCCAAGTCCTTCGCCGCCATGCGCTACACCGAGGCGCGCCTGTCGCGCTATTCCGAGGTGCTGCTGAGGGAGCTGGGCCAGGGCACCGTCGACTGGGTGCCGAACTTCGACGGCACGATGAACGAGCCGGCGACCCTGCCGGCACGCCTGCCCAACCTGCTGCTTAACGGCACGACGGGTATTGCGGTCGGCATGGCTACCGACGTGCCGCCGCACAACCTGCGCGAAGTCGCCGCCGCCTGCGTACGTCTGCTGGACGAGCCGGGCGCCACGGTCGAACAGCTCTGCGAGCATATCCAGGGCCCGGATTTTCCCACCGAGGCCGAGGTCATCACGCCCAAGGCCGATCTGCTGAAGATCTACGAAACGGGTCGCGGCTCGGTGCGCATGCGTGCGGTTTATCGGGTGGAAGATGGCGATATCGTCGTCACCGCCCTGCCGCACCAGGTCTCCGGGGCCAAGGTGCTGGAGCAGATCGCCGCGCAGATGCAGGCCAAGAAACTGCCGATGGTCGCCGACCTGCGCGACGAATCCGACCACGAACACCCGACCCGTATCGTCATCATCCCGCGCTCCAACCGTGTGGATACCGACGAGCTGATGACCCACCTGTTCGCCACCACCGAGCTGGAGTCCAGCTACCGGGTCAACACCAACGTCATCGGCCTCGACGGCAAGCCGTCGGTGAAAGACCTGCGCACCCTGCTGACCGAGTGGCTGCAGTACCGCGTCGGCACCGTGCGCCGTCGCCTGCAGTTCCGCCTGGATAAGGTGGAGAAGCGCCTGCACCTGTTGGAAGGCCTGCTGATCGCCTTCCTCAACCTCGACGAAGTCATTCGCATTATCCGCACGGAAGATCAACCGAAGCCGGTGCTGATGGAGCGCTTCGGCCTGACCGATGTACAGGCCGACTACATCCTCGACACCCGCCTGCGTCAACTGGCCCGCCTGGAAGAGATGAAGATCCGTGGCGAGCAGGACGAGCTGGCCAAGGAGCGCGAGAAGCTGCTGGCCCTGCTCGGCAGCGAAGCCAAGCTCAAAAAATTGGTGCGCAAGGAAATCCTCGAGGACGCCGAGAAGTACGGCGACGACCGTCGCTCGCCGATCGTCGCCCGCGCCGAAGCCCGCGCCCTGTCGGAAACCGAGCTGATGCCGACCGAACCGGTCACCGTGGTGCTCTCGGAAAAAGGCTGGGTGCGCTGCGCCAAGGGCCACGATATCGACGCGACGGGGCTTTCCTACAAGGCCGGCGACGGCTTCAAGGCCGCCGCGCCGGGCCGATCCAACCAGTACGCGGTGTTTATCGATTCCACCGGACGCAGCTATTCGCTGGCCGCTCACAGCCTGCCGTCGGCGCGCGGTCAGGGCGAGCCGCTGACCGGTCGTCTGACCCCGCCGCCGGGGGCGACCTTCGACTGCGTGCTGCTGCCGGAGGACAGCGCGCTGTACGTGATCGCTTCGGACGCCGGCTACGGCTTCGTGGTCAAGGGCGAGGACCTGCAGGCCAAGAACAAGGCCGGCAAGGCCCTGCTCAGCCTGCCCAACGGCGCCCGGGTGGTGGCGCCCAAGCCGGTGGCCAGCGTCGAGAACGACTGGCTGGCGGCGGTGACCACCGAAGGCCGCCTGCTGCTGTTCAAGGTCGCCGACCTGCCGCAACTGGGTAAAGGCAAGGGCAACAAGATCATCGGCATCCCCGGCGAACGGGTGGCCAGCCGCGAGGAATACCTCACCGACCTGGCCGTGCTGCCCGCCGGCAGCTCGCTGGTGTTGCAGGCCGGCAAGCGTACCCTGACCCTCAAGGCCGACGATCTGGAGCACTACAAGGGCGAACGCGGCCGCCGCGGCAACAAGCTGCCGCGCGGCTTCCAGCGCGTCGACCAGTTGCTGGTGGAATAGGAGCAGTTGCAAGCTTCAAGCAATAAGCTGCAGGTAGAAGCAAAAGCCGGCACGCTTGTGGCTTGTGGCTTGTGGCTTGTGGCTTGTGGCTTGTGGCTTGTGGCTGCCTAACCTCCTACCGACAGGCGGGCAAGGCTGGAGTCGCGGCGCGGTTTGACGGATGATACGCGACCCGGGTCGTCAGGATGACGACCCGCCGGCATGACATGGGATTGATGCGCAGCCGCCCGCAGCGGCTGCCGGGAACGAATGATGACTGTAGTACGCCCTCTGGCCCTGCTTCTGACCACCCTGCTGACCCTCAGCGGTTGCAGCCTGCTGCAACAGAAGCCGGTGCCACTCTACCAACTCGACAGCGGCAGTGCCGTCGCCCCGGCCAAGGACAGCGGCATGGCGGTGCTGGTCGGCCCGGTCAGCATCGCCGACTACCTGCGCCAGGAACACCTGCTGCAGCGTCAGGCCGACGGCAGCCTGGTGGCCGCCCGCGATGCCCGCTGGGCCAGCGGCCTGGCCAACGACATCGACCAGCAGTTGCTGCGCCAACTGGCCTGGCGCCTGGACAGCCAGCGCCTGGCCCTGGCGCCGGCCGCCCCCGGTTTCAGCGCCGACGCCCAGGTGATGCTGACCATCACCCGCCTCGACTCCGGCCCGCTGGTGCCGGCGGTGCTGGAAGCGCAGTGGCGCCTGCTGGATCGCCGCGGCCAGCTGCGCGACAGCCGCCTGGTGCGCCTGGAGGAGGGCCACAACGGCGCCGTGGCCGAGCAGGTCAAGGCGCAGAGCCTGCTGCTGCAACGCCTGGCCGCCGAGCTGGCGGTGGCCATCCAGCCGATTGCCGTGGCCGAGGAGGCCCCGGCCGAGCCACCGCGCAAGAAGGCCCCGGTGGCCAAGGCCAAACCGCAGGAGCCCGGGCCGAAGATTCCGGTGGCAGAACCCATCAAGATCGACACCGAAGTCTTCCGCTTCTAAGCAAAAGCCCGCAGATGCGGGCTTTTTTGTGACCTGCCATCCTAGGCTGAACGCCAGGCGCACCGCCAGCCGGTAGGTTGGGTTGAGGCGCGTAGCGGCGAAGCCCAACAGATCGTCGGGCGGAGCACTGCGTGCTCCCCGTTGGGCTTCGCTGCGCTCAGCGCCAACCTACGGCGCTGCCAAGCGCTGCCCTATTTGAGTTCGCTGGAACTCTTGCCCAGCAGGCGCCGGGCGACGATCAGCAGCTGGATCTGCTGGGTGCCTTCGAAGATGTCGAGAATCTTCGAGTCGCGCGCCCACTTCTCCAGCAGTTCGTCCTCGCCGTAACCCAGGGCGCCGGCCAGCTCGACGCATTTCAGCGTCACCTCGCTGGCCACCCGCCCGGCCTTGGCCTTGGCGATGGACGCCTCCTTGGAGTTGGGCAGCTTGTTGTCGGCCATCCAGGCGGCCTTGAGCGTAAGCAGACGCGCGGCCTCCCACTCGGCCTCCAGCCGATACAGGGTGGCCTCGGCATGGGTGACGCTTAACAGCGGTTTGGCGTAATCGAAGCGGCAGCCGGCCTTGACCAGCAGCTCGCGGGTGCGTTCCAGCGCCGCCCGAGCCACCCCGACCGCCATACCGGCGACCAGCGGACGGGTATTGTCGAAGGTTTCCATGACCCCGGCGAAGCCCTTCTGCACGTCGATCTCGGCGTTGCCCAGCAGATTGGCCGCCGGCACCCGGCAGTCGCTGAAGCTGATCGAGGCGGTGTCCGAGGCCTTGATCCCGAGCTTCTTCTCCAGGCGCGTCACGCTCATGCCCGGCGTACCCTTCTCGACCACGAAGGACTTGATCGCCGCGCGCCCCAGGCTCTTGTCCAGGGTGGCCCAGACCACCACGGCATCGGCGCGCTCGCCAGAGGTGACGAAGATCTTCTCGCCGTTGAGCACGTAGTGCTCGCCGTCCTTGACCGCCGTGGTGCGGATCGCCGCCGAGTCCGAGCCGCAGCCCGGTTCGGTGATGGCCATGGCCGCCCAGGTCCTGCCGAAGCGCGCCAGCTGCTCGTCGTTGGCCACCGCGGCGATGGCGGCGTTGCCCAGGCCCTGGCGCGGCATGGCCAGGAGCAGGCCGACGTCGCCCCAACACAGCTCCATCACGCCGAGCAGCGCGGCCAGGTTGCCGCCGTTCTTGACCCCCTCCTGCTGTTCGCGGGCGGCGCCGCGCTTGCTCGCCGAGCCGGCGCCGACGGCGTCGGGCGAGCCCTCGTTCATGCCGTCGAGCAGCGCGGCGAGCAGGTCCAGTTCCTTGGGATAGGCGTGCTCGGCCTGGTCGTACTTGCGCGAGATCGGCCGGAAATAGTGCTTGGCCACCTGCTGCGCCTGCTGCTGCAGGCCGCGGAATTTCTTCGGGGTTTCCAGATTCATCGTTGTCACCTGTTCAGAGATGAAGGCCACCGGCCAGCACGACCACGCAGCGCAGATCGCGGTACCAGCGCTCGACCGGGTGCTCCTGGGTGAAACCATGACCGCCGAGCAGTTGCACCGCGTCGCTGCCGATCTTCATCGCCTTCTCCGCGCACAGCAGCCGCGCCAGGTAGGCCTCGCGCCGAAACGGCAGGCCGGCCTCGGCGCGGGCGCTGGCGCGCCACAGCAGCAGGCGCATGGCATCCAGTTCGATGGCGATGTCGGCGACCATAAAGGCCACGCCCTGGCGATGGCTGATCGGTTCGCCGAAGGCCTGGCGCTCGTTGCAGTAGCCGGTGACATAGTCCAGCGCCGCCTGCGCCGTGCCGACGGCAAGGGCGCAGAAGGCCAGCGCGGAATGATCGAGAAAGGCCTGAAAATCGAAACCAGCGCCAGCCAGCCGGCACTCGCCCGGCACCTTGACGCCTTTCAGCTGAATACGCGCCAGGCCGCAGGCCCTGAGGCCCATGGCCGGCTCGGCGCGGCGGCCGATGCCCTTGCTCGCGGCATCGACGATAAACAGCGCCGGGCCGTCGCCGGCCTGGGCGCTGACGATCAGCCGACTGGCCTCCAGCCCGCCCAGCACCAGGGCCTTCTCGCCGTCGAGCAGATAGGCTTTGCCGCGTTTGCGCGCGCGCGTGGCGGGCACGCGCGGGTCGCTCAGCACGCCCGGCTCGCCCACCGCCAGGGCGAAGGGTGGCGCCCCCGCCTCGCTGACGAAGGCCGGCAGCCAGGCCGCCTGCTGTGCCGGCGAGCCCCAACGGCGGATGCAGTTGGCCGCCGACAGCGGCAGCAGCAGCGCGGCGGCCAGGGAGAAGTCGCCCCTGGCCAGGCTCTCGCCGATCAGCGCGTTGTTCAGTACGGTGCGCGCCCCGGCCAGGCCGCCCTGCGCCTCGCCGACGCCATAGTGGGCCAGGCCCAGCTCATGGGCCTGGCTGCGCAGCGCCGCCGGCACCCGCGCCTGGGCGTCGGCCTCGTGCGCAGCAGGGCGCAGCACGTCCAAGGCGAAGCCCTGGAGCATCTCCACCAGCATCTGCTGCTCGTCGGACAGCGACAGGTCGAACAGCTCGTCGGCCGCCGCCGGACGCGGCGCGCGCGTCTTGCCGGCGGCCAGGCGAAAGCTGGCGCGGCTGCCGCTATAGACGAGTCTTTCGAAGGGTTTGCGCAGCTTGAGGCGATCCGGCCAGTCGGCCTGGGCCAGCTTACTCAGTACGCTCAGGGCCTGGCCCTGCACATCGACGGTCATGACATCTCGCTCCACTTGGGGGATGCCGTCGATGATGCGCCGCCGACTGGCGAGCGCCTATGACCCTCAAGCCGCGGCGTCGCGGCAATCGGGTCAAGCCGTCACTGCGGACGAAATTGTAGGGTGGACATGCCGAAGGCTTGTCCACCATTGCGGCGCCAGCGCTGGACAAGGCTGGCGCCTTGTCCGCCCTACTTGTTGCGGATCTTCTCGACTATGGCGGTGGTCGAGCTGTTCTCCACCAGGCCGAGCACGCGCACCTCGCCGCCGTAGGCCTGGACGATATCGGCGCCGACCACCTGGTCGATGCCGTAGTCGCCGCCCTTGACCAGCACGTCCGGCTGCACCTGCTTGAGCAGGCGCTCGGGGGTGTCTTCGGCGAAGCTCACCACCCAGTCCACCGCACCGAGGCCGGCGAGCACCGCCATGCGCCGGTCCACCGCGTTGATCGGCCGGCCCGGGCCCTTGAGGCGGCTGACCGAGGCGTCGTCGTTGATCGCCACGATCAGGCGGTCGCCCTGGGCGCGCGCCTGCTCCAGGTAGGTCACGTGGCCGGCATGGAGGATGTCGAAGCAGCCGTTGGTGAAGACGATCTTCTCGCCGTGGGCGCGGGCGTCCTCGATCGCCACCAGCAGCTGGTCGAGGCTCAACACACCGCGTTCGGAGCCTTCCTCGCGCTGCACCGCACGGCGCAGCTCGGGGGCGCTGATGGCCGCGGTGCCGAGCTTGCCGACCACGATGCCGGCGGCCAGGTTGGCCAGGGCCACGGCCTGCGGCAGCTCCTCGCCGGCGGCGATGGAGGCGGCCAGGGTGGAGATCACCGTGTCGCCGGCGCCGGTGACGTCGAACACCTCGCGCGCCCGCGCCGGTAGGTGCAGCGGCGCGTGCTCCGGGCGCAGCAGGGTCATGCCGTGCTCGCCGCGGGTCACCAGCAGCGCGCCCAGCTCCAGCTCGCGCATCAGTTTGGCGCCCTTGCCGACCAGCTCGGCCTCGTCCTTGCAGCCGCCGACTATGGCCTCGAACTCGTGCAGATTGGGGGTGATCAGGCTGGCGCCGCGGTAGATGGAGAAGTCCTTGCCCTTGGGGTCGGCCAGCACCGGGATGCCCCTGGCGCGCGCGGCCTGGATCAGCACCTGGTGGTTCTGCAGCGCGCCCTTGCCGTAATCGGACAGCACCAGCACCTTGACCCCGGCGAGCAGCGCCTCGACCTGGCGCGCCAGGGCCTGGGTGTCGGTGGCGAAGGGTTCTTCGAAGTCCATGCGCAGCAGCTGCTGGTGGCGGCTCATGACGCGCAGCTTGACGATGGTCGGCTGCTCGTCGCGGCGCTGGAAGTGTGCCTCGACGCCGGCGGCGGCCAGGCTGTCGGCCAGGCTGTCGGCCGCCTCGTCCTCGCCGGTGACGCCGACCAGCAGCGCCGGCGCGCCGAGCGCGGCGATGTTCAGCGCGACGTTGGCCGCGCCGCCCGGGCGATCCTCGATCTGCTCCACGCGCACCACCGGCACCGGCGCCTCCGGCGAGATGCGCGAGGTGCCGCCATGCCAGTAGCGGTCGAGCATGACGTCGCCCACCACCAGGACGGGGGCTTGATCGTAACGGGGCAGGGTCAGCTTCATGGTGGCTCCGGAGCGTCGAAAACGCCGCGGATCATAACATAGCCGCTCAGTCGGCCCGCGACTCCCGCACGCCGGCGCGGCGCACCCAGAACAGCTCGTGACGGCGCACCGCCTTGCGGAAGAAATCGTCCTGGCCCACCTCCGGCCAGCGCCGCCCGACCAGCAACCACTGGATGAGCCGGCGCAGGCGCTTCTTCAGCGGCAGGGGGGTCTGCAGGTCGTGCTGCATGGCCAGGGCCTGGGTCTTGTCCCGCCGTGCCCCCGCATCCAGCAGCGGGCTCCACAGGCCGTCCGCCGGCAGGGGTTGCTGACGCGGCGGCAGCGCCACGCCGGCGCCAACCGGGCCCATGGGCCAGCGATCGTTGTCATAGAGGTGATTGGCGTACAGCAGGCGCACCTCGGGACACCAGCCGGCGAGCGCGACGGCCTCGTCCAGCGCCCGGCTGGCCTGGATATGGTCGGGATGGGGATCCAGCTCCGGGTGGGGCAGCACCACCACCTCGGGGCGAAAGCGCTTGAGCAACGCGGCGAGGTCGCCCACCAGGTTGTGCCAGCTGGGTATACCGTCGACATCGCCCGGCAGCGCCAGGGGATTGAAGCGGCGCACGCTGCGGATGTCCGACTCGCCGGACTCCAGCGACGGGAAGGCCCGGTGCGGCTCGGCGCGCATGGCCGTCAGCTGCAGGCAGTAATACCCCAGCTGCATGCAGCGGCTCGCCGGCACGCCGCCCCAGAGCGGCACGCTGAGGCTGCTCCAGCTGCGCAGACGGCCCTTGAGGCGCGCCGCTGCCGCCTTGTCGAGCCCCATGCGGCGGTAGTGCTGGGCCTCGATCTCGCCCTGGGTGAGGGTGACGATGCTGACCTCCGCACTGCGGCTGTAGAGACCGAAGGCGGCGAGCTCGGCATCGTCGGCATGGGGGGCGACGATCATCAGGCGACGCGCGGCATAGTCCGGATTGCTGAAGGCATACAGGCTGACCTCGGCGCCCAGTCGGCAGAAGCGTCCGCGCAACTGCACGCGCCCCTCCCGGAGAGCCGGCAGCAGACCGGACAGGTTGAGGTAGCGGCGACCGTGGACGCCGCGCTCGAAGTCCTGACGATCGCCGGGCTGGCCGTCGCGAATCAGCACATGCGGATCCAGCCAGCGCCCCAGCCAGGTGCTGCGCACCTGCACCGCGAGGATCAGGGTGTCGGCCTCGGCCGGCAGCTGGTCGACGTCCAGCTGCAGCCGCCCCTTTTCCAGACGGCCGGCCAACTGCGGCGCCGCGTCGGGGAAGGCGTAGCGATAGTCCTCGCGCGGCGAATAGAAGAGGTGGTCGGCGAACCAGGCCTCGTGGGCGATCCAGGCCAGCACCAGGAACACCGGCAGGCTGTTCCAGCCGGCAAACCAGTCCAGCGCCACCAGCACCAGCAGCGCCACGACCATGAACAGGCGCTTGCCGCGCCGGTGACGGCGCAGCAGTTGTTGTTTGCGTGTATCCATTCACTCACACCCTAAAGGTGGCAACCCTGTTGCACCAACGATCCTTGTAATCCCGATCGGCCCGGCCGAACGAGTAACGCAATACCTTGCCCCGCGCCCGCGCGTCAGCCCAGGCGGCCTGGGTGTTGATGAAGCTGAGGACGCTGCCGGGACTGAGGTGCTGAGCCCGGGGGTCGACACCGCCATTGATGTACTCGTAGCTGATCCAGTCTGCCGATTCGACCCTGTACAGCACCTGAACGGCCACCGGAAAACCGTCCAGCATCAGCAGCGAGCCCTGGAGGAATTCCCGCAGCAGGCCGAAGACCTCGGCCAGCCTCGGCTTGCCCGGCACCTCGAAGCCCCAGCGGCGCTCGAACAGCTCGCCGTAGATGGCCGCCAGCTCGGCCGGGGTGAACTCCGCCACCGCCCGCACCACGCCGCCCGCCTCCTCGAACAGGCGCAATTCGCGCCGCTGGTTGTAGCGGAACTTCTTCGACCACTCCTCCGGTGCGCGCGCCATGGCCAGCTGCTCCTGCTGCGGCCGCAGGCCACTGAAGCCATGCCGGTTCAACTCGGAAAGGTAGGCGACCTCATGCCGCAACGGCACCCCCGCGTTCGGAGCGACCGGCAGGATCACCTCGGCATTGCCCAGGTCGAAGAGATTGCGCAGCCCCCGGCGCTTCAACACCCGCCGCGATAGCGCCAGGTGCCGCCCCCAGGTGGGGATCGCCGCCCTGAGCTCACCGTCGACGCAATGCCCGAGGTAGCGCACCGGCACGCCCGCCAGCCCGGCCAGGCGGGCGACGACCTGCGGCTGGGTGATGACGCTGCCGCCGAAACGGGCCCAGGCCTCGGCATAGCCGGCCGCATCGATGGGCGTCCAGCCGCGCTCGCGCCAGCTGCGCACATGGTTGAGCATCAGGCGTCCTGTTCGGCGGCGACGGCCTCGCCCCCCTCCTCGAACTGCCGGGCGTGCAGGCGCGCATAGTAGCCATTGCGCGCCAGCAGCTCGGCGTGGCTGCCGCGCTCGACGATCTGCCCCTGGTCCATCACCAGGATCAGGTCGGCCTTCTCGATGGTGGACAGACGGTGGGCGATCACCAGGGTGGTGCGGCCGCGCATCACCTGATCCAGCGCGGCCTGGATATGCCGCTCGGACTCGGTGTCGAGTGCCGAGGTGGCCTCGTCGAGCACCAGCAGCGGCGCGTCCTTGAGCAAGGCGCGGGCGATGGCCAGGCGCTGGCGCTGACCGCCGGACAGCAGCACGCCGTTCTCGCCGACCAGGGTGTCGTAGCCCTGCGGCATCTTCTCGATGAACTCGGCGGCGTAGGCATCGGCGGCGGCCTGCTTGACCGCCTCCAGCGGCGCGCCGGCCAGGTCGCCATAGGCGATGTTGTTGCGCACCGTGTCGTTGAACAGGGTGACGTGCTGGGTCACCAGGGCGATGTGCCGGCGCAGATTGCGCAGGCTGTAGTCCTCGACATCGACCCCGTCGAGGAGGATCTGCCCCTGCTCGTGGTGGTAGAAGCGCGGAATCAGGTTGGCCAGGGTCGACTTGCCGCTGCCGGAGCGCCCGACCAGGGCGATCATCTGCCCCGGTTCGGCGGTGAAACTGACGTCGGCGAGCACGGCCTTTTCGCTGCCGGGGTAGCTGAAGCTCAGGTTGCGTACCTCGAGACGACCGCCGACCCGCTCGCGCTCGACGCTGCCGCGATCCACCTCGGCGGCCTCGTCGAGCTGCTGGAAGATGCTCTCGGCGCCGGCCAGGCCCTTCTGGATGGTCGAGCTGACCTCCGAGAGCTGACGGATCGGCTTGGGCAGCAGGCCAGCCAGGGTGATATAGGCCACCAGATCGCCGGCCGAGGCATCGCCGCGCATGAACAGCACCAGGAACATCAGCACCGCCATGGCGCTGTAGATCACCAGTTGCAGCATCGGCGTGTAGATGGCGCCGGTCTTGGTCATGCGCAGCTGCTTGCGGGTGTTGTCGCTGGAGGCGAAGCGGAAGCGCTGCGACTCGTAGGGCTCGCCACCGAAGCTGCGCACCACGCGATAACCCTGGATGGTCTCGGAGGCGACGTGAGTGACGTCGCCCATGGCCACCTGGATCTTCTTGCTCTGCTTGCGAAATTTCTTGCTGGCGCTGCTGACCATCAGGCCGATCACCGGCAGGATCGCCAGCATCACCAGGGTCAGCTTCCAGTTCATCAGCAGCAGGGTGGTGAACAGGAACACCACCGTCATGCCTTCGCGGATCACCACCTTGATCGCGTCGGTGGCGGCGCCGGTGACCATGGTCACGTTGAAGGTGATGCGCGAGATCAAATGCCCGGAGTTGTGATTGTCGAAGTAGCGGTTGGGCAGCACCAGCAACTTGTCGAACAACTCCACGCGCAGGTCGTGCACCAACCCCAGGGAGACCTTGGCCAGGAAATAGTTGCCCAGGTAGGAGCCGATGCCCTGCCACAGCGCGATCAGCACGATCAGCAACGGCACCGTCTGCAGCAGCTTCAAGTGGGCGAGGAAGGGAATCTCCGACAGGTAGGGGACGCTGGCGAAGAAGCTGGCCTCGGGATTCGACAGGCCGTCGACGAAGTATTTGAGGACGTAACCCAGCATGGGCTGGGTCGAGGCGAAGATGACGAAGCCGACGATGCTGAGCATGAAGAAGCCGATATAGGGCTTCACATAACCCAGCAGACGGAAGTAGACCTTCAGGCTGGAGGGCTCGGACTGATCGTTGCGGCTCATAGGCTCTGCGCTCTAAAAGGGGGGCGGGAGTGTAACACAGGGCCTTTTTTCCTCTTTCAACAGGATGACTGAGTTAATATACGCGGCCTTCACACGAGACCCATTGATTGATGCAAGCCCTGGATCACGACGCTTACCTTAGATTGAGCGCTGACGCCAAAGTCCTGGAGGCCGACCGCTACGGTGACAAGGTACTGCGCCTCGCCGATGGCAACTTTCTTAAGCTGTTTCGCCGTAAGCGCCTGCTTTCCTCGGCCCTGTATTATCCCTACGCCCAACGCTTCGCTGATAACGCCAAGCTACTGCAAACACATGACATCCCCTGCCCCAAGGTGCTTACAGTTTATCGGGTCAGTGCCCTGGCGCGAGATGTCGTGCATTACCAACCGCTCCCCGGGGAAACCTTGCGTCAGCTCTACCGGCATCGCCCCGACAGCGCCGACCGACACCTCAAGGAACAGCTGGGAGCCTTTATCGCCACTCTGCACGACCGGGGGATTTACTTTCGTTCCCTGCACCTTGGCAATATCGTGCTGACCCCTGACAACACTCTGGGTTTGATTGACATCTCCGACCTGAAAGGCCAAACAACGCCCTTGGGTCGACACAAACGCCTGAGGAATTTTCGCCACATGCTGCGCTACACCGAAGATCGACGCTGGTTACTGAATGATGCCGGGCAGGCTTTTTGGAATGCCTATATTGCCGCCAGCACACACCCGGCAGCGCTGGCCTTGGCCAACCAACTAAAAACGCTTTGACCTGAGAACTCCGTGACTGCACTCCTCGCTTTTGGCAATCGGCTGACCAAGACCTCTACCTGGCTGGTTCAATACATTCTGCCCACTGGCTGGTTCGCGCTGCTCACCGGAATGTTCTGGATAGGGGACAGGGCGCTCTACCACAAGTTGTATTACCTCCTGCTGGCCGCCCCAACGCTGCTCGCCCTGCTCGGCCGCCCCCGAGATATCAAGGATCTGTTCACGTCCCCGCTGATCGCCGCATTCTTTCTATTCGGCCTGTACACAGCCATTAGTCTTGCCTGGTCCAGCACCGACGACGCCTTCGGCTCACTTGTCAAAAGACCCATATACGTGCTGTTCCTGTTCTTCTCTGCAGCCCTTCTGGCACAACAAGCGCCGCAGCGACTGCTTTTCAGCCTCAAAGCCAGCGCCATTTTCGCTAGTCTGGCCGGCGCAGCAACCCTAGGCTTCCATCTGTATAACGGTGGGGCAGGACGCCTGTCTGGCTATGGTGCCCTATACAATCCCTTGCTCAGTTCGCACGTCTATGGCTTCTTCGCTGCCCTCTGGGTCGGTTACTGGTTCAACGGCAAGAGTGTGTTCAACCCACCGGCACTGATCTCGCTAAGCATATTAGCGGTCTTGCTTCTGGAGACGGGATCGCGAACCCCAATCATGGCCCTGACTGCTTGCCTGCTATGGCTAGTCATCGCCCACTGGAACAGGCGCAGCCTTATTGCACTGGCCGCCGTCGCAGTGGTCGGCATCCTGCTCATCAATCTCTACCCCGACGAACTCACCAGCAGAGGGCTATCGTCTCGCCCGGAAATATGGGGCAAGGCCTGGCTGCAAATCCTCGAAGCCCCCTGGCTAGGACACGGTTATGACGCCCCCCTGAGCATCTGGATCACGGCGCACAACTACGCGATGGCGGATCCGCACAACATGCTGCTGGCCGTCCTCTACTATAGCGGGGCGGTGGGTTTGGCACTCTGGCTCTCACTGTATGCAGTCGCTTTTATATTTGCCTGGCGCAACCGCAAGGAGCACTCGGTGATGATCTGCTCAGGGCTATTGGTGTTTGGTTTGGCAGCCAGCATGACCGAGGGCGGCGCCTTTCTCTCGCGCCCCAAGGAGCATTGGTTCCTAATCTGGATCCCCATGGCTCTACTGACTGCCACCTGGTTCATCTGCAAAGGTAAGGAGCCCGTGAAATGGAAGGAGCTTGAGCAACGCATCAGGAAAGCCTGGAAACGCTGGCGGAAAGGCCCTGAGCAACCCCGATTCTACCGACCGCAAATTCGTTTTCGCCTGCGCTACCCCAAATATCAGATAGGCCTCGGCAGCTATGGCCTGCCACTGGTTCACGACTGGGACGAAGGCAGCACACTCAAGATCGGCAATTTTTGCTCAATTGCCGACAACGTACAGATCTTCCTCGGTGGCCACCACCGCATCGACTGGGTCAGTTGTTACCCATTTCCGGCCTATCTTCCGGAAGCCGCCCATATTACCGAGTACGGCGGCACCCGCGGCGACGTGATTATCGGCAGCGACGTCTGGCTTTGCGCGAACTCTACGATTCTCTCAGGCGTTACAGTAGGCCACGGGGCGGTGGTCGCCAGCGGTGCTGTCGTAAGCCGCGATGTTCCGCCCTACTCTGTAGTCGCAGGCAATCCAGCCAGGCACGTGCGCTGGCGCTTCGATGAGAAAACCCGAAACGAACTACTCGATAGCGCGTGGTGGGACTGGCCCGAAGCAGAAATAAGACAAACTGTCGAAAAACTTTGCAGCAGCGACATACAGGGTTTCCTCGCTTATGCCCGCTCCCGTCAATGAGTAGGTAGCAGCATCCGCGCCAGGCCACGCAGCGTTTTCCAGCGCCAGAAGCGCGGCGGAATCTCGCGCAACAGGGCCCAGGCCAGGGCGCGGTCGCTGCGCGCGCACTTGAGCAGCATCGAGTTGCGAAAACGCGCGCAAACCTCCGGGTAGGCCGGATGGTCGCTGAAACGGGCATAGGTCTTCAGTACGTTGTCGACCATGAAGCGGTAGTTCTTGTAGGTGTTGCTGTCATGCACCCGGTAGAGCGCCAGGGGCTCGCCGAGAATATCGATGAAGTAGCCGGCATGGGTGATCTTCAGCTCGATCATCAGATCCTCGAGACGCACCTCGGGCTCGAAGCCGCCGACCCGCTCCAGCGCCTCGCGACGGAACAGCAAGGTGGGCGCCGGCGCGCCCGGCTTGCGGTCCATAAACACATCGTCGAAGTCCAGCCGCCGCAACGGCAGCGCGCGCGGCTTGGCGCCGGGCTTGCCGTCGGCGTCGATGGTCTGGATGGCGCCGGCGCAAATGCCCACCTCGGGCTTGTCGGCCATATAGGCCACCTGGGTGGCGATACGCTGCGGCAACATGATGTCGTCGGAGCCGAAGGGGGCGATCAGGCTGCCCCTGGCCCGCTCGATGGTCTCGTTCAGGGTGTACGAGAGGCCCTTGTTGGCCTGCACGCGAAAGTCGAAGCCATGCACCTTCTGCAGCGCCTCGATGCGCGCCACGCTGTCGTCGCGGGAGCCGTCGTCCACCACCAGCAGCTCGAGGTTCGGGTAGCTCTGCTGCAGCACGCTCTCGATGCTCGCCTCGATATAGGGGGCGTGGTTGTACGAGGCGATGATCACGCTGACCAGCGGCTGCGAGGAATCACTCGTGGACGTCATGGTGGCTACTCAAAAGAAATTGAAGCGCGCGCGCAAGGCCTGCCAGGCGGAGACTTTGCCCGCCTCGGGCCAGGCCTGCTGCAACAGGTCGAACAGGCGCTCGGCCAGGCGCACATGGCTCATATGCGCCTCGACGAAGCGGCGCCCCCGCTCGGCGATCGTCTCGGCCCGCGCCGGATCGCCGCGCAGCTCGGCGAGGTGCCCACGCAACTCGTCGAGGTCGGCATACAGCAGCAGGTGGACGCCCTCCTGCAGGCCGATGGCCGCCTCCTCGCTCCCCTGGCGCCAGGCCAGGAGCACGCAGCCGCAGGCCATCGCCTCGAAATTCTTGGCCATGTATTCGCCGAGCCCGACATCGGCGCTGACGAAGTAGCGGATGCGGTTGAGCATCTCGCGATAGGGCTGGCCCGGCGCGGTGCGCAGCAGCTGCAGCGGCTCTTGCGCCGCCAGCCGCTCCAGCAGTTCCTTGCGCCCGCCGTAGGCGGCGCTGGCGATACGGCCGACGAAACCCAGCTCGATATCCCGCGCGCGCCCCTCGCAATAGAGGGTGCGCGGATCGTAGCCCTTGGCGAGGAAATGCACGTTGAACCCCTCGCCGCGCAGGCGTTCGGCGACGCTGGCGCCGGTCACCACGATGCGGGCGTTGGGCAGGGCGCGGTAGAAGCGGCTGAAGCGTCCGCGCCAACGGGAGGCGGCCAGGTAGTTCTGGCAGGCGTCTTCCTCGTAGATCAGCAGCCCGGGGATCTGCCGCAGGAAGGCGGTCTGGCGGCGGATGTTCTTGAAGTGCAGATCCAGCAGCACGCGCTCGTAACGACTCAGATCGAGGCCGCGCAGATAGCGGCGCAGGTTGCGCTGCTCGTCCTTGCCGAGGATGCGCAGGTCGAGGTCGACCAGCTGCCCGAGCCGCTCATGGACGCAGGACAGATCCGGCTCGCGCCCCGCACTGCTGAGCGCCAGCACCTTCATGGAGTTCGGCTCAACCACAGGCGGATGGCCTTGCGGGTGTAGGACCACTTCAACGCCGCCCGCCAATCCGTGCGCAGCGCCTCGCGGTAGTAGCCGCGCGCCTGCTCGCGGTCGCCGGCCAGCAGGCAGGTGCGAAACAGCGACAGGCAACGCTGGGCGCGGTAGGCGGGCTTGAGCGCTTGCAGGTCGGCCGGCAGTTGACGGAAGACCTCGTCCACCAGATCCAGGCCGACCCGGCGCGCCGCCTCGGCGTTATGCCGCAGGCTGTCGGGATGCTTGTGGATACGCGCCAGCAGCAGATCGAGCACCGCCACGCGGGGCTGGCTCAGGCAGTAGGCGAACACCGGGATGTCCTCGCTGTGCCGCAGGTGCTCGGGGTAGGGCCGCTGCAGCAGCAACTCGCGGCGGAACAGGCAGGCGCCGTGGCTGAGGGCGATACGCTTGTCCAGCAGATAGCCCTTGAGACGCTGCAGGACGTCGGCGGGAACGCCACTGGCGGGATGTTCGCGCTCGCGGCCATCGGGCTGCACCGCCACATGCCCGGCCAGCCACAGATCCACCTCGGGCTGGGCGCGCAGGCGTTCGCAGAGGCCGGGCAGCACCCCGGGCGCCAGCTCGTCGTCGGCGTCGAGCAGCAGCACATGGCGCCCCCGCGCCAGTTGCACGCCCTTGTTGCGGGCCGCGGAGGGGCCGGCGTTGTCCTGGCGCACGCCCTGGAAGGCGGCGCCGTGACGCTGGCTCAGGCTGGCGAACAGCGCCGGCGTGTCGTCGCTGGAGCCATCGTCCACCACCCAGAGTTCGACCTCGGGGGTGGCCTGGGACAGCACCGAGTCGACGGCGCGCGACAGCACGCCGGCATAGTTGTAACTGGGGATGACGACGCTAAGCAGCGGCTCAGCCGACATTGTCGTACCAGTCCTTGCCATCCTTGACCACCAAGATGTCTTCCATGATCAGGTACTGCAGGTCCGAGCCGTAGAACATGTTCAGCGCGTCGGTGGGCGAACAGATCATCGGTTCGCCGCGGCGGTTGAGCGAGGTGTTCAGCGACACGCCGTTGCCGGTGAGCTGCTCCAGCTGCAGCATCAGGTCGTACCAGCGCGGGTTGTACTCGCGCTTGAGCACCTGGGCGCGCGAGGTGCCGTCCTCATGCACCACTTCGCCGACGCGCTCCTTCCAGCCCTCGTTGACCTCGAAGGTGAAGGTCATGAACGGGCTCGGATGGTCGACCTTGAGCATCTGCGCCGCCACCGTGTCGAGCATCGACGGGCAGAAGGGGCGCCAGCGCTCGCGGAACTTGATCTGTTCGTTGATGCGGTCGGCCACCCCCGGCACGCTCGGGCAACCGATGATCGAGCGACCGCCGAGGGCGCGCGGGCCAAACTCCATGCGGCCCTGGAACCAGGCCACCGGGTTGCCGTCGACCATGATCCTGGCGATGCGCTCGGGGGTGTTGTCGATGCGTTTGAATACCGGCTTGCTCGGATGCCGCGCGCAGGCGGCGATCACGTCCTCGTTGGAGTAGGCCGGGCCGAGGTAGACGTGCTCCATCTTCTCCACCGGCACGCCGCGCTTATGCGAGACGTAGGCGGCGGCGCCGACCGCGGTGCCGGCGTCGCCGGAGGCCGGCTGGACGAACAGCTCCTTGACGTCGTCGCGGGCGATGATCTTCTGATTGAGCTTGACGTTCAGCGCGCAGCCGCCGGCGAAGGCGATCTTGCCGGTTTCCTTGAGGATGTCGCCGAGGTAGTGCTCCATCATCTGCAGCGCCAGCTTCTCGAACAGCGCCTGCATGCTGGCGGCGTAGTGGATATAGGGGTCGTCGGCGATGTCGCCCTGGCGCTTGGGCCCCAGCCACTCGATCAGCTTGGGCGAGAAGTAGTAGCCCTTGCCGTTTTCCTTGTAGCGACGCAGGCCGATGACGTTGGCGTAGTCGGTGTTGATCACCAGCTCGCCGTTCTCGAACTTGGCCAGACGGGAGAAATCGTACTTGCCGGCATCGCCGTAGGGCGCCATGCCCATGACCTTGAACTCGCCGTCGAGCATCTCGAAGCCGAGGAACTCGGTGATCGCGCCGTACAGGCCGCCGAGCGAATCCGGGTCGTAGAACTCCTTGATCTTGTGGATCTTGCCGTTCTCGCCGTAGCCAAAGAAGGTGGTGGCGTACTCGCCCTTGCCGTCGATGCCGAGGATCGCGGTCTTCTCCTTGAAGCCCGAGCAGTGGTAGGCGCTGGCGGCGTGGGCCAGGTGGTGCTCGACCGGCTCGATCTTGACCTTCTTCGGATCGAAGCCCAGCTGCTCAAGACACCAGACGATCTTCTTGCGGTAGCGCTTGTAACGGCGGTTGCCCATCAGCAATGCGTCGAGGGCGCGATCCGGGGCGTACCAGTAGCGCTTGGCGTAGTGCCAGCGGGCCTTGCCGAACAGGCTGATGGGGGCGAAGGGAATGGCCACCACGTCGACGTCGGACGGTTTGATCCCGGCCTGCTCCAGGCAGAACTTGGCCGATTCGTAGGGCATGCGGTTCTTCGCGTGCTTGTCGCGCACGAAGCGCTCCTCTTCCACCGCCGCGATCAGCTTGCCGTCGATGTACAGCGCGGCGGACGGATCGTGACTGAGGGCGCCGGACAGGCCGAGAATGGTCAGTGCCACAGATTTGAGCCTCTATTTCGGGCAGGTGCCGGGCACCTGCGGTAAACGTTGGTCGAGCAACCGGTGCAGGGCGGAGTCCGCCGGCCAGTTGCGCAGAAAACGGGCGCGGTCGCGGGCATAGGCCCGGGCGAAGCCGCGCGCACTGCGATGCTGCTGCATGGCGTCCAGGTCGATCAGCGACCAGTGCCCCGGCGCATCCTCCCGCTCTTCAATCCAAAGCAGGTTGTGCCCCTTGAAATCGCCATGACTGATGCGTTCGCGCAGCAAGGCGGCGAACAGGCGATCGAGCGCCAACAGCTCGGTTTCCGGGGGCGATCCCTGCAGATGCGCCTGAAAACGCGCGATTATATCCTGCCCGCCGCAATATTCGGTAATCAGGTAGGCGCGCCCGCGCAGCCAGCACCAGCGCCTTTCGAGCACCGCCAGCGGACGCGGCGTGGCGATGCCGAGCAGCTCCAGGCGATGGCCTTCGCGCCAGCTGTGCCAGGCCCGGCTGGGCCGCCAGAAACGCCGCAGCCAGTGCCCCAGCCCCTTGAGGTTGTAGCGCTTGACCACCAGGGCGCGGTCGCCCAGTTCGATCCGCGCGACAGTGGCGCTGCCGCCGCGCTTGAGCGCCTGGCCGTCCGCCAGCACCGCATCCGGGGCATCGAGCAGGGGCTGCAGCTCGGCGGCGCACGCGCGGCGCACCACGCGCAGGCCGAAGGCGCCGACCTGCGCGGCGAACAGGCTGCAGTCGCGGCCGACCTTGCGCAGGTAGTCGCGCAGGCGCCAGCGTCGCACCTTCTCCACTTCCTTGAGCAGCGCCTCCAGTGGCAGCGCGTGCTCGCCGTTGGCCAGCAGGTAGTGGATCAGCAGCTCCTCGGTGAAAGGCGCAAGCTCGGCCGGCAGCTGGGCGAAGAACACCCCGAGGTTCTCCAGCACCCTGGCTCGCGACAACGGCTGCCCCGGGGTCTCGACCCGGACCCCGCCGCCGTCGATCAGATACAGGCGGCCGTCGTGCCGCAGCAGGTTGTCCAGGTGCAGGTCGGCCTGCCACAGGCCCTTGCCGTGCATCTGCGCGATGGCCGTCAGGGCCTCGCCCAGCACCGCCTGCTGGACGGCGGACAGCGGCGCCTCGCGCGCCACCGCGCGCCAGGCATCCCAGAGGCTCTCGGCGCCATCGAGGTAGTCGAACAGCAGCCAACCACCCTGGCCCTGGGCAAAGCCCTCGGCCAGCAGCTCGGGGGTGAGCAAGGCCTGCTCGGCCAGCAGACGGGCGCCGTCCCGCTCGCGGCGGAAATGCCGCTCGGCCTTGCCGCCGACCAGCAACTTGGCCAGCACCGCCCGCCCTTGCCACTGCGCCAGGCCGACGTAACGCTGCCCCGGCAGCACGCGCAGCCAGCGTTCGACACGCAGCTCGGCGCCCGCCAGCGTCAGGTTCAGCGGCAGGGCCGGCGCACGACCGCTACCGACCAGTTGCTGCAGTTGCATCAGCGCGATTCCTTGTGCAGGCGACGGGCGCCCAGGCGGGCGAACCAGCGTTCGAGGTCGGCCTCGCCGCCCAGATAGGCGGCCAGCAGCTTGCGCATCTCCGCCTCGCCCCAGGCGTTGGCGCGGCGCAGCAGCGGCTCGAGGTCCTTGATCCGGTCGCGCCGGCCGAGCAGCAGCGGGCGGGTCTTCTCCAGGTCGATCAGCTGCGCGGCGAAGCCCTTCGCGCCCTCGCGCAGGAAGATGTGTTTGGGGTAGAAGCAGCCGTGCAGCTGGCCGGCCTGGTGCAGGCAGCGGGCCAGCTCGCCGCAGGCCTGGAGGATGCCGGCGCGGCGCGCGGCGTCCAGCTCGGGCCAGCGCGCCAGCCACTGTTCCAGGTCCTGCCAGCCGTCCAGGGCGCGGGTCAGCAGCACCGCGCGCTGCTCGCCGGGCACACGGCGCTGGGCGAAGAACGCCGCCTGCAGCGCGGGGATGCCCAGTTCGCCATAGCGGCGGATATTGCGAAACTCGCGGGCGAAGGTGGGCTCGCCCAGCGGATGGCGCAGGCTGCGGCTCAGGTGATTGCTCTGCCGCTTGAGGTAGAACGCCGAGTCGCCCAGCTCCAGGCGGTAGACGCTGCTCCAGCCGCCGCGCTCGGTGTTGGGCTCGTCCACCGCCTCCAGTTTGAGCGTCCACAGCGCCTCGAAACTGGCCAGGCCGTGTTGCTCCAACAAGGCGCGCTCCTGCGCGGCGATAAAGTCCTTCATTCCCTGCCCTCGAAAAACGCCAGTATCTGCCGCAGACGCCGCTTGTCGCCGGGCGTCAGCCGCGTGCGGCCACGATACTGCAGGTAGAAACGCAGCCGCTGGGTGCGCGACAGCTGATACTTGGCCACCTTGTCCAGGCAGGCCAGGTCCTTGACGATGCGATAGCGCAGCAGCGGCCCCCACCAGAAACTGCCGGTGGGGCAGTCGATGAAGAACAGTTCGCCGGCCTGGTTGACCAACAGGTTGCGCCACTTCAGGTCGTTGTGGGTGAAGTGGTGATCGTGCATCAGGCGGGTGGCGCGGGCCAGCTGCCGGCTGATGCCGTCGACCCAGGCCGGGTCGCGCAGGCGCGCATCCTGGGCATGGGCCAGCGCAGCCAGGTCCAGGGTGCCTGGCAGTTCGCGGGTGATCAACGCGCCGCGGACGAAGGCGCCGGCCTTGCGTTCCAGGCCATGGGCGACGATGGGCGCGGTGGGGATGCCCCACTTGGCGAAGTGCTTGAGGTTCTGCCACTCGGCCTTGACCCGCGGCCGGCCGACGAAGCGGCGCAGGCCCTTGCCGGCACCCCAGTAGCGCTTGACGTAGTAGCGCACGCCGCCGCGCTCGAGGCGGATCACCTCGGACAGCGGATCCCTGGTCAGGCGCTCGCCTTCGAGGGCGAACACCGCGTGCAGGCTGGCGAACTCCACGGCCAGGGCAGCGGGCAGGTCGTCCGCCAGGCGCCATTCGCTCATTGCCCGGCCCCCGCCGCGTACTTGCGCTCATAGCGGCCACGCAGGCGCTGCGCCTTGCCCTCCAGCCAGGCGAGCAGGCGCGCCTCCTCCTGCAGCACCTGGCGCAGCGGCCGCTGGAAGTAGCCGCGCAGGAAACGCAGCTTGTCGCGGCGGCTCAGGCCGATGTCCAGGGCCGAGAAATACAGCCCGGCCAGGTCCTTGTCGCGCCAGCGCCGCGGCGTGGCGGTGCGCACCTGGGCACGGTGCAGGTCGATCAGCGACAGGCGCAGGTCGTCGGCCGTCGGCGGCCGGTCGGTATGCAGCAGGAAATGGCAGATATAGCAGTCGCGGTGATTGACCCCGGCACGGTGCATGCGGCCGGTCATCTGCGCCACCTCGCGGATCAGCGCCCATTTCAGCCGCGGCGCCGGCGGCTGCTCGCGCCAGTGCAGGCTGAACTGCTCCAGGTCGACGGTCGGCGCCAGTTCCTCGGTGACGATAAAGGAGTGCTGCCTGGCCGGGTTGGCGCCGCGCTCGCCATAGGCCACCGCGGTCATGGTCGCCACGCCGGCCTCGGTCAGCCGCTGGATCGCCCGCCACTCCTGGCCGGCGCCGAGCACCGGGGCCTTGGCGCTGAGCAGGTTCTTGGCGATCTCGCCCCAGCCGACGCCGCGGTGGATCTTGACGAAATAGCCGCTTCCGGCGACCTCGGTGCGCAGCGTGCGGCGCCCCTCCAGCTCGCGGTAGACCTGCCCCTGCAGCGCCTCGACCGCGGCGAAGGCGTCCTGCCCGGCCCACAGGCGCTTGAACGGCTCGGCGAGGATCAGCTTCACGCGCGGCGCTCCGCCAGGATCACGTCGGCGGCCTTCTGCGGCATGGAGTAGAGGTCGGCGCTGTCGGCGTAGGCCAGGCCGTTGCGCCCCCAGAACGCGCGGCGCTCGGGGTCGGCGAGCATGTCGGCGAGGGTCTGGTTGAGCTGCTCCTGACGGAACGGGCTGGACAGCACCCGGCCGCAGTCGGCGTCGGCGATGTAGTGGGCGTAGCCGCAGACCTCGCTGACCAGCACCGGCAGGCCGGACACCAGCGCCTCCAGCAGCACGGTGCCGGTGTTCTCGTTGTAGGCCGGGTGGATCAGCAGGTCGGCGCCGAGCAGAAAGCGCGGGATATCGCTGCGCCCCTTGAGGATCTGCACCCGATCGGAGAGGCCCAGCGCCTTGATCTGCAGCAGGAAGGGCTTGGGGTCGTCCTGGCCGATGGCGATCAGCCGGGTGCGCTGCCTCAGTTCGCGCGGCAGCGCGGCCAGCGCCTTGAGGCTGCGATCCAGGCCCTTGGTCTTGAAGCCGGAACCGATCTGCACCAGCAGCAGCTCGTCGTCGGCCAGCTCGAACTCGCGGCGGAACTCGGCGCGGATCTCGGCGGCATTGGCCGGCGCACGACGATCCTGGGCGATGCCCGGCGGCAGCAGGTGGAAGCGCTGCAGCGGGGTCTTGTAGTGCTTGACGAACAGCGGCTGCTGCACCTCGGAGATCATCAGGATCTCGGTCCTGGACTCCGGCGCGAACACCGCACGCTCGTAGTCGGCGAAGTGCCTGTAGCGCCCCCAGCGCCGGTAGAGCGGGTTGCGCAGGGTCTGCGCCTTGTCCTCGAAGCAGCCGTCGGCGGCGTAGTAGACGTCCAGCCCCGGCATCTTGTTGAAGCCGATCACCCGGTCGACCGGGTCGCGTTTCAGATCGGCCTGCAGCCAGGCGCTGAACTTCTCGTTGCGGCGGTGGTTGAACAGCGCCTTGACCGGCGCCACGCGCACGTCGAAGCCGCCCGGGTTGTCGCCTTCCCAGATCGGCGTGTAGACGCGGATGGCGTGGCCGCGCGACTGGCACTCCAGGGCGATGCGCATAAAGTCGCGCTGTAAGCCCCCAAACGGGAAGTACTTGTAGAGGACGAAGGCCAGTTGCATCAGTGATGTTCCCTGAAAGTAGGTTGGCGCTGAGCGCAGCGAAGCCCAACTCGGTCTGCTGCTGGGCTTCGCAAGCTCAGCCCCTGCCTACGCTTGCCAGAATTGCATAACGGCATCAGAGGGTCTCCGGCGCCAGCAACAGCGCCTCCAGTTCGGTGCCCACGCGCTCGGCGTCCAGGCCGTCGAAACAGGGCGTATGGCGATCGCCGCTGCCGGCGCCGGGGCCGCTGGCGCACAGGTGAACCTGGCTGCGCCCGTAGGCGCCGACCTTGCCCGGCAGGGTCGGGCCGTACAGCGAGATGCTCGGCACATCCAGCGCCGCGGCCAGGTGGCCGAGGCCGGTGTCCACCGCCACGCAGGCGCTGGCGCCGGCGATCACCTTGGCCACCCCGGCCAGGTTCAGCTTCGGCAGCACGGCGGCATGGGTCAGGCCGGCGACGATGCGCTCGGCGCGCGCCTTCTCCGTCTCGTTGCCCCAGGGCAGGCGCACCGCCCAGCCGAGGGCATCCATGCGCTCGGCCAGGGCGCGCCAGTCGGCCTCCGGCCAGTGCTTGCTGGCCCAGGTGGTGCCGTGCAGGAACAGCAGATAGGGCTGCGCGGCGCCGTCCGCCATCGCCGCGCGGTTCAGCCCGTAGTCGCCGGTGCCGGTCGGCAGCGGGTAATCCAGCGCCTGGGCGAACAGCTGGCGCACCCGCTCCAGCGCGTGCTGATCCTTGGCCACCGCGTAACGGCGGTCGTAGAAGCGGCTGGCCAGCGGCTCGCGCGCCGAATTGCGATCCAGCCCGGCCACCGGCGCCTTGACGTAACGGGTCAGCCAGGCGCTTTTCAGCAGGCCCTGGGCGTCGATCACCAGGTCGTAGCGGGTCTCGCCCAGGCGCTGCTTGCAGCGCTTCCACTCGCCGCTGCGCCAGGTGCGCAACGGATGCTGGCGCCAGCGGCGAATGGCCACCGGGATCACCTGGGCCACGGCCGGGTGCCAGGCGGGGATCTCGGCGAAGCCCTCCTCCACCACCCAGTCGAAGCGGATGCCGGGAATCGCCCGCGCCGCATCGGTCAGCGCCGGCAGGGTATGCACCACGTCGCCCAGCGACGAGGTCTTGACGATCAGTACCCGCACTACTCGACCTCGACCGGGTCGCCCACCAGGCGATCGAGGGCCTCGATCACCGGCCGCGGCTTGAGTTCGCGCAGGCAGTTGTAGTGGCCGAAGCGGCAGGTGCGGTCGAAGCAGGGGCTGCACTCCAGGCCCAGGCGGACGATCTCGACCTGGTCGGCCAAGGGCGGGGTGAACTGCGGCGAGGTGGAGCCGTAGACCGCCACCAGCGGCCGGTTGAGCGCCGCCGCCACGTGCATCAGCCCGGAATCGTTGGATACCACCGCGCCGGCCGCCGACATCAGGTCGATGGCCTCGGCCAGGCTGGTCTGTCCGGAGAGGTTGACCACCTCCTCGCGCAGCCCGGGAATCAGGCGCATGCGGATATCCTCGCCGCCGGCGTGGTCGTTCTTCGAGCCGAACAGCCACACCTGCCAGCCGGCGCGGATCTTGATCTCGGCCACCTTGGCGTAGTGCTCGGCCGGCCAGCGCTTGGCCTCGCCGAACTCGGCGCCGGGGCACAGCGCCAGCACCGGGCGATCCAGCTGCAGACCGAACTTGGCCAGCGCCGCCTGGCGACTGCCTTCATCGATTTGCAGGCGCGGCTGCGGATAGGGCCGAGGAATCTCGGCGCCATCGTCATAGGCCAGCGCCATAAAGCGCTCGATCATCAGCGGATAGCGGTCTTTGTCCAGCGTGCGGATATCGTTGAGCAGGCCGTAGCGCAGCTCGCCCTTCCAGCCGGTGCGCTGGGGGATGCCGGCGAACCAGGGCACCAGCGCGGATTTCAGCGAGTTGGGCAGCAGGATCGCCTGGTCGTACTGGCCGCCCAGCGACTTGCCGATGCGCCGGCGGGTGGCCAGCTCGAGCACGCCATGGCCGAGCGGCAGGCTCAGCGCGGCGCGCACCTCGGGCATGCGCTCAAGAATCGGCCGGCTCCAGTCGGGCGCCAGCACGTCGATCTCGCAGTCGGGATGGCGCCGTTTCAGACACTGGAACAGGGTCTGCGCCATTACCATGTCACCGACCCAACTGGGGCCGACAATCAGAATTTTCATACGGGCAATATCGGTAGGTTGGGTTGAGGAGCGAAGCGACGAAGCCCAACGGGCATGGCCTGGGTCGGCGCCATGTTGGGCTTCGCTGCGCTCGGCCCAACCTACGGGTCACTTCACCAGCGTGCGCCACTCGGCGTGAGCACTGGTCTTGCCGGTGACCAGGTCGAAGTAGGCTTTCTGCAGCTTCTCGGTGACCGGGCCGCGGCGGCCGATGCCGATCTGCCGGCCGTCGACTTCGCGGATCGGCGTGACTTCGGCGGCGGTGCCGGTGAAGAAGGCCTCGTCGGCGATATACACCTCGTCGCGGGTGATGCGCTTCTCCACCACCTTGATGCCCAGCTCGCCGGCCAGGGTCAGGATGGTGCTGCGGGTGATGCCATTGAGGCAGGAGGTGACTTCCGGGGTGTACACCACGCCGTCCTTGACCAGGAAGATGTTCTCGCCCGAACCCTCGGCCACGTAGCCTTCCGGATCCAGCAGCATGGCCTCGTCGGCGCCGCCGGAGATGGCCTCCTGCAGGGCCAGCATCGAGTTGATGTAGTTGCCGTTGGCCTTGGCGCGGGTCATGGAGATATTGACGTGGTGGCGGGTGAAGGAGCTGGTGCGCACCTTGATCCCGCTCTGCAGCGCCTCTTCGCCCATATAGGCGCCCCAATGCCAGGCGGCGACTATCACATGCACCTTGAGGCCGGAGGCGCGCAGGCCCATGCCTTCGCTGCCGAAGAACACCATCGGGCGCAGGTAGGCGCTTTCCAGGCCGTTCTCGCGCACCGCGGCGCGCTGCGCCTGGTTGATCTCTTCCTTGGAGAAGGGGATCTGCATGTTGAAGATGTGCGCCGAGTCGAACAGGCGGTCGGTGTGTGCCTGCAGGCGGAAGATCGCGGTGCCGTCCGGGGTGTTGTAGGCGCGCACGCCCTCGAACACGCCCATGCCGTAGTGCAGGGTGTGGGTCAGCACATGGGTGTTGGCTTCGCGCCACGGCACCAGCTCGCCGTCGTACCAGATCACGCCATCACGGTCGGACATCGACATCTTGCCTGCTCCTCAATTCGCTTCGCGGTTCAATCATGCTCGGGGCCATCGCCCCCGTTATTCAGCTCAGTTCCAGCTGCCGCCACAGGCGCATCACGGCGCGGCGTTCGGCCTGGAACTGATCGCCCGGCACCACCCCGGGCTGCTTCTGCAGCGCCTGGCGGTGGGCGGCCGAGCGGTAATTCTTGTAGACCTCGCGCAGCAGACCGGCATCCTCGGCGGACATCAGTCCGACCCGCTCCAGCCCTTCCAGAATGCGGATGTTGTCGGTGAACTCGAACAGCTGCGGGTGTTGCCACGACCAGGCCAGGGCCGCGTATTGCACCATAAATTCGATATCGACGATACCACCGGCATCCTGCTTCAGATCGAAGGAGGCCGTGGCCTCGAAGGCATTTTCCGCGGTGCCGGCGGCGGTGGCGCGGGTGCCGAGGTTGTCGCGCATCTTCGCCCGCATCTCGCTGACCTCGCTGCGTAGCGCGGCAATATCGCGCCGGCGGCCGAGCACCTCGCCGCGTACCCGGGCGAACTCGCCGGCCAGGCGCGGGCAGCCCACCAGCACCCGCGCGCGCACCAGCGCCTGGTGTTCCCAGGTCCAGGCCTCGCTCTCCTGGTAGCGCTGGAAAGCGCCGAGCGAGCTGACCAACAGCCCCGCCGCCCCCGACGGGCGCAGGCGCATGTCCACCTCGTACAGCGCGCCGGAGGTGGTCTGGGTGGTCAGCAGGTGGATGATGCGCTGGCCCAGGCGGGTGAAGAACTGCGCGCCGTCGATGGGCTTGGCGCCGTCGGTCTCGGCCTGCGGGTCGCCGTCGTGGATAAACACCAAGTCGAGATCGGAACCATGGCCGAACTCCAGGCCGCCGACCTTGCCGTAGCCGACGATGATGAAGTCCGGGTCGCAGAAGCTGCCGTCGGCGCGCCGCGGCCGGCCGTGGCGCTGCACCGTGTGCTGCCAGGCCAGCGCCAGCACCTGGTCGAGAATGGCCTCGGCCAGCCAGGTCAGGTAGTCCGAGACCTTCATCAAGGGCAGCGTGCCGGCGATCTCCGAGGCCGCCACGCGCAGGCTGTGCGCCAGCTTGAAGTGACGCAGCGCCTCCATCTGCTGCTCCAGGTCGTCCTCGGGGATGCGGATCAGCCGCTCGCGCAGCTCGGCGGCCAGCTCCGGCGCCAGCGGCGGGTGATACAGCCGACCCTCGTTGAGCAGCTCGTCGAGCAGCAGCGGGAAACGCGCGATCTGCTCGGCGATCCACGGGCTGGCGGCGCACAGGGCGATCAGCCGCTGCAATGCGCCGGGGTTCTCGGAGAGCAGCACCAGATAGGCCGAGCGCCGCGCGACCTTTTCCACCAGCGGCAGCACCCGTTCCAGCACCAGGTCCGGCGCCTCGTGCTCCACGGTCTGCGCCAGCAGGCGCGGCACGAAGGCATCCAGGCGCTCGCGACCGAGGCGCTGCATGGCGCGCACCTGCGGGCCGTTGCGCAGGTCGCCGAGGCGCTTGAGCGCGGTGGCCGGCTCGGCAAAACCGGCCTCCTGCAGCTGGCGGCAGGCGCCCTCCTCGTCCAGCGCCTCCTCCCACAGCGGCAGCCATTCGGCGCCGACGCAGGCCTCGCCGCCCTGCGCCTCGTCTTCGTCGGGGTCGGCGATCACCTGCTGGAAGTGCCACTCGATGCGCCCGCGCCAGTGCATCAGGCGCTCGTGGAATGCGCCCCAGTCGGCGAAGCCCATGATGGTCGCCACCCGCGCCTGGTCGCGCGCGTCGGCCGGCAGCATCTGCGTCTGCCGGTCGCCGATGCCCTGCAGGGCATGCTCGGTGTAGCGCAGGAACTCGTAACCCTCGCGCATCTCCGCCACCACCGCCGGTGGCAGGTAACCCTGACCCTCCAGGGTCGCCAGCACCTTGAGCAGCGGCCGCTGCTGCAAGCTGAGGTCGCGCCCGCCGTGGATCAGCTGGAAGGCCTGGGCGATGAACTCGATCTCGCGGATGCCGCCGGCGCCCAGCTTGATGTTCTCGCTCATGCCCTTGCGTCGCACCTCCTGCTGGATCAGCAGCTTCATCGCGCGTAGCGCCTCGATGGCGGAAAAATCCAGGTAACGGCGGTAGACGAAAGGCCGCAGCATCTCCAGCAGCTCGGCGCCGGCGGCCTGGTCGCCGCCGACCACGCGCGCCTTGATCATGGCGTAGCGCTCCCAGTCGCGGCCCTGGTCCTGGTAGTACTGCTCCAGCGCGTTGAAGCTGAACACCAGCGCGCCACTCGAACCATAAGGGCGCAGGCGCATATCGGTGCGGAACACGAAGCCGTCGACGGTGATGGCGTCCAGCGCCTTTATGAGTTTTTGCCCGAGGCGGATAAAGAACTCCTGGTTGTCCAACGGCCGCTTGACCCCCTCGGTCTCACCGCCTTCCGGGTAGCCGAAGATCAGGTCGATGTCCGAGGACAGGTTCAGCTCATGGGCGCCGAGCTTGCCCATGCCGAGGATCACCATGTGCTGCGGCTGGCCGCTGCGCCGGCCAATGGGCGTGCCGAACTGCGCGCAGTGGCGCGGATAGAGCCAGTAATAGGCCAGGTCGATGCAGGCATCGGCCAGGTCGGAGAGGTCGCGACAGGTCTCGCTCAGCGGCACCAGGCGAGCGATATCGCGCCAGATGATGCGCAGCTGCTGGCGGTTGCGGAAACGCCGCAGGCAACGCGCCAGCGCCTCCTCGTCGCCACACCCGGCCAACTGCTCGGCCAGCTGCCCGCGCAACTCGCCCGGCGCCAGGCTGCGCTCCAGTTCGCCGGACTCGCCCAGGGCGAGGAACATCGCCGGGTCGCGCTGCGCCTGCTCGGCGACGAAATCGCTGAGCGCCGCCACCCGTCGCCAGGCCTCGCGCCGCGGCGCCGGCCAGGTGCCCCACTGCGCGGGCAAGCCCTCATGCTCGGCCAGCACCGCCTGCAGCGACTGCTCGGCGCGCTCGGCCAGGGGGATCAGGGAGGGGGGCAACTCGACCGGCAACGGCAGGCTCATGGTCTATCCTTTTCGCGGACTGCCGGACGCATGGCGGGTTCACCCGGAACCCCGCTCCTGCGGGGCGCGCACGGCCGGCAGCGGCGCGGATTGTAGTTTTACTACTAAAGAATTGTATCCAGAGGGCTGAATCCGCCGTCGAAATGTAGTAAAACTACAAGCGGCCGGTCCTACCCCCGGTAAATCCAAGAATTCAACTCGCCCGCCCAAAAAGCCGGCGAGACCCAACTGGCCTCCGATTCTGGAAGCCTTTCCGCCCTGGAGCAAGCCATGCAAGACCTCGATCCGATCGAAACCCAGGAATGGCTGGACGCCCTTGAATCCGTCCTCGACCGTGAGGGTGAAGACCGTGCCCATTACCTGATGACCCGTATGGGCGAGTTGGCCACCCGCAGCGGTGCGCAACTGCCCTACGCGATCACCACGCCGTACCGCAACACCATCCCGGTCACCCACGAAGCGCGCATGCCGGGCGATCTGTTCATGGAGCGGCGCATCCGCTCGCTGGTGCGCTGGAACGCGCTGGCCATGGTAATGCGCACCAACCTGGACGATCCGGATCTGGGCGGCCACATTTCCAGCTTCGCCTCCTCGGCGACCCTGTACGACATCGGCTTCAACTACTTCTTCCAGGCCCCGACCGACGAACACGGCGGCGACCTGGTGTTCTATCAGGGCCACGCCAGCCCCGGCGTCTACGCCCGCGCCTTCATGGAAGGGCGCATCAGCGAAGAGCAGATGCAGAACTTCCGCCGCGAGGTGGACGGCAAGGGCCTGTCCTCCTACCCGCACCCCTGGCTGATGCCGGAGTTCTGGCAGTTCCCCACCGTGTCCATGGGTCTGGGCCCGATCCAGGCGATCTACCAGGCGCGCTTCATGAAGTACCTGGAAGCGCGCGGCTTTATCCCCGCGGGGAAACAAAAAGTTTGGTGCTTTATGGGCGACGGCGAGTGCGACGAGCCGGAATCCCTCGGCGCCATCTCCCTGGCCGGCCGCGAGAAGCTGGACAACCTGATCTTCGTCATCAACTGCAACCTGCAGCGCCTCGACGGCCCGGTACGCGGCAACGGCAAGATCATCCAGGAACTCGAAGGCGTGTTCCGCGGCGGCGGCTGGAACGTCAACAAGGTGGTCTGGGGCCGCTTCTGGGACCCGCTGTTCGCCAAGGACAAGGACGGCGCCCTGCAGCGTCGCATGGACGAGGTGGTCGACGGCGAGTACCAGAACTACAAGGCCAAAGACGGCGCCTACGTGCGCGACAACTTCTTCAACAGCCCGGAACTCAAGGAGATGGTCAAGGACCTCTCCGACGACGAGATCTGGAAGCTCAACCGTGGCGGCCACGACCCGTACAAGGTCTATGCGGCCTACCACCAGGCGGTCAACCACAGCGGCCAGCCCACCGTGATCCTGGCCAAGACCATCAAGGGCTACGGCACCGGCGCCGGTGAAGCGAAGAACACCGCGCACAACACCAAGAAGGTCGACGTCGACAGCCTGCGCCAGTTCCGCGACCGCTTCGACATCCCGGTCAAGGACGAGGAGCTGGAAAACCTGCCCTTCGTCAAGCCGGAGCCGGGCAGCCCCGAGTACAAGTACCTGCACGAGCGCCGCGCCGCCCTCGGCGGTTTCGTACCGCAGCGCCGGCCCAACAGCTTCAGCATCCCGACCCCGCCGCTGGATACCCTCAAGGCCATCCTCGACGGCTCCGGCGATCGCGAAATCTCCACCACCATGGCCTTCGTGCGCATCCTCGCGCAGTTGGTCAAGGACAAGGAGCTGGGTCAGCGCATCGTGCCGATCATCCCGGACGAGGCGCGTACCTTCGGCATGGAAGGCATGTTCCGCCAGCTCGGCATCTACTCCTCGGTCGGCCAGCTGTACGAGCCGGTGGATAAAGACCAGGTGATGTTCTACCGCGAGGACAAGAAGGGCCAGATCCTCGAGGAAGGCATCAACGAGGCCGGCGCCATGAGCTCCTTCATCGCCGCCGGTACCTCCTACTCCAACCACAACCAGCCGATGCTGCCGTTCTACATCTTCTACTCGATGTTCGGCTTCCAGCGCATCGGCGACCTGGCCTGGGCGGCCGGCGACAGCCGTACCCGCGGCTTCCTCATCGGCGGCACCGCCGGGCGTACCACGCTCAACGGCGAGGGCCTGCAGCACGAGGACGGCCACAGCCACCTGATGGCCGCGACCATCCCCAACTGCCGCACCTACGACCCGACCTACGGCTACGAGCTGGCGGTGATCATCCGCGAGGGCACCCGGCAGATGATCGAGGAGCAGCAGAACGTCTTCTACTACATCACCGTGATGAACGAGTCCTACCAGCAGCCGGCCATGCCGGAAGGCGTCGAGACCGGCATCATCAAGGGCATGTACCTGCTCGAGGAAGACAAGAAGGAGGCCGCCCATCACGTGCAGCTGCTGGGCAGCGGCACCATCCTGCGCGAAGTGCGCGAGGCGGCGAAGATCCTGCGCGAGGAGTTCAACATCGGCGCCGACGTGTGGAGCGTCACCAGCTTCAACGAGCTGCGCCGCGACGGCCTCGCAGTGGAACGCATCAACCGTCTGCACCCGGGGCAGAAGCCCAAGCAGGCCTACATCGAGCAGTGCCTGTCCGGGCGCAAGGGCCCGGTGGTGGCCAGCACCGACTACATGAAGCTGTTCGCCGAGCAGGTGCGCCAGTGGGTGCCGAGCAAGGAGTACAAGGTACTGGGCACCGACGGCTTCGGCCGCAGCGACAGCCGCAAGAAGCTGCGTCACTTCTTCGAGGTGGATCGCCACTGGGTCGTCCTGGCCGCCCTGGAAGCCCTGGTGGACCGCGGCGAGATCGAAGCCAAGGTGCTGGCCGACGCCATCGCCAAGTTCGGCATCGATCCCGATAAAGCCAACCCCCTGGACTGCTAAGGAGCGTAGCGATGAGTGAATTGATTCGCGTACCCGACATCGGCAGCGGTGAGGGTGAAGTTATCGAGTTGTTCGTCAAGGTCGGCGACCGTATCGAAGCCGACCAGAGCCTGCTGACCCTGGAGTCGGACAAGGCCAGCATGGAAATCCCGGCGCCCAAGGCCGGCGTGGTCAAGGAACTGAAGGTCAAGCTCGGCGACCGCCTGAAAGAGGGCGACGAGTTGCTGGTGCTGGAAGTCGAAGGCGGCGCCGAGGCGGCGCCTGCGGCCAAGGTCGAAGCCGCCCCGGCCGAGGCCCCCAAGGCTGCCGCCGCACCCGCTCCGGCCGCTGCTCCGGCGCCGGCCGCCGCTGCCACCAGCAGCGTGCAGGACGTGCACGTGCCGGACATCGGCACCGACGGCAAGGTCAAGGTCATCGAAGTCCTGGTCAAGGCCGGCGACAGCATCGAAGCCGACCAGTCGCTGATCACCCTCGAGTCCGACAAGGCCAGCATGGAAATCCCCTCGCCGGCCGCCGGCGTGGTGGAGGAAGTGCTGGTCAAGCTGGATTCCGAAGTCGGCACCGGCGACCTGATCATCAAGCTCAAGGTGGCCGGTAGCGCGCCGGCCGCACCGGCCGCGGCGCCCGCCGCCGCGCCGGCCAGCCAGGAGGTGCACCGCGTGCCGGAAGGCGCCGCACCGGAAGTGGCCGCCGAAGTGCGCGCCATCGCCGCGCTGTCGGCCGCCGCCGCCGAAGTTGCCAATGCACCCAAGCGCGACGCCGCCAAGGTGCACGCCGGGCCTGCCGTACGCATGACCGCGCGCGACTTCGGCGTCGACCTGGCCGACATCACCGGCACCGGACCGAAAGGCCGCATCCTCAAGGAAGACGTGCAGGCCTACGTCAAGGCCATGATGAGCAAGGCCAAGGCCGCGCCCGAGGCGGGTGTCGCCACCGGCGGTGCCGGCATCCCGCCGATCCCGGCGGTGGACTTCAGCAAGTTCGGCGAAATCGAGGAAGTGGCGATGACCCGCCTGATGCAGGTCGGCGCCGCCAACCTGCACCGCAGCTGGCTCAACGTGCCGCACGTGACCCAGTTCGAGTCGGCCGACATCACCGAGCTGGAAGCCTTCCGCGTGGCGCAGAAGGCCGTGGCCGAGAAGGCCGGGGTCAAGCTCACCGTGCTGCCGCTGCTGCTCAAGGCCTGCGCCCACCTGCTCAAGGAGCTGCCGGACTTCAACAGTTCGCTGGCCCCCAGCGGCAAGGCGATCATCCGCAAGAAGTACGTGCATATCGGCTTCGCCGTGGATACCCCGGACGGTCTGCTGGTGCCGGTGATCAAGAACGTCGACCAGAAGAGCCTGCTGCAGCTTGCTGGCGAAGCCGCCGCCCTGGCGGAGAAGGCGCGCAACAAGAAGCTGTCGGCCGACGACATGCAGGGCGCCTGCTTCACCATCTCCAGCCTCGGTCATATCGGCGGCACCGGCTTCACGCCGATCGTCAACGCGCCTGAGGTGGCGATTCTCGGCGTGAGCAAGGCGAGCATGCAGCCGGTATGGGACGGCAAGGCCTTCCAGCCGCGCCTGATGCTGCCGCTGTCACTGTCCTACGACCACCGGGTGATCAACGGCGCCGCCGCCGCTCGCTTCACCCAGCGCCTGTCGCAGCTGCTGGCGGATATCCGCACCATGCTGCTGTAAGGCCGCGCACCACCTTTCGAGCACGCCACGCTCGTATCCTCAACCCCGCCCGTTCAGGCGGGGTTTTTTTTGACTATGTTCCAGCCACAAGGGCCGCAACACAGGCGGCTTCCCGTTGCGCGCGCCCGGCAACGCTGCCGTTCAGCCCCTCTGCACGTTACGAATCAGAAAGCTCAGACCGTAGGTTGGGTTGAGGCGCGCAGCGCCGAAGCCCAACGCGCCGCACGCGGGTGGTTGGGCTTCGCTACGCTCAGCGCCAACCTACCGGCGAGCGGGCCGCCGTTCAGCCCTTCTGCACGTTGCGAATCAGAAAGCTCAGCGCCTTGGCCAGCTCGGCCGCGCCCTGGTGATCGCGCAGGATGCTCAGCAGCGGGCTGCCGTCGCCGGGGTTGATCAGCACGCAGCGAATGCCGCCGGCCGGGCATTCGTAGCGAATAAAGGGATCGACGCCGAACACCGACACGCGCCGGTTGCGCACGGCGATAGCGGTGCCCTCGGCGCCGCGACTCTCCTCGCGCAGGATCAGCTCGCCGGGCGCGCCGATGCCGATGCGGTAGAGCAGATCCTGACGCTGCGCCTGGCCGACCTGGTAGGCGGCGCGCAGCGCATAGGTGTCGAGCAGCGCATTGCTGTGGGCGAGCAGTGCCTGGCGCTCGTCGGTGGTCAGGTACAGGCGCTTGAGCCCGTCCAGATAGGCCGTCTGCTCGGCGCCCTGCAGCCCGGCGGCCGCTTCGGCGTCGGCGGCAATCGCCGGCGCGGCAGCGAACAGCGCGGCCAGCAGGCTCAGGGCCATCAGTTTTCTTGTCAGTATCGATTGCATGATGCACCCTTGCCGAACGCTATAGTGAAGTAGGCCTGAGCCCGAGCCTCCGTCCGCACCGCCACTGCCACTGCCCCAGGCAGCGGCGGCCCCGTACCGAGAACGGATGCCTCGCCTGGTCAGCATACTGGAAGCCCGCCGCCCAATGAAAAGCCATCCCGATGCCGGCACCCGTTCGGCAGCCGAGGTTGTGACGCAGTTGCCAGTGCCCTCGCGGCTCGGCATGTTGCGTTTCGAGCGCTTGAACGAGCCGAGCTGGGCCCTGCTGTTTCTCGATCCCGCCTGCGAACGCCAGCTCGGCATCAGCGCCAGCGACCTGTGCGCCCTGGTCGATGCCCCCTACGCCAGCCTGATGGAGCCCGAGGCGCGCTACCGCCTGCACGACGCCATCCAGCAGCAGCTGCTGCAGGGCCCGCACTACCTGGTGCGCTATACCCTGCACACGCCGCAGGGCGCGCTCAACCTGCTGGAGGTGGGCGAGCCCTTCAAGCAGCGCAACCGCCAGCTGCTGCGCGGCTACCTGCTGGTGGCGGACGAGAGCCTGAGCCAGTACAGCCCGCCCGAGCAGGCGCTGCAGGCACAGAACCAGCAGCTGCGCAGCTCGCTGCAGCAGTACCAGCGCGCCCAGGACGACCACCTGCAACACCTGGTGCGTTCGCGCACCCAGCAGCGCCTGATCGTGCGCCTGGCGCGCCAGCGCTACGTCTCCAGCGACCCGCTGCTGGAGGCCGCCGAGCTGATCACCCAGGCTGCCTGCGAGGTCTACGGCGTGGCCCGCGCCGGCCTGTGGAAGCTCGGCAGCCACAGCCTGGAGTCGCTGACCCTGTACCGCCGCGACCTGGATCGCCACGAACGCCTGGCCGATATCGACGCGCGCGCCTTCCCGCGCTATCTGGAGGCGCTGCACAGCGGCCGCGCCATCGACGCCCACGACGCCCTGCACGACCCGCGCACCGCCGAGCTGAGCGCCAGCTACCTGCAGCCGCTGGGCATCGGCGCCATGCTCGACGCCGGGGTGCGCGTCGACGGCGAGGTGGTCGGCGTGCTGTGCCTGGAACACAGCGGCGGCCCGCGCACCTGGCAGGCCGACGAGATCGCCTTCGCCGGCGAGCTGGCCGACCAGTACGCGCAGGTGCTGATCGGCCAGCAGAAGCGCAGCGCCACCCATGCCCTGCACCTGTTCCAGCGCGCGGTGGAACAGAGCGCCAGCGCCTTCCTGCTGGTCGACCGCGACGGCCGCGTGGAATACGTCAACCCCAGCTTCACCGCCATCACCCTGTACAGCGGCGACGAGGTCTGCGGCCGGCGCCTGTCCGAGCTGCCGGCGCTGGCCAACCTCAGCGACCTGCTGTTCGACGCCCACTCCAGCCTGGCCGAGCACAACAGCTGGCAGGGCGAGTTCCGCAGCCGACGCAAGAACCAGGAGCCCTACTGGGGCCACCTTTCGATCTCCAAGGTGTACGGCGACGACGGCGAGCTGACCCACTACATCGGCATCTACGAGGACATCAGCGAGGCCAAGCTGGCCCAGCAGCGCATCGAACGCCTGGCCTACACCGACAACCTGACCAACCTGGGCAACCGCCTGGCCTTCATCCGCAGCCTCGAGGAGCGCTTCGCGCGCAGCCCGCCGCCGCCGCTGGGGCTGCTGCTGGTGGACATCGACAACTTCAAGCGGATCAACGACAGCCTCGGCCACCAGACCGGCGACAAGCTGCTCTCGGCCCTGGCCCGGCGCCTGCGCAACAGCCTCGGCGCCAAGGGCAGCCTGGCGCGCTTCGCCAGCAACGAGTTCGCCATCCTCCTCGACGGCGGCGACCAGGAGGCCGCCCAGCGCATCGCCCAGCAGGTGCTGCAGACCCTGGACAAGCCGCTGTTCGTCGACAACCAGCTGATCAGCATCACCGGCTCGGTCGGCCTGGCCCTGGCGCCGCAGCACGGCGACGACCCGCAGACCCTGATGAAGCACGCCGGTCTCGCCCTGCACAAGGCCAAGGCCAACGGCAAGCACCAGGTGCAGCTGTTCACCGAGGCGCTCAACGCCGAGGCCAACTACAAGCTGTTCGTCGAGAACAACCTGCGCCGCGCCCTGACCCAGAGCGAGCTGGAGGTGTTCTACCAGCCCAAGCTGTGCCTCAAGAGCGGCCAGCTGCTGGGCATGGAGGCGCTGCTGCGCTGGCACCATCCGGAGAAGGGCATGATCCGCCCCGACCAGTTCATCAGCGTGGCCGAGGAAACCGGGCTGATCATCCCCATCGGCAAGTGGGTGGTGCGCCAGGCCTGCCGCATGAGCAAGCAGCTCAGCGCCATCGGCCTGGGCGAGCTGCAGGTGGCAATTAACCTGTCGCCCAAGCAGTTCTCCGACCCGGACCTGGTCGGCTCCATCGCCGCCATCCTCCACGAGGAACAGCTCGAACCCCGGCTGCTGGAGCTGGAACTGACCGAGAGCCTGCTGCTCGACGCCACCGACGACACCCGCCACCAACTCGGCCGCCTGAAGAGCCTGGGCCTGACCCTGGCGATGGACGACTTCGGCACCGGCTACTCCTCGCTGAGCTACCTGAAGAAGTTCCCCATCGACGTGATCAAGATCGATCGCAGCTTTATCAAGGACATTCCCGACAACCAGGACGACATGGAAATCACCTCGGCGGTGATCGCCATGGCCCATAACCTCAAGCTCAAGGTGGTCGCCGAAGGCATCGAGACCGCCGCCCAGCTCGCTTTCCTCCGCCGCCAGCAGTGCGACGTCGGCCAGGGCTACCTGTTCGACAAGCCGATTCCCGGCCGCGAGCTGATCGACAGCCTGCGCCGCTACCCCTGCCGGCCGGCACCCACATCCGACCAGCGGACGTAACGCGCCACGCCGCGCCTGGTCCACTGCTTGCCCACTTTCAGGAGACCGCCATGGTTCTGCGTTCCCAGATACTCGCCCACAAACTCGAGCTGCCCAGCGTCGAGCAGGCCCTGCCCGGCCGCAGCGAGGCCCTGCCGGTGCCGGCGGCGCACCATGTCAACGGCCACCCGCTCAAGCCGCCCTTCCCCGCCGGCCTGCAGCAGGCGGTATTCGGCCTCGGCTGCTTCTGGGGCGCCGAGCGGCGTTTCTGGCAACAGCCCGGGGTGTACAGCACCGCGGTGGGCTACGCCGGCGGCCATACGCCGAACCCGACCTACGAGGAAACCTGCTCCGGGCTGACCGGGCATACCGAGGCGGTGCTGGTGGTGTTCGACCCGCGGCAGACCAGCTTCGAGGCCCTGCTCAAGGTGTTCTGGGAGGCGCACGACCCCACCCAGGGCATGCGCCAGGGCAACGACCGCGGCAGCCAGTATCGCTCGGCCATCTATTGCCAGGGCGCGGCGCAACTGGCCGCCGCCCGCGCCAGCCAGGCGCGCTTCCAGGCCGAGCTGGACAAGGCCGGGCTCGGCGCGATCACCACCGAGATCCGCGAGGCGCCGCCGTTCTACTACGCCGAGGCCTATCACCAGCAGTACCTGGCGAAGAACCCGAACGGTTATTGCGGCCTGGGCGGCACCGGGGTATGCCTGCCCTAAAAGCAGCGGCAAGCGACAAGCTTCAAGCCCAACGGCTGCGATAGGCCGTCGGGCGGAGTGCTGCGCACTCCCTGTTGGGCTTCGCTACGCTCAGCGCCAACCTACGGGGATCCCGTCCACACCAGCCCGTAGGTTGGGTTGAGGAGCCTGCGACGAAGCCCAACGGTGCGGTAGGCGGTCGGGCGGAGTGCTGCGCACTCCCTGTTGGGCGTCGCTGCGCTCAGCGCCAACCTACGGGGATCCCGTCCACGCCAGCCCGTAGGTTGGGTTGAGGAGCCTGCGACGAAGCCCAACGGCTGCGATAGGCCGTCGGGCGGAGTGCTGCGCATTCCCTGTTGGGCTTCGCTGCGCTCAGCGCCAACCTACGGGGATCCCGTCCACGCCAGCCCGTAGGTTGGGTTGAGGAGCCTGCGACGAAGCCCAACGGCTGCGGTAGGCCGTCGGGCGGAGTGCTGCGCACTCCCTGTTGGGCTTCGCTGCGCTCAGCGCCAACCTACGGGAACCCCGTGGGTTACGCGACGCGCCACGCCAGCGGGTAGAGCGTACTCGGCTTTGGCTTCCTGCGTCGCTCCACCTCCTGCATCCATGCAGTCGTCGCGGAGCAGTACGCCAATGGCGTTTCGATGGGGCGTTGCAGTGCCGAGCTGGGCATGGCCCGGCAGACTGTTCGCTGCGCGACGAGCGGCCGGCGTCCCGGTCGGCCCTACGGAGTTGCAACCGCTTTTAGCTCTTGCTTGAAGCTTATGGCTTGCCGCTTGCCGCTTCTTCTATCAGCCAATCCAGGCGCCAGCCGCCCAGGCTCTGGCCGAGCGCATCGGCCAGCCAGGGCAGCAGCTGCCTGAGCTCGTCTTCCAGGCCCCAGGGCGGGTTGCTGATCACCAGCCCCGAGCCGGTCAGGCGCGTGGCATCGTCCGGCGCGTGCACGTACAGCTCGGCGCGCAGCAGCTTGGGCGCAGCGCTCTTTTGCAGGTCCCGGTAGAAACGTGCCAGCTGACGCTCGTCCTTGATCGGATACCAGATCGCGACGATGGCCTGGCGCATGCGGCCGTGCGCCTCGTTCAAGGCCTCGACGCAGCGCTGCAGTTCGTCGGCCTGCTCGAACGGCGGGTCGATCAGCAGCAGCACGCGCTTCTCGCGGGTCGGCAGCAGCGCCCGCGGCACGTGCCAGCCCTCGCCCAGGTGCACCGCTACGCGGCGGTCGCCGCGCATGTTGTCCTTGAGCAGGCGGCCGTCTTCCGGGTGTTTCTCGTTCAGCTGCAGGCGATCCTGCTCGCGGCTGAGCAGGCGCGCCAGCTCCGGCGAACCGGGGTAGTAGCGCAGCTCGCCGTCCGGGTTCATCGCCCGCACCACTTCCAGGTAGGCCTCCACCGCATCCGGCAGCTGCGCGGCCTGCCACAGGCGGCCGACGCCCTCCAGCCATTCGCCGGTGCGGCTGGCTTGATCGCCCTGCAGGTCGTAGAGGCCGATGCCGGCGTGGCTGTCGAGGTAGGCGAACGGCGCCTCCTTGCGCGACAGCAGGGCGATCAGGCGGGTCAGCACCAGGTGCTTGAGCACGTCGGCGTGGTTGCCGGCGTGGAAGGCGTGGCGGTAGTTCATGGATGTCTCCGAAGCGGTCGCCAAGTTTACCCGCTGAGCGGGCTTTGCGCGCGCATCAGCTCCAGCAGCAGCGCCAGCGGCGGGTGCTCGCCGGCATCGCGGCGGCGCGCCAGCAGCGTGGTGGTCGCGCCGAACTCCGCGGCGATGGCCTGGTACTGCACCAGGTGCACACGCGGGTGGCGCTCGAGCAGGCTGCGCGGCAGCAGGCCGATGCCCATGCCGGCGGCGATGCCGGCGAAAATCGCGTCGATCGAGCCGTAGCTCTGCCGCGCCGCCACCTGCAACCCGCGGCCGACCACCCAGCGCTCCAGGCGCTCGCGATAGTGACAGCCCTCGGGAAAGCCCAGCAGGGTCTGCGGCCGCGTCGCCAGACTGTCGGCATCCTGCGTCGGCGGCAGCACCAGCATCAGTTCCTCCTGCCAGATCGGCAGGCACTCGAGCTGCGGATGCTCGAACGGCCCGCCGATCAATCCGGCGTCCAGCTCCCCGGCCAGCACGCCCTCCACCAGGCGCCGGCTCGGCCCGGTGCTGAGCTGCAGGTTGACCCGCGGCGCCCGCTGGTGGAAAGCCGCGAGCAGCTCCGGCAGACGCACGGCCGCGGTGGTTTCCATCGAGCCCAGGCGCAGGTCGCCACTCCAGATATCCTCCTGCACGCTGCGCCAGGCCGTCTGGCAGAGCCGTTCCAGATGCTCGGCGTGGGGCAGCAGGCGCTCGCCGGCCGGGGTCAGACGCAGGCGCTGGCCCTGACGCAGGAACAACCGGGTGTCGAGTTGCTGCTCCAGCTGGCGCAGGCGCGCCGAGACGTTCGACGGCACGCAGCTCAGACGCAGGCCGGCGGCGCTCAGCGAACCCTCGCGCGCCACGGCGAGGAAATAGCGGAACAACTGCGGATTGAGTCGCTGCCAGGCGCCCATAAACATCACCAGAAGTGAAAAATGAAAGCAGTATTTTTCACTAACGATCGGTCAGCGACAACGACTAAGGTGCGCAGCACGACCGGAGGCCCTATGCCCAGCTGCGACCGCGCCCACCTCTCCGCCCTACTCGCCGCCGCCCTGGCGCTGGTGGTGGTGCACGCGCTCGGCCGCTTCGCCTATACCCCGCTGCTGCCGCTGCTGCTCGACGACGGCCTGTTCGACCTGGGCCAAGGCGCCCAACTGGCGACCTGGAATTACCTCGGCTACCTGCTCGGCGCCCTGCTCGCGCTGCCCATGGCCACCCCGCGCGGCTTGCGCCTCGGCCTGCCGGCGGCCCTACTGATCAATGCCGGCCTGACCCTGGCCCAGGTCTTCACCCAGGACATCGCCCTGCTGGCTGCCCTGCGCCTGAGCAACGGCATCAGCAACGGCGTGGTGTTCGTCCTCGCCCCGGCGCTGGTGCTGGAATGGCTGGCCCTGCGCCAGGCCACGGCGCTCAGCGGCCTGGTTTACCTCGGGCTGGGCGGCGGCATGTTGCTGTGCGGCCTGCTGGTGGCCATCACGCCCTGGCAAGGGCCGCTGCGCTGGCTGCCGATCGCCCTGTGCGCCCTGCCCCTGGCGCTGCTCTGCGCGCCGATGCTGAGCGGCCTGGCCCGCGGCCTGCCGGGCAATTCCCAGGGGACACCCGAAAGCCGGTTGCTGAATGCCCGCAACCTGCCGCTGCTGCTGGCTTACCTGGGCGCCGGCCTGGGTTACATCCTGCCGCTGACCTTCCTCCCCGCCCTGGCCCGCGAACAGCTGCCCGCCGGCCATCCGCTGCTGGTCGGCAACTGGTGGTGGACGGCGCTCGCCTGCCTGATCTCGGCGAGCCTGTGGAACCAGGCCGGTGCCTGGCTGGGCGACCGCCGCGCCCTGCTGGCCAACTACCTGCTGCAACTGCTCGGCGTGGCCATGCCGATCCTGCTGCCCGGCCCCGTCGGCGTGCTGGCCTGCGCCCTGCTGGTGGGCGGCAGCTTCCTCGGCACCGTGCTGCTGACCCAGCGCCTGGCGCGCGCCCTCAACCCCGACCAGGGCTTGCGTCTGGCGGCATTGCTGATCAGTCTCTATGGCGGCAGTCAGCTGCTCGGCCCCTGGCTGGTGCAGCACTGGACAGCCGCCGGCCATAGCCTCACCAGCAGCTTTTCCATCGGCGCGGCCGCGCTGCTCTGGGCCCTGTTGTGGGCCTGGCGCGTAGCCGAAGCGCCATCCACCCGCTGAAACGGAGCCATCCCATGTCTCTCACCGCCCTGCTTGGCAGCGAGCTGCCCCTGATCCAGGCCCCCATGGCCGGCTCGCAGAACCATCGCCTGGCCGCGGCCGTGTGCCAGGCCGGCGGCCTCGGCTCGCTTCCCTGCGCCATGCTCACGCCCGCCGCCCTACGCCAGGAGCTGGAGGCGCTGCGCGGCCTGACCGCGCGCCCGTTCAACCTGAACTTCTTCAGCCATCTGCCGCCCGCGCCGGACGCCGCCCGCGAGGCGACCTGGCGCGAGACGCTGGCGCCCTATTACCGCGAGCTGGGCCTGGACCCGGCCGCCATAGTCGGCGGGCCCGGGCGTCTGCCGTTCAACGCGGAGACCGCCGAGCTGGTGGAGGAATTCCGTCCGGCGGTGGTCAGCTTTCATTTCGGCCTGCCGGAGGAGGCGCTGCTGCAGCGGGTCCGGCGCAGCGGGGCGAAGATCCTCTCCAGCGCCACCACCCTGGACGAGGCGCTGTGGCTGCAGGAGCGCGGCGTCGATGCGGTGATCGCCCAGGGCCTGGAGGCCGGCGGCCATCGCGGCCACTTTCTCGACGGTGACCTGAGCCGCCAGCTCGGCACCTTCGCCCTGCTGCCCCAGCTGGTCGATGCGCTGTCGGTGCCGGTGATCGCCGCCGGCGGCATCGGCGACGCCCGCGGCGTGGCCGCGGCCATGGCCCTGGGTGCGGCCGGCGTGCAGGTCGGCAGCGCCTACCTGCTGTGCCCCGAGGCGAGCACCAGCGCGGTGCACCGCGCCGCGCTGCAGAGCCCGGCGGCGCGCCATACGGCGCTGACCAACCTGTTCAGCGGGCGCCCGGCGCGCGGCATCGTCAACCGCCTGATGCGCGAGCAGGGGCCGCTGAGCCCGCGGGCGCCGGCCTTCCCCCTGGCCACCGCGGCCATCGCGCCCTTGCGCGCGGCGGCCGAAGCCCTGGGCAGCGGCGATTTCTCGCCGCTGTGGGCCGGGCAGAACGTCGCCAGCTGCCGGCCCATGCCGGCAGCCGAGCTGACCCGCGCGCTGGCGCGCGGCTTCGCTCACTCGATCTGACGAACCGTCACTCCCGCGCAGGCGGGAGTCCAGGCGCCGCCACTTTCCTGGGTTCCCGCCTGCGCGGGAACGACGGTTAACTGGAGATAGCGGGAACACTATCAGCGTTGATGATGATGCTGGGCAGCTTGGCGGACGGCTGCCTAGACTCGGTCGATCATCTGGAGGCCCGTTCCATGTCCGAGACCCTGCTCAGCTCCCGCAACCTGGCGTTCGAACTCTACGAGGTGCTCGACGCCGAAGCCCTGACCCAGCGCGAACGCTTCGCCGAGCACAACCGCGAGACCTTCGACGCCGCCATCGCCACCGCCCGCAGCATCGCCGAGGAGCTGTTCGCCCCGCACAACCGCAAGAGCGACGAGCACGAGCCGCAGTACGTCGACGGCGCCGCGGTGCTGATCCCCGAGGTCGAGCCGGCCCTGCGCGCCTTCCACGAGGCGGGTTTCCTCAACGCCACCCGCGACTTCGAGCATGGCGGCATGCAGTTGCCCAACCTGCTGTCGCAGGCCTGCTTCGCCCATTTCCAGGCGGCCAACGCGGCCACCGCATCCTATTCGATGCTGACCATGGGCGTGGCCAACCTGATCGAGGCCTTCGGCAGCTTTGATCAGAAGGCCCGTTTTCTGCAGCCGATCATCGACGGCCGCTTCTTCGGCACCATGTGCCTGACCGAACCGCATGCCGGCTCGTCGCTGTCGGATATCCGCAGCAAGGCCGAACCCGCCGCGGACGGCAGCTACCGAATCAAGGGCAACAAGATCTTCATCTCCGGCGGCGACCAGCCGATCTCCGAGAACATCGTGCATATGGTGCTGGCCAAGCTGCCGGACGCGCCGCCCGGGGTGAAGGGCATCAGCCTGTTTATCGTGCCGAAGTTCCTGGTCAACCAAGACGGCAGCCTGGGCCCGCGCAACGACGTCACCCTGGCCGGCCTGTTCCACAAGATGGGCTGGCGCGGCACCACCTCCACCGCGCTGAACTTCGGCGATAACGGCGAGTGCGTCGGCTATCTGGTGGGCCAGCCGCACCAGGGCCTGTCCTACATGTTCCAGATGATGAACGAGGCGCGCATCGGCGTCGGCATGGGCGCGATCATGCTCGGCTACGCCGGCTACCTGTATTCGCTGGACTACGCGCGCAACCGCCCACAGGGCCGCCAGCCGGACGGCAAGGACCCGAGCAGCCCGCAGGTGGCGATCGTCGAGCACACCGACGTGCGGCGCATGCTGCTGGCGCAGAAGGCCTACGTCGAAGGCGCCTTCGACCTCGGCCTGTACGCCGCGCGCCTGTTCGACGACACCCACACCCTGGCAACCGCCGAGGAGCGCGCCGAGGCGCTGCAGCTGCTCGATCTGCTCACCCCCATCGTCAAGTCCTGGCCCTCGGAGTTCTGCCTCAAGGCCAACGAACTGGCGATCCAGATCCTCGGCGGCCACGGCTACACCCGCGAATACCCGGTGGAGCAGTACTACCGCGACAACCGCCTCAACCCCATCCACGAGGGCACCCACGGCATCCAGTCGCTCGACCTGCTCGGGCGCAAGGTGGCGATGAACGGCGGCGCCGCACTCAAGCAGTTGCTCAAGCTGATCCACGGCACCTGCCAGCGCGCCGCCGAGTACGAGTCGCTCACCGCCCTGCGCCAGCCGCTGGAGCAACTGCTGGCGCGCCTGCAGGCGGTGACCCTGGCCCTGCTCGGCGACCTGATGGCCGGCCAGGTCAACCAGGGCCTGGCCAACTCGGCGCTGTACCTCAAGGTGTTCGGCCACACGGTGATCGGCTGGCGCTGGCTGGAGCAGGCGATCCGCGCCGAGCAGGGGCTGGCCAGGGGCGATGGCGGCGACGCCGACTTCTATCGCGGCAAGCTGCAGGCCGCGCGCTACTTCCTGACCTGGGAAGTGCCGGGCTGCCATCACGAGCTGGCCATCCTCGAGGCGCGCGACGATACCTGCCTGGGCATGCACGACGCCTGGTTCTAGATGTCGCCAGCGGCCCGCCCTGGCGGGCCAGGGCGGGCTGGAAAAATGTAATAAGCTTTTTGACAGCGGGGCGAAGGCAGCGGTTAGAATCCCTGGCACGCGCCATGCATGACGGCGCATTCACCACCAGGCCAGGAGTACGCCGTTGGACGCCAGCGCCATCAACAATCTGTTCTTGATCGGCGCCATGCTGGTGGCGGCCAGCATCCTGGTCAGTGCCTTCGGCACCCGTTTCGGCATCCCCATCCTGGTGATCTTCCTCGCCGTCGGCATGCTCGCCGGCGTCGACGGTCCCGGCGGCATCGTCTTCGACAATTACCCGCTGGCCTACCTGGTGGGCAACCTGGCGCTGGCCGTGATCCTCCTCGACGGCGGCATGCGTACCCGGGTTTCCAGCTTCCGCGTGGCGCTGTGGCCGTCGCTGTCGCTGGCCACCCTGGGGGTGGTGATCACCGCCGGGCTGACCGGCCTGGCCGCCGCCTGGCTGTTCGACCTGAGCCTGCTGGAGGGCCTGCTGATCGGCGCCATCGTCGGCTCCACCGACGCCGCGGCGGTGTTCTCCCTGCTCGGCGGCCGCGGCCTCAACGAACGGGTCAGCTCGACCCTGGAAATCGAATCCGGCAGCAACGACCCGATGGCGGTGTTCCTCACCGTCACCCTGATCGCCATGCTCGCCAGCGGCCAGACCGGCTTCAGCTGGGACCTGCTGATCCAGCTGCTGCAGCAGTTCGGCCTCGGCGCCCTGCTCGGCCTCGGCGGCGGCTGGCTGCTGCTCAAGCTGATCAACCGCATGGAGCTGGCCAGCGGCCTGTACCCGCTGCTGGTGGTCAGCGGCGGCCTGATCATCTTCGCCATCACCACCGCGGTGGGCGGCAGCGGCATCCTCGCCATCTACCTGTGCGGCCTGCTGCTGGGCAACCGGCCGATCCGTTCGCGCCACGGCATCCTGCACATGCTCGACGGCCTCACCTGGCTGGCGCAGATCGGCATGTTCCTGGTCCTCGGCATGCTGGTCACTCCCCACGAGCTGCTGCCCATCGCCTTGCCGGCGCTGGGTCTGGCGCTGTGGATGATCCTCTTCGCCCGACCGCTGTCGGTGCTGCTCGGCCTGCTGCCGTTTCCGGCCTTCCACGACCGCGAGAAAGTCTTTATCGCCTGGGTCGGCCTGCGCGGCGCGGTGCCGATCATCCTCGCGGTGTTCCCGCTGATGGCCGGGCTGCCCAATGCCCAGCTGTTCTTCAACGTGGCCTTCTTCATCGTCCTGGTCTCGCTGCTGCTGCAGGGCACCAGCCTGCCGCTGGCCGCCCGGCTGATGCGCGTCACCGTGCCGCCGGAGCCGGCGCCGGTGTCGCGCGCCGGCCTGGAGGTGCACCCCACCAGCCAGTGGGAGCTGTTCGTCTACCGCCTGGGCGCGGAGAAATGGTGCATCGGCGCCGCCCTGCGCGAGCTGAACATGCCCGAGGGCACGCGCATCGCCGCGCTGTTTCGCGGCCGCGAGCTGCTCCACCCGTCCGGCAGCACGCGCCTGGAGGCCGGCGACCTGCTCTGCGTGATCGGCCACGAGGCCGACCTGCCGGCGCTCGGCAAGCTGTTCAGCCAGGCGCCCAAGCGCGGTCAGGACCTGCGCTTCTTCGGCGACTTCGTCCTCGAAGGCGACGCCGAACTGGGCGCGGTGGCCGCGCTCTACGGCCTCAAGCTGGAAGGCGCCGAAGGCCAGTTGCACCTGGGCCGCTTTATCGCGCACAAGGTGGGCGGCGAACCGATCGTCGGCGACCAGGTGGAATGGCAGGGCCTGACCTGGACGGTAGCGGCGATGGACGGGAACAAGGTGCGCAAGGTCGGCGTCAAATTCCCCGAAGGCAGCCGCCCGGGCCCCGGGCTGCACTTCTAGGACTCTGTTAGGATCACAGCTGCGCGGGCAATGACGTCCGCGTAACTGTCTCAGTAGCACAGTCCTACACTGTCCTCGTCCCATTCAGCAGATCCCACGACCATGCCCCTGTTGCGCCTCCCGTTCGTCGCCGCCCTGCTCGCCCTGTGCCTGAGCATTCCCCCGGTTCTCGCCCAGGAGCCGCCCAAGGCCGAGAGCGTGCAGCAAAGCCTCGACGGCCTGGCCGAGCGCCAGCTGCCGGAAGCCGAGCAGCTGGCGCTCAAGCAGACCCTGGAGCAGACCCTGCGCCTACTCAAGGATCGCGAGACCAGCGAGCAGCGCCTGGCCGACCTGCGCACCCAGCTGGAAAACGCCCCGCGGCTGATCGCCGAGGCCCAGCGCGAACTCACCCAGCTCAAGGCCAGCCAGCCGGCGCCGCTGGCCGAGCGCCACGCGCGCACCGCCCTGGCGCAGTTGGAGCAGATGCTCGGCGAGCGCTCCAGCCAGCTCAGCGACTGGAACAAGGCGATCATCGAGGCCAACAGCCTGGTGATCACCGCGCAGACCCGCCCCGAGCGCGCCCAGGCCGAGATCAGCCAGAATCAGGCACGTAGCCAGCAGATCAACAACAGCCTGAAGAGCGACCGCGACAGCGGCAAACCGCTGAGCGCCGAACGCCGCGACCAGCTCGCCGCGGAACTCGCCCTGCTCACCGCGCAGACCCAGCTACGGCGCCAGGAGTTGGCCGGCAACAGCCTGCTGCAGGACCTCGGCAACGCCCAGCGCGAGCTGCTCGAGGAGCGCATCAAGCGCGCCGAGCAGGAACGCCTGGAACTGCAGAGCCTGATCAACGAAAGGCGCCGCGCCGAATCCGAGCAGACCGTCGCCGAGCAGTCGCGCGAGGCCGAGCGCGCCGGCTCGGACAAGCTGCTGGCGCGCGAGAGCACGCGCAACCTCAAGCTCTCCGACTACCTGCTGCGCGCCACCGAGCGCCTCAACCAGTTGACCGAGCAGAACCTGCAAACCCGCCAGCAGCTGGACAACCTGGTGCAGGCCGACCAGGCCCTCGACGAGCAGATCGGCGTGCTGCAGGGCAGCCTGCTGCTGTCGAAGATCCTCTACCAGCAGAAGCAGGCGCTGCCCAGCCTGGCGCTGGAGGACAGCAAACTGGCCGACGAGATCGCCGATATCCGCCTGTACCAGTTCGAGCTGGGCAAGCAGCGCGAGGAGATCGGCAATCCCGGGGCCTATATCGACCAGTTGCTCGCCGGCCAGCCCGCCGAAGAAGTCACGCCCGAGCTGCGCGCCACCCTGGGCGAGCAGCTCAGTACCCGCCGCGAGCTGCTCGACCGGCTCAACCGCGAGCTCAACGCCCTGCTCAACGAGTCGATCACCCTGCAGCTCAGCCAGAAGGAACTGCACAGCACCGCCAGCAGCCTGCGCGCCACCATCGACGAGCAGATGTTCTGGATTCCCAGCAACAAGCCGCTCGACCTCGAATGGCTGAAGGGCGCGCCGCGGCACCTGCAGCAGCAGCTGGAAAGCCTGCCCTGGGGCCTGGCGCTGAAGGAGCTGGGCGCCGGCCTGCTGGAGCGGCCGCTGGTGTTCCTGCCGCTGCTGCTGCTCTGCGCCTTTATTCTCTGGCGCCGCCAGTACCTGTTCGCCAAGCTCGGCGGCCTGCACGACGACATCGGCCACTACAAGCGCGACAGCCAGCTGCACACGCCGCTGGCGCTGGGCCTGAACCTGGCCCTGGCGCTGCCCGGCGGGCTGTTCCTCGCCCTGTGCGGCTACGCCCTGCTGATGGACGCGCGCGGGCAGAACCTCTACCTCGGCGCCGCTCTGTACGAGATGGCCCAGGCCTGGCTGGTGTTCTACACCCTCTACCGCATCCTCTCGCCGAATGGCGTGGCCGTGCTGCACTTCCACTGGCCGCCGGCCAACGTCGCCTTCTTCCGCCACCATATCCGCAGCCTGGGTCTGGTGGTGATGGCACTGGTCGCGGTGACCAGCGTCGCCGAGCACCAGCCGGCCAGCCTGGCCGGCGACGTGATCGGCATCGGCGTGGTGCTGACCTGCTACGCGCTGATGGCCTGGCTGCTGTTCCGCCTGCTGCTCGGCGCGCCGCTGCGGGAGCACACCTCGGCGCTGCGTTCGAGCGTCGGCCTGCTGTTCAGCCTGCTGCCGCTGGCGCTGATCGCCGCCGTGGCGTTCGGCTACTACTACACCGCGCTGAAGCTCACCGACCGCCTGATCGACACCCTCTACCTGCTGATCCTCTGGCTGCTGCTGGAAGCCGCCTTCATCCGCGGCCTCGGCGTCGCCGCCCGGCGCCTGGCCTACCAGCGCGCCCTGAGCAAGCGCCAGGCGCAGAGCAAGGACGGCAGCGAAGGCGAGACGGTGGTCGAGGAGCCGACCCTGGACATCGAGCAGGTCAACCAGCAGTCGCTGCGGCTGATCCGCCTGGCCCTGCTCGGCGGCTTCCTGGTCTGCCTGTACTGGGTCTGGGCCGAGCTGATCGGCGTGTTCACCTACCTCGACACCGTGACCCTCTACGCATACAGCAGCGGCACCGGCGAGGCCGCCGCCCTGGTGCCGATCAGCCTGATGGACGTGCTCGGCGCGCTGATCATAGTCGCCATCACCGTGGCCCTGGCGCGCAACCTGCCCGGCCTGCTCGAGGTACTGGTGCTGTCGCGCCTGAAACTGGCCCAGGGCAGCGCCTACGCCACCACCACCCTGCTGTCCTATGTGCTGGTCGGCATCGGCATCGTCACCACCCTGTCCACCCTCGGCGTCAGCTGGGACAAGCTGCAGTGGCTGGTGGCGGCGCTGTCGGTGGGCCTGGGCTTCGGCCTGCAGGAGATCTTCGCCAACTTCATCTCCGGCCTGATCATCCTGTTCGAGCGCCCGGTGCGCATCGGCGACGTGGTGACCATCGGCAACCTGTCCGGCACGGTGAGCAAGATCCGCATCCGCGCCACCACCATCACCGATTTCGACCACAAGGAAATCATCGTGCCGAACAAGACCTTCATCACCGGCCAGTTGATCAACTGGTCGCTGAGCGACACGGTCACCCGCGTCACCCTCAAGGTCGGCGTCGGCTACGGTTCGGATCTCGACCTGGTGCGCAAGCTGCTGCTGCAGGCCGCCCAGGAGAACGCGCGGGTGCTCAAGGAGCCGGCGCCGCTGGTGTACTTCCTCAACTTCGGCGAAAGCACCCTGGATCACGAGCTGCGCATCCACGTGCGCGACCTCGGCGACCGCAACCCGGCCACCGACGAGATCAACCGCTTCATCGACCGCGAATTCCCCAAGCACGGCATCAACATCGCCTTCCGCCAGGTCGAGGTGTATGTGAAGAACCTCGAGCGCGGCGAACACCAGCTCGAACAGAAAGACCTGATCAAGGCCGCCGCAGCCGGTGCGGCCAACGTGCAGACGCCGCCCCCGCCGGCGGCGACCTGAGCCATAGCGGAGCACGCGGTGAAACGCCTCGACCAGCTGAGCTTCGACAATCGCTTCGCCCGCCTCGGCGACGCCTTCTCCACCGAGGTGCTGCCCGAGCCCATCGAGCAGCCGCGCCTGGTGGTGGCCAGCGCCGCGGCCATGGCCCTGCTCGACCTGGCGCCGGACGAGGCGCAGCGCGCGGAATTCGCCGAACTGTTCGCCGGACACAAGCTATGGAGCGAGGCCGAGCCGCGCGCCATGGTCTACGCCGGGCACCAGTTCGGCGGCTACACCCCGCGCCTGGGCGACGGCCGCGGCCTGCTGCTGGGCGAAGTGGTCAACGCCGCCGGCGAACACTGGGACCTGCACCTCAAGGGCGCCGGGCAGACCCCCTACTCGCGCATGGGCGACGGCCGCGCGGTGCTGCGCAGCTCGATCCGCGAGTTCCTCGCCAGCGAACACCTGCACGCCCTCGGCATCCCCAGCTCGCGGGCGCTGTGCGTCACCACCTCCGACACCCCGGTGTGGCGCGAAAGGCAGGAGCGCGCCGCCATGCTGCTGCGCCTGGCGCCCAGCCACGTGCGCTTCGGCCACTTCGAGTACTTCTATTACACCCGCCAGCACGAGCAGCTGAAGATCCTCGGCGAACATGTGCTGGCCTGTCATTTCCCCGCCTGCCTGACCCAGGACGAACCCTGGCTGGCGATGCTGCGCGAGGTGCTGGAGCGCACCGCCGGCATGATCGCCCACTGGCAGGCCTACGGTTTCTGCCACGGGGTGATGAACACCGACAACATGTCGATCCTCGGCATCACCTTCGACTACGGGCCCTACGCCTTCCTCGACGACTTCGACGCCGGGCACATCTGCAACCATTCCGACGACAGCGGCCGCTACAGCTTCAGCAACCAGGTGCCCATCGCCCACTGGAACCTGGCGGCGCTGGCCCAGGCGCTGACGCCCATGGTCGAAGTGGACAAGCTGCGCGCAACCCTGGAGCTGTTCCTGCCGCTGTACCAGGCCCACTACCTCGACCTGATGCGCCGCCGCCTGGGCCTGCAGGGCGCCGAAGACGGCGACGAGGAACTGGTGCAGCGCCTGCTGCAGCTGATGCAGGGCAGCGCGGTGGACTACACGGGGTTCTTCCGCGAGCTGGGCGCCAGCGAACCGGCAACGGCGCTGGCGCGCCTGCGCGAAGACTTCGTCGACCTGGCCGGCTTCGACGCCTGGGCCGAGCGCTACATCCTGCGCACCGAAGGCGAAGGCGGCAGCCAGGCCGAACGCCAGGCGCGCATGCACGCGGTCAACCCCAAGTACATCCTGCGCAACTACCTGGCGCAGCAGGCCATCGAAGCCGCCGAGGCCGGCGACTACGGCCCGGTGCGCGAACTGCACACGGTGCTGGCGCGGCCCTTCGACGAGCAGCCGGGGATGGAGCGCTACGCCCAGCGCCCACCGGACTGGGGCAAGCATCTGCAGATCAGCTGCTCGTCCTAGGTTGGCTTGAGCCGGCACTCGACAGGGAGCGCCCCCCGGCTATGCGCAAGCTTCGTCACGCTTATGTTGGGCTTCGTCGCAGGCTCCTCAACCCAACCTACGAGCTGCCCGTCGTAGGGTGCGCCGTGCGCACCAACCACCCGACCTGAGTCGATGACGCCTCTTCTCTACCAATCCCTCGCTGGTGGATGGGTAAAGCGCCATCCACCCTACGCCTGCACGCCTTATCCAATAAATCGAAAAGGCATATAAACCTTCTCAAACATTCTTAGACTATCTAAGCGAAGCCCACTATCGTGGCGACCTTGTGCGGCCGCCCAGCGCGGGCCCGATACCCCCAGAACCTGTTCAAAGTCTCGCGAGCTAGCGCAATGCAAGGCGCAACGACCAACGGGAGTAACAGCCGAAGGCTGGCCCGAAGGGTGAGCGCCAGCGAATCAAACAGGCGAGGAAGCGGAGTTTACGGCTGTAAATGAGCATTCCGAGCCTGTTTTTAACGCAGCAGTGCCGACGCGCAGCAGACTTTGGGCAGGTTCTCACACGAGATCGACGCTAAGGATCCTCATGCCCTGGGACTCCCTGCCCCTGCTGTTCGTCGGCGCCCTGCTGATCTGGGTGCTGTATGCCTTCGTGCGCGAGAAATGGAGCCCGGACATAGTCGCCGCCATCGCCGTGGCGGCGCTGCTGGTCAGCCAGCTGCTGACCCCGGGCGAGGTGCTCAGCGTGCTGTCGAACTCGGCGCCGGTGACCATCGCCTGCATGTTCGTGCTGTCCGCCGCGCTGGAGCGCACCGGCTGCATCGACGCGCTCGGCAACTGGCTGGGCGAGCTGGTGGGCACCAGCCCGATCCGCGTGCTCACCGGCCTGACCGTCACCGCCCTGGTGATCTCCGCCTGCCTCAACAACACCCCGGTGGTGGCCATCCTCACCCCGGTGGCCATCGCCCTGGCGCGGCGCGCCGGCACCCTGCCGTCGAAGCTGCTGATTCCGCTGTCCTACGCCACCATCCTCGGCGGCACCCTGACCATGATCGGCACCTCGACCAACATCCTGGTCGACGGCGTGGCGCGCAAGGCCGGCCTGGAGCCCTTCGGCATCTTCGAGATCACCGGCGCCGGGCTGATCCTGGCCGCGGTCGGCATGCTCTACCTGCTGACCGTCGGCCACCGCCTGCTGCCCGATCGCGAAACCCTGTCCAAGCAGCTGCGCCCGGACCTGGACCGCACCTTCATGACCGAGCTGCTGGTGCCGCACGACTCGCCGATGATCGGCAAGACCCTGCACGAGGCCAACCTCAACGGCGGCAGCGGCCTGCAGGTGCTCAAGCTGTTTCGCGAAGAGCAGGAACTCACCGAGCCGGGCGGCGGCACCCTGCTGGCCAGCGGCGACCGCCTGGTGCTGCACGGCCAGGTCAAGGACGTGGTCGAGCTGCGCGAGAGCGGCCACCTGTCGTTCAACCGCGGCGACGCCTTCGAGACCATCAGCAGCCACGACGTGATCCTCGCCGAGGCCATAGTCGGGCGTAACTCGCGCTACAGTCACCGGCCGATGCGCGATCTCGACCTCACCGCGCGCTACGGTATCGCCGTGCTCGCCGTGCACCGCCAGGACGAGAACGTGCAGGGCAACCTCGACGAGTTCGAACTGCAGTTCGGCGACGTGATGCTGGTCGAGGGCACCCCGGCGCAGATCAAGCGCTTCGCCGACAACGGCGAGCTGATCAGCCTCAACGCCGTGCAGGAACGCGCCTTCCGCCGCGACAAGGCGCCGATCGCCATCGGCGCCACCCTGGCGGTGATGCTGCTGGCCGCCTTCGGCCTGATGCCCATCGAGGGCCTGGCGATCATCGGCGCGGTGACCGTGCTGGCGACCCGCTGCCTGGACGTGGAGGACGCCTACAAGGCGGTGGACTGGAAGATCCTCAGCCTGATCTTCGGCATGCTGGCCATCAGCATCGCCATGGACAAGGTCGGCCTGGTCAGCCTGCTGGTGCAGAACGTCATGGGCTGGCTGCCCTGGGCCGGGCCGCTGCTGATGTTGAGCTTCATCTACCTGTTCACCTCGATCCTCACCGAGCTGCTGTCGAACAACGCCGTGGCGGTGCTGGTCACCCCCATCGCCATCGGCATGGCCCAGCACCTGGGCGTCGACCCGCGCGCCTTCGTGGTGGCGGTGATGTTCGCCGCCAGCGCCAGCTTCGCCACGCCCATCGGCTACCAGACCAACACCTTCGTCTACAACGCCGGCGGCTACCGCTTCACCGACTTCATGCGCATCGGCATCCCGCTCAACCTGCTGCTGTGGCTGGTGGCCAGCTTCGTTATTCCGCTGTTCTGGCCGCTGACGCCGGTGTGACTTGATATCGAGCGGCGGCGGCTCCATCTAGCGGGCATAGATCCTGGAGCCTGCCGCCATGTCCGATCCCCTGCTGATTCCCTGCCCGCACTGCAACGGCCTCAACCGCATCCCCGCCGCGCGCCTGGGCGATGCGCCGCGCTGCGGGCGCTGCAAGGCCGAGCTGCTGCCGGCCGCGCCCATCGAACTGACCCAGAGCAACTTCGCCAGCCAGCTCAAGGGCGAGCTGCCGCTGCTGGTGGACGTCTGGGCAGCCTGGTGCGGGCCCTGCCAGGCCTTCGCGCCGACCTTCGCCCAGGCCGCCAGCCAGCTGCAGGGCCGCTGCCGCCTGGGCAAGCTGGACAGCGAGGGCAACTCGCAACTGGCCGGCCAGCTGGCCATCCGCTCGATCCCCAGCCTGCTGCTGTTCAAGGGCGGCGTGGAGGTGGCGCGGCAGAGCGGCGCCCTGCCGCTGCCGCAGCTGCTGGCCTGGCTGCGCCAGCAGGGCGTCTAGGCTGTCTCGCGGTATCCATCGTTCAAGCAAAAAAAACGCCGGGCGCACCCTACATAACGGGACGACCTGAGCGCTTCGGTCATTCGCCTCGACCGCTGCGGTCAATTGCACGGGCCGCACCAACCCTTAGTCTGGGCAGACCCTCGCCAAGGAGTCGCGCCATGCCCCTGCCCGTGGAACTCGCCCGCCAGCTCACCGAACAGCAGATCGCCTTCGTCCAGCGCAGCGGCCTCAAGGCCGAGGTGCTCGAACCCGGCTTCGTGCGCCTGCGCATGCCGCTGGCCGGCAACCAGAACCATATCGGCAGCATGTACGCCGGCGCGCTGTTCACCCTGGCGGAGATTCCCGGCGGCGCGCTGTTTCTCACCAGCTTCGACGTCGAACGCTTCTACCCGGTAATCAAGGAAATGAACCTGCGCTTCCGTCGCCCGGCCAGCGGCGATATCCAGGTCGAGGCGCGCCTGAGCGCGGCCGAGATCGCCCGCCTGGAGGACGAGGCCGGACGCCTGGGCAAGGCCGAGTACCAGCTCGACCTGCAACTGACCGACGGCGCCGGCGAGGTGGTCGCCGAGAGTCGCGGCCACTACCAATTGCGGGTACGCTGAGCCTCGACCTTGCCATAAGTCAAAAGAACGGCTAATTGAACAGGCACAATAAAATTGCCGACCGGTATCGGCAGGAGAGCCGTCGCCATGTTCCAGCACATTCTGATCGCCCATGACCTGCGCGACACGGCCGATATGGCCCTGTGCCGCGCCACCCAACTCGCCAAGCAGCACAATGCCCGCCTGACCCTGCTGCACGTGCTCGACCCCAGCCAAAGCAGCGAACAGCACGAAAAGGCGCGCCAGGCGCTGGACCGCAGCCTGACCCAGTACGCCCCGCCCGGCAGCGAGCTGCGCATGCTCAGCGGCAAGCCCTCGGAAGTGGTGCTGCAGGAGGTGCAGGACAGCGGCTGCGACCTGCTGGTGCTCGGCGGCCACCACCAGCGCCACGACTTCTTCTCCGGCACCAGCCTGGATCGCATCGCCCGCCGTTGCAGCGTGCCGCTGCTGCTGGTGGCGCGCAACGACTTCGCCCCCTACCGGCACACCCTGGCCGCCATCGACTTCTCCCTGTGCGCCTGCAGCGCCCTCGGCCAGGCCTACCGCCTGCTGCCGGGCAGCGCCGAGCTGCACGCCCTGCATGTGTTCGAGCCGGACAAGGGCACGCCCAAGGAGGTGCAGCTGCAACTGCAGACCCAGCAGGGGCTGATCGACCAACTGCTGCAGGACGAGGCGCAGAACCTGCCCGCAGACGGCCCGAGGCTGAGCCACGAGGTGATTCAGGGCGGCATCCTGCGTTGCCTGCAGGAGCAGATCAAAGCCCGCCGCAGCGAGTTGCTGGTGCTCGGCAGCCACGGCCGCAGCGCGCTGTCGCAGGCCCTGCTCGGCAGCCTGGCGCAGCATTTTCTGCACAAGGCGCCGTGCGACGTATTTGTGGTGCGCTGAGAGAAAGCCTGGTGCGCCGTACGCACCCGGCCGAGGTACGCACGGCGCACCCTACGCCCGATCGAGCAGCCCGTAGCCTGCGGTGGAGCGCAGCGAAACCCGGGAAGCCCGATCAGGCCTGATTGAGCAGGTCGTGCAGCTCGACGAATTGCTGGGTCAGCTTGTGCCGCGCATCCAGATGGATCAGCGGTGTGCACACCTGGTGCGATTCGCGCATCTTCACCGAGCTCATCAGGTTCACCGGCAGCACCGGCAGGCCCTCGGCAATCAGCTCGTCGAGCAGCTGCTGCGGCAGGGTCGCACGCGGCTGGAACTGGTTGACCACTATGCCCTCCACCTCCAGGCCGTCGTTGTGGTCGTCCTTGAGCTCGTCGATCTCGGCCAGCAGGCCGTACAGGGCATTGCGCGAGAAGCTGTCGCAGTCGAAGGGAATCAGCACGCGATCGGCGGCGATCAGCGCGGAAACCGTGTAGAAATTCAGCGCCGGCGGAGTGTCCAGGTAGATCTGGTCGTAGTCCTCGGCCAGCTCGTCGAGCAGTTTGCGCAGCTTGTTGATCTTGTGCTTCTGCTCCAGCTTGGGCTGCAGCTCGGCCAGCTCGGCGGTGGCGGTGACCACGTGCAGGTTGTCGAACGGCGTCTCGTAGATATCCACCTTGCCCTTCTTGGCGAAGGGCCCGCTGGCCAGGGTCTGCTTGAAGAAATCGGCGATGCCCATGGGAATGTCCTCGCCGGTCAGGCCGGTGAGGTAATGGGTCGAGTTGGCCTGGCTGTCGAGGTCGATCAGCAGGGTGCGATAGCCCTGAGACGCGCTGACCGCCGCCAGGTTGCAGGCGATGCTGGACTTGCCCACGCCGCCTTTCTGGTTGAACACCACACGCCGCATCTCACACCTCCCTGAGCCTCAGATGGTCTCGGATTCTATGCAAAGCCCGTGACAAGCGCGAGGCGCTTGCCCGGCCGATAGCAAAGAGGCCGCTTGCGCGGCCCCTGTTCTGCTTACTGGTGGTACTGCGCCGACAGCTCGTGCACCGCCTCGAAGAAGGCGCCGGCATGAGCCGGGTCGACCTCCGGGGTGATGCCGTGGCCGAGGTTGAACACCTGGCCGCTGCCCTGGCCATAGGCGGCGAGGATGCGCGCCACCTCGGCACGGATCGCCGCCGGGTTGGCGTACAGCACGCTCGGATCCATATTGCCCTGCAGCGCCACCTTGCTACCCACACGCTGACGCGCGCTGCCGATATCGCAGGTCCAGTCCAGGCCTAGGGCCTCGGCGCCGCTATCGGCCATGGATTCCAGCCACAGGCCGCCGCCCTTGGTGAACAGGATCACCGGCACAGGGCGGCCGTCGTGTTCGCGGATCAGGCCGTCGACTATCTTGCGCATATAGGCCAGGGAGAATTCCTGATAGGCCGCCGCCGACAGCGCACCGCCCCAAGAATCGAAGATCTGCACCGCCTGGGCGCCGGCCTTGATCTGCCCGTTGAGGTAGGCGGTGACCGCCTGGGCCAGCTTGTCGAGCAGCGCGTGCATGGCCTGGGGGTTGTCGTAGAGCATCGCCTTGGACTTGCGAAAGTCCTTGCTGGAGCCGCCTTCGACCATATAGGTGGCCAGCGTCCAGGGGCTGCCGGAGAAGCCGATCAGCGGCACGCGGCCGTTCAGCTCGCGGCGGATATTGCGCACCGCATCCATCACGTAGCCCAGGTCCTGCTCGGCATCCGGGATCGGCAGCGCCTCGATATCGGCCAGGCTGCTCACCACCTTGTTGAAGCGCGGCCCCTCGCCGGTCTCGAAATACAGGCCCTGGCCCATGGCATCGGGAATGGTGAGGATGTCGGAGAAGAGGATCGCCGCATCCAGCTGCGGGTAGCGGTCCAGCGGCTGGATGGTGACTTCGCAGGCCAGTTCCGGGTTCTTCATCAGGTTGACGAAGTTGCCCGCCTTGGCGCGGGTGGCGCGGTATTCCGGCAGGTAACGACCGGCCTGACGCATCATCCACACCGGGGTGACGTCCACGGGTTGCTTGAGCAGGGCACGCAGGAAGCGATCGTTCTTCAGGGCGGTCATGGCAGAGTCCAACGAAAAAAGTGCGGGCATTTTCGCAGAGCGCCAAACAAAAGGCACGGCGAGTGCCGTGCCTTTTGTCCAGCGGGTCAATTTGTCGCGGCGTAGGTTGGGTCGAGGAGCGCAGCGACGAAGCCCAACCTACATCAGACCTGCAGGTAATCGAGGATACCTTCGGCGGCGTTGCGGCCTTCGAAGATCGCCGTCACCACCAGGTCCGAGCCGCGCACCATGTCGCCGCCGGCGAAGATCTTCGGGTTGCTGGTCTGGTGCTTGAACTGGCTGCGCTCCGGCGCCACCACGCGGCCCTGGCTGTCGGTCTGGATCTCGAACTGCTCGAACCAGGGCGCCGGGCTCGGACGGAAACCGAAGGCGATCAGCACGGCCTCGGCCGGGATAATTTCCTCGGAGCCCGGGATCGGCTCGGGGCTGCGGCGGCCGCGGGCATCCGGTTCGCCGAGACGGGTCTCGACCACCTTGACGCCTTCCACCTTATCCTCGCCGACGATGGCGATGGGCTGGCGGTTGAACAGGAACTTCACGCCCTCTTCCTTGGCGTTCTTCACTTCCTTGCGCGAGCCCGGCATGTTCTCTTCGTCGCGGCGATAGGCGCAGGTCACCGCCTTGGCGCCCTGGCGAATCGAAGTGCGGTTGCAGTCCATCGCGGTGTCGCCGCCGCCGAGCACCACCACGCGCTTACCCTTCATGTCGACGAAGTCCTCCGGCGACTTCTCGAAGCCGAGGTTGCGGTTGACGTTGGCGATCAGGAAATCCAGCGCGTCGTGCACGCCCGGCAAGTCTTCGCCGGGGAAGCCACCCTTCATGTAGGTGTAGGTGCCCATGCCCATAAAGACCGCATCGTACTCATCCAGCAGCTGCTGCATGGTCACGTCCTTGCCGATCTCGGTATTCAGGCGGAACTCGATGCCCATGCCGCTGAAGACTTCTCGGCGGCGGCTCATCACGGTCTTTTCCAGCTTGAACTCGGGGATGCCGAAGGTCAGCAGGCCACCGATCTCCGGGTTCTTGTCGAACACCACCGGGGTCACGCCATTACGCACCAGCACGTCGGCGCAGCCCAGGCCGGCAGGACCGGCGCCGATCACCGCGACGCGCTTGCCGGTCGGCTTGACCTTGGACATGTCCGGGCGCCAGCCCATGGCGAAGGCGGTGTCGGTGATGTACTTCTCCACCGAACCGATGGTCACCGCACCGAAGCCGTCGTTGAGGGTGCAGGCCCCTTCACAGAGACGATCCTGCGGGCACACGCGGCCGCAGACTTCCGGCAGGGTGTTGGTCTGGTGGCTGAGTTCGGCGGCGGCGAGGATGTTGCCCTCGGACACCAGCTTGAGCCAGTTGGGAATGAAGTTGTGCACCGGGCACTTCCATTCGCAGTAGGGATTGCCGCAGCCCAGGCAGCGGTGCGCCTGGTCGGCGGCCTGCGCCGGCTTGAAGTTGTCGTAGATCTCGACGAATTCCTTCTTGCGCTGACGCAGCAGTTTCTTCTTCGGGTCTTTGCGCCCGACTTCGATGAACTGGAAGTCGTTGTTCAGACGTTCAGTCATTGCATTACCTCATCAAACCACTTCAGGCGCATTCTTATTGCGGGTTGGCACGGGTGCTGGACAGCAGCGACTTCAGGCTCGCAGCTTTCGGCTTGACCAGCCAGAACTTACGCAGGTAGTCGTCCAGGTTTTCCAGCAGGTTGCGACCCCATTCGCTGGCGGTTTCCTCGACGTATTCGGCGAGGACGCGCTGCAGGTGGCTACGGTAGGCCTCCATGGCTTCGCTGTTGATGCGCTGGATTTCCACCAGCTCGTGGTTGACGCGGTCGTAGAAGCCGTTGTCCAGGTCGAGCACATAGGCGAAGCCGCCGGTCATGCCGGAACCGAAGTTGTAGCCGGTCTTGCCCAGCACGCAGACGAAGCCGCCGGTCATGTACTCGCAGCAGTGGTCGCCCACGCCTTCCACCACCGCATGGGCGCCGGAGTTGCGCACGGCGAAACGCTCGCCGGCGGTGCCGGCGGCGAACAGCTTGCCGCCGGTGGCGCCGTACAGGCAGGTGTTGCCGATGATGGCCGACTCCTGGGTGGCGAACGGGCTGCCCTTGGGCGGCACTATCACCAGCTTGCCGCCGGTCATGCCCTTGCCGACGTAGTCGTTGGCGTCGCCTTGCAGGTGCAGGTGGAGGCCGCCGGCGTTCCACACGCCGAAGCTCTGCCCCGCGGTGCCCTTGAAGCGGAAGGTGATCGGCGCGTCGTTCATGCCCTGGTTGCCGTGCAGCTTGGCGATCTCGCCGGACACCCGCGCACCGATGGAACGGTCGCAGTTGCAGATGTCCAGCGCGAACTCGCCGCCGCTGCGGCCGTCGATGGCCGACCTGGCCAGCTCGACCATCTTCTCGGCCAGTTCGCCCTGATCGAAAGGCGGGTTGTTCTCCACCTGACAGAACTGCGGCTTGTCGGCCGGGATATGCGCGCTGGCGAGCAGCGGCGACAGGTCCAGGTTGCCCTGCTTGGCGGTCTCGCCCGGCAGCATCTCGAGCAGGTCGGTGCGCCCGATCAACTGCTCCAGGCTCGACACGCCGAGCTTGGCCAGCCACTCGCGGGTTTCCTCGGCGACGTAGGTGAAGAAGTTCATCACCATCTCGACGGTGCCGATGAAGTGGTCCTTGCGCAGCTTGTCGTTCTGCGTGGCCACGCCGGTGGCGCAGTTGTTCAGGTGGCAGATGCGCAGGTACTTGCAGCCCAGGGCGATCATCGGCGCGGTGCCGAAGCCGAAGCTCTCGGCGCCGAGGATGGCCGCCTTGATAACGTCGAGGCCGGTCTTCAGGCCGCCGTCGGTCTGCACCCGCACCTTGCCGCGCAGGTCGTTGCCGCGCAGGGTCTGGTGGGTTTCGGCCAGGCCCAGTTCCCAGGGCGCGCCGGCGTAACGGATGGAGGTCAGCGGCGAGGCGCCGGTGCCGCCGTCGTAGCCGGAAATGGTGATCAGGTCGGCGTAGGCCTTGGCCACGCCGGCGGCGATGGTGCCGACGCCGGCCTCGGCCACCAGCTTGACCGACACCAGCGCTTGCGGGTTGACCTGCTTAAGGTCATAGATCAGCTGCGCCAGGTCCTCGATCGAGTAGATGTCGTGGTGCGGCGGCGGCGAGATCAGGGTCACGCCCGGCACCGCGTAGCGCAGGCGGGCGATCAGGCCGTTGACCTTGCCGCCCGGCAGCTGGCCGCCCTCGCCGGGCTTGGCGCCCTGGGCCACCTTGATCTGCAGCACTTCGGCGTTGACCAGGTACTCGGGGGTGACGCCGAAGCGGCCGGTGGCCACCTGTTTGATCTTCGAGCTACGCACGGTGCCGTAGCGGGCCGGGTCTTCGCCGCCCTCGCCGGAGTTGGAGCGCGCACCGAGGCGGTTCATCGCCTCGGCGATGGCCTCGTGGGCCTCCGGCGACAGCGCGCCGAGGGAGATGCCGGCGGAGTCGAAGCGCTTGAGGATGGCCTGCAGCGGTTCGACCTGATCCAGCGCCAGCGGCTGCTCGGCGGTCTTGACCTTGAGCAGGTCGCGGATCATCGACACCGGGCGGTTGTCCACCAGCGCCGAGTACTCCTTGTACTTGGCGTAGCTGCCCTGCTGCACGGCGGCCTGCAGGGTGCTGACCACGTCCGGGTTGTAGGCGTGGTACTCGCCGCCATAGACGAACTTGAGCAGACCGCCCTGCTGGATGGCCTTGCGGTTGTTCCAGGCCTCGGCCGACAGCAGCTTCTGCTCGCTCTCGATGTCGACGAAGCGCGCGCCCTGGATGCGGCTGGCGACGCCGCGGAAGCACAGCTCGGTGACCTCGTCGGCCAGACCGACCGCCTCGAACAGCTGGGCGCCGCGGTAGGAGGCGACGGTGGAGATGCCCATCTTCGACAGGATCTTCAGCAGGCCCTTGGAGATGCCCTTGCGATAGTGCTTGAACACTTCGTACAGATCGCCCAGCACTTCGCCGGTGCGGATCAGGTCGCCCAGCACTTCATAGGCCAGGAACGGATACACCGCCGAGGCGCCGAAGCCCAGCAGCACCGCATAGTGGTGCGGATCGCGCGCGGTGGCGGTCTCGACCAGAATGTTGCAGTCGCAGCGCAGGCCCTTCTCGGTCAGGCGGTGATGCACGGCGCCGGTGACCAGCGCGGCATGCGCCGGCAGCTTGCCCGGAGCGATGTGGCGGTCGGACAGCACCAGCAGCACCTTGCCGCTGCGCACCGCCTCCTCGGCCTGGTCGGCCATATTGCGTACCGCAGCCTCCAGACCGAGCGACTCGTCGTAGTTCATGTCGATCAGCTGACGCTCGAAGCCCGGGCGATCCAGGTTCATCAGCGCGCGCCACTTGGCCGGGGAGATCACCGGGCTGCTGAGGATGACGCGGGCGGCATGCTCGGGCGACTCCTGGAAGATGTTGCGCTCGGCGCCGAGGCAGATCTCCAGGGACATGACGATGGCTTCGCGCAGCGGGTCGATCGGCGGGTTGGTGACCTGGGCGAACTGCTGGCGAAAATAGTCGTAGGGCGAGCGCACGCGCTGGCTGAGCACCGCCATCGGGGTGTCGTCGCCCATCGAGCCGACCGCCTCCTGGCCCTGCTCGCCGAGCGGGCGCAGCACCTGGTCACGCTCCTCGAAGGTGACCTGGAACATCTTCATGTACTGCTTGAGCTGGTCCGGGTCGTAGAAGGGCGAGCCGTGGTCGCGGTCTTCCAGGGTGGCCTGGATGCGCTGGGCGTGCTTGCGCAGCCACTGCTTGTAGGGGTGGCGCGACTTCAGGCGATTGTCGATGTCGTCGGTGGACAGCACCTGGCCGGTCTCGGTATCGACGGCGAGGATCTGCCCCGGGCCGACACGGCCCTTGGCGATGACGTCTTCCGGTTTGTAGTCCCACACGCCGATTTCCGACGCCAGGGTGATATAGCCGTTGCTGGTGGTGACCCAGCGCGCCGGGCGCAGGCCGTTGCGGTCGAGCAGGCACACCGCGTGGCGGCCGTCGGTCAGCACCACGCCGGCCGGGCCGTCCCAGGGCTCCATGTGCATGGAGTTGTATTCGTAGAACGCGCGCAGGTCGGCGTCCATGGTCTCGACGTTCTGCCAGGCCGGCGGAATGATCATGCGCACGCCGCGGAACAGGTCGATGCCGCCGGTGACCATCAGTTCGAGCATGTTGTCCATGCTCGAGGAGTCGGAGCCGACGCGGTTGACCAGCGGGCCGAGCTCTTCCAGGTCGGGGATCAGCTCGTTGGCGAACTTCAGGCGACGCGCCTGGGCCCAGTTGCGGTTGCCGGTGATGGTATTGATCTCGCCGTTGTGGGCGAGGAAGCGGAACGGCTGCGCCAGCGGCCATTTCGGCAGGGTGTTGGTGGAGAAGCGCTGGTGGAACACGCAGATCGCGGTCTGCAGGCGCTCGTCGCCCAGATCCGGGTAGAACTGCTGCAGGTCCGCCGGCATCATCAGGCCTTTGTAGATGATGGTCTTGTGCGAAAAGCTGCAGATGTAGTGGTCGGCGTCGGCGGCATTGGCCACCGAGGAACGACGACGGGCGCTGAACAGCTTGATGGCGAACTGCTGATCGGACAGCCCTTCGCCGCCGACGAACACCTGCTCGATGATCGGCAGGCGCTGCAGCGCCAGCTGACCGAGCACGCTGGTATCGATCGGCACCTTGCGCCAGCCAATCAGTTGCAGGCCGGCGGCCTCGATCTCGCGGTTCATGTTGGCGCGGGCGGCCTCGGCCTTGGCCGGGTCCTGGTTGAAGAACACCATGCCCACGGCATATTGCGCCGGCAGCGCGACGCCGAAAGACTCCTTGGCCACGGCGCGCAGGAACAGGTCCGGCTTCTGGATCAGCAGACCACAGCCGTCACCGGTCTTGCCGTCGGCGTTGATGCCGCCGCGGTGGGTCATGCAGGTAAGGGCCTCAATGGCGGTCTGCAGCAGGTGATGGCTCGCCTCACCTTGCATATGGGCGATCAAGCCGAAGCCGCAGTTATCCTTGAACTCATCAGGACGGTACAAACCTGCTTTCATAGGGGAAACTCTCACCAGGCTGCCTAGACTTCAGGCAAATTGCTTTCTAATTCAATTACTTAAACCTGAAAAGCGGGCACGGGCCAGCTTTGCATAGGCAAAAGGGAGGTCATTGTACATATCCGCCCAGGCCGTCACAAATCTTCGTGACGAGGCGATGAAAACTTATGTCGCGAAAACGAAGGATAAGACCGCAAGGTCGTGCTAACGACCCAGCGGTCACTCTGCAGCGGCGGGCTAGCGGCGCATTTCCTGCTGAATGCTGCCCAGGGAGCGCGGCCAGGGCTTGCCCGCCTGCAGCTTGGCCGGCAGCGCCTTGACCGCCGCCTGGGCGGCATCGCGGCTGGCGAAGCTACCATAGGTCAGCACGAACAGCGGCTGGCCCTGGTGCACTTTCTTGAAGTAGCGGTATTCGCCGCCACCTTCGCGCACCAGCGCCTGGATATTGGCCTCCGAGCGCGAGCCGAGAATCTGCAGGGCGTAACGCGAAGCCGGCTGCTGGGCATACCAGTCGCCCGTTGCCGCAGCGCCCTGGGCGGGCTTGACCGGAGCAGGCGCGGGAGCAGGGGCCGGCGCCGCTGGCTTGGCGACCGCCACCTCCGCCGGCTTGGGCAGCGCAGGTGCAGGTGCAGGTGCAGGTGCAGGTGCAGGTGCAGGTGCAGGTGCAGCAGCGATTGGAGCGGCCGGCGCCACGACTGTCGAGGGCGCCGCCACGACGGGCGCGGCCGGCGGCTCGAAGCTATCCAGCTCCTCGCCCGCCGCTTCCGCCAGAGGCTGACGAATCACTGCCTGCGACTCCCCCACCAACGGCAGAGGCAGCGGCTGACTGGCGCCGGCGAACTCGATGGCCGGCGCCTTGCTCTCGACCACCGGCGCCTCGGCAGGCGCCTCGACTGCCGGCGCCGGAGCGGCAGGCTGCAGCGACAGCGGCGCGGTGATCTCCGCCGTTGCCGGTGCCGGCGCCTCGCGCCCTTGCATCAGCCAGGCCGCCGCGACGCCGACCAGCACCACGGCCAGCGCCAGCAGATGCTTCTTCGGCAAGGCGAAGCCGGCACCCGCCCCCCGCCCGGCGGCGCGCTGCGCCAGCATCTGCTCCACCAGCAGCTCGCGCGCCTCCTGGTTGACCGCCCCCGGCCAGCCCTGGGAACGCAGATGAATCTCCTCGATCTGCTCCTCGTTCAGCACCTCGATACCCTGCCCGGCACCGTCGAGGCGCTGCGCCAAATAATCGCGCGTTTCCTCCTCGTTATAGGGCTGCAATTCGATGGCGTGGTAGCACTCCTCGCCGCCTGCCAGGGCCTCGAGCCGCTCCAGCAGCTCGGGCTCGGCGAACAGGAACAGATGCGGGCGCCCCTCGCCATTGCCCGCCGCCAGCGCCAGCACGGTCTTCAGCGCGGCATCGTCGAGCTGATCGGCATCGTCGATCAGCAGATAGACCTCCTGGCCGGTCAGCGCCAACTGCGCGACCTGCGCCAGGATCGAGCGCAGGTCGGCCTGGGCCACGGACAGCCCCTGGGCGACCTGGCGCAGCAGGGCGTCGCTGCCGCCCACGCCCTGGGCCAGCACGATGCTCTGCACCGCCTGCTTGTTGGTGCTGGCGACCAGCGCCTGGCGCAGCAGGGTCTTGCCGCTGCCTTGCGGGCCGACTACCGCCAGCAGCAGCTGGCTATAGCGTGCCAGATGGTGCAACTGGCCCAGCACCGGCTTGCGCTGCGCCGGAAAGAACTTGAAGCCGGGCACCCGCGGCGCGAAGGGGTCGTGACTGAACTGGTAATGCGCCAGGAAAGCTTCGTCAGCATGCAGACTGGTCATGGATCACTCTTCAAGAGTTGAACGACTGAGCCAACGCGGCGTAGTCGCTGCGCAGCGTGGCGTCGAGAATTTCACGCGGGTAGTCGGCGGTGACCACGGCCTCGCCCAGGCGCTTGAGCAGCACCAGGCGCAACTGGCCATCGAGCACCTTCTTGTCCACCGCCATATGTTCGAGAAACTGCGCCGGGGTCATGTCCCGCGGCGGTACCACCGGCAAACCCGCCGCCTGCAGCAGACGGACGCCGCGATCGCGCTCGACCGCCGACAACCAGCCCAGGCGATGAGACATCTCCAGCGCCATCACGGTGCCCGCGGACACCGCCTCGCCGTGCAGCCACACGCCATAACCCTGCTCGGTCTCGATGGCATGGCCGAAGGTATGACCGAGGTTCAGCGTCGCCCGCACACCGGACTCGCGCTCGTCGGCACCGACCACCCGCGCCTTGGCCGCACAGGAGCGCTCGATGGCATAGGTCAGCGCCGCCTGATCCAGACTGCGCAGCGCCGGCATATTGGCCTCGAGCCAGCCGAGGAAGGGCTCGTCGCAGATCAGCCCGTACTTGATCACCTCCGCCAGTCCGGCGGAGAGCTCACGTGCGGGCAAGGTGTTCAGGCTTGCCGTGTCGATCAGCACCGCCTTGGGCTGGTAGAAGGCACCGACCATGTTCTTGCCCAGCGGGTGGTTGATCCCGGTCTTGCCGCCGACCGAGGAATCGACCTGCGACAGCAGGGTGGTCGGCACCTGAATGAAATCCACACCGCGCTGGTAACAGGCCGCAGCAAAACCGGCCATGTCGCCGATCACCCCGCCGCCCAGAGCGACCACCGTGGTACGCCGGTCGTGGCGCGCCGTCAGCAGGCCGTCGAAGATCAGCTGCAGGGTCTCCCAGTTCTTGAACGCCTCGCCGTCCGGCAACACCACCGAGGCCACATTGAACCCCGCCAAGGACTGCAGCAGGCCCTGCAGATAGAGCGGCGCGACGGTTTCATTGGTCACCACCGCCACCTGCCGCCCACCGATATGCCGTGCCAGCAGCTCGGACTGGGACAACAGACCACTGCCGATATAGATGGGATAGCTGCGCTCGCCGAGTTCAACGTGAAGAGTCTGCATGAGGCCCCCAGAATCAAAAGGGCTCTAGGATAGCGCAGTTCGCCCCGCGCTTTAACGGGGCGACAGGGCTTCCAGGCGCGCCAGGATTTCCTGCACCACCATGCGCGGCGGCCGCTCGTCCGTTTCGATGACGATATCGGCGACTTCCCGGTACAGCGGATCGCGCACCGCCATCAAATCCCGCAGCACCTGGGCCGGGTTGGCCGTACGCAACAGAGGGCGATTGCGATCGCGCGAGGTGCGGTCGATCTGCTGCTCCACCGAAGTGTGCAGATAGACCACGCGACCACCGGCATGCAGGGCCTGGCGATTCTCCGGACGCATCACCGCGCCGCCACCAGTGGCGAGCACCAGGCCATCCTGCAGCGACAGCTCGGCGATCACCGCCTGCTCTCGCTCACGAAAACCCTGCTCCCCCTCGACATCGAAGATCCAGGGAATATCGGCACCAGTGCGCTGCTCGATCTCCTTGTCGGAGTCCTTGAAGGGCAGACGCAGCTCTTTGGCAAGCAAACGCCCGATGGTGCTCTTTCCAGCTCCCATCGGGCCAACGAGGATTACATTCCGCACTTAGGTCATCGGTTCACGGCAATGGCTTGGTTGTTCATGATACGCGGAGTGAGGAAGATCAACAGTTCTTCTTTCTGATCCTGAACCAGGTCGCGCCGGAACAGACGCCCCAAGTACGGCAGATCCCCCAGGAACGGAACCTTATCGACCGACTTGGTTTGAGTATTAGAGAACACGCCACCGATCACAATGGTCTCACCATCGGCCACCAGCACCTTGGCATTCACCTCATTCTTGGCGATCGAGGGCACACCTCCAGTCTCCGAAGCCTGCGAGAAGTCAGGCGCATCCTTGGTCACCTTGACCTCGATGATGATGCGATTATCCGGCGTGATCTGCGGAGTCACCTCAAGCGAAAGCGCCGCTTCTTTGAAGGAAGTGCTGGTTGCACCGCTGGAACTGGCCTCCTGATAAGGGACTTCGGAACCCTTCAAGATCTTGGCCGTTTCCTTGTCGGAAGTGACAACCTTGGGCTGCGACACAACCTCGCCATTACCACTTGCTTCCATGGCAGAAAGCTCAAGATCCAAGATGGTGTTATCGGTGATAAAACCGATGCCCAAGCCAGAACTGGCGCCAGGAGAGCCAAGGTCTACGAAATTCCCCAGAGAGGGCAATGGATTCTGCGCCCCTGCGTTCTGGCCATAGCCCGGCGCAGTCGGACGCAGAGCGCTACGCCCACCCACTACGAAATTGTTATCGCCGACACGAGCGCCACGCCAGTTAACACCGAGTTGCTTCTCGTAATTGACATTGGCCTCGACTATACGCGCCTCGATCATTACCTGACGCACCGGAATATCCAGCTGGGCGACGATGCGCCTTAGCTCGTCGAGTCGCTCCTGAGTCTGATAGGCGATGATGCTGTTGGTGCGATCATCCACAGTAATAGAACCGCGCTCATCAGCCGTGCCTTCAGCACTGGTCACGGACTTGAAGAGCTGAGCCATATCGGCTGCCTTGGCGTAGTTGACCTGGATCAGCTCGCGGCGCAAGGGCGCCAGTACAGCGATCTGCCGGCGGGACTCCAACTCCTGAACCTCACGAGCGGCAATTTCATCGGCCGGGGCGACCAAAAGCACGTTACCGACTTTGCGCTGATCGAGCCCCTTGGTCTTCAGCACTAGGTCAAGGGCCTGATCCCACGGCACGTTCTGCAGACGCAAAGTAATGTTACCGCGCACCGTGTCGCTCGCCACGAGATTGAGATCGGTGAAATCGGCAATCAACTGCAGCACCGAGCGCACATCGATATCCTGAAAATTCAGCGAAAGCTTTTCGCCCGTATAAGCGAAACGATCTGCTTTACGTTGTTCGACATCGTCTGGGGTCAGGGGCTTGATGCTTACTGTCAGCTTATTATCCGCCTGATATACCAAGTAATCGTACAGACCGACCGGCTCAATCAGAATGCTGGTTTGATCAGCAGAACTACTGGCGTTTACGAACTGGACAGGCGTTGCGAAATCCTTGACATCCAAACGGACACGTAGCGACTCAGGCAATTGCGTCTTGGCAAAATTCAAGCGAATCTTACCGCCCTGCTCCTGAATATCAGGATTCACGGAAGAATCCGACAATTCAATAACGACATTCCCCTCACCCTGCTCGCCACGCTGAAAGTCGAGATCACGAATGGCTCGACCAGCGACCGGAACCACCTTGGAAACGCCGGGGGCAACTTCGGCTACTTGTCGAGGTGCAACTCCTGCTTTCGCGGCATCGCCAACAACTACGAAGAGGTCGTTACCTTCGACACGAGTACTGTAGGGGGCCAAAGCGGTGAGGTTGATGATCAACCGAGTCCGATCCTTGGCCTCCACCACGGTCACGCTACGTGCGTTACCCATGCCGAGATCACGATTCTTGCTACCCAACTTATTGGCCACGCCAGGCAGATCGAGCGCGATACGGGCCGGCTGCTCAATCGTATAGCCCCGCGGCGCGACTACCGGCTCGTCGAAAGATAATTTTAGCTCTACACGGTCACCCGGCAAAGATGCCACATCCAATTGCTGCAGATTGGCCGCGAGCACTGCTGGAGATAAAAGCAGCATCGCCAGAGTACAACCAAATCGCGAAAACGAGATATTCATTGCATGCTTCCGTTGTGCAGACTGGTAATTATTTTTCATATGAACCCCGCCTTTCTATGAGCGCTCTTTGAGCGCAAGGCTTCGCGGCCGTTCCAACCAACCGCCATCACCGTCAGGAACTATTTCAACAACCTCGATCTTCGCATCGTCCACAGCCACTATTCGACCGTGATTTCGACCCAAGTAGTCGCCGACTTTGACCCGGTGTACTCCCCCCGCACCACTTACCAGTGCAAATACTCCACCGCTGTTGGACAGAGTACCAACCATCTCAAAGATCTCTATATTGAACCCCTCGAGAAACTCCCGCACGCGACTCTCATCGGGCTTGATTTCCTGAGAGCCTTTGGGTCGGCTGACGGCCTCTACCTTGACCGGAGGCTGAAACGGGCTGCGCAGCGAAGAGGCGCTGTACGCAAAAGCCTCATAAGGCTGGAACTTGGGTAACGGCTCAATCGCCCCCTTCGGCCTGGCCCTCACCTCAGTCATGAATGCCTGCAGATCAGAAAAATCCCCATCAGAGCTACAGCCCTGAAGCAGAGTCAAAAACAGAGGAAGCAAAGCGAGCTTTGAAGCCTTCATTTCTCCAGCCCCTTATCGTTGTAACGATAGGTCTTCGCCAGTACCGTCATACGCAGAACCGATGAACTGTCCTGCGCCGCCGGCTTAATTTCGAAATCGTGCAGCGTCACGATGCGCGGAAGACTGGCAACGCCACTAACAAAAGTTGCGAGGTCGTGATAACTCCCCTCTACGGCAATCTGTATCGGCAGCTCAATGTAAAACTGCTGAACGACCTCAGGCAGAAGCTTGATTTCCTCAAACTCCAAGCCGCTCCCCAAACCAGTCCGAGTAATATCCTCCAGCAGCCCTGGAACTTCAGTATCGCTCGGTAACTGCCTCAACAGCGCACCAAACGACACCTCCATCTCTGCCATTTGCTCTTTATAGGCCTCCAAGTTTGCCGCCTGGAATGCCTTGGTCGAAAACTGCTGCTTCAACCCTTCCTCTTCAGCCTTTGTCCTGTCCAAGGTAGCCTGCAGATCGCTGATATGGAAATAGTAACCAGCCCCCAACACCAGAATAAAAAACAGCACGAAGACAACGCCTTTTACCGCCGCCGGCCATGCCCCGATGTTATTGACATCCAGATCATTCAGATCGAACTTACGCAGACTTTCAATAGATTCAGCCAGGCTCATTTCTTTTCACCCTCGACGACTTCTGCCGCAGGTTGCGTCTGCTGCACGCTCAACTGAAAGACGTTCGCTTGATCCAATGCCCCCGCCGTAGTGGCTTTCACCTGCGTCAGGTTGGGCGCCTCCAGCCACTCGGAGCCGTCCAGGTTACGCATCAGGTTGGAAACACGGTTATTCGATTCCGCCGCGCCGAGAATGGCGATGTTCTTGCCAGTCATCTTGACGCTGGTGAAATACACGCCATCGGGCAGGGTTCTCACCAGTTGATCGAATACGCGGCCGATAATCGGGCGGTTGCCCTGCAGGTCCTGAATGATCTTCATCCGCTCCAGCAACTGCTGACGGCGGGTCTTCAGCTCGCTGATTTCCTTGATCCGCGCATCCAGAACGGCGATTTCCTTCTTGATGAAGTTGTTGCGCGCATTCTGCTGTTCGATGGCGGCGTTGAGCAGCTGATCGCCAAGGAAAACCACGCCGGCGGCCACGACGAGCACGCCCACCAAGGTCACCAGGAAACGCTGCTTGCGCTCTTCGCGCAGCTGTTCGCGCCAGGGAAGTAAGTTGATCCGTGCCATCAGTCGAAACTCCTCATCGCCAGACCACAGGCAATCATCAGTGCCGGCGCGTCACTGGCCAGTGCGCCGGCGTTGACCTTGCTACTCAGCGCCATGTCGGCGAAGGGATTGGCCACGAGAGTCTGCGTGCCGATCTTCTGCTGGATCAGGCGGTCGAGGTCGGGGATGGAGGCGGTGCCGCCCGCCAGGAGGATGTAGTCGACATCGTTGAACTGGCCGGCGGCGAAGAAGAACTGCAGGGAGCGCGACACCTGCTGGACCACGGCCTCCTTGAACGGCTGCAGCACCTCGCTCTCGTAATCGTCGGGCAGACCGCCCTGCTTCTTGGCCAGGCCGGCCTCTTCGACCGACAGACCATAGCGGCGCTGCACTTCCTCGGTCAGCTGCTTGCCGCCGAACAGTTGCTCGCGGGTATAGATGGTGCGGCCGTTGTGCAGCACGCTGAGGGTGGTCATGGTGGCGCCGATATCGACCACGGCCACGGTCAGCTCGTCATGGCCGCCGCCTAGCTGGGCTTCGAGCAGGCCGTAGGCACGCTCAAGCGCGTAGGCCTCGACATCCACCACCTTGGCGGTCAGACCGGCAAGCGCCAGGGCGGCTTCGCGCACTTCGACGTTTTCCTTGCGACAGGCCGCCAGTAGCACCTCGACCCGTTCCGGGTTGCGCGCGGCAGGGCCCTGCACTTCGAAATCAATGGCGACTTCTTCGAGCGGATAGGGAATGTACTGATCGGCCTCGATCTTCAGCTGGTTCTCCAGATCGTCTTCGGAAAGCCCGGCCTCCATCTCGATGGTCTTGGTGATGACCGCCGAACCGGCAACCGCCACGGCGGCCGTCTTGACCCCGGTCTTGGCCTTGGCCAACACCCGCGACAAGGCCTGACCGACCCCCTCCAGCTCGGCGATGTTCTTCTCCACCACAGCGTTTGGCGGGAGCGGCTCGACTGCGTAAGCCTCTACCTTGTAGCGGCTTCCCGAGCGACTCAATTCGAGGAGCTTGACCGAGGTCGAGCTGATATCGATCCCCAGCAGCGTATTCGCTTTCTTATTGAAGAGCCCTAGCACGACCGTTTTCCTATTGGCATCCGCGACTTACGGACTATTTATGTTTTTCCACATTAAATATCAGTCTTGACAGAAGCGCAAATGGCTACCCGGGAAAAAAAACGCTTATAATGTGATCAGCTTTTCCCTTTTAGCCTCAGCTCCTGCTTAACTCATTCTTTTACTTGGAATTCCGAACATTTTGATACGCCTGCTGAAGTTCTTCTGGTGGTCTTGCGTTGCCGTTTTTTGTGGGCTGTTGCTCAGTTTCAGCGGCGCGTTTCTTTATCTTAGCCCGACCCTTCCGTCCGTCGAGTCGCTGCGCCAGGTGCAGCTGCAGATCCCCCTGCGCGTCTACAGCAGCGATGCCAAGCTGATCGCCGAATTCGGCGAGATGCGCCGCTCGCCCATTCGCTTCGACGAGATTCCCAAGGAATTCATCAGCGCCCTGCTGGCCGCCGAAGACGATAATTTCGCCAATCATTATGGCGTCGACGTGACCAGCCTGATGCGCGCTGCCACGCAATTATTGAAAAGCGGGCAGATCCAGACTGGCGGCAGCACCATCACCATGCAGGTGGCGAAGAACTTCTTCCTCACCAGCGAGCGCAGCTTCTCGCGCAAGATCACCGAGATCCTCCTGGCCCTGCAGATCGAGCGCGAGCTGAGCAAGGACGAGATCCTCGAGCTCTACGTCAACAAGATCTACCTGGGCAATCGCGCCTACGGCATCGAGGCGGCGGCGCACGTCTACTACGGCAAGTCGATGCGCGAGCTGAACCTGGCGCAGATGGCCATGATCGCCGGCCTGCCCAAGGCGCCGTCGCGCTACAACCCACTGGTCAATCCGACCCGCGCCAAGGAGCGTCGCGACTGGATTCTCGGCCGCCTCTACCGCCTCGGCCGTATCGACCAGGCCACTTACGAGACCGCCCTGGCCGAAGAGGTCGATGCCCGTTACCACGTGCCCGCCCCCGAACTCAGCGCCCCCTACATCGCCGAGATGGCCCGCGCGGAGATGGTTGGCCGCTACGGCAGCGAGGCCTACACCGAGGGTTTCAACGTCACCACCACGGTGCCCAGCCAGCTGCAGGAAGTGGCCAACAGCGCGCTGCGCGAAGGCCTGATCGACTACGACCAGCGCCACGGCTATCGCGGCCCGGAAAGCCGCCTGCCGGGCATGACCCGCGAGACCTGGCTCGCCGAGCTGGGCAAGTTCCGCAGCATCGGCGGCCTGGAGCCGGCCGTGGTGACCCAGGTGGAGAAGAGCGGCATCCTCGTGCTGACCCGCAACGGCGAGGAGCAGGCGGTGTCCTGGGACAGCATGAAATGGGCGCGCCCCTTCCTCAGCACCAACAGCCTCGGCCCGCGCCCTCAACAGCCGGCGGACGTCGCCCAGGTCGGTGACATCGTGCGCGTGCAGCGCCAGACTGACGGCAGCCTGCGCTTTCTGCAGATTCCGGCGGCGCAGAGCGCGCTGGTGTCGCTCGACCCCTACAGCGGCGCCATCCAGGCCCTGGTCGGCGGCTTCTCCTTCGACCAGAGCAACTACAACCGCGCCGTGCAGGCCAAACGTCAGCCCGGCTCCAGCTTCAAGCCCTTCGTCTACAGCGCGGCGCTGGACAGCGGCTACACCGCCGCCACCCTGGTCAACGACGCGCCGATCATCCTCTCCGACGATTACCTGTCGCAGAAATGGCGGCCGAAGAACGACAACAACACCTTCCTCGGCCCGATCCGCCTGCGCGAGGCGCTGTACAAGTCACGCAACCTGGTTTCCATCCGTCTGCTGCAGGACATGGGCATCGATCGCAGCCTGCGCTACATCGAGCGCTTCGGCTTCGAGCCGCAGGACCTGCCGCGCAACCTGTCGCTGGCGCTCGGCACCGCCAGCCTGACCCCGCTGGAAATCGCCGAGGGCTGGGCCACCTTCGCCAACGGCGGCTACAAGGTCGAGCCCTACCTGATCGAGCGCATCGACGACCGCAACGGCAAACCGCTGTTCCACGCCAATCCGGCGCGAGTGCCGAGCAGCGCGCCGACCGCGGACAGCGCCACGCTGGCGGTGAACGCCACGGCCGAGCTGCCGCTGGAGGAACCCAAGGTCGCCGAGCAGATCATCGATGAACGCACCGCCTACATCATGACCAGCATGCTGCAGGACGTGATCAAGCGCGGCACCGGCCGCCGCGCCCTGGCCCTGGGACGCGACGACCTGGCGGGCAAGACCGGCACCACCAACGAATCCAAGGACAGCTGGTTCTCCGGCTACAACGCCGACTACGTGACCACCGTCTGGGCCGGTTTCGACCAGCCGGAAAGCCTCGGCCGCCACGAGTACGGCGGCACCGTGGCGCTGCCGATCTGGATGAGCTACATGGGCGCCGTGCTGAAGGATCGCCCCAGCCACCGGCCCAAGGAGCCCAAGGGGCTGCTCACCCTGCGCGTCGACCCGCTCAGCGGCCGCGCCGCGGCGCCCGGTACGCCGGATGCCTACTTCGAGCTGTTCAAGAGCGAGGATTCGCCGCCGCCGATGAGTGAGTTCGAGCCCGGCATGGGCGTTCCCGGCAGCCCGCTGCCGGCCGACGAAATGGCGCCGATCGATCTGTTCTAGAACAGCCCCAGGCTAGACCGACGAAGCGTGATCCGACGGGCACTCCCGGTCACGCCTGCGGCCAAGGCGAGGCCTTTCTGCAGGCAATAAAAAACCCGCCGAAGCGGGTTTTTTATTGCCTGGCCTTAGCCGTTGAACACTTCGTCCACCGAGTTCAGCGGATAGTGCTTCGGATAGGGCAGCGTGGCCACGCCGGACTCGATGGCGGCCTTGGCCACGGCATCGCAGACCACGGTGATCAGGCGGCGGTCCATCGGCTTGGGAATGATGTACTCGCGGCCGAACTCCAGCTTGATGCCGCCGTAGGCATCGCACACGTCCTGCGGTACCGGCAGCTTGGCCAGGTCACGCAGGGCCAGGGCGGCGGCGATCTTCATTTCCTCGTTGATGCGGGTGGCGCGTACGTCCAGGGCACCGCGGAAGATGAAGGGGAAGCCCAGCACGTTGTTGACCTGGTTCGGGTAGTCGGAACGACCGGTGGCCATGATCACGTCGTTGCGGGTCTCGTGCGCCAGCTCCGGCTTGATTTCCGGATCCGGGTTGGAGCAGGCGAAGACGATCGGGTTGGCCGCCATGCGCTTGAGGTCTTCCGGGCTCAGCAGGTTGGCGCCGGACAGGCCGACGAACACGTCCGCGCCATCGAGGGCATCGGCCAGGGTGCGCTTGTCGGTCTCGGTGGCGAACACCGCCTTGTACTGGTTGAGGTCGTCGCGACCGGCGTGAATCACGCCCTTGCGGTCGAGCATATAGATGTTCTCGACCTTGGCGCCCATGCTCACCAGCAGCTTCATGCAGGAGATGGCGGCGGCGCCGGCGCCGAGGCAGACGATCTTCGCCTGCTCCAGGGTCTTGCCGGCGATTTCCAGGGCGTTGAGCATGCCGGCGGCGGTGACGATGGCGGTGCCGTGCTGGTCGTCGTGGAACACCGGAATGTCGCACTGCTCGATCAGCGCGCGCTCGATCTCGAAGCACTCGGGGGCCTTGATATCTTCCAAGTTGATGCCGCCGAAGGTGATGGAGATGCGTTTCACGGTGTCGATGAAGGCCTGCGGGCTCTCGGAGTCGACTTCGATGTCGAACACGTCGATGCCGGCGAAACGCTTGAACAGCACGCCTTTGCCTTCCATCACCGGCTTGGAGGCCAGCGGGCCGAGGTTACCCAGACCGAGGATCGCGGTGCCGTCGGAAATCACTGCCACCAGGTTGCCTTTACCGGTGTAGCGGTAGGCCAGCTCGGCGTCGCGGGCGATTTCGCGGACCGGCTCGGCGACACCCGGGCTGTAGGCCAGCGACAGGTCGCGGGCGGTGGCGGTGGCTTTGGTCAACTCGACGCTCAGCTTACCCGGGCGGGGTTGAGCGTGATATTCGAGAGCGGCAGTTTTGAGATCTGACATAGTGGCATTTCCGCTTTTGTTGGCTGTTGAACGGGCAGGCGGCCGAGGATACGCAAGTTGTATACAGCTGCACAAGACCGTTCGGTCGCTATTGAATCGACCGGCTAGCGCAGGGTTTTCAGCCAGTCGCCGGGACGCGGCTCACCGCCGGGATAGAGCCCGTTGAGCAGGCGCAGCTGGGCTTCGCCGTCACCCGGCAGCGGGCTGTCCTTGGCCAGCGCCGCCAGGCTCTGCCCGGCCTTGGCGCGGGCCAGGCGCAGGCGCACCGGCTCGGCCAGCTTGCGCTCCTCGGCCTTGAGCGGGCGGTAGCTGCGGATCACCTCAAGGAAGTGCTGGTCCTGGCTTTCCAGGGAGGCGCGCCCCTTCACCACGCCGATGAACAGATAGGCCCGCTCGCCGCGGTAGATCGCCGCCACGCGCCGCGCCGGCTGCCCCGGCAGCACCGCGGTGTAGCCCTGCAGCGCGCCCAGGCGCAGCTCTTCGCCGGCGGCCAGGCGCTGATTGCCGACCCGCTGGCGAAGAAATTCCTCCGGCGTCAGGCGCGTGTCCGCCGCCTCCAGGGTCATGGCGACGAAGGCCTGCTGATCGGCGCTGTGGCCGATCAGCACGTCGGGGCGGTTGACCAGCTGCCAGCCGGCCGGATAGCTCAGGGTGAAATCCAGTTCGCCGTGATAGAAGTGCCGCCCGCGACGAATGCCGCTGGCGGCCGAGTCGCCGAACACCAGGCCGTCGAGCATCTGCAGGAAGGTATCGCGCCCCACTTCCTGAGACTCGCCGACCAGGGCGCGGGCCGGGCCGACCACCTGCTGCAGGCGTCGCTCGTTGTCCGGGTGGGTGTCGAACAGGCCGTGATAACCGCCGGCCGCCACCGCTTCGCCGCGCTTGGCCGCCTGGGCGCGGGCGAAGTCTTCCTGGTTCTTCAGCACCTTGACCACCTCGATCATCGCCTGCGGGTCGTAACCGCTGCGCGCCAGGTACTGGGCGCCGAGGCCGTCGGCCTCCAGCTCCATGTCACGGCCGTAGCCACGCACGAAGGCGTTGCCCATCACGCCGGTCAGGTCGCCCACCGCGCCGATGCCGGTGCCGATGGCCGCGGCCTGGCCGAGCAGACCCCAGGCGGTGGACTGGCTCTGCTGGCGCACGCTGTGCCGCGCGGTGACGTGACCGACCTCGTGACCGAGCACCGCGGCCAGCTCGGCCTCGGAATTGAGGTAGGCGAGCAAGCCGCGATGGATGTAGATATAGCCGCCGGGCAGGGCAAAGGCGTTGATGTCGGGGCTGTCGACCAGGGTGAAGACATAGTTGAGCTGGCTGCGATGACTGTTGCGCGCCACCCGCTCGCCGACCCGCTGGATATAGGCCTGCAGCCTGGCATCGTCGTAACGCGGGTACTGCTTGAGGATTTCCTGGTTGTAGCGCGCGCCGAGATCCAGTTCCTGGCGCTCGCTCATCATCACGAAGTCGTTGCGCCCGGTGGCCGGGTTGACCGCGCAACCGGCCAGCCAGGCACAGGCCAGACAGACAAGCACGGTTCGCATCATGGCAACACCTCCAGCATCGCCGGGTGGGTCAGTGGCAGCATCCACCGCGCCTGGGCGGATTTCAAGCCGCCGCGGGACTGGCGGTCGATCACCCAGCCGCGCGCCTCCACCCGCGCGCCCTCGAGGCGCTGCAGCGCGCGCACATCGAACTGCTCAAGCAGCGCCGGCGCCACCCGCAGCACCCGCCCGCCGTCCAGTTCCAGCCACAGGCCGCCACGATTGCGTTGCACCCGGCTCACGCGCCCACCGAGCAGGGCGAAGCCGCCGCTGCGCAACTGGCCGGCTGCCTGCACCTGCTCCTTGCGCCACAGCCCCAGGCGCTGCTGACGCGCCTGACGCTCGGCCGCCTGCTGACAGCTCGCCAAGGCGACGTTGGGCGCCACCGCGACCATGAAACCGAGCCCCTCGGCCAGCAGCTGCGCCTCCAGATTGCGCCCTTGGCGGTCATAGAGATGGGCCAGGGTGCGGCCGTAGCGATCCTTGCCCTCGCGCCCCGGGCGCAGGCCGACACGGCCGTCGTTGGCCGCCACCAGCGCCTGCAGACGGCGCTGGGCCTGCACCGCGAAGGGTTCGTCGCCACGCCCCTGGCGCCCCAGCTCCGGCGCGTTGAGGCCAATCAGGCGCACGCTGCGACCATCGACCAGGCGCAGGGTATCGCCATCCACCACCTGCTTGACCGCCAGCTGCGGCAGATCCGCCTGCAGCGGGCAGAAGGCCTGGGCGAGCCCTGCCCAGGCGACAAAAACGAAAAAGGCGCCCACCAGGGACGCCTTTTTCAGCTTCACGGACAAGACCATGGGCCGTTCCGCAATCGCGCGGTCGCTTACTTGGTAGCGCCGAACACGCCGAAGCGCTGCTTGAAGCGATCGATACGGCCGCCGGTGTCCAGCACTTTCTGCTTACCGGTGTAGAACGGGTGGCACTCGGAGCAAACGTCGAGGCTCAGGTTCTTGCCCAGGGTGGAGCGAGTCTTGATCACGTTGCCGCAGGAGCAGGTGGCGTCGATCTCGACGTAATTCGGGTGGATATCGGCTTTCATGGGGGTTTCCTCGGGGTGTTTGTGCCGCCACCCGACCCAACGTCAGGCACCGCACAGAAATAGGCCGCGGATCATACCAGAGCCGCCAGTCGATGCAAGCCGCGCGGGGTGCCGACCGTCGCGTGCTAAGATCGCCGGCCTGTCCTTGGAGGCTCGTGTGCCCGACCTGATCCTGCGCCTCGCCCTGCCCTCGCCGCTGCGCCGCCTGTTCGACTACCGCGCCCCCGCCGGCGTGCCGCGCAGCGCGCTGCAGCCCGGCGTGCGCCTGCGCGTGCCGTTCGGCCGGCGCGAGATGATCGGCATTCTGGTGGAGGTCGACAGCCAGAGCGAAGTGCCGGCGGACAAGCTCAAGCCCGCCCTGCAACTGCTCGATGCCCGCCCGCCGCTGCCGGCGGCGCTGTTCAAGCTGTGCCTGTGGACCGCGCAGTACTACCAGCACAGCCTCGGCGACACCCTGAGCTGGGCGCTGCCGGTGCTGCTGCGCCAGGGCGAGCCGGCGGAGACGCGCCAGGAGCGCTACTGGCTGGCCAACAGCGGCGCCAGCCTCGAGGATCCGCGCCTGGCCCGCGCGCCGCGCCAGCGCGAGGCGCTCAAGGCGCTGGCGCAGCATCCGCACGGCGTCGCCCACGGCCTGCTCAACCAGCTGCAGCTCAACCGCGACAGCCTGCAGCTGCTGCATGAAAAAGGCCTGGTGCGGGTCGAGGTGCGCCGCACCCAGCCGCACGCCAAGCCGGCGCACTGGCTGGCGCAGCCGGAGCTGCCACTGAATGCCGAGCAGCGCGCGGCGGTGAATGCCGTGGCCTCCGGCTGGGGCCAGTTCAATGCCTTCCTGCTGGCCGGCATCACCGGCAGCGGCAAGACCGAGGTCTACCTGCAGCTGATCCGCCAGTGCCTGGAGGCCGGCAAGCAGGCGCTGGTGCTGATTCCCGAGATCAACCTGGGGCCGCAGACCCTGGACCGCTTCGCCCGCCGCTTCAACGCGCGCATCGCCCTGCTGCACTCGGCGGTGAGCGACCGCGAGCGCCTCGACGCCTGGCTGGCGGCGCGCGACGGCGAGGCCGACATCGTCATCGGCACCCGCTCGGCGCTGTTCACCCCGCTGCACAACCCGGGGCTGATCATCGTCGACGAGGAGCACGACGCCTCCTATAAACAGCAGGAAGGCCTGCGCTACCACGCCCGCGACCTGGCCCTGGTGCGCGCGCGCCAGGAAAACGTCCCCATAGTGCTCGGCTCGGCCACCCCGTCGCTGGAGAGCCTGCACAACGCCCACAGCGGCCGCTACGCCCTGCTCCGGCTGACCCAGCGCGCCGGCGGCGCCATCGCCCCGCGCTTTTTGCGCCTGGACGTGAAGAGCCGGCCGCTGGATTCCGGCATCAGCGGGCCCATGCAGCAGGCCATCGGCCAGACCCTGGCCGCCGGCCAGCAGGTGCTGGTGTTCCTCAACCGCCGCGGCTTCGCCCCGACCCTGCTCTGCCACGACTGCGGCTGGCTGTCGGAATGCCCGCGCTGCGACGCGCGGATGACCGTGCACCAGCGCCACGGCGAGCTGCGCTGCCACCACTGCGGTCATGTCGAGCGCCGGCCGAGCAACTGCCCCAAATGCCAGCACGTCGACCTGCGCCCGGTGGGCGCCGGCACCGAGCGCGCCGAGGAACGCCTGGCGCTGCTGTTTCCCGACTACCCGGTGCTGCGCATCGACCGCGACAGCACCGCGCGCAAGGACGCCATGGCCAAGCTGCTGGCCACCATCAACAAGGGCGAGCCGTGCATCCTGGTCGGCACGCAGATGCTCGCCAAGGGTCACCATTTCCCGCGGGTGACCCTGGTCTCGATTCTCGATGCCGACGGCGGCCTGTTCTCCGCCGATTTCCGCGCCAGCGAGCGCATGGCGCAGATGATCGTCCAGGTCGCCGGGCGCGCCGGACGTGCCGAGGAACCGGGCAAGGTGATTATCCAGAGCCACCTGGCCGACCACCCGCTATTGGTGCAGCTGACCGAGCAGGGCTACTTCGCCTTCGCCGAACAGGCCCTGGCCGAGCGCCGCGGCGCCGGCCTGCCGCCGTTCTGCCACCTGGCGCTGCTGCGCGCCGAGGCGCACAAGCCGGGGCAGGCCGAGGGTTTTCTCGACGAAGCCTGCAGCGAAGCCGAGCTGCTGCTGAACGAACTGGGCCTTTCCGGCATCGAACTGCTCGGCCCGGTGCCGGCGCCGATGGAACGCCGCGCCGGCCGCTATCGCGCCCAGCTGCTGCTGCAGGGCAACGCCCGCGCGCCCCTGCACCGCCTGCTCACGCCCTGGCTGCAGGCGCTGGAGCAGATGCCCAGCGGCCGCGCGGTGCGCTGGTCACTGGACGTCGACCCGATCGATCTGTTCTGAACCGCATAGCCGTAGGGTGGACATGGCGCCAGCCTTGTCCACCGTGGCCGGCGATGGGGTGGACAAGCCTGCGGCATGTCCACCCTACATTCATCTTTACCGAGCTCTGCTTGTGGCCTGCTGCTTGCAGCTGCTTTTATAATGCGCAGTTTTCGACCAATGCCCCCGGGCGACCCGAGCCGACCATGAAAGACAGCATTCGCCACCTGATCCAGCAAGCCCTCGCCCGCCTCACCGCCGACGGCGTGCTGCCCGAGGGCCTGAGCCCGGCCATCCAGGTGGAGAACACCAAGGACAAGAGCCACGGCGACTTCGCCAGCAACATCGCCATGATGCTGGCCAAGCCGGCGGGCATGAAGCCGCGCGAGCTGGCCGAGAAGCTGATCGCAGCCCTGCCGGCCGACTCCGGCGTCGCCAAGGTGGAAATCGCCGGCCCGGGTTTTCTCAACTTCTTCCAGAACAGCGACGCCCTGGCCCAGCGCCTGGAGGCGGCACTGGCCGGCGAACGTCTCGGCGTGCGCAAGAACGGCCCGGCGCAGCGCGTGGTGGTCGACCTGTCGGCGCCCAACCTGGCCAAGGAAATGCACGTCGGCCACCTGCGCTCGACCATCATCGGCGACGGCGTGGCGCGGGTGCTGGAGTTTCTCGGCGACAGCGTGATCCGGCAGAACCATGTCGGCGACTGGGGCACCCAGTTCGGCATGCTGCTGGCCTACATGCAGGAAAACCCGGCCGCCGCCGAAAGCGAGCTGGCCGACCTGGAAGGCTTCTACCGCGCGGCGAAGAAGCGCTTCGACGACTCCCCCGAGTTCGCCGACCGCGCCCGCCAGCTGGTGGTCCAGCTGCAGGCCGGCGACGCCGAATGCCTGCGCCTGTGGCACCGCTTCAACGACATCTCCCTGAGCCACTGCCAGGCCATCTACGACCGCCTCGGCGTCAAGCTCTCCATGGCCGACGTCAAGGGCGAGAGCGCCTACAACGACGACCTGCCGCAGGTGGTTGCCGATCTGGCGGCCAAGGGCCTACTCACCGAGGACAACGGCGCCCAGTGCGTGTTCATGGACGAGTTCAAGAACGCCGAGGGCAACCCGCTGCCGCTGATCGTGCAGAAGGCCGGCGGCGGCTACCTCTACGCCACCACCGACCTGGCCGCCACCCGCTACCGCGCAGGCGTGCTCAAGGCCGACCGCGTGCTGTACTTCGTCGACCAGCGCCAGGCCCTGCACTTCCAGATGGTCTTCGCCTGCGCGCGCCTGGCCGGTTTCGTCCCGCCCAGCATGGAGCTGGAGCACATGGGCTTCGGCACCATGAACGGCCCGGACGGCCGCCCGTTCAAGACCCGCGACGGCGGCACGGTGAAGCTGGTGGAGCTGCTCGACGAGGCCGAGCAGCGCGCCTATGAGCTGGTCAAGAGCAAGAACCCGGAGCTGGGCCAAGACGAGCTGCGCCGCATCGCCCGCACGGTCGGCATCGCCTCGGTGAAGTACGCCGACCTGTCCAAGCACCGCACCAGCGACTACAGCTTCAACTTCGAGCTGATGCTCAGCTTCGAGGGCAACACCGCGCCCTACCTGCTGTATGCCTATACCCGCGTGGCCGGCGTGTTCCGCAAGCTGGGCAAGGGCATCGAGGAGATCGGCGGGCAGATCGTCCTGGTCACCGAGCAGGAACAGGCGCTCGGTGCCAAGCTGGCGCAGTTCGGCGAGCTGCTCGCCAGCGTCGCCGACAAGGGCACCCCGCACATGCTGTGCAGCTACCTGTACGACCTGGCCGGGCTGTTCTCCAGCTTCTACGAGAACTGCCCGATCCTCACCGCAGAGGATCAAGCCACCCAGCACAGCCGCCTGCGCCTGACCGCCCTGACCGGGCGCACGCTCAAGCAGGGCCTGGAGCTGCTCGGCCTGGAAACCCTGGAGCGCATGTAAATGGCCGCGCGCAAGAAACCCGCCCCCAAGCGCGGCGCCAGCCGCTACCAGGCGCCGGCGAAGAAGCCGGTGCCGGGCTGGATCTGGCTGGCCTGCGGCCTGCTGGTCGGCGGTTTCTTCATGTTCCTGTTCAGCCTCGAGCCGGGTCGCGACGAGATCCAGCGCGACAAGGGCGAGCCGCCGCGCACCGCCAAACCGGCCCCCAAGCCGGCGCCGAGCGAACCGAGCAAGCCCAAGTACGACTTCTACACCCTGCTGCCGGAGTCCGAGGTGATCCTGCCGCAGGCGCTGGAAGAGCCCCCACCGCCGCCAGCGCAAAAACCGGTGACCCCGGAGGAAGCGGCGAAGATCGACGCCGCCCGCGCCGAGGCCGCGCTCAACGGCCAGGTGCCGCCGCCCCCGCCGCCGGTGATCGCCGCCGCGCCGCTGACCACCCAGTTCTTCCTCCAGGCCGGCTCGTTCCGCCGCCGCGACGATGCCGACAGCCTGCGCGCGCAGATCATCCTGCTCGGCCAGAACGTGCGGGTGGAAACCGGCAAGGTGCGCGAGGAAACCTGGCACCGCGTGCTGGTCGGCCCCTTCGCCAACCGCGAACAGCTGGCCGGCGCGCAGAAGACCCTGGCCGCCAGCGGTTTCGGCAATCTGCTGTTACAGCAGCGCCAGGTCCGTTGATCCGCCTTTCGTCCGCCGTCGGTTGAAAAGCCGCGGCGGGCCCCCCATCTGAGTCTGCATCCGGGCAATTCGCCCCGCTGCGTGGAGACTCTCCCCTTGACCACCATCGTTTCAGTGCGCCGCCACGGCAAGGTCGTGATGGCCGGCGACGGCCAGGTATCCCTCGGCAACACCGTGATGAAGGGCAATGCCAAGAAGGTCCGCCGCCTCTACCACGGCCAGGTGCTGGCCGGTTTCGCCGGCGCCACCGCCGACGCCTTCACCCTGTTCGAGCGCTTCGAGGGCCAGCTGGAAAAACACCAGGGCCACCTGGTGCGCGCCGCCGTCGAACTGGCCAAGGACTGGCGCACCGACCGCAGCCTGAGCCGCCTGGAGGCCATGCTGGCGGTGGCCAACAAGGACGCCTCCTTGATCATCACTGGCAACGGCGACGTGGTCGAACCCGAGGAAGGCCTGATCGCCATGGGCTCCGGCGGCAACTTCGCCCAGGCCGCCGCGCGCGCCCTGCTGATGAAGACCGAGCTGTCCGCCCTCGAGGTGGCCCAGACCGCACTGGGCATCGCCGGCGACATCTGCGTGTTCACCAACCATCACCAGACCATCGAGGAACTGGACGCCGCCGAGTAGCGTCCGGTTGTTCATCCCGTTTCGATAGCGAGCCCGATTCCATGTCCATGACGCCCCGCGAGATCGTCCACGAACTCAACCGCCACATCATCGGCCAGGACGACGCCAAGCGCGCCGTGGCCATCGCCCTGCGCAACCGCTGGCGGCGCATGCAGCTGCCGGCCGAGCTGCGCCAGGAAGTCACGCCGAAGAACATCCTGATGATCGGCCCCACCGGCGTCGGCAAGACCGAGATCGCCCGGCGCCTGGCCAAGCTGGCGGGCGCACCCTTCCTCAAGGTGGAGGCGACCAAGTTCACCGAGGTCGGCTACGTCGGCCGCGACGTCGAATCGATCATCCGCGACCTGGCCGACGCCGCGGTGAAGATGCTCCGCGAGCAGGAAATGACCAAGGTCCGCCACCGCGCCGAGGACGCCGCCGAGGAGCGCATCCTCGACGCCCTGCTGCCGCCCGCGCGCCAGGGCTTCGGCGACGAGCCGGTGCGCAGCGAGGACTCCAACACCCGCCAGCTGTTCCGCAAGCGCCTGCGCGAAGGCCAGCTCAACGACAAGGAAATCGACATCGAGGTGGCCGAGTCGCCCATGGGCGTGGAGATCATGACCCCGCCGGGCATGGAGGAAATGACCAACCAGCTGCAAAGCCTGTTTTCCAACCTCGGCAAGGGCAAGAAAAAGAGCCGCAAGCTCAAGGTCGCCGATGCGCTGAAGCTGGTGCGCGACGAGGAAGCCGCGCGCCTGGTCAACGAGGAGGAACTCAAGGCCCGCGCCCTGGAGGCGGTGGAGCAGCACGGCATCGTCTTCATCGACGAGATCGACAAGGTGGCCAAGCGCGGCAACACCGGCGGCGCCGACGTCTCCCGCGAAGGCGTGCAGCGTGACCTGCTGCCGCTGATCGAGGGCTGCACGGTCAACACCAAGCTGGGCATGGTCAAGACCGACCATATCCTGTTCATCGCCTCCGGCGCCTTCCACCTGGCCAAGCCCAGCGATCTGGTGCCCGAGCTGCAGGGTCGCCTGCCGATCCGCGTCGAGCTCAAGGCGCTCAGCCCGCAGGACTTCCAGCGCATCCTCTGCGAGCCGCACGCCTCGCTGACCGAACAGTACGCGGCGCTGCTGAAGACCGAGGGCCTGGACATCGAGTTCGCCGAAGACGGCATCCAGCGCCTGGCCGAGATCGCCTGGCAGGTCAACGAAAAGACCGAGAACATCGGCGCGCGGCGCCTGCACACCCTGCTCGAACGCCTGCTGGAAGAGGTCTCGTTCAGCGCCGGCGACCTGGCCGCGCAGCACAGCGCTACGCCGATCCGCATCGACGCGGCCTACGTCAACGGCCACCTCGGCGAGCTGGCGCAGGACGAAGACCTGTCGCGCTATATTCTGTAAGACCCGTAGCCCGGATGAAATCCGGGGCCCCTGAAAGCCCCCGGATGGCATCCGGGCTACCGACAACGGAAATCCAGCATGCCCATCCCCAGCGCGATCAAACTGCACAAGGCCTCGAAAACCCTGGAACTGCGCTACGGCGAACAGAGCTATTCGCTCAGCGCCGAGTTCCTCCGTGTGCACTCGCCCTCGGCCGAGGTGCAGGGGCATGGCAAGCCGATTCTGCAGACCGGCAAGCTCAACGTCGGCCTGGAGCGCATCGAACCGGCCGGCAACTATGCACTGAAACTGTGCTTCGACGACGGCCATGACAGCGGCCTGTTCACTTGGGACTATCTGCACGAGTTGGCCACCCGGCATGATCAGCTGTGGGCCGACTATCTGGCGCAGCTCAGCGCCGCCGGGAAATCCCGCGACCCCAGCGAATCGGTCGTACGTCTGATGCTCTGAGGCGTCAGGAAAACCCTTGCCACAGAGCGCTCGGCGCATCCGCCAACGACCACGTTAACGACAGTTAGGGCGAGTTTTCTAATCTATCGCGGCATACTCCTGCGCCATCGAGCAGCTTGCTTAACTTCACAAACTCGGGTAACCAAGGAACTGGCAGGTTCCCTGCATTTGGCAGTGCCAGGTGCAACGAAATACGCGGACTCGATCCGCCCCCGGTAACCCGAGCAGTACCAGGCCCTGTGTCGCCGTGCGCCCTCGCAGGCCGGTATTCGTCTCAGGACAATGGAGCGTCGTAGATGAGTGATAAGAATAACGAAGACCTGAAACGCCAGGCCTCGGAAAACACCCTGGGACTCAACCCGGTGATTGGTATCCGCGGCAAGGATCTCCTGACCTCTGCCCGCATGGTGCTCTCCCAGGCACTCAAGCAACCCTTCCACAGCGCCAAACACGTCGCCCATTTCGGCCTCGAACTGAAGAACGTCATGCTCGGCCAGTCCGCGCTCAAGCCTGAAGACGGCGACCGCCGTTTCGCCGACCCGGCCTGGAGCCAGAACCCGCTATATCGCCGCTACCTGCAGACCTACCTGGCCTGGCGCAAGGAACTGCATGACTGGATCGAACACAGCTCGCTGTCCGAGCAGGACGCCAGCCGCGGCCACTTCGTGATCAACCTGATGACCGAGGCCATGGCACCAAGCAACAGCATGGCCAACCCGGCGGCGGTCAAGCGCTTCTTCGAGACCGGCGGCAAGAGCCTGCTCGACGGCCTCTCGCACCTGGCCAAGGACATGGTCAACAACGGCGGCATGCCCAGCCAGGTCAACATGGCGGCCTTCGAGGTGGGCAAGAACCTGGCCACCACCGAGGGTGCCGTGGTGTTTCGCAACGACGTGCTGGAGCTGATCCAGTACAAGCCGATCACCGAGAGCGTGCACGAGCGCCCGCTGCTGGTGGTGCCGCCACAGATCAACAAGTTCTACGTGTTCGACCTGTCGCCGGACAAGAGCCTGGCGCGCTTCCTGCTGCGCAGCCAGGTGCAGACCTTCGTGGTCAGCTGGCGCAACCCGACCAAGGCGCAGCGCGAGTGGGGCCTGTCCACCTATATCGCGGCGCTCAAGGAAGCCATCGAGGTGATCTGCGCCATCACCGGCAGCAAGGACGTCAACATGCTCGGCGCCTGCTCCGGCGGCCTGACCACCGCCTCCCTGCTCGGCCACTACGCCGCCCTCGGCGAGCAGAAGGTGCATGCCCTGACCCTGCTGGTCAGCGTGCTCGACACCCAGCTCGACACCCAGGTGGCGCTGTTCGCCGACGAGAAGACCCTGGAGGCGGCCAAACGCCGCTCCTACCAGGCCGGCGTGCTGGAAGGCAGCGACATGGCCAAGGTGTTCGCCTGGATGCGCCCCAACGATCTGATCTGGAACTACTGGGTCAACAACTACCTGCTCGGCAACGAGCCGCCGGTGTTCGACATCCTCTACTGGAACAACGACACCACGCGCCTGCCGGCGGCCCTGCACGGCGAGTTCATCGAGATGTTCCAGACCAACCCACTGACCCGTGGGGGCGCGCTGGAGGTCTGCGGCACGCCGATCGACCTCAAGCAGGTCACCTGCGACTTCTTCTGCGTCGCCGGCACCACCGACCACATTACCCCCTGGGACTCCTGCTACAAGTCGGCCCACCTGTTCGGCGGCAAGTGCGAGTTCGTGCTGTCCAACAGCGGCCATATCCAGAGCATCCTCAACCCGCCGGGCAACCCCAAGGCGCGCTACATGACCAACAGCGAGATGCCGGCCGATCCCAAGGCCTGGCAGGAAAGCTCGACCAAGCACGCCGACTCCTGGTGGCTGCACTGGCAGAGCTGGCTGGCCGAGCGCTCGGGCAAGACCAAGAACGCGCCCACCGCACTGGGCAACAAGAAACATCCGGCCGGCGAGGCCGCCCCGGGCACCTATGTGCACGAACGCTGATTCGGCGCAGCTTGCGCCACTCTGCCTGCGGCACTGGGAGGTGCCGCTCGCCGCAACGCCGGCGAACCAGGCTCGCCCTGGTGAATCTGGGAGTGGCCGGGACGGTCGCCCCCAGCGTTTCAACTGACAGGGCCCGCGCGCATGCCGTCACCTTTCGTATTTCGCACCATCGACCTCGATGGCCAGACCATCCGCACCGCGGTGCGCCCCGGTAACGGCCAGCTGGTGCCGCTGCTGATCTTCAACGGCATCGGCGCCAACCTGGAGCTGGTGATGCCCTTCGTCCAGGCTCTCGACCCGGACCTGGAGGTGATCGCCTTCGACGTGCCCGGCGTCGGCGGCTCGTCGACCCCGGCCACGCCCTACCGCTTCCCCGGCCTGGCCAAGCTGGCGGCGCGCATGCTCGACTACCTCGACTACGGCCAGGTCAACGCCATCGGCGTGTCCTGGGGCGGCGCCCTGGCGCAGCAGTTCGCCCACGACTACCCGGAGCGCTGCAAGAAGCTGATCCTCGCCGCCACCTCGGCCGGCGCGGTGATGGTCCCGGGCAAGCCCAAGGTGCTCTGGCGCATGGCCAGCCCGCGGCGCTACGTGCAGCCGTCCTACGGCGTGCGCATCGCCCCGGACATCTACGGCGGCGCCTTCCGCCGCGACCCCAAGCTGGCCATGGCGCATGCCAGCAAGGTGCGCTCCGGCGGCAAGATGGGCTACTACTGGCAGCTGTTCGCCGGCCTCGGCTGGACCAGCATCCACTGGCTGCACAAGATCCGTCAGCCGACCCTGGTGATGGCCGGCGACGACGACCCGCTGATCCCGCTGATCAACATGCGCCTGCTGGCCTGGCGCATCCCCAACGCCGAACTGCACGTGATCGACGACGGCCACCTGTTCCTGGTGACCCGCGCCGAAGCGGTGGCGCCGATCATCATGAAGTTTCTCGAGGAGGAACGGCAGCGCGCGGTGATGCACCCGCAGCCCGCCCCGGCGCGCCAGCATTGAACGCACAACTGTAGTGCACGACTGTCAGATTGCTCGACAAGGAGGCCGCCGCAGCGCCTCCGCCTGATTCGCGCGGCTGTCTGGAACGCCCTTCCGGCGCGCTTGGTACAAGGCTTGCTGCGCAGCCTCGTACCTTGAAAGTCTCTACCAGGATTGACGACGGAGTGTTGCCCCATGCGAGACAAGCCCAATAGCGGCGCCCTGCCCACGCCTGCCACGTTCATGAACGCCCAGAGCGCTGTGGTCGGCGTGCGCGGCCGCGACCTGCTCTCCACCGTGCGCCTGCTCGCCGTGCAGGGGCTCAAGCATCCGGTGCGCAGCAGCCGCCACCTGCTAGCCTTCGGCGGCCAACTCGGCCGCGTGCTGCTCGGCGACACCCTGCACAAGACCAACCCGCAGGACGCGCGCTTCGCCGACCCCACCTGGCAGCTCAACCCCTTCTACCGGCGCAGCCTGCAGGCCTACCTGGCCTGGCAGAAGCAACTGGGCGCCTGGATCGACGACAGCGAGCTGTCGGCCGACGACCGCGCCCGCGCGCGTTTTCTCGCGGCGATCCTCAGCGACGCCCTGGCGCCGTCCAACAGCCTGCTCAACCCGCTGGCGCTCAAGGAGCTGTTCAACAGCGGCGGCAGCAGCCTGTTCAAGGGCATGCGCCATCTGCTCGACGACCTGCTGCACAACGACGGCCTGCCCAGCCAGGTCAGCAAGCACGCCTTCGAAGTCGGCCGCAACCTGGCCTGCACCCCAGGCGCCGTGGTGTTTCGCAACGAGCTGCTGGAGCTGATCCAGTACCGGCCGATGAGCGAGAAACAGTACGCCAAGCCGCTGCTGATCGTGCCGCCGCAAATCAACAAGTACTACATCTTCGACCTGTCCAACGACAAGAGCTTCGTCCAGTACGCGCTGAAGAACGGCCTGCAAACCTTCATGATCAGCTGGCGCAACCCGGACGCGCGGCACCGCGAATGGGGCCTGTCGAGCTACGTGCAGGCGGTCGAGGAAGCCGTCGACGCCTGCCGCGCGATCAGCGGCAGCAAGGAGGTCAACCTGCTCGGCGCCTGCGCCGGCGGCCTGACCATCGCCGCCCTGCAGGGCCACCTGCAGGCCAAGCGGCAGCTGCGCAAGGTGGCCAGCGCCACCTACATGGTCAGCCTGCTGGACAGCCAGATCGACAGCCCGGCCATGCTCTTCGCCGACGAGCAGACCCTGGAATCGGCCAAGCGCCGCTCCTACCAGCAGGGCGTGCTGGACGGCCGCGACATGGCCAAGGTGTTCGCCTGGATGCGCCCCAACGACCTGATCTGGAACTACTGGGTCAACAACTACCTGCTCGGCAAGCAGCCGCCGGCCTTCGACATCCTCTACTGGAACAACGACAACACCCGCCTGCCGGCGGCGCTGCACGGCGACCTGATCGACTTCTTCAAGCACAACCCGCTGAGCCGCGCCGGCGGCCTGGAGGTCTGCGGCACCCCGGTGGACCTGGCCAAGGTCACGGTGGACAGCTTCAGCGTGGCCGGCATCAACGACCACATCACGCCCTGGGACGCGGTGTATCGCTCGGCCCTGCTGCTCGGCGGCGAACGCCGCTTCATCCTGTCCAACAGCGGGCATATCCAGAGCATCCTCAACCCGCCAGGCAACCCCAAGGCCAACTACTACGAGAACGGCAAGCTGACCTCGGACCCACGCGCCTGGTACCACGACGCCCAGCACGTGCCGGGTAGCTGGTGGCCGCAGTGGCTGGAATGGATTCAGGCACGCTCCGGCGAGCAGCGCGAGACCCTGCTGGCGCTGGGCGACCAGAAGCATCCGCCGATGGAGGCCGCGCCCGGCACCTACGTGCATATCCGTTGAAGGGCTGGCCGGCGCCGCGCCGGCCGCGTTATCGTCAACGCCTCCGCGCCCTGAATAAGAAGATCGGATGAAAACCCGCGAGCGCATCCTGCACACCGCCCTGCAGCTGTTCAACCAGCAGGGCGAGCCTAACGTCTCGACCCTGGAGATCGCCAACGAGCTGGAGATCAGTCCGGGCAATCTCTATTACCACTTCCACGGCAAGGAGCCGCTGGTGCTGGAGCTGTTCGAACGCTTCCAGGCCGAGATGGCGCCGCTGCTCGACCCTCCCGCCGACGCGCAGCTGGACGTCGAGGACTACTGGCTGTTCCTCCACCTGATCGTCGAGCGCCTGGCGCAGTACCGCTTCCTGTTCCAGGACCTGTCCAACCTGGCCGGACGCCTGCCCAAGCTGGCGCGCGGTATCCGCCACTGGCTGAACGCGCTCAAGCGCACCCTGGCCGCATTGCTGGCGCGGCTGATGGCCGAGGGACAACTGGTCAGCGACACCCGCGCCCTCGGCCAACTGGTGGAGCAGATCACCCTGACCCTGCTGTTCTCCCTCGACTACCAGCGCATCCTCGGCAGCGACGGCGAGAGTCGCCTGGTGGTCTATCAGGTGATGATGCTGGTGGCGCCGCACCTGGCCGCGCCTTCGCGCTTCGCCGCCGAGCAACTGGCGCAGCGCTACCTGGACGCCTGAGCCGCGCAGAAACGCAAACGCCCGGCACTAGGCCGGGCGCTTGTGATCCCGAGAAACTCAGGACGGGGTGGCAGGCGTCGCCGCAACGGCAGCCGGGGCCGGTGCCGGAGCTGCAGGCGCCGCCGCGGGAGCCGCGACGGGGGCCGCAGCGGCCGGCTTCGCTGCAGCGGCCTTGGGCGCGGCAGGCTTCTTCGCCGCCGGCTTCTTCGCCGCTGCCGGTTTCGCCGCCGGCTTGGCAGCAGGTTTCGCCGCGGCCTTGGCTGCCGGTTTGGCAGCGGGCTTGGCGACCGGCTTGGCGGCGGCCGCAGGCTTGGCCGCTGCCGGTTTGGCCGCAGCTTTTGCAGCCGGCTTGGCGGCAGCCTTGGTCACCGGCTTGGCGGCCGGTTTCGCCGCGGCTTTCGGTGCCGGCTTGGCAGCCGCTTTCGCCGCCGGCTTGGCCACCGACTTGGCCGATACGCCAGCGATCTTCTCCAGCTGCTTGGTCAGGCTGTCGACCTTGTCGTTCAATGCCTTGACCTCGTTGCGGCTGGGCACGCCCAGCCGCGAGATGGCATTGTTCAGACGCTTGTCGAAAGCCTCTTCCAGCTCGCTCCACTTGCCGATCGCCTTGTCCTTGACCTCATCGACCTTGGACTTGGCGGAACCGACCTTGGAGCCGACGCCGGCTTTCACCGCATCGACCTGCTTGTCGACTTCGCTCTTGGCCAGTTTCTCGGCCTTCTCGCCGTCCTTGACCAGGGTATCGAACAGCTTGGTGCCGTCCTTGCTAACCTTGGAGTAAGCGCCCAAGCCTGCCAACCAGATCTGGCGCGAGTATTTCTCGACCTCGCCGATCCAGGAGCTGGTCTGTTTCTCGGTTTTCTTCTTAACAGCCATCCTGATCTCCTTATTTGGTACGCGCGACGTGCTCGAGCAACGCGCTCAGCTCATCCAGCTTAGCAGAGAGTGCCTCAACATCCTGCTTGGAGGGAATGCCGATACGGTTCAGGGCGGCGGCGACACGGGTGTCGAAGGCCTTCTCGATCTTGTCGAGCTGCACTTCGACCTTGCCCTTGACGCTGGTGACGTTGGAGTTGACGGTTTTCTTTACCGATTCGATCTGGCTGTTGGCGGCTTCGACCTGTTCGTCGACCAGCTGCTTGCCCTTGCTCTCGAGGCTCTCGCCGCTCTTGACCAGTTCCTTGAAGTACTCGACACCCTCGGCACCGGCCTTGGCGTAGGCGCCCAGGCCCGCCAGGTAGATCTTGCGGGCATAGCCCTTGACGTCATCGAGCAGACCGACTTTGTCCTCGGCCACGGCTTCGACTTTCTTCTTCACGGCAACTTTCGACATGGTGCACCTCACGCGCTTTGACAGTTAGCGGAAACGCCCACGGAATGCAGGCTTGGGTACACCCTAGGGAGAAAAATTAGAAATCGCATACTAGGCGCGCGGTCGGGTGGATCGCGCGTCATCCACCCCAGCCTCGAATTGCAGCCGGCTGCGAGACTCCAGCCGCGGGGATCGTCGGGCGGAGCACTGCGTGCTCCCTGTTGGGCTTCGCTGCGCTCAGCGCCAACCTACGCCAACGACTTGTCCAGCACCTGCTCGATCTCACGCTTGATGCTGCCGCCCATGGCCGACAGCAGCAGGCCCAGCTTGAGCTCGACGCACACCCGATCCTCGCCCACCTCGATGCTGCCGTCGGCGCCGCTGCGCTTGAACTCCAGGGTGTCGCCATTCCAGCGGTAGCGCACGTCGTACTCGCGGGCCAGGCGCTCGGCCAGTTGCTCGGCCTTCTCGCGCGCAGCGGCGCGGCCGAGCTGGTGGGGACGTTCGACGCGAATACGGGACATGGCAACTCCTTCGACTGACTACCGAGCGCCGCGGCGGCCGTGGCCTGCGGCATGGGGTCACATCACTCTACCAGCCCGCCGCGCGGCCGGGCACCCGGGCAAGACAAAGGCGCCGGGCGCCGAGTAGGACATTGAGAAACGTAGGCGAGGCAGTCAGCGCAAGGCAAAAACAGGCGAGGAAGCGGAGTTTACGACTTGTAAATGAGCAGTACTCGCTTCGCTCGCCCTCCGGGCCGCACTGAAGTGCGTTGGCCGCAAACGGCCTGCCGAGCCTGTTTTTAACGCAGCGATGGCAACGCAGATAGTTTTTCGATGGCCTGCTAGAATGAGCGGCGTTTTTTAGCCGGTAGAGCGATATGAGCGATCCACGCAAGGCCCAGGAGCAGGAACCCACCACCCACTTCGGTTTCCAGGACGTGCCGGAAAGCCAGAAGGCGGAAAAAGTGGCCGAGGTGTTCCACTCGGTGGCGGCCAAGTACGACCTGATGAACGACGTGCTGTCCGGCGGCCTGCATCGCCTGTGGAAGCGTTTCACCATCGAGCTGTCCGGCGTGCGCGCGGGCAACCGCGTGCTGGATATCGCCGGCGGCACCGGCGATCTGACCCGCAAGTTTGCCAGCATCGTCGGCCCGAGCGGCCAGGTGGTGCTGGCCGACATCAACGACTCCATGCTCAAGGTCGGCCGCGACCGCCTGCTGGACAAGGGCGTGGCCGGCAACGTGCAGTTCGTCCAGGCCGATGCGGAGAAGCTGCCGTTCCCCGACAACCACTTCGACGTGGTCAGCATCGCCTTCGGCCTGCGCAACGTGACGCACAAGGAAGACGCCCTGCGCTCCATGCTGCGCGTGCTCAAGCCCGGCGGGCGCCTTCTGGTGCTGGAGTTCTCCAAGCCGGGCAACCCGCTGCTGGCCAAGGCCTACGACACCTACTCGTTCAGTTTCATGCCGCTGGCCGGCAAGCTGATCAGCAACGACGCCGACAGCTACCGCTACCTGGCCGAGTCGATCCGCATGCATCCGGATCAGGAAACCCTCAAGGCGATGATGGTCGAGGCCGGCTTCGAGCGCGTCACCTACCACAACATGACCGGCGGCATCGTCGCCCTGCACCGCGGCATCAAGCCCTGATGCTGCTGAGCGGGCTGCTGGCCGGCGTCGAGGCGGGCCTCAATCGCATCCTGCGTCTGGACGGCACCGCCCTGCCGCGTCTGCACAAGCTGGCCGGCAAGGTGATCGCCGTGCACTGCCAGAGCCCGGCGCTGGAGCTGTTCATCCTGCCCAGCGGCGACGGCCTGCAGCTGGCCGGGCAATGGCAGGCGCCCGCCGACTGCAGCCTCACCGCCCCCGCCGCCAGCCTTGCGCGCCTGGCGCTGAGCCGCGACAAGACCGCCGTGCTGCACCGCCCAGAAGTGTCGCTGGACGGCGACAGCGCGGTGCTGCTGGAGCTGGCCGGCATCCTCCAGGACCTGGAGCTGGACTGGGAATACGAACTGTCGCGCTGGCTCGGCCCAGTCGCCAGCCCCCTGCTCGCCGGCCATCTGCGCAGCCGGGTGAACCTCGCGGCGACTGGCGCCGCCAGCCTCAAGCAGGATCTGGCCGACTACCTCGCCGAAGAATCGCGCAGCCTGGTCGGCCAGCGCGAGGCCGAGGTGCGCTTCGCCGAACTGGACCAGCTCAAGCTCGCCCTCGACCGCCTCGAGGCGCGCATCGAGCGCCTCGCCTCACGACCTAAGCCCGACGCATGAAACTACTCGCCGTTCGCCGCCTGCTGCGCATCCAGCGCGTGATCGTCCGCTACCAGCTGGACGAGCTGCTGCTGGCGCTGCCGCTGCCGGTGTGGCTGCGCGCCCTGGGCTGGCTGCTGCCCTGGCGCTGGCTGCCGCGCAAGCCGCTGCAACTGTCGCGCGGCGCGCGCCTGCGCCTGGCGCTGGAAGATTTGGGGCCGATCTTTATCAAGTTCGGCCAGTTGCTCTCCACCCGCCGCGACCTGCTGCCGGCGGACATCGCCGACGAGCTGGCGCGCCTGCAGGATCAGGTGCCGCCCTTCCCCGAAGCCCAGGCCATCGCCCTGATCGAAGGCCAGCTCGGCGCGCCGGTGGGCGAGCTGTTCGCCCGCTTCGACAGCCAGCCGCTGGCCTCCGCCTCGGTGGCCCAGGTGCACGCCGCGCAGCTGAAAAGCGGCGAAGAGGTGGTGGTCAAGGTGATCCGCCCGGGCTTAAAGCCGGTGATCCGCCAGGACCTGGCCTGGCTGTTCCTGCTCGCCCGCCTCGCCGAGCAGGCCTCCGCCGACGCCCGCCGCCTGCGCCCGGTGGAGGTGGTCGGCGACTACGAGAAGACCATCTACGACGAGCTCGACCTGCTGCGCGAAGCGGCCAATGCCAGCCAGCTCAAGCGCAACTTCGACGGATCGAAGCTGCTCTACGTGCCGCAGGTGTACTGGGACCTGTGCCGCCCGCAGGTGCTGGTGATGGAGCGCATCTACGGCATCCCGGTGACCGACCTGGCGACCCTGGCCGACCAGCGCACCGACATGAAGCTCTTGGCCGAGCGCGGCGTGGAAATCTTCTTCACCCAGGTGTTTCGCGACAGCTTCTTCCACGCCGACATGCACCCCGGCAACATCTTCGTCAGCACCCGCACGCCCTGGAGTCCGCAGTACATCGCCATCGACTGCGGCATCATCGGCAGCCTCACCGACGAGGACCAGGACTACCTGGCGCGCAACCTGATCGCTTTCTTCAAGCGCGACTACCGCAAGGTGGCGCAGCTGCACATCGACTCGGGCTGGGTGCCGGCCGACACCAAGGTCAACGAGTTCGAGGCGGCGATCCGCACCGTGTGCGAGCCGATCTTCGAGAGGCCGCTGAAGGAAATTTCCTTCGGTCAGCTGCTGCTGCGCCTGTTCCAGACCGCGCGGCGCTTCAACATGGAAGTGCAGCCGCAGCTGGTGCTGCTGCAGAAGACCCTGCTGAATATCGAGGGCCTGGGTCGCCAGCTGTACCCGGACCTGGACCTGTGGAGCACCGCGCAGCCCTTCCTCGAACGCTGGATGCGCGAGCGGGTCAGCCCGCTGCACCTGCTGCGCAACCTGCAGCAGCAGGCCGAGCAGGTGCCGCACCTGTCGCAGATCGCCCGCGACGCCCTGGAGCGCCTGCAACAACCGGCGCCGCAGGCAGCGCAACCGAGCAACGGGCAGTGGCCGCTGCGCCTGCTCGGCGCGGCGCTGATCGGCGCCGGCGCGGTGCAGGGCCTGGCGCCGCTGCTGGCGGCCTGGCCGGCCTGGTTGATGCTCGGCGGCGGGCTCTATCTGGTGCTGCGCCGATAGCCAGTCGGCCGCCGCACTGGCACACTTGGCGTATCGACGGGCTTCGGCCCGGCAGCACCGACACGGAACCCCAATGAACGATTGGCTCGACGAAATCCACTGGAACGCAGACGGCCTGGTGCCGGCCATCGCCCAGGATCACCAGAGCGGCCGCATCCTGATGATGGCCTGGATGAACCGCGAATCCCTCGCCCTGACCGTGAGTGAGCAGCGCGCCATCTACTGGTCACGCTCGCGCGGCAAGCTGTGGCGCAAGGGCGAGGAATCCGGCCACGTGCAGAAGCTGCACGAGCTGCGCCTGGACTGCGACGCCGACGTCATCGTGCTAATGGTCGAGCAGCTCGGCGGCATCGCCTGCCACACCGGGCGCGAGAGCTGCTTCTACCGCGTCTATGAAAACGGCGGCTGGAAAACCGTCGACGCCGTGCGCAAAGACCCGCACGCCATCTATCACGCAGGACACCGCCATGAGTGACACCCTGAGCCGCCTGGCCGAGGTGCTGGAGGCGCGCAAGGGCGCCGCCCCCGACAGCTCCTACGTCGCCAGCCTGTATCACAAGGGCCTGAACAAGATTCTCGAGAAGCTCGGCGAGGAGTCGGTGGAAACCATCCTCGCCGCCAAGGACGCCGCTGCCAGCGGCGACTGCAGCGACCTGATCTACGAAACCGCCGACCTGTGGTTCCACAGCCTGGTGGTGCTCGCCGCCCTCGGCCAGCACCCGCAGGCCGTGCTGGACGAGCTGGAGCGGCGCTTCGGCCTGTCCGGCCACGCGGAAAAAGCCGCGCGACCGCAAAACTGAACAACCTCTCACAACGGAGAACGCATCATGGGATTCGGTGGCATCAGCATATGGCAACTCCTGATCATCCTGCTCATCGTGGTCATGCTGTTCGGCACCAAGCGCCTGAAGAGCCTGGGCTCGGACCTGGGCGACGCGATCAAGGGTTTCCGCAAGTCGATGGACCACGGCGAAGCCGAGAAACCGGCGGTGGAAGAGCCCAAGGGGCAGACCATCGACGCCCAGGCGCGCAAGGTCGAAGAGCCGGCGAAGAAAGACTGAGCCATGTTCGACGTCGGTTTCAGCGAACTGCTGCTGGTCGGCCTGGTCGCCCTGGTGGTGCTCGGCCCCGAGCGCCTGCCCGGCGCGGTGCGCACGGCCGGCCTGTGGATCGGCCGGATCAAGCGCAGCTTCAGCGCGATCAAGGCAGAGGTGGAACGCGAGATCGGCGCCGACGAGATCCGCCGCCAGCTGCATAACGAGCAGATTCTCGAACTGGAGCGGGAAATGAAGGCGATGAAGCAGGAGATCCTCGACCCTGCCACCAAGCCTGCCAGCGAGCCCGCCAAGGCCGAGCCGGCGCCCACCAGCCAGGACACCCCACGCCAGCCATGAGCCGACACCCGGACGCCGACCAGGAAATGCCCCTGGTCTCGCACCTGACCGAGCTGCGCGCGCGCCTGTTGCGCTGCGTGGTGATCATCCTGCTGATCTTCGCCGGGCTGTTCTACTTCGCCCAGGACATCTACGCCCTGGTGGCCGCGCCGCTGCGCGCCTACCTGCCGGAGGGCGCGACGATGATCGCCACCGGCGTCGCCTCGCCGTTCCTCACGCCGTTCAAGCTGACCCTGATGTGCGCGCTGTTTCTCGGCATGCCGGTGATCCTGCAGCAGGCCTGGGGCTTTATCGCGCCGGGGCTGTACACCCACGAGAAGCGCATCGCCGTGCCGCTGCTGATTTCCAGCATCCTGCTGTTCTACGCCGGCATGGCCTTCGCCTACTTCGTGGTATTCCCGATCATGTTCGGCTTCTTCGCCAGCGTGACCCCGGAAGGGGTGGCGATGATGACCGACATCGGCCAGTACCTGGACTTCGTGCTCACCCTGTTCTTCGCCTTCGGCGTGGCCTTTGAAATCCCGATTGCCACCTTTCTGGTGATCTGGGTCGGCCTCGTCGACGTCGCCACCCTGCGCAAGAGCCGCCCCTACGTGATAGTCGGCTGCTTCGTGGTCGGCATGGTGCTGACCCCACCGGACGTGTTCTCGCAGACCCTGCTGGCGGTGCCGATGTGGCTGCTGTTCGAGGCCGGCGTGCTGGCCGGCAGCCTGGTCAAACAGCGCAGCGAAGCCCAGGCCGACGCCGACGACGAGGCCAAGCCCGAAGACCAGCCGCCCGCGCCGCTGCCGTGAACCTGCTGCTGCTGGAGGACGCCGACTTCATCGGCGCCGAGCGGGCCCGCCTGACCGGCCGCCGTCTCAAGCACCTGCACGAAGTACACCGCGCCGCCGCTGGCGACTGCCTGCGCGTCGGCCGCCTCGGCGGGCAGATGGGCGAAGGCCGGCTGCTGGCCCTGGACGATGCGCACGCCGAACTGCAGGTTGCCCTCACCCAGGCGCCGCCGGCCAAGCTGCCGCTGACCCTGGTACTGGCCCTGCCCAGGCCGAAGATGCTCAAGCGCGTGCTACAGACCATCGCCGCCATGGGCGTGCCGCGCCTGGTGCTGGTCAACAGCTACCGGGTGGAAAAGAGTTTCTGGCAGACCCCCTTCCTCGAACCCGAAGCCATCCGCGAGCAACTGATCCTCGGCCTGGAGCAGGCGCGCGACACCCTGCTGCCCGAGGTGCTGATCGAAAAGCGCTTCAAGCCCTTCGTCGAGGATCGTCTGCCGACTCTGGCCGCCGGCACGCTCGGCCTGGTCGGCCATCCCGGCGACCATCCGCCCTGCCCGCGCGCGGTTTCAGGCCCGGTGACCCTGGCCATAGGCCCGGAAGGCGGCTGGATCCCCTACGAGGTGGCGCTGCTGGGCCAGGCCGCGGGCCTGCAACCGGTGCAACTCGGCGAGCGCATCCTGCGGGTGGAAACGGCAGTACCGGCGCTGCTGGCGCGGCTGTTCTAGCTGTAGGGCGCCGTGCGCGCCGCCAAAACGAGAGCACTTCGCCTCGGTGCGCACGGCGCACCCTACCGCGCGTCATCCGTCAAACCTCCAGGAGAAAGGTCACCGGCCCATCGTTGACCAGATGCACCTGCATTTCGGCGCCGAAACGGCCAGTGGCCACCTGAGGGTGCTGCGCCCGCGCCTGCTCGAGCAGCAGATCGAACAGGGCCTGGCCCTGGGCCGGCGCGGCGGCGCTGGAAAAACTCGGGCGCATACCGCTCTTGGTATCGGCGGCCAGGGTGAACTGCGACACCAGCAGCAGGCCGCCCTGCACGTCTTTCAGCGACAGGTTCATCTTGCCGGCCTCGTCGCCGAACACCCGGTAGTTGAGCAGTTTGTGCAGCAGCCTGGCGACGCTGGCCGCATCGTCCTGCGGCTCGACGCCGATCAGCGCCAGCAAGCCCCGGTCGATGGCGCCGACCACCTCGCCCGCCACCTCGACACGCGCGGCGCTGACGCGCTGGATCAGCGCCTTCATGCTTCGTCCGGGGCCAGGTCGAGCAGGCGCCGGGCCATCTGCTCGGCGGCGCGCACCAGGGCATCGGTGATGCCCGGCTCGGCCGCCGAGTGACCGGCGTCGCGGATGATCTGCAGTTCGCTGTTGGGCCAGGCCTGGTGCAGCGCCCAGGCGTTGTCCAGCGGGCAGATGGCGTCGTAGCGACCGTGCACGATGATGCCCGGCAGGTGGGCGATCTTCGGCATGTCGCGCAGCAGCTGATCGGGCTCAAGGAAGGCCTGGTTGACGAAGTAATGGCACTCGATGCGGGCGATCGACAGCGCGCGGTGGGCCTCGCTGAAGCGCTCGACCACCTGTGGGTTGGGGCGCAGGGTAGCGGTGCGCCCCTCCCAGGTCGACCAGGCCTTGGCCGCGTGCATCTGGGCGATCTGGTCGGCGCCAGTGAGGCGCTTGTAGAAGGCCTGCATCAGGTCGCCGCGCTCCTCCGCCGGGATCGGCGCGAGGTAGTCCTCCCAGTAGTCGGGGAACAGGCGGCTGGCGCCCTCCTGATAGAACCAGTGGAACTCCTGCGGCCGGCACAGGAAGATGCCGCGCAGGATCAGCCCGTGCACCCGCTGCGGATGCGCCTGGGCGTAGGCCAGCGCCAGGGTCGAGCCCCAGGAGCCGCCGAACAGCACGAACTTGTCGATGCCCAGATGCTCGCGGATACGTTCGATATCGCCGATCAGCGCCTGGGTGCTGTTGCCCTCCAGGCTGGCGTGCGGCGTCGAGCGGCCGCAGCCGCGCTGGTCGAAGGTGACGATGCGGTAGTGGTTGGGATCGAAGTAGCGGCGGCTGGCGGCATCGCAACCGGCACCCGGCCCGCCATGAATGAACAGCACCGGCAACCCGTCCGCCGAGCCGCTCTCGTCCACGTAGAGGACATGCGGCGGCTCGACCGCCAGCTCGTGGCGGGCGTAGGGTTTGATCTCCGGATACAAAGTCTGCATGGTGGGGCTCCTGGCTCGATGGGCTACAACTGCCGTGTTCCGCTCTGCCGGGCATCATAACCATGAAAAAGGAGTTTCAGCATGTCGATACGCTTTCCGACCTGGCCCCTGGCGCTGTTTTTCGCCCTGCTGCTGGGCGGCTGCGGCGCCAAGGACGACCCACAGGCCGCGCTGGAGGCGGCCGTGCAGCAGTTGCAGGACAATATCGAAGCCAAGGACAGCGGCGCGACGATGGCGCAGCTGCATCCCGAGTTCCTCGCCCGCCAGGAGCTGGACCGCGAGTGGGCCAAGCGCACCATGGCCTTGCTGTTCCTGCGTCACAAGAACATCCGGGTGATCGCCCTGGGCAAGAACAGCTGGATCGATGCCGCGATCGCCGGCAAGGGCCATACCGAGGCCCAGGTCGGCCTGAGCGGCGCCGAGGGCTTGATCCCCGACAGCGCGCGGCACTATGCGGTGCAGCTGGAATGGTGGCTGGAAGATGACCAATGGAAACTGGCGCGGCTGAGCTGGGAGTAACCCGGATAAAATCCGGGCTACTCCCGGCAGGCCCCTAATCGGCCTGGCGCCAGATCAGCTCGGCGGTGTCGTAACCCTGCTCGCGCGCCACGGCGAGCAGCTTGTCGCGGATGGCGGCGTCCACTTGCGGGGTGCGCGACAGCAGCCAGAGGTAGTCGCGCTCGGGATGGCCGACCAGCGCGACGCGGTAGTCCTCGTCGCGGTACAGCACCCAGTAGTCGCCCTTGATCGGCAGCAGCTTGCTGGCCCAGTTGTCGAAGCGCACCCAGAGCTTGTCGGTACGGCCTTCGACCTGAGGCTCGGCCACGCCCTTGGCCTCGATCCACTCGCCGTCGTCATCGCGGCAACGGTTGCTCACCGCGATGCGGCCGTCGTCGCGCAGACCGTAATGCGCCTCGGACTGTACGCAGTTGCGCTGGAAGAACATCGGCAGCCGCGCCAGCTCGTACCAGGTGCCCTGGTAGCGCTGCAGGTCGACCTGCATGGTTTGCGGCGGCTCCGGCGGAATGTGGCCGGTGCCCGAGTTGGCGCAACCGACGAGCGCGAGCAGCGCGCCGGCAAGGATGATCGAACGCATGCTGGCTCCCTTCACTTGAGGCCCTTGCCGGAGAACATCAGCACCTTGTCGCCGGCGTACTGCACGCTGATAAAGCTCTTGTCGTCGCCCCAGGTGCAGCTGGACATGCCCAGGGCACCGGCGCACTCGCCCGGCGCGCCGAGCAGGCTTTCCACCTCGTCCTTGCTCATACCGGCCTTGAGCTTGGCGTAGTTTTCCTGGTTGACCTTGCTGCAGGCGGCCAGCAGGCAGCAGGCGAGCAGCACGACGACACGCATCGACATGGATGAGACTCCTGGAGGACATGGACGCGACAAGCTTGGCATAGCAGGCCGCAACGTGCCCGCTTGGAGTTCAGAAACGCGAGCCGGGTTCCCGCAGGAAGGCCTGTTCTTCGTCGCTCGACACGCGGCCGAGGATGAGGTTGCGATGGGGGAAGCGGCCGAAGCGGGCGATCACCCGCCGATGGCGCTCGGCGAAGTCGAGAAAGCCGGCGAACAGGCTGCGTTCGTCCGCAGCCGCCTGTTCATGCAGCCCGCGAAACAGCTCGACGGCACGATCCTGCAGGGCCAGGTCCTCGGCATGCTCGAAGACGATATAGGCAAAGACCCGCTCGATCGGCGTCAGCTGGCGGTCCAGGCCCAGCTCGAGCCCCTGCCGCAGCAGCGCCCGGGCCAACGGGTCACCGGCGAAGGCACGCGGGGTGTCGCGGAAGATCATCCGCGGCAGCTGGTCGAGCAGGATCAGCCTGGCCAGCCAGCCCGGCGCCGTGGCCTGCCAGCCCTGCAGCTCGCCGGCCAGGGCCTGTTCGACCCGCCCGGCGAAGCGCTCGCGGGCCTCTTCGTCCTGGCTGTCACGCTTGCCGAACCACAGCCCCTGGCGCGCCGCCGCCACCTCGCCGGCACTGCCGGGGGCGGTGCCGAACCACCAGTCGAGCAAGGGCTGCCAGGGCTGCACGGGGTCAGCCGCGGTGGTAGGCGGTGACGCGCAGCACTTCTTCCTTGGAACCGAGGAATACCGGCACGCGCTGGTGCAGGGAAGTGGGCTGGATATCGAGAATGCGCTGGCTACCGTCGGTCGCAGCGCCACCGGCCTGTTCGATGATCATCGACATCGGGTTGGCCTCGTACATCAGGCGCAGCTTGCCCGGCTTGTCCGGCTCGCGGGCGTCGCGCGGGTACATGAACACGCCGCCGCGGGTGAGGATACGGTGCACGTCGGCCACCATCGAGGCGATCCAGCGCATGTTGTAGTTGCGCCCCAGCGGCCCGGTTTCACCGGCCAGCAGCTCGGAGACATAACGCTGCACCGGGGCTTCCCAGTGGCGTTGGTTGGACATGTTGATGGCGAATTCCTTGGTCGCCTCCGGCACCTTGATGTTGTCGTGGGTGAGCACGAAGCTGCCGAGTTCACGATCCAGGGTGAACCCCTTGACACCGTCGCCGAGGGTCAGCATCAGCATGGTTTGCGGGCCATAGATGGCGTAGCCGGCGGCAACCTGCTGGGTACCCGGCTGAAGGAAGGCTTCCTCGCCGAGGTCGCCGGTGTCGCCGTTGCGCTCAGGGCAGCGCAGCACGGAGAAAATGGTGCCGACCGAAACGTTGACGTCGATGTTGCTGGAGCCGTCCAGCGGGTCGAACACCAGCAGGTAGGCACCTTTCGGGTACTTGCCGGGGATCTGGTAGGCGTTGTCCATCTCCTCGGAGGCCATGCCGGCCAGGTGGCCGCCCCACTCGTTGGCTTCCAGGAGGATCTCGTTGGAGATCACGTCGAGCTTCTTCTGCACTTCGCCCTGCACGTTTTCGCTGTCCAGGCTGCCGAGCACGCCGCCGAGGGCGCCCTTGGACACCTGATGGCTGATCGCCTTGCAAGCCCGTGCCACGACTTCGATAAGGAAACGCAGGTCGGCCGGGGTGTTGTGGCTGCGAGTCTGCTCGATCAGGTAGCGGCTCAGGGTGACGCGGGACATGGACGGCTCCGGAAAGGGAAAAAATCGCGCGCAGTTTAACCCGTTCGCGGCGCGACCGCCTCCCCGCGGCCGCGGCGAAACCCGAGAAACTGACGGAACGTGCAGCTGGCCATAGGCCCGCGCGCGCCGCCGGGCGCGCGCGGGCAGCGGCCGCAGCGACTAGAGATCCAGCGACAGCGCCAGGTTCAGGCCGTGCTGGACTTCGTCGTCGGCATGCCGGTAGCTGTAGCTGCCGCGCAACGACAGGCCATTGCCCAGGCTGTGGCTGACGCCCAGGTGACCGCGCAGGCTGCGATCGTCCGGCTGGTAACCGGGCAGCTCGAAGTCGATCCCCGGCAGGCTGTTGAGGCTCATGCGCACCTCGCTGGCGTCGTCCTCGTATTCGCGCTCCATGGCCAACTCGCCGAACAGGCGGGTCTGCGGCGTCAGGTCGTACAGCCCCTGGAAGCCGAAGCCGAGGCGCCGGGACTTGCGCTCCTGGTCGTCATAACTCAGTGCCGTGGAGCGCTGGCCGTCCTCGGCATAGCCGTCCACGTCGATCTGCACGTAGTCGGCGCTGACGAAGGGGCTCAGGTGCCACTGGCTGCCCGGCTGGGCGATGTCGTAGCCGAAACGGCCGCTGAAGGCCCAGAGCTGGCCGTCGGTGTCGCCCTTCTCCGAGTTGGTGGCCGGGCCGATGGCGAACTGGCGCTCGAGGTCGTGGTAATCCAGGTGACCGGCGCTGGCGGCCAGATCGCCCCACCAGCGGTTGTGCTGGTACTGGGCGAACGCGGTGCCGATGTAGCTGCGCAGGTCGTAGTCGGAATCCGCCGCGCCGGCCTCCAGGCTCTGCTGGTAGAGCCCGGCCGCCAGCCCCAGGCGCCAGGCCTCGTCGAGGCGGTAGCTGGCGCCGAAGTTGAGGCTGTAGCCGTTGCCATCGGCATCGCCGCCGTGCAGGTCGTAATCCAGGCGCTGGCCGCCGCCGTTGACGAAGGCACGCCACTGGCCGACGCCTTGCCAGGCCTCCCAGTCGGCCAGCCACTGGGCGCGCAGCTGGTCCTGATGGCCGCGCAGGGTGCCCAGGGCCATCTCCGGCAGCAGGGTGACCTCCCAGGGCGCGGCGAGCAGCGAATAGGCGTAGTCGGCAATCAGGCGCTGGCCGGCGATGGTCGGGTGCACGCTGTCGTTGAACAGCAGCTTGGTCGGATCGGGGCTGGTGCCGTTGAGGCCATAGACCGGGTTGGGGTTGCTGCAACCGTCGAAGCAGGTGCCGATCACCGTGTCGCGGTCGGCGACCAGGCCGTAGCGCCCCGGATCGCTGAGGGTCTCGGCGAGATTGAGCGGGATATTCAGCGGAATCACGTTGGCATCGACCGCGGCCAGTTGCAGCACCAGCTCGTCGTTGAAATCGGCGCCGAGCGAGGTCACCAGATCCTGCAGGCCGCCGCCATAGAAGTTCGGCGTCAGCCCGATGTCCGGCAGCAGCCAGACCATGATGTAGCGCGCCCCGGCCTGCTGCAGCGTTTCCACGCTGTCGACCAGACGCCCCGCGGCGGCCTGGGCGCTGGCGGTGTCGACCACGCGGAATTGGAGGAAGTCGTTGCCGCCGCCGGTCAGGTAGTACAGCGCGTTGGGATCGGCACGTCCGCCGCTGGAGGCCAGATAACCGCCGGGGCCGCTGATGGTCTGGAGAATCTCGTCGGTACGGTAACCGCCGACCGCCCAGTTGTTGCCGCCGGCCACCGTATTGGCCGGGCCGAGCCCGGCGCCGCCGAGGCCGAGCGCATCGCCCAGCAGCATGGGCGCCACGGGGCCGAAGATTTCGCCGCTGCCATCCTGGTAGGTCGGCCCGACGCGATTGGTGAAACGGGTGGTGGCGCCCGCCGGGCCATCGGGGTCGGCGAACCAGCCGGCGTCGCTGAGGCTGTCGCCGAACACATGGAGGGCGCTGTAGGGAGCGGCGTAAAGCGGGGTGGCGCTGGCCAGCAGGCAGGCGGCCGCCAACGGGGTTAGAAGGCGCTTCATGGCGAGTCCTTATTGTTGTTGGTATGAACTGCCCAGCAAATGTAGCGACTGTTGCGGCGAAAAACACCTATCTGGTGGCGATTGAGTTCAATGCGCGAGGGCCAGCTGGACCCGGTTGCGGCCGTTGCGCTTGGCCGTGTAGAGCGCCACGTCGGCGGCCTGCAGCAGGCCGTCGAGCCCGTCGCCGTGGGCCGGCCACAGGGCGATGCCGGCCGACAGGGTCACCGGCAGCGTGCCGACGCGCGTCGGCTGGCCGATCTGCGCCAGTTGTGCGCGCAGCGACTCCAGTCGACTGGTCGCGGCCGCCGCATCCAGCCCCGGCAGAATCAGCAGGAACTCCTCGCCGCCGATGCGGAACACCGCGTCGGTGCTGCGCAGGTTGTCCAGCAGGTGCTGGGCCACGGCCTTGAGCACGTCGTCGCCGACCAGGTGGCCGCATTCGTCGTTGAGCCGCTTGAAGTGGTCGAGGTCGATCAGCGCCACGGCCAGCGGCACCTGCTCGCGCTGGGCGCGGGCCAATTCGCGGGCGAAGAACTCGTCCAGGTAGCGGCGGTTGTATAGGCCGGTGAGCGGGTCGCACAGGGCCTGCTCGCGCAACTGCTCGTGCAGGCTGCTGATGGTGCGCAGACGCTCCTCGCTGAGGGCCAGGGCCTCGGCCAGCTTGAGTTCGCTGAGCTGGCGCTGGGTGACGTCGCGCACGTAGAGCATATGGCCGAGCAGCACCGGACCGTGGCGGGTGGCGCGCTCGATGGCGCGCACGCGCACCTCGTAGTAGCGCGCCGCGCTGGTCAGGGTCAGCGGCAGGCTCGGGTCGGCGCCGGCCTGTTCATCGAGCAGCTGCTGCAGGTCGGCGCCGAACACCGGCCAGTCGCCCAGCTCGCGCCCCTGCCAGCCCTGCTGCAGGCCGGCCAGCTTGAGCGCCGCCGGGTTGGCCTCAATCACCCGCCCGCGCGGGTCGACCACCAGCACCGGGTCGAGCAGCGCCTCGAGCAGCAGGTGACGGGCCACCGGCAGCAGGTCGAACAGACGCACGCCGACGATCAACCAGGAGAAGGCCAGCAAAGTGAAGGCGAAGCTGAAAGGGGTGGGATCGAAGCCGAACAGGGTCCAGCCGAACCCCACGTAGCCGACGTTGGCCACCCAGGGCACCGCGGTGACCAGCACGAACGCCAGGTAGTGGCGGCGGTGCAGACCCTGGCTGAGTGCCGCGGCGCGGGTCACCACGCCCATGCAGAAGGCCATGAACAGGTAGACGTAGACCGCCGTGGCGTAGAACAGCGGGCCGTGCTGATAGCGCACCGGCGCCCCCGGGCTGGCGTCGATCGGCGCGCTGCCGGCGCCGTAGAACAGGCCGTGCCAGGGGTTGCTCAGGGCCAGGGCCCAGACCAGCAACGGCACCAGGCTGAGGCCGAGGATGCTGCTGCGCGCCAGCGGCGTGCGCATGCTGTTGACGTATTGCCAGAGGAACACCGCCCAGAAGGTCGGCGTGGAGACGATGCCCGGCCAGGCCATGCTGGCCCAGAACATCTTGCATTCGGCGGCGAAAAAGCTCATTTCCAGCGCCGCGGCGGCCATCCACCAGAGGCTGGCCAGGTGCAGCAGGATGAAACTGTCGCGTCCGGGGAAGTCGCGCTGGCGGGTCACCCAGTGCGCCAACAGGATCACCCCGAGGCACACCAGCAGGGTCATCAGCACCGGCGGCGACAGGCTCCAGCCGGAAGCCAGGCAGGCCTGCATCAGCAGCCTCTCCACAGCGGTTGCAGCGGGGAAACGAACGCCTCGCCGCGCGCTGGGGCGACGGCACGGGACGACTGGACGGTGACGCGAATGGAAATACGCAAGGGCCTTCCTGACCTCAACTCCTGGCTCGGCGCAGGGCGCCTAAGATACTGCAAAGCCCCTGTTTCAGCAGGGCTTTATTTATTCGAGTAGGTTGGCGCTGAGCGCAGCGAAGCCCAACGGGGAGCGCGTAGCGCTCCGCCCTGCGTCCATCGACTCGCCGATGCCTGTCCAGGCTTCGCCGTTGCTCCGTCATCGTCCGTTGGGCTTCGTCGCGTTGCTCCTCAACCCAACCTACGACAGCCCCCGATCCAGTCGTACCCTGGCCCAAGCACAGGATCAGGCGTTGGGCGGACGACGCAGCAGGCTGGCGGCCATGGCCGCCAGCAAGCCAACTCCCAGCAGCAGTACAGCCCAAAGTCCGAAGCGCTGCCAGTCGCGTGGCGGCTCGCCGCTCGCCGTCTGCGCCTGGCTGGCCAGCTCGCCCAGCTCGGCACGCCCCAAGCCGGCCAGACGCTCGGGCTTGTAGCCGGGGATCAGGCTGGCCAGCGGCAGCGCCGCCGACTGCGCGCCGGCGTGGCCCAGCGCCAGCCGGTACGGCGGCTCGCCGCGGGCGAGGAACACCAGCTGGGTCGCACGCAGCGCCAGCTGCAGGCGCGGCGTCGCCTCGCCCAGGCCGCCGCCGCGGGCATCCAGGTGCAGGCGCAACTGCTGCACCGGCCAGCCCGGCAGCGCCAGTTCCTCGTGACGCACCTCGCGGCCGTTCTCCGGCAGGCGGTAGAGCAGGCCGCTGACCAGCGGGCGCCAGGGCCCCTGCTCGCTCGTGCGCGCCTCGAAGCGCAGCGGCGCCAGGGTATTGGCCTGTTCCAGCGGCAGGCGCAGGCGCTCCAGCGGCAGGGCCAGCGGCAGCTGCCACTGGTACTGGCCGTCGCCGGCGCGCTGCGCCGGCAGCGGCTCGGACCACACCAGCGGCGCCGGCTGATGGTCCTGGCGGCGGCTGCGCAGGGTCACCGCCTCCAGCTGCGGCGCCTGCTGCGGGCTGCGCCAGAGCAGGCGCAGGTAGCGCGCGCGCTGGCCGGGCAGCTCGACCTGGCGCTGGTCGATGCGCTCGGCGGCGAAACTCAGCCGCGCCAGCTGCCCTTCGCCCCAGTCGCGCCAGTGCTGCAGGTCGTCGCTGGCCTCGATGGCGAAGCGCTGAAAGCCCTCCTCGCCGCCGCTCCAGTCCAGGCTCAGGCGCACCAATGGGGCGTCGATGGCGCTGGCGTCGAGCAGCCAGCCGCGCAGTTGCTGGTCCGGTTCGGCAGCGGACTCGCCGCGCAGCTCGATCAGGGTGCCCGTGGTGCTGCGCTCGACCCGCAGCGCCGGCGCCTGCGCGGCATCGGCCCGGCCGTGCAGGGGGAACCAGCGCACGCCGTGTTCCTGCTCCTGCTGCAGGGTCTCGCTGCGCCCGGGAATCAGCGCATAGGCCTGCGCCTGGCCGCCGGCGTCGAACACCCGCAGATCGCGCAGGTCGCCGTGGCGCGCGGCCAGGTGCGCGGCGATGGGCAGCTCCAGGCGATACCAGGGGCCCTCGCCGGACAGCTGCAGCGGCAGCGTCTGGCGGAAGTCCTGCGGACGCTCGGCGGCCTGTACGGCGCCGCCCAGCAGCAGGGCCAGCAGGAGAAACGGACGGATGCGCATCACGCGGCGGGCTCCTTATGGGCCGGGGGCTGTTGTTCGTCGCTCGCCGAGGGTTCGGCCTGGCGCGGCGGCAAGGGGGCGAAATAGCCCACCACCAGCAGCAGCACGCCGACGCCGATAAAGGACACGATACGCTCCAGGCCGCCGCGATTGACCAGCTCGACGAACAGCAGCTTGGCCACCACCACGGCGATCAGCGCCGCGCCCAGCAGCCACAGTTCGCGGCGCACGCGCAGGTGGCCGAAGAGCATCAGCGCCAGGGCGATCAGGGTCCAGACGATGGACATCCCGGCCTGCACTAGCATCGAATCGAGCAGCGCCGCGCTGTGCCAGGGCACGCCGCCCCAGTGATGCGCCGTGCGCATGACCATGGCGGTGAGCAGGGCGAACAGCGACAGCCCGGCCACGCCCTGGGCCAGTTGCAGCGCACGCGTCGGCTCCAGGCCAAACTGCGGCAGCGCGAAGCGGCCCCAGGCGAACAGCGCGCCCAGGCCCAGCAACAGGCCCAGCTCCAGCGGGTTGAGCAGCGGCAGGTAGGCCAGCGGCTCGGCGTCGCCGGCGCTGAGCGCGTTGGCCAGCCAGAACCAGCCCAGCATCAGCAGCGCCAGCGGCGCGGCGGCCAGCAGGCGGTAGTCGCGCTCATGCGCCGACAGCGGCCAGGGCCAGGCGCGCGGCAGCGCCATGGCCCACAGGTAGGCGCTGGGCAGCAGCGCCCAGCCCAGCCAGCGCCAGGCGTTGTAGTGCTCGGAAAGATTCAGCAGCAGGTAGCGCAGCTCCAGCGCCAGCACCCCGAGCAGCAGCCAGCAGCCGAGCACGTGCGCCGCGCTCGCCGCCCGGCTCGACAGCAGGGCGCCGAGCCGGCGCAGAACGAGGAAATGCACGGCGAACAGGCCCAGCCAGGCCAGCCAGGCGAAGTTCGCCGCCGGGTGATACCAGCCGTGCCAGGCGTGCAGCAGGATCACCCCGCCCAGCGGCGCCAGCAGGCTGCACAGCAGCGCCAGCTCGCGCCACTGGCTGCGTGCGGCGAGCAACCCCCAGAGGGCCACGCTGAGGGTGGCGGCGCCGAGCAGCAGGGCCGGCTGCAGCGCCGGAGCGGCGAAGCGCAGCACCTCGCTGGCCAGCGCCAAGGCCCACCAGACCGCGCCCCAGACCAGCAATAGCTGGCCCAGGCGCAGCAGGCTGACGCCTTCCAGCCCCGCGCCCTGCTCGCGCCGCGCCAGCGCCTGCAGGCGCCAGGCACCGAGCTGTGCGGCCAGGCCGAGCACCGCCGGCGTCCAGAAGCCGGTATGCGCCAACGGCGTCAGGCCCTCGCCGCTGATACCCGCCAGCAACAATGGCCCCGCGGCGAGGAAGGCCAGGCCGGCGAACAGCTGCAGCGCCAGGCTGAAGTAGAAGGCCGCACGCTGCTGCAGGTACAGGCCGAGCCAGAGGATCAGGAGGCCGCTGCCGCCCCACACCGCCGCGGCGGCGACCCAGGGCAGGACGAACAGCACCGCCAGGTTGACGAAGGCCAGCCCCGCCAGCAGCACCAGCGACAGCCCGGTCAGCAGGCGGCGGCTGGCGCGTATCTGCGGATCGCGCGCCGCCAGCAGCATGCCGGCGATCAGGCCGAAGCCGAGCAGCGAGGCGGCCAGCAGACCCAGCCAGCCGGCATTGAAGCCGCCGCGGCCGAAGGCCGCATCCAGCGCCATCTGGCCGAGGAACAACAGGCCGCCGAGCAGCTGCACGGCGAAGGCGCCGAACAGGAAGCTGCGCGCGCCGATGCGCAGGCCCACCAGCAGTGTCGCCAGCCCAGCCAGGGCCCAGGCGATGGCCGTAGCGGGTACCGCGAAGAGCAGCGGCGCGATCAGGTAGAGGAAGGCCAGCCCGGCGACAGCCAGCCAGGGCAGCAGGCGGTTTTCCCAGCGGCTGGCGGCCTGCGGCCCCTGGCGCAGTTGCCAGAAACTGAACAACAGCGCCGCGCCGAGCATCAAGGCGCCCAGCGGCGAGCCGTCCAGCAGGCTGGCGCTGCCGGCGTCCAGAGCGGCGAGAAAGGCCAGCGCCGCGCCAAGTTGCAGCAGCAGGGCGAAGGCGCGCGCCAGCGGCCGCCCCTGGCGCAGGCCGAGCCAGAAGATGCCGGCGCCCTCCACCGCCCAGGCCGCGGAGGTCCAGCGCGCGTCCAGGCCCAGCGGAATGGCCAGGCTGGCGAACACCACGCCGAGGGCCAGGCAGGTCTCCACCAGCAGCAGCGCGCGATGCCCGGCGCGCGCCCTGAGCAGGTGCGCCAGCAGCAGGTAGAACAGGCCCAGGCCGAGGGCGCTGAACGCCGCGGCGAACTCGATATGGCGCACCAGCGCCAGCTGCAGGCCGAAGCCGATCAGCGGCGGGCCGAACAGCGCGGTGGCGTCGACATAGTCGCCGCGGCGCGCCGACCAGTGCAGCAGCGCGTCGCGCTCCTCAGGGGCGTCGCCCGCCTCGCGCAGCTTGCGCCGGGCGAACAGCAGGCCGATGGCCACATACATCAGGAAGAACAGCACCAGGAACGGCTGGGTGCTCCACAACAGCTCCGGCGTGTAGGAGCGCAGTCCCCAGGCGAAGCCGATGCCGAAGGTGCCGACGAAGCCGATCAGGTTGAGCAGGCGCCAGGCCTTGAACCAGGCGATGGCGAAGATGCCGGCGTTGAGCAGGGCGAAATAGGAGAACAGCGCGACATGGTTGCCGCTGCCGGTGGAGGTCAGGATAGGCGCGGCGAAACCGCCGAGCGCCGCCGCGGCAGCCAGGCCGAGGGCGTCCTGGCGCACGGCGAGAATCGCCGAGCACAGCGTCACCGCCACCAGCAGCCCGAGGGCCATGCCGGGGTCGAGCAAGGGGTGCAGGCGCATGGCGGCGAACACCGTCAGGTACAGCACGGCGATACCGGTGCCCTGCAGCACCAGGGCGTAGCCGGGATTGCGCCCACGCAGCCACCAGCCCAGGCCGAGCAGAGCCAGCGCACTGGCCGCCACGCCCATATAGCGCAGCTCGACCGGTACCTCGACGCCTTCGGTGGCGTAGCGCAGGAGGAAGGCCAGGCCGAGGAACAGCAGCACCACGCCGACCCGCAGCACGGTGTTGCCACCCAGCAGCCAGGCCTTGGCCAGGGCGAAGCCGCGTTCGAGCAGGTTAGGCTCACGCGGCCCGCGGGGTTTCCAGGGGCCGGCCTGGGGCGCCGGAGGCGGCTCCTGGGCGACCTGCGCAGCCACGGGCGTCGGCGCTGGCGCTTCGGCGGGTTGTGGCGGCGGCGCCTCGATTTCCGGCTCCAGCGTCCAGTCCAGCTCCGCCTCTGGCGCCTGCTCGGTGGTGGAGGCCTCGGCCACGACCGGCTCGGGCCGCGGTTCGACGCTGGCGCTCGGCTCGGCAGACGCGGGCTCAGGCTCGGGCCGCAGTCCCTGCTCCACCCTGAGCAGGCGCTCGTGGATGGCGCCGGTACCGCGTTCGAAGCGTTCGGCGAAGTCCTTGAGCTGGGCGGCCAGTTGCCCGTTGCGCTGCTCCAGGCCGTGCAGCCGCAGCGCCTGGCCCAGACTGAGGCCGAGCAGGCCGCCGAGAATGGCGCCGCTGACGGATTCGCTGGCCCCAGCGCCGAGTACCAAGCCGACCAGCATGAAGATCCATTGCATGCAGTGTGTCCCGCTCCGATAAGGAAGTCGCCTCGCATCCCTGGCAGGCCGAGGTGCGCCCAGTATAGGAGGCGCGCTCGCCAACACCCAGGGAGACGACTGCCACAGCGGTCACAGGCACAACGCAAAGTGGGCAACTGCCGGCCGGTGCTTCACAAACGCGGCGCGCCCGCTATCATCGCCGCCCCCAACCCGTGCGGCGCAGACCGCCCATGACCCGACGATGATGAAACCCCGCCTGATCGCCGCCGCCGAACTCGACCGCCTGGAAACCTGGGCCAAGTACAGCAGCGACATGTGCCACAGCTGCATGTCCAGCTGCTGCACCCTACCGGTCGAAGTACGCCTGAACGACCTGATCCGCCTGGAGCTGGTGGACGAGTTCGAGCGCAGCGAGCCGCCGAAGAACATCGCCAAGCGCCTGCAGAAGGACGGGGTGGTGGAGCGCTTCAACCAGAAGTCGGGCATCTTCACCCTGACCCGCATGTCCAACAACGACTGCCTGTTCCTCGATCGCAAGACGCGCCTGTGCAGCGTCTACGACAAGCGCCCGGACACCTGCCGCCATCACCCCAAGGTCGGCCCACGGCCGGGGTATTGCGCCTACAAGCCGAAGTAAGGCTTGCCGCGGGGGCTGTGACCTTGGTGCGCACGGCGCACCCTACGAACCGCGGTGCACCCTACGAACCGCGACGCAGGCCGATCACCCGGCCAACGCAGGCCGGGCGCGGCAGATCCTGATGTTCGCGGGCCAGTTGCGCCACCTTGCCCGCCACCTGGGCGTCGAAGGGCGCCGAGCGGCCGGCGGCGCTGTCGATATTGATCAGCATCTGCTCGCTTTCCGCCAGGCTGGCGTCCTCGCCCGGCCGGTGCAGGCCATGGTGGATCTGCAGGCGCTTGGCGTCATGGGCCAACAGCTGGGTGCGCACCTCGACCTGTTCACCCTCCTTCACTTCCGCCAGGAAGTTGAGGTGGCATTCCAGGGTGTAGAGCGTATGCCCGCTGCGCGCGCGGCCGGCCTCGTCCAGGCCCAGCACCTCCATCAGCGCATCGGTGGCGTGGCTGAAGATCAGCAGGTAGAAGGCGTCGCGCAGATGGCCGTTGTAGTCGACCCAATCGGGGGAGACGGCGGTTTGGTAGGTAGGCAGGTTCATATTCCGGCTCCGGCTAGGCCTACTCCCCCAGCCCCTCTAGAGGGAGCCGTGTGGAGTGAGTGGATACTTCGCGTAGGGTGCGCCGCGCGCACCGGGATTGGCTCGATTATTCGGCGAACGCGAAGCCATGCTTGGCCTTGGTCTGGCGAATCGCCTCCAGTACCGCCAGCAGGCAGTCGTCGCGGTAACGCTCCAGGGCATCCAGGCTACGTTCGCCCCGCTGCTCGGCGGTGCCCTCGACCACCGCGTCGATCAGCCCCTCGGTCAGCTCCGGCGCCTGCAGGTAGGTCCAGGGCAGTTTCAGCGCCGGACCGAACTGGGCCATGAAGTGGCGCATGCCGGCCGGCCCCCCGGCCAGGGTGTAGGTGAGGAAGCTGCCCATAAAGGACCAGCGCAGGCCGGCGCCGAAGCGGATCGCGTCGTCGATCTCGCCGGTGGTGGCGACGCCGTCGTTGACCAGGTGCAGCGCCTCGCGCCACAGCGCCTCGAGCAGGCGGTCGGCGATAAAGCCCGGCACCTCCTTGCGCACATGCAGCGGGCGCATGCCCAGCGACTGGTACACCTCGATGGCTGCCTGCACCGCCTCCGGGGCGGTCTGCACGCCGCCGACCACCTCCACCAGCGGCAGCAGATAGACCGGGTTGAACGGATGACCGACCAGGCAGCGCTCCGGGCGTACGGCATCTTGGTAGAACTCGCTGGGCAGCAGGCCCGAGGTGCTGGAGCCGATCAGCACGTTTGGCCGCGCCGCGGCGCTGATTTTCTCGTGCAGTTCGCCCTTGAGCTCGAGGCGCTCGGGGGCGCTTTCCTGGATAAAGTCGGCATCGCGTACGCAGTCCTCGATGCTCGCGACGAAACGCAGGCGATCCAGCGAGGCGCCGGGGGCCAGTCCCTGTTTTTCCAGCGCCGGCCAGGCATTGGCCAGGCGCGTACGCAACGCGACCTCGGCGCCGGGCGCCGGGTCCCAGGCGATCACGTCGAGGCCGTGAGCCAGGGCGCGGGCGATCCAGCCGGCGCCGATCACGCCGGTGCCGAGGGCGGCGAAGGTCTTGATATGGGTGACGAAGGTCATGGTTGAACTCCGGTAGCCCGGATGCAATCCGGGGAATGGCGTAGGGAATGTCCCGGATTGCATCCGGGCTCTCGCGGCTAAAACCCCTCCCACAGATTGCGCTGCTCTTGTGGCAGGGGCCGGGCGGCGCTGCGCTCTAGCCGCGCCGCTTGAGCTTCATCTTTTCCCGCCCTTCGGCCGGGGTCAGGGCGCGGCCGCCGAGGCGTTCGATGATCTCGATGGCGCGCTCGACCAGTTGGCCGTTGCTGGCGTGCACGCCGCGATCCAGCCAGATGTTGTCCTCCAGCCCCACCCGCACGTTACCGCCGAGCAGCATGGCCTGGGCGACCATCGGCATCTGCATGCGGCCGATACCGAAGCCGGCCCAGGTGATGCCCGGCGGCAGGTTGTCGGCCATGGCCTTCATGGTCGTGGTGTCGGCCGGCGCGCCCCAGGGGATGCCCAGACACAGCTGGATCAGCGGGTCGTCGAGCAGGCCCTCCTTGAGCAGCTGCTTGGCGAACCAGAGGTGGCCGGTGTCGAAGATCTCCAGCTCGGCCTTCACCCCCAGCTCGCTGATGCGTTTGGCGCCGGCACGCAGCTGCGCCGGGGTGGAGACGTAGATGAAGTCGCCATCGCCGAAGTTCAGCGTGCCGCAGTCCAGGGTGCAGATCTCCGGCAGCAGTTCCTCGACATGCGCCAGGCGCTCAAGCGGGCCGACCAGGTCGGTGCCGAGGCCGAATTCCAGCGGCTGCTCGCCGCGGCCGATCTCCAGGTCGCCGCCCATGCCGGCGGTGAGGTTGATGATCACGTCGGTGTCGCTCTCGCGGATGCGCTCGACCAGCTCGCGGTACAGCGCCACGTCGCGGCTCGGCTTGCCGGTCTGCGGGTCGCGCACATGGCAGTGGGCGACGGTGGCGCCGGCCTTGGCCGCCTCGATGGCGGCGGCGGCGATTTCCTTGGGCGTGACCGGGATCGCCGGGTGCTTGCCGACGGTGTCGCCGGCGCCGGTCACCGCACAGGTGACGATAACTTCGTGATTCATGATCGACTGTCCTTCTCGGAGGCGAGCGGTGGCCGGCGGCAGACGCCGCAGGCGCTGGATAAGGGGATGGGCGCCGGCCACGCCGGCGCCGGGGCTCAGTTGCCGGCGACCAGTGCCGGGTTGGCCGGCTGGCCGTCGAAGGTGGTCACGCCGGCGAGCCAGGCCTCGACCACCTGCGGGTTGGCCTTGAGCCAGTCGCGCGCCACCTGCGCCGGCGCCACGCGGTCCATGATCGGCTGCATCAGCTCGGCCTCCTGCGCGCTGGTGAAGCGCAGGCCGGTGAGCAGGCGGTTGGCGTTGGGGCAGCGCGCGGCATAATCCGGCGCGGTGACGGTGGAGACGGTGGCGGCGCCGTCGTTGGGGCCGAACACGTCCTCGGTGCCGGTCAGGTAGGTGATCGGCATCGACAGGTTCATCGGGTGCGGCCGCCAGCCGAAGAACACCACCGGCTTCTGGTTCTTCACCGCCCGGCTGACGGCCGAGAGCATGCCCGCCTCGCTGGACTCCACCAGCTTGAAGCCGCCGAGGCCGAACTGGTTGGCATCGATCATCTTCTGGATCGCGGTGTTGGCGCCCGAGCCGGCCTCGATGCCGTAGATCTTGCCGTCCAGCTGATCCTTGAACTTGGCGATATCGGCCAGGGTCTTGAGGCCCTGGTCGGCGGTGTAGCTGGGCACCGCCAGCACCGCCACGGCGTCGGCGAGCGAGGGCTCGGCGGCGACCTTGACCGCGCCGGCGTCGAGGAAGGGCTGGATGTTGTCGTCCATGATCGGCTTCCAGTAGCCGAGGAAGGCGTCGAGCTGCTTCTTCTGGATGCCGGCGAAGATGATCTGTTGCGAGGCCTGGGTCTGCTTGGTGTCGTAGCCGAGGCCGTGCAACAGCTCGCTGGCCACGGCGGTGGTGGCAACCACGTCGGTCCAGCCGACGGCGCCGAGGCGCACCGTCTTGCAGCTGGCATCGTCGGCCAGCAGGGACGAACTGAACAGGCTCAGGGTGCAGCACGCGGCCAGGGCGGTAAGACCTTTCATCTGGGTGCTCCTCATCGTGTCACAGCGGTTTGCTTTGCTTGTTCTAGAGGCACCAGGGCCCCCACCGTGCTCGGGATCTTCGTTGCCCGATGAAGCCACCTTACGCGCCGCTGCACGGGGAAATCCCCATTTATCCGACCATTGCTTGACCTATGGCGACCTGAACGCTTGCACGCTGCCGACGCCTGGCTTCTTATGGAGGGCAACTTAATTGGCGGAGAGCGTCGTAGCCCGGATGCAATCCGGGCACCCGCCGCCCCGGATCGCCTCCGGACTGCCCGCCAACCTCACACCGGCGCGATGACCCGCATGCCCCAGACCTTCGCCTTCCTGCTGCTGCCTGGCTTCTCGATGATGGGCCTGATGTCGGCCATCGAGCCGCTGCGCGTGGCCAACCGCTTTCGCGGCGAACTGTACCGCTGGCGCCTGCTCAGCCTGGACGGCAACGCGGTGGCGGCGAGCAACGGCATGTCGCTCAACGTCGAGGCCGGGCTGACGCTGCCGGAGCAGACCCGCGCGCTGTTCGTGGTCGCCGGTTTCGAGCCGCTGGCGCATTACGACCAGCACCTCGGCCACTGGCTGCAACGCCGCGAAGCCGAACTGGCGGTGCTCGGCGCCATCGACACCGGCAGCTTCGTGCTGGCCGAGGCCGGGCTGCTGCACAAGCAGCGCCTGACCCTGCACTGGGAGGCGATCGACGCCTTCCGCGAGCGCTACCCGGGCCTGCAGGTGACCCAGGAGCTGTTCGAGATCGACGGCCGGCGCATCACCAGCGCCGGCGGCACCAGCAGCCTCGACCTGATGCTCGGGCTGATCGGTCGCGATCACGGCGAGGCGCTGGCGGTGCAGGTGTCCGAGCAGTTCGTGCTGGGCCGCATCCGCACCCGCCAGGATCACCAGCGCCTGCAGATCGCCAGCCGCTACGACCTGCACAACAAGAAGCTGGTGCGGGTGATTGGCGCGATGGAGCGCCACTGCGAGCAGCCGCTACCCTGCGCGGCACTGGCCGAACGCGCCGGGGTCAGCGTGCGCCAGCTGGAGCGGCTGTTCCGCCACCACCTGCACTGCACGCCCTCGGCCTTCTACCTCGGCCTGCGCCTGGACAAGGCGCGCCAGCTGCTGCGTCAGAGCGATCTCAGCGTGCTGGAGGTGGGCCTGGCCTGCGGCTTCGACTCGGCGTCGTATTTCTCGCGCTGCTACCGCCAGCGCTTCGCCGCCAGCCCCAGCCAGGATCGCCACGAGCGGTCGGCGGGCGGCTAACTCGGCGCCCCTGGTGCGCACGGCGCACCCTACGACCGCGCATCGGCGGCTTATCCGTTCGCGACCTCGGCTTGACGCTTTCGGCAAACCCCCAGTCGTTTTTGCACCGGGTCGCCCCGCCCCCCAGGGATAAGCTCTGTCCAAAGCACCGACGCTCCCGATCGGTCATACGCCCAGGGGACAAGCCTGATGAGCCCAGCCGAATTGCACGCCGACAGCATCGTCATCGACGGTCTGATCATCGCCAAGTGGAACCGCGAACTGTTCGAGGACATGCGCAAGGGCGGCCTGACCGCGGCCAACTGCACCGTGTCCGTGTGGGAAGGGTTCCAGGCCACGGTCAACAACATAGTCGCCAGCAACAAGCTGATTCGCGATAACAGCGACCTGGTCATGCCGGTGCGCACCACCGCCGACATCCGCAAGGCCAAGGAGCAGGGCAAGACCGGCATCCTCTACGGCTTCCAGAACGCCCATGCATTCGAGGACCAGATCGGCTACGTCGAAGTGTTCAAGCAGCTAGGCGTGGGCATCGTGCAGATGTGCTACAACACCCAGAACCTGGTGGGCACCGGCTGCTACGAGCGCGACGGCGGCCTGTCCGGCTTCGGTCGCGAGATCGTCGCCGAGATGAACCGGGTCGGCATCATGTGCGACCTGTCCCACGTCGGTTCCAAGACGTCCGAGGAAGTGATCCTCGAGTCGAAGAAGCCGGTGTGCTACTCGCACTGCCTGCCGTCGGGGCTGAAGGAGCACCCGCGCAACAAGTCCGACGAGGAACTGAAATTTATCGCCGACCACGGCGGCTTCGTCGGCGTGACCATGTTCGCGCCCTTCCTGGCCAAGGGCATCGACTCGACCATCGACGACTACGCCGAGGCCATCGAGTACGTGATGAACCTGGTCGGCGAAGACGCCATCGGCATCGGCACCGACTTCACCCAGGGCCACGGCCAGGACTTCTTCGAGTACCTGACCCACGACAAGGGCTACGCCCGCCGCCTGACCAACTTCGGCAAGATCGTCAACCCGCTGGGCATCCGCACCGTGGGCGAGTTCCCCAACCTGACCGAGACCCTGCTCAAACGCGGCATGCCCGAGCGCGTGGTGCGCAAGGTGATGGGCGAGAACTGGGTGCGCGTGCTGAAAGACGTCTGGGGCGAATGATCCCGCTACTCGGCGCCACGTAGGTTGGCGCCGAGGAACGAGGCCCAACGAGGCGCGCGCAGCGCGCCACGAGTTCACCGACAACGCCGCTGGCGGTTCTGCGAACCGGGTGTTGGGCTTCGCAAGCTCAGCACCAACCTACGAGACAGGCCGGCGCCAACTGCAAATCGAATTCTGGAGCTAGCACATATGGCCACCCACGCCCCCGAAATGCCCATCGCCGTCGACGACGAAACCGGCGTCTGGACCACCGACGCCCTGCCGATGCTCTACGTGCCGCGGCATTTCTTCGTCAACAACCACATGGGCATCGAGGAAGTGCTCGGCGCCGACAAGTACGCCGAGATCCTCTACAAGGCCGGCTACAAGTCCGCCTGGCACTGGTGCGAGAAGGAAGCCGAATGCCACGGCATCGAAGGCGCCGCGGTGTTCGAGCACTACATGAAGCGCCTGTCGCAGCGCGGCTGGGGCCTGTTCGAAACGCAGAAGCTCGACCTGGAGACCGGCTACGCCGAGGTCAAGCTCAAGCACTCGGCCTTCGTCTACGTGTACGGCAAGGTGGGTCGCAAGGTCGACTACATGTTCACCGGCTGGTTCTCCGGCGCCATCGACCAGATCCTCGCCGCCAAGGGCAGCCCGATCCGCACGGTGACCGTGCAGGAATACAGCGGCGCCGAGGACGGCCACGACGACGGCCTGTTCGTCACCCGGCCACTCTGAGTCACCCATAAGAAATGCGTGGGAGAGCCGCTAGAGCGCCTCCCACACCGCTAGAGCGCTTACCGTGAGGATGCCGTAATGGCCTTCGAAGCAATGTTCCAGCCGATCCAGATCGGCAAGCTGACCATCCGCAACCGCGTGCTGTCCACCGCGCACGCCGAGGTCTACGCCACCGACGGCGGCATGACCACCGAGCGCTACGTCAAGTACTACGAAGAGAAGGCCAAGGGCGGCATCGGCCTGGCCATCTGCGGCGGTTCCTCGGTGGTGGCCATCGACAGCCCGCAGGAGTGGTGGAGCTCGGTCAACCTGTCCACCGACCGCATCATCCCGCACTTCCAGAATCTGGCCGACGCCATGCACAAGCACGGCGCCAAGATCATGATCCAGATTACCCATATGGGTCGCCGCTCGCGCTGGGACGGCTTCAACTGGCCGACCCTGATGTCGCCGTCGGGCATCCGCGAGCCGGTGCACCGCGCCACCTGCAAGACCATCGAGGTCGAGGAAATCTGGCGGGTGATCGGCAACTACGCCCAGGCCGCTCGTCGCGCCAAAGAAGGCGGCCTGGACGGCGTCGAGCTGTCCGCCGTGCACCAGCATATGATCGACCAGTTCTGGTCGCCGCGCGTCAACAAGCGCACCGACGAATGGGGCGGCAGCTTCGAGGGCCGCATGAAGTTCGGCCTGGAGGTGCTCAAGGCCGTGCGCAAGGAAGTCGGCGACGACTTCTGCGTCGGCATGCGTATCTGCGGCGACGAGTTCCATCCAGACGGCCTGTCCCACGAGGACATGAAGCAGATCGCCGCCTACTACGACGCCACTGGCATGCTCGATTTTATCGGCGTGGTGGGTTCGGGCTGCGACACCCACAACACCCTGGCCAACGTGATCCCCAATATGAGCTACCCGCCGGAGCCCTTCCTGCACCTGGCGGCCGGGATCAAGGAAGTGGTCAAGGTGCCGGTGCTGCACGCGCAGAACATCAAGGACCCGAACCAGGCCACGCGCATCCTCGAAGGCGGCTATGTCGACATGGTCGGCATGACCCGCGCGCATATCGCCGACCCGCACCTGATCGCCAAGATCAAGATGGGCCAGGTCGACCAGATCAAGCAGTGCGTCGGCGCCAACTACTGCATCGACCGCCAGTACCAGGGCCTGGACGTGCTGTGCATCCAGAACGCCGCCACCAGCCGCGAGTATATGGGCGTGCCGCATATCATCGAAAAGTCCACCGGGCCCAAGCGCAAGGTGGTGGTGGTCGGTGGCGGCCCGGCCGGGATGGAAGCGGCGCGCGTCGCCGCCGAACGCGGCCACGACGTGACGCTGTTTGAAAAGAAAGACAGTCTTGGCGGGCAGATCACCACGGCGTCCAAGGCGCCGCAGCGCGACCAGATCGCCGGCATCACCCGCTGGTACCAGCTGGAGCTGGCGCGCCTGAACGTCGACCTGCGCCTGGGTACCGCCGCCGACGTGGCGACCATCCAGGACATGCGCGCCGACATCATCGTGCTGGCCAACGGCGGCCATCCGTACCTGGAGCAGAACGAGCACTGGGGCGCCGCCGAAGGCCTGGTGGTGAGCAGCTGGGACGTGCTCGACGGCAAGGTCGCGCCGGGCAAGAACGTGCTGGTGTACGACACCATCTGCGAATTCACCGGCATGTCGGTGGCCGACTTCATGGCCGACAAGGGCTCGCAAGTCGAGATCGTCACCGACGATATCAAGCCGGGCGTGGCCATGGGCGGCACCAGCTTCCCGACCTACTACCGCAGCATCTACCCCAAGGAAGTGATCATGACCGGCGACCTGATGCTGGAGAAGGTCTACCGCGAGGGCGACAAGCTGGTGGCGGTGCTGGAGAACGAATACACCGGCGCCAAGGAAGAGCGTGTGGTCGACCAGGTGGTGGTGGAGAACGGCGTGCGTCCGGACGAGTCGCTGTACTACGCGCTGAAGGAAGGCTCGCGCAACAAGGGCCAGATCGACGTCGAGGCGCTGTTCGCGATCAAGCCGCAGCCCTGCCTGAGCGAGACGGGCGACGGCTACCTGCTGTTCCGCATCGGCGACTGCGTGGCCCAGCGCAACACCCACGCGGCGATCTACGACGCGCTGCGGCTGTGCAAGGACTTTTAAGCCAACGCTTTCGGTGGTTGGAAGGACGTAGGTTGGCGCTGAGGAACGAAGCCCAACATCCGGTTCGCAGAACCGGCCTGCGGCATTGACCGAACACGGGGAGCGCTACGCGCTCCCCGTTGGGCTTCGCCAGCTCAGCGCCAACCTACAGGTCGCATTGTTTTCCGGTCCCGCGAAGGAGACCACGAGATGTTAAACACCCTACTGCCCATCCTGCTGTTCGCCGCCCTCGGCCTGGCCGTGCTCGGTGCCGGCAAGCGCTTCCTCATGTGGCGCCGCGGCCGACCGGCCAAGGTCGACTGGATCGGCGGCCTGCTGAAGATGCCGCGCCGCTACCTGGTGGACCTGCACCATGTGGTCGAGCGCGACAAGTACATGTCCAAGACCCACGTCGCCACCGCCGGCGGCTTCGTCCTGGCCGCCGTGCTGGCGATCCTGGTGCACGGCTTCGGCCTGCACAACCGCATCCTCGGTTTCGCCCTGCTGGCGGCCACGGTGCTGATGTTCGTCGGCGCCCTGTTCGTCGCCAAGCGCCGGCGCAACCCGCCGAGCCGGCTGTCGAAGGGCCCGTGGATGCGCCTGCCGAAAAGCCTGCTGATGTTCGCGGCGAGCTTCTTTATCGCCACCCTGCCGGTCGCCGGCATCCTGCCGGAAGGCTTCGGCGGCTGGATTCTGGCTGTCATCCTGGCTGTCGGCGTGGCCTGGGGCGTGTCCGAGCTGTTCTTCGGCATGACCTGGGGCGGGCCGATGAAGCACGCCTTCGCCGGCGCCCTGCACCTGGCCTGGCACCGCCGCGCCGAGCGCTTCGGCGGCGGCCGCTCCACCGGCCTGAAAGCCCTGGATCTGGACGACCCCAAGGCGCCACTGGGGGTGGAAAAACCCACCGATTTCACCTGGAACCAGCTGCTCGGCTTCGACGCCTGCGTGCAGTGCGGCAAGTGCGAGGCGGCCTGCCCGGCCTTCGCCGCCGGCCAGCCGCTGAACCCGAAGAAGCTGATCCAGGACATGGTCATCGGCCTGGCCGGTGGCAATGACGCCAAGTTCGCCGGCAGCCCCTACCCCGGCATTCCGCTCGGCGAGCACAGCGGCGGCCCGCACCAACCCATAGTCGACCTCAATGGCAAGGCGCTGGTCGATGCCGAGACCCTGTGGTCCTGCACCACCTGCCGCGCCTGCGTCGAGGAATGCCCGATGATGATCGAGCACGTCGACGCCATCGTCGATATGCGCCGTCATCTCACGCTCGAGAAGGGGGCAACGCCCAATAAGGGCGCCGAGGTGCTGGACAACCTGATCGCCACCGACAACCCCGGCGGTTTCGCCCCCGGCGGCCGGCTGAACTGGGCCGCCGACCTCAACCTGCCGCTGCTCGCCGACAAGCAGGAGACCGACGTGCTGTTCTGGGTCGGCGACGGCGCCTTCGACATGCGCAACCAGAGAACGCTGCGCGCCTTCGTCAAGGTGCTCAAGGCCGCCGAGGTCGACTTCGCCGTGCTCGGCCTGGAGGAACGCGACAGCGGCGACGTGGCCCGCCGCCTGGGCGACGAGGCGACCTTCCAGAGCCTGGCCAAGCGCAATATCGCCACCCTGAGCAAGTACCGCTTCAAGCGCATCGTCAGCTGCGACCCGCACAGCTTCCATGTGCTGAAGAACGAATACGGCGCCCTCGGCGGCCATTACCAGGTGCTGCACCACAGCACCTTTATCGACGAGCTGGTGCGCAAGGGTTCGCTGAATCTCGGCCAGAGCAAGGCGACCAGCGTGACCTATCACGACCCCTGCTACCTCGGCCGCTACAACGGCGAGTACGAGGCGCCGCGCGCCGTGCTCAAGGCCATCGGCATCGAGGTCAGGGAAATGGAACGCTCCGGCTTCCGTTCGCGCTGCTGCGGCGGTGGCGGCGGCGCGCCGATCACCGACATCCCCGGCAAGCAGCGCATCCCCGACATGCGCATGGTCGACATCAAGGAGACCGGCGCGGAACTGGTGGCCGTGGGCTGCCCGCAGTGCACCGCGATGCTCGAAGGCGTGGTCGCCCCGCGCCCGGAGATCAAGGACATCGCCGAGCTGGTCGCCGAGGTGCTGATCGAGCCCGTCGAGGTGGCGGCAAAAAAGCCGGCGCCGGCCCGGCGTGAACTGGCGGAGGTGCAGTGATGCAGGTAAACGCCGGGTGTAGGTTGGCGTTGAGCGCAGCGAAACCCAACAGGGCGCGCGTCGCGCGCCGCTCGACGATCTCTCGTTGGGCTTCGGGGCTGCGCCCCTCAACCCAACCTACGCTTCACCTACGTATCGGGGAGAGCCGCCCATGAGCGACATAATCCGCCGCGACCCGCGCGCCGAATGGATCGCGCGCAACCGCCTGCACCCGCTGCATGCGGCCATGCAGAGCCAGAACCAGACCAGCTGGATGGGCCCCAACGGCCTGATCCGCAAGAACCCCCATGCCATCGCCGCCGGCTTTATCGGCCCGGCCGGGATCAAGCGCATCGACCGCTCCGGCGCCCAGCAGGGCGGCGGGCAGAAGCGCGGCGCGGCCAGCACCGTGGTGCAGCTGCCGCTGCATCTGGTGGAGCAGCCGAGTCACCTCATCGCCGTGGTACCGGACATGGTCGGCGGCCGCCTGTCCAGCCACGACAAGGACCTGCTCGGCCTGGCCCGGCAACTGGCCGGCGACGGCGGTGCGGTGCTCGCCGTGCTGTTCGGCGAGGACAAGGAAAGCGCCTTCGACACGGCCGGCGTCGATCGCCTGCTGCGTATCGAGGGCGAGGCCTTCGACGGCTACGCCCCGGAAGCCCGGGTGCTGGCGCTGAGCGCGGTGGACGGCCAGTTCGCCCCGCGCCACTGGCTGCTGCCCGACAGCCGCACCGGCGGCGGCGAGCTGGGCCGGCGCCTGGCCGCCAAGCTCGGCGAGCGCCCGGCCACCCGCGTCTGGCAGGTCGCTGGCGAGCAGTGCATCGGCCGCGCCGGTGCCGGCCAGCAGGACATTCAACGCGCCCTGCCGCGGCTGATCCTGGCCGCCGCCGAGTGCGCCGAGCCGGTCAGCGAGACGCGCCACGAGGCGCGCCCGGTGGAGCTGGCCACGCCCGTCGCGCACAGCCTGGCGCGCCTGCAGGATCTCGGCCCGGTGGCCGTGGACCCGGCGCAGATCCCCATGGCCGAGGCTGAGTTCATCCTCTCCGGCGGCAACGGGGTCAAGGACTGGGAGCTGTTCCACCAGGCCGCCGTCGCCCTCGGCGCCACCGAAGGCGCCTCGCGGGTGGCGGTGGACGACGGCTTCATGCCGCGCAACCGCCAGGTCGGCGCCACCGGTACCTGGGTCACCGCGCGGGTCTATATGGCCGTGGGGATTTCCGGCGCCATCCAGCACCTGCAGGGCATCGGCGCCTGCGACAAGGTGGTGGCGGTGAACCTGGATCCCGGCTGCGACATGATCAAACGCGCCGACCTGTCGGTAATCGGCGACTCGGCGGCGATCCTCAACGCGCTGATCGAGCGCGTCGCCGCCTGGCGCCAGGAGGGCAAGCGCGATGCGGCCTAACCCTCACGGACATTACCTTGTGGAAGGGGCTTCAGCCGCGACAGATTGCGCGCACCGCCAGATCGCGGCTGAAGCCGCTCCCACGGTTCGAGGTTTCCACAATGACTGATCTGAATATCGTCGCCCTGGTCTCGCTCGGCGCCCACCCGACCTCCGCTCGCCCGCGCCGCGCCGAACAGGATTCCCGCGCGGTGGAACTGGGCCTGCGCCTGGCCGGGCAGCAGCTGCAGCTGCTGCATGCCGGCGACCCGCAGGCCGAGGCGCTGCGCGGCTACCTGGGCATGGGCCTGGAGCAGCTCGACGTGCTCGAGCAGCCCGACGGCGCCGACGCCCTGCCGCTGCTGGTGGATTACCTGCAGGGCAGCCGCGTGCAGCTGGTGCTCACCGGCAGCCAGGCGGAAACCGGCGAGGGCTCGGGCATGCTGCCCTTCCTCCTGGCCGAGCGCCTGGGCTGGCCGATGCTGGTCGGCCTGGCCGAGGTGGAGAAGGTCGAGAACGGCGTGGCCCAGGTGCTGCAGGCGCTGCCGCGCGGCCAGCGGCGCCGGCTCAAGGTGCGCCTGCCCTGCGTCGCCAGCGTCGACAACGCCGCCCCGGTGGCCCGGCAGAGCGCCTTCGGCCCGGCCCGACGCGGCCTGATCGAAGCCCATGAAGTCGCGGTGGTGGACGACCCGCTGCTGGCCGAAGCCAGCCTGCAGCCGGCCAAGCCACGGCCGAAGCGGCTCAAGGTGATCAAGGCCAAGAGCGGCGCCGAGCGGATGAAGGCGGCCACCGCCAAGGACAGCGGCGGTGGCGGCCAGGTGCTCAAGGATGTCTCGCCGCAGGACGGCGCCGAGGCTATCTTCAAACTACTTATCGAGGAAGGCGTCCTACGTTGACGCCCCAAGCCCAGGAGCCACGACCATGATGCATGCCGACCTGATCGACCAGGAAGACTTCCGCGAACGCCTGGTGGCCCTGGGCCTGAGTATTCCCGCCGGCGCCAGCGCCGAGCAGGCCTGCGAACTGGCCGTCAGCGGCCTCAGCCCGGAGCGCGCGCTGGCCCTGCGCCGCCTGGTGGAGGAACTGCTCGGCGGCAGCGCCACCCTGCTGCCCAACGTACGCGAGGCGATCAGCCGCCACCTGCTGCCGGCGCTGGTGCCGAAGCCGGCTTCGGCTTGATCGATCCCGCGGCGCACACGGCGCACCCTCCGCGCGGAGGGTGCGCCGTAGGGTGGGCTTCAGCCCACCACTCTGTTTGCGTCCGACCTTGTGAATTTTGAGTGGTTTTGGTGGGCTAAAGCGGAACGCCGCCCGGCCCATACCGGTAGGGTGGGCTTCAGCCCACCAAGGCATATATGGATGGGGTCAACCAAAATCCACAAGGGTGACAGTGACGCCAGAGGGCCACAAAGTGGTGGGCTAAAGCCCACCCTACACCCGGCGCAGGCGGCTTTAGCCGCGACAAATAAAACGGGGCGCCACTGGCGCCCCGTTTGCATTGCCGCGACGCCTTACAGCAAGCGCACGCTGGCGAAGGTCGACTCGCCCTGGGCGCGGTTGAGCGCCAGCCCGGCGCTGGAATTGCCCTGCTGCTCGGGGATCGGCAGCAGCATCACCAGGTTCGCCCCCTGCTGGCCGGCGCGCTCGTCGCGCGGCGGAATGCCGAAGTATTCGCGGTAGCACTTGGAGAAGTGCGGGGTGGACACGAAGCCGCACACCGAGGCCACCTCGATGATCGACATGCTGGTCTGCTTGAGCAGCTGGCGCGCGCGGATCAGGCGCAGCTTGAGGTAGTAGCGCGACGGCGAGCAGTGCAGGTACTTCTGGAACAGGCGCTCGAGCTGGCGCCGGGAGATGTCGACGAAGCAGGCCAGTTCGTCGAGGTCGATGGGCTCCTCCAGGTTGGCCTCCATCAGCGCGACGATCTCCTGCAGCTTGGGCTGGTTGCTGCCGAGCATGTGCTTGAGCGGCACGCGCTGGTGATCCTGCTCGTTGCGGATGCGCTCGTAGATGAACATCTCGGAGATGCCGGCCGCCAGTTCGCGGCCATGCTGCTGGCCGATCAGGTGCAGCATCATGTCCATCGGCGCGGTGCCGCCTGAGCTGGTATTGCGGTTGCGGTCGATGGAGAACAGGCGGGTGGTGATGGCGGCGCGGGGGAAGGCTTCCTGCATCGAGGCCAGGCATTCCCAGTGCACGCTGCAGTCGTAGCCGTCGAGCAGGCCGGCTTTGGCCAACGCCCAGCTGCCGGTGCACACCGCGCCGAGCTGGCGACCCAGGCGCGCCTGTTTCTGCAGCCAGCAGATATGCTCGCGCTTGACACTGTGCTGGATGTCGACGCCGCCGCAGACGATCACCGCGTCCAGCGCCGGCGCGTTGTCCAGCGCCGCGTCCGGGGTGATCTTCAGGCCGTCGCTGGCGCTGACCGGCTGGCCGTCGTGGGTCAGGGTGTGCCAGCGGTACAGCTCCTTGCCGGACAGCTGGTTGGCCATGCGCAGGGGTTCCACCGCCGAGGCGAGGGAGATCAGGGTGAAGTTGTCCAGCAGCAGGAAGCCGATGGACTGGACGACACGGTTCTGGGGCTGAGCCCCTGGGGCGAACTGCGACATAGATGAAACCCTCACGCTAAGCACGGTGAGAAGCCCGACCGAGCGAGCTTCCATTATTTTTATGACGCTGGTCGTAGGAACCAGTCAGCTATCCATGCTTAGGCAAAGAGCATGCCTAAATTGATTGATCGTTCAATAAAAATATTGCCGTCGATGCAGGGCGCATCCGGCGGGCTTTTCCAGGCTCTCGACGAACCTCCCGAACAGGGGCGCAGGCCCCTTGGCATGGGGCCTTGAGCATTTCGGTAGCACTCGCCGCGGCGAGCGCTACGACAGGCCTGAACCGGCGTAACGGCCAGGCGGTAACAGCCTAGACCAGCAGGTCACTTTTTAACCAGCTACGCAATGACCGTTTGCACCAAAAGCCGGCAACGCGACCCGCCAACCCCTGGCTGGCGCACCAGCGCGGCTCAGCATTCGATGGCGCTCACCGCCAGGCCGCCGCGCGAGGTTTCCTTGTACTTGTCGTGCATGTCGGCGCCGGTGTCGCGCATGGTGCGGATCACCCGGTCGAGCGAGATGTGGTGCTCGCCGTCGCCGCGCAGGGCCATCTGCGCCGCGTTGATCGCCTTCACCGCGGCGATCGCGTTGCGCTCGATGCACGGCACCTGCACCAGCCCGCCGACCGGGTCGCAGGTCAGCCCGAGGTTGTGCTCCAGGCCGATCTCGGCGGCGTTCTCCAGCTGCTCGGGGCTGGCGCCGAGCACTTCGGCCAAACCTGCTGCGGCCATGGCGCAGGCCGAGCCCACCTCGCCCTGGCAGCCGACTTCGGCGCCGGAGATCGAGGCGTTCTTCTTGCACAGGATGCCCACCGCCGCCGCGGCCAGGAGGAAGTCGACCACGTCGGCGTCGCTGGCATCTGGGTTGAAGCGCATGTAGTAGTGCAGCACCGCCGGGATGATCCCCGCCGCGCCGTTGGTCGGCGCGGTGACCATGCGCCCGCCGGCGGCGTTTTCCTCGTTGACCGCCAGGGCGTAGAGGTTGACCCATTCCATGGCGCTCATGGTGCTGCCGATCACGTTGGGCTTGCCCAGCTCCTGCAGGCTGCGGTGCAGCTTGGCGGCGCGCCGCCGTACATTCAGCCCGCCGGGGAGGATGCCCTCCTCGCGCAGGCCGTTGGCCACGCAGTCCTGCATGGCCTGCCACAGCTGCAGCAGGCCGGCGCGGATCTCGGCCTCGCTGCGCCAGGCCTTCTCGTTTTCCAGCATCAGCTGCGACACGCGCAGGCCGTGCCGACGGCACAGCTGCAGCAGCTCGGCGCCGCTGGAAAAGTCGTAGGGCAGCGCGGTGTGGTCCTGGTCCAGCGCGCCGGTGGCGGCCTGCGCGGCATCGACGACGAAACCGCCGCCCACCGAGTAGTAGGTGTCGGCATGCAGCTCGCCGCCCTCGCCTTCGGCCACCAGGGTCATGGCGTTGGGGTGGTAGGGCAGGTTCTCCTCCAGCAGGCGCATGTCGCGCGCCCATTCGAAGGGAATCGGCAGGCGGCCGTCGAGCAGCAGCTCGCCGCGTTCGAGCAGGGTGGCGATACGCGGGGCGATCTGCGCCGGGTCGATGCGATCCGGCCACTCGCCCATCAGGCCCATGATCACCGCACGGTCGCTGCCGTGGCCGACGCCGGTGGCCGACAGCGAGCCGTACAGGCGCACCTCGATGCGTCGCACCCGCGCCAGCAACTGGCGCTCGCGCAGCGCCTCGACGAACAGTGCGGCGGCGCGCATCGGCCCCACGGTGTGCGAGCTGGACGGCCCGATGCCGATCTTGAACAGGTCGAATACGCTGATGGCCACGGCGGCAACCTCGTTGGATTGAGTCGGCGCCCATGATCGGGGTTTCGCCGCCCCGACCACGCCTGACACCGACTCGGGCTTGTCCAAACGCGTCGTCGCCGACGACTGCCTGGATGCGGGAGGGAGAGCGAAGCAGGGCGCCCGCGGCGACGCACGCGCGCGGCAGGTCTGTTTTCGGCATGTCGAGGTCGCATTGCGCCCTGCTCGGCGGCGCGGCTTGCGCTGTACTGGCGTGCACGCCCGCCAGGCCAAGCCGCTTCTCAACCAGGCAAGGACGATCCATGAACAGACTCGCACACTGGCTGCTCGCGCTCACCCTGCTCGGCTCCAGCAGCCTGCACGCCACCGAGGCCGCGCGCTGCGAGCTGGTGCGCCTGCCCGACGTCGGCTGGACCGACATCACCATGACCACCGCGGTGGCCCGCCTGGTGCTCGGCGAGCTCGGCTACCGCACCCAGATCAAGCGCCTGTCGCTGCCGGAGACCTACCGCGCCCTCGCCGAAGGGCGGATGGACGTGTTCCTCGGCAACTGGATGCCGGCGCAGGCCGAACTGGTGCAGGCGCACCTGGACAGCGGCCGCATCGAGCAGCTACACACCAACCTGCCGGCCGTGCGCTACACCCTGGCGGTGCTGGCCCCCGGCTACGAGGCCGGCTTGCAGGACTTCGCCGATATCCACAAATTCAAGGAGCAGCTCGGCGGGCAGATCTTCGGCATCGAGCCCGGCAACGAGGGCAACGAGATGGTCAAGGCGATGATCCGCGACGACCGCTTCGGCCTGCGCGGCTTCAGCCTGGTGGAGTCCAGCGAGAGCGGCATGCTCAATCACGTCGAGCGCGCCCAGCGCCTGGGCAAGTGGGCGGTGTTCCTCGGCTGGGAACCGCACCCGATGAACGAGCGCCTGCGCATGCACTACCTGGCCGGCGGCGACGAGTATTTCGGCCCCGACTTCGGCGCGGCGCAGGTCAATACCGTGGCGCGCGGCGGCTTCAGCGCCGAATGCCCGAACCTGACGCGGCTGCTGCGCAACATGACCTTCACCATCGCCGCGGAGAACCAGCTGATGAGCGCGGTGCTGGAAGGCAACACCAACCGCCGCCGGGTGGCCAAGGCCTGGATCGAGGACAACCCGCAGACCATCGCCGCCTGGCTCGCGGGCGTGACCCACCGACGGGGCACGCCCGTCGGCGACCTCTTCGGCCTGTCCCAGGCACACAAGCCCTGAAGGGTTGCCGCGACGCCGGGTGATCGGTGCGCGCGGCGCACCCTACAGCGGTAGCCGCACCATGGATGGCGCCGCGGGAGGTCGGCTGCGCCGCGCGCACCAGCCGTTCACCGTGCACGGCCGCTTCGCCGCTGCAACGACGGCATCGCCTCGCCAAACTGGCCGCGCGGCGCATTTTTTTCGATGGCGCCGCAGCCCCCGCGATACGCCGCCTGAAGCCGTCTCGCCGGGCGGCGAATCAGGCCCGGCGCGGCCTGCAGCCTTGGCCAAGGGCTAAAAAAGTCTGTTAAGGTTTTTTAAGGCCGTTGCGCATAGCCAACGGCCGGACTCGCGGCGAACCGGCGGCGAATGCACGACAACGGGCGGCGAGCGACGGCATGTCGTGGCGCAACACGTCAGAGTCGCAAATCGACAATTGCCGGGGCCGCAAGCCTATATCGTTGAGTCAGCCGATAACGTCGCTGCCGCCACTGCCCAGCAGGGCGGCAGACCAGAGCCCACAGCTCTGGACCGAAGAAATACAGCGCTGGCCCACCGCCATACGGGCGCCAGCCCAAACAAGAAATTTCGGATGCACGCATGCGCCAGGACGGCGCATGAACCCCCAAGGGACTGGGCTTCGAAACACTGCCAGAGGGTTTGGAAAGCGGTTTGCAACACGGCAAGGCAAGGGACACTCACCTGCACGATCGGGCAACGCACAGGGCGCACCGCGTCCATCCTGCGTGCGCCGCGGCGTGCCCGAGCGCCCTGGCCGCATCCCGGCGCAACTCGCTCGCCAGCCCCCGACATTCAGCACACACCCACACAGGCATCGGAAGTCTGACGCACCTGACGAACGCCCCGACGGCGCGCGCCAGCTTGTGCCAGTCTGAACAGGATGCCGATTGAAGGGGAAACGTCCCATGCAGTCTGGAAAGATCGTGGTCGAGCACCTGTACAAGGTCTTCGGCCCCAACCCACAAGAAGCCATCGCGCTGCTCAAGGAAGGTTGGAGCAAGGAGAAGATCCTCGCCGAGAAAGGCGCGGTGATCGGCGTCAGCGATGTCTCGTTCAGCGTCGAGGAGGGCGAGATCTTCGTCCTCATGGGCCTGTCCGGCTCCGGCAAGTCCACCCTGATCCGCCTGATCAACCGCCTGGTCGAACCCAGCGCCGGCGACGTCTACATCGACGGGCAGAACGTCGCCAAGCTGCCGCAGTCGCAGCTGATCGACCTGCGCCGGCGCGACATGAGCATGGTCTTCCAGTCCTTCGCCCTGATGCCCTCGCGCAGCGTGCTGGACAACGCCGCGTTCGGCCTGGAAGTGGCAGGCACAGGGCGCAAGGAACGCGAACAGCGCGCCATGGACGTGCTCAAGCAGGTCGGCCTCGACACCTTCGCCCACAAGTACCCGCACGAGCTGTCCGGCGGCATGCAGCAGCGCGTCGGCCTGGCCCGCGCGCTGGCGGTGAACCCCTCGATGATCATCATGGACGAGGCCTTCTCCGCCCTCGACCCGCTCAAGCGCCGCGAGATGCAGGACGTGCTGCTGGAGCTGCAGAAGACCCACCGGCGCACCATCATCTTCGTCTCCCACGACATCGAGGAGGCCATGCGCATCGGTAGCCGCATCGGCATCATGGAGGGCGGCAAGCTGATCCAGGTCGGCACCCCGCAGGAGCTGATCGACAAGCCGGCCAACGACTACGTGCGCAACTTCTTCGACACCGTCGACACCAGCCGCTACCTCACCGCCGGCCAGCTCAAGGCCGACAGCGTGCCGACCTACGTCTACAACGGCAAGGCGCCGGACGCCACCGCGATGTGCAAGGAGCTGCAGGCGCTGGACAAGCACTACGCCTTTATCGTCGACGAACAGCGCAATTTCTGCGGCTCGATCAGCCTGGAGAAGATCGCCCTGATGGTCGACGGCGACGCGCCGAAGCCGCTGGAGCTCGACGGCCTCAAGCGGGTGGTGCCGGTACCGGAGGACATGCCGCTGGAGAAGGTCATCGACCGCCTGGTGGACAACGAGGGGCCGATCCCGGTGATCGACGCCGAGGGCCATTACTGCGGCGCCATCAGCAAGGGCCGGCTGTTGACCCGCCTGCAGGGGGAATCCCATGAGTGAGAAGAAACTCGACCTGGGCAGCTGGGTCAACGACGTCGTCCAGCACCTGCTGGACAACTACAGCGGCGCCTTCGACAGCGTCGGCAGCGTGGTCAGCGGCTTCTCCGAAGGCATCGAGCAGTTGCTGATGCTGCCGCCGGCCTGGCTGCTCATCGCCATCTTCGTCGGCCTCGGCCTGTGGCGCATCGGCGCGCGCTTCGCCGCCTTCACCGCGGTGTCGTTCATCCTCATCGTCATGACCGGCTTCTGGGAACAGACCGTGGTGACCCTCGGCCTGACCTTCTCCGCCACCCTGATCAGCCTGCTGCTGGGCATCCCGCTGGGCATCTGGGCGGCCAAGAGCGAGCGGGTGGCGCTGGTGATCCGGCCGATCCTCGACTTCATGCAGACCATGCCGGCGTTCGTCTACCTGATTCCGGCGGCCATGCTGTTCGGCCTCGGCCGGGTGCCGGGGATCATCGCCACGGTAATCTTCGCCATGCCGCCGGCGGTGCGCCTGACCAGCCTGGGCATTCGCCAGGTCAACAAGGAAATCATCGAGGCCGGCCAGTCGTTCGGCTGCAACGGCCGCCAGCTGCTGTTCAAGGTGCAGCTGCCCAACGCCATGCCGTCGATCATGGCCGGGGTCAACCAGACCATCATGATGGCGCTGTCGATGGTGATCATCGCCTCGATGGTCGGCGCCGGCGGCCTGGGCAACGACGTGCTGGCGAGCATCCAGCGCCTCGACATCGGGCTAGGCTTCGAGAGCGGCATGGCCGTGGTGCTGCTGGCGATCATCCTCGACCGCATCACCGAGAGCTTCGGCACCAAGCAGAGCGCCCGCAGCGGCATCTTTGCCTGGTTCAGCGGCAAGCTGCAGCGTCAGTAAACCTTATCCGTTTCACTTCACAGGGAACCGCAGATGAACACGATCAAGACCACCGCCGCCCTCGCCCTGCTGACCTGCGCCCTGGCGCAGGGCGCCTGGGCCGCCGAGCCGGAAAGCTGCAAGCAGGTGCGTTTCGCCGAAATCGGCTGGGCCGACATCGCCGCCACCACCGGCGTGGCCATGACCCTGGTCGAGGGCCTGGGCTACCAGCCGCGCAAGATCATGGCCTCGGTGCCGATCGCCTTCACCGGGGTGAAGAACGGCCAGGTCGACGTGTTCCTCGGCTACTGGGCGCCGTCGATGGACGCGGTGATCGAGCCCTTCACCAAGGACGGTGGGGTCAAGGTGCTGGAGAAACCCAACCTCGAAGGCGCCAAGTACACCCTGGCGGTGCCGACCTACGCCGCCGAGGCGGGGCTGAAAAGCTTTCAGGACATCGCCAAGTTCAAGGACCAGCTCGGCGGCAAGATCTACGGCATCGAGCCGGGCAACGACGGCAACCTGCTGATCGACGGCATGATCAAGGGCGACCAGTTCGGCCTCGGCGGCTTCCGCATGGTCGAGTCCAGCGAGGCCGGCATGCTGGTGCAGGTGTCGCGGGCGATCAAGAAGCAGGAGCCGGTGGTGTTCCTCGGCTGGGCACCGCACCCGATGAACACCCAGTTCGACATCACCTACCTGGCCGGCGGCGACGAGGTGTTCGGCCCCGACTACGGCGCGGCCAAGGTCTACACCGTGGTGCCGCCGGACTACCAGGCGCGCTGCGCCAACGTCGGCAAGCTGCTGAACAACCTGCAGTTCAGCGTCGAGATCGAAAGCCAGCTGATGGAAAAGGTGCTGGAGAAGGAAAACCCGCAGACCGTGGCTAAGGAATGGATCAAGGCCAACCCGGCGATCCTCGACCAGTGGCTGAGCGGCGTGACCACTTTCGACGGCCAGGACGGCGCCGCCGCGGTGAAAAAACACGTCGGGCTCTGAGGCCCGGCCCAGTTCCGGTATGGGCGCAGGGCGTCCATACCCGAAATCTCCTCGCTGGCAACTCGGCGGCCACTTCGATGGCCGTTGCGGGGAGTGCTTTGCCCGCGAACCGGCGACCGGCAGTGCCGCCCGGTCTCGCAAGGCCCGCGATCAGAACGAGCCAGTAATACCGATCGAACTGCCACTCAACTGACGGAGCACAGCATGCGTACACTCAAGACCCTCTGCCTCGGCGTCGCCGCCCTGGCCATCGGCATGGGCAGCGCCCTCGCCGCCGACAAACCCACCCTGAAGATCGGCTACGTCAACGGCTGGGACGACAGCGTCGCCGCCACCCATGTCGCCGGCGAGATCCTGCAGAGCAAGCTCGGCTACCCGGTGGAACTCAAGCCGGTCGAACCGGCCATCATGTGGCAGGGCGTGGCCCGTGGCGACCTCGACGCCACCCTCTCCGCCTGGCTGCCGGCCACCCACGGCGAGTACTACGCCAAGCTCAAGGACAAGGTGGTGGTGCTCGGCGCCAACTATGAAGGCGCCAAGATCGGCCTGATCGTGCCCGACTACGTCGAGGCCAAGACCATCGCCGACCTGGAGAAGTACGCCAAGGACTTCGACGGCAAGATCACCGGCATCGACGCCGGCGCCGGCGTGATGCGCCGCACCGAGGACGCCATCAAGCAGTACGAACTGGCCAGCATCAAGCTGATGCCCAGTTCCGGCCCGGCCATGGCCACCGCCCTGATCCGCGCCGAGAAGGCCGGCAAGCCGATCGTGGTGACCGGCTGGATTCCGCACTGGATGTTCGCCAAGTGGAAACTGCGCTTCCTCGAGGACCCGAAGAAGGTCTACGGCGACGACGAGCACGTCGACACCGTGGTCAACCCGGGCCTCGAGGCCAAGGCCGCCGACGCCACCGCCTTCCTCAAGAAGTTCTCCTGGAGCGGCGAGGAAGTGGGCGCGGTGATGCTGGCCATCCGCGACGGCGCCAAGCCGGAACAGGCCGCCAAGGACTGGATCGCCGCCAACCCGCAGCGCGTCGAGGGCTGGTTGCAGTAAGGCTCAGACTGGCGTGAACACGAAGCGGGCTCAGGCCCGCTTCGTCGTTTCTGCCCACCTCGTAGGGTGCGCCGTGCGCACCAGGGCCACCGCCGGCACAGCGGTGCGCACGGCACACCCGGCAGAATCGCTCCTCGCTCGCCTGCCTCGCTTGATTGATCGCCCGCTCAAAATCCGCCTAGACTCCGGCCCAACTTCCCCCGCTGGAGAGACCGATGCCCAAGGTCGGCATGCAGCCCATTCGCCGCTCGCAACTGATCGCCGCCACCCTGGAGGCCGTCGACCAGGTCGGCATGGCCGATGCCAGCATCGCCTATATCGCCCGTCTGGCCGGGGTGTCCAACGGCATCATCAGCCACTACTTCAACGACAAGAACGGCCTGCTCGAAGCGACCATGCGCCACCTGATGCAGGCGCTCAGCGAGGCGGTGGGCGAACGCCGCCGCACGCTGCACGAGGACGGCCCGCGCGCTCATCTGAAGGCGATGATCGACGGCAACTTCGACGACAGCCAGGTCAGCGGCCCGGCGATGAAGACCTGGCTGGCGTTCTGGGCCAGCAGCATGCACCAGCCGGCGCTGCGCCGCCTGCAGCGGGTCAACGACCACCGCCTGTATTCCAACCTGTGCGGCCAGTTCCGCCGCGTGCTGCCGGCCGACGAGGCGCGCGCCGCCGCGCGCGGGCTCGCCGCCCTGATCGACGGCCTGTGGCTGCGCGGCGCGCTGTCCGGCGAGGCCTTCGATACCGAACAGGCGCGCCGTATCGCCTACGACTACCTCGATCTGCAGTTGGCCAAGGCCCGTGGATAGCGTCTTTACCGCCGTAAGCAGCGCTGCAAGGTAGGAGGCCGAAGGAAAACGGCCTGCAATCGGCTTTTTGCATCCAGCACCAGATTGGCGCCAGCTTATCTGGCGATCGGCAAAAGTCCCGTAGGTTGGGTTGAGGAGCCTGCGACGAAGCCCAACGAGCAAGGCCACAGCCATGGCGCTGCCCCGTCATCCGCTGGTTGGGCTTCGCTGCGCTCAGCCCAACCTACGGATTGCAACTGGCCAAGGCTCCGTCAGCCCCAAGCAACGCCAGCTCCTGACCCGGCGCACGCTCCAATGCCCGACGACAAGCGGGCCCCTACGTTCACCCTCATCCTCTCGTTCGCTCGAGGCGCACGGCCCCCCGGATTCGCGTTCGCCTTGCTGGCGTGTCGCAATTGGCTGCGTACTGTCGCTTTTATTGATTGATCGTTCAATCTAAATAAAATAGGCTGTTTTCTAGCCAATTCATTCGCGCCCAGAGGACAGCCCATGCCCCGCTTCGACGACCAGCAGCTCTATATCGGTGGCCAGTACGTCGCCGCCAGCAGCGGCCAGACCTTCGACAGCATCAACCCGGCCACCGGCGAGGTGCTCGCCACCCTGCAGCGCGCCAGCCAGGCCGACGTCGAGCGCGCCGTCGCCAGCGCCAAGGCCGGGCAGAAGGTGTGGGCGGCGATGACCGCCATGCAGCGCTCGCGCATCCTGCGCAAGGCGGTGGACATCCTCCGCGCGCGCAACGACGAGCTGGCCGAGCTGGAGACCCTGGACACCGGCAAGCCGCTTTCCGAAACCCGCAACGTCGACATCGTCACCGGCGCCGACGTGCTGGAGTACTACGCCGGGCTGATCCCGGCCATCGAGGGCGAGCAGATCCCGCTGCGCGAATCCTCCTTCGTCTACACCCGCCGCGAGCCGCTGGGCGTGGTCGCCGGCATCGGCGCGTGGAACTACCCGATCCAGATCGCCCTGTGGAAATCCGCGCCGGCCCTGGCCGCCGGCAACGCGATGATCTTCAAGCCCAGCGAGGTCACCTCGCTGACCGCCCTGAAGCTGGCCGAGATCTACACCGAGGCCGGCCTGCCCGCCGGCGTGTTCAACGTCCTCACCGGCAGCGGCCGCGAGCTCGGCACCTGGCTCACCGAGCATCCGGGCATCGAGAAGATTTCCTTCACCGGCGGCACCAGCACCGGCAAGAAGGTGATGGCCAGCGCCTCCAGCTCCAGCCTCAAGGAAGTGACCATGGAGCTGGGCGGCAAGTCGCCGCTGATCGTGTTCGAGGACGCCGATCTGGATCGCGCCGCCGACATCGCGGTGATGGCCAACTTCTACAGCTCCGGCCAGGTCTGCACCAACGGCACCCGGGTGTTCGTACCGCGCATGCTGCAGGCGCGCTTCGAGGCCAAGGTGCTGGAACGGGTGGGGCGCATCCGCCTGGGCAGCCCGCTGGATGAGGCCACCAACTTCGGCCCGCTGGTCAGCGCGGCGCATATGGACAGCGTGCTCGGCTACATCGCCAAGGGCCGCGAGGAAGGCGCGCGCCTGCTGATCGGCGGCGCGCGCGTGACCGACGGCGACTACGCCAAGGGCGCCTACGTGGCGCCGACCGTGTTCACCGACTGCACGGACGCCATGACCATAGTGCGCGAGGAGATCTTCGGCCCGGTGATGAGCATCCTCATCTACGACAGCGAAGAAGAAGCGATCCGCCGCGCCAACGACAGCGACTACGGCCTCGCCGCCGGCGTGGTGACCCGCGACCTGGCCCGCGCGCACCGGGTGATCCACCAGTTGGAGGCCGGCATCTGCTGGATCAACACCTGGGGCGAGTCGCCGGCCGAGATGCCGGTGGGCGGCTACAAGCAGTCTGGCGTCGGCCGCGAGAACGGCCTGACCACCCTCGCCCACTACACCCGGATCAAGTCGGTGCAGGTCGAACTGGGCGGCTACGCCTCGGTGTTCTGAGCGAACACCCCGTAGGGTGGACATGCCGCAGGCTTGTCCACCAGCCACCAGGTCGCCCACGGTGGACAAGGCGTTGCCATGTCCACCCTACGCACGGCCCGTAGCCCGGATGCAATCCGGGTGCTGCCCGACACTTTCCCCGGATTGCATCCGGGCTACGCAGGTGACGCCCATGTCGCAAGAATTCGACTACATCATCATCGGCGCCGGCTCGGCCGGTAACGTGCTGGCCACCCGCCTCACCGAGGACGCGGACGTCAGCGTGTTGCTGCTGGAAGCCGGCGGCCCCGACTACCGCCTCGATTTTCGCACCCAAATGCCCGCCGCCCTGGCCTTCCCGCTGCAGGGCCGGCGCTACAACTGGGCCTACGAGACCGAGCCGGAGCCCTTCATGAACAACCGGCGCATGGAATGCGGGCGCGGCAAGGGCCTGGGCGGCTCCTCCTTGATCAACGGCATGTGCTACATCCGCGGCAACGCCCTGGACTTCGACCACTGGGCCAAGCTGCCGGGCCTGGAAGACTGGAGCTACCTCGACTGCCTGCCCTATTTCCGCAAGGCGGAAACCCGCGACATCGGCGCCAACGACTACCACGGCGGAGACGGCCCGGTGTCGGTGACCACGCCGAAGGGCGGCAACAACCCGCTGTTCCACGCCATGGTCGAGGCCGGCGTGCAGGCCGGCTACCCGCGCACCGACGACCTCAACGGCTACCAGCAGGAAGGCTTCGGCCCCATGGACCGCACCGTCACCGCGCAGGGCCGCCGCTCCAGCACCGCCCGCGGCTACCTCGACCAGGCCCGCGGCCGACCCAACCTGCGCATCGTCACCCACGCCCTGACCGACCGCATCCTGTTCGACGGCAAGCGCGCCAGCGGCGTCGCCTACCTGCACGGCGACGGCGACACGCCGGTGATCGTCCGCGCCCGCCGCGAGGTGCTGCTGTGCTCCGGCGCCATCGCCTCGCCGCAGATCCTGCAGCGCTCCGGGGTCGGCCCCGCCGCCCTGCTGCGCGAACTGGACATCCCCCTGGTGCACGAACTGCCCGGCGTCGGCCAGAACCTGCAGGACCACCTGGAGATGTACCTGCAGTACGCCTGCAAGGAGCCGGTGTCGATCTACCCGGCGCTGAAGTGGTGGAACCAGCCGGCCATCGGCGCCCACTGGCTGCTGCGCGGCAAGGGCCTGGGCGCCAGCAACCAGTTCGAGGCCGGCGGCTTTATCCGCACTCGAGAAGAGTTCGAGTGGCCGAATATCCAGTTCCACTTCCTGCCGGTGGCGATCAACTACAACGGCAGCAACGCGGTGAAGGAACACGGCTTCCAGGCCCACGTCGGTTCCATGCGCTCGCCCAGCCGCGGCCGCGTGCAGCTCAAATCCAAGGACCCGCGCCAGCACCCGAGCATCCTGTTCAACTACATGAGCGCCGATCAGGACTGGCAGGAGTTCCGCGACGCCATCCGCATCACCCGCGAGATCATGGCCCAGCCGGCGCTGGACGCCTTCCGCGGGCGCGAGATCAGCCCCGGCCCGGACTGCCAGAGCGACGCCGAACTGGACGCCTTCGTCCGCGAACATGCCGAGACCGCCTTCCATCCCTCGTGCTCGTGCAAGATGGGCGAGGACGATATGGCAGTGGTCGACGGCCAGGGCCGGGTGCACGGCGTGCAGGGCCTGCGCGTGGTGGACGCGTCGATCATGCCGGAGATCATCACCGGCAACCTCAACGCCACCACCATCATGCTGGCCGAGAAGATCGCCGACCGGATTCGCGGCCGCGCGCCGCTGCCGCGCAGCACCGCCAAGTACTTCGTCGCCGGCGCCAGGCCGGTACGCGGCCAGCCGCAACGGCCGGTGTCGGCGGCCTGAGGGCAGGGGAGCGGCCGCTACTCCGGCAGCTCCTGGCGAATCATCCAGTGGCCCTCGGGCGGCATCAGCCGGCCGATGTCGAAATGCGCCAGGCGCGCGCGGTCGAGCATCTCGATGCGCGGGCCGACCCGCGCCGGCAGCGCCTCCCCCTGCAGGCCGCGCACCGCCAGGTCGAGGGCGATGCGCGCCTGAATCACCGGCGAATCGGTCGGCGCCGCCAGCATCTGCCCCTCGCCGATCTGCTCCAGCACCCGCTCGGTGGCGTAGAAGGCCAGCACCTCGGCGCGCACGCCGAGGTTGTGCACCAGCTGCGCGGCGAACGCCGCCGCCTCGGCGTTGCCGATCAGGTAATCGAGGTCGGGGTTGGCCTTGAGCAGCGCCCGCGCCAGCTGCGCCTGGCTGCTGCGGTCCACCGGGCCGTAGCCGCCGTGCACCAGGGTCGCCGCGCTGCCGACCAGGGCGGCCTGCAGGCCGCGCTCGGCGTCCTGCACCCAGCCGGCGTCGGCCGGGCCCGGCAGCCAGCCGATGCGCAGCGGCCGGCCGCCGCTGTGCTGCACCGCGTAGGCCAGGGTGGCCGCGGCCATGTCGGCGAAATCCACCCGCGAGCGTGCGCTGAGGTCGGCGCAGTCGAGGCGATTGACCAGGTCGATCACCGGCCGCCCGGCGGCGCGCTGCGCGGCCACCGCCGGGCACAGGTCGAGGGTATTGATGCTGGCCAGCAGGAAGGCCTCGGCGCCCAGCGCCACGCAGTGCTCGAACTGCTCCAGCTGCACCGGCCCGTGCTCGTAGCCGCCGGCCTCGTAGATGCCCAGCTGCACGCCGAGACGCCGTGCCTCCTGATCCAGGCCCCAGGCCACGCCCCACCAGTAACGATCCTTGCCGTGCGGCAACAGGGCGCAGATGCGCCAGGGCCGCTCGGCCTTCGCCAGCGCCCGGTACTCGCGCGCCTGGCCGTCGACCTGCACCGGATAGGGGTACCAGGGCGCCGCCTGCAGGGCGGGAGCGAGCAGAGCGAGCCATAGCGGAATCCAGCGCATGCCGCCGTCCTTACCCCGAACCGGGGAGCCTTGCTTGGCGGCAAGCCTAGCAGCGCCCTGGCCGGATGCGCCACCAGGCTCTACAGTGCCGGCTGCCACCTGCGAGGAATCCATGACCGACCCCGCCCCGCTCGACCCACGCACCGCCCGCCTGCTGCCCTGGATAGTCGCCATCGCCTTCTTCATGCAGACGCTGGACGGCACCATCCTCAACACCGCGCTGCCGGCCATGGCCGCCGACCTGGGCGAAGACCCGCTGCGCATGCAGTCGGTGGTGATCGCCTACCTGCTCAGCGTGGCCCTGCTGATTCCCGCCTCCGGCTGGATCGCCGACCGTTTCGGCACGCGGCGCATCTTCTTCGGCGCCATTGCCCTGTTCAGCCTCGGCTCGCTGCTCTGCGCCCTGTCCACCTCCCTGCCCATGCTGGTCGGCGCACGCGTCGTCCAGGGCCTCGGCGGCGCGCTGATGATGCCGGTCGGGCGCCTGGTGGTGCTGCGCGCCTACCCGCGCTCGGAGCTGGTGCGGATCATGAGCTTCGTCACCCTGCCCGGCCTGCTCGGCCCGCTGCTCGGCCCGAGCCTGGGCGGCTGGCTGGTGGAGGTGGCCAGCTGGCACTGGATCTTCCTGATCAACCTGCCGGTCGGCCTGCTCGGCTGCTGGGCGGCGCTGCGGCATATGCCGGACCTGCGCGGGCCGAGCCGCAGCCGCTTCGACACCCCGGGCTTTGTGCTGTTCGGCGCCGCCATGCTGCTGATCACCGTGGCCCTGGAAGGCCTGGGCGAGCTGCACCTGCCGACCATGCGGGTGATGCTCCTGCTGCTCGGCGGCCTGGCCTGCCTGGCCGCCTACTGGCTGCGCGCCGGGCGCATCGAGCAGCCGCTGTTCGCCCCCAGCCTGTTCCGTACCCGCGGCTTCGCCGTGGGCATCATCGGCAACCTGTTCGCCCGCCTCGGCAGCGGCGCCCTGCCCTTTCTCACCCCGCTGCTGCTGCAGCTGGCCATGGGCTACTCGCCGGCGCAGGCCGGCATGAGCCTGATTCCCCTGGCGCTGGCGGCGATGGCGATCAAACCCCTGGCCAAGCCGCTGATCGAGCGCCTCGGCTACCGCCGCATCCTCACCGGCAACACCCTGCTGCTCGGCGTACTGATCGCCAGCCTGGCATTGGTCGATGCGGACACCGCGCTGCTGCAGCTGATCGTCCAGCTGGGCCTGATCGGCGCGGCCAACTCGCTGCAGTTCACCGCGATGAACACCGTCACCCTGATCGACCTGGACAACCGCGACGCCAGCAGCGGCAACAGCCTGCTGTCGGTGGTGGTGCAACTGGCCATGGGCCTGGGGGTGGCCGCCGCGGCGGCGCTGCTCGGCGGTTTCAGCCGCGAATTCGGTGGCGAGGGCCAGCTGCTGCAGGCCTTCCAGGCCACCTACCTGTGCGTCGGCCTGCTGTCGATGCTGGCCGCGGCGATCTTCCTCCAGCTCGACCCGGCCGACGGCCGCCGCGCGCGGCGCCTCGACGTACCACCGGAGGACTGAAGGCCGTGGCCTGCTACACTGCCGGCCTGTTTCGCCAGCCCCGAGCCCTTGCCGTGACCACCACCGCCTTCGCCAGCCTGCCCCTGTCCGCCGCCATGCAGGCCAACCTCGCCGCCATCGGCTACACCGAGATGACGCCGATCCAGGCCGCCAGCCTGCCGCTGATCCTCAAGGGCCGCGACCTGATCGCCCAGGCCAAGACCGGCAGCGGCAAGACCGCGGCCTTCGCCCTCGGCCTGTTGCACCCGCTCAACCCGCGCTACTTCGGCTGCCAGGCGCTGGTGCTGTGCCCCACGCGCGAGCTGGCCGACCAGGTGGCCAAGGAAATCCGCCGCCTGGCCCGCGCCGCCGACAACGTCAAGGTGCTGACCCTCTGTGGCGGCGTGCCCTTCGGCCCGCAGATCGGCTCGCTGGAGCACGGCGCCCACGTCATAGTCGGCACCCCGGGACGGGTGCAGGAGCACCTGCGCAAGGGCACGCTGAAGGTCGACGGGCTGAACACCCTGGTGCTCGACGAAGCCGACCGCATGCTCGACATGGGCTTTATCGACAGCATCGCCGAGATCATCGAGCAGACCCCGACGCGCCGGCAGACCCTGCTGTTCTCCGCCACCTACCCGAGCGGCATCGAGCAGCTCGCCGCGCGTTTCCTGCGCAGCCCGGAGCGGGTCGAAGTCGAGGCCCAGCACGACGACGGGCAGATCGAGCAACGTTTTTACGAAATCGCCCCGGGCCAGCGCCTGGAAGCGGTCAGCACCCTGCTGCGGCATTTTCGCAAGCAGCCGGCGGTGGCCTTCTGCGCCACCCGCCAGCAGTGCGACGAGCTGGCCGCGCAGCTGGAGGCGGAAAAGATCTCCGCCGCCGCCCTGCACGGTGATCTGGAGCAACGCGAGCGCGACCAGATCCTGGCACTGTTCGCCAATCGCAGCCTCAGCGTGCTGGTGGCCACCGACGTGGCCGCCCGCGGCCTGGACATCGCCGGCCTGGAGCTGGTGATCAACGTCGAGCTGAGCCGCGATGCCGAGGTGCATATCCACCGCATCGGTCGCAGCGGCCGCGCCGGCGAGAAGGGCCTGGCGCTGAGCCTGGTGGCGCCGGCCGAAGCCGGCCGCGCGCAGGCCATCGAGGCGCTGCAGGGCCAGGCGCTGGCCTGGTACCCGCTGCCCGCAGCCAAGACCGGCGGCGAGCCGCTGCTGCCGCCGATGCACACCCTGTGCATCGGCGCCGGGCGCAAGGACAAGCTGCGCCCCGGCGACATCCTCGGCGCGCTGACCGGCGATGCCGGGCTGCCCGGCAGCCAGGTCGGCAAGATCGCCCTGTTCGACTACCAGGCCTTCGTCGCGGTCGAGCGCGACGTGGCCAGACAGGCCCTCAAACGCCTCGCCGAAGGCAAGATCAAGGGCCGCACGTTACGCGTACGCCTGCTCTAGCAGGCCAACAAACTGGCAGGAGCCCCGATGCGCAATATCCTGGTCATCGAAGACAGTCCGCTGGTGCTGAAGATTCTCGAGCACCTGTTCCGCCAGGAGCCGACGCTGCAGCCGGTGTTCTGCGCCTCGCTGGCCGAGGCCGAGGTGATGCTGGAGACTTCCGCCGGGCTGTTCTTCGCCGCCATCGTCGACCTGCACCTGCCGGATGCGCCCAACGGCGAGAGCGTCGACCTGGTGATGCGCTACCGCCTGCCGTGCATCGTGCTCAGCGGCAGCTACCACGAGCAGCGCCGCGACGAGCTGCTGATGAAGGGCGTGGTCGACTACGTGCTCAAGGAAAGCCAGCACTCCTACGAGTACGCCTTCCGCCTGCTGCACCGCCTGGAGCACAACGCGAAGATCAAGATCCTCATCGCCGAGGACTCCGAGGCCACCCGCCACTACATCCGCCACGTGCTCACCCCGCACCGCTACCAGATACTCGAGGCCGGCGACGGCGAGGAAACCCTGCGCATCCTCGCCGAGCAGCCGGACATCGACCTGTTGGTGCTGGACCACGCCATGCCCGGCATCAGCGGCTTCGAGCTGGTCAAGCTGCTGCGGCAGAAGCTGAAACGCCACGAGCTGATCATCATCGGCCTGTCCGCCGACGCCAAGGGCTCGCTCAGCGCGCTGTTCATCAAGCACGGCGCCGACGACTTCCTGCGCAAGCCGTTCTGCCCCGAGGAGCTCAACTGCCGGGTGATGTCCACCCTCGAGCGTCGCGACCTGCTGCGCGCGCTGAAGCAGGCGGCGCAGTTCGACGCCCTGACCGGGCTGAACAACCGCCGCGCCTTCTACGAGCAGGGCCTGCAGCTATTGCAGCAGGCGCGCCGCGACGGCCACGAGCTGAGCGTGGCGATGCTCGACCTCGACCATTTCAAGCAGATCAACGATGGTTTCGGCCACGCCAGCGGCGACAGCGCCCTGGTGGTGTTCGCCCGCGCCCTGGCTGGCGCCTTCCCCGATGCCCTGCTCGGCCGCCTCGGCGGCGAGGAATTCGCCCTGGTCAGCGCGCAGCAGGCCGACGAGCTGGCCCAGGCCCTCGACCGCCTGCGCCGACAGTGCGCCGGCCTGCACTACGCCGCCGGCGCGCCGCCGCTGTCGTTCAGCGCCGGCCTCTACCGCGGCGCGCCGGACGACCTGGAAAGCCTGCTGCACGAGGCCGACATGCGCCTGTACCGGGCCAAGCAGCAGGGCCGCGGACGCACGGTGCTGGCCTAACCGCTCTCAGCGCACCGCGTAGGAGCCCGCTGGCGGGCGATCCAAGCCGCCGGCGAACGGGGCCCGGCCTGCACCACGCTGCCTCAGAGGCCATGACGCCGGAAAGTGGCGGCATAGCTGCCATCATCGCTCATGGCCTGGATCGCCTGGTCGAAGCGCCGGGCGATCTCGCGGTGCTGCGGGTGGCTGCGGCGCACCAGGATATGCAGGCCGTTCTCGCTCAACGGCAGCGGCAGGAACTCCAGCTCGTCGCGCATGGCGCGCAGCTCGCGCCCCAGGTGATAGCGCGCCACCAGTTCGTCCTCCAGGGTCAACTGCACGCGCCCGGCGTGCAGCATGCGCGCGGCGATGGCGAAACTGCCGACGCCGACCTTGCGCAGCCGCTCGTCGCCGTCGAACTCGGCGGAGTAGGCGTAGCCGCGCACCACGGCGATGCTGTGCGGATACAGATCGGCCAGGCTGTCGTAGCGGATGCCGGCGCCCTTGCGCTGCAGAAAGCGGATGCGGTTGACCAGATAGGGCTGCGAGAAGTGGCCGAACTCGGCGCGCTCGGCGCTGTACCAGGCGTTGATCAGCAGGTCGTAGTCGCCGCGCTTGAGCCCCAGCACCGCCCGCTGCCAGGGCACCTCGACATAGCTGGTGTGGTAGCCGGCGCGCTGCAGCGCCTGCTCCACCAGCTCGCTGGCCAGGCCGTTGCCGGGCAGGCGGCGGTCGTTGAACGGCGGCCAGGGGTCCGCCACCAGGCGCAACGGTTCGCCCGCCGCCAGCGCCGGCGACAGCAGCAAGAGCAACAGCCAGGCGCGCACTGCGGGCATCGGCGACGATCCGTGGGGAATGATCAGTGCTAGTGATAGCAGGCGCGACAGCCCTCGTCACTGTCTCATTTCTGATACAGGTGCAGGCCGCGGCGGCCGTCCATCCGCCCTGCTGCCCCGGGATCGGCGGGCCAGAGCGGCTTCGGGTAAGATGCGCGGGTTTTCGCGCAGCCTGCGCCTGTGCGCTCGAATCGCCTGGGGAAATCTCGTGTTGCAAACTGAGGTAGTGATAGTCGGCGCCGGTGCCGCCGGCCTGATGTGCGCGGCCAATGCCGCCGCGCGCGGCCGCCGCGTGCTGGTGCTGGACCACGCCAACAAGGCCGGCAAGAAGATCCTCATGTCCGGCGGCGGGCGCTGCAACTTCACCAACCTGTACTGCGAGCCGGGCAACTTCCTCTCGGAAAATCCGCACTTCTGCAAGTCCGCCCTGGCCCGCTACAGCCAGTGGGACTTCATCGGCCTGGTGGCCAAGCACGGCGTGCCCTACCACGAGAAGAAGCTCGGCCAGCTGTTCTGCGACCACAAGGCCAATGCCATCCTCGATCTGCTGCTGGCCGAGTGCGCCGAGGCCGGCGCCGAGATCCGCCTGAACACCGCGGTGCAGAGCATCGCCAAGACCGACGGCGGCTTCCTGCTGCACAGCGACCTCGGCGCGGTGGCCTGCCAGTCGCTGGTGATCGCCAGCGGCGGGCTGTCCATCCCCACCCTCGGCGCCACGGGCTTCGGCTACCAGGTGGCCCGCCAGTTCGGCCACCAGGTGCTGCCGACCCGCGCCGGCCTGGTGCCCTTCACCCTTACCGACCCGCAGCTCAAGACGCTGTGCACGGAGCTGTCCGGCACCTCGGTGGAGGACTGCCTGGTGAGCTGCAACGGGCAGAGCTTCAAGGAGAACATCCTGTTCACCCACAGGGGGCTGAGCGGCCCGGCGATCCTGCAGATTTCCTCCTACTGGCAGCCGGGCGACACCCTGCATATCGACCTGCTGCCGCATATCGACCTGCCCGAATGGCTGGCGACCCAGCAGCGCGAACGCGGCGCCAGCGAGCTGAAGACCCTGCTGGCCGAGCTGTTCACCAAGAAGATGGCGACCCTGCTGGTCGACAGCTGGTTCGCCAACAAGCCGCTGAAGCAGTACGGCGCGGGCGAGCTGAAGGCGATTGCCGAGCGCCTGTCCGACTGGCAGCTGGTGCCGGCCGGCACCGAGGGCTACCGCACCGCCGAGGTCACCCTGGGCGGCGTCGACACCCGCGAGGTGTCGTCGAAGACCCTGGAATCGCTCAGGGTGCCGGGGCTGTACTTCATCGGCGAGGTGCTCGACGTCACCGGCCACCTCGGCGGCTTCAACTTCCAGTGGGCCTGGGCCTCGGGCTACGCCGCCGCGCAGTACGTCTGACCGCCCTGGGGTGTGCCCCAGACCCGCCTGGGGAACTGCCGGCGCGGTGCAAAGTCTGCTGAATACGGCAGATGCGACTGGCTTCGTAGGGTGCGCCGTGCGCACCAATGCCCAGGCTCGCCGGCCATGGACAACCGCGGTGCGCACGGCGCACCCTACCAACCGCGGCCCCCGCTACAAACAGCAGGTAGCTGCGCGCCCCGCACAAGGACAGTCCGCTCCATGACCCTCGACCAAGGCCTGATCTTCGCCATTCTCGTCGCCAGCATGGGGCTGTTCATCTGGGGTCGCTGGCGGCATGACGTGGTCGCCCTCGGCGCCCTGCTGGCCTGCGTGATCGCCGGTCTGGTGCCGGAACGCGAGGCCTTCGTCGGCTTCGGCCACCCGGCGGTGATCACCGTGGCCTGCGTGCTGGTGCTCAGCTACGGCCTGCAGAGCAGCGGTGCGGTCAACCGCCTGGCCCAGCGCCTGCTGCCCGGCAACGCCGGGGTGCTGGCGTCGATCGCCGCGCTGACCGGGCTCGGCGCCCTGCTCTCGGCCTTTATGAACAACGTCGGCGCCCTCGCCCTGCTGATGCCCATCGCCCTGCAGATCGCCGCGCGCCTGGAGCTGCCGCCCGGGCGGGTGCTGATGCCGCTGGCCTTCGGCACCATCCTCGGCGGCATGACCACGCTGATCGGCACGCCGCCCAACCTGATCGTCTCCAGCTTCCGCGCGCAGCACGGCGCCGGCCCCTTCGCCATGTTCGACTTCAGCCCGGTGGGTGTGGCGGTGGCGCTGGCCGGCGTGCTGTTCATCACCCTGCTCGGCTGGCGCCTGGTGCCCAGGCGCGAGGTGGGCAACGCGGCCAGTTTCGACACCGGCCGCTACCTTACCGAGGCGCGCGTCAAGGACGGCGGCAAGGCCCAGGGCAAGACCCTGCGCGAGATCGAGCAGCTGCTCGACGAGGTCGACGCCCAGGTGGTGGCCATGGTGCGCAACAAGCTGCGCCTGAGCGCGCCCAACCCGCGCCGCGTGCTGCAGGCCGACGACGTGCTGGTGATCGAGGCCGAGCCCGAGGAACTGGGCGAGGTGCTGGGCCAGCTGGACCTGCTGCTGGAAGCCGAGCGCGAGGCCAAGGAGGCCGAGCAGCAGCGCCAGGAGGATGGCGCCGAGCCGGAGAAGAAGGAGAGCAACGGCGAGGAGCGTGCGCTGCAGGAACTGCTGGTCAAGCCCGACTCGCAGTTGATCGGCCGTTCCGCCAGCAGCACCCGCCTGCGCAGCCGCTACGGCATCAACCTGTTGGCCATCTCGCGGCAGAGCCACCGCTCGATCAAGCGCCTGCGCTCGACCCTGATCCAGAGCGGCGACGTGCTGCTGATGCAGGGCGGCGCCGAGGACATCGGCGAATTCGCCAACGACTACGGCTGCGTGCCGCTGGCCGCGCGCGCCATCAACATTCCCGACCCGCGCCAGGCCAACTTGGCCCTGGGGGTGATGCTGCTGGCCATCGCCGCGGCCGCCTTCGGCCTGCTCTCGGCGGCGGTGGCCTTCGCCGCCGGGGTGCTGGCCTACATGCTGCTGCGCCTGATCCCGCTGCGCGCGGTGTACGAGGCCGTCGACTGGCCGGTGATCGTGCTGCTCGGCGCGCTGATCCCGGTGGCCGGGGCGATGTCCGAGAGCGGTGCCGCCGACCTGCTGGCGCGCCTGCTGATGGAGCACCTGGCGCAGGGCAACGCCATCGTCACCCTGACCCTGCTGCTGGTGGTGACCATGACCCTGTCGGATTTCATGAACAACGCCGCCACCGCCGCGGTGATGTGCCCCATCGCCCTCAGCGCCGCCAGCCAGCTCGGGGTCAGCCCCGACTCGCTGCTGATGGCGGTGGCCATCGGCGCCTCCTGCTCCTTCCTCACCCCCATCGGCCACCAGAACAACACCCTGATCCTCAGCCCCGGCGGCTTTCGCTTCGGCGACTACTGGCGCCTCGGCCTGCCCCTGGAGATTCTCGTGGTGCTGGTCAGCGTGCCGCTGCTGTTGTGGGTCTGGCCGCTGTAGGCGCTTGTGCAAAGGGCGATCATGACGCCGGGGTAACGCCCAGCACCACGTCGAAGCGCGCCACCTGTTCGTCGACCCGCCCAGTCACCGGCACGAAGGGCACGATCAGCAGTTCGCGCAGCTGTGGGTCGCGGATCGCGTTGAGCAGGCCGTCGCGCGCGTTCCGCGGCTCGCCACGGATATAGCACTGGGTGGCGAAGCGCGGCAGCCCCGGCAGGGTCACCGCCAGGTGGATATGCGGGGTGCGCCCGGGATAGGCCACCGGGCGGATGGTGCGAAAGCGATAGCGGCCGTCGGCGCCGGTGACGAAGCGGCCGTAGCCCTGGAAGCCGGGGTCGCGGCGCTGGCGGTCGCCGCCGCGGCTGTGCAGGTAGATGCCGTTCGCATCGACCTGCCAGATTTCCACCAGCGCGCCGGCCAGCGGCTGGCCGCGGCCATCGAGGATCAGCCCGTGCAGCTGCACGCGGATGCCGCGCGCCGGCTCGGCCTGGCCCGCGACCTGCACCAGGTCGTTGTCGTCATCCAGCGGCAGTTGGTCGGGATAGAAGGGCCCGACCGTCTGCCGCGGGGTCAACAGGCGCTCGGCCAGCACCAGCGCCGGGCTGGCCAGCAAGGCGCCGCCGGCGGCGGCGAACAGCAGATGGCGACGACTGGACATGGTTTTTCCTCCGCGGAGCGGGTTCGCCTTCGAAGCGGCCAGCGGGCCCGATGCCCGCGGCGCTGTCTCGCAATCATCCGCTGTCCAAGCGGCTGTGGCCGACCTATGCAGGAAGTGTGCGCGCAGATGGCACGCAGGGCCTAGGCGCCCCCGCCCCCCCCCTCGGATCGGCATCCACCTGGGGTGCGCCGCGCGCACCGATCGTTGCGGATGCATCCCGCCCACGCCCAGCATCGGCCATGTCGGTGCGCACAGCGCCCCCTACGAAACGGCGCCAGCACAGCGATGTGCCGCCGCCAGGCCGCTACAGGTGCTCCAGCACCCCGGCCGCCGATTGGAACGGCAGGCCGTGGGCCTCGGCGACGCTGCCGCAGGTGATCACGCCCTTGGCCACGTTGAGCCCACCCAGCAGGTGCGGGTCTTCCTCCAGGGCCCGCCGCGTGCCCTTCTCGGCGAGGGCGACGACGAACGGCAGGGTGGCGTTGTTCAGTGCCAGGGTCGAGGTGCGCGCCACCGCGCCGGGCATGTTGGCCACGCAGTAGTGCACCACCTCGTCGACCACATAGGTGGGCTCGGCATGGGTGGTGGCGCGCGAGGTCTCGGCGCAGCCGCCCTGGTCGATGGCCACGTCCACCAGCACCGCGCCGGGGCGCATGTGCCGCACCATCTCGGCGCTGATCAGCTTGGGCGCGGCGGCCCCGGGGATCAGCACGCCACCGATCACCAGGTCGGCGGCCAGCACCTGCTCGCGCAGCGCGGCGCGGGTCGAGTAGAGCGTGGTGATGCGGTTGCCGTACAGCGCATCGAGCCGGCGCAGGGCGTCGACGCTCTTGTCCAGCACCGTGACGTCGGCGCCCAGGCCCACCGCCATGGCCAGGGCATGGCTGCCGACCACGCCGCCGCCGAGTATCACCACCTTGCCCGGGGCCACCCCCGGCACCCCGCCGAGCAGCACGCCGCGGCCGCCGCGGGCCTTCTCCAGGCAGCTGGCGCCGGCCTGGATCGACATGCGTCCGGCCACCTCGGACATCGGCGCCAGCAGCGGCAGGCGCCCCTGGCCGTCGGTCACCGTCTCGTAGGCGATGCAGGTGGCGCCGCCGGCCATCAGCTCGTCGGTCTGCGGCCGGTCCGGGGCCAGGTGCAGGTAGGTGAACAGGGTGTGGTGCGGGCGCAGCTTGGCCCGTTCCACCGCCAGCGGCTCCTTGACCTTGACGATCAGCCGCGCCTCCTGGAACACCTCGCCGGCGCCCTTGGCGATCTGCGCGCCGGCCTGGCGGTAGTCGTCGTCGGAGAAGCCGATGGCGGCGCCGGCCTGGGTCTCGACCCAGACCTCATGGCCCAGCGCGGTGAGCTCGGCCACCGACTGCGGGGTGAGGCCGACGCGGTACTCGTGGTTCTTGATTTCCTTGGGCACACCGATGCGCATAGCGACCTCCGCTGCAAGGACCCGTTGCTTTCTCGAAGTCTAGAAAAGACCTGGCAGTCGGCCATCTGTTTTCGCCAGGTTTTTCAGGAAAAAGTCCCGCTCCGGGCGGCTATTTCTTCACCTCGGCGATGCCCTGCAGCAGCTCCACCGGCAGCGGGAAGACGATGGTCGAGCTCTTGTCGCCGGCGATATTGCTCAGCGTCTGCATGTAGCGCAGCTGCATGGCGCCGGGCTGGCGGCCGAGCATCTCGGCGGCCTGCATGAGCTTTTCCGAGGCCTGCAGCTCGCCCTCGGCATGGATCACCTTGGCCCGCCGCTCGCGCTCGGCCTCGGCCTGCTTGGCGATGGCACGCACCATGGACTCGTCGAGGTCGACGTGCTTGATCTCGACGTTGGCCACCTTGATGCCCCAGGCGTCCGTCTGCGCATCGAGCACCTGCTGGATGTCGACGTTGAGCCGCTCGCGCTCGGCGAGCATCTCGTCCAGCTCGTGCTTGCCGAGTACCGCGCGCAGGGTGGTCTGCGCCAGCTGGCTGGTGGCGATGTGGTAGTCCTCGACCTGGATGATCGCCTTCTGCGCGTCGAGCACGCGGAAGTAGACCACCGCGTTGACCTTGACCGAGACGTTGTCGCGGCTGATCACGTCCTGGGTCGGCACGTCCAGCACTATGGTGCGCAGGTCCACCCGCACCATCTGCTGCAAGCCGGGGATGACCAGGATCAGGCCCGGGCCCTTGACCCGCCAGAAGCGGCCGAGCTGGAACACCACACCGCGCTCGTACTCGCGCAGGATGCGAAAGGCCGAGGCGAGCAGGGCCAGGACGATGATCGTCAGCGAGAGAAAACTCAGTTCGAAACCCATCAGTGACCTCCTTGGGGCGGCGGTTCATCCACCGCGCTGACCTGCAGTTGCACGCCCTGGCGCGCCGTCACCCGCACCCGCTGCCCGGGCCGCAGCGGCCCCTCGCCCTGCACCTGCCAGCGCTCGCCCTGCAGCGCCACCCAGCCGCTGCAAGGATCCTCGGCCTGCACCGCGGCGACCGCCACCAGGCTGCCGACCAGGCCGCTGTCGCCGGCCACCTGCTGGCGCCGCCTGGCCTTCAGCGCCATGCCGAGGATGGCCAGGATCAACCCGGCGCTGACCAGCGCCAGGGTGACGATCAGCGCCAGCGGGATGCCGAAGCCCGGCACGTCGGTGTCGATCAGGATCAGCGCGCCGAAGACGAAGGCCACCACGCCGCCGATGCCGAGCACGCCGAAGCTGGGCAGGAAGGCCTCGGCGGCGATAAAGGCGATGCCAAGCAGGATCAGCGCCACCCCGGCGTAGTTCACCGGCAGCAGCTGCAGGGCGTAGAGGGCGAGGATCAGGCTGATGCCGCCGAGCACGCCGCCGACGCCGCTGCCGGGGTTGGAGAACTCGAAGAACAGGCCGTAAACGCCGATCATCATCAAAATCAGCGCCACGCTGGGGTTGGTGATCACCGCCAGCAGGCGGGTGCGCCAGTCCGGCGCATGGCTGATCAGGGGCGCGCCGGCGGTGGCCAGGGTGACCTCGACGCCTGCGGCCTGCAGGGTCTTGCCGTCGAGCTGGCGCAGCAGGTCGGCCAGGTCCGTGGCCAGGTAGTCGATCACCTTCTGCGCCAGCGCCTCCTCGGCGGCCAGGCTGACCGCCTCGCGCACCGCCCGTTCGGCCCATTCGGCGTTGCGCCCGCGCAGCGTCGCCAGGCCGCGGATATAGGCGGCGGCGTCGTTGACCTGCTTGGCGGTCATGGCATCGGCCGGCATCTTGCCGGCTTCGCCCTCCTTGCCCGTCTCGCCCTTGTCCGCGTCTGGCGGCTTGCTCGGCGTGCCGGGCATGCCGATGGCCACCGGGGTGGCCGCGCCGAGGTTGGTGCCCGGCGCCATGGCGGCGACGTGGCTGGCGTAGAGGATATAGGTGCCGGCGCTGGCCGCCCGCGCGCCGCCGGGGGCGACGTAGCTGGCCACCGGAATCGGACTGGCGAGGATCGCCTTGATGATCGCGCGCATGGAGGTGTCCAGGCCGCCGGGGGTGTCGATCTGGATCAGCACCAGCTGCGCGCCCTCGTCCACCGCCTTGGCCAGGCCGCGCACCAGGTAGTCGGCGCTGGCCGGGCCGATCACCCCGTCCACCTGCAGTTGCACCACCGCCCCCGGCGCCGCACTCGCGCCCAGCGAGCCGCCGAGAATCAGGGCGCCCAGGCACAGACGCAGCCACGCAGCAAACACCTTCGCCTCCCGGGAGTCGCGCGGATGCCGGTCAGCCGGCGGCGCTCCCTCACTGAGCATAGTCCATGGCCTCGACGCCCCCGACAGGTCGCGGATGGATACCCAGCGACCGGCCAGTTCCGGTAGGCTGCTCGCATCTTTCCCGACCAGGCCGCCCATGCCCCGCCCCCGCCTTCGCCAATCGCTGCGCCGCCTCTGGGCGCTGGACAAGTTCAGCGCCAGCCTGCGGGTATTTATCGCCCTGGCCGGGGCCCTGGCGCTGTGCTGGTGGCAGGGCTGGATGCACGGGCTGATCCCGCTGTTTCTCGGCATCATCGCCAGCGCCCTGACCGAGACCGACGACAGCTGGCAGGGTCGCCTGGGCACCGTGCTGGTCACCCTCTGCTGCTTCAGCGCGGCGGCCTACGCGGTCGAGTGGCTGTTCCCCTACCCCTGGCTGTTCGTCGTCGCCCTGGCGCTGTCGGCCTTCGCCCTGACCATGCTCGGCGCGCTCGGCGAGCGCTTCGCCACCCTCGGCTCGGGCACCCTGATCCTCGCCGTGTACAGCATGATCGGCGTCGAGCAGCGCGGCGGCATCGCCGGCCTGTGGCTGGAGCCGCTGCTGCTGGTGGCCGGCGCCGCCTGGTACGGCCTGCTGTCGGTGATCTGGCACGCGCTGTTCGCCCAGCAGCCGCTGCAGCACAGCCTGGCCCGGCTGTTTCGCGAGCTGGGCCGCTACCTCAAGCTCAAGGCCGCGCTGTTCGAGCCGCTGCGCCAGCTCGACGTCGAGGCGCGGCGCCTGGAGCTGGCCAGGCAGAACGGCCGGGTGGTGTCGGCGCTCAACGCCGCCAAGGAGATCATCCTCCACCGCGTCGGCGACGGCCGTCCGGGGCCCAAGGTCAGCCGCTACCTCAAGCTGTATTTCCTCGCCCAGGACATTCACGAGCGCGCCAGTTCCTCGCACTACCCCTACAACGAGCTGGCCGAGGCCTTCTTCCACAGCGACGTGCTGTTTCGCTGCCAGCGCCTGCTGCGCCTGCACGGCGAGGCCTGCCAACGCCTGGCCGGCGCCATCGAGCTGCGCCAGCCGTTCGAGTACCGCGAGCTGTGCAGCCAGGCCCTGGAGGACCTGCACGCCTCGCTCGATCACCTGCACCTGCAGAGCAACCCGGCCTGGCGCCGCCTGCTGCGCTCGCTCGGCGCCCTGGCCGGCAACCTGGCCAGCCTCGACCAGCTGCTGAGCAACGCCAGCAACCCCGACGCCCTGGCCGAGGAGCAGGACAGCAGCCTGCTCGACCGCGAACCGCACTCGCTGCGCGAGGTGGCCGAGCGTATCGGCCAGCAGCTGACGCCCACCTCGCTGCTGTTCCGCCACGCCCTGCGCCTGTCCGTCGCCCTGGCCGCCGGCTATGGCCTGCTGCACCTGATCCACCCGACCCAGGGCTACTGGATCCTGCTCACCACCCTGTTCGTCTGCCAGCCGAACTACGGCGCCACCCGCCTCAAGCTGGTGCAGCGCATCGCCGGCACCCTGCTCGGCCTGGGACTCGGCTGGGCGCTGATCGACCTGTTCCCCGACCCACGCATCCAGGCGCTGTTCGCCGTGGTCGCCGGGGTGGCCTTCTTCGCCACCCGCAGCACGCGCTACACCCTGGCCACCGCGGCGATCACCTTGCTGGTGCTGTTCTGCTTCAACCAGATCGGCGACGGCTACGGCCTGTTCCTGCCGCGCCTGGTCGACACCCTGCTCGGCGGCCTGATCGCCGGCCTGGCGGTGTTCCTGATCCTGCCGGACTGGCAGGGCCGGCGCCTGGGGCGCATGCTCGCCGGCACCCTGAGCTGCAACAGCGCCTACCTGCGCCAGATCATCGCCCAGTACGCCCGCGGCAAGCGCGACGACCTCGGCTACCGCCTGGCCCGGCGCAACGCGCACAACGCCGACGCGGCGCTGTCCACCACCCTCGGCAACATGCTGATGGAGCCGGGGCACTTCCGTAAGGACGCGGACCTGGGCTTTCGCTTCCTGGTGCTCTCGCACACCCTGCTCAGCTACCTCTCCGGGCTCGGCGCGCACCGCGGCGAACAGCTGCCGCAGGCGGCCCAGGCGCGCCTGCTGGAGCAGGCCGAGACCCTCGCGCAAAGCCTCGACGAGATCGCCGCCGGCCTGCGCGGCGAACGCCCGCTGGCGATCCACAGCGACGCCGAACAGGCGCTGGCGCAGGAACTGGAGCAGCTCGCCGAGGACGCCGACGAACGCCAGCGCCTGGTGCAGACCCAGCTGGCGTTGATCTGCCGCCAGCTGGCACCGCTGCGCACCTTGGGTGCCCATCTGCGCCAGGACAAGGGTTAGCCGGCCATGGACAAGAACCTCCTGCAAGAACAGGTGCTGGCGCAGCTGCAGGCCGACCTGCAGCAGGCCCAGCACGCCGCGCAGACCGCCCACGAGGCGGCCACCCACGAAGAGAACGTGGCCGAGAACAAGTACGACACCCTTGGCCTGGAGGCCGCCTACCTGGCCAGCGGCCAGGCGCGCCGGGTGGAAGAGCTGCGCCAGACCCTGATCACCTGGCGCCAGCTGCGCCCGCGGCCGTTCGACGCGGCGCAGGGCATCGCCCTCGGCGCGCTGGTGCAGCTGGTCGACGCGCAGGAGCGCGAACGCTGGCTGTTTCTCGGCCCGCAGGGGGCGAGCATGAAGCTGCAGCAGCAGGGCCTGGAGATCCAGGTGCTGGGCAGCGCCGCACCGCTGGGCCGCGCCCTGCTCGGCAAGGGCCCGGGCGACGAGGTGCGCCTGCCGGTGGCCGGCGGCATGCAGTGGTTCGAGGTACTGGCGGTCGAGTGAGCGGGGGCTATCTGGGCTAGGGTTGCTAGACGAGCCGACACCCGCCAGAGGAGACCGCCATGGAAACCCCGATCCACGACCTGCCCGCGCTGTTCAAGCAACTCGGCCTGGCCCACGACACGGCCAGCATCGAGACCTTTATCCGCACCCACGCGCCGCTGCCAGCCGAGCGCCAGCTGGCCGACGCCGCGTTCTGGAGCCCGGCGCAGGCGGCCTTCCTGCGCGAGGAAATCCTCGAGGACGCCGACTGGGCCGAGGTGGTCGATCAGCTCAATGTGCTGCTGCGCGGCTGAAGCGGATTGCCAGGCCCCGTTGCCCCGGATGGCATCCGGGCTACGCCGAAGACGCGTCGCCTCGTAGCCTCGTAGGTTGGGCTGAGGGGCCTGCGACGAAGCCCAACGGCTGCGGTGGATCGTCGGCCGCGGCGCTCGCCGGGCGGCGTACTGCGGATCGTCGGGCGGAGTGCTACGCACTCCCCGTTGGGCTTCGCTGCGCTCAGCACCAACCTACCCCCGAGCCGCTCATCTCGCGCCAGGTCAGGCATCCGTAGGTTGGGCTGAGGAGCCTGCGACGAAGCCCAACGGCCGCGGTGGGTCGTCGGCCGCGGCGCTCGCCGGGCGGCGTGCTGCGGATCGTCGAGCGGAGTGCTGCGGATCGTCGGGCGGAGTGCTGCGCACTCCCTGTTGGGCTTCGCTGCGCTCAGCGCCAACCTACGCCCCCGAGCCGCTCATCTCGCGCCAGGTCAGGCATCCGTAGGTTGGGCTGAGGAGCCTGCGACGAAGCCCAACGGCTGCGGCGGGTCGTTGGCCGCGGCGCTCGCAGGGCGGCGTGCTGCGGATCGTCGAGCGGAGTGCTGCGGATCGTCGGGCGGCGTACTGCGGATCGTCGGGCGGAGTGCTGCGCACTCCCCGTTGGGCTTCGCTGCGCTCAGCGCCAACCTACGCCCCCGAGCCGCTCATCTCGCGCCAGGTCAGGTACAGGCGCAGGTCGAACTCGATCTGTGCGTAGCCCGGCAGCATATGGTCGCACAGCTTGTAGAAGGCCTTGTTGTGCTCGGCCTCCTTCAGGTGCGCCAGCTCGTGCACCACGATCATCTGCAGGAACGGCGGCGCGGCGTCCCTGAACAGCGCGGCGACGCGGATCTCCTTCTTCGCCTTGAGCCGGCCGCCCTGTACCCGCGAGATCGCCGTGTGCAGGCCCAGGGCGCGGTGGGTCAGGTCGAGGCGGTTGTCGTAGAGCACCTTGTCGATGGCCGGGGCGTTCTTCAGGTGCTCCTGCTTGAGCTCCATCACGTAGCCGTACAGCGCCTTGTCGCTCTGCACCTGGTGGCGGCCGGGGTAGCGCTGGGCCAGGTAGTCGCCCAGACGGTCGTCGGCGATCAGCTGGCGCACCTGCTGCTGGACGGCGGCGGGGTAGCCCTGGAGGTATTTCAACGGCGAGGTCCTGCGCGGCAAAGGGTCGTCAGTGTAACTCGCCTCACTCGCTCGGCAGCACCCGCAGCAGCCGGCCGTCGGCATTGTCGGTGAGCAGGTAGAGCGCGCCGTCGGGGCCGACGCGCACGTCGCGGATGCGCTCGCCGAGCTCCTCGAACAGGCTCTCCTCGCCGGCCAGTATGCCGTCGTGCAGGCGGATGCGGCGCACGCTGCGCTCGACCAGGGTGGCGGCGAACAGGTCGCCCTGCCATTCCGGGAACAGCGCGCCGCGGTACTGGGTCAGGCTCGACGGCGCCACCGAGGGCGTCCAGTGCAGCAGCGGTGGGGTCAGCCCCGGCAGCTCGGTGTAGGGGCTGATGCGCGCGCCAGTGTAGTCGATGCCGAAGGTCGCCAACGGCCAGCCGTAGTTGCGCCCGGGCTCGATCAGGTTGAGTTCGTCGCCGCCGCGCGGGCCGTGTTCGTGGCTGTACAGGCGGCCGCTCTCGGCATCGAAGACGATGCCCTGCACGTTGCGGTGGCCGAGGCTGTAGATCTCCGCCGCGGCGCCGGCCTGCCCCACCAGCGGGTTGTCCTGCGGCACGCTGCCGTCGCGGTTCAAGCGGACGATCTTGCCCAGGTGGTTGGCCGGGTTCTGCGCCTGTTCGCGCCAGTCAAAACCGTCGCCCAGGGTCAGCACCAGGCTCTGGTCGGCGAGAAAGGCGATGCGCCCGCCGTAGTGGGCGGCGCCGGCCTTGAGCGGCGCGGCGGTGAACAGCACCTCGAAGTCGTGCAGCTCGTCGTCCACCAGGCGCGCGCGGGCCAGGCGGGTGTTGTTGGCCTCCAGCGAGCCGTGCGCGTAGCTCAGGTAGAGCCAGCGGTTAGCGGCGTAGTCCGGGTCGAGCGCCACCTCCATCAGCCCGGCCTGGGCGGCGACGAAGATCTCCGGCAACCCCGCCACCGGCTGCGGATCGAGGCTGCCGTCGGCCTCGACGATGCGCAGGCGGCCGACCCGCTCGGTCACCAGCAGGCGTCCGTCCGGCAGGAAGGCCAGCGACCAGGGATGCTCCAGGCCTTCGCCGAAGGTCTCGATGCGGTAGTCCTGGGCCAGCGCCGGGGCGCCGACGAGCAGGGCGCCGAGCAGCAGCGCGCGAAGGGGTCTCAACATGGGCTGGGCCTTGTCACGGGGAAGCGGATGGGGTCGGTTGCCTGCGGTAGCGTGCGCGCCGACCGAGCAGGCCGAACAGCAGTGCACCGGCGCTGCCGCAGGCCATCAGGCCGAGGGTGCCGAGCGGATCGCGGTCGGCGGCGATCAGCGTCGGCATCGGCGCCAGCGCATTGGCCAGGGCCAGCGCCAGCCAGATCGCCGCGGCGCCGGCGCCGACGAAGATCGCCCAGCGCAGCCGCGGCAGGCGCCGCGCGCTCCACTGCGCCAGCGGCAGGGCGAAGGCAAAGCCCAGGGCGGCGAGCAGGGCGAAGGTCGGGGCGAAGCCGAGCAGGTCGAGGCAGGTGGTGCCCAGGCGCACGTCCAATGGCATCGGCGCACCGAGCGCCTGCAGGGCGGCGAGGTTGGACTGGGTCTGGAAGATCGAAGCGAGCAGCGCGGCCAGCGCCACGGCAAGAACGAAGGCAAGCAACAGGCGCGGCGTGCTGGACATGGGCAGCGGGGATCCCGGAACGACAGTGCGGGAATTATGGCGCAGCCCGCCGACCGCCATGGCCCGGGTGTTTTACAGGGTTTTACCTGCCAGGGCAGCTACAAGCCGCAAGCTTCAAGCCACAAGTAAAAGCGCGTCGGCCTTAATTTGCTTGCAGCTTGTGGCTTGCAGCTTGCCGCTGCTGTTAATTCACCTTGGCGTTCAGCTCGCCCTTGGCGTAACGCTGGTACATGCCTTCCAGGGAGATCGGCTTGATCTTCGAGGCATTGCCGGCGGTGCCGAAGGCTTCGTAGCGGGCGATGCAGATGTCGCGCATGGCGACGATGGTCTTGGCGAAGAACTTGCGCGGGTCGAACTCGCTCGGGTGCTCGGCCATCATGCGACGGATGGCGCCGGTGGAGGCCAGACGCAGATCGGTGTCGATATTGACCTTGCGCACGCCATGCTTGATGCCTTCGACGATTTCCTCGACCGGCACGCCGTAGGTTTCCTTGATGTCGCCGCCGAACTCGTTGATCACCTTCAGCCACTCCTGCGGAACGGAGGAGGAGCCGTGCATCACCAGGTGGGTATTGGGGATGCGCTTGTGGATTTCCTTGATGCGCTCGATCGACAGCACGTCGCCGGTCGGCGGCTTGGTGAACTTGTAGGCGCCGTGGCTGGTGCCGATGGCGATGGCCAGGGCGTCGACCTGGGTGCGCTTGACGAAGTCGGCGGCTTCTTCCGGGTCGGTCAGCAGCTGGCTGTGATCGAGCACGCCTTCGGCGCCGACGCCGTCTTCCTCACCGGCCATGCCGGTTTCCAGGCTGCCCAGGCAGCCCAGCTCGCCTTCCACCGACACGCCGCAGGCGTGGGCGAAGGCCACGGTCTGCTGGGTCACGCGGACGTTGTAGTCGTAGTCGGCCGGGGTCTTGCCGTCTTCCTTCAGCGAGCCGTCCATCATCACCGAGGAAAAGCCCAGCTGGATGGAGCGCTGGCACACGTCCGGGCTGGTGCCGTGATCCTGGTGCATGCACACCGGGATATGCGGGAATTCTTCGATGGCAGCCAGGATCAGGTGACGCAGGAAGGGCGCACCGGCGTACTTGCGGGCACCAGCGGAGGCCTGGACGATGACCGGCGAATCGGTCTTGTCGGCGGCTTCCATGATGGCGCGCATCTGCTCGAGGTTGTTGACGTTGAAGGCCGGCACGCCGTAGCCGAATTCGGCGGCGTGGTCGAGCATCTGGCGCATGCTGATAAGTGCCATGGTGTTACTGTCTCCCGGTTTGGAGGTCGTTAATCGTGCAAGCCTGCCGCAGGGGCCGGCGTTGTTCAAGTTTCGCGGGACAGGGGGTCGCCCTCACCCCGCTCCTCGCGCCTGGCGAGGCCTTTCAATCTCTGGCCCGGAACATGCCGAGCCGGCGCTCCCGGATTGCATCCGGGCTACTTTTACGGTGCCTTACAGCCGCGGCCGATCAGGTCGTCGGTCGCGGTCCAGTAGACCAGGCCTTCCTCGCCCTTGCTGTGGAACGACAGCCGACCGTCGCTGTACAGGGCGCCGGAGGCCGCTGGCTCCTGGCTCAGGCGGTAGACGATATCGTCGCCACCCAGGCGCAGATCGACCTGATCGGAGTCGCCATTGGCGAAGCGCCACTGCACCTCAGCCTGGCTGTCGCAGACCCAGCGGGTCCACTGATCCGGCGCCTGCGGCTGGCTGCTGCAACCCGCCAGTGCCACAGCCGCCAGCGCGGCAAGAATCCTCGTATCCATGTATCGCTCCCTGTCAGCAGCGCTGCTCCGGCACCGTGCCGGTAGGGTCGCCACTGCTTTGCCCTTCGATGCGCCGATCGTCCTGGGTGGTCGGCAGGTCGATCGGCGCCGGGCTGAAAACCTCGCAGGCCTGCTCCCGTCCACCGGCACAGCCGGCGAGGAAAATCCCGATGATGCCCAACGCGGCTAACTTGACCATGGCGTGACTCCTTGTGCGCTTGTTCCAGTTGTAACAGACCGCCCGATCACGCCAGGGTTTAATCCCCTGCCGTAGGGTGCGCCGTGCGCACCGTGAAACGATAGCGCCTCTCTGCTGCGCACGGCGCACCCTACGACGTCCGTGGCTTACTTGGCTCGCTGCTCCAGCACTGCCACGGCCGGCAGCACCTTGCCCTCGACGAACTCGAGGAAGGCGCCGCCGCCGGTGGAGATGTAGGAGATCTGCTCGGCCACGCCGTACTTGTCGATGGCCGCCAGGGTGTCGCCGCCGCCGGCGATGGAGAACGCCGGGCTCTCGGCGATGGCCAAGGCCAGGGCCTTGGTGCCGTTGCCGAACTGGTCGAACTCGAACACGCCGACCGGGCCGTTCCACAGGATGGTCTGCGAGGCCTTGAGCATCTCGGCGAACATCGCCGCGGTCTGCGGGCCGATATCGAGGATCATGTCGTCCTCCGCCACGTCCTTGACCGCCTTGACGGTGGCTTCGGCATCTTCGGCGAAGGCCTTGGCCACCACCACGTCCACCGGCAGCGGCACGCTGACCTTGGCGGCGATGGCCTTGGCGGTGTCGACCAGGTCGGCCTCGTACAGCGACTTGCCCACCGGCAGGCCGGCGGCGGCGAGGAAGGTGTTGGCGATGCCGCCGCCGACGATCAGCGAGTCGCAGATATCGGCCAGGGAGTTGAGCACGTCGAGCTTGGTCGACACCTTGGAGCCGGCGACGATGGCCAGCATCGGCCGGGCCGGCTTGTCCAGGGCCTTGCCCAGGGCGTCCAGCTCGGCGGCCAGCAGCGGGCCGGCGCAGGCGACCTTGGCGAACTTGGCCACGCCATGGGTCGAACCCTGGGCGCGGTGGGCGGTGCCGAAGGCGTCCATCACGAACACGTCGCACAGCGCCGCGTACTGCTGGGCCAGCTCGTCGGTATTTTTCTTCTCGCCCTGGTTGAAGCGCACGTTCTCCAGCAGCACCAGCTCACCGGCCTTGACCTCGACACCGCCGAGGTAGTCCTTGACCAGCGGCACCTCGCGGCCGAGCGCCTGGCTCAGGTAGGCGGCGACCGGCGCCAGGCTGTCTTGCTCGCTGTACACGCCCTCTTCTGGACGGCCCAGGTGCGAGCAGACCAGCACCGCCGCGCCCTTCTCCAGCGCCAGCTTGATGGTCGGCAGGGCGGCGAGGATGCGCGCATCGCTCTTGACCACGCCGTCCTTCACCGGGACGTTGAGGTCTTCGCGGATCAGCACGCGCTTACCGGCGAGGTCGAGGTCGGTCATCTTCAGAACGGTCATGGCATCAGTCCTTCACGGGGGCTGGTTGTACGGAGGAAGTGGATACAGCGAGAAAATGTTCGGCGACATCGAGCATGCGGTTGGCAAACCCCCACTCGTTGTCGAACCAGGCCAGCAGGTTGACCAGGCGCGGGCCGGACACGCGGGTCTGGCTGCCGTCGACGATGGCCGAGTGCGGGTCGTGGTTGAAATCGCAGCTGGCGTGCGGCAGCTCGGTGTAGGCCAGCAGCCCCTTGAGCGGGCCACTTTCCGCCGCCTGACGCAGCACCCGGTTGATCTCTTCAGCGGACGTATCACGCGCGGTCTGCAGGGTGATGTCCAAGCAGGAGACGTTGACCGTCGGCACGCGAATGGCCTTGGCCTGGATGCGCCCGCTCAGCTCCGGCAGCAGACGCTCGATGCCGCGCGCCAGCCCGGTCGAAACCGGGATCACCGACTGGAAGGCCGAGCGCGTGCGGCGCAGGTCTTCGTGGTGATAGGCGTCGATCACCGGTTGGTCGTTCATCGCCGAGTGGATGGTGGTGATGGAGACATACTCCAGCCCCACCGCCTCGTTCAACAACTTGAGCAGCGGCACGCCGCAGTTGGTGGTGCAGGAGGCGTTGGATACCAGTCGCTCGGCGCCCGTCAGGCAGGCCTGGTTGACCCCGTAGACCACGGTGGCGTCGATATCGGCCTCGCCGGCCATGGGCTGGGAGAACAGCACCCGCGGCGCGCCGGCGTCGAGGAAGCGCTGGCCGTCGGCGCGGCTGTGGTAGGCGCCGGAGCACTCCAGCAGCAGGTCGATATCCAGCGCCGCCCAGTCGACGGCCCCGGGCTCGCTCTGGCGCAGCACCTTCACGCAGTCGCCGTTGATATGCAGGCAGTCGCCGTCGACCCTGACCTCGCCGGGAAAACGCCCGTGGGTGGAGTCGAAGCGGGTCAGGTATTCGATGCTGGCCTGATCGGCCAGGTCGTTCAGCGCGACTATCTCCAGGCCCGCCCCGGCGCCGCGCTCGTGCAGGGCACGCAGCACGCAGCGGCCGATGCGGCCATAGCCATTGAGGGCGACGCGGTAGGGGCGATTGGGCATGGGTCTGTCTCGATAACCTGCGTAGGGTGGACATGGCGCAGCCTTGTCCACCGCAGCTTGTTCATCGGATTCGTGGTGGACAAGCCGCGCTGCGGCATGTCCACCCTACGGTTTTAGGCGTCGAGCAGCTCGTCGGCGGTGGCGACGATATTCTCGACGGTGAAGCCGAAATGCTCGAACAGCGCCGGCGCCGGCGCCGACTCGCCGAAGCTGGTCATGCCGATGATGCGACCTTCCAGGCCGACGTACTTGTACCAGTAGTCGGCGTGCGAGGCCTCGATGGCGATGCGCGCGCCGACCTGCAGCGGCAGCACGGCCTGCTTGTAGGCGGCGTCCTGCTGGTCGAACACGCTGGTCGACGGCATCGACACCACGCGCACCTGGCGGCCCTGCTCCTGCAGCTTGGCCGCGGCCTGCATGGCCAGGCCAACCTCGGAGCCAGTGGCGATCAGGATCAGTTCCGGCTCGCCGCTGCAGTCTTTCAGCACGTAACCGCCACGGGCGATATCGCCCAGCTGCTGGGCGTCGCGCGCCTGGTGCGGGAGGTTCTGGCGGCTGAAGATCAGCGCGGACGGGCCGTCATTACGCTCGATGGCGTGCTTCCAGGCCACGGCGGACTCCACGGCATCGGCCGGGCGCCAGGTGTCGAGGTTGGGCGTGCCGCGCAGGCTGGCCAGCTGCTCGATCGGCTGGTGGGTCGGGCCGTCCTCGCCGAGGCCGATGGAGTCGTGGGTGAACACGTAGAGCACGCGCTGCTTCATCAGCGCCGACATGCGCACGGCGTTGCGCGCGTATTCCATGAAGATCAGGAAGGTCGCGCCGTACGGCACGAAGCCGCCGTGCAGGGCGATACCGTTCATGATCGCGCTCATGCCGAATTCGCGCACGCCGTAGAACAGGTAGTTGCCGGCAGCGTCCTCTTCGGTCACGCCCTTGCAGCCCTTCCACAGGGTCAGGTTGGAACCGGCCAGGTCGGCCGAGCCGCCGAGGAATTCCGGCAGCAGCGGGCCGAAGGCGTTCAGCGCGTTCTGGCTGGCCTTGCGGCTGGCGATGGTCTCGCCCTTCTCGGCCACATCCTTGATATAGGCGGCGGCTTTGGCGGCGAAATCGGCCGGCAGCTCGCCGCTGATGCGGCGCTTGAACTCGGCAGCCAGCTCAGGATGGGCGGCGGCGTAGGCTTTGAGCTTCTCGTTCCAGGCGGCCTCGGCGGCGGCGCCGGCTTCCTTGGCGTCCCACTCGGCATAGATCTCGGCCGGGATTTCGAAGGGGCCATGGTTCCAGCCCAGGGCGGCGCGGGTCAGGGCGATCTCGTCATTGCCCAGCGGCGCGCCGTGGCACTCCTCCTTGCCCTGCTTGTTCGGCGAGCCGAAGCCGATGGTGGTCTTGCAGCAGATCAGGGTCGGCTGGTCCGCGCTCTTGCGCGCGGTGTCGATGGCCATCTTGATCTCTTCGGCGTCGTGGCCGTCGACGTTGCGGATCACCTGCCAGCCGTAGGCCTCGAAGCGCTTGGGCGTGTCGTCGGTGAACCAGCCCTCGACCTCGCCGTCGATGGAGATGCCGTTGTCGTCGTAGAAGGCGATCAGCTTGCCCAGGCCGAGGGTGCCGGCCAGCGAGCAGACTTCATGGCTGATGCCTTCCATCATGCAGCCGTCGCCGAGGAAGGCGTAGGTGAAGTGGTCGACGATCTGGTGGCCGTCGCGGTTGAACTGCGCGCCCAGCACCTTCTCGGCGATGGCGAAGCCGACGGCGTTGGCGATGCCCTGGCCGAGCGGGCCGGTGGTGGTTTCCACGCCCGGGGTGTAGCCGTATTCCGGGTGGCCCGGGGTGCGGCTGTGCAGCTGGCGGAACTGCTTGAGGTCGTCGATGCCGAGGTCGTAGCCGGTCAGGTGCAGCAGCGAGTAGATCAGCATCGAACCATGGCCGTTGGACAGCACGAAGCGGTCGCGGTCGGCGAAATTCGGGTTGCTCGGGTTGTGCTTGAGGTAGTCGCGCCACAGCACTTCGGCGATGTCCGCCATGCCCATGGGGGCACCGGGGTGGCCGCTGTTGGCTTTCTGCACGGCATCCATGCTCAGGGCACGGATGGCATTGGCTCGCTCACGACGGCTGGGCATCGCTGAAATCTCCTACGGGGGCTGCTTCTTGATGAAGGGGCGAAAAAGGCGGCCATTTTCGCCCAGCCGGCCCCCGCGGGGCAATGACAGATGGTCGCAGATCGCGCCGAATCAGCCCGCCTGCTCGCTCAATACGCTCACCGCCGGGCTGCCCGGACCACTCAGACAGGGCGCCTGGAACAGTTCGCCGTGCCAGACACCGGCCAGGGTGCGGCTCAACACCAGCGACCAGACCGCGCTCAGTTGCACCGTCAGCACCAGGCCGATCAGGGCGAAAAAGGCCAGGCCGGTCAGCGCCTGCAGCTCGAAGGTGGCCAGGGTGAACACCCCCAGCGGGAAGGTGAAACCCCACCAGCCGAGGTTGAACGGCATGTTGTCGCGGATGTAGTGACGGGTGAACAGGCTGGCGATCACCAGCCACCAGAGCCCGGCGCCCCACAGCGCCAGGCCGCCGAGCAGGCCGAGGTCGCGCGCCAGTTCGGCGGCGCCGGCCAGCGGCGTGCCGGCGAAGGCCATGGGCGCTGCCTGGCCCATGCTCAGCAGGCCGAGGCAGCCGGTGGCCAGCGGCCCCAGCGGCAGCCAGCTGGTGGCGGCGAAGTCGGTGTCCGGCAGCTTGTGCAGGGCCAGGCGCAGCAGCACCAGGGTGATCAGCGAGAAGGCCAGCGACAGCGACACCCCCCAGAGCACGAAGCCGACCACCAGCAGTTGCTGCGCCTGCTCCGCCGCCAGGTGCGGCGCTAGCGAGCCGGCGGTGCTGGCCGCCACCTCCGGGGCGATGATCGGCAGCAGCCAGACGGCGGTGAGCTTCTCCAGCGCATGGTTCTGCCGGGTGAACATCAGGTAGGGCACCAGCAGCGCGCCGAGCAGCGCCAACGCGGCGTCCAGCCACCACAGGGCATGCGCCAGCGCATAGACGGCCTCGCCCCAGCGCGGCACGCCGAACAGCAGCAGGCCTTTGAGCAATACGGCCAGGCCCATGGGAATGGCGCCGAGAAACATCGACTGCACCGGGTGCAGCAGCATCGGCCATAGGGTGTCGCGAAACAGCGCCAGGCGCAGCACGAACAGCAGGCTGAACAGCGCGAACAGCGCCACGCCGAACAGCCACAAGCCTTCGCCCAGCGCATACAGGCCCGACAGCTGCCACGGCAGATGGACCAGCACCAGCGCCAGCACGCCGGTGCCCATGGTCATGGCGAACCAGTTGGGGGTGAAGTGACGGATAAAGGCGAGCGGTTCGGGCAGACGAGCGAAGGGGCGCGGCATGAATCGGGTGATCCCGTGGCATGGCTGAAGGGGTGGTCAGCCTAGGGCCGCAGCTGCCATATTAAAAATACATATTCAGCATCTTTTGCATGCCTTCCATTTATAGGTAGCCAGCGTGAACCTGCATCACCTCAAGGTCTTTCTCGCCGTGGCCGAGGCCGGCAGCATCAGCGCCGGCGCCGCGCGCCTGCATATCAGCCAGCCGGCGGTGACCCGCGAGATCCGCGACCTGGAGGCCAGCCTGGCGCTGCGCCTGTTCGACCGCCAGGCCCGCGGCGTGCACCTGACCGAAGGCGGCCGGCGCCTGCATGACTATGCCCAGCGCATCTTCGCCCTGGAGCAGGCGGCCGAGCGCGACCTGCGCGACTTCGCCCAGTTGGAACAGGGCGAGCTGCAGCTGGGCGCCAGCGCCACCCTCGGCGCCTACCTGCTGCCCGCCCTGATCAACCGCTTCCGCGCCCTGCATCCGCAGATCTTCGTCGGCCTGGAGGTGAGCAACACCGAGGCGGTGACCCGCCAGCTCGACGACGGCCGGATCAGCCTGGGCTTCGTCGAAGGCCCATTCGCCCGGGCCGATTACGCTCACCGCCTGCTGGCGCGCGACGCGCTGCTGCCGGTGGTGGCGCCGCAGCATCCGCTGGCCGGGGTCGAGCGGCTGCAGGCGGCGGACCTGCAGGCCTACCCGCTGTATATGCGCGAACCCGGCTCGGGCGCGCGCGCCAGCGTCGAGCAGGCCTACCGGGCCCACGGCCTGGAGCCATGCGCCGGCATGGCCATCGGCAGCACCGAGGCGCTCAAGCGCCTGCTCGCCGACGGCCAGGGCATCGCCTGGTTGTCGCAGCGGGTGGTCGAGCGCGAACTGGCCAGCGGCGAGCTGCGCCGCCTGGCGGTAGCCGACCTGCAGATCGAGCGCGAGCTGCATGTGCTGTGGCGCCTCGGCGCCAGCCTGAGCCCGGCGCCGGCGGCCTTCCTGGCGCTAAGCGAAGCGCCGGAATGAGCCGCACAGCAATATCAAAACTTTTTGATATTGCTGTTGCTGGATGAAAAATGACCGACTAGACTGCGCCACCATGACCCTGCGCGCCCCCCAGCTGGACTTCGACCCCCGCGACGAGCTCGCCGCCCTGTGCAAGGCCGGCGGCGATGCGCTGCGCCTGAACGTGCTGCGCGCGCTGAGCAACGACTCGTTCGGCGTGCTGGAGCTGGCGCAGATCTTCGCCATCGGCCAATCGGGCATGAGCCATCACCTCAAGGTGCTGGCCCAGGCCGGCCTGGTGGCCACCCGCCGCGAAGGCAACGCGATCTTCTACCGCCGCGCCCTGCCCGGCGGCCGCCTGCATGCGGCGCTGCTGGAAGATATCGACGAGCTGCCGCTGCCAGGCGAAGTGCAGGCACGCATCGCCACCGTGCACCAGCAGCGCGCCACCGTCAGCCGCGACTTCTTCGCCCGCATGGCGGCGAGCTTCCAGGCCCAGCAGGATCTGATCGCGAGCCTTGCGCAGTACCGCGACAGCCTGCTGGCGCTGCTCGATACGCTGCACTTCGCACCGACCGCCAGCGCACTGGAGATCGGCCCCGGCGACGGCGCCTTCCTGCCCGAGCTGGCGCGCCGCTTCGCCCGCGTCACCGCGCTGGACAACAGCCCGGCGATGCTCGAACTGGCGCGCCAGCGTTGCGCCGGCGAAGGCCTGGGGAACGTCGAGCTGAAGCTGGCCGATGCCCTGACCGGCGAACAGCCGGCCGCCGACTGCGTGGTGCTGAACATGGTGCTGCACCACTTCGCCACCCCGGCCGAGGCGTTTCGCCAGTTGGCCCGATTGGTCGCTCCTGGCGGCAGTCTGCTGCTCAGCGAGCTGTGCAGCCATGACCAGAGCTGGGCCAGGGAGGCCTGCGGCGACCTCTGGCTCGGCTTCGAACAGGACGACCTGGCCCGCTGGGCCACGGCCGCCGGCCTCGCCCCCGGCGAGAGCCTCTACATTGGCCTGAAGAACGGCTTTCAAATTCAGTTACGGCACTTCGCCAAACCCGATGCGCGCAGCGCCCTCAGCCTCCGGCAAGAAAGGAACCGATAGATGAGCGAATATTCCCTGTTTACCTCCGAGTCCGTGTCCGAGGGGCATCCGGACAAGATCGCCGACCAGATTTCCGATGCCGTGCTCGACGCCATCATCGTCCAGGACAAGCACGCCCGCGTGGCCGTGGAAACCCTGGTCAAGACCGGCGTGGCCATAGTCGCCGGCGAAGTCACCACCAGCGCCTGGGTCGACCTGGAGCAGATCGTCCGCGACGTGATCTGCGATATCGGCTACACCAGCAGCGACGTCGGCTTCGACGGCGCCACCTGCGGCGTGCTCAACATCATCGGCAAGCAGTCCCCGGACATCAACCAGGGCGTCGACCGCGCCAAGCCGGAAGACCAGGGCGCCGGCGACCAAGGCCTGATGTTCGGCTACGCCAGCAACGAGACCGACGTGCTGATGCCGGCGCCGATCCGCCTGTCCCATGCCCTGGTCGAGCGCCAGGCTGAAGCGCGCAAGTCCGGCCTGCTGCCCTGGCTGCGCCCGGATGCCAAGAGCCAGGTCACCTGCCGCTACGAGAACGGCAAGGTGGTCGGCATCGACGCCGTGGTGCTGTCCACCCAGCACAACCCGGAAATCAGCCAGAGCGACCTGCAGGAAGCGGTGATGGAGCTGATCGTCAAGCACAGCCTGCCAGCCGAGCTGCTGCACAAGGACACCCAGTACCACATCAACCCCACCGGCAAGTTCGTCATCGGCGGCCCGGTGGGCGACTGCGGCCTGACCGGGCGCAAGATCATCGTCGACAGCTACGGCGGCATGGCCCGTCACGGCGGCGGCGCCTTCTCCGGCAAGGACCCGTCCAAGGTCGACCGCAGCGCCGCCTACGCCGGCCGCTACGTGGCCAAGAACATAGTCGCCGCCGGCCTGGCCGAGCGCTGCGAGATCCAGGTGTCCTACGCCATCGGCGTGGCCCAGCCGACCTCCATCTCGGTCAACACCTTCGGCACCCACAAGATCGCCGAAGACAAGATCATCCAGCTGGTGCGCGAAGTGTTCGACCTGCGCCCCTACGCCATCACCCGCATGCTCGACCTGCTGCATCCGATGTACCAGGAGACCGCCGCCTACGGCCACTTCGGCCGCACCCCGCAGCAGAAGACGGTGGGCGACGACAGCTTCACCACCTTCACCTGGGAACGCACCGACAAGGCCGCCGACCTGCGCGCCGCCGCCGGCCTGTAAGCCCCCGGCACAACAACGAAGCCCCGCCACCGTGCGGGGCTTTTTGTTGGCCGCTCGTAACCCGGGTGCAACCCGGGAAGACGCTGGCTGCACCCGGGCTACGCGCCGCAGCAGCGGCGTCATTCGCGCACCGGCATACCCTCGACTAGGCTCAAGCCTTCCCCCACAAGCACGGACGCTTGCCATGAAGGCCTGGATCGCCCTGCTCCTTTTGCCCCTGGCCGCCCAAGCCGAACCCTGCCCCGACTGGTCCGCCGGTCGCGCCAGCGCCGAACTCGGCGCCCTCGCCGAGCAGATCGCCCACTGGGACGACGCCTACCACAATCAGAACCGCTCGCTGGTCGCCGACGAGCTCTACGACCAGGCGCGCGAGCGTCTGCAGCACTGGCGCGCCTGCTTCCCCGACGCCACCCCGGCACTGGCCGAGCCGCTGGCCGGCGCCGCCGCCCAGCTCGACCATCCGATCCCGCAGACCGGTCTGCGCAAGCTCGGCGATGCGGCTGTGGCCGAGTGGATCGCCAGCCGCGAGGAGCTGTGGATTCAACCCAAGGTCGACGGCGTGGCGGTCACCCTGGTCTACCGCGGCGGCACGCTGCAGCAGGCCATCAGCCGCGGCGACGGCCGCCAGGGCCAGGACTGGACGGCGCGGGCGCGGCAGTTGCCGGCCATTCCCGCACGCCTGCCCGAGCCGCTCGATGCGGTGCTGCAGGGCGAGCTGTACTGGCGCCTGGACGGCCATGTACAGGCGCTCGCCGGCGGCGCCGGGGCGCGCGGCAAGGTGGCCGGGCTGATGGCGCGGCAGACCCTGGACGCGCACGAGGCGGCCGCTGTCGGCCTGTTCGTCTGGGACTGGCCGGATGGCCCCGCGGACATGCGCGCACGCCTGCACGGCCTGCAGGCGCTGGGTTTCGTCGACAGCGCGCACTATACCCAGCCGCTGCACAGGCCGGAGCAAGCCCGCCATTGGCGCCAGCGCTGGTATCGCCAGGCCCTACCCTTCGCCAGCGACGGCGTGGTGCTGCGCCAGGGCGCGCGGCCGCCCGGCCAGCGCTGGCAGGCCGAGGCGCCGCACTGGGCGGTGGCCTGGAAATACCCGCCGAGCCAGGCGCTGGCGGTGGTGCAGGCGGTGGACTTCAGCATCGGCCGCAGCGGGCGCATCACCCCGATCCTGCGCCTGCAGCCGGTCGACCTCGACGCGCGGCGCATCAGCCGCGTCGCCCTGGGTTCGCTGCAGGGCTGGCGCAGGCTGGACGTGCGGCCCGGCGACCAGGTGGCCATCCGCCTGGCCGGGCTGACCATCCCGCGCCTGGACGGGGTGATCTGGCGCAGCCCGCAGCGCGCCCCGGTGCAGGCGCCCAATCCGGCCGACTACCACGCGCTGAGCTGCTGGCGCCTCAGCCCTGCTTGCCGCCAGCAGTTCCAGGCGCGCCTGGGCTGGCTCGGCGGCAAAGGGGGCCTGGCCCTGCCCGGCGTCGGCCCGGGCACCTGGCACAGCCTGGTGGCGAACGCTCAGCTGGAGGGCCTGCTCGACTGGCTGGAACTGGACGCCGCCCAGTTGCAGGCCCTGCCCGGCATCGGTGCGCGCCGCGCGGCGCAGTTGCAGCAGGCCTTCGCCCTGGCCCGCCAGCGCCCGCTCGAGCAATGGCTGCGCGCCCTCGGCGCCCCAGCCGGGTTCGCCGTGGAGCCAGCGGCCGACTGGCCGAGCCTGCTCGCCCGCGGCCGCGCCGACTGGCAACGCCAGCCCGGTATCGGCGACAAGGGCGCCGAGCGGCTGCTGGCGTTCTTCCAGCACCCGGAGGTGCGGCGCCTCGGCGCGCAATTGCAGCAGGCCGGCATTGCCGCCTTTCAACCGCGGCTGCAGGCCGCCGCGCAGTAGCGCGCGCAACCTTGATCCAGGTCATGGTCAGCGCCTTCCTGGCTCGGCCGCGGCGAACCCCGGCGCCGCGACGCGGTCTTCCCCCAAACCCCTGCCATAAGGACAAGCCCATGATTCGTCAGCTCAGCCTGCTCGCCCTACTGGTCGCCAGCACCGCCTTCAGCTTCGCCGACAGCGGCGTCGGCGGCTGCGCGGCCAAGCGCCAAGCCCTGCAGGAGAAGATCGAGATCGCCCGTCAGCACGACAACCGCAGCCAACTGGCCGGCCTGCAACAGGCCCTGGCGCAAGTCGAGGCGCATTGCCGCGACGGCGCCCTGCAGGCCAAGCGCCTGGACGAGGTCAACGCGGCGCGGCAGGAGATCGAACAGCGCGAGATGGACCTGCGCGACGCGCTGAGCAAGGGCGATCCGGACAAGATCGCCAAGCGCCAGGCCAAGCTGGCCGAGGCGCGCGCCGAACTGGAGCAGGCCGAGGCCGAACTCGCGCGCTGATTCAGTAGGCGCGAAACGCCTGGTGACAGGCCTCGCAACTGTCCTCGACCTGTTGCACCGCCGGCTCCAATGCGGCGCGGCGCAGCGGCGGCGCCGCGGTGGCCTGCACCAGGGCGGCGGTGGCCTGCTCCAGTTCGCGCGCCAGTTGCTGGAACTGCGCCTGGCGCTGCCAGACCTCATCGGTGGCCTTGCTGCGCTCGTCGTCGCGGACCTGCGGAAAGTGCTGCCAGGGCTGGCGCGACAGGCGCTCCAGCTCGGCGGCGCCGGCGATAAAGCCGGCCTCGTCGTAGGCAATGCGCCCGCGCAGCATGCCGCCGAGGTCCTCGCTGACCTTGAGCATCTGCTTGAACAGCGCCTGGCGCTGGCCCAGCGGCGAATCGGGGTCGACGCCGCCGCAGGCGACCAGGGTCAGGCAGGCGCAGGCCAGCAGCAGGGCTTTGAACTTCATCGCGACGCCTTCCGGAAAAAACGGGCGGCCAGTATCGCCACTCGGCCCGATCAGGCCAAGCGCGGTGTTTTACCGCAGTTGTCGCGCCGCCCGCCGCCCGACGTCGCTAGGCTGCGCGGTGCGCACCCGCTATTCAGGTACGGAAACGATCCAGCTGCTGGTTGAGCTGGCGCACCTCGCCGTGGATCTGCGCGCTGACCTGCACCACGCTGGCGGCCTCGCCCTGGCTGCGCTCGGCCAGGCTGGAGATATGGGTCACGCGCTGGTCGATCTCCTGCGCCACCTGGCTCTGCTGTTCGGCGGCGGTGGCGATCTGCGCGTTCAGCGCGTTGATGCCGTCCACCGCGCCGACTATGGCGTCGAGCACCTCGCTGGCCTGGCGGATATGACTGAGGTTGTCCTCGGCCAGCTGCGCGCTCTGCTGCATCGCCGTCACCGCATCGCGGGCGCCGCTCTGCAGGCGCTGGATCATCGCCTGGATCTCGCCGGTGGACTGCTGGGTGCGACTGGCCAGGGTGCGCACCTCGTCGGCGACCACGGCGAAGCCGCGCCCGGCCTCGCCGGCGCGCGCCGCCTCGATGGCGGCGTTGAGCGCCAGCAGGTTGGTCTGTTCGGCGATCGACCTGATCACCTCGAGCACCTTGCCCACCCCGCTGGTTTCCGCCTCCAGGCGCTGCACCTGGGCACCGCTGCGTTGCAGCTGGGCGGTCAGCTCGGCGATCTGCGCGGCGCTGCGCTGCACCACCTGCTGGCCGCTCTGCGCGCAGTCGTCGGCGCTGCGCGCCGATTCGGCGGCGTGCGCGGCATGCCGGGCCACCTCGGCCACGGTGGCGCTCATCTCGTTCATCGCCGTGGCCACCTGGTCGAGGTCCTCGTACTGGCGGCGCACGCCGTCGCCGGCCGCCTGCGCCGCGCCGACCACGCTGCCGACGTGTTCGCCGGTGCGCTCGCCGCTGCGCTTGACCTCCGCCAGCAGGCCGCGCACCTGCTCCTGCATGCGGTTGTAGCCGGCGAAGATACGGCCGATCTCGTTGTCGCCCTGACGCCCGTCCAGGCCGCGGGTGAAGTCGCCGGAGCCGACCCGGGTCAGCGCGCCCTCCACCACATTGAGGTTGTGCATCAGCGGGCGCAGGCCGAACTGGCGGCCGAGCACCACCAGGGCGAGGATGCCCAGCACGCAGCCGAAGGCCAGCCACATCTGCCGCCGCTGGCTACCCTCGGCGTGCGCCGCCATCAGCCCGACGGCCTGGTTCATCTCGCGCAGCAGCTGCACCGACTGCTGTTCCAGGGCCGCGAGGTCGACCGCCGCGTCGCCGCCGACCAGGCGCTGCAGCTGGCCACGAAAATCCTGCCAGAGCCCGCCGACCTTGTTCATCTGCGCCTGCACGTTGGGCTCGGCGATGGCGCTGATATTGCGCGCCGGGTTGCCGCCCAGCAGGTCGCGATGGGCGCCGTCGAACTGCGCCATGGTCGCCTCCAGGGTGGCCGCCGGCAGTACGCCTTCGCGCAGCAGCAGCGCCTCCTTGGTCATCTTCTGGCTGAGCATGCGCTGCGCGCCGGCGACGTCGATGGTCTGCGGCGACACCGACATGCTCAGGTACAACGCCACCGAGGCGATCACCGCCAGGAGGAACATCAGCGCGTAGGAAAACAGGAACTGCTGATTCAGCGTGCGCAGGCCGATGGCGCAGAGCAGACGGTCGAACAAGGCGGTGGCGGACATGAGAGGCTCCCTGGCAGACGGCGGGAACCCCCGCCCAATAACCGGGAGCAAGCAAGAAAGTGGCCAGCCGCCAGCAGCCTGGCGCCCTGTTTATCGCGGCGAAATGCACCAGAACGGCGCAGTGACCGAGCGGTCACGCGCCGTTTCGGCTCAGGCCGAGACCACGAACAGAGCGACGATCAGGCCCATACCGGCGAACCACAGCAGCGAACGGATCGGCCCCCAGTCGGCCAGGTAGCAGAGCAAATACAGCACCCGGCTGACCACGAAGGCGATCGCCAGCTGGTCCAGCAGGCCCTGCGCGGCGGCGCCGGCCTGGTGGGCGATGATCACCGCCGCGGCGAACGCCGGGGTCACCTCGAAGCCGTTGAGCTGGGCGTTGTTGGCGCGCTTGCGCCAGCCCTCGAGGCCGGCGAGGAAGGCGCGCGGGTCGCTGTTGGCGCGCGGCCCGTAGCCGGCGCCGAGGAACTTGGCGCTGGCGGTGGCCAGGTAGGGCAGGACGATGGCGATCAGGACGCACCAGTAGGCGAGGGTCATGGAGGCTCCGCAGTTCGCTAAGGGAGTGCGCAGCTTGGGCCGCCCGCGGGTCGGGCGTCCATGACCCGGCCGGGACAAGTCGACGGCGATCCGGCCAATGCGCCGGCGACAACGGCCGGCGGCGCCGCGCAAAGACCGACGGAAAGCCTTGGGCTGCACGCCGCACGCGGCTATAATCCGCCAGCTTCACGCAGCCGGCACCGCTCCGGCCGCTCCCGCCACCCGTCCGAGGGGCGCTGCAGCAAATCCGCCAGATGCGGACTTTGTCAGGCTCGGATGGGGCGTTAACCATACGCATCAACGGCGCTCAATCAGACTGCGTGAAAACGTAGCGAGCGAAGGTCAGGCAAGGCGGAAACAGGCGAGCAAGCGCAGTGTACTTTTGTACATGAGCATTCCGAGCCGGTTTCTAACGCAGCATGGCCGAGCGCAGTAGTTTTCACAGGGTCTGATCGCAGACAACGAATGGAGAACTCAATATGAGCGCTGTACTGACGCCTGCCGGTTTTACCGACTACAAGGTCGCCGACATTTCCCTGGCCGACTGGGGCCGCAAGGAACTGATCATCGCCGAATCCGAGATGCCGGCGCTGATGGGCCTGCGCCGCAAGTACGCCGCCAGCCAGCCGCTCAAGGGCGCGAAGATCATCGGCTGCATCCACATGACCATCCAGACCGGCGTGCTGATCGAGACCCTGATCGCCCTGGGTGCCGAAGTGCGCTGGTCGAGCTGCAACATCTTCTCCACCCAGGATCAGGCCGCCGCCGCCATCGCCGCCGCCGGCATCCCGGTGTTCGCCTGGAAGGGCGAGACCGAGCAGGAGTACGAGTGGTGCATCGAGCAGACCATCCTCAAGGACGGCCAGCCGTGGGACGCCAACATGGTGCTGGACGACGGCGGCGACCTGACCGAGATCCTGCACAAGAAATACCCGCAGATGCTCGAGCGCATCCATGGCGTCACCGAGGAAACCACCACCGGCGTGCACCGCCTGCTCGACATGCTCAAGGCCGGCACCCTGAAAGTCCCGGCGATCAACGTCAACGACGCGGTGACCAAGAGCAAGAACGACAACAAGTACGGCTGCCGCCACAGCCTCAACGACGCCATCAAGCGCGGCACCGACCACCTGCTTTCGGGCAAGCAGGCGCTGGTGATCGGCTACGGCGACGTGGGCAAGGGCTCGGCGCAGTCGCTGCGTCAGGAAGGCATGATCGTCAAGGTTTCCGAGATCGACCCGATCTGCGCCATGCAGGCCTGCATGGACGGCTTCGAGCTGGTCTCGCCGTACATCGACGGCCTCAACGACGGCAGCGAGGCCAGCGTCGACGCCGCGCTGCTGGGCAAGATCGACCTGATCGTCACCACCACCGGCAACGTCAACGTGTGCGACGCGGGCATGCTCAAGGCGCTGAAGAAGCGCGCCGTGGTGTGCAATATCGGCCACTTCGACAATGAAATTGATACGGCCTTTATGCGCAAGCACTGGGCCTGGGAAGAGGTCAAACCGCAGGTGCACAAGATCCACCGCACCGGCGCCGGTCAGTTCGACCCGGCCAACGACGACTACCTGATCCTGCTGGCCGAAGGCCGCCTGGTCAACCTGGGCAACGCCACCGGCCACCCGAGCCGGATCATGGACGGCTCCTTCGCCAACCAGGTGCTGGCGCAGATCTTCCTGTTCGAGCAGAAGTTCGCCGACCTTTCCGCCGAGAAGAAGGCCGAGCGCCTGACCGTGGAAGTGCTGCCGAAGAAGCTCGACGAGGAAGTGGCGCTGGAAATGGTCAAGGGCTTCGGTGGCGTGGTCACCCAGCTGACCAAGCAGCAGGCCGAGTACATCGGCGTCAGCGTGGAAGGCCCGTTCAAGCCGGACGCTTACCGCTACTAATGCGTAGGGTGGATAAGCCCATGGCTTATCCACCACCGACTTCCCGCGAGGTGGATGGAAAAACGCCATCCACCCTACGTCTCCAAGGCTAGAAACCCTATGAGCCAAGAACGCCGCTACAGCTTCGAATTCTTCCCCGCCAAGACCGAAGCCGGACATGAAAAACTGATGGACGTGGCGCGCCAGCTGGCCGCCTACAACCCGGACTTCTTCTCCTGCACCTATGGCGCCGGCGGCTCGACCCGCGACCGCACCCTGAGCACCGTGCTGCAACTGGACGGCGAGGTGAAGGTGCCCACCGCGCCACACCTGTCCTGCGTCGGCGACAGCAAGGCCGAGCTGCGCGAGCTGCTGAACCAGTACCGGAACGCCGGGATCAAGCGCATCGTCGCCCTGCGCGGCGACCTGCCGTCCGGCATGGGCCTGGCCAGCGGCGAGCTGCGCTACGCCAACGAGCTGGTCGCCTTCATCCGCGAGGAAACCGGCGAGCATTTCCATATCGAGATCGCCGCCTACCCGGAGATGCATCCGCAGGCGCGCAATTTCGAGGACGACATCGCCAATTTCGTGCGCAAGGCCAAGGCCGGCGCCGACAGCGCCATCACCCAGTACTTCTTCAACGCCGACAGCTATTTCTACTTCGTCGAACGCGTGCAGAAACTGGGCGTGGACATCCCAGTGGTGCCGGGCATCATGCCGATCACCAACTACAGCAAGCTGGCGCGCTTCTCCGACGCCTGCGGCGCAGAGATTCCGCGCTGGGTGCGCAAGCAGCTGGAGGCCTACGGCGACGACGCCGACAGCATCCGCGCCTTCGGCGAGCAGGTGATCAGCGAGATGTGCGAACGCCTGCTGGCCGGCGGCGCGCCCGGCCTGCACTTCTACAGCATGAACCTGGCCGGCCCCAGCCTGGCGATCTGGAACAACCTCAAGCTGCCGCGCTGAGACCCGCCGCCCGAGTCGGCGCCGTTGCCGGGCGCCGACTCGCCGACGCTTCCACGACGCTCTTTGTGCGCCACACCCCGCTTTCCGAAGGACCGCCCCGCCATGCAGAAACGCCCGAGAATCAACGCCTCCGTCAGCCCCAAGGGCAGCCTGGAAACCCTGTCGCAGCGCGAAGTGCAACAGCTGCGCGAGACCGGCTCCGGCAGCGTCTACCGCCTGTTCCGCCAGTGCGCGCTGGCGATCCTCAACACCGGCTCGCACAGCGACAACGCCAAGACCATCCTCGAGGCCTACCCGGACTTCGAGGTGCATATCCACCAGCAGGACCGCGGCATCCGCCTGGAGCTGGTCAACGCCCCGGCGGACGCCTTCGTCGACGGCGAGATGATCGCCAGCACCCGCGAAATGCTGTTCAGCGCCCTGCGCGACATCGTCTACACGCAGAGCGAGCTGGAAAACAAGCGCATCGACCTGGACAGCTCCGAAGGCATCAGCGACTACGTCTTCCACCTGCTGCGCAACGCGCGCACCCTGCGCAGCGGCGTCGAGCCGAAGATGGTGGTGTGCTGGGGCGGCCACTCGATCAGCAGCGACGAGTACAAGTACACCAAGAAGGTCGGCCACGAGCTGGGCCTGCGCGGCCTGGACATCTGCACCGGCTGCGGCCCGGGGGTGATGAAGGGGCCGATGAAGGGCGCCACCATCAGCCACGCCAAGCAGCGCAACCTGGGCGGCCGCTACCTGGGCCTGACCGAGCCGGGGATCATCGCCGCCGAGGCGCCCAACCCCATCGTCAACGAACTGGTGATCCTGCCGGACATCGAGAAGCGCCTGGAGGCCTTCGTCCGTGTCGGCCACGGCATCATCATCTTCCCCGGCGGCGCCGGCACCGCCGAAGAGCTGCTCTACCTGCTGGGCATCCTCACCCACCCGGACAACCGCGAGCTGCCCTTCCCGGTGATCATCACCGGGCCGAAGACCGCCGCCACCTACCTGCAGCAGCTGCACGAGTTCATCGGCGAGACCCTCGGCGAAGCCGCGCAGCAGCGCTACCGGATGATCTTCAACGACCCCGCCGAGGTGGCCCGCGAGATGGCCGCAGGGATCAAGGCGGTGCGCCAGTTCCGCCGCGAACGCAACGACGCCTTCCACTTCAACTGGCTGCTGAAGATCGACGAGAGCTTCCAGCGCCCGTTCGAGCCGACCCACGCCAACATGGCCGCGCTCAAGCTGACCCGCCAGCAGCCGCTGCACGAGCTGGCGGCCAACCTGCGCCGCGCCTTCTCCGGCATAGTCGCCGGCAACGTCAAGGAGAACGGCATCCGCCTGATCGAGCAGCACGGCCCTTACGAAATCCGTGGCGAGACGAGCATCATGCGCCCGCTGGATCGCCTGCTGCAGGCCTTCGTCGAGCAACACCGGATGAAGCTGCCCGGCGGCAGCGCCTATGAGCCCTGCTACCGGGTGGTCGACTAAACCGCGCCGCCGGCGCTTTCGCGGCACCGGCAAAATCGTTAACCTGGCGCAATGCCATTATTCCAGCGCCAGATTCTCGCCATCCTCCTGCTGTGCGGCCTCGCCTTCGAGGCTCGCGGCGAGCCGCTGCGCCTGGTCACCGAGGCCTGGGCGCCCTACGTCTACCAGGACGACGGCCAGCCCGCCGGCCTCGACTACGAGATCAGCCGCGAGGTGCTGCGCCGCCTGGGCGTCGAGCTGGAGCTGCAGTTCATGCCCTGGAAGCGCTGCCTGCTGGCGCTGGAGCAGGGCCAGGCCGACGGCATCCTCGACATCTTCCGCCTGCCCGAGCGCGAGGCGCACATGCTGTTCGTCGACGAGCCGCTGGCCGAGATCGAACTGGTGCTGTTCCATGCCCGGCAGCGCCCCTACCCCTTCCGCCGCCTGGAAGACCTGCAGGACCTGCTGATCGGCGTCTCCCCCGGCTACTGGTACAACGACGAGGCCTTCCGTACTTCGACCCTGTTCAGCCGCGAGGAAGCGCCCAGCCACGAGGCCAACCTCGGCAAGCTGGTGCGCCAGCGCGTCGATTTGGTGGTCAACGACCGCCGCGCCGGCCTCTACCTCGCCGCCCAACTGGGCTTGCAGGCGCAAGTCGACTACAACCGCAAGCCCATCGGCCACGACCGCCTGTACCTGGCCCTGCGCCGCGACCCGGCGCTGCAGCGCCTGGCCGCCGATTTCGCCCTTGAGCTGCGCCGCTTCAAGCGCGAGCCCGCCTACGCCCGGCTGCAGGCACACCACGCCGCCCCCGCACCGTCCAGGCCGTGAACCAACCGACAGGCTGGTGGCTACGCAAGCCGCTCGCTCTGTTATACTCGGGCCTTCCCGCCAGGCTTGCGCCCGGATGCTAGCCCCCTAGAGGCCAGCAGTACCGGACGGGATCACGCTTCCTACGCGTGATTCAAGCCAGGCAATACACCCCATAGGGCCACGCCCTCACTACGTACAGGATTGCCCATGTCCTTTGCCTCCCTCGGTCTCTCCGAGGCTCTAGTCCGTGCGATCGAATCCGCCGGCTACACCCAACCCACGCCGGTGCAACAGCGGGCCATTCCCGCCGTGTTGCAAGGTCGCGACCTGATGGTGGCGGCCCAGACGGGTACGGGTAAGACCGCAGGCTTCGCCCTGCCGATTCTCGAGCGCCTGTTCCCGGCCGGCCACCCCGACCGCGAACAGCGTCATGGCCCGAAACAGCCGCGCGTGCTGGTGCTGACGCCCACCCGCGAGCTGGCCGCGCAGGTGCATGACAGCTTCAAGGTTTATGCCCGCGACCTGAAATTCGTCAGCGCCTGCATCTTCGGCGGCGTCGGCATGAACCCGCAGATCCAGGCCCTGGCCAAGGGCGTCGACGTGCTGGTGGCCTGCCCCGGGCGCCTGCTCGACCTGACCAACCAGAAGGCCATCGACCTGTCGCACGTGGAAATCCTCGTCCTCGACGAAGCCGACCGCATGCTCGACATGGGCTTTATCCACGACGTCAAGAAGGTACTGGCCAAGCTGCCGGCGCAGCGGCAGAACCTGCTGTTCTCGGCGACCTTCTCCAAGGACATCACCGACCTGGCCGGCAAGCTGCTGCACAACCCCGAGCGCATCGAGGTGACGCCGCCGAACACCACGGTCGAGCGCATCGAACAGCGCGTGTTCCGCCTGCCCGCCAGCCACAAGCGCGCGCTGCTCGCCCACCTGATCACCCAGGGCGCCTGGGAGCAGGTGCTGGTGTTCACCCGCACCAAACACGGCGCCAACCGCCTCGCCGAATACCTCGACAAGCACGGCCTGCCGGCCGCCGCGATCCACGGCAACAAGAGCCAGAACGCGCGCACCAAGGCCCTGGCCGACTTCAAGGCGAACCAGGTGCGCATCCTGGTGGCCACCGATATCGCCGCCCGCGGCCTGGATATCGACCAACTGCCGCACGTGGTCAACTTCGAGCTGCCCAACGTCGAGGAAGACTACGTGCACCGCATCGGCCGCACCGGCCGCGCCGGACGTAGCGGCGAGGCGATCTCGCTGGTGGCGCCGGACGAGGAGAAGCTGCTCAAGAGCATCGAGCGGATGACCAAGCAGAGGATCCCCGACGGCGACCCGATGGGTTTCGATGCCAGCACCGTCGAGGCCGAGCGCCCCGAAGTGCGCGAACCGCGCCAGCCGCGCGGGCAGAAGCAGCCCAAGGCGCAGAACGCCCAGGGCGGCGACAAGCCCAAGGGCGAACGCCATGGCGGCGGCCGCAAGGACAAGGGCAAGGACAGCGGCAAGGAGCACAAGAGCAAGCCGCAGCAGCAGGGCCAGAACCGTCGCGGCCAGGCGCCGCGCGGCAGCAGCCAGGCGGCGGCCGCCCCGGCCATTCCGCCGTTGCCTCCGGATCGCGATCCGGAAGAGTTCCGCGACGACGAGATCGACAACTTCGGCAACCGCGTCGACTACGTCAGCCCGATCCAGAACAAACCCCAGGGCCGCGGCCGTCGCTCCGGCGGCGGTGCGCCCGGCAACGGCGCGCCCCAGGGCCAGCGTCCGGCCAACAAGGGCCCGCGCAGCAACGCCAATGGCGCCGGTGGCGCCGGCAAGGGTCGTCGTCAGGGCGGCGGTCAGGCGGCGCAGGGGCGTAATGGCGGGGGCCGCGGGCGTCCGGCGCACGACGGCCGCATCACCTCGCTCGACCGCGACGAGCTGCCGCGTTCGGAAGCCGCGGTGCGCAACCCGCGCGAGAAGCAGCCGGTGATCGTGCACAAGGGCTCGCGCCTGGATCGTTTCCCGACCCCGGAGCAACTCGACGAGCTGGCCAACAGCAGCCGCCCGCGCGGCGAGAAGCCGGCCCTGCTGACGCGCAACCGCGAAGAGTAGGCCAAGGCCGCCAACGAAAACGCCGCCCGATGGGGCGGCGTTTTTTTGGGTGCAGCAAAGAGCGTAGCGACGAAACCCGATGCGTTGGGCTTCGCTACGCTCAGCCCAACCTACTGGCGGACACCTTCGATGGAGAGTATCAGCTCGACGGTCTCGGACGCCGGGCCGAGGTCCATGGCGATATCGAAGTCCTTCAGCTTCAGCGTGGTGCTGCCCTCGAAACCGGCGCGGTAGCCGCCCCAGGGATCGGAGCCTTCGCCGATGAACTTGGCGGCGATCACCACCGGCTTGGTCACGCCGTTGAGGGTCAGGTTGCCGCTGATGTCGGCGCTGCCTTCGCCGGTGGACTTCACCGAGGTGGACTCGAAGGTCGCGGTCGGGTGCTTGCCGACGCTGAGGAAGTCGTCGCTGCGGATATGCTTGTCGCGCTCGGCATGGTTGGTGTCGACGCTGGCGGTGTTGAGGGTGACGCTGACGGTGCTCGCCTCGGGATTGGCGGCGTCGAAGCTGAACTTGCCGTCGAAGTCCTTGAAGGTGCCGTAGAGCCAGCTGTAGCCCAGGTGGCTGATCTTGAAGTTGACGAAGGCGTGCTGGCCTTTCTTGTCGATGGCGTAGTCGGCGGCCAGGGCCTGGCCTCCGATCAGGGCGCTGCCCAGGGCCAGGGCGACGAGGGTTTTCTTCAACATGGGTGAATCTCCTGCTGAGGTTGAGCGAAGGGCGCGGCTCGAGGCCCGCGCCGGAAGGAACGACGAATCAACGGCCGAACATGCGCAGCAAGGTGCTGTCGCGGTCGATGAAATGGTGTTTCAGCGCGGCCAGGGCATGCACTCCGGCGAACAGCACCAGACCCCAGGCCAGGTACTCGTGCACCAGGCCGGCGACGTCCTCCTGCTGCGGCAGGCCGGTAACAGTAGCCGGCACCGCGAACAGGCCGAACACCTCGATGGCGCGGCCGTCGGCGGTGGAAATCAGGTAACCGGAAAGCATCAGCACGAACAGGCCGAGGTAGAGCAGGCGGTGACCCAGCTTGGAGGCCAGGCGGGTGGCCCGGTCGTGGCTGGCCAGGGCCGCCGGCGGCGGGCTCAGCCAGCGCCACAGCATGCGCAGCAGCATCAGCGCGAACAGCGCGATGCCGATGCTCTTGTGCAGGTCGGGGGCGCGCTGGCGCCAGGGATCGTAGTAACCCAGCTCCATCATCCACAGGCCCAGGCCGAACAGGCCGAAGACGGCCAGGGCCACCAGCCAGTGCAGCAGCACGCTGACCAGGCCGTAACGGGAGGAAGTGTTGCGCCACTGCATGGGAAGGCTTCCGGAGACGAGAGGTTGAGCAAGACTAGCGACAAATCTATCGATTTAAAGCGGAAAATTTCGCTATGAAATATCGAGAAATACGATATTTGCACGATGGATTTCCGACCAGCCAGCTTAGTCCGACACCGCCACCGCGAAGTTCGTCGGCGGGCGCCAGACGGCAGCTGGGGGCGGATCGACGGCAGCGCCTTCTGGTAGGCTGTGCCGCTGACGATTGGGAGATGCAGCATGAGCTTGAACGACCAGTGGATGCAGCGCGACCTTAATGTGCTGTGGCACCCCTGTACCCAGATGAAGGACCACGAGCGCCTGCCGCTGATTCCGATCCGCTCTGGCTCCGGCGTCTGGCTGGAGGACTTCGACGGCAAACGCTACCTGGACGCGGTCAGCTCCTGGTGGGTCAACGTGTTCGGCCACGGCAACCCGCGGATCAACGCGCGCATCCGCGAGCAGCTGGACAGCCTGGAGCATGTGATGCTGGCCGGTTTCACCCACGCACCGGTGGTCGAGCTGTCCGAGCGCCTGGTGCAGATCACCCCGCAAGGGCTCTCCAAGGTGTTCTACGCCGACAATGGCTCCTCCGGTATCGAGGTGGCGCTGAAGATGAGCCACCACTACTGGATCAACAGCGGCAAGCCTGAGAAGAAGCGCTTCGTCACCCTGACCAACAGCTACCATGGCGAGACGGTGGCGGCGATGTCGGTGGGCGACGTGGCGCTGTTCACCGACACCTACAAGGCGCTGCTGCTCGACACCCTCAAGGTGCCCAGCCCGGACTGCTACCTGCGCCCCGAGGGCATGGGCTGGGAAGCGCATTCGCGGACTATGTTCGCGGCCATGGAGCAGACCCTGGAGCAGCACGCCCACGAGGTCGCCGCGGTGATAGTCGAGCCGCTGATCCAGGGCGCCGGCGGCATGCGCATGTACCACCCGGTGTACCTCAAGCTGCTGCGCGAAGCCTGCGACCGTTACGGCGTGCACCTGATCCACGACGAGATCGCCGTCGGCTTCGGCCGCACCGGGACCCTGTTCGCCTGCGAGCAGGCCGGCATCACCCCGGACTTCCTGGTGCTGTCCAAGGCGCTGACCGGCGGCTACCTGCCGATGGCCGCGGTACTCACCACCGACCAGGTCTACGGCGCCTTCTACGATGACTACGCCACCCTGCGCGCCTTCCTCCACTCGCACACCTACACCGGCAACCCGCTGGCCTGTGCCGCGGCCCTGGCGACCCTGGATATCTTCCGCGATGACGATGTCATCGCGAAGAACAAGGCCCTGGCCGCGCGGATGGCCAGCGCCACCGAACACCTGAAGGATCATCCGCATGTGGCCGAGGTGCGCCAGACCGGCATGGCCCTGGCCATCGAGATGGTCGCCGACAAGGCGAGCAAGACCGCCTACCCCTGGCAGCAGCGCCGCGGCCTGGCGGTGTACCAGCACGCCCTGAGTCGCGGCGCCCTGCTGCGCCCGCTGGGCAGCGTGGTGTACTTCCTGCCGCCCTACGTGATCAGCCCGGAGCAGATCGACTTTCTCGCCGAGGTGGCCAGCGAGGGCATCGATATCGCCACCCGCGAAACCGTCAGCGTGGCGGTGGACAACCGCTATCCCGGGCATCGCGATCCAGGCTGAGGCGGTAGCGCTGACAGCTCCGTCCGTAGGGAGCGCCGTGCGCACCAGCGCCTGATCCCAGCCCGCAAGCAAGGGCTGCGGGGCGGGGACGCGGTGCTTTAAACTTGCCGCTTCGAACTGACCGCCGGCAGCTGCCCCTATGCGCCTATCCCGTTTCTTTATCGACGCTCCCCTGTCCCTCGGCCAGCACGAGCTGCCCGAGGCCCAGGCCCACTATATCGCCCGCGTGCTGCGGCATGCCGCGGGCGACGCGGTGCAACTGTTCGACGGCAGCGGCCGCGAGTACCAGGGCGAACTGATCGAGGTGGGCAAGAAGGCGGTGCGCGTGGAGCTGCGCGAAGCCTTCGATGGCCTGGCCGAATCGCCGCTGCGCATCCACCTGGGCCAGGGCCTGTCGCGCGGCGAGCGCATGGACTGGGCGATCCAGAAGGCCACCGAACTGGGCGCGGCGGAGATCACCCCGATCGTCTCGGCGCGCTGCGAGGTGCGCCTGAAGGACGAACGCGCCGACAAGCGCCTGGCCCACTGGCGCCAGGTGGCTATCAGCGCCTGCGAGCAGTGCGGCCGCTCGGTGCTGCCGGTGATTCATGCGCCGCAGGAGCTGGGCGTCTGGCTCGGCGCGGTCGAAGCCGAACTCAAGCTGGTGCTGCACCCGGTGGCCGAGGCCTGGGCCGGCCATGCGCCGCCGCGCTCGCTGGCGTTTCTGATCGGCCCGGAAGGCGGCCTCGGCGAGGCGGAGGTGGCCCAGGCCAAGGCGGCCGACTTCCACGCCGCGCGTCTCGGCCCACGGGTGCTGCGCACCGAGACCGCGCCCGTGGTGGCGCTGGCCGTGGCGCAGCAGCTGTGGGGGGACCTGTAGGGCGGATGCAGTGCGGGCATGCCGGCACGCCCGCACTGCTACAGGCGTGGCCGCGGCTAGGGTTGCGGCCGTTGCCAGGTAGGTTGGCGCTGAGCGCAGCGAAGCCCAACAGGAAGCCCGAAAGGCTGCGCTCGACAATCCCTGGCGTACCACAATCCGCCGTTGGGCTTCGTCGCACGCTCCTCAACCCAACCTACAGGCTGCACCCTGACCCACCACAGGTTGCGGCCGTTGCCAGGTAGGTTGGCGCTGAGCGCAGCGAAGCCCAACAGGACGCCCGAAGGACTGCGCTCGGCAATCCCTGGCGTACCACAATCCGCCGTTGGGCTTCGTCGCACGCTCCTCAACCCAACCTACAGGCTGCCCCCTGACCCACCACAGGTTGCAACCGTTGCCAGGTAGGTTGGCGCTGAGCGCAGCGAAGCCCAACAGGAAGCCCGAAGGACTGCGCTCGGCAATCCCTGGCGTCCCATGATCCGCTGTTGGGCTTCGTCGCACGCTCCTCAACCCAACCTACAGCAGCCCGGCGTCTTCCAGCAGTTGCTCCAGGCCGACCAGATCGGGGATGCGCACCACGTCCTCGCCGACTCGCGCCGCGCCCAGCTCCAGCGGCGCCAACGCGACGTCGGCGGCCGCCAGGTCGCTGGCGACCTTCAGCGAGCGCGGAATGCCCTGCACCAGCAGGGCGATGAACTTGACCTTGGGCCGGCCGCCCAGGGCGTTGATCACCGCCACCCGCGCACCGCTGGCGACCTGCGCCTGGCCGCCGCTGGCGGCCTCGAAGGACAGCAGCGGCAGGCGCAGGTCGCGCCAGGCGATCTGGCCGAGGAACCAGGCCGGCATGCCTTCGCTGACCTGCGGCGCGCGGTAGGGGATCAACTCGGCCACCGCCACGTTGGGCAGCAGCAGGGTGCGGTCGGCCAGGGGCACCAACAGACCGGTCAGGTTGGCGGCGCTGTTCTGGGCGGCGACGGCTTGGCTCATTGAAACGTCCTCAACTGCAGTGTTCGGCGAGGTGGTTGACCAGCGCCACGGCCAGCTCGCGCGGATCGGCGCTGAAGCTGCTGTAGCCGCCCTCGCGCAGGCTGTCGGGCATGCTCGGGCTGGCGCAGCTGTCGCCGCGCTGGGTCCAGATCAGGCCGCCCTGGCGCTTGACGTAGGCCGCCGCGGCGCTGCCGTCGCTGCCCATGCCGCTGAAGGCGATCACCCCGCACTGGGCGCCGAACTGCTGCGCCAGGTTGAGCATCATCTGGTCGATGGACGGGCTGTAGGGCTCGGGCCAGCCGCGTTCGGCGATCTGCATCGCGCCGTCCTCGGCGAAACCCAGCTCGTGCTGGATCGGCGCCACCACCACCTCGCCGCAGCGCACCGGGTCGCCCTGGCGCGCCGGGTTGACGTGCCACTGGCTGTGCCGGCCGACCGCCTGCGGCAGCGCCGCTTCGAAACTGGCGTCGATATGCTGGGCATAGACGAAGCCGATCGGCAGGCCGCCGGGCAAGGCGTCGAGGAACGCCTTGACCGCCGCCGGGCCGCCCAGCGAGGCGGCCAGCAGCCAGACCTGGCGCGCCGGCTCGCCGGCCTTGAACGGCGTGTCGGCCAAGGCCTGCGGCAGCTCCAGGCGGGCGGGGCGCTGCGCCTCGTCGAGCAGCGCCTGCAGGCTCGGGCCGACCGCCTGGGTCGGATCGCCGACCAGGCGCTTGAGCTTGCCGAACAGGCTGCGCTCCCAGCGCGGGTAATTCTCCGAATGGCGCTCGGGGGCGTGCCCCTCGCCGAACAGCACCGGCGCGCTGGCGCGCTCCAGCAGGCTGTCGACCAGCGGCGAGTCGTCCGACTGGGCCAGGTCCACCAGCCACAGGTCGGTCTCGCAGGCGGCCAGCTGCTCCTCGTCGAGCCGCGCCGGGTCGCTGTTGAGCACCACCTGATAACCGCCACCGGCCAATGCCTGCTGCAACACATGGCGCTGCAACGAGGTGTCGGCGATCACTGCAATACGTGCCGCGGATTTGTCTGTCATGTCCGTTTGATCCGGTGGCTATCCACCAACTGAGCGATGGTGTCGAGCAGCAAGGACTCCTGATAGGGCTTGCCGAGGTACTGGTTGACGCCGATGGCCATGGCCCGCTCGCGGTGCTTCTCGCCGGTACGCGAGGTGATCATGATGATCGGCAGGTCCTTCAGGCGCTCGTCGTGGCGCACCAGGGTGGCCACCTCGAAGCCGTCCATGCGCGGCATCTCGATGTCCAGCAGCATGATGTCGGGCTTGTGCTCCTGCAGCTGGGCGATGGCGTCGACCCCGTCCTTGGCGGTGACCACGTTCATGCCGTTGCGTTCGAGCAGGCGGCTGGTGACCTTGCGCACGGTGACCGAATCGTCCACCACCATCACCAGCGGCGGCCGGTCGACTTCCACTTCCTCGCTGATCGCCACCTGGCGCGAGGCCAGGCGCGGAGTCAGCTGACTCTGCAGGTGCGCATGCAGCACGCGGATGGTCGCCAGCAGGTCGAGAATCACCACCACCCGGCCGTCGCCGAGGATGGTCGCCCCGGAGATGCCATGCACCCCGGCGAACTGCGGGCCGAGGCTCTTCACCACGATCTCGCGCGAGCCGGCCAGGCTGTCCACCTGCACCGCCACGGCGTGCTCGCTGGAACGCACCAGGATCACCGGCAGCGGCAGGCTCTGGCCGACCAGCTTGGGCTGCTGGCCGTTATTCAGCAGGTCGCCCAGGTACTTCAGTTCGTAGGCCTGCCCGGCGTACTCGAAGCGTGGCGCAGTGGGCGCGCCTGCGGCGGAGCCGCCCTGCTCGTAGAGCGCCTCCAGCTCGTAGGGCGAAACCCGCACGATGCCTTCGATGGTGTTCAGCGGGATGGCGTACAGGTCCTCGCCGGAATACACCATCAGCGCGCGGTTGACCGACACAGTGAACGGCAGACGGATGGTGAAGCGGGTGCCCTGGCCGACGACCGAGTCGATGCTCATCGAGCCGCCGAGCTGCTTAACCTCCGAGTGCACCACGTCCATGCCGACGCCGCGGCCGGAGATCTGGGTGACCTTTTCCGCGGTGGAGAAACCGGCCTCGAGGATGAACTGGAGGATCTCGTGGTCGGTCAGGTCGCTGTCGGCATCCATCATGCCGCGTTCGATGGCTTTGCGCCGCACCGCGTCGAGGCGGATGCCGCCGCCGTCGTCGTCGAGGGTGAGGACGATGTCGCCGCCCTCGCGGCCGAGGTTGAGGCGAATGGTGCCGGTTTCCGGCTTGCCGACGTCGCGGCGTACGGCAGTGGGCTCGATACCGTGATCGACGGCGTTGCGCAGCATGTGCTCCAGCGGCGCGACGATGCGTTCGAGCACGGTGCGGTCCATTTCCCCTTCGGCGTTGCCGACGACGAACTCGACCTGCTTGCCCAGCTCGCCGGCCACCTGCCGCACGATACGGCGCAGCCGCGGCACCAGGCGGTCGAACGGCACCATGCGGGTGCGCATCAGGCCTTCCTGCAGCTCGGTGTTGACCCGCGCCTGCTGCAGCAACAGGGTTTCCGCGTCGCGGTTCTTCGCCGCCAGGGTTTCCTTCAGATCGAGCAGGTCGGAGGCCGACTCGAACAGTGCCCGCGACAGCTGTTGCAGTTGCGAGTGGCGGTCCATCTCCAGCGGATCGAAGTCCTCGTAACCGGCGCGCTCGGCCTCGGCCTGGTAGCGGCTGAGGATCTGCGCCTGGGTCTCGGTGTCGAGGCGGCGCAGCTGGTCGCGCACCCGGTCGATGGTGGCTTCCATCTCGCTCAGGGTGAAGCCGACGTCGCTCACCTGCTGTTCGACCCGACCGCGGAAGATCGAGGTCTCGCCGGCCAGGTTGACCAGGCCTTCGAGCAGCTCGGCCGGCACCTTGACCAGCTCCTGCGGGGCACGACGGGACGCGGCCTCGGCCGCCGCCTCGGCGGCGCGGCGCACGAACGGCAGCACCTTGGGCGCCTGCACCAGGCTCGGCAGCTCGCTGGCGGCGACTATCGGGACGACCAGTTGGGCGCCCAGCTTAGGGACGACCAGTTGGGCGGCCGGTTGCGGCGCGCCCAGGCTCGGCGCTGCCGGCTCGGGCTGGGCGACCAGCGGCGGCTCGGCCAGGCTGGCGCTAAGGCGCTGGCGCAACAGATCGAGTTCCTTCTGCAGCCCCTCGAAACCGGACTGCAGGTCGATCAGCAGGCTCTCGGGCCAGGGTGCGCCCTGCTGCAGCGCCTCGCTCAGGTGCTGCTCGAGATCGTGGCTCATGTCGCCCAGGCGCTTCTGCCCGGCCAGCCGTGCACCGCCCTTGAGGGTGTGCAGGATGCGCAGCATCTCGTCGATGGCGGCGCTGTCGTCGCGCTGTTCTTCCCAGCGACCGATGGCCGCCTCCATCGCCTCGAGCAGGTCGTCGCCCTCTTCGAGGAAGATGTCGAGGATGTCGCTGTCGGCCTCCTCGCCGTCCTCGCTCTCGACGAAGGCCTTGAGCTGGACCGCAGACGGCATGCTCAGCTGCTCGTCGGGGTTGGCGCGAAAGCGCTTGATGGTCTCGATCAGGGCGTCGCCCGGCGGCACCGCACGCTGGCCGCGCACCGCCTCGAGCATCTCGGCCAGACGGTCATGACAGGCCTGCAGCAGGCCGAACAGCTCGGGGCTGGCACGCAGACGACCGCCGCCCAAGCCTTCGTAGAGAAATTCCAGTTCGTGGGCCAGATCACCGATCTCGCGGATCTCGGCCATGCGCGCACCGCCCTTGAGGGTGTGCAGGTCGCGCTGCAGGGCTTCCAGCTCCAGGCTGTTGTCGACGTCGGCCATCCAGCGCTGCAGGGCGGCGCCGGCGCTGTCGATGATGTCGAAGCCTTCCTCGAGGAAGATTTCCACCAGCTCCGGGTCGCGCTCCTCGTGCCAGCTGGTCGGCGCCGCAGCCTGCGGCTCGCGCTCGGCCGGCGTCGGCAGCTCCGCCGCGGGCTCGTCGACTGCCGGCGGCGCCTGATCGAACGGCGCCTCGGTGGGATCGTCGAGCACCAGCAGGTCTTCGTCCTCGACCAGGGCCAGCGGCGGCAGCTCGCCGGCATCCAGATCCAGTTCGAGCGGTTCGGCGGCCTCCACCGCGTCCTCATCCAGGGCCGGATCGACCAGGGTCGCCGCGGCCGACAGGCTCTGCGCGCCGCCCTGGCGGAACTGGCGGATGGCCTGGATCAGGTCTTCGCCGGCCGCCAACGGCTGGCGCGCCTGCAGCTGATCGAGCATCAGCGCCAGGCGGTCGTGGCTCTGCTGCAGCAGGCCGCCCAGGGCCGCGCCATAGTTGTAGCGGCGGTCGACCAGGCCTTCGTAGAGCGATTCCAGCTCGTGGCCGAGGTCGCCGATCGGGCGGATCGCGGCCATCCGCGCGCCGCCCTTGAGGGTGTGCAGGTCGCGCTGCAGGGACGACAGCGGCAGGGTGTTGTCCGGCTCGCCCAGCCAGCGCTCCAACGCCTGGCCGGCGCTTTCGAGGATATCCACCGCCTCCTCGAGGAAGATTTCCACCATCTCCTCGTCGAGGTCGGCATCGGCCGGGCTGAAGCTGGCTTCGGCTTCGGCTTCGGCTTCGGGCTCGGGCTCGGGCTCGGGCTCGGGCTCGGGCTCGGGCTCGGGCTCGGGCTCGGCAATGCTGTCCTCGAGCAGCTCGAACGCGGCGAACTCCGCACCCGACGCCTGCGGCTCCGGCTCCGGCTGTTCCTCAGCCTGCAGCAGTTCGGCCGTGGCCTGGTCCAGCTCGATGACTTCGAAACCCTCGGCGCCGGGGGCGAGCAGGGCCAGGGTGGCTGGGTCGATGGCTTCGCCGAGCAGGTCGCGCAGCGCCTGCACACGCTCGGGCTGGGCGCTGACCTGCAGCGCCGCGGCAACCTGATCCATCATGCCGATCAGCGCTTCGTGGGCCTTTTCCGCCTCGTCGAAGAAGCGTTCGCTGACCGCCAGGCTGCCCTCCTCGACCGCGCCATAGAGGTCCAGCAGGGCCTCGCACAGCTCGTCGATCTGCGGCAGCTCGGCCATCTCGGCGCCTCGGCCGAGAGTGGTCAGCTCTTCCAGCAGGGCGGACAGCTCCTGGCGCTCGGAGGGATGCTCGCGCCACTTGCGCAGCAGGTCCTCGGCGTCCAGCAGGATGTCCATGCCTTCGGCCAGGAAGATGCCGATCAGCTGCGGGTCGCGACTTTCGCCACTCTGCCCGAGGCGTTCGCCTTCGGCAGCGTCGAGGCGCTCCTGATGCAGCTTGTGGACCCGGGCGAGGAAGTCCTCGGCACCGGCAATCGGCGCCAGCGGCTGGCTTTCCAGCTGCTCCAGGGCGGCGCGGAACAGCTTCTCGGCGCGGCTGAGCAGCTCGGCCTCGGCCATGTCGACGCGGATCAGGTTGGTCTTGAATTCCTTGACCAACTTCTCCAGCGGCGCGGCGATCTCCGCCACCGGCAGGATGCCGGCCATATAGGCGCTGCCCTTGAGGGTGTGCAGGGCGCGCTGCAGGTCGTCGGTCACCGGCTGCGGCAGCTCCTGCGCGCAGTCGGCGAGAAAGCCGACCAGGGTGTCCAGATGGGTTTCCGCCTCGTTGCGGAAGATATCCAGCAACTGCGGGTCGAGGGGCTCGCCATCGAGCGGCTCGCTCTCCTCCACGACGGCGGTAGCCTCGACAGCGCCCGCGGTCTCGGCTACCTGCTCGGCGGCCGGGGCGTCAGATTTTGGGAGGCTGTGGCCCTTGGCCAGGGCATGCGCGGTGGCGGCCAGCCGGTCGACGTCGTCGCGCTGGCGCTGCGCCTTGGCGGCGAACTCCTCGACCAGCGCCGGCATCAGCGCCACCACGTCGAGCACCACCTGCTGCACCGGCTCGCTCGGCGCAATGCTGCGATCCAGCACACGGTTGAGCAGGTTCTCGATGGACCAGCCCAGCTCGCCGATGATCAGCGCGCGGACCATGCGCCCGCTGCCCTTGAGGGTGTGGAAGGCACGCCGCACTTCGATCAGGGCGTCCTTGTTCTCGGTATCGGCCTGCCACTGCGGCAGGTATTCGGCGATGGTTTCCAGCACCTCGCCGACTTCTTCGATAAAGACTTCCAGCAGCTCTTCGTCCACCGGCTCCTCGTCGGCCGGCGGCGGCAGCAGGCTCGGCGGTACCTCGGCGGCCGGCGGGTTGATCGCCTGCACCGGCGCGGCCATCACGTCGGCCATCGACAGCGGCTTGGCAAGGTCCTCCACCTCGATCAGCGGCGCCGGCTCGGGGGCGCTGGGCAGCTCGACCTCGGGCAGTTCCAGTTCGGCCAGTTCCAGCTCGTCCCACTGCTGCGGGGCGGACAGCTGCTCCAGGCTCAGCTCTTCCAGTTCCAGCTCGTGCTCGGGCTCGGCGGCGAGGCCCTGCGGGCCGTCGTCCAGCTCGAAGGCGAAATCGTTGAGCGGCTGCAGCTCCTCCAGTTGCGGCTCGGCCGCGGCCTCGAAGGGCTGCTGGTCGGCGTCGGCCTGCTCGGCCAGGTCGAACCCCGGCGCGAAGGACGACTCCTGCGCGGCGGCGACCGGCTCGCTGTCGGCCAGGGGTTGCTCCAGCTGGCTGTCCTCGGCGCCGAGCAGCTCGATTTCCTGCAGCGGGTCGGCCAGCGGCGCCAGCGACTCCTCCTGCGGCTCGACGCGATCGAGGATCGACGGCTTTTCCTTGAGCGGATAGCCCAGCGCTTCCAGGCTCTCCTCGGCCACGTCGAGAATCAGATCGCCCTGGCTGCCGTGGTCCTCGGACAGGCGCTCGAGGTAGTACTCGACGCTGGTGATGGCGTCGGCCAGGGTGTCCAGGCTCTGCCAGTTGGGCACGGCCTTACGCGCCAGCAGCTGTTCCTGGATATAGCGGTTGCAGGCGTTGAGCAGGTCGGCGGCGCGCTGCAGCGGGATCATCGCCAGGCCGCCACGGACCTGGGTGAGCAGCTCGGGCACGCGCGCCAGGTGCTCGTGGTTCCACTGCGAGGCGATGAACTCGATGATCGCGTCCTTGGCCTGTTCCAGGCCGTTGCGCGCTTCCTTGATCACCAGCTGGTGGATCTGCGCCACGTCGGTGGTCGGCAGGTGGCTCTGTTCGCTCTGCCCGTCGTCGCTCGGGCCAACCATGCCGGCCAGGGTCGCCTCGACGTACAGCAGGGCGCCGGCGACGTCCATCAACACCGCGTCGCTGGGCTCGCGCTGACCGAGGGAGAGGCCGTGGATCACGTCGATCTGATCGAGGATGACCTTGCGCGGCTGGCCGAAGCCGAGCACCGCCAGGGTATCGGCGATCTGCTTGAGCGGCGCCAGCAGGCCGTCCAGCTCGCCGGCCTGGCTGCGGTCGCTGCGCACGAACAGGTCGAGGCTGTCCTTGACCCGCACCAGCTCCTCGCACAGGGCGGCGACCACCGAGCGCATGGCGTCGCGGTCGGGGCCGGCCAGGCGGGCGCGCTCCTCGTCCACCACCTCGTTGTCGGGCAGGGCGTCGTCGAGGCGGTACTGTTCCTTCAGCGCACGGATGCGCGGCGACTGCGCCGGCGCCTTGGCCACGTAGAACAGCAGGTTCTTGGTCAGCTCGTCCGGCGCGGCCTGGTTGATGCCGTCGGCGCCCTGCTCGACCAGGCGCTTGAGCTCCTTGTCGACCTGGCGCAGCAGGGTGCGCACCGAGGTGCCGTTGACCACGCTGCCGTTGGCCAGGCCCTCGACCATGCCGGAGGCGATCTGCCACAGGCCGCCCAGCGGGGCGTCCTTGCACAGGGTTTCCAGGCGGGCGAACACGCGCGCCATATAGCCGAGGTTGGTGGCCAGGTCCTGGCCGCGGATCACCCCGACCAGGGCCATCTGCAGCATCTGCCGCAGCTTGCGCAGCAGCACCGGCAGCTCGGCGGTGCGCAGCCGCGCCAGGCCGCCTTCCGGCAGCGCCGGCTGGCGCACCGACATGTCCGGGGCGAACAGGCTGGTTTCCGACAGCAGCTTCTCGCCGCGCGCGGCGCGCAGGTCGTTGAGCAGCGGCAACACCACCATCGGCAGGTCGCGGCGAGCGGTCTGGATGCGGTCGAGGTACACCGGCAGCTGCAGGATGGCCTGCATCAGCACTTCCAGGGCTTCGCCCTGGTTGGCCACGCGGCCTTCCATCAACGCCTTTGCCAGCTGCTCCATTTCCTCGGCGAGCAGCGCGGCGCCGTAGAACTCGACCATCTGCAAGGTGCCGTGGACCTGGTGCACATAGGTCAGGCAGAAACGCATGCGCGTGGGGTCCTGCGGGTTCTCGACGAACGCCTCCAGGGCCTGCCGCGCCTGCTTCAGGGTTTCCGCGATCTCGCCTTTGACCCACTCCAGGGCGACATAGTCATGCCGATCACCCATAGCCACTCCACTCATAAACTTGGCCTTATCCCTTGCGGGTAAACGCCAGGACTCGCTCGTCGGCCACCGGCACCAGCGCCGGATGCTGCCAACCGGCTACTTCACCCACGCCCACCACCAGCAGCCCCCCGGGCGCCAGGCTCTCGGCCAGGCGGTTGAGGATGTCGCGGCGACGCCAGCGGCGGAAATAGATCAGCAAGTTCTGACAGAAAATCACGTCCATGCCGGACATCGGCGCCTTGGCCAGTTCCAGCACATTGAGCTTGGCGCAGCACACGCGCGCCGCCAGACTCGGCACCACCTTGAAACGTCCGTCGGCCTGGGCGAGGAAATAACGCTCGCGCAGGTCGCCGTTCACCTGTTCCAGACGCCGCGCCGAGTAGCTGCCCTCGCGGGCCTTGCTCAGCGCGCCCTGGCTGATATCCGTGCCGGTCACGGCGAAATGCTCGGGCGACTCGCTGCCCTGCAGCGCTTCGGCCGCCAAAATCGCCAGCGAATAGGGCTCCTCGCCGCTGGAACAGCCCACGCTCCACAGCTCCCAGGGCCGCGTCAGGCCGGCGGCCAGTCGCTCCTGCAGGTACTGCGCCAGCACCTCGAAGGACGGCGGGTGGCGGAAGAAGCGGGTTTCCTGCACGGTCAGACGATCCAGCAGGGTCGACCACTCCACCGCGCCACGCGGCCCGTCGGTGACCTGGCGGTAATAGCTGGCGTAATCCGTGACGCCCAGTTCGCGCATGCGCGCACTCAGGTTGGTCTGCAGGAAGGCGCGCCGCTGCTCGCTGATCACCACGCCGGTGCGCGCTTCGAGCAGCGCCTGCCAGTCGTGGAAGTCGGCTTGCGACATATCGGCCACCGGGCGCAAGGCCCACACGCCGCTTGACTGCATACCTTCGCCCTGAGTCATGGCTGTCGTGCGGCGACTGCGAGCAGCCGCCGCCCTCCTTTATCAGGCGTCCGGTAGGGTGAAGCCGGACACCGACTTGCGCATCTCACTGGCCATCTTGGCCAGGTTACCGATGCTCTTGGCGGTGGCGGTGGTCCCCGAGGACGTCTGCGAGGTGATTTCCTGGATCACGTTCATGGTGTTGGAAATATGGCCGGCCGAGGAGGCCTGCTGACGGGCGGCGTTGGAGATGTTCTGGATCAGCGCCGCGAGGGTCTTCGATACCTTCTCGATCTCTTCCAGGGCCACCCCGGCGTCCTGCGCCAGGCGGGCACCGCGGACCACTTCGGAAGTCGTCTGCTCCATGGAGATAACCGCTTCGTTGGTGTCGGTCTGAATGGTCTTGACCAGGGCCTCGATCTGCTTGGTCGCCGCCGAGGAACGTTCCGCGAGGCGTTGTACCTCGTCCGCTACCACGGCGAAGCCGCGGCCCGCATCACCGGCCATGGACGCCTGGATCGCGGCGTTCAGGGCGAGGATGTTGGTCTGGTCGGCAATGTCGTTAATCAGGCTAACGATGTCACCGATCTCCTGAGACGATTCACCGAGGCGTTTGATCCGCTTCGAGGTGTCCTGGATCTGCTCACGGATGTTATCCATGCCGGTGATGGTGTTGTGTACGACTTCGTTGCCCTTGTTGGCGATGGCTACGGAACGTTCCGCTACCGCGGAGGATTCCGAGGCGTTCGCCGATACCTGGTCAATCGACACGGCCATTTCGTTGATCGCCGCGGAGGCGCCGGCGATTTCCTGGGCCTGGTGCTCGGAGGCCTCGGCCAGATGCATCGCCGTGGCCTGGGTTTCCTGGGCCGCACCGGCGACCTGAACGGCGGTCAGGTTGATGGTGGCCACCAGGTCGCGCAGCTGGTCGATGGAGTAGTTGATGGAGTCGGCGATGGCACCGGTGAAGTCTTCGGTTACCGTCGCGGCCACGGTCAGGTCACCGTCGGCGAGGTCGGCGATTTCGTCGAGCAGACGCAGAATCGCCGCCTGGTTACGTTCGTTCTTCTCCGCGGTCTCGGCCAGTCGGCGGTTGGTCTCGCGCACCATCACCAGGCCGATGAGGATGATCGAGCCCAGCGCCAGGGCGCCCAGCACGTAGCCGAACAGGGTGTTGATGGCGCGGCCGCCGGCCAGGTCTTCGAAGCCGCTGGCCAGCTCGGAGGCCTTGTCCAGCAGGGTCTGCGACACGCTGAAGATGGCGTTCGCCGATTCGCGCACCTGGAACAGTTCCGGCGAGGTCTCGAGAATCTCGTCCACCGAACCGGATACGAATTCGAACAGCTCGGAAATCTCGGCCAGACGCTCGAGGGCTTCCTCGTCGGTCACCTGGCTGATTTCCATCGCCGCGTTGCCTTCGAGCATGGCGGCCAGTACCCGGCCGAACAGGCTGGCGTCGCGACCGAACATGTCGGCGGCCTGCACCGAGTCTTCGTCACCGGCCAGCACCTTGTTCACCGAGCCGAGGATACGTTCGGCCAGCAGCGACTGGCGCTGGGCCACCGAGACCTGGGCCGCCGGCGCACCGCTTTCCAGCAGGATGTCGACCACTTCCTCGTACTCGACCTGCAGCTGCGGAATGGTTTCCGCCAGGGTCGCGGCTACCTGGTGCAGCGACAGTACGGTCTGCTCGCTAGCGAGAATGGCGTCGGTGTTCTGCCGCAGGCTGTCCCAGTCCTGCTGCACCGCGGCCATCTGCGCCTGCACCGCTTCCGGTGCCGGCGGCAGGCCGCTGTTGGCGTCGCCGTCGGTCAGATAACCCCAGCGCTGCTGGAAGTCGTTGCGCGCGTCGCGCAGCAGGCCGAAGGCCTCGGCGGTACCCGCCGCCGCTTCCGTGGCGTTCTTGGCGATACGCTGAGACAGTACGCGCAGCTCACCGGAGTGGCTGATGTACTCGGTATCGTAGTTGGACTGGGTGTTGATGTAGGCGAAGTTCGCGAACAACAGCACGATGGAGACGATCAGCACGACGAACAGCGCCGCGATCAGCGTGCTGCTGCGTGCCCCGACCAACAAATTGCCTGCATTGAGTTTTTTCATTATCTGGCCCCCGCCTGGACCGACCGCACTACGGTTCCCATGTAACGCCAAAGGGTCGGCAGAACCGACCCAACCGATTTTTTTCTAATAAGCGACATCGAGAAAGCCCGGATCGCTGGCCAGCGCATGAGGGCTGAACACCAACCAGGGCTGTTCCCGTTGAAAGACACCGTGGATAAAGGGCGCGATGCTCGCCTCGAGGGGCGGCAACTGCTCGGAGAAGGCATCCACGGGAAAATGTTGCATGCCGAACACCTCGTCGACCGTGAGGCCGGCGAAGATTTCCTGGTGATCGACCACCAGCACCCGCCGCAGCTTGCGCAGCGGCGACAGTTCGTTGCCGAAGAAGCCGCACAGGTCCATCACCGGCAGCAGACGACCGCGCACGTTGGCGACGCCCTTGACCCAGCCCTTGACCCCCGGCAGCAGGGTGTGACGCGGCTCGTGCAACACCTCGCCGACTTCCCCCATCGGCGCGACGAACAGCCGTTCGCCCATGCGAAAGCCGATGCCGCTCCAGGTCTGCACCGCCGCCTGCTGCGACGGCAGGCCGGCCGCCAGGGCGCGGCAACGCTGGTCGATGTCGAGGAGAATCTGGAAAGGGGTCTGCACGTCCGACATGCCAGCCTTGGCCTTCTTCTTATTTAATACGCGGACGACGCGGCATCAGCCGGCCAGCACCGCATTGAGGGTTTTCAGCAAGGTGTCTTCGTCGACCGGCTTGGTCAGGTAGTCCTTGGCGCCCTGGCGCTTGCCCCAGACCTTGTCGGTCTCTTGGTCCTTGGTGGTGACGATGATCACCGGAATATGGCTGGTCTCGGCGTCCTTGGTCAGCTGACGGGTGGCCTGGAAGCCGTTGAGGCCCGGCATGACGATGTCCATCAGCACGGCGTCGGGCTTCTCCTGGCGCGCCAGGGCGACGCCGTCGGCGCCGTTTTCCGCCTTGAGCACCTGATGGCCGTGCTTTTCCAGCATGGCGGTCAGCTTGTACATCTCGGTCGGGGAGTCATCAACAATCAGAATTCGAGCCATGGTGTTTCCCAATACAGAAGAGGCGTACGGCCCTGCAGGCCGCGGCGTCAGGAGGCTTGTTCCACCGGGATGAAGTCCGGCACGTGGGCCTTGATCGCCCCGAGCAGCTCTTCCTTGCTGAAGGGCTTGGTCAGGTACTGATCGGAGCCGACGATGCGCCCCTTGGCCTTGTCGAACAGGCCGTCCTTGGAGGACAGCATGATCACCGGGGTGGATTTGAAAGCACTGTTGTTCTTGATCAGGGCACAGGTCTGATACCCATCGAGACGCGGCATCATGATGTCGACAAAGATGATGCTGGGATGGGTGTCGGCAATCTTGGCCAGGGCATCGAAGCCATCGACCGCGGTGATGACCTCGCAACCCACCTTTTTCAGCAGAGTTTCCGCGGTGCGACGAATCGTTTTCGAATCGTCGATCACCATTACTTTCAAACCCTCGGAATGCTGTTCCATTTTCGCCCTACCATCGCCTCGGTGAGTCGTTATATTCGCGTTATCAGTGTGCCTGAGGCCCTGTCACCGATGGGGCTTGACCCAATCGTCGGGCCTTTTTAGCACACTCTCCCCATGCAAGCTATAAGCCCGCCGGGGCGGCTCTTGCCCTTGACCAGGGCCCCGGCCGACGCCACCCTGACAGCCTGTGCTCGGCGCGGCCAACCCGGCCGCCGCCCCATTTCTCGCGGAGAGTTACCCCCATGAGCCTTCGTCTCGGGATCGTCATGGATCCGATTGCCAGCATTTCCTTCAAGAAGGACAGCTCGCTGGCCATGCTGCTGGCCGCTCAGGCGCGCGGCTGGTCGCTGTTCTATATGGAACAGCAGGATCTCTACCAGGCCCGCGGCCAGGCCCGTGCCCGCCTGCGCCCCCTGGAAGTGTTCAACGACGCCCAGCGCTGGTTCGCCCTGGGCGCCGAACAGGATGCCGCCCTCGCCGAACTGGACGTGATCCTGATGCGCAAGGACCCGCCCTTCGATAACGAATTCCTCTATTCCACCCACCTGCTGGAGCAGGCGGAGCGCGACGGCGTACTGGTGGTCAATCGGCCGCAGAGCCTGCGCGACTGCAATGAAAAGCTGTTCGCCACCCAGTTCTCCCAATACACGCCACCGACCCTGGTCAGTCGGCGCCCCGACATTCTGCGCCAGTTTGCCGATGAGCACCGTGACATCATTCTCAAACCCCTGGACGGCATGGGCGGTTCGCAGATATTCCGCCACCGCGAAGGCGACCCCAACCTCTCGGTGATCCTCGAGGCGCTGACCCGGCATGGCCAGCAGCAGATCATGGCGCAAGGCTACCTGTCGGCGATCAAGGACGGCGACAAGCGCATCCTGATGATCGATGGCGAAGCGGTGCCCTACTGCCTGGCGCGCATCCCGGCCGCCGGCGAGACCCGCGGCAACCTGGCCGCCGGCGGTCGCGGCGAGGCGCGCCCGCTGACCGCACGCGACCACGAGATCGCCGCCGCGGTCGGCCCGACCCTGCGCGAGAAGGGGCTGCTGTTCGTCGGCCTGGACGTGATCGGCGAGCACCTGACCGAGATCAACGTCACCAGCCCCACCTGCATCCGCGAGATCGACGCCGCCTTCGACACCCGCATCGGCGAGCGCCTGATGGACTGCATCGCACACAAGCGGCAAGCCGCAAGCGACAAGCCACAAGCTTGAACCAGCTAACAGCTCGGCGCTTCGGACTTGCAGCCCGAGGCGCCGCGCCGCAGACTGCGCGGCATTCGTAAGCAGACCGATACGTGATGAACGCAGCAGCCACCCCACCCGCCGTTTCCACCGCCGCCGTCCGTCCGGCGGATCGCCTGGGGTTCACCCTGTTCCTCGCCGCGGCCCTGCACGTGGCGCTGATCCTCGGCGTCGGCTTCGGCCTGGAACCGCCGAGCCAGATCAGCAAGACCCTGGAAATCACCCTGTCCACCTTCAAGAGCGAGGAAAAGCCCAAGCAGGCCGACTTCCTCGCCCAGGACAACCAGCAGGGCAGCGGCACCCTGGAACACGCCGCCGCACCGAAGACCACCGAACAGGCGCCGTTCCAGGACAGCGAGGTGCGCAAGGTCACCCCGCCGGCCACCCCGCAGCAGCCGGCTACCCGTCAGGAAGCGCCCAAGGCCGCGGTCGCCACCCGCGCCCCGCAGCGGCAGAAGACCCCGGTCAAACGCGAAGAGGCCAAGCCGGTGGCGCAGACCCGCCCGGCGCCGGTATTCGATGCCGCCCAGCTGTCGGCGGAGATCGCCAGCCTGGAGGCCGAGCTGGCCCAGGAAGTCCAGGCCTATGCCAAACGGCCGAAGATCCACCGCCTCAACGCCGCCTCGACCATGCGCGACAAGGGCGCCTGGTACAAGGACGAATGGCGCAAGAAGGTCGAGCGCATCGGCAACCTCAACTACCCCGACGATGCCCGCCGCCAGCGCATCTACGGCAGCCTGCGCCTGCTGGTATCGATCAACCGCGACGGCAGCCTGTACGAAGTGCAGGTGCTGGAATCCTCCGGCCAGGCCGTGCTCGACCAGGCGGCCCAGCGCATCGTGCGCCTGGCCGCGCCCTACGCCCCCTTCACCGGCGACCTGGCCGATATCGACCGCCTGGAAATCATCCGCACCTGGCGCTTCGAGCGCGGCGATCGGCTGTCGAGTAACTGATTCCGTAGGGTGGACATGCCGAAGGCTTGTCCACCATTGCGCTCACTCCGCCCCGCCGGTTTGGCGGACAAGGCTGCGCCATGTCCGCCCGACACCCTCCTACAGCTTGAAGCCTGCCCGCTTAAGGCCGAAACTAGCGCCATGAAGATTTCAGCCCCCACCTCGCTCAAGCACCATTTCCTGATCGCCATGCCGCACATGGCCGATCCGCATTTCGCGCAGACCGTCACCTACCTGGTCGAACACAACGAACAGGGCGCCATGGGCCTGGTGATCAACAAGCCCAACGGCCTCAACCTGGCCGACGTGCTGGAACAGCTGCGCCCCGAGGAGGAGCCGGCGGCGCTGTGCCACAGCCTGCCGATCTTCGCCGGCGGCCCGGTGCAGACCGACCGCGGCTTCGTCCTGCACCCGGCCGGCCCGCAGTTCCAGGCCACCCTGGAGCTGGGCGAACTGGGCCTGTCCACCTCGCAGGACGTGCTGTTCGCCATCGCCGACGGCACGGGCCCGGACAAGTACCTGATTACCCTCGGCTACGCCGGCTGGGAGGCCGGGCAACTGGAAGCGGAGCTGGCCGACAACGCCTGGCTGACCTGCCCGGCCGACAGCGCCATTCTCTTCGACCTGCCCTTCGACCAGCGTCTCAATGCCGCCGCCGCACGCCTGGGGGTCAACCTCAGCCTGCTCACCTCGCAAGCCGGGCACGCCTGATGGCCGAGGGCAAGCCGCTGCGCCTGCTGCTGGGCTTCGACTACGGCACCAAGCAGATCGGCGTCGCCGTCGGCCAGGTGATCACCGGCCAGGCCCGCGAGCTGTGCGTGCTCAAGGCGCAGAACGGCGTGCCGGACTGGAGCCGGGTCGAAGCCTTGATCAAGGAATGGCAGCCGGATGCCGTGGTGGTCGGCCTGCCGCTGAACATGGACGGCACGCCGAGCGAGATGAGCGCCCGCGCCGAGAAGTTCGCTCGCCGCCTCAATGGCCGCTTCAACCTGCCCGCCTACACCCACGACGAACGCCTGACCACCTTCGAGGCCAAGGGCCAGCGCCTGCGCGAAGGCCAGAGCGGCGGCTACCGCGAGCGCCCGGTGGACGCCATTGCCGCGGCGTTGCTGCTGCAAGGCTGGCTCGAAGAAAATTGCTTGGGCTAAGCCCGCACCAAGGAGTTTCGCCATGCTACCCAACCCCAACGAGCTGCTGCCGGCCATGGCCAGCGCCCTGACCCAGCATCTGAACCAGCGCCAGATCGCCGAGCCGCGTTTCATCGGCATCCGCACCGGCGGCGTCTGGGTCGCCCAGGCCCTGCTTGCCGCCCTCGGCCGCGATGACGCACTGGGCGTGCTCGACGTGTCCTTCTACCGCGACGACTTCACCCAGAACGGTCTGCACCCGCAGGTGCAACCGTCCGAACTGCCGTTCGAGATCGAAGGCCAACACCTGGTGCTGATCGACGACGTGTTGATGAGCGGGCGCACCATCCGCGCCGCGCTGAACGAACTGTTCGACTACGGCCGTCCGGCCAGCGTGACCCTGGTCAGCCTGCTCGACCTGGGCGCCCGCGAGCTGCCGATCCGCCCCGACGTGGTCGGCGCCAGCCTGTCGCTGGCGGCCAACGAGCGGGTAAAATTGTCCGGCCCCACGCCGCTGACCCTCGAACTCCAGACGCTCGCCAACTGAGACTCCCGCGATGACGCCACTCGCCGCCAAGCGCCCGCTGCAGCTGAACGACCAAGGCCAGCTGCGCCATTTCCTCTCCCTCGACGGCCTGCCCCGCGAGCTGTTGACCGAAATCCTCGACACCGCCGACTCCTTCCTCGAGGTCGGTGCGCGCGCGGTGAAGAAGGTGCCGCTGCTGCGCGGCAAGACCGTGTGCAACGTGTTCTTCGAGAACTCCACGCGCACCCGCACCACCTTCGAACTGGCCGCCCAGCGGCTGTCGGCCGACGTCATCAGCCTCAACGTGTCGACCAGCTCCACCAGCAAGGGCGAGACCCTGTTCGACACCCTGCGCAACCTCGAAGCCATGGCCGCCGACATCTTCGTCGTGCGTCATGCCGACTCCGGCGCCGCGCACTTCATCGCCGAGCACGTCTGCCCGAACCTGGCGATCATCAATGGTGGCGACGGCCGCCACGCCCACCCGACCCAGGGCATGCTCGACATGCTCACCATCCGCCGGCACAAGGGCGACTTCGAGAATCTCTCGGTGGCCATAGTCGGCGACATCCTGCACTCGCGGGTAGCGCGCTCCAACATGCTGGCGTTGAAGACCCTGGGCTGCCCGGATATCCGCGTGATCGCGCCGAAGACCCTGCTGCCCATCGGCCTCGAGCAAAGCTACGGCGTGCGCGTGTTCAGCGACGCCAACGAGGGCCTCAAGGACGTCGACGTGGTGATCATGCTGCGCCTGCAGCGCGAGCGCATGCAGGGTGGCCTGCTGCCCAGCGAAGGCGAGTTCTACCGCCTGTTCGGCCTCAGCGAGCAGCGCCTGGCGCTGGCCAAGCCCGATGCCCTGGTGATGCACCCGGGGCCGATCAACCGCGGCGTGGAGATCGAGTCGGCGGTGGCCGACGGCCCGCAGTCGGTGATCCTCAACCAGGTCACCTACGGCATCGCCATCCGCATGGCGGTGCTGTCGATGGCCATGAGCGGGCAGAACGCCCAACGTCAACTCAATGCCGAGGAGGCCAACTGATGCGTACCGCAATCCTCGGCGCCCGCGTGATCGATCCGGCCAGCGGCCTGGATCGGGTCGCCGATCTCTATCTCGACGGCGGCAAGCTGGTCGCCATCGGCCAGGCGCCGGCCGGCTTCGTCGCCGAGCAGACGCTCGCCGCCCAGGGCCTGATCGCCGCCCCCGGCCTGGTCGACCTGTCGGTGGCCCTGCGCGAGCCGGGCTACAGCCGCAAGGGCAGCATCGCCAGCGAAACCCTGGCCGCCGCGGCCGGCGGCGTCACCAGCCTGTGCTGCCCGCCAATTACCAAGCCAGTGCTGGACACCCCGGCGGTGGCCGAGCTGATCCTCGACCGCGCGCGCGAGGCCGGGCACACCAAGGTCTTCCCCATCGGCGCACTGAGCAAGGGCCTGGCCGGCGAGCAGCTTGCAGAACTCGTCGCGCTGCGCGATGCCGGCTGCGTCGCCTTCGGCAACGGCCTGGACAACTTCCGCAGCAGCCGCACCCTGCGCCGCGCGCTGGAATACGCGGCCACCTTCGACCTGCAGGTGATCTTCCACTCGCAGGACGCCGATCTGGCCGAAGGCGGCCTGGCGCATGAGGGCCCGACTGCCAGCTTCCTCGGCCTGGCCGGCATCCCGGAAACCGCCGAGACCGTGGCCCTGGCCCGTGACCTGCTACTGGTGGAACAGAGTGGCGTGCGCGCGCACTTCAGCCAGATCACCAGCGCCCGCGGCGCCGAGCTGATCGCCGCCGCCCAGGCCCGCGGTTTGCCGGTGACGGCGGACGTGGCGCTGTACCAGCTGATCCTCACCGACGAGGCGCTGATCGACTTCTCCAGCCTCTACCACGTGCAGCCACCGCTGCGCTCGCGGGCCGACCGCGACGGCCTGCGCGAGGCGGTGAAGGCCGGGGTGATCGCGGCCATCGCCAGCCACCACCAGCCGCACGAGCGCGACGCCAAGCTGGCGCCCTTCGCCGCCACCGAGCCGGGCATCAGCAGCGTGCAGCTGCTGCTGCCGCTGGCCCTGAGCCTGGTGCAGGACGGCCTGCTGGACCTGCCGACGCTGCTGGCGCGTCTGTCCAGCGGCCCGGCCGACGCGCTGCGCCTGCCGGCCGGTCGTCTGGCCGTCGGCTCCTCAGCCGACCTGGTGCTGTTCGATCCGCAGGCCTCCACCCTGGCCGGCGAACGCTGGTACTCCAAGGGCAGCAACTGCCCCTTTATCGACCATTGCCTGCCCGGCGCGGTGCGCTACACCCTGGTGGATGGTCATATCAGCTACCAGGCCTGATGCGACCAGCAGTGCACGAGCCCGCCATCCGGCGGGCTTGTTGTTAGTGCGCATCCACCTGGAAAACCCTTGCTGCGCGCGGCGCCCCCCGGATCCGCCCCTGGGATTAACGACGCCCACGACGAGCTGTCCTGCCCGCGGCATGCTTTTCGCTCGCCACGACATTGGTCGGATGAGTGACTCGACAGTCATGATCCACGTCAGGATAGGCAGCCGAATCTTTGCATACGCCACCGCTTTGGGATCCGCGCCCGCGCCGCAAGGCGCCGGCTCGGCGTCGCGCTGGCCCAGTTCAGGAGCTTTTGAGTTATGTCGCGCTTACCTGTGATCGTGGGTTTTGGGGGGTACAACGCAGCCGGGCGCAGCTCCTTCCACCATGGCTTTCGCCGCACCGTGATCGAGACCCTGGACGCCCGCGCGCGCCAGGAGACGCTGGCCGGGCTGGCGCAGATGATGAAACTGGTGCGCGTGGTCAACGGCCAGTACCGCGATCAGGACGGCCAGCCGCTAAGCCTGGCCGACATCGAAAGCCGCTACGCCAAGGACATTCTCGCCGGCACCCTGGTGCGCCGCATCGAGAAACAGCACCTGGATCCGGACGCCGCCCACTGGCAGAAGAGCATCGGCCTGGCCCCCGGCCACAGCGGCAGCTTGAGCTTCCTCACCCTGCGCAAGCAGCTGCCCGAGCCGCTGCCGGCCAACTGGTCGGTGCAGGAACTCAACGCCAGCGAAGTGCAGGTCACCCTGCACGACAGCTGCGAGTTCAAGGTCGACAGCTACCGCCCGCTGCCGGTGAAGTCCGCCGGCCAGCTGCCCACCGGCTTCGAGCCGAGCGAACTGTACAACTCGCGCTTCCATCCGCGCGGCCTGGCCATGACCGTGGTCGGCGTCACCGACGCGCTGCGCTCGGTGGGCATCGACTGGCAGCGCATCGTTCAGCATGTCGCACCGGACGAGATCGCCGTGTTCGCCAGCTGCATCATGAGCCAGCTCGACGAGAACGGCTTCGGCGGCATGATGCAGTCGCGCCTCAAAGGCGGCCGGGTCACCGCCAAGCAGCTGGCCCTGGGCCTGAACACCATGCCGGCCGACTTCATCAACGCCTACGTGCTCGGCAGCGTCGGCACCACCGGCAGCATCACCGGCGCCTGCGCCACCTTCCTCTACAACCTGCAGAAGGGCATCGAGCAGATCGCCTCGGGCAAGGCGCGCGTGGTCATCGTCGGCAGCAGCGAGGCGCCGATCAACCAGGAGTGCATCGAGGGCTACGGCGCCATGGGCGCGCTGGCCACCGAGGACGGTCTGCGCCAGATCGAAGGCAAGCAGGATGTCGACTTCCGCCGCGCCAGCCGCCCGTTCGGCGACAACTGCGGCTTCACCCTGGCCGAGGCCTGCCAGTTCGTGGTGCTGATGGACGACGAGCTGGCCCTGGAGCTGGGCGCCGATGTCCATGGCGCGGTGCCGGACGTGTTCATCAACGCCGACGGCTTCAAGAAATCCATTTCCGCCCCCGGTCCCGGCAACTACCTGACCGTGGCCAAGGCCGTGGCCAGCGCCGTGCAGCTGCTCGGCCTGGACGCCGTGCGCAGCCGCAGTTTCGTCCATGCCCACGGCTCCAGCACCCCGGCCAACCGCGTCACCGAGTCGGAGATTCTCGACCGCGTCGCCAGCGCCTTCGGCATCGAGCAATGGCCGATCACCGCGGTCAAGGCCTTCGTCGGCCATTCCCTGGCCACCGCCAGCGGCGACCAGGTGATCGCCGCGCTCGGCGCCTTCAAGTACGGCATCCTGCCCGGCCTGAAGACCATCGACGCCGTCGCCGGCGACGTGCATCAGGATCACCTGAGCCTGTCCACCGAAGACCGCAAGGTGGGTGAGCAGGCGCTGGACGTGGCCTTCATCAACTCCAAGGGTTTCGGCGGCAACAACGCCAGCGCCCTGGTGCTGGCCCCGCACGTGGTCGAGCGCATGCTGCGCAAGCGCCACGGCCAGGCCGCCTTCGACGCCTACCTGGCCCGCCGCGAAGCCACCCGCACCGCGGCCGCGGCCTACGACAGCCAGGCGCTGCTGGGCCAGCTGGACATCATCTACAACTTCGGCAACGACATGATCGACGACCAGGCGATCTCCATCACCACCGAAGAAGTGAAGGTGCCCGGCTTCGACCAGCCGCTGGTGTTCAAGAAGGACGAGCGCTACCGCGATATGCTCGATTGAGCGTGTGGCGCTGTGGGAGGGGCTTTCGGCTCTGGCATCCTGCTTCGCACTACCTCCTGCATCCATGCAGTCGCAGCCGCGACAATCGCCGCTGAAGCCCCTCCCGCTGGTTTTATGCCAACCCGCGTGCCAGCTCGATCAGCTCGCCACGCCACTCGGCGGCGGCCGGCAAGGCCAGGAACGACGGATTGAGCAAGGATTCGCGTGCCTGGTAAGCCAGCGGCGCGCCGGCCAGATCCAGCACTTCGCCGCCCGCCCCTTCCAGCACGCCCTGCGCCGCGGCGGTGTCCCACTGCGAGGTGGGCGCCAGGCGCGGGTAGCAGTCGGCGTTGCCTTCGGCCAGCAGGCAGAACTTCAGCGAGCTGCCGATATTGACCAGCGCCGGCTCGCCGAAGCGCGCGGCCAGTTCGGCCAGCAGGCGCTCCTGGGCCGGGCTCGAGTGACGCTTGCTGGCCACCAGGGTAAAGCCCTGCGCCGGCGCCGGACGCACGCCGATTGGCCGCTCCGCGACGCCGATCTCGCAGCGCCAGGCACCCAGGCCGGCACCGCCCCAATAGCAGTGGCCATTGGCCGGAATGCCGACCACGCCGAAAACCACGCGGCCGTGCTCGATCAGCGCGACGTTGACGGTGAACTCCTCGGAGCCGGCGATAAATTCCTTGGTGCCATCGAGCGGGTCGACCAGCCACCAGCGCGTCCAGGCAGCGCGCTCGGCCAGGGGAATGTCGGCGGCCTCCTCGGACAGAACCGGCACGTCCGGCGCCAGCGCCTGCAGGCCGTCGAGCAGGATATGGTGCGCGGCCAGGTCGGCGGCGGTGACCGGCGAGGCATCGGCCTTCTCCGTCACCGCCAGGTCGCTGCGCCAGTACGGCAGGGTCGCCGCACCGGCGGCACGTACCAGCTCGATCACCTGGGGAATATGGGGATGACTCACTGCACGAACTCCCCACGCTGACTCAGCAGGTCGCGTACCAGGTACAGCGCGGCCAGGGCGCGGCCCTCGCTGAACTGGGCGTGCTGGGCCAGGCTGGACAGCTCGCGCAGGTTGATCCGGTCGACCCGCATCGGCTCCGGCTCGTCGCCCGGCAGGCGCTCCTCGTACAGGTCGCGGGCCAGCACCACCTGGATCTTCTGGCTCATATAACCGGGCGACAGGCTCAGCTCGGTGATGTACTCCAGCTCGTGCGCGCCAAAACCGGCTTCTTCCTTGAGTTCGCGGTCGGCCGCCACCAGCACGTCCTCGCCCGGCTCGATCAGACCCTTGGGCAGCGACAGCTGGTAATCGTCGGTGCCGCCGCAGTATTCCTCGACCAGCACCGCATGCTCGGCATCGAGCATCGCCACCACCATCACCGCGCCATAGCCGGCGCCCTTGCCCACCAGGCGCTCGTAGGTACGCTCGACGCCATTGGAAAAGCGCAGCTGCAGTTCCTCGACGCGGAACAGGCGGCTGCTGGCGACTATTTCACGGGCGAGTACCGTGGGCTTCTGACGCATGGGTAAACTCCTTGGCCTGACCTGGCGGGTTATCATACCCCGGCTTTTACGATTAGCCCCGGCGCAGATTGCACGTTCGCGACGCAGGCCGGCAGATTCACGACCTTCGAGCGCAAGACGTCCCCATGCTCCCACTGCCGTGGCACCAGATCGACACCGTCCTGTTGGATATGGACGGCACCCTGCTCGACCTGCACTTCGACAACCACTTCTGGCTCAAGCACCTGCCGCAACGCTACGCCGAGCACCACGGCCTCAGCCTGGCGCTGGCCGAGGCCGAGCTGCTGCCGCTGTTTCGCCAGCACGCCGGCACGCTGAACTGGTACTGCACGGATTTCTGGAGCCGCGAGCTGAACCTCTCGATCCGCGACCTCAAGCGCGAGGTCGCCGATCTGATCGCCCTGCGTGCGGATGCCGAGCTATTTCTGCGCGCCCTGCGCGAGGCCGGCAAGCGCGTGGTGCTGATCACCAACGCGCACCGCGACTCGCTGTCGCTGAAGCTCGAACGGGTGGAGCTGGCGCCCTGGTTCGAGCGGCTGATCAGCTCCCACGACTACGGCTTTCCCAAGGAGGACCAGCAGTTCTGGTTCGCCCTGCGCCAGGACGTCGAGTTCGACCCGGCGCGCAGCCTGTTTATCGACGACAGCCTGCCGATCCTGCGCAGCGCCGGTCAGTTCGGCGTCGCCCAGCTGCTCGCCGTGCGCCAGCCGGACAGCCAGGCGGGCCCCAAGGACACCGAGGAGTTCGCCGCGGTGGAGGACTACCGGGCATTGCTGCAGGGGCTGTAGGGTGGAAAACCGCGAGGTGTTTTCCAGCTGTGGCAGCCAGAGGCCGTTCCGGCGGATGTAAGAAACGACATCCGCCCTACGGAATACGCAATACCTGCCCCGGGTAGATCTTGTCCGGGTGGCTGAGCATCGGTTTGTTGGCCTCGAAGATCTTCATATAGGCGTTGGCGTTGCCGTATTCGGCCTTGGCGATGGCGCTCAAGGTGTCGCCCTTCTGCACCGTGACGAAGCGCGCCGCCGGCGCCGGCGTGGCGACGCTGATCTGGTCGTCCACCTCGCCGACCCCGGCGACGTTGCCCAGGGCCAGGAGGATCTTCTCCTTCTCTTCCTGGCTGGCTACCTCGCCGCGGGCGATCACCTTGTCGCCCTCGACGCTGACCTCGATATTCGGGTTGCCCAGGCCGACCTTGGCCACATGCTCCTTGAGCGATTCGGCGGCCTGCGCCTCCTGGCCCACCAGCGATTCCCACAGCTTGACCCCGGCTTCTTTGACAAAGGCGAAGATACTCATGGCGACTCCTCTCGTTCCTTGTGGATGGCCGGGCATGCGGCGCCCGGAAGCGCAAGTCTAGATGCTGCGGAGCAAGCAGGCGCGCCGTTGGTCTCAGAATGGCGCCGGGCTGTAGACCCGCGGCGCGCTATGGTGCGGCAGGTGGATCAGGTTGAGGCGGTGCTGGCGCGCCCAGCGCACGCACAGGTCGGTCGGCGCCGAGAGGCTGACCAGGCTGGCGAAGCCGGCGCGCACCGCCTTGTGGATCAGCTCCAGGCTGCAGCGACTGGTCACCACGGCGAAGCCCTGGCGGGCGTCGCGGCCTTCGCGGCGCAGCGCGCCGATCAGCTTGTCCAGCGCGTTATGCCGGCCGATATCCTCGCGGCAGAGGACGATCTCGCCCTGCGCGTCGACGAACAGCGCGGCGTGCAGCGCGCCGCTATGGCGCGCCAGCTTCTGCACCTGGCCGATGCGCGTACGCAGATCGGCCAGGTGTGCGGCCGGCGGCAGCGGGTTGGCGCTCAGGGTGTCGAGTTGCGGCAATGCCTGCTCCAGCGCCTCCACGCCGCACAGGCCGCAACCGCTGGTGCCGGCCAGATTGCGCCGCTGCTGCTTGAGCGCCCAGAAGGCGCGGCTGGCGATCTGCACCTCGGCGCTGAACGCCTCGCCCGCCCGCTTTAGCTGGATGTCGTAGATCTCCTCGACACCCTCGACCAGCGCGCCGCTCAGGCTAAAGCCGACCACGAAGTCCTCCAGCGCGCTGGGCGAGACCATCATCACCGCATGGCCAATGCCGTTATAGGCGATGGCCAGGGCGCACTCCTCGGCCAGCACCGCATGGCCACTACGCGCCGCCTGGTTCAGCTCGACATAGGCGTAGCCGTCCGCCGCCGGGTGGGCGGCGCGATCGTCGGTGAGCGGGGCGGCGGTACGGCGTGGCATGGCGTTGGGTTCCTCGCGAGGATCGTAGGGTGGATCGCGTTTTACCGATCCACCGTGGTGGTGGATGTAAAAAGCGACATCCACCCTACGCCGAACCGGGACTTCATGGTTGCGGCTGCCTGCTGCGCACGGCGCACCCTACCCCGCAGTAGCCGCCTGCGGCTCGATCTGCCCGCGCAGCTCGCGTAGCACCTGCAGCGCGAATTCGCTGAGTCCCTCGCCGGCGCTGGCGTCCAGGTGGGCGTAGAGCGCCGTGCGCATCTGCGGATCCCACTGGCGGCGCAGGTGCTGGGCGTACTCCGTGCGCGCCTGCACCGGATCGGGCTGGGAGGCGAAGAAGGCGCCGATCTGGTTGGCCATCTTGATCAGTTGCGTGGCGTTCATGCCCATGGCTGTGCTCCGCTGAATGAGCCAAATACTTCGCGCACCCTACCGGATCTCATAACTGCACCACCGGCAGCAGATTAACCTGCTCGCGGGTGAAGGTATCGAACTCCTGCTGCCAGTCTGACGGCGCCTCGACCTTGCGCACCTGCACCGCGGTGACCTTGTACTCCGGGCAGTTGGTGGCCCAGTCGGAGTTGTCGGTGGTGATCACGTTGGCGCCGGATTCCGGGTGGTGGAAGGTGGTGTACACCACGCCCGGCTGCATGCGCTCGGTGACCTTGGCGCGCAGCACCGTCTCGCCGGCGCGGCTGTTGATGCCGACCCAGTCGCCGTCCTTGATGCCGCGATCCTCGGCGTCCACCGGGTGCAGCTCGAGGATGTCCTCGGCGTGCCAGGCCTTGTTGGCGGTGCGCCGGGTCTGCGCGCCGACGTTGTACTGCGAGAGGATGCGCCCGGTGGTCAGCACCAGCGGCCGCTTGCGCGAGGTGCGCTCGTCGGTGGGGATGTACTCGGTGACCATGAAGCGGCCCTTGCCGCGCACGAAGGCGTCCTCGTGCATGATCGGCGTGCCTTCCGGCGCCTCGTCGTTGCACGGCCACTGGATGCTGCCCAAGCGGTCGAGCTTGGCGTAGCTGACGCCGGTGAAGGTCGGCGTCAGCGCGGCGATCTCGTCCATGATCTCCGACGGATGGCGGTAGTTCATCGGGTAGCCGAGGGCGTTGGACAGCGCCACGGTCACTTCCCAGTCTTCCTTGCCGGCCAGTGCCGGCATCACCTTGCGCACCGGCGAGATGCGTCGCTCGGCGTTGGTGAAGGTGCCGTTCTTCTCCAGGAAGGAGGCGCCGGGCAGGAACACGTGGGCGTACTTGGCGGTTTCGTTGAGGAACAGGTCCTGCACCACCACGCACTCCATCTCCTTCAGCGCATCGGTGACGTGCTGGGTATCCGGGTCGGACTGCGCCGGGTCCTCGCCCTGCACGTACAGGCCCTTGAAGGTGCCGGCATGCGCCGCGGCGAGCATGTTGGGGATGCGCAGGCCCGGCTCGTCGAGCAGGGTCACGCCCCAGGCGGCCTCGAACTGCGGCCGCACCACCGGGTCGGAGACGTGGCGGTAGCCCGGCAGCTCGTGGGGGAAGGAGCCCATGTCGCAGGAGCCCTGCACGTTGTTCTGTCCACGCAGCGGGTTCACCCCGACGCCGGGACGGCCGATGTTGCCGGTGGCCATGGCCAGGTTGGCGATCGCCATCACGGTGGACGAGCCCTGGCTGTGCTCGGTGACGCCCAGGCCGTAGTAGATCGCGGCGTTGCCGCCGGTGGCGTACAGACGAGCGGCGGCACGCACCGAAGCGGCCGGCACACCGGTCAGGGCCTCCATCGCCTCGGGGCTGTTGCGCGGTTCGCTGACGAAGGCGCGCCATTGCTCGAAAGCTTCTGCCTCGCAGCGCTCGGCGACAAAGGCCTCGTTCACCAGGTTTTCCGTGACGATCACATGCCCCAGGCTGTTGAGCAGGGCGACGTTGCTGCCCGGACGCAGCTGCAGATGGTGCTCGGCCCTGATGTGCGGGCTGCGCACCAGGTCGATGCCGCGCGGGTCGGCGACGATCAGCTTGGCGCCCTCGCGCAGGCGGCGCTTGAGCTGCGAGCCGAACACCGGGTGACCGTCGGTGGGGTTGGCGCCGATCACCAGCACCACGTCGGCGGCCAGCACCGAGTCGAAGTCCTGGGTGCCGGCGGATTCGCCGAGGGTCACCTTCAGACCGTAGCCGGTGGGCGAGTGGCAGACGCGGGCACAGGTATCGACGTTGTTGTTGCCGAAGGCGGCGCGCACCAGCTTCTGCACCAGGTAGGTTTCCTCGTTGGTGCAGCGCGAGGAGGTCAGCCCGCCGACCGCGTTGCGCCCGTACTGCGCCTGGATCTCCTTGAAGCGCCTGGCGGCGTAGCCGATCGCCTCGTCCCAGCTCACCGAGCGCCAGGGCTCATGGATGCTGTCGCGGATCATCGGCGTCTTGATGCGGTCCGGGTGGGTGGCGTAGCCCCAGGCGAAGCGGCCCTTGACGCAGGCGTGGCCGTGGTTGGCGTGGCCGTTCTTGTTCGGCAGCATACGCACTACTGTATTTCCCTTGACCTCGGCATTGAACGAGCAGCCGACGCCGCAGTAGGCGCAGGTGGTGGTGACGCTGCGCTCGGCCTGGCCCAGCTCGATCACCGATTTTTCCATCAGCGTGGCGGTCGGGCAGGCGTTGACGCAGGCGCCGCAGGACACGCACTCGGAATCGATGAAGTCCTCGTCCTGGCTGGCGGCCACCCGCGAGTCGAAGCCGCGGCCGTCGATGGTCAGGGCGAAGGTGCCCTGCACCTCTTCACAGGCGCGCACGCAGCGGTTGCAGACGATGCACTTGGCCGGGTCGTAGCTGAAATAGGGGTTGGACTCGTCCTTGGCCTCGGCCAGATGGGTCTTCACCGGGTCGTAGCGCACTTCGCGCAGGCCGACCACGCCGGCCATGTCCTGCAGTTCGCAGTTGCCGTTGGCCGAGCAGGTCAGGCAGTCCAGCGGGTGGTCGGAGATGTACAGCTCCATGGTGCCGCGGCGCAGTTCGGCCAGTTTCGGGCTCTGCGTGCGCACCACCATGCCCGCCTCCACCGGGGTGGTGCAGGAGGCGGGGAAGCCGCGGCGGCCTTCGATTTCCACCATGCACAGGCGGCACGAGCCGAAGGGCTCCAGGCTGTCGCTGGCGCACAGCTTGGGCACGGCGATGCCGGCCTCCTGGGCCGCGCGCATCAGCGAGGTGCCGGCCGGCACGGTGATGGCGTTGCCGTCGATTTCCAGGGTTACCGGGGCGCCGCTGCGAGCAGGGGTGCCATAGTCGAGTTCACGATACAGGGCCATGGGGACGCCTCCGGATCAGCGGGCTTCGGCGCTGTCTTGCGACACGCCGAAGTCCTTGGGAAAGTGGTTGATGGCGCTCAGCACAGGATAGGGGGTCATGCCGCCGAGTGCGCAGAGCGAGGCGCCGAGCATGGTGTCGCAGAGGCTCTTGAGCAGCTCGATGCGTCCCGGCTGCGGACCTTCGGAACGGGCCACGATGATCTGCGACAGCAGCTCCTCGCCGCGGGTCGAACCGATCCGGCAGGGCGTGCACTTGCCGCAGGATTCCACCGCGCAGAACTCCATGGCGTAGCGCGCCATGTCGGCCATGTCGACGGTATCGTCGAACACCACGATGCCGCCGTGGCCGAGCACCGCGCCGAGGGCGGCGAAGGCTTCGTAGTCCAGCGGGGTGTCGAACTGCGACTCCGGCAGGTAGGCGCCGAGCGGGCCGCCAACCTGCACCGCGCGGATCGGCCGACCGCTGGCCGAACCGCCGCCGTATTCGTAGAGCAGCTCACGCAGGGTGACGCCGAAGGCCTTCTCGATCAGGCCGCCGCGGGCGATGTTGCCGGTCAGCTGGATCGGCAGGGTGCCGAGCGAGCGGCCCATGCCGTAGTCCTTGTAGTAGGCGCCGCCCTTGTCGAGGATGATCGGCACCGAAGCCAGCGAGATCACGTTGTTGATCACCGTCGGTTTGCCGAACAGGCCTTCGATGGCCGGCAGCGGCGGCTTCGGCCGCACGGTGCCGCGCTTGCCCTCGATGCTTTCCAGCAGCGCGGTTTCCTCGCCGCAGATATAGGCGCCGGCGCCGCGGCGCAGCTCCAGGTGGAAGGCCTTGCCGCTGCCGAGCACGTCGTCGCCCAGGTAGCCGGCGGCGTTGGCGCGGGCGATGGCCTCGAGCAGCACCGCCTCGGCGTGCGGGTATTCCGAACGCAGGTAGATATAGCCGCGCGTGGCCCCCACCGCGAGACCGGCGATGGTCATGCCTTCGATCAGCACATAGGGGTCGTCTTCCATCACCATTCGGTCGGAGAAGGTGCCCGAGTCGCCTTCGTCGGCGTTGCAGACGATGTACTTCTGCTCGGCCTGGCAACCGAGCACGGTGCGCCACTTGATGCCGGTGGGGAAGGCCGCGCCGCCACGGCCGCGCAGGCCGGATTCGGTGACTTCGGCGACGATCGCCTCGGGCGTCATGCCCAGGGCGCGCTTGAGGCCGCGGTAGCCGTCGTGGGCGAGGTAGTCCTCCAGCGACAGCGGGTCGGTGATGCCGACGCGGGCGAAGGTCAGGCGCTCCTGGCGCTTGAGGTAGTCGATCTCCTCGGTCAGGCCGTGGCCGAGGGCGTGCTGCTTGCCCTCGAGGAAGCCGGCGTCGAACAGGCCGGCGACGTCCTTGGCCTTGACCGGACCATAGGCGACACGACCAGCGGGGGTAGCGACCTCGACCAGCGGTTCCAGCCAGAACAGCCCGCGCGAGCCGTTGCGCACCAGTTTCACCTCGATATTGCGCGCCGCGGCCTCGGCGACTATGGCCTGGGCCACCTTGTCGGCGCCCAGGCTCAGGGCGGTGGCGTCGCGCGGGACGAAGACGGTAATGGGCGAATTCATGCGCGCGCCTCCTGTTCAGCCAGCAATTCCAGCAGTTCATCGGCATCGACGCGGCCGTGCAGCTCGCCGTTGAGCATGGCGTTCGGCGCACAGGCGCAGTTGCCCAGGCAGTACACCGGTTCGAAGCTCAGGCTTCCGTCCTCACGGGTCTCGCCCAATGGCAGACCGAGTTTCTTCTCGAGCTCGGCGGTCAGCGCCTTGACCCCCATCGACTGGCAGGCCTCGGCCTGGCACAGCTTGAGCACCTGGCGACCGGGCGGCGCGGCGCGGAAATCGTGATAGAAGCTGACCACCCCGTGCACCTCGGCGCGCGACAGGCAGAGATCCTCGGCGATCAGCGGCAGCAGCTCGGGCGGCACGGCGCCGAGGCGGTCCTGGATATCGTGGAGGATGGGTAGCAGGGCGCCGGGCTGGCCGCGGTGGGCGGCAAGCACCTCACGGGCGACGGCCTCGCACTGCTCGGGGGCGAAGCGCTGGGGAAGAGTGGCCATGTTCGATGCTCCAGCCGGCGGCTATACCGGTACTGTCGGGAGACAAGCACCACAGTCACGGCTGCCGGGTGCTTATCCCGGGCGACCCCCGCAGGGCTCGCCATATATGAAGTAAAGTTCTTATACTGGGTCGCAAAGCGCCCATGCGCTGCAAATTATCACGGGCTTATCCCCGGACAAATATGAAGCCTTGAACATATGATCCGTATCGATATCCAACCGCGCTGGCGTTTCCACCAGCGCGACGGCAGCAGCCTCGACCCGCAGGGCCTGGAGTTGCTGCAGGCGGTGCACGACACCGGCAAGCTGACCGAGGCCGCCGCCCGCGTCGGCTATTCCTACCGCCATGCGTGGAACCTGTTGGGCAAGTGGCAGGCGTTCTTCGGCAGCCCGCTGATAGAGCTGGAGCGCGGCAAGGGCGCGCGTCTGGCGCCGCTGGGCGAGAAGCTGCTGTGGGCCGACCAGCGCATCCGCGCGCGCCTGTCGCCGCAACTGGACAACCTGGCCGGAGAACTGGAGCTTGAGCTGAACCGGGTGCTGCAGGCCAGCAACCCGGGCCTGCGCATCCATGCCAGCCACGGTTTCGCCGTCGCGGCGCTGCGCGAGTGGCTGGAACGCGACCCCAGCTGGCAGTGGGAGGTGCAGTTTCGCAGCGGCAGCGAGGCGATGATCGCCCTGCAACGCCACGACTGCGAGGTGGCCGGCCTGCACGTGCCGGCCGGGCCGCTCGGCGCCCTGAGCATGAGCCGCATCCAGCCCTGGCTGCGCCCCGACCAGCGGGTGATCACCTTCGTCGTGCGCACCCAGGGGCTGATGCTCGCCCCCGGCAACCCGCATGGCGTGCGCGGCCTGGCGGACCTGGCGCGCGGCCAGCTGCGTTTCGTCAACCGCGAGCCGGGTTCGGGCACCCGCCTGCTGCTGCAGGACCTGCTGCAGCGCGAGCACCTGGACAGCGCGGCGATCGCCGGCTTCCACAACGAGGAGTTCACCCACGCTGCGGTGGCCGCCTACGTCGCCAGCGGCATGGCCGATGTCGGCTTCGGCGTCGAGGCGGCGGCGCGTCAGTTCGGCCTGGACTTCATTCCCATGGCCCGCGAGCACTACTGCCTGCTGTGCCGCGAGGACAGCCTCGAACTGCCGGCCATGGCCGCGCTGCTGCGGGTGCTGCAGAACCCGGAGTTCCAGGCGCGTATCGGCCAGCTGCCCGGCTACGCCCTTAGTCGCCCCGGCGAGGTGCTGCCGCTGGCCCAGGCGCTGGAGCAATGGGGCCGCGAAAGCCTGCTGTAAGCGCCCGCCGCTATCCGCTTGGCGAAAGCGTGAAGCAGTTCCGCGGCCAGAGCAGCGGCCGACGAGAGGTCGGGAACCCGGCATGGGCGTCGCGGGTCAATGGAGCAACTCTCGCCGCAAGGCGGCTCTGTCATCGAGGTGTTCATGAAGTCACTGCAACTGCTGTTCCTCTCCCTAAGCCTGACCAGCGGCGCCGCCCTGGCCGGCAATACCGAAGCCGGCATCGGCGGCGCGCTGGGTGGGGTGCTGGGCGCGGCGGTCGGTAAACAGGTCGGCGGCAACACCGGCGCGGCCATCGGCGCCGGCCTCGGCGGTGCGGCCGGCAGCGCGGTCGGCGCGGATCGGCGCAGCCGCACCGAAGCCGCCATTGGCGGCGCCCTGGGTGCGGCCGGCGGCAACGTGATCGGCCAGCAGGTCGGCGGCAACACCGGCGGCCTGGTTGGCGCAGCGGTGGGCGGCGGCGCCGGTGGCGCGCTGGGCAACCATATGGGCAACGCCAGCTACCACGACGATCGCCGCGGCTATCGCGAGGTACATCACCACCACTACCACGGCAAGAAGCACAAAAAGCACAAGAAGCACTGGCACCGTCACTGACGGGTGCCGTGCACCTCCCTCGCTATTGCATCGACAAGCGCTGCAGCGCCGCCCGCAGCCCGGGCGGAATCGGCACCGGCCGGTTGCTGGCACGCTCGACGAACACGTGAACGAAGCGCCCGGCGGCGCAGGCCTGCTCCTCGCCGACCTTGAACACCGCCAGCTCGTACTGCACCGAACTGTTGCCGAGCTTGCCGACGCGCAGGCCGACCTCGATGGTGTCGGGAAAGGCGATGGAGGCGAAGTAGTCGCAGCTGGAACTGACCACGAAGCCGACCACCTCGCCGGCATGGATATCCAGGCCGCCCTCGGCGATCAGGTAGGCATTCACCGCGCTGTCGAAGTAGCTGTAATAGGTGACGTTGTTGACGTGGCCGTAGAGGTCGTTGTCGTGCCAGCGCGTGGTGATCGGCTGGAAATGGCGGTAATCGCCGCGCAGGTGTAGGGGTTGGCTCATCAATGGTCCTTGAGTGTGCAGCGCGGCTAAAGCCCCTCCCACAGACTGTGGCGCTCTTGTGGGAGGGGGCTCTAGCAGGCTGTTGAAAAACTACCTGCGTTGCCATTGCTGCGTTAAAAACAGGCTCGGACTGCTCATTTACAACTCGTAAACTCCGCGTCCTCGCCTGTTTTTGCCTTGCACTGGCTGCCTCGCCTACGTTTTTCAACGGCCTGCTAGCCGCAACCTAAATCAGTAAGCGGCCTGGTAAATGGCCAAGGCCTGCTGCTCGTTCATCTCGCGCGGATTGTTCACCAGCAGGCGCTGCTGCAGCATGGCGTCCGCCGCCAGCGTCGGCAACATGGCCTCGCTCACCCCGGCATCGCGCAGCCGCGTCGGCAGGCCGCTGCGCTGACTGAAAGCGGCCAGCGCCTCGATCAGCTGCTCGGTCTGCTCCATCGCACTGCCCGTACGCAGACGCTCGCCCAGCACCAGCGGCGCCAGCTCGGCGTATAGCGGCGCGGCCACCGGCGCGTTGAAGGCCAGCACCTGCGGCAGCACCAGGGCGTTGGACAGCCCGTGGGGAATATGGAAATGCCCGCCCAACGGGTAGGCCAGGGCATGCACCGCCGCCACCGGCGCGTTGGCGAAGGCCTGCCCAGCCAGGCAGGCGCCGAGCAGCATGGCCTGGCGCGCGTCGCGATCAGACCCGTCGCGGACCACCTTGTCGAGGTTGGCCGCCAGCAGGCGCAGCGCTTCGCGCGCCAGCAGGTCGGACAGCGGGTTCTTCTTCAGCGCGCTGGTGTAGGCCTCGATGGCATGCACCATGGCGTCGATACCGGTGGCCGCGGTGACCGCTGCCGGCAGGCCGAGGGTCAGGTCGGCATCGAGCAAAGCCAGATCCGGCAGCAGCAGCGGCGAAACCACGCCCATCTTGGTGGTCTCGCCGGTGGTGACGATGGCGATCGGCGTCACCTCCGAGCCGGTTCCGGCGGTGGTCGGCACCTGGATCAACGGCAGGCGCCGACCGCGGGCATTGCCCACGCCGTAGATCTCGCTCAGCGCCTGGGTGCAGTCGGGATGCGCCAGCAAGGCCACCAGCTTGGCCACGTCCATCGAGCTGCCGCCACCGAAGCCGACCACCAGCTCCGCCTGCAGCTCGCGGGCCTGGGTCACGGCGGCCAGCACCACGGTCTCGGGCGGGTCGGCCAGCACCTGGTCGAACACCTGCACGCTCATGCCAGCGCGGGCGAAGCCCGGCAGCAAGGGTTCCAGCAAGCCCAGGCGGATGATGCCCGGGTCAGTGACGATCAGCACGCGTCGGGCGCCGCGCTCGCGGCAGAGTTCGGCCAGACGCAGACTGGCGCCGGATTCGCAAAGAATCTGTGCGGTGGTGGCGAAGCTGAAAGGGTGCATGGGGTGCTCCTCTTGTTGTAGCCCGGATGCAATCCGGGACCGGTCATGCAAATTTCCCCGGATTGCATCCGGGCTACGCCGCTACGCCCGTAGGAGCCGGCTTACCGGCGATCACAACCGGCATCGCCGGCAAGCCGCTCCTACAGACATCTGCGCTAAAAGGCGAAACTGTCCTCATCCATGGCCATCAGGCACTGCGCGCCGCCCAGCAGGGCTTCGCGGTGCGCGCTGGCGCGCGGCAGCACGCGGCGCAGGTAGAACTCGGCGCTGTGCAGCTTGGCCTGGTAGAACGCCGCCTCGCCGCTGCCCGCCTCCAGCGCATCCTGCGCCCGCGCCGCGGCCTGCAGCCAGAAACCGGCGAGCAGCACATAAGCCGAGTACTGGAGAAAATCCACCGAAGTGGCGCCGATCTCCTGCGGGTCGCGCTGACAGGCGGCAATCACTTCTGTGCTTAGCTCGCGCCATTCGCCCAGGCGGGCCTGCACCACACTGGCCATCTGAGCCAGGGCTCGTCGATCCGCCTCGGCATCGCACAGCTGGCTGAACTCGGCCTGCAGTGCGGACAACTCCGCACCACCGTCGCCCAGCAATTTACGGCGGATATAGTCCAGCGCCTGAATACCGTTGGTGCCTTCGTAAAGCTGGGTGATGCGGCTGTCGCGCATCAGTTGTTCCATGCCCCACTCGCGGATGAAGCCGTGGCCGCCATAAACCTGCACGCCATGGCTGGCCACTTCCTGACCCATATCGGTGAAGAACGCCTTGACGATAGGGATCAGCAGCGCCGCGCGCTTGCCGGCCGCCTTGCGTGCCTCGGCCGACTCGGCGCCGTGCTCCAGGTCAAGCTGGCGCGCGGTGTAGGCAGCGAGCATGCGGCTGCCCTCGACCAAGGCCTTCTGCGTCAGCAGCATGCGCCGCACATCGGGGTGAACGATGATCGGATCGGCCGCCTTGTCCGGCGCCTGCACACCCGCCAGACCACGCGACTGCAGGCGTTCACGGGCGTAGCGCAGCGCACCCTGGAAGGCTGCCTCGCCAATGCCGAGGCCCTGCAGGCCGACCTGAAAGCGCGCGTCGTTCATCATGGTGAACATGCAGGCCAGGCCCTGGTTGGCCTCGCCCACCAGCCAACCGGTGGCACCGTCGAAGTTCATCACGCAGGTGGAGGCACCCTTGATGCCCATCTTGTGCTCGATAGCGCCACACGACAGCGTGTTGCGCTCACCCGGTGTGCCGTCGGCGGCAGCGATAAATTTCGGCACCAGCAGCAGCGAAATACCCTTCACGCCAGCCGGTGCATCAGGCAGACGCGCCAGCACCAGATGGACGATGTTCTCGGAAAAATCCTGCTCGCCACCACTGATAAAGATCTTGCTGCCGCTAACGCGGTAGCTGCCGTCGGCCTGCGGCTCGGCGCGGGTGCGCAGCAGGGCCAGATCGGTGCCGGCCTGCGGCTCGGTCAGGCACATGGTGCCGGTCCACTGGCCACTGACCAGCTTGCCCAGGTACTGCTGCTTCAGCGTTTCGCTGCCGTGCTTGTGCAGCGCCAGCACGGCGCCCTCGGTCAGCCCGGAGTAGACGCGGAACGACAGCGAGGCGCCCATCAGCATCTCGTGAAAGGCGAAGGCCACCAGCTGCGGAAAGCCCTGGCCGCCATGTTCCACCGGCCCGGTCATGCTCGCCCAGCCGTTGTCCACGTACTGCCGGTAGGCCTCGGCAAAGCCCTTGGGCGTGCTGACCTGGCCATTTTCCAGGTGGCAACCCTCCTCATCGCTGTTGCGATTGAGCGGCGCGACCTCGCCCGCAGCGAAGGCCGCCGCCTCTTCCAGCACGCCGTCGATCAGCTCGCGATCCAGGCCGTTACCCAGACGCTCGCAGTGGCCGGCAGCGTCGAACAGTTCGTGCAGGACGAAGCGCATATCGCGCAATGGCGCCTGATAGCTCATACCCGACCCTCCTGTACGTCGGAGAATCGCTTGTTCTGACTGACCAGCCGCTCGATCAGCGCCGCCGGCTGCCAGTGCGCGCCGAAGCGCTCTGCCAGTTGCAAAAGACGCTGGTGAATCGCCGCGACACCCTCGCCGTCGGCCCAGCTCATCGGGCCGCCGCGCTCGGCGGGAAAGCCGTAGCCGTTGAGATAGACCAGATCGATGTCGCGGCTGTTGGCGGCGATGTTCTCCTCGAGAATCTTCGCCCCTTCGTTGACCAGCGCCAGCAGGCAGCGCTCGAGAACTTCCTCGGTGCCGATATCGCGGCGGGCGAAGCCCAGGCGCTCGGACTCGGCCTGCACCAGCGCGTCCACTTGCGGATCGTGCTCGGCCTGGCGGCTGCCCGGCGCGTAGCGGTAATAGCCCTGGCCGCTCTTCTGGCCGAAGCGGCCCAACTCGCACAGACGGTTATCCACCTGCACGGCCGGGTCGTCCTGGCCCCGGCCGGCCAGCTCGCGGGCACGCCATTCCAGGTCGATACCGACCACGTCGTACATGCGAAACGGCCCCATGGCGAAACCGAAGCCCTGCAGCGCCGCATCCACCTGCTGCGGCCAGGCGCCCTCGAGCAGCAGCAGGCGCGCCTCACGCACGTAGGTGTGCAGCATGCGGTTGCCGATAAAGCCGTGGCAGTTGCCGGCCACCACCGCCACCTTGCCCATGCGCTCGCCCAACTCCTGAGCGGCCTGCAGCACGGCAGGCGCAGTCCTGGCACCACGCACGATCTCCAGCAATTTCATGATGTGCGCCGGGCTGAAGAAGTGCAGGCCCAGCACCGATTCTGGCCGCGAAGTGACAGCGGCGATGGCATCGATATCCAGCGCCGAGGTGTTGCTGGCGAGGATGGCGCCCGGCTTCAGCAACGCGTCCAGCTCACGGAAGATGCGTTGCTTGAGCTCGAGATTCTCGTACACCGCCTCGATCACCAGGTCGGCATCGGCCAGCGCCGCGTAGCCGTCCACCGCCTCGACGCGTGCCCGCCGCGCTGCGGCCTCGGCCGCATCGATGCGGCCCTTGGCGACGTTGTGCGCCCAGGTATCCTCGGCCATCTGCAGCCCCTGTTCGACCATCTGCGGGTTGTTGTCCAGCCACAGCACACGCAGGCCGGCATTGGCCAGGCTGATGACGATGCCGCGGCCCATGGTGCCGGCGCCGATCACGGCGGCACAGCGAAGCGGCGAGACGACTTGAGTCATTGTTGTTCCTCTCGGGTACGCAGGAAAAAGCTTGGGTCACCATAAGCAAGCCGCTACTATTTTTGAAATTTAGTCTTGTGATACGACGTATTCAGTAGATGAATTTCACTAACTTCGATCTCAACCTGCTGCGCGTGCTCGACGCCCTGCTGCGCGAGCAGAACGTCTCGCGCGCCGCCGAACGCCTCGCGCTGAGCCAGCCGGCGGTGAGCAATGCCCTGGGCCGTCTGCGCGAACTGCTCGGCGATCCGCTGCTGGTGCGCGTCGGCCGGCGCATGCAGCCGACGCCGCGGGCGCTGGCGCTGGAGGCGCCGATCCGCAGCGCGCTGCGTCAGCTGGAGCAGAGCCTGAGCGCCGGCGAGACCTTCGAGCCGGGCGAAAGCCGCCAGCGCTTTCGCATCGCCGTCACCGATTACGTCGAGCTGATATGCATGCCGCGCCTGCTCGACCGCCTCAGCCACAAGGCACCGGGCATCGGCATCGACATTCGCCACCTCAGCCCCAGCCTGCCGATGGAGGCGCTGGACAAGGGCGAGCTGGACCTGGTGCTGGGCCGTTTCGACGAGATACCGGCGCGTTTCGCCCGCCGTCACTGGATGAGCGAGACGCTCAAGCTGGCAGTGCGCCGCGAGCATCCGCGGCTGCGCCAGGGCAGCCTGGATCTGGAGAGCTTCCTGCGCCTGCGCCACCTCTGGGTGCATGGCGGGCAGACCCGCGGCATGGTCGATCAGTGGCTGGGCGAGCAGGGCCTGTCGCGGCAGATTCTCTACACCACACCGAACTACCTGCAGGCGGCGCATATCGTCGCTGGCAGCGAGCTGGCGGCAGTGCTGCCCACCGCCCTGGCCCGGCACTTCGCCACCTTGCTGCCGCTTGAGCTGTTCGAGCTGCCCTTCGCCTTGGGCCCCTTCCACCTAGAGATCGTCAGCCTGGCGCAACGTCAGCGCGACGCCGCGCTGCAGTGGCTGATCGAGGAAATCCTCGCGCTGGCCGAGTAGCTTGGGCTGAGGAGCCCGCGACGAGCCCAACGGTTCCGACACCATCACGACCGCCCGTTGGGCTTCGCTGCGCTCAGCACCAACCTACCGATCGGCGCGGCTGCCCAGGTACCAGCCGAGCGCGCTCCATAGCGCGGCGCACAGCGCGCCGACCAGCGCCACCAGCCAGGCGCCGTGGCCGAGCAGGTCCAGCCCGGCCTTGGCCCAGCCGCTGAGGGCATCGCCGCCACGGTAGACGACGGTGTCGATAAAGTTCTTCGCCTTGTACTTGCTCTCGGCGTCCAGCGGGGCGAAGAGCATCTCCCGCCCCGGCCGGACGAAGGCGTACTCGCCGATGCGCCGCACTATCATCAGCCCCGCCAGCACGGCGAAGGTCGGCGCCAGCGCCAGGCCGAGAAAGCCCAGGCACACCAGCGCCGGCACGGCGGACAGCAGCACGCGCACGCCGAGCCGCTGCGCCACCCGCCCGGTGACGAACAGCTGCGCGGTCAGGGCGCCGGCCTGCACGATGAAATCGATCACGCCGAATACCCGCACCTGCGCGGCGCGCTGCGGGAACAATTCGGCCACCAGACGCGCCTGCTCGAAGTAGAGGAAGGTGCTGACCGAGGTCAGCAGCAGGACGAAGGCGGCGATGCCCAGCAGATAGCGCGAGCCCAGCACCCGGGTCAGACCGCTGAAGGGGTTGCCCGGTACCGGCCGCCGCGGGCTTTCGCTGGGCATCGCGCCGGGGCGGCCGGCGCCGGCGTGCTCACGCCAGGCCATCAGGTAGCGCTTGAGTGCCATGGCCGCGCCAAGCAGCAGGGCGGCCAGCAGCATCAGCCCGGCCTCGCCCAGCGCGCCGATCAGCAGCGCGCTCAGCAAGGGGCCGCACAGCCCGCCGACGCTGGCCCCGGCGGCGATAAAGGCGAACAGCCGGCGCGCCTGAGCGCCGTCGAACACGTCGGCCATCAGGCTCCAGGCCACCGAGATGACGAACAGGTTGTAGACCGAGATCCACACGTAGAACACCCGCGCCAGCCAGACGCTGTCGTGATCGAGGCGAAACAGCAGGACGAAGGCCAGCAGGTTGAGGCCGAAGAAGCCGTACACCCAGTCGATGAAGTGGATGCGCGGCACCCTGGAGTTGAGCCAGGCCAGCAGCGGCACCGCCAGCAGCATGGCGACGAAGGTGGCGCTGAACAGCCACTGCAGGTTCTCCACTCCGCCGGCGATGCCCATGGCCTCGCGAATCGGCCGCAACATGAAGTAGCCGGCGAACAGGCAGAAGAACAGGGCGAAGCCGGCCAGCACCGCGGCCAGCTCCTGCGCCTCGGCATTGATCGCCCGCGCCAGGCGCCGCTGCAGCGCCGTCATTTCAGGCGAACAGCTCGGCGATGCGCTTGCGCTGCGCCGCGTCGGGCAGGCGGCCCTGGCCGGCCATGATGTTGTCGGCCATATAGCGCGGGTTGGAGGTGGCCGGAATCACCGCGGTCACCGCCGGATGGGCGAGGATGAACTTGAGCATCAGTTGCGCCCAGGAGCTGGCATCCAGCTCCACCGCGGCCCAGTCCGGCAGCGCCTGGCCGCGCACCCGGTCGAACAGGGCGGCGCGCTGGAACGGCCGGTTGATCAGGGTGGCGATGCCGCGCTCGGCGCAGTAGGGCAGCAGTTCGCGCTCGGCGTTGCGCTCGCCGATGGAGTAGTTGAACTGGACGAAATCCACCGGCTCGCGGCGCAGCACCTCGAGCAGGCGCTCGTGGGCCGAATCGAGATAGTGGGTGACGCCGATATAGCGCACCCGCCCCTGCTGCTTCAGCTCGCGCAGCAGGCCGAGCTGGGTGGCGGTGTCCTGCAGGTTGTGCACCTGCACCAGGTCGAGGGTGTCGGTCTGGAGCACGGCGAAGCTGGCCGCCAGCTGGCGCTCGCCGGCAGATCGCCCGCTGGAGGACACCTTGGTGGCGAGAAACAGCTTGCGCCGCATGCCGTCCTCGGCCGCCAGCGCGCCGCACACCGCCTCGGCGCGGCCGTAGCTGGGCGCGGTGTCGATCAGGCTGGCGCCGCCGTTGACCAGGGTCCGTAGCACCTCGCGCAGCGGCGCCAAGGCGTCTTCGCTCAGGGCCACGTCGTGGGTGCGCGAAGTGCCCAGGCCGATCACCGGCAGCAGCTCGCCGCTGCTGGGAATCTGGCGCTGCAGCAGGCCGCCGGCGGCGAATGCGCCGGCGGGCAGCCAGGGCGTCAGGGCGGTCAGCGCGGCGAGGCTGGCGCTGTGCTGGAGAAAGCGGCGGCGACTGGGCATGGCGTGGCTCCTCTGTGACGGGACGAAGGCAATCCGTTCGTTATAGGCACAGACGCCGCGCAGACCAAGGCGTTGCCGGGCGCGGGAGGGCAGGTGCAGGGAGAGGCGAAAGGGCTACAGGCCTCTGTTCAGGGAGGCGCAGCGGCGAACGGGCGGGCAGCGGATGCAATATCCGGTAACCAAAAGCACCGCTGCGCCAAGGGGGGAAGACGGCGCAGCGGTCGGGAAAAAGGCGCGGGCGGCTCAGGCGGCCCGGCTGGCGGGCTCGCTGATCAGCATGCCGTGGGATACCAGGTAACAGCGGTGACCGTTCTGCAGGGTCAGCGGGCTGCGGCTGGCGATGACCCAGCCCTTGTTCAGCAGTTGCTCGATATGGGCACGCAGGGCGGGCAGGTGACGCTGTTCCTTCATGGCCGGGTCCTTCTTAGGCGGGTTTGGCTCAAGGCAAAGTGCTATGACGCCACTAGGCTCATCCGTGACACAGTCGACAAAAGTGTAGTGGCGCAGTGCCAGGCCGTTAAGCCGCGAAACGGCGCCAGTCGCTGTAGGAAAATCGCCATAGACGGCGCCGTTCAGGAGGGTGCCAGCGCCCCGCCCTGCGCGGCGCTCGGCTGGGAAAACTGCAGGTAGCCGTCCTCCAGCTTGCCGTAGCGCAACAGCGCCAGGTCGAGGGCATAGTTCTGGTACAGCTTCCACGGTGCGCGGTCGCCCTGGGCCGGCAGCAGGTGAGCGGCGCGCTGGATATAGCCGGACTTGAGATCGAGAAAGGGCGCCGGGCGTACATCGCCGGTGCTATCGCGCGGGGTCGCCTGGCGCATGCCGATGGCGTCCAGGTGACGGATCAGGCGGCAGAAGTATTCGCTCGACAGATCCGCCTTGAGCGTCCAGCTGGCGTTGGTGTAGCCCAGGATCACCGCCAGGTTGGGCAGATCGCGCAGCATGATGCCGCGATAGCCCATGCTGCGCGGCGCCTCGAAGGGCGCGCCGTCGACGCGCACCGCGATGCCGCCGAACAGCTGCAGCTCGAGGCCGGTGGCGCTGACGACGACGTCGGCGGGCAGTTCCTCGCCGTTCTTCAGCTGCACGCCGCCAGCGGTGAAGCGCTCGATCTCGGCGGTGACCACCGCCGCCCTGCCCTGGCGCAGCACGCGGAACAGGTCGCCGTCCGGCACGGCGCAGACGCGCTGGTCCCAGGGCTGGTACGACGGGCTGAAATGGCGCATGTCGAACCCTGCGCCGAGCTGGCGCCGCACCAGCCCGAGCAACAGCCGGCGGACCAACCTGGGGCAGGCCTTGGCCAGCTTGTAGAACAGCAGCTGCAGGCTCACGTTGCGCCCACGCGCCAGGCGGTACACCCAGGCTTCCGGCAACACCCGGCGCAGGGCGTTGGACAGCGCATCGCGCTGCGGCAGGTTGATCACGTAGCTGGGCGAACGTTGCAGCATGGTGACCTGCGCGGCGCGCTCGGCCAGCGCCGGCACCAGGGTCACCGCGGTGGCGCCGCTGCCGATCACCAGCACGCGCTTGCCGGTGTAATCGAAGTCCTGCGGCCATAGCTGCGGGTGGATGAAGGTGCCCTGGAAATCCTCGCGCCCGGCGAAATCCGGGGTGTAGCCGGCCTCGTAGCGGTAGTAGCCGGTACACATCATCAGGAACTGGCAGCTCATACGCAGCGGTTCGGCCTCGTCGCCGCGCTGCACCAGCAGTTGCCAGGAGGCGCTGGCACTGCACCAGTCGGCCTCGAGCACGCGGTGGCGGTAGCGGATCAGCCGGTCGACGCCGTGCTCGCGCGCGGTGTCCTCGATATAGCGGCGGATCGACGGGCCGTCGGCGATGGCCTGCGGCTCGCGCCAGGGCCTGAAGTTGTAGCCCAGGGTGTACATGTCCGAGTCGGAACGGATGCCCGGGTAGCGAAACAGGTCCCAGGTGCCGCCCAGCGCCTCGCGCCCTTCCAGGACGGCGACGCGCTTGCCCGGGCACAGGCGCCTGAGGTGACAGGCGGCGCCGACCCCGGACAGGCCGGCGCCGACGATCAGGACATCCAGGTGCTCGATGGACATGGGGGCTCGCCCTGCACGGAGAGTGACAGAGCTTTACCTTAGTCCATCGCGCCGTCATCCCGCCTTTAGTGCGGCCGAGTCAGGCGAAGACGAAATACTTGCGCACCGTCTCGACCACCTCCCAGGTGCCGCACATGCCCGGCTCGACGATGAAGATGTCGCCGGCGCGCAGGTGGATCGGCTCCTGGCCGTCCGGGGTGATGATGCAGTAGCCCTCCTGGAAGTGGCAGTACTCCCACTTGTCGTAGGCCACCCGCCACTTGCCCGGGGTGCAGATCCAGGTGCCCATGATCTTCTTGCCGTCTTCCGAGGTGTAGGCGTTGAGGTTGACGGTGTGCGGCTCGCCGTCCAGACGCTGCCACTTGCAGGCGTCGAGCACGGGAACGGGCTGGGTGTCGCGCAATACGGTGATGGGTTGCATAAGGGCTCCTCGAGCGGGGTGACAGAACCCGTCCAGGCTAGGGCCGCGGCGCCTGGCGCAGTTGTCTGAACTCGACCTGCAACTGCCTGTAAGCGCGCTCGCCGCTAGCCACTGGCCGGGCCAGGCCGGGCAGGGCTAAGCTGTGGGCCATGACCCGGCCCTACCTGACCCCGCTCCAGACCAGCCGCACGGACGCCGCCACCGGCCTGCGCATCGGCGGCGACTGGACGCTGGCCCACTACAGCCACCTCGAACCCCAGGTGCTGGCGCTGCGCGAGCGCCTGGCGGCCGAGACGCCCGTCGACCTGGGCGAGTTGGCGGCGCTGGACACCGCCGGCGCCGCGCTGCTGCTGGAGCTGCTCGGCAGCGCGCGTCTGCGCCAACTGGCGCAGCAGGCCGAACTCGGCGCGCAGCGCCGCGCCCTGCTGCTGGCGGTGGCCGATGCCATGGCCGGCAGCCGCCAGGCGCAACCGCCGCCAGCGCCCTCGGTGCTGCGCGAGGTGCTCGGGCATATCGGCGAGGTGGTCGAGGGCCTCTGGCACCAGGGCCGGGCGCTGCTCGGCTTTATGGGCCTGACCCTGGCCAGCATGCTCGCCATCGCCCTGCGCCCGACGCGCTGGCGCCTGACCTCGCTGGCCGCGCACCTGGAGCAGTGCGGGCTCAACGCGGTGCCCATAGTCGCCCTGCTGACCTTCCTGGTCGGCGCCGTGGTGGCCTTTCTCGGCGCCACCATCCTCGCCGAGTTCGGCGCCAGCATCTACACGGTCAACCTGGTGGCCTACTCCTTCCTCCGCGAGTTCGGCGTGCTGCTTACCGCCATCCTCATGGCCGGGCGCACCGCCAGCGCCTTCACCGCACAGATCGGTTCGATGAAGGCCAACGAGGAGATCGACGCCATCCGCACCCTGGGCCTGAGCCCGGTGGAGCTGCTGGTGCTGCCGCGGGTGTTCGCCATGCTCATCGCCCTGCCGATCCTGACCTTCGTCGCCATGCTCAGCGGCATGCTCGGCGGCGCCCTGGTCTGCGCCCTGAGCCTGGACATCTCGCCGACCATGTACCTGTCGATCCTGCACGACAGCGACCTGCTGCGGCACTTTCTGGTCGGCCTGCTGAAGGCGCCGATCTTCGCCTTCCTGATCGCCCTGATCGGCTGTCTGGAAGGCTTCAAGGTCAGCGGCAGCGCGCAGTCGGTGGGCGAGCACACCACCTCGGCGGTGGTGCAGTCGATCTTCGTGGTGATCCTGCTCGACGCCCTCGCCGCGCTGTTTCTGATGGAGATGGGCTGGTGAGCCGCGAGACCGTGATCGAGGTGCGCGACCTGTGCAACAGGTTCGGCAGCCAGGTGGTGCACCAGCACCTGGATTTCGACCTCTATCGCGGCGAGATCCTCGGCGTGGTCGGCGGCTCGGGCACCGGCAAGTCGGTGCTGCTGCGCAGCATCGTCGGCCTGCGCCAGCCCGATGCCGGCACCGTGCGGGTGTTCGGCGAACAGCTGCTGAGCCTGCCGGCCGAGCGCCGCTCGCAGCTGGAACGGCGCTTCGGCGTGCTCTACCAGCGCGGCGCGCTGTTCTCCTCGCTGACCGTCAGCGAGAACATCGCCCTGCCGCTGATCGAGCACGCCGGCCTGTCGCGCGCGAGCGCCGAGCGCCTGGCGCGGGTCAAGATCGCCCTCGCCGGCCTGCCGCAGGACGCCGCCGACAAGTACCCCAGTTCGCTGTCCGGCGGCATGGTCAAGCGCGCCGCCCTGGCCCGCGCCCTGGCGCTGGACCCGGACATCCTGTTTCTCGACGAGCCCACCGCCGGCCTCGATCCCATCGGCGCGGCGGCCTTCGACCAGCTGATCCGCACCCTCTGCGACAGCCTGGGCCTCAGCGTGTTTCTGGTCACCCACGACCTGGATACGCTGTACAGCATCTGCGATCGGGTCGCCGTGCTGGCACAGCAGAAGGTACTGGTGGCCGACCGCCTGGAGGTGGTGGCCGCTACCGACGACGCCTGGATTCAGCAATATTTTCACGGCCCGCGTGGACGCGCGGCTGCACAGGCCGCCACCGCGGCAGGGGGTGGATAAATGGAACCCAGAGCCCATCACGTGCTGATCGGCCTGTTCACCGTGCTCACGCTGGGCGCCGCGCTGCTGTTCGCCCTGTGGCTGAACAAGGCCGGCGCCGAGCGCGCCTTTACCGACTACGAGGTAATCTTCAACGAGGCGGTCAGCGGCCTGTCGCAGGGCAGCGCGGTGCAGTACAGCGGGATCAAGGTCGGCGACGTGATCAGCCTCGGCCTCGACCCGGACGACCCGCGCACCGTGCGCGCACGCATCCGCATCGTCGGCCATACGCCGATCAAGCAGGACACCCGCGCGCGCCTGTCGATCACCGGCATTACCGGCCTGGCGGTGATCCAGCTGCACGGCGGCAGCCCGGAAAGCCCGCCGCTGCGAGGCGAGGACGGCCAACCGGGCATCATCGTCGCCGACCGCTCGCCGCTGTCCCGGCTGATGGCCAACGGCGAGGACCTGGTGATCAACATCACCCGCCTGCTCAACCGCGCCAACCGCATGCTCTCGCGCGAGAATGCCGAGCGCGTCTCGCGCACCCTGGAGAACCTGGAGCAGGCCACGGCCGGTATCGCCGGCCAGCGCGACGAACTCGGCGCCGCCCTGCAGCAGGCCGGTGCCGCCACCCGCGAAGCGGCCGAGCTGATGCGCACCGCCAACCGTCTGCTCGACGACCAGGGCAGCCAGGCCCTGGAAAACGCCGAACGCCTGATGGCCTCACTGGAGCGCAGCAGCCGCAGCATCGAGCAGTTGCTGGAAAGCAACCGCAGTGCCCTGGACAGCGGCATGCAGGGCCTCGGCGAACTGGGCCCGGCGATTGGCGAGCTGCGCGACACCCTCGGCGCCCTGCGCAGCTTCTCCCAGCGCCTGGAACGGGACCCCACCGGCTACCTGCTGCGCAACGACAGCATCAAGGAGTTCCAACCATGAAGCCTCTGCCCCTGCTGCTGGCCGCCGCCCTGCTCGGCGCCTGCTCGATCCTGCCGCAGAGCGAACCGCTGGACGTCTACCTGTTGCCGGCCAGTCCGCTGCCGGCGCAGCCGGGCGCCGTCGACTGGGCGCTGCGGGTGGGTAGTCCCAGCAGCAACCAGTTGCTCGACGGCACGCGCATCGTCGTGCTGCCCGAGCCCGGCCGGGTCAACACCTACCAGGGCGTGCGCTGGAGCGAGCGCACCCCGCAGCTGCTGCGCGATCGCCTGCTCGACGCCTTCCACGACGATGGCCGCATCCGCGCGCTGAGCAGCGACGCCCAGCGCCTGCAGGCCGACCTGGAGCTGGTCAGCGAGCTGCGCGCCTTCCACAGCCAGTACCAGGGCGAGCGGCCCGAGGCGCTGATCCAGCTCGACGTGCGTCTGGTCGATGCCCGCGACCAACGCATCCTCGCCAGCCGCCGCTTCAGCGCGACCCGGCCGGCCAGCGACGCCTCGGTGCCGGCAGTGGTCGCCGCCTTCGGCCAGGCGGGGGATCAACTGTCCCGCGAGCTGGTGCACTGGACGCTGAGCGAAGGGCAGCGGGGCCGCTGATTAACGGGTGGACAGGGTTGCGCCATGTCCACCTACATCACCCCATCGTAGGGTGGACATGCCGAAGGCTTGTCCACCAATCGTGCGCCGAACGGATCAATCGCCTCCGGGAACCTCCACCTCGATATCCCCCGCCCAAGCCAGCGGATACAGGCCCTCGCGCACCGCTCGGTGGAAACTGGAATAGGGCCAATCGCGCACCCGGCCAACCCAACCGTGCTTGACCGGGTTGATGTGGATGTAATCGAAATGCCGCTGCCAATCGTCCTGATCGCGGATCAGGTGCTCCCAATAACGGCGCTGCCAGATGCCGCGTTCGCGCCGTATGCCCGGCTCGCACGTCACCGGCAGACCGCGGCAGAACAGTTGTTTGATCACCATCCAGCGTTTGGCGAAGTCACTGTCGCCAGGCGGTAGCGTCCACAGGCAATGCATATGCTCGGGCAGCACCACCCAAGCATCGATGGCGAAGGGATGGCGCGCCTTGGTGGTTGCCACGGCACGCCGCAACAAATCGATCTCGCCAGCCAGCAGGTCGCTTTGGCGATCCTGCAGATTGACGGTGAAGAAGTAACTCCCGCCCGGCACCCAGGCCCGCCGGTAGTTCGACATAAGCACACTCCTTGTGCATGCGGATCGTAGGGTGGACATGGCGCAGCCTTGTCCACCGTCGTTCTTCCAAAGTCAGCGATGGTGGACAAGCCTTCGGCATGTCCACCCTACAGCGTCAGCCAATCGCGCACTTCGCCGTAGGGGTAATCCTCCAGCGCGGCGAAGCCGGCCAGCTGGCGCGCCTTGAGCTTGGTGAACAACGGCGTGGTCACGCCGCAGAGAAAACGCGTCAGGCATTCGCGGCTGGGCATTTGTCCGGCGTGCTGCAGGTGCTTTTCGACGAAGGCCGCGCACAGCGCCTGCGCATCGCGCCCGCTTAGCGGCGGCCGGTCTGGCGGCGCCGGCAAGCTGGCGACGCGGCCCTGGCACACCGAACAATGCCCGCAGCGTTCGGGCGCCTGGGCGTCGCCGAAGTACAGCGCCAGGCGCCGGCTGAGGCAATCGCGACTTTCGAACAAGCCGAGCATGGCCTGGATACGGGCGATCTCGCTGGCCTCGTGGGCGCGGAAATGGCCGTGCAGCTGCTCGGCCAGGGCGGCGGGGTCGAATTCGGCGTCGAGCAGGGCATAGACCTCGGTCATCTGCTTGCTTTCCAGCTCGACCCAGCCCTTCTCCTGGAAGTAGTCCAGTGCCTTGATCACCCGCGCACGCTCGGCGCCGTGATCGCGATACAGCACATCGAAATCCAGGGTGAACCAGGTGCGCGCCCGGCGCGAGCTGGAGAGAATCGCCTCGACGAACCGGCGCCGCTCACCCTCGAACTGCGCCAGCAACGCCTCGTCCTCCAGCAGCAGCTTGAAGCGGTATTCGGCGAAGTAGGCGTAGCGCGGGGCGATGATGCCGCACAGTTCCAGCTGTACCAGCAGGGTCTTGAGCGGCAGCGCGCGAATATTGCTGTGCTCGGAGAGCTGGCCCAGCATCAGCTCCCACTGCCCGCCCGTGCCGACCGCGCGCAGGTCGTCGAGCACGGCACGAATCCCGCCGAGCTCCGGGGTATCGCCGTAGACGAAGTTTTCCAGCACGCTGAGGCTGTCGCGGTTGGCCAGCACCAGGCAATCCGAGGCCTGGCCGTCGCGGCCGGCGCGGCCGATCTCCTGGCTGTAGTTTTCCACCGACTTGGGCAGGTCGAAGTGCACCACGTTGCGGATATCGCGTTTGTCGATGCCCATGCCGAAGGCGATGGTGGCGACTATGCACTGCAGCTCGCCGGCCATGAAGCGCCGCTGGATCGCCTCGCGTGCCTCATGCGCCATGCCGGCGTGGTAGGCGCTGACCGCCAGACCGTCGCGCGCCAGGCGCTCGGCGACCTGCTCGGCGGTCTTCTGCTGGGTGACGTAGACGATGCTGGCCTGCTCGCGCCGCGGCGCCAGCCAGTCCTGCAGACGGCGCAGCTTGGCGGCGCCGGGCACCGGCTCGACCAGCAGGTTGAGGTTGGGCCGGTAGAAGCCGGTGGTGACCACGTCCGCTGCGGCGATGGCGAATTTCTCGCGCATGTCGGCGATCACCTTGGGCGTCGCCGTGGCGGTGAGCAGCAGCACCTGGGCGATGCCGAACTGGCGCTGGTAGTCGGGCAGCTTGAGGTAGTCGGGGCGGAAGTTGTGGCCCCACTCGGAGATGCAGTGGGCCTCGTCGACCACCAGCAGGGAGATCGGCACCTGGGCGATGAAATGGCGGAAGCGCTCGTTCTTCAGGCGCTCCACCGAGATCATCAGGATCTTTAGCTCGCCGGAGCGGGCACGGCCCATCACCTCGGCGACCTGCTCGCGGCTCTGCGCCGAATCGATGCTGGCCGCCGCGATGCCATGGGCATGGAGGAAGGCCAGCTGGTCCTGCATCAGCGCCAGCAGCGGCGAGATCACCAGGGTGAGATGGGGCAGGTGCAATGCCGGCAGCTGGTAGCACAGCGACTTGCCCGAACCGGTGGGAAAGATCGCCGCCGCCGAGCGACCGGCGAGCACGGCGCTGACCACCTGCTCCTGGCCGGGACGCAGCTGATCGAAACCGAAGACGCGTTTGAGGGTGGACATGCGCTGTCACTCCATTGACCGCTGATAAGCCAAGTAACCCTAGCTTACGAGGTCGAAGTTGCGTAGGGCGGACATGCCGAAGGCTTGTCCGCCACTAAGGCGCGTGATCCAAAACGGTGGACAAGGCTCCGCCATGTCCACCCTACGACCAACCGCTGCCCATCAATGACAAAGCCGCCCGAAGGCGGCCTTGTCGTAGCGCGCGGCGCGAGCTTAGAGCTGCGGACCGGCGTTCTTGATCGCGGCGCTGACGTCGAACTTCTGGAAGTTGTCGATAAACAGCTTGGCCAGGGCCTTGGCGGCCTCGTCGTAGGCGTTCTGGTCTGCCCAGGTGTTGCGCGGGTTGAGCAGGTTGGTCTCGACGCCCGGTACCGACTTCGGCACGTTGAGGTTGATGATCGGCAGTTGCTCGGTCTCGGTGCCGATCAGCGCGCCGCTCTGGATCGCGGCGATCACCCCACGGGTAGTGGGGATGCTGAAACGCTTGCCGACGCCGTAGCCGCCGCCGGTCCAACCGGTGTTGACCAGGTAGACCTTGGAGCCGAAGGCCTTGATCCGCTTGATCAGCAGCTCGGCGTAGACGCCGGCCGGGCGCGGGAAGAACGGCGCGCCGAAGCAGGTGGAGAAGGTCGACTTGATGCCGGCGCCGCTGCCCATCTCGGTGGAACCGACCAGCGCGGTGTAACCGGAGAGGAAGTGGTAGGCGGCCTGTTCCTCGTTGAGGATCGACACCGGCGGCAGCACGCCGGTCAGGTCGCAGGTGAGGAAGATCACCGCGTTCGGCTCGCCGCCCAGGTTCTGCTCGCTGCGCTTCTCGACATGGGTCAGCGGGTAGGCCGCGCGGCTGTTCTGGGTCAGGCTGTCGTCGGCGTAATCCGGGGTGCGGCTGTCGTCCAGTACGACGTTTTCCAGCACGGCGCCGAACTGGATGGCCTTCCAGATCACCGGCTCGTTCTTCTCCGACAGGTCGATGCACTTGGCGTAGCAGCCGCCCTCGATGTTGAACACCACGCCCTCGCCCCAGCCGTGCTCGTCGTCGCCGATCAGGTAGCGCGACTCGTCGGCCGACAGGGTGGTCTTGCCGGTGCCGGACAGGCCGAAGAACAGGGTCACGTCGCCTTCCTCGCCGATGTTGGCGGCGCAGTGCATCGGCAGCACGTCGGCTTCCGGCAGCAGGAAGTTCTGCACGCTGAACATGGCCTTCTTCATCTCGCCGGCGTAGCGCATGCCGGCGATCAGCACCTTCTTGGCGGCGAAGTTGATGATCACGCAGCCGTCGGAGTTGGTGCCGTCGCGCTCGGGCACGCACTCGAAGTTGGCGACGTTGAGGATCTGCCACTCGGTCTTGCCCGCCGGGTTGTAGGTTGCCGGCTCGATGAACAGGCAGCGGCCGAACAGGTTCTGCCAGGCGGTGGCGGTGGTCATCTTCACCGCCAGGTAGTGCGCCTCGGCGGAGCCGACGTGCACGTGGGAAACGAAATGATCCTGGGCGTTGTTGAACGCCTCGACGCGGTCCCACAGGGCATCGAACTTGTCGGCCGGGAACGGACGGTTGATCGCGCCCCAGGCGATCTGCGCCTCGCTGCTCGGCTCCTGAACGATGAAGCGGTCGGCCGGCGAGCGACCGGTACGGTGGCCGGTGCGTACCACCAGCGAGCCGTTGGCGGCCAGTTCGCCTTCGCCACGGCGGATGGCTTCTTCGACCAGTTGCGCGGCGCTGATGTCGGTGTACACGGCGGTGTTGGCTTGCGTCATGAGGGTCCCCGTCGGCCGCTGGCCGAGTCTTCCGAACGTTGTGTAGTACAGGGGCAACTGCACTACAGCGGTAAAAAAGTCGCGGGAGTATGCCAGAAAAGCGAACTGCTTGGCAGCCTCCGATCCGATAGAGAGCGGCTATCGCCCAGAAAAGTTCATCAATGACGGGTCTGCGACGGCGCCTCGCTGCCGCCGCCGGCGAACAGCTGGGCGATGTCGGCGGCGTCGAAGGCGTAGCGCTCGTTGCAGAACTGGCAGTCGATCACCACCTTGCCGCCCTGCTCGCCGAGCAGCAGCTCGGCGTCGCTCCGGCCAAGGCTGACCAGGGCGCTGGCCGAGCGCTCGCGCGAGCAGCTGCAGCGGAACTGCAGCGCCTGCTCGTCGAACAGGCGCACGGTCTCCTGGTGGTAGAGGCGGTGCAGCAGGGTCGGGTTGTCCAGGCCGAGCAGCTCCTCGGCGGACAGGGTGTCGGCCAGGGTCAGCAGGTGGTTCCAGCTTTCCTGGCGCTCTTGCGGCTCGGTCTGCTGGTGCGGCGGCAGCTGCTGCAGCAGCAGGCCGCGAGCGCGCTGGCCGTCGGCCTTGAGCCAGAAGCGGGTGGGCAGCTGCTCGGAGCTGGCGAAGTAGTTGGACAGGCACTCGGCCAGGTCGACGCCGTCGAGGGCGACGATTCCCTGGTAGCGCTGGCCCTTGGCCGGGTCGATGGTGATCGCCAGCACGCCGTCGGGCATCAGGGCGTGCAGGTCGGCGTCGGCCGTGACCCGCTCGCCGTCGTAACGGGCGATTCCGCGCAGTTCGCGGGCGCTGGAGCATTCCACCATCAGCAGCGACACGGGCCCCTCGGAGCGCGCCTGCAGCACCAGCAGGCCGTCGAACTTGAGGGTGCCGACCAGCAGGGCGGCGGCGGCCATCAGTTCGCCGAGCAGTTGCGCCACCGGCTGCGGGTAGGCGTGCTTGGCCAGCACATGGGCGTAGCTCTCGCGCAGGGCAACCATCTCGCCGCGCACGTCGGTGTCGTCGAAGAGAAAGCGTTGGCTGAAATCGGTCATAGCGCTCTGGCCCTGCCTGGGTCTGCAAAAAAGGCTGGCGATTTTATGCACAAATGCCCGCACAACCAAGGCCCGAGCGTCGCGTGAGGGCGATCACGGAACCGCTGCCGCTCGCTGAACCCCGGCTGAACCGATCGGCCGCCGGCCTTGTGCCGGGCCAACCAGGTCCTAAGATGCGCGCGCCCAGGTAGGGCCGTCATAAGTCTGCAAAGGGACTTCCGATGTCGACCGCCGTGTTCAACCGCCGCTGGCGCCCGCGCGCCCTGCTGATCTGCCACCTCGCCGCCGCCCTGCTGCTCGTCAGCTGGCTGTGGCAGCCGAGCCGCCAACTGTGGGACGGCTTCGACCTGTGGCTGTTCCGCCTGCTCAACGAGCCGGTGCACGCCGCCGGGCTGTGGGCCAAGGTCTGGGCCATCGGCAGCATGCGCCCGGTGGATCTGGGCCTGGGCCTGGTGCTGCTGGCGGTGATGCTCAAGGCCGATCTGGTGTTCACCGGCGCCCAGGTGCGCCGCGCGCTGTTCGCCTTTCTCGTCGCGCTGGTCACCCTGCTGCTGTTGCGCGTGGGCTTCGCCGAGCTGGTCAAGGCCATGGACTGGCAGCGCCCCAGCGCCTCGCTGGTGGTCGAGGGCAGCGCGCGCCTGACCGAGCTGTTCCCCGCCTGGGAAGAGCGCTGGGACATGAAAGACAGCGCCAGCCGCAGCTTCCCCGGCGACCACGCCTCGGTGCTGCTGATCTGGGCCTTATTCATGAGCTTCTTCGCGCGCAACTGGCGCCTGCTGCTGGTCTGGACGATTGCCGTGATCGGCATGCTGCCGCGCCTGGTGGCCGGCGCCCACTGGGGGTCGGACGCGCTGGTCGGCGGCCTGCTGCTGGCCCTGCTGGCGCTGGCCTGGAGCTGCTACACGCCGCTGGCCTGGCGCACCAGCGAGCGGCTGGAACGGGTCACCCTGCCCATCACCGCGCGCCTGGCCAGGCTACCGCTACTGGGCCGTATGAGCATCGTCAGCGGGCGCTGAGCCTGGCGGGCCTACGACCTTTGTGTGCGCACCTGACAGGACGATAGGGCATCTGGACAGTAGGTTGGCGCTGAGCGCAGCGAAGCCCAACGGGGAGCACGCAGTGCTCCGCTCGACGTCCATAACTCGCCGATGTCCGGTCTGGTCTCGGCGTTGCGCCCACTATCGCCCGTTGGGCTTCGTCGCGGGCTCCTCAGCCCAACCTACGGTTGCACGGACCGCCAGGCCAGCGCGTAGGGTGCGCTGTGCACCCTACTCCTCGTCCGCCCAGGGATGGCGCAGGCCGCCGTCCTGCTGTTCGTTGAAGTGCTGGATCTGCCGGCGCTGTTTCTTGCTCGGCCTGCCGTCGGTCTGCACGCCGAGGGCGCCGGCCTTGCGCAGCGCCGCGGCCTGCTCGCGGCGGGCGATGCTCGCCTCGGTCTCGCGATAGAGCAGCTGCGCCTCCGGCGCGCCGCGGCGCACCGCCGACAGCGCCAGCACCACCACGGTGCGTTCGTCGAAGCCGGTGCGCAGCACGTATTCGTCGCCCACCCTGGGCTCCTTGCCCGGCTTGCAGCGCTCGCCGCGGTGGTGCACCTTGCCGCCCTCGATGGCCGCCTTGGCCAGCGCGCGGGTCTTGTAGAAGCGCGCGGCCCACAGCCATTTGTCCAGGCGCACCTTGTCGTCGTCTTTGTCGCTCATCTCGCTCCCGGAAGGATTTCGCATTCGCCACGGGCTGCCTGATGCAGTTGTCACCCGGCGCTACTAGAATGCGCGCAATCATAGGCCGTGTGGGCCGCAGGGGACACTCTCACCTTGAAGACTTTCGACCAGCTCAGCGTGATCGGCCTGCGCGAGTGGATCAATCTGCCCGAGCTCGGCATCGTCGGCCTGCGCGCCAAGATCGACACCGGCGCCAGCACCTCCTGCCTGCACGCCAGCGATATCCAGCCGTTCCAGCGCGATGGCGAGGACTGGGTGCGCTTCACCGCCTACCTCGGCACCCAGGTGCAGCGCCGCCACCGCTGCGAGGCACCGCTGCTGTCGGTCAAGCGCATCAAGAGTTCCAACGGCCTGGCGCAGAGCCGCTACGTGATCCGCACCCACCTGGCCCTGGGCGATCGCCTGTGGCCGGTGGAGTTCACCCTGGCCTGCCGCAAGACCATGCGCTACCGCGTGCTGCTCGGTTCCAAGGCATTGATCGCCGGGCAACTGGTGGTCAACCCGGCGCTCAGCTACGTGCAAGACAAACCCACCCTGCCCTCCTCCGTTCCAGGTGCCCAATGAAGATCGCCGTGCTGTCGCGCAACCCGCGCCTGTATTCCACCCGCCGCCTGGTGGAGGCCGGGCAGCAACGCGGCCACGAGATGCAGGTGATCGACACCCTGCGCGCCTATATGAACATCGCCAGCCACAAGCCGCAGATCCACTACCGCGGCCAGGCGCTGGAGGGCTTCGACGCGGTGATCCCGCGCATCGGCGCCTCGGTGACCTTCTATGGCTGCGCGGTGCTGCGTCAGTTCGAGATGATGGGCGTCTACCCGCTCAACGAATCGGTCGCCATCAGCCGCTCGCGCGACAAGCTGCGCGCCCTGCAGCTGCTGTCGCGCAAGGGCATCGGCCTGCCGGTGACCGGCTTCGCCCACTCCCCCGACGACATCCCCGACCTGATCCAGATGGTCGGCGGCGCGCCACTGGTGATCAAGGTGCTGGAAGGCACCCAGGGCAAGGGCGTGGTGCTGGCCGAGACGCACAAGGCGGCCGAGTCGGTGCTCGAAGCCTTCTTCGGCCTCAAGCAGGACATCATGGTCCAGGAGTACATCCAGGAGGCCGGCGGCGCCGATATCCGCTGCTTCGTGGTCGGCGACAAGGTGATAGCGGCGATGAAGCGCCAGGCCAAGGCCGGCGAGTTCCGCTCCAACCTGCACCGCGGCGGCACCGCCAGCCTGATCAAGATCACCCCCGAGGAGCGCATGACCGCGGTGCGCGCCGCGCGGGTGATGGGCCTGAACGTCGCCGGGGTGGACATCCTGCGCTCCAATCACGGCCCGCTGGTGATGGAGGTGAACTCCTCGCCGGGCCTGGAAGGCATCGAGACCACCACCGGCAAGGATGTCGCCGGGATCATCGTCGAACACCTGGAAAAGTACGCCGAACCCGGGCAGACCCGCACCAAGGGGCGTGGCTGAGCCGCACGCTGCGAACTTCGTAGGGTGGGTTAGCGGCGCCGAATGCCGGTCTTCCAGGCGCAGATGAAGGTCGTGCGCCGCGTAACCCACCAGGCGATAGACCGTGTTACGCCGATGGTGGGTTACGCCGCAGCAAGCACAGCGGGTATTTCAAAAGCCGTGACAGGCGGCTAACCCACCCTACGGGAGCGGCGCTCGGGAGGCGACAATATCTCGCGCCAGCCTAGCGGTGGTGCGCCTCCAGCCAGGCGAGAAACTCCGCTTCGGCCAGCGGCTGGCTGAGCAGGTAGCCCTGGCCCAGCGAGCAGCCGTGCTCGCGCAGCAGCTCCAGCTGGGCGGCGCGCTCGATGCCTTCGGCGACGCATTCGAGGTCGAGGTTACGGGCGATCACCAAGATGGTCTGCACCAGCAGGCGCCCGCTCTCCTCGCCGTCGAGGTCGGCGACGAAGCTGCGGTCGATCTTCAGCCGGTCCAGCGGCAGGCGCTTGAGGTAGGTCAGCGACGAGTAGCCGGTGCCGAAATCGTCGATGGCGAAGCGCACGCCGAGGGCCTTGAGCCGCTGCATGGTGGCGATGCACTGGTCGACGTCCTCCAGCAGCACCCCTTCGGTGATTTCCAGTTCCAGCGAGGCGGGCGCCACGCCATGGCGCTGCAGGCAGGCCTGGATACGCGCCACGCAATCGGCCTGGCGCAGCTCGCGCGGGCTGAGGTTGACCGCCAGCACCAGCTGCGGCCAGTGCCGATGCCAGCGCGTCAGCGCCGCGCAGGCCTGCTCCAGCACCCAATGGCCGACGTCCTGGATCAGCCCGGTTTCCTCGGCCAGGGGGATGAACTGATCCGGGGCGATATCGCCGCGCTCCGGGTGACGCCAGCGCAGCAGCACCTCGGCGCCGGCCACCTTGCCGGTGGCCAGCGCCAGCTGCGGCTGGAACACCAGGTGCAGCTGCTCGCGGGCGATGGCCTGGCGCAGCTCGCCCTGCAGCTGCAGGCGCTGGTCGATGGCCGCCTGCATCTCTGGGGCGAAGAAATGCAGGGCGTTGCGCCCGGCGTGCTTGGCCCGGTACATCGCGGTGTCGGCCTGCTTGAGCACGTCGGCGGCGTTCTGCCGCTCCAGCGGGTGCAGGGCGATACCGATGCTGGCGCTGATCGACAGCTCGTGGCCGTCGATGGTGCAGCTGCCGAGCAGGCCGCGCAGCAGCTTGTCGCCCACCGCCGCGGCGTGTTCGGCGACCACCCGCGGGTCGTCGCCGAGCGCCTCCAGCAGCACCACGAACTCGTCGCCGCCGAGCCGCGCCAGGGTGTCCTCGGCGCGCAGCTCGCGCGCCAGGCGGCTGGTCACCTCGCGCAGCAGGCCATCGCCGATCAGGTGGCCAAGGCTGTCGTTGACCGTCTTGAAGTGGTCCAGGTCGATGAACAGCAGCGCGCCCAGGCTGCCCTCGCGCGCCTCGCGGTCCATGGCGTGCTGCAGGCGGTCGAGCAGCAGGCGGCGATTGGGCAGCCCGGTCAGTTCGTCGCTGTAGGCCAGGCGCTCGATCTCGCGCTGGTAGCGCTGGCGCTCGGAGATATCGGTGACACTGCCGCGGATCAGCAGCTGCTCGCCGGGCATGCGCACCAGGCGCACCTCGCAGGGCAGCTGGCGGCCGGCGCTGTCGCGGTGCAACCATTCGAACACCGGCGCCTCGCCGGCGATGGCGCGCTTGAGATGCACCTTGCCGATCTCCGCCGAGAGCTGGCCGTCGGCCTGACGCAGCGGGCTGATCTCCAGCACCGTCTTGCCCAGCAGCTCCTCGCGGCGGTAGCGGAACAGGCGCAGAGCGTTCTCGTTGAAGTCGACCATGCCGCCCTTGGGGGTGAACAGCATGATCGCCTCGGGCGCGTGCTCGACCAAGGTACGATAGCGCGCCTCGGCCTCGCGTCGGGCGCTGACGTCCTCCACCAGCAGCAGGAACATGCCGGGGCGGCCCTGGCCGTTGCGCACCGCGCGCAGGCTGAGGCGGGTGTGCACCAGCTGGCCGTCGGCGCGCAGGAAGCGCTTGTCCAGCTCGAAGCCGTCGCTGCTGCCGCCCAGCACCGCATCCAGGTGCTGCTGCTCGGCGGCCAGGTCGTCCGGATGCGACAGCTCGTCCCAGGCGCAGCGCAGCAGCTCCTCGCGCGAGCGGCCGAGGATGGCGCACAGCTTGTGGTTGACCTCCTCCCAGCCGAAGGTCGGCGTGGTCAGGGCCATGCCGATCAGCGGCGCCTCGAAGAACAGGCGCAGGCGTTCGTCGCGCTCGCGCAGCTGCTGCTCGGCGCGCTTGCGCTCGCTGATGTCCTGGATCGCGCCGTAGACCCGCACCAGCGTCGTGCCGTCGCGCTCGGCCACCCCGCGCAGGCGCACCCAGCCGTTGCGCGCCGCCAGGCGCGCCTCCAGGTCGAAGTGATCGCGCCCGGCCAGCGCCTCGGCCAGGTTGTCGCGGATCAGCGCCTGGCTGGCGCCTTCGTAGTAGGCCAGCGCCTGCTCCAGCCCCGGCGCGCCGAGGGCCAGGTCGCGGCCGAGGATGCGGTAGCAGCCCTCGCTCCAGAACATGCTCAGGTCGCTCAGCTCCAGCACCCAGCCGCCGATGTCGGCGATGCTCTCGGTCTGGCTGAACAGGTGGCTCTGGCGCAGCATGGCCAGGCGCTGCTGCTCGACCTTGGCGGCCAGTTCCTCGCGCTCGGTGACGTCGTGCTGCAGGCCGACGAAGTGGCTGATGCCCTGTTCGTCGCGCATCGGCGCCAGCACCACCTCGTTCCAGAACGGGCTGCCGTCCTTGCGGAAGTTGCGCAGCACCGCGTGGCCGCTGCGCCCCTCGCGCAGCGCCGCGCGCAGTTGCTGCAGGTCGCGCTGATTGCGCTGGTCGCCGGCGAGGAAGCGGCAGTTGCGCCCCAGCACCTCCTCGACGGCGTAGCCGGTGATGCGGGCGAACGCCGGGTTGCAATAGATCAGCGGCAGGTCGGCCTGGCGCGCGTCGGCGATGGTCACCCCCAATGGGCTGGCCTCCATGGCCAGGTTGGCGCGCGCCAGTTGCTGCTGCATCTGCGCGCTGCGCGCCAGCGCCTGGCGCAGGTCGCCGAGGGCGCGGCCGACCAGCAGCGCGGCGCTCATCAGCAACAGCACGGTGAGTTGCAGCTGGCTGCGTTGCAGATCCGGCTCGCCGAGGCCGAGGCCATCGCGCAGCAGCGGCAGCAGCAGGGTCGCGGCGAAGGCCAGGACCACGCCGTACAGCGCCCCGGCGAAGGCGAACCGCAGGGCCAGCACCAGCATGCAGATGCCCAGCAGCGGCAGGCCGAGCAGCGTCGGCAGACTGCCGAGCAACGCCGCCAGCAGGAGGAAGGCGCCGCCGGCGAACAGCCAGCCCGGCAGCGAGCGGCTGAAGTTCAGCGCCGGCGCGGCGTCCGTCACATCCTCATGCAACCAGCCACGCGCGCGCAGCAGCGGGCTGGCGAAGGCCAGCAGCGGCGGCGCCAGCGCCAGCAGGCCGATGCCGTCGCTCAGCCACACCGCCAGCACGGCCAGCGCCCACTGCTCGCCGGCCTGCAGGCCGGTGAGCCACAGGTTGCCCTGCAGGCCGAAGGCCACCAGGGTGGTCGGCAGCAGCACGGCGAAGGCGAGAAAGCGCAGCAGGTCGGCCAGCCGGCCGAGCGCGGGATCGAACGGCTGGCGCCGCAACAGCCACCAGCCCAGCGCCACCGCGGCGGTTTCCGGCACGGCATAGAGCGGCGCCCACTGCCAGGGCAGGCCCCACAAGGGCGTGCTGAGCAGGGCGTTGAGGTACAGCGCCGGCAACACCCGCGGCCCCCACCACAGGCACAGCACCAGGCCGAGCAGCAGCGGCAGGTAGCACAGCGCCACCCCGTCATCCAGACGGGTGATCAGGGATAACCAGGTTCCCAGGTGGAAAAGCGGCAGCGGCAGCCACCAAGTCCATTTGGGCAGGCGGTCGGATAAGGCGGCGGGCATGCGGGCCTCGAGTCGGTGCGCTGGCACAGCATAGCCCAGCGCCAGAGCCCTCGGCAGCAGATTGCCAGTATGTGTGCCGTGGGCGGACGGATGGGCCGTGGGAGAGGCTTTAGCCGCGACAGGCGCCGCTGAAGCGCCGCCCACTGAGGCCGATGCAGCCGGGGCCAGCCCGGCTATAGGCTAAAACTAGACCGCGCCGCGCGGCAGCAGCAGCCCCAGCGGCAGGCGCACGCGCGCCTCCAGGCCGCCGCCGGAGCGGTTGCGCAGCTCCACGCTGCCGCCGTGCAGGGCGGCGATGCGTTTGACGATGGCCAGGCCGAGGCCGGTGCCGCGCCCGCCGCGGGCGCGGTCGCCGCGAATGAAGGGGTTGAAGATGCTGTCCAGCTCGGCCGGGTCGATGCCGTTGCCGCGGTCCAGCACGCTGAGCACCACGTAGGGCGCGTTGTGGTCGCCGGCCAGGCTGGCGACCACTTCCACGGCGTCGCCGCCGCCATGATTGAGGGCGTTCTCCACCAGGTTGGTGAGCAGGCGCTTGATCGACACCCGGCGCAGCGGGAAGGGCGGAATGGCCTCCAGGCACAGGCGCACGCGCTCGCCGTTCTGGTTGTAGGGCGCCAGCGTCTCGCGCACCAGCTCGGCGAAGTCGGCCTGCTCCACCGGCTCGTCGCGGCCGTCGCGGATAAAGGCGAGGAACTGGTCGAGGATGGCGTCCATGTCCTCGATGTCGCGCACCATGTCCTCGGTCAGTTCGGAATCGCTCTGCATGAATTCCAGCGCCAGGCGCAGGCGGGTCAGCGGCGTGCGCAGATCGTGCGACACCCCGGCCAGCATCAGCTCGCGCTCGCGCGCCGCCTGCTCGACGTCCTCGGCCATCTGGTTGAAGGCACGGTAGACCTCGGCCATCTCGCTCGGCGTGTCGCTGATCGGCAGGCGCACGCTGCGCCCCTGACCCAGCTGGCGGGCGGCGAACACCAGGCGCTTGAGCGGCGCACTGAGCTGGCGGACGAAGATCCAGGCCGCCGCGGTGGACAGCAGGCCGATGCCGAGGAACCAGCCGAGCACGCTCCAGATGCGCTGGCCGCGCAGCGGGTGCGGGTACATCGGCACCCGCAGCCACTCGTCGCCCAGGCTCGGCGCGCGCACCCAGAGCGCCGGCGGCGTGGTGGCGCGCACCCGCACCTCGGTGTCCGGCCCCAGCTCGGTCTGCATCTGGCGCTGGAAGATCTCGCTGTAGGGCCAGTGCTGCTCGCTGGCCGGCACCTTGTCGCGGGGGATGCGCTTGAGCCCGGCGGCCTGGGCGATGTGTTCGCGCTCCGCGGGGTTGGCCGCCCAGTAGGCGCGCAGGGTCAGCGCCGCACCGTGGCTGTACTGGCGGTCGACCAGCACGTCCTCATTCATCATCAGATAGACCAGGGTCAGCGCCTTGGAGAACAGCACGACGATCAGCACCAGCCAGAGGGTGCGGGCGAAGAAGCTTTGCGGGAACCAGAGCGGGGTTTTCATAACGCTTCGATGTAAGTTGGGTTGAGGCGCGCAGCGCTGAAGCCCGACGCCGGGCTATCGGACAGGACGCAGTGGGCGTTGGGCTTCGCTCCGCGCAGCGCCAACCCAGGAATCACTTATTGCCGTCCGGCACGAACACATAGCCCACGCCCCACACCGTCTGGATATAGCGCGGCTTGGACGGATCCGGCTCGATCAGCCGGCGCAGGCGGCTGATCTGCACGTCGATGGAGCGCTCCAGGGCGTCCCACTCGCGGCCGCGGGCCAGGTTCATCAGCTTGTCGCGGGTCAGCGGCTCGCGCGCATGCTGCACCAGCGCCTTGAGCACGGCGAACTCGCCGGTGGTGAGCATGTGCACCTGCTCGCCGCGCTTCAGCTCGCGGGTGGCCAGCGACAGCTCGTACTCGCCGAAGCTGACGCTCTCGTCCTCGCTGCCCGGCGCGCCCGGCACCACCGGCGCCTGGCGGCGCAGCACGGCCTTGATCCGCGCCAGCAGCTCGCGCGGATTGAACGGCTTGGCCAGGTAATCGTCGGCGCCCAGCTCCAGGCCCTGGATGCGGCTGGACTCGTCGCCCTTGGCGGTGAGCATGATGATCGGGATCTGGTTGTTCGCCTCGCGCAGGCGGCGGCAGGCGGACAGGCCGTCCTCGCCGGGCAGCATCAGGTCGAGCACCACCAGGTTGAACAGCTCGCGGGCCAGCAGGCGATCCATCTGCTCGACGTTCTCCACGGCGCGCACGCGATAACCCTGTTCGTCGAAGAAACGCTCGAGCAGGCGACGCAGACGGGCGTCGTCGTCGACGATCAGGATCTTCTCGCCTTCGGCGGCGGGGGCGCTGTGGCTCATGGCAACTCCTTGGCTGAAGCCCGCTCGCGCGCCGCGCGGCCAGGCTGGAATGGCGGCATTATGGCTCAGGCGCCCTGGCGGGCGCTCCAGCCATTGTTAGCAGATTTTTCCCCGAACGGTTCCCAGCGCCGGCGGATGCGGTGTTTATAATGCGCCGCCGCCTCGACCTGGCAGTCGCGCAGCGCCCCTCCTCCGCCCCTCTGCCGCCACGGCATGGAAGCGGGCCAGGGTGCTCACGGCCAAGTCGACTCAATTGATTCGCGCGCGCCGTGCCGCCGGCATGGCCGCCCTGTGGGTAGCTTTTTTATGGACAGCATCAACAACCGCATCGCCGAAGAACTGGGCGTGCGCCCGCAACAGGTCGCCGCCGCCGTGGCCCTGCTCGACGAAGGTTCCACCGTGCCCTTTATCGCCCGTTACCGCAAAGAGGTGACCGGCAGCCTCGACGACACCCAGCTGCGCCACCTGGAAGAGCGCCTGCGCTACCTGCGCGAACTGGACGAGCGCCGCGTGGCGATCCTCGCCAGCATCGAGGAGCAGGGCAAGCTCACTCCCGAACTCAAGCGCGAGATCGCCCTGGCCGACACCAAGACGCGCCTGGAAGACCTGTATCTGCCGTACAAGCAAAAGCGCCGCACCAAGGGCCAGATCGCCCTGGAAGCCGGCCTCGGCGAGCTGGCCGATGCGCTGTTCAACAATCCGAATCTCGCCCCGGAACAGGAAGCCGAGCGTTTCATCGACGCCGAGAAAGGCTTCGCCGACGTCAAGGCCGTGCTCGAGGGCGCCAAGTACATCCTGATGGAGCGCTTCGCCGAGGATGCGAGCCTGCTCGACAAGCTGCGCAGCTTCCTCAAGGACCACGCCACCCTCAGCGCCCGCCTGGTGCCGGGCAAGGAACACGAAGGGGCCAAGTTCAGCGACTACTTCGAGCACGACGAGCCGCTCAAGGGCGTGCCGTCGCACCGCGCCCTGGCGATCTTCCGCGGCCGTAACGAGGGCATCCTCAGCGCCAGCCTGAAGGTCGGCGAGGAGCTGCCGGGTACCCTGCACCCCTGCGAGCTGATGATCGGCGAGCGCTTCGGCATCAGCGCGCAAGGCCGCGCCGCCGACAAGTGGCTGGCCGAGGTGGTGCGCTGGACCTGGAAGGTCAAGCTGTACAACCACCTGGAAACCGACCTGCTCGGCGAGCTGCGCGAGAAGGCCGAGGACGAGGCCATCGCCGTGTTCGCCCGTAACCTGCACGATCTGCTGCTGGCCGCGCCGGCCGGCCCGCGCGCCACCCTGGCGCTGGACCCGGGCCTGCGCACCGGCTGCAAGGTGGCGGTGGTCGATGCCACCGGCAAGGTGCTGGAAACCGCCACCGTCTACCCGCACGCGCCGCGCAACGACTGGGGCGGCACCCTGGCGGTCCTCGCCAAGCTGTGCGCCAAGCACGGCGTCGACCTGATCTCCATCGGCAACGGCACCGCCAGCCGCGAGACCGACAAGCTGGCCGCCGAGCTGATCAAGAAGGTGCCGGGCCTCAAGCTGACCAAGGTGATGGTCTCCGAGGCCGGCGCCTCGGTGTACTCGGCCTCGGAGCTGGCCGCCCGCGAGTTCCCCGATCTCGACGTGTCCCTGCGTGGCGCAGTAAGCATCGCCCGCCGCCTGCAGGACCCGCTGGCCGAACTGGTGAAGATCGACCCGAAATCCATCGGCGTCGGCCAGTACCAGCACGACGTGTCGCAGCTCAAGCTGGCGCGCTCGCTCGATGCCGTGGTCGAGGACTGCGTGAACGCCGTCGGCGTCGATGTGAACACCGCCTCCGCCGCGCTGCTGGCGCGCATCTCCGGGCTGAATGCGACCCTGGCGCAGAATATCGTCGCCCACCGCGACCAGAACGGCGCGTTCAAGACCCGCGCCGAGCTGAAGAAGGTGCCGCGCCTGGGCGAGAAGACCTTCGAGCAGGCCGCCGGCTTCCTCCGCGTGATGAACGGCGACAACCCGCTGGACGCCTCCGCGGTGCACCCGGAAACCTACCCGCTGGTCGAGCGCATCGCCCAGGACACCGGCCGCGACATCCGCTCGCTGATCGGCGACTCGGGCTTTCTCAAGCGCCTCGACCCGGCCAGGTTCACCGACGAGCGCTTCGGCCTGGTCACTGTCGGCGACATCCTCAAGGAGCTGGACAAGCCCGGCCGCGACCCGCGTCCGGAGTTCAAGACCGCCGAGTTCCAGGAAGGCGTGGAAACCCTCAAGGACCTCGAGCTGGGCATGGTGCTCGAGGGTGTGGTGACCAACGTCACCAACTTCGGCGCCTTCGTCGACATCGGTGTGCACCAGGACGGCCTGGTGCATATCAGCGCGCTGTCGGAGAAGTTCATCAAGGACCCGCACGAGGCGGTCAAGGCCGGCGACGTGGTCAAGGTCAAGGTGATGGAGGTGGATATCCCGCGTAACCGTATCGCCCTGTCCATGCGCATGGGCGATACCCCCGGCGAGAAAGTCGACGGCCAACGCGGCGGGCAATCGCGCGCTGGCAACCGTGGCGGCAACGCGCCGCGCAGCGAGCGTCATTCCAGCCAGGACAAACCGGCCCCCGCCAGCGGCGGCATGGCCGCCCTGTTCGCCAACGCCAAGCAGTTGAAGAAATGAGTACGGAAGGCAACGTCGGCGCCAGCAGCGCCTTTTCCCGCCTGCTCGGCCTGGAGATCCTCCAGGTCGGCGGCGGCGAGGCGCGCGTGCGCCTGACCCTCACCGACGACTTGCGCAACCTGCACGGCAAGCTGCACGGCGGCGCGCTGTTCTCGCTGATCGACACCGCCATGGGCCAGGCCAGCCACAGCCTCGGCGATGGCGGCCCGAGCAGCGTGACCCTGGAGTGCAAGATCAACTACATCCGCCCGGTGTCCGAGGGCAGCGTGCTGTGCCACGCCAAGGTGCTGCACGCCGGCCGCCGCACCCAGGTGGTCGAAGCCGAGGTGCTGCAGGGCGACAAGCTGGTCGCCAAGGCGCAAGGCACCTTCGCCTGCGTGTAAGCAGCAACAAGCTGCAAGCCCTAAGCTGCAAGAAAAGGCTCGTAGGACCTGAGCGCACGTAGCCCGGATGCAACCCGCCCCGGATTGCATCCGGGCTACGCGCTCCGCAATCGGTGGACAAGCCTTCGGCATGTCCACCCTACACACCGCTCAGGCGCCGGCCCGATCCGGCCATCTCGGGCGAATTGCGCCCGCGAGCAATCCGTCTGCGACTTTTCCTTTCGGCTTGCCGCTTGGAGCTTGAAGCTTGCAGCTGCCCCCCCCATATTGTGGCGACTGCCCAGTTAGGAAGTGCATCTTGAGCGACCTTCTCTCCCGCCGCCTGGCCCTGCTCGGCGAGCCGGCCCACCTGTCCCTGCTGGGCCAGTGCCTGCACGGCATCGAACGCGAATGCCTGCGCATCGACCAGGACGGCCAGCTGGCCCTGACCCCGCATCCGCAGGGGCTGGGCTCGGCGCTGACCCATGCGCAGATCACCACCGACTATTCCGAATCGTTGCTGGAATTCATCACCGGCACCGCCACCGACCCGGCGGCCACCCTCGACGAGCTGGAACGCATCCACCGCTTCGCCTACGCCAAGCTGGGCGACGAGCTGCTGTGGAGCCCGTCGATGCCCTGCGCCCTGCCGGACGAGGAAAGCATTCCCATCGCCCGCTACGGCAGCTCCAATATCGGCCGGCTCAAGTACGTCTACCGCAAGGGCCTGGCGCTGCGCTACGGCAAGACCATGCAGTGCATCGCCGGCATCCACTACAACTTCTCCCTGCCCGAGGGCCTGTGGCAGCTGCAACAGCAGGCCGAAGGCGACACGCAGAGCGCGCGCGACTACCAATCGGCGCGCTATATCGCGCTGATCCGCAATTTCCGCCGCTACAGCTGGCTCTTGATGTACCTGTTCGGTGCCTCGCCGGCGCTGGACAAGGGCTTTATGCGCGGCCGCCCGCATCAACTACAGGAACTGGACGCCGACACCCTCTACCTGCCCCATGCCACCAGCCTGCGCATGAGCGATCTGGGCTACCAGAGCAGCGCCCAGTCCGGCCTGACCCCCTGCTACAACGACCTGGCCAGCTACACCGACAGCCTGCGTCTGGCCGTGGCCACGCCCTATCCGGCCTATGTCGAGGCCGGCACCCAACGCAATGGCGAGTGGCTGCAGCTGAACACCAATATCCTGCAGATCGAGAACGAGTACTACTCGAGCATCAGGCCCAAGCGCGTGACCCGCAGCGGCGAACGGCCGATCCAGGCGCTGATGAGCCGCGGCGTGCAGTACGTGGAAGTGCGCTGCCTGGACATCAACCCCTTCCTGCCGCTGGGCCTCGACCTGGCCCAGGCGCGCTTTATCGACGCCTTCCTGCTGTTCTGCGCGCTGGAAGACAGCCCGCTGCTGGAGGGCGGCGAATGCCGCAGCTGCACCGACAACTTCCTCAAGGTGGTCAAGGAAGGCCGTCGCCCCGGCCTGCACCTGCAACGCGACGGCCGCCCGGTGGAGCTGAAGACCTGGGCCTCGGAGCTGCTCGAAAAGATCCGCCCGCTGGCCGAGTTGCTCGACCGCAGCCAGGGCGGCGCGGCGCACGGCGAGGCCCTGGCGATGCAGCAGGCCAAGGTCGCCGACGCCGACCTGACGCCCTCGGCGCAGGTGCTGGCGGCGCTGCGCCAGGGCACCCGCTTCGCCGACTTCGCCCTGCAGCAGAGCCGGCGCCACGCCGAGACCCTGCGCAGCCAGCCGCTCGACGCCGAGCAACAGGCCGCCTTCGAGCAGAGCGCGCAGCGCTCGCTGGCCGAACAGGCCGAGCTGGAAGCCCAGCCGCAAGGCGACTTCGATACCTTCGTCGCCGCCTACCAGGCCAGCATCCTGGCGCTGGCGGTGTGACCCCGGCCGAGAAATAGTCGACTGCATCACAAAGGCCGCCAGCGGAGCAAAAGCCGGGATGGGCGGCCGCGTCGCGGCGCGCCCGGGCGGCTAGCATGGCGGGTAACGGATGCAGACGAGCAGCGCCCATGGCCGACGACGCCACGCCGCAATGGAGCCTGGAGAGCCTGACCAAGGCCTACCAGCAAGGCTATATGGCCGGTCTCACCGGCCAGGCCAAAGACCGCCAACCCTACCCCGACGAAGTTCCCGCCGCGGCCTGGGAGGCCGGCTGGGACGACGGCTTCGAGCAGCTGCGCCTGCAGCAGCACAGCGCCTGACGTTCTGAACGCATCGTGGGAGGGGCTTTAGCCGCGACCTGCGCTACCGGTCGCGGCTAAAGCCCTTCCCAGCGCATTCGCCCCTCTACAAGGTCTTCTCGAACACCTTGGAATTACGCTGGTAGTTGTACAGCGAGGCGCGCGCCGCCGGCATGCGTTCGACGCTGCTCGGCTCGAAGCCGCGCTCGCGGAACCAGTGGGCGGTACGCGTGGTGAGCACGAACAGGGTCTTGAGCCCCAGCGCCCGCGCCCGCGCCTCGATCCGCGCCAGCAGCTCGTCGCCGCGGCCACCGTGGCGATAATCCGGGTTGACCGCCAAACAGGCCAGCTCGCCGCAGTCGGAGTCGGCCAGCGGATAGAGCGCGGCGCAGGCGATGATCAGCCCCTCGCGCTCGACGACGCTGAACTGCTCGATCTCGCGCTCCAGCACCTCGCGCGAACGGCGCACCAGGATGCCCTGCTCCTCCAGCGGGCTGATCAGCTCGATCAGCCCGCCGACATCCTCGATGGTCGCCTCGCGCAACGACTCGAACTGCTCCTGGGCCACCAGGGTGCCGTTGCCGGTGCGGGTGAACAGCTCGCTGAGCAGGGCGCCGTCGGTGGCGTAGCTGACGATATGGCTGCGCTTGACGCCGCCACGGCAGGCCTCGGCCGCGGCATCGAGCAGCTCGCCCTGGTAGTTGCTGCCCAGGCGCGCCAGGTGCGCCGGCACCTGCTGCGGGCGCAATTCGCGCACCAGCTGGCCGTGCTCGTCGAGCAGGCCGTCCTCGGCGCCGAACAGCAGCAGCTTGTCCGCCCCCAGGTCGATGGCGGCGCGGGTGGCGACGTCTTCGCAGGCCAGGTTGAAGATTTCCCCGGTGGGCGAGTAACCGAGCGGCGACAGCAGCACGATGCTGCGCTCGTCGAGTTGGCGGTTGATGCCCTTGCGGTCGATGCGGCGCACCTCGCCGGTGTGGTGGTAATCCACCCCGTCGAGCACGCCGATCGGCCGCGCGGTGACGAAGTTGCCGCTGGTCAGGCGCAGGCGCGAGCCCTGCATCGGCGAGGCGGCCATGTCCATCGACAGGCGCGCCTCGATGGCGATGCGCAGCTGGCCGACGGCGTCGATCACGCACTCCAGGGTCGGCCCGTCGGTGATGCGCAGGTCGCGGTGATAGTGCGGGGTCAGCCCGCGGGCGGCCAGGCGCGCCTCGATCTGCGGGCGCGAGCCGTGCACCAGCACCAGGCGCACGCCGAGGCTGTGCAGCAACACCAGGTCGTGGACGATATTGGCGAAGTTCGGGTGGGCGATGCCCTCGCCAGGCAGCATGACCACGAAGGAGCAGTCGCGGTGGGCGTTGATATAGGGCGAAGCGTGGCGTAACCAGTTGACGTAGTCGTGCATGAAAGATCCGTGTGAGCGTCGAGACAGGGGGCGGGTCAAGCCGCCATGGCAGGTTCGAAGGCTTCTCTCATCGTCGCAGCACGTCTTCGCTCCGACTCAGGCAATAGTGTTGGATCAGTTGGCGCAGCAGCTGCACGGTCGGCTCGATCCGCGCCAGTTCCAGGTGCTCGCCGGGCTGGTGCGCGCAGTCGATGTCGCCGGGGCCGAGCACCAGGGTCTCGCAGCCCAGCTGCTGCAGATAAGGCGCCTCGGTGCCGAACCCCACCGCCTGCGCCGCGTGTCCGGTGAGGCGTTCGGCCAGACGTACCAGTTCGGCGTCGGCGGCCTGCTCGAACGGCGGCACCGCCGGGAACAGCGGGCCGTAGTCGATGCGCACCTGGTGCTTGAGCGCCAGCGGTTGCAGCTTGCCGCGAATCGCCGCGCGCAGCTGCTCCGGGTCCATCCCCGGCAGCGGGCGCAGGTCGAACTCCAGCGCGCACTGGCCGCAGATGCGGTTGGGGTTGTCGCCGCCATGGATGCAGCCGAGGTTCAGGGTCGGTTGCGGCACGCCGAACTGCGGGTTGTTGAACTCGCGCTGCCACTGCGCGCGCAGGCCGCGCAGCTCGCCCATGACGTCCTGCATGGCCTCCAGCGCGCTATGGCCGAGACTGGGGTCGGAGGAATGGCCGCTCTGGCCGAGGATATCGATGCGCTCCATCATCACCCCCTTGTGCAGGCGGATGGGCTTGAGGCCGGTCGGCTCGCCGATCACCGCGGCGCGCCCTAGCGGCCGCCCGGCCTCGGCCAGGGCGCGGGCGCCGGCCATCGAGCTTTCTTCGTCGCAGGTGGCGAGAATCAGCAGCGGTTGCTGGAAGGGCTGATCGAGCAAGGGCCGCACGGCCTCGATGGCCAGGGCGAAGAAGCCCTTCATGTCGCAACTGCCGAGGCCGACCCAGCGTCCGTCGACCTCGGTCAGCTTGAGCGGGTCGCTCTGCCACAGGGCGGCGTCGAACGGCACGGTGTCGCTGTGGCCGGCCAGCACCAGGCCGCCGGGGCCGCTGCCGTAGCTGGCCAGCAGGTTGAACTTGCCGGGGGCGATCTGCTGGGTTTCGCAGGCGAAGCCGAGGTCGCCGAGCCAGGCGGCGAGCAGCTCGATCACCGGCCGGTTGCTCTGATCCCAGTGCGGCTGGGTGCAGCTCACCGACGGCGCGGCGATCAGCGCGGCGAATTGCTCTTGGAAGGACGGCAGCGGCATCGGTGCTCTCCTGGGACGGTGCCCCATCATAGGGGCATCGCCAGCCAGGGGCACCTCTAAAAACTACCTGCGTTGTCATCGCTGCGTTGAAAGCAGGCTCAGAATGCTCATTTACAGCTCGTAAACTGCGCTTCTTCGCCTGCTTTCGCCTTGCGCTGACTGCCTCGCCTACGTTTTTAGAGGCGCCCTAATGGGAAGATCAGACGCCGCCGAACAGCCCGCGCAGGATAAAGAAGAACAGGATCGACAGCGCCGCACCCACCGGCAGGGTGATGATCCAGGACAGGAAGATCTTGCCGATCATGCCCAGGTTCAGCGCACCGATACCGCGCGCCAGGCCGACGCCGAGAATGGCGCCGACCAGGGTGTGGGTGGTGGACACCGGCAGGCCCAGGCCGGAGGCGCTGACCACGGTGGTGGCGGCGGCCAGCTCGGCGGCGAAACCGCGGCTGGGGGTCAGCTCGGTGATTTCCTTGCCGATGGTGGCGATCACCTTGTAGCCGTAGGTGGCCAGGCCGACCACGATGCCCACCGCGCCGAGCAGCAGAATCCAGCCCGGCACCAGGGACTTCTCGCCGGCGGCCAGGTCGCCGCCACTCTGGATCACGCCGACGATGGCCGCCAGCGGACCGACCGCGTTGGCCACGTCGTTGGAGCCGTGGGCGAAGGCCATGGCGCAGGCGGTGAAGATCATCAGCACGGCGAACACCTTCTCCACGCTGGCGAAGTGGAAGGCCTTGTCGGCTTCGGCGTCGACATGAATGCGGCTGAGCAGGGCGATGCCGAGCAGCATGACGGCAGCGCCGATGCCCAGCGAAAGCATGAAGCCTTCACTGCTGGAGAGGTTCAGGCCGACGTGCTTGAGGCCCTTGGTCATGGTCATCAGCGAGATCATGAAACCGGTGAGGAACATGTACAGCGGCACGTAGCGCTTGGCATTGAGGAAGGGGTTGTCGGTGTCGATGATCAGCTTCTGCACGCTGACGAACAGGCCGAAGGAGATGATCCCGGCGAGCAGCGGGGTGACCACCCAGCTGGCGACGATGGGGCCGACGCCGCCCCAGTGCACCGCATCCACCGACACGCCGACCGCGGCGAAGCCGATCACCGCGCCGACGATGGTATGGGTGGTGGATACCGGCCAGCCCTTGGTCGAGGCCACCAGCAGCCAGCTGCCGGCCGCCAGCAACGCCGACATCATGCCCAGCACCATCAGGTTGGGGCTGATCAGCGAAGCATCGACGATGCCGTTCTTGATGGTTTCGGTGACTTCACCGCCGGCCAGGTAGGCGCCGCAGAACTCGAAGACCATGGCGATAAGGATCGCCTGTTTGATCGTCAGTGCACGCGAGCCAACGGATGTACCCATGGCATTGGCTACATCGTTGGCCCCAACACCCCAGGCCATGAAAAAACCGAAAAGGCAGGCAAGAACGAGCAGAATCAGCCCGTAGTCCGCAATCAGAGACATAAGTTAGTTTTCCGTAGATCCCAGAAAGGACACTGGCGCTTAGCGCGCCAGCAGTTGTTCCAGTCGGTTGCCCACACGTTGGGCGCGGTCGGCGACATCGCCGATCCAGTCGATGATCTGATAGAGGAACATCACATCGACCGGGGGAAGGTCCTTCTCCAGCTTGAACAGGTTGCGGCGCACCTCGATCTGCAGGCGATCGGTGTCCTGCTCGATCACGCCCAGCTCCTCGATCAGGGTCTCCACCAGCACCGCTTCGCGGCCGGCGAAGCCGGTTTCCAGCAGCTCGTCCAGCTCGTTCATCGCCTTCAGCGCCTGGGCGCTGGCATCCACGCTGCGCTGCACGTAGGTGCGCATCAACGGCTGCAGCGCCTGCGGAATGGCCATCTGGCGGCCGAGCATCAGCCCGGCGATGTCCTTGGCACGGTTGGCGACTTTGTCCTGTACACTGAGCAGCTCCAGCAGGTCCGAGCGCGGCACCGGCAGGAACAGACTCTTGGGCAGGTGCAGGCGCACGCTTTTCTTCAGCTTGTCGGCCTCGTGCTCGAGCCGGGACATCTCCTGTTGCACCTGTTCCACCCGATCCCAGTCCTCGGCCATCACGGCCTCGAAGAAGGGCACCAGGTTCGCCGCGCACTCATTGGCCTTGGCGATATGCTGTTGCATGGGGCCGATGGGTGAACGACCGAACAGGCTGACAAAGGGATTGATAGGCATAGGGTAAGCCCCCGTTTTGAGAAGGCGGCAAGTATAGGGATCGCCTTCGTCTATCGCCAGCGCGCGTCATCGGACTGTCATATTTTCATACAAGGCACCTCGCTTCCGACCATGGTCAAAGAAACCGAAATCAAACTGCGCGCCAGCCGTGCCACCCTGGCCGCCCTGCGCGAACACCCGCTGCTGAAGAAGCGCAACAAGAGCGGCTGGCAGCGCGCCGAGTTGTTCAACCAGTACTACGACACCCCGGCCCGCGAGCTGGCCGGGGCCCGTGTCGCGCTGCGCCTGCGCCGCGACGGCGAGCAATATATCCAGACCCTGAAGAGCCGCGGCCAGAGCGTCGCCGGCCTGTCCGAGCGCAACGAATGGGACTGGTACCTGACCAAACCCAAGCTGGACCTGAAGAAGCTCGACGACAGCTGCTGGCCGGCCAGCCTGGCCGAGCTGGACAAGAAGACCCTGCAGCCGCTGTTCACCACCGATTTCGTGCGCGAGAAGGCCGAGATCGCCTGGGGCCGCGGCAAGGCCAAGGTGGTCATCGAGGCCGCTCTGGACCTGGGCAAGGTGATCGCCGGCGAGGGCGAGGAAGAAATCTGCGAGCTGGAGCTGGAACTGCGCCAGGGCGAACCGGCGGCGCTGCTGGAGCTGGCCTGCGAACTGGCCGCCGAGCTGCCGCTGATGCCCTGCGACATCAGCAAGGCCGAGCGTGGCTACCGTCTGTTCGACGCCGGCAGCTACAGCCTGAGCCTGCCGGCGCCGCAGCCGAGCGCCGAGACGACCCTGGACGATGCCTTCGCCGCCCTCGCCTGGCACCTGCTCGGCGCCAGCCAGCGCCTGGCCGAGCAATACCGCTTCAACGGACACTGGAGCCTGCTGCAGGACTGGCTGCAGCAACTGGTCGACCTGCGCGCGCTGCTCGCCAGCCTCGGCCAGGCCGCGCCGCGCGCCAGCTCGCGGGAACTGCGCGAGCAGCTCGACGCCCTGCTGGCCGACTGGCGCCCGCGCCTGGCCGCCGGCCAGCTGGACGACAGCATGCGGCGCAACGCCCCGGCGCTGTTCGCCGCCGAGCTGGACGGCTGCCGCTGGGGCCTGCTGTCGCTGCAGCTGTCGCACTGGCTGCTGAACCGCGGCTGGACCGCCGCGCGCAACAACCGCGGCAACCGCCAGGGCGGCGCGGCGCTGGGCAACTGGCTGCCGACCCTGCTCGCCGAGGAAGGCGCGGCGCTGCAACTGCGCCGCTACCAGCAGCAACCGGAAGACCTGGCCGAGCAGCTGCCGCGCCTGGAGCGCCTGCTGGTCTGGCTGCGCCTGGCCCGCGGCGTGCTCGAGGTGGCCGAGGTCGACCGCCTGTACGGCGAGCTGAACAAGTTCCAGCTGCTGGCCCAGCAGCCGCTCGACGACGAGCAGCGCCAGCTGCGCGCCAGCCAGGCGCAGATCCTGCAAAGCCTGAAGCCCTGGAAGGCGCTGGTGAAGTAAGCCGCGGATCGCATCCGGGCCGCCTCCGGGCGCCCGGATCAGGCGGCCGCGCAGCGCCGCCTAAGCCAACGGCAAGCTGGTGGTGGACTTGATCTCCGACAGGGCGACGATGGAGTTGACCTCCTGGATGCCCGGCACCAGCGACAGCTTCTCGAAGAAGAAGCGCTCGTAGGCCTCGATGTCGCGGGTGACGATACGCAGCATGAAGTCCACCGCGCCCATCAGCACGTGACACTCCAGCACCTCGGGAAACTCGCGCATGGCCTCGGCGAACTCGGTGAGGTTGGAGCGGCCGTGGGCGTTGAGCTTGACCTGGGCGAACACCTGGGTGTGCAGGCCGACCTTCTTGCGCTCGAGCAGGGTCACCTGGCGGCGGATCACCCCTTCCTCCTTGAGCCGTTGGATGCGCCGCCAGCAGGGCGATTGCGAGAGGCCGACGCGCTCGGCGATCTCGGCGGTGGAGAGACTGGCATCCTCCTGCAGCAGGGCGAGAATGCGCTGGTCGTAAAGATCCAAGGCGACGGACATAAAAACTCCTCGATAACGGCAGTAAACGGCAAGACTATCCACAAAACCCGGGTTTTCACAGAAAACCAGGCAGAACTTTTGCCGCGCGAAGGGCGAAACTGGAGCAAATCCACCGCGAGATGCCGCCATGCCCGACGCCACGCCCTTCCCCGCTCCGCACAGCCGCCGCGATCCCTGGCAGGATCGTCCCGAGGCGGCCGTCGAATACCGCCTGCGCACCGAGGCCGAGGCCGAGGTGCTGTGTCGCCTGCTCGGCCTGTTCGCCCAGTTGCAGTTGCTGCCGCAACAGCTGCAGGTGCAGCGCCAGGACGGCGATCTGCAGGTGCGACTGCAGCTGCACGGCCTGTCGCTGCATCGCGCCGGGGTGCTGGCGGAGAAACTGCGCGGCCTGGTGTGCGTCTGGCAGGTCGACTGGCGGCAGCTGGATCACAGCCCGGAGCAGGCGGCGTTGCGCACTGGGTAGTGGGTCACGCCGGGGCCTTCGCCCCGTCCACGCTTTTCGGGCATCCTAGGGCTCCGTTCCGTCATCACCCACTGCGGTCGGTGAACGTAGGGTGCGCCATGCGCACCTGCGGGCATCCGGGTGCAAGGTGCGCACAGCGCACCCTACGCAGCCGAGTCAGCGCCAGACCGCCCGCAACAGCTACGCTTGCACCAAGCCGAACCACCGAGGAGCCTGCATGTCCGCCTTCGCCACCACCGCCCAAGACCGCGTCCTGGATCTCGGCGACCTGCTGCGCGAGCTGGTCGCCCAGGGCCGGGTCGATCAGGACGCGGCCGAGCAGTGCCTGGCGATCCGCCGCAGTTCGCTGAACCACCAGCAGCACCCGCTGGAGTTTCTCGCCGCGCAGCAGGTCGACGACCTCAGCCGCCCGGGCAAGAAGCTCGACCTGGAGAGCCTCACCGTCTGGCTGGCGCAGTTCGCCGGCCAGCCCTACCTGCGCATCGACCCGCTGAAGATCGACGTGCCGGCGATCACCCCGCTGATGTCCTACGCCTTCGCCCAGCGGCACAAGATTCTCGCCGTGGCGGTGGATGCCGAGAGCGTGACCGTCGCCAGCAGCCAGCCGCTGGTGCACAGCTGGGAAGCCAATCTGGTGCACGTGCTCAAGCGCCCGATCAAACGGGTGGTGGCCAACCCGGCGGACATCCAGCGTTTCACCGTGGAGTTCTACCGCCTGGCGCGCTCGGTCAGCGGCGCCACCTCGGTGGATCAGAAGATCAGCGGCGTCGGCAACTTCGAGCAACTGCTCAGCCTCGGCGCCCAGGACCAGGAGCCGGACGCCAACGACGCGCATATCGTCAATATCGTCGACTGGCTGTTCCAGTACGCCTTCCAGCAGCGCGCCAGCGATATCCATATCGAGCCGCGCCGCGAACAGGGCAGCGTGCGCTTTCGCATCGACGGCGTGCTGCACACCGTCTACCAGTTCCCGCCGCAGGTGACCATGGCGGTGGTCAGCCGCCTGAAGAGCCTGGGCCGGATGAACGTGGCGGAGAAACGCAAGCCGCAGGACGGCCGGGTCAAGACCAAGACCCCGGACGGCGGCGAGGTGGAGCTGCGCCTGTCGACCCTGCCCACCGCCTTCGGCGAGAAGATGGTGATGCGTATCTTCGACCCCGAGGTGCTGTTGAAGAGCCCGGACCAGCTGGGCTTCTCCGCCGACGACCTGCGCCGCTGGGAGAGCATGACCCGCCAGCCCAACGGCATCATCCTGGTCACCGGGCCGACCGGCTCGGGCAAGACCACCACGCTGTACACCACGCTCAAGCAACTGGCCACCGCCGAGGTCAACGTCTGCACCATCGAGGACCCGATCGAGATGATCGAGGGCGCCTTCAACCAGATGCAGGTGCAGCACAATATCGACCTGACCTTCGCCAGCGGCGTGCGCGCGCTGATGCGCCAGGACCCGGACATCATCATGGTCGGCGAGATCCGCGACCTGGAGACCGCGGAAATGGCGATCCAGGCGGCGCTCACCGGCCACCTGGTGCTGTCGACCCTGCACACCAACGACGCGCCCAGCGCCATCACCCGCCTGCTCGAACTGGGCGTGCCGCACTACCTGCTGAAGGCCACCATCCTCGGCGTCATGGCCCAGCGCCTGGTGCGCACCCTGTGCCCGCACTGCAAGGCGCCGCTGCAACTGGACGAGGACGGCTGGCAGAGCCTGACCAAACCCTGGAGCGCGCCGCTGCCGACCGGCGCGCAGCAGGCCGTGGGCTGCCTGGAATGCCGCGACACCGGCTACCGCGGCCGCGCCGGGGTGTACGAGATCATGCTGCTGGGCGATGCGATCAAGCCGCTGATCACCGCCGACACCGACCTTGTCGCCCTGCGCCGCGCGGCGTTCAAGGAGGGCATGCGCAGCCTGCGCCTGTCCGGCGCGCAGAAGGTCGCCGCCGGCCTGACCACCATCGAGGAAGTGCTGCGGGTGACCCCGCAGAGCGAGCAGAAGTGACGCATCCGCGGCAGAGCGCTCGGCTGGCGGCTCGATACCGCCATCTGCGGCGGCTTGAACGGGCGCATGGCCTGCGCTAATGCGCGGCGTAGGTTGGGCTGAGGAGCCTGCGACGAAGCCCAACGGGCGATAGCCGGCACGACGCCGGAACCGGGCTGGGCATCGGTGCTGGTGGACGACCTATAGCCGCCTTGTGGACACGTTACGGACGCCGGGCGGAGCGCTGCGCACTCCCCGTTGGGCTTCGCTGCGCTCAGCGCCAACCTACGTCTCCGCGGCTCGATATTGCTATCTGCGGTGCATGGGCTGCGCTTATACGCGGCGTAGGTTGGGCTGAGGAGCCTGCGACGAAGCCCAACGAGCGATAGCCGGCACGACGCCGGAACCGGGCTGGGCAGCGGTGCTGGTGAACGACCTATAGCCGCCTTGTGGACGCCTTACGGACGCCGGGCGGAGCGCTGCGCACTCCCCGTTGGGCTTCGCTGCGCTCAGCGCCAACCTACCCCTCGCCGGCGCGGCTCAAGGACGCCATCTGCTGCGGCTTGCACGTCAGGTAGGCCGAGCCCGCCAGCCAGCGCGGGTCGGAGTGCCAGGCGAAGAGGAACTGGCCGCCCTTGAGCTGATCGACCACCAGTCGCGCCACCTCGCGGCGCACCGCCGGGCAACCCAGGCTGCGGCCGATGCGGCCATGCTGCTGCACCCAGCGCGGGTTCACGTAGTCGGCGCCGTGGATGACGATGGCGCGCTCACGCGCCAGGTCGTTGAGGCCGGGCTCCAGGCCGTCCATGCGCAGCGAATAGCCGTGCTTGCCGCGGTAGCTCTCGGCGGTGCGGAACAGGCCGAGGCTGGTCTGGTGGCTGCCCAGTTCGTTGGAGAAGGCCTCGGCGAAGTTCTCCCCGGAACGCCGGCCATGGGCGACGAAATCGCGCAGCAGCAGGCGCTTGCGTTGCAGGTCGAAGATCCACAGGCGGCGCTCGGTCGACGGCCGCGAGTAGTCGATCACCGCCAGGCGCCGGGCATCGCCGGCGCCGTGGTTGACCGCGCACTGCATGGCCGCCAGGGCGTGGCGCAGCGCCTGCGGCTCGAGCCCGGGGGCCTGCCGCGCCAGGTCGGCGAACAGCCCATCCTGCGCCGCGCTCGCCCACAACGGCGCACCGAGCAACCACAAACCCGCCAGCCAGCATCGGCCAATACGTCCAAACATCTGCGTAATTACCTCTGAAGCACAGACTCCGGGACGTCCTGTCGCTAAATCCTACGTCGGCCCGCCTATACTGGACGCGCGGCGCCGACCCGGGTGGCGCCTTTTCTGAGCCAAGGACTGGAGCAGTATGTTGTTCAAAAAACGTGCATCTTACCTGAGCGGCCTGCTGCTCACCCTGCCACTGGTCGCCGCCACGGATGCTGCCGCCAGCGCCGACCTGCGCCCGTTGCTGGAGCAGCTGCCGCAGCACTGCGCACCCTTACCGACAAATCTAGACGATAACGCGCGCCAGCTACTGCGCGACTTCTACGCCCAGCGCGAGAACCAGCCGGCATGGGCCGACGCCAGCCGACGCCAGCAGCTCGCGGCGCAGCTCGCCGCCCTCGCCGACGACGGCCTGGAGCCCGACGAATACGCCCTGCCCGCGTACGACGGCCCGTGCAGCGAGCTGCTGCACAGCCACAGCTACCTGCAGGCGCTGCTCCATCTGCGGCGCGGGCGCCTGCCGCCGCCGCGTCAGGAAAGCCTGTGGCATTCGCCCGCCAGCCCGCGGCCGGACCTGCGCCTGGCCAGCCTGTCGCTCGCCCTGCTGCACCTGCAGGCACCGGCCGAGGCCTTCGCCGCGGCGCGCCCGGGCGGCATCGCCTACCGCCGCCTGCGCACCGCCTACGCCGAATTGCGCCAGCGGCCGCTGGCCGACTGGCAGCCCCTGGCCGACGGCCCGCTGCTCAAGGCGCAGCGCCGCGATGCACGGGTGCCGGCGCTGCGCGAACGCCTGCGCGCCGAGGGCTACCTGCGCGTGACGACGGTTGCCGGCGAGGCCTTCGACCCGGCCACGGTGCTGGCCCTGCAGGCCTTCCAGGACGACCACGGGCTGAATCCCGACGGCATCCTCGGCCCGGCCAGCCTGGCCGAACTGAACGTCGCCGCGCCGATGCGCCGCGCCCAGCTGCGCCTCAACCTGGAGCGCCTGCGCTGGCTGGCCGACGACCTGGCCGCGGCCGAGGTGCTGATCAACGTCGCCGCCGCCGAGCTGCTGGTGCTGCGCCGGCAACGGGTGCTGTGGCGCACCCGCACCCAGGTCGGCCGCGCCGGTCGCGAGACGCCGCTGCTGGCCTCGCGCATCCAGCGCCTGACGCTCAACCCGACCTGGACGGTGCCGCCGACCATCCTGCGCGAGGACAAGCTGCCGGCGATCCGCGACGACCTCGGCTACCTCGCGCAGCAGGAGCTCAGCGTGCTCGATCGCGACGGCCAGCCGCTCGACCCGCAGTTGGTGGACTGGGACAACCCCGGCGCCATCGTCCTACGCCAGGCCGCCGGCACGCGCAACCCGCTGGGCCGGGTGGCGCTGCGCTTCGCCAACCCCTTCGCGGTGTACCTGCACGACACCCCTAGCCAGCGCCTGTTCGACAAGTCGCCGCGGGTATTCAGCTCCGGCTGCGTGCGCGTCGAGGCGGTGGGCACCCTGCTGGCCTGGCTGCTCCGGCCGCAGGAGCTGGAGCCGGTGCAGCGGCGCATCGCCAGCGGCAAGACCGAGGAATACCGCCTGCAGCAGCCCGCGGCGCTGCTGATCGCCTACTGGACAGTGGAGGCGCGCAGCGACGGCAGCCTGCGCTACGCCCCCGACATCTATGCCCGCGACGCCCAGCTGAGCGCCGCCCTGGCCCGCGCGCAAGGCCTGAGCGCGGCATCACAGCCCGATTTAGACGGTGCCGTCGCCGCCGGGCACTGAGAAGGGGTCGGCGGCAATTGGCCAGCGGCTATGCTTAGATGCCGACAAGGCCGTTCGTCACGTCGCAACGGTCAACTGCACGCAAGAGGGAGATCGCTTTATGGAAATCGGTGGCGTCCTGCTGCTGTTCGTCGGCCTGGCTCTGGCCATCGTCTACATGGGCTTCAAGGTGGTGCCGCAGGGCTCGGAGTGGACAGTGGAGCGCTTCGGCCGCTACACCACCACGCTCAAGCCCGGGCTCAACATCATAGTGCCGGTGATGGACCGCATCGGCCGCAGGCTCAACGTCATGGAAAGCGTGCTGGACATCCCGCCGCAGGAAGTGATCAGCGCCGACAACGCCATCGTGCAGATCGACGCGGTGTGCTTCTTCCAGGTGATCAACGCCGCCCAGGCCGCCTACGAGGTGAACAACCTGGAGCACGCCATCCGCAACCTGGTGATGACCAATATCCGCACCGTGCTCGGCTCCATGGAGCTGGACGCCATGCTCAGCCAGCGCGACGCGATCAACGAGCGCCTGCTCAAGACGGTCGACGAAGCCACCGCGCCCTGGGGCATCAAGATCACCCGCATCGAGATCAAGGACATCAGCCCGCCGGCCGACCTGGTCGAAGCCATGGCCAGCCAGATGAAGGCCGAACGCCTCAAGCGCGCGCAGATCCTCGAGGCCGAGGGCTCGCGCTCGGCCGCCATCCTCACCGCCGAAGGCCACAAGCAGGCCGAGATCCTGCGGGCCGAAGGCGAGCGCCAGGCCGCCTTCCTCGAGGCCGAGGCGCGCGAACGGGCGGCCCAGGCCGAAGCCGAGGCGACCCGCGTGGTGTCCCAGGCCATCGCCAGCGGCAACGTGCAGGCGGTCAACTACTTCGTCGCGCAGAAGTACATCGAAGCGCTCGGCCAGCTGGCGGCGGCCGACAACAGCAAGGTGGTGCTGATGCCGCTGGAGGCCAGCCAGGTGATCGGCGCGGTCGGCGGCATCGGCGAAATCGTCAAGGCCACTTTCGCTGCCGGCGGCCCAGGCGCGAAACAGGGCTGACGTCATGATCTATTACCTGCAACACCTGTCGTTCTGGGACTGGCTGGCGCTGGCCACCGTCCTGCTGATCCTCGAAGTCTTCGGCGCCGGCGGCTACCTGCTGTGGATCGGCCTGGCCGCCGCCTGCGTCGGCGTGCTCAGCTACCTGTTTCCGGAGCTGCCCTGGGTCTGGCAGTTCTTCCTGTTCGGCCTGCTGGCGATCCTCACCGCCGTGCTCTGGTGGCGCCGCCAGCGCAGCGCCACGCGCCCCAGCGACCAGCCGGGGCTGAACCAGCGCGGCAGCGAACTGCTCGGCCGGCGTTTCGCCCTGCACGAGGCGATCATCGGCGGCCGCGGCAAGATCAAGGCCGGCGACAGCCTGTGGCTGGTCAGCGGCCCCGACCTGCCGGCCGGCAGCGCGGTCAAGGTGGTGGCCCAGGATGGCGTGATTCTGCGGGTCGAACGCGACGCATGAGCGAGGGCCTGGTGTGCTGACTCAGAGCTATCGCTTCGGCGACTCCAGTTCGTAGGGTGCGCCGTGCGCACCACGCCCCCCGGGTGCCAGCGGTGCGCACAGCGCACCCTACATAAACCTGCCGCCGCTACCAATGGATAGTGGGGTTACGACAGGACGCTGGCGGAGTTCGAGTGCTGCGTAAGCTTGTGCCTGCTTGACCCCGCGCCCGTCTGCTCCATGGCGACCGACCATCGCGTAAGAGGAACCCCGCATGGCGCGCGCGACTCCTATGAACGAGTCAATTCACAGGAGTACCACCCCATGCGTGTATCGAGCCGAGCAGCCCTGGCATTGGCCGCCTGCCTGATCGCCCAGACCGCCGCAGCCGACAGCCTGCTGCGCGATATCCTTTCTTCCGGGGCGACCACCGCCTCCACCTACCTGACCTTCAAGGACAAGAAGCTGGTCGTCGCCGCCGAGGAAGACGCCAGCAGCTTCGTCGCCAGTGCCGGCGAGATCCGCGGCCCGCACCTGGAGGCGGCGCTGCAGCGCCTGCGCAGTGAAAACCCCGAGCTGCAGGGCGCCGACGATATGGCGCTGGCCAGCGCCATTCTCGCCGCCTCCGCCGGCCCGCTCGCGGCCAGCGCCGACGACGCCCGTTAAGCCCAACGCGCGCACATAAAAAATGCCCGCATCCGGAAGGGTGCGGGCATTGTTGTTACCGCGCTCGGGACGACAGGCCGTGGAGCCTCCCGAGGATCTGCCGGCTGATTACATCAGCGGCAGGGTGTAGCTGACGATCAGACGGTTCTCGTCGATGTCGCGACCGAAGTTGTTGCGCATGGTCGCGTTGCGCCAGCGCACGCCGAGGTTCTTCAGCGCGCCGTCCTGGAACACATAGGCGATATCGGTATTGCGCTCCCACTCGCGGCCTTCGGAAACGCCGTTGCCGCGGTCGATGTTGTCGCCGGTCAGGTAGCGGGTCATAAAGGTCAGACCCGGGATGCCGATGGAGGCGAAGTTGAAGTCGTAACGCGCCTGCCAGGACTGCTCGTCCTTGGCGGCGAAGTTGCCGATCTGCACGTAGTTGACCAGGAACGGATCGGTACCGCCAACGTAGGCGAAGCCGGTGTCGCCGCTCATCTTCTGGTAACCCAGACCGAAGCTGTGGCCGTCCAGCGCGTAGGTGACCATGGTGCCGAAGGCCTTGTTGTCGACGTTGCTGCGCCCGTCGTCGGTGGAGCGGGCGTAGCGGACGTCGGTCTTCAGGCTCTGCTTGTCGGCCAGCGGCAGTACATGCACCAGGTTGAAGGAGTGCTGTTTGTACAGGTCTTCCAGGTTGCTGTAGTAGTAGCCGCCGGTCAGGCTGTCGGTGAGCTTGTAGTTACCGCCCGCGAAGACGAACTCGTTGCTCTGGTTGCCCCCGGTGATGTTGATGCCGCTGAAGCTGTACGAGTTGAGAACCATGTCCTCGTAGTCGTTAGAGTTGCGGTTGTTGACCTCGTCCAGGTAACCGGCCTCGAGGCTCAGACCGTCGATCTCCTGGGACACCAGGTGACCGCCACGGAACACCTGCGGCAGCAGGCGGCTGTCGCTGGAGGCGATGGCGGCGTTCTTGAACTGCATCTGGCCGACGCGCAGGGTGCTGTTGGACAGCTTGGCCTTGGCGGCGACGGCCAGGCCGGAGTAGTTGTCCTGCGAACCGCCCGAGGAACGATCCGGAACCAGCAGGCCGCTGCCGGCGGTACCGTCGCCGGAGTCCAGCTTGAAGCCGAACATGCCGATGGCGTCGGCGCCGAAGCCCACGGTGCCTTCGGTGAAGCCGGAGTTCATGCGCAGGATAAAGCCCTGCGCCCATTCTTCCTGCTTGGCCTGACCGACACCTTCGCGGAAGTCACGATTGAAGTAGAAGTTACGGGCTTCCAGGCTGACCTTGCTGTCGCCGATCAGATCGGCAGAGGCCACTTGGCTCAGGCCCAGGGTGCTGGCGGCTACGGCCAGTGCCAGGGAGGTCTTTCTCATTATGTTTCTCTCCAGTGTGTTTAAGGTGACGCATCGCCCGAACACCGACTTCGGCACGAAGAGGCAGGCCCGGGACGAATCAGGCGAACGCAGGCGCGCGCGGGCACGGCAGGGCCCTCGCTGACGCGGGTGCGTGGCAAACTCAGGAACAACGGGACAACGGCGGACGCAACGGGGCGAACGGACGGGAACGGGCAGGACGACTCATGGGCGGGCTCTCGCGTCGTTGTTATTGTGCGCCGGCATCCGGGCCGGCATCTTGACGTGAGCTCAGGCAGATAGCGTGCCAGCTCTTCCAGAGCACCGCGCAACACCTCTAGAACGGGAGGTTAGCGCTTTCTTGCAGCGACGTGAGCGCTCGATGACGGCGCCAGACCGGCAATTTTCCGCTTATGCAACGCGCCGCTCGGGCGGAAAATCGCCAAGGCCTCAGCCGAGCACGATCTGGTTCTTGCCCTGACGCTTGGCCAGGTACATGGCCGCGTCGGCACGGGCGTACAGCGCCTCCAGGTTGGCGTCGGCGGCGCGCAGGCTGGTCAGCCCCTGGCTGACGGTGATGCCGAAGCTGGCGCCGTCGTGCTGGAAGTTCAGGCGCTGCACCTCGCGCTGCAGGCGCTCGGCCACCTGCAGCGCGATATCCGGCTCGCAGCCGGGGAACAGCGCGGCGAACTCCTCGCCGCCGATGCGGCCGAACAGGTCGCCGCGACGCAGCGCGTTGGCGCCGCACTGGGCCAGGCGCTGCAGCACCTGGTCGCCGAGCTGGTGGCCGTACTGGTCGTTGATCTTCTTGAAGTCGTCGAGGTCGAGCAGGAGGAAGGCCAGCGGGCTGCCGTACTGCCGCGCATGCTCGAACTCGCGGCGGGCGCACTCGAAGAAATGCCGACGGTTGCTGCTCTGGGTCAGCACGTCGGTGGTGGCCAGGCGGTGCAGCTCGCCCTCCAGGCGTTTCTTCTCGGTGATGTCCTCGGCGATGCCGACTATCACCTTGCCCTGGGCCGAACCGGGCCGCGGGCTGACGAAGCACTTGTCGCTGAGCCAGCGCAGCTGGCCGTCGGCGCGGATGATGCGGTACTCGCGAAACTCCACCGCGCCGGTTTCCAGCACCTTGGCCAGGCTTTCGGCGGCGTAGTCGAGGTCGTCGGGGTAGATGCTGTTGCGCCACTCGCCGTAGTCGGCCAGCAGCAACGCGGCGGAGCGGCCGAAGATGCGCTCGTAGGCCGGGCTGACGTAGATCACCCGTTGCGCGTCCCAGTCGAACGCCCACAACGCGGCGTTGACGCTGCCCAGCAGGCTGCTGAACAGCTGCTCGCGCTCGCGCAGGCGCTCCACCTCGGCCCGGCTGTGCAGCAGGGCCAGGGTCAGTTCTTCCAACTCGGAAACGGCGTTGCCTTGATCGTCCATTACAGCGGCCATCCAATCCCTCGCATCAGCATTGCAATGAGCATAGTGCGAGCTGTTGGACAAACACAAAGGCCCGCCGTTCGGCGGGCCTTTGCAGGAAACGCGCGGCGATCAGGCAGCGCTTGCGGCAGGGCGTAGCGAGTAGGTCTTGAGCTGCTCGGCGAACTCGCGCAGCGACTGGATGCCGCTGGCCTCGGCCTCGTGCACCCACTGTTTCATCGCCTCGAGCATGTCGTGGCCGTTGCTGCTGGTCTTGACCCAGATCTGCTGCAGCGCCAGGCGCTTCTCGTAGATCACCTTGAGCGCCTGGCTCTGCGCCAGCAGCTCGCTGATGCGCGCCTGATGCTGTTCTTCCAGCAGGCTCGGCTCGCGCGACAGCAGGCGCTTGGCGCGGCGGAACAGGTGGCGCACCGACTCGTCGGCCTTGGCCACTTCCTGCTTGACCAGCGGCGCGATCACCAGCTTGCGGTACTGCGCCATGATCTGGAAACGGTTATTGAGGATGGCCATGGCGGTGTCCATGTCCAGGCTGCGCTTGCCCTCGACCCGGTGGGCGATGGGCGCGACACGCTGCACCTGGGCCAGGCCGAGGAAGCTGAACAGCTTGATCCAGGCCCAGCCCATGTCGAATTCCCACTTCTTCACCGACAGCTTGGCGCTGTTGGGGTAGGTGTGGTGGTTGTTGTGCAGCTCCTCGCCGCCGATCAGGATGCCCCAGGGCAGCAGGTTGGTGGCGGCGTCGCGGCATTCGAAGTTGCGGTAGCCGACGGCATGGCCGAGGCCGTTGATGACCCCTGCAGCCCACACCGGAATCCACATCATCTGGATCGCCCAGACGGTGATGCCGAGCACGCCGAACAGGGCCAGGTCGATGATCGCCATCAGCGTCACGCCGCCGATCGGGTAGCGGCTGTAGACATTGCGCTCGATCCAGTCGTCCGGGCAGTTCTTGCCGTAGATGCGCAGGGTTTCCTGGTTCTTCGCCTCTTCCTGGTAGAGTTCGGCGCCCTTGCGCAGCACGGTGCCCAGGCCCTTGACCACCGGGCTGTGGGGGTCGTCGGCGGTTTCGCACTTGGCGTGGTGCTTGCGGTGGATGGCGGTCCACTCGCGGGTGTTCTGGCCGGTGGTCAGCCACAGCCAGAAGCGGAAGAAATGCTTGAGCGCCGGGTGCAGTTCCAGTGCACGGTGCGCGGAGTAGCGGTGCAGATAGACGGTGACGCTGACGATGGTCACGTGCGTCATCAGCAGGACTGCAGCCACCAGCTGCCAGACCGACAGGTCGAGTAAACCGTTGTACCACATGGACACTGTTGCCTCTTGAAAGGGAAACGCGGCCTGTCCTACAAGGACGAGCCTGGGCGCATTATCCCTGACCCAAGGCAGAAAACCAGTTGGTCTTTTAGATAAGAATGTTTCAGCCGCCAGGGCATCTATACTGCCCAGCATTTACAGGGAGCGTAGCCGCCTGCCCATGCGTATCGACACCGCCGCCTTGCGCCTGACCCTGGGCTATCTGCTGCTCGCCGCCTCGTGGATTGTCCTCAGCGACCAGCTGCTGGCCGTCCTCGGCCTGTCCGCGGCCCAGCAGGATCGCCTGCAATCGGTCAAGGGCCTGCTGTTCGTCGCCCTCACCGGTGCCCTGCTGTACCTGGTGCTACGGCGCCACGCCGAGCACCATCGGCGCGCGCGGCTGCAACTGGCGGACAACGAGGAGCGCCTGCGCCTGGCCCTGGACGCCACCCGCGACGGCCTGTGGGACTGGGACTACGCCAGCCAGCGGGTGTTCTTCTCCGACGGCTACGCCGCCCTGCTCGGCCTCACCCCGCAGGCCCTCGGCGACACCCGCGAGGCCTGGGCCGAGCACCTGCATCCGGACGACCGCGAGCGGGTCCTGCAGACCCTCGACCTCGGCCTGCAGCGACGCGACTACCAGAACATCTACCGCATGCGCCATGCCGACGGCGGCTACCGCTGGCTGCATTCGCGCGGCCGCCTGCTGCGCGACGAGGCGGGTCAGCCGCAGCGTTTCATCGGCGTCGCCAGCGACATCACCCAGCGCCGCGCCGACGAGGACAGCCTGCGCCAGGCCGCCGCGGTGTTCGACGCCACCCAGGAAGGCGTGCTGGTCACCGATCCCGCACAGCGCATCGTTCACGTCAACCCGGCGTTCAGCCGCATTACCGGCTACAGCGCCGAGGAAATCCTCGGCCAGCAGCCCAGCCTGCTCAAGTCCGGCCGTCACGACGCGGCCTTCTACCAGAGCCTGTGGCATGCCCTGGAGAACCGCGGCGCCTGGAGCGGCGAGGTGTGGAACCGGCGCAAGAGCGGCGAGATCTACCCGCAGTGGCAGTGCATCCGCGTCATCCACGACGAGCAGGGGCGCATCAGCCACTACGTCGCGGTGTTCTCCGATATCACCGCGCTCAAGCGCTCGCAACGCGAACTGGACTACCTGGCCCACCACGATCCGCTGAGCAACCTGCCCAACCGCCTGCTGTTCACCGAGCGGGTCGCCCATGCCCTGGAACGCAGCGCCGGCGAACAGCTGCGCGGCGCCGTGCTGCTGATCGACCTGGACCACTTCAAGCACATCAACGAAAGCCTCGGCCACAACGTCGGCGACCTGCTGCTCAAGGAAGTCGGCGAGCGCCTGCTGAGCGCGGTGCCGGCCGGCAGCACCCTGGCGCGCCTGGGCGGCGACGAGTTCGGCCTGCTCTGCGAGCACTGCGCGCAGGCGCCCCAGGCCGCCGAGCTGGCGCAGCACCTGCTGCGCTGCCTGGAGACGCCGTTCCGCCTGCACGGCCACGAGCTGTACATCGGCGCCAGCATCGGCATCAGCCAGTTCCCGGATGACGCCGCCAGCGTCGAACAGGTACTGCGCAACGCCGACTCGGCGCTGTTCAAGGCCAAGAGCAGCGGCCGCGAGGGCTACGCCTTCTACGTCCAGGAGCTGACCGACTACGCCCGCCAGCGCGTGGAGCTGGCCAGCAGCCTGCGCCACGCCCTCGACAACCAGGAACTGCGCGTCTACTACCAGCCGCTGCACGACCTGCAGGACGGCAGCCAGGTGGGCATGGAGGCGCTGGTGCGCTGGCAGCACCCGCAGCGCGGCCTGGTGTCGCCCGCCGAGTTCATCCCGATCGCCGAGGACAACGGCCTGATCGGCGCCATCGACGCCTGGGTGCTGGAACAGGCCTGCCGCCAGATGGTGCGCTGGAACGCCGCAGGCAGCACGCAGCGCTTCGTTGCGGTGAACGTCTCCAGCCGCCTGTTCGGCCGCGGCGAACTGGAGCAGCGGGTGGCCCGGGTGCTGGCCGACACCGGCCTGGCGCCGGAGCAACTGGAGCTGGAAGTGACCGAGAGCGCGATCATGGAAGACCCCGACGCCGCCCTGCTGCTGCTCACCCGCCTGCGCGGGCTCGGCGTGCGCCTGGCCATCGACGACTTCGGCACCGGCTACAGCTCGCTGGCGCGCCTCAAGCGCCTGCCGGTGGACAAGCTCAAGCTCGACCAGAGCTTCGTCCGCGGCCTGCCCGGCGACGCCGAGGACGCCGCCATCGCCCGCGCGGTGATCGCCCTCGGCCACAGCCTGGGGCTCAAGGTACTGGCCGAGGGCATCGAGCAGGTCGCGCAGGCCGATTTCCTCCGCGAACTCGGCTGCCACTACGGCCAGGGCTACCATTTCGGCCGCCCGCAACCGGTGCCCAGCCAGCCCCTCGGCGTGCTCGACGCCGCCCCGGCTGAACGGGCCAGCACGGGAGACTGAACATGCGCGTGCTGATTCTCGAAGACGATCCCTGGATCGCCGACCTGCTCAAGCAGATCGTCCTCAGCCTGCGCCCGGGGGCGCGGGTCGACTGCCGCACGCGGGTCGCCGATGCTCTCGCCGCCTGGCAGCAGGAAGCGGCGCAGCTGGTGATCTGCGACTGGAACCTGCCCGACGGCAGCGGCACCCGCCTGCTCGAGGCGGTACGTCGCAGCGACCGCACGGTGCCGCTGCTGATGGTGACCTCGCGCGCCGACCGCGACAGCGTGCTGGAAGTGCGCCCGCTGGGCATCAGCGCCTTTATCAGCAAGCCGTTCCAAGTGCCCAAGCTGCTCGACTGCCTGCAGCGCCTGCTGCCCGGCGACGACGCCGCGCCGGCGGCGCCACATAGCGACGACGACTTCGCTCGGCACCTCGGCGAGCTGCCGGCCGAGGCCCTCGACCTGCCGCTGCGCGACGAGCTGTACCGGCAGTTGCGAGATGCCGCGGCCGCACCGGGCAGCCTGCAGCAACTCGGCGAATACTGGCAGCAGGACCCGGCGGTGCAGGCGCGCTTGATCGCCGCGGCCAACAGCGCCGCCTACAACAGCGCCGGGCAGCCCTGCATCAGCCTGGCCGGCGCGCTGCAGCGCCTCGGCGCGGCCACCGCGCTGAACCTGATCCAGGGCCTGGCGCTGCGCCCGGCGGCGAGCCTGCAGGACGGCGCCCTCAAGGCCCTCGGCCAGGCCCAGCTACAGGCGCTGCTGCAGCTGCACCAGCGGGTCGGCGAGCTGGCCGGCGCCTGCCGCCTCGACCCGGCCCCGCTGCAGAGCGCCGCCCTGTTGCGCAGCATGGGCGAGCTGGCCGTGCTGCAGCAGGCGCAACTGTGGCGCCAGCGCGACCTGGCGCTGAGCGACGAACAGCTGCAGCAGGCGCTGCGCCAGCACAGCGGCGAACTGGCCAACCGGCTCAAGGCGCACTGGCGCCTGCCCATAGCGCTGCGCGAGCTGATCGGCGCCTGCTACGGCCTGGCGCCCGGCAACGCCCGCCGCGAGCCGATCCTGATGCGCCTGGCCAGCGCCGAACTGCAGGGCGCCGACGACCAGGAACTGCAACGCCTGCGTCGCCTCGCCGGGCTGGCCTGAGGCGCGCGGATGAGACGCCTGGCCCTGCTCCGCCACCGGCTTGCCGGCCGCTGGGACGCCAGCCGCTGGAATGCCAGCCACTGGGTAGTGATCGGCGGCAGCCTGTGCCTGGCGCTGTTCTTCGCCTTTCTCGGGCGCCAGGCGCTGCACGAGCGCGAGGCCCTCTGGCAGCTGCAGATGAGCAAGCAGGCGGAAGTCCAGCGCATGGCCCTGCACAGCACCCAGCACGGCCTGCAGGAACGCGCCCAGCTGCTCGCCGAAACCATCGCCGCCGACGCCTGGGTGGTGGAGCTGGTGCGCCAGGCCCACGCCCTGCCGGCCACCGAGCTGGACGCCCTGGCCAGCATCCGCAGCCAGCTCTACACCCGCCTGGCGCCGCGCTGGCGCAACCTGCAGGCACACCAGGCGTTTCGCCTCTACGTGCACCTGGCGCCGGACGTCAAGGTGCTGCTGCGGGTGCACGAACCCGCACATTTCGGCGACCTGCAGATCGGCTGGCGGCCGATGGTGCTGGAAGCGCTGCGCAGCGCCACCAGCCAGGCCGGCCTGGGCCTGAGCCGCGGCAGCATCGGCATGCGCGCCATCGCCCCGCTGCTGGTCGAGGGCGCCGGCGAGCCGCTGCAGGTCGGCGCCATCGAGGTGGCCATGGGCGTGCTCGACGACCTCGCCCAGCTCGACCGCGACCTCGGCAGCGGCGTCGCCCTGCTGCTGCGCGAGGAGCTGCTGCTGGGCTCAGGCAGCGGCGAGGAGCTGCGCGGCCTGGCCAGCGACCCGCAGCGCTGGCGGCTGATGGGCGCTTCGCGGCCGCAGGCGCTGGCCTGGCAACGCCGGCAGGCGCTGCCCGCGCCGGCCGCCGGCGACGCGGTGCGCCTGCTGGCCGACGGCGAACGCCACTACCTGCTCAACCAGATCGTCCTGACCAGCTATCGCCAGCGGCACGACCCGGCCACCGCGCCGCAGGCGCTGGCCCTGGTCTGGCGCGACGTCAGCGAGCAGTTCGACCTGCACCGCAGCGACAAACGCTGGCTGGTGGTCAAGTGGCTGCTCGCCTGGTGCGGCGCAGAGGCCCTGCTGCTGGTGCTGCTGCGCACCACCAAGCGCAGCACCCAGCAGCTGATGCAGCGCCAGCAGGCGGCGGTGCGCGAGGCGCGCGCCTACCTGCAGGCGCTGCTCGACTCGGCCACCGGGGTGTCGATCATCGCCACCGATGCGCAGGGCCGCATCAACCTGTTCAACTCCGGCGCCGAACGCCTGCTCGGCTATAGCGCCGCACAGATGATCGGCAAGCAGACGCCTGCGCTTATTCACCTCGAGGAGGAGATGCAGGCGCGCGCCGCCGAACTGAGCGCGCAGGTCGGCCGCCCCGTCGAGGGTTTCGAGGTGTTCGTGCACAACGCCCGCGGCGGCGAGCCGGAAACCCGCCAGTGGACTTACCGCTGCCAGGACGGCAGCCTGCGCCCGGTCAACCTGACCGTCAGCGCCATGTTCGACGGCAGCGGCCGGATCACCGGCTTCCTCGGCATCGCCAGCGACATCGGTGAACTGCAGCAGGCCACCCGCGCCCTGCAGAAGAGCGAGAGCCGCTTCCGCGGCCTGGTCGCCAACCTGCCCGGGGTGGTCTACCGCTGCGCCAACGACGCCGACTGGAGCATGCGCTACGTCAGCGAGGAGATTCGCAACCTCAGCGGCTACCCGGCCAGCGACTTCATCGACAACCGCGTGCGCAGCTTCTCCAGCATCGTCCACCCCGACGACCTGGCCATCACCTACCGCGCCGGCGAGGCCATCGAGCGCCAGGAAAGCTTCGAGCTGACCTACCGCCTGCGCCACGCCGCCGGCCACAACGTCTGGGTGCGCGAGAAGGGCCGCGGCGAGTACGACGGCCAGGGCCGGCTGCTGTGGGTCGACGGCTTCATCTGGGACATCAGCGAGCGCCAGGCCATCGAGGACGAGCTGCGCCTGAGCCAGCAGCGCTTTCGCAACGCCTTCACCACCGCGCCGCAGGGCATGGCCCTGGTCGCCCCGGACGGTCGCTGGCTGGAGGTCAACGACGCGCTGTGCCAGATGCTCGGCTACCCGCGCGCGGAGCTGCTGGCCACCTCCTACCAGTCCGTCACCCACCCCGACGACCTGGATGCCGACCAGGAGAACCTCGCCGACCTGCTGGCCGGGCGGATCAACGCCTGCCAGATGGAGAAGCGCTACCTTGACAAGCAGGGCCACGTGCTCTGGGTGCTGCTCAGCGTGTCGCTGGTGCGCGACGGCGAGGGCCGGCCGGTGCACTTCGTCGCGCAGATCCAGGATTTCAGCGACCGCGTCGCCGCCGAACGCGCGGTGCGCGAGCGCGAGCACTACCTGCGCACCCTGCTCGACAACGTCATCGACGCCATCGTCACCATCGACGAGGCCGGCCGCATCGAGACCTTCAACCACGCCGCCGAGCACATCTTCGGCTACCGCCACGCCGAGGTGGCCGGGCGCAACGTCAGCCTGCTGATGCCCGAGCCCTACCGCAGCGCCCACGACGGCTACATCCAGCGCTACCTGCGCACCGGCGAGGCCTGGGTGGTCGGCCAGAGCCGCGAGCTGGAGGGCCTGCGGCGCAGCGGCGAGCGCTTCGTCATGGAGCTGGCGGTGTCGCAGATCAGCCACCAGGGCCAGCGCCGCTTCATCGCGGTGATCCGCGACATCGCCGAGCGCAAGCGCATCGAGCAGATGAAGAACGAATTCGTCTCCACCGTCAGCCACGAGCTGCGCACCCCGTTGACCGCCATCGCCGGCTCGCTCGGCCTGATCAACGGCGGCGCCCTCGGCGCGGTGCCGCAGGCCATGCAGCAGATGCTGGCCATTGCGCAGAGCAACAGCCAGCGCCTCAGCGAGCTGATCAACGACCTGCTCGACATGGACAAGCTGGTCGCCGGCAAGATGCACTTCGAGCTGCAGGCGCAGCCGCTGCAGCCGCTGCTGGAGCAGGCCCTGCTGCACAACCAGCCCTACGCCGACCAGCACCGGGTACGCCTGCGGCTGCAGGTCGAGGGCGACGCGGCGGTGCGCGTCGACGCCCTGCGCCTGGCCCAGGTGCTGGCCAACCTGCTGTCCAACGCGGCCAAGTTCTCGCCGCCGGACGGCCTGGTCGAGGTGCGCCTGCAGCGTTGCGCCGAGGTGCTGCGGGTCAGCGTCGCCGACCACGGCCCGGGCATCCCCGAGGCCTTCAAGCCGCGCATTTTCAGCAAGTTCTCCCAGGCCGACGCCGGCGACACCCGGCAAATGGGCGGCACCGGCCTGGGCCTGGCGATCTGCAAGGAAATCGTCGAACGCATGGGCGGGCATATCGGCTTCGACTCGCGCGAAGGCCAGGGCGCCTGCTTCTGGTTCGAACTGCCCATCACCGGGAGCGAGACATGAGCCAAGCGCCGATCCCCCATAACGAACGCGAACGACTGGCCGCGCTGCAGGCCCAGGAGCTGCTCGACACCCCGGCCGAGACCGCGTTCGACCAGATCACCGCGCTGGCCGCGCAGATCTGCGCCACCCCCATCGCGCTGATCTCGCTGATCGACGCCGAGCGCCAGTGGTTCAAGAGCCGGGTCGGCCTGGACGCCGAGCAGACCGCGCGCGAGCTGGCCTTTTGCGCCCACGCCGTGGCCGCCGACGCGCCGCTGGAAGTGGACAACGCCCTGGAGGATGCGCGCTTTCGCGACAACCCGCTGGTCACCGCCGCGCCGCATATCCGCTTCTACGCCGGCATACCGCTGCACGACCGCCACGGCCTGGCCCTCGGCACCCTGTGCGTGATCGACCGCCAGCCGCGCCACCTCGATGCCCGGCAGCGCCAGCAGCTGCAGCACCTGGCGCGGCTCACCGGCGAGCTGTTCGAGCTGCGCCTGCAGGCGCGCCGCCAGGCCGAGCAGAGCGCCATGCACCAGGCCATGCTGGACAACGCCGGCAGCGCGGTGCTGGTGCTCGACCCGCAGGGCCGGGTGCTGCGCAGCAACCCCGAGGCGCAGCAGTTGCTGGAGCATTCGGCCGCGGCGCTGAGCGGCCAGCCCATGCCGCGCCTGCTGGTCGAGGCCGGCCAGTTCGAGCGCCTCTGCGCCGCCTGCGCCAACGGCCCGCAGAGCGCCGAGGGGCGCCTGCGCACGCGCGGCGGGCAGAGCCTGCCGGTGCGCCTCAACCTGTCGCCGATCCGCGCCGAGGAGCAGGCGCTGCAGGGCTACCTGCTGGTGGCCAACGACCTCAGCCAGCGCGACGAGGCGCGCCTGCGCCTGCAGCGCATCGCCGCGCAGCTGCCGGGGATGGTCTACCAGTACCTGCTGCGCGCCGACGGCAGCAGCTGTTTCCCCTATGCCAGCGCCGGCATCCTGGATATCTACGGCTGCGCCCCCGAGGCGGTCGCCGCGGACGCCGCGCCGGCCTTCGCCCGCCTGCACCCGGACGACGCGCCGCCGGTGCGCGCGGCCATCGCCCGCTCGGCGCAAGACCTGAGCACCTGGCACCAGGAATACCGCGTGCTGCACCCGCTGCACGGCCCGCTGTGGGTCGAGGGGCGCGCCGCGCCGCAGCGCCTGCCCGGCGGCGACGTGCTGTGGCACGGTTTCATCAGCGACATCAGCGAGCGCAAGCGCATCGAGCAGCTGCAGAACGAGTTCGTCTCCACCGTCAGCCACGAGCTGCGCACCCCGCTGACCGCCATCGCCGGCTCGCTCGGCCTGATCAACGGCGGCGCCCTCGGCGCGGTGCCGCAGGCCATGCAGCAGATGCTGGAGATCGCCCAGAGCAACAGCCAGCGCCTGCGCAAACTGATCGACGACCTGCTCGACATCGACAAGCTGGTCGCCGGCAAGATGCGCCTCGAGCTGCAGCCGCTGGCCCTGCGCGCGTTGCTGGCGCAGGCGCTACAGAGCAACCAACCCTACGCCGAACGCCACCAGGTGCAGCTGCGCCTGCTGCCCGGCGCCGACTGCCGGGTGCTGGCCGATGCCCAGCGCCTGGAGCAGGTGCTGGCCAACCTGCTGGCCAACGCCGCCAAGTTCTCCGTCGCCGGCCAGCGCGTGGAGCTGAGTGCCGAACCGCGTGAGGGCTGGGTACGCATCAGCGTGCGCGACCATGGCCAGGGCATCGCGGAAAGCTTCCGGCCGCGCATCTTCAGCAAGTTCGCCCAGGCCGACGCCGGCGACACCCGCCAGCAGGGCGGCACCGGCCTGGGCCTGGCGATCAGCAAGGAGCTGGTCGAGCGCATGGGCGGGCAGATCGGCTTCGACTCGACGCCGGGTCAGGGCAGCACCTTCTGGTTCGACCTGGCGCTGGCCGGGGGCAACCATGAATAACGCCACCGGGCTGCGTCTGCAGCTGCTCGGCCAACTGTTCGGCCGCGCCAACCTGCTGGCCTGGGGCGTGCTGGCACTGGCCCTCGGCGCCACGCTGCTGGCCTGGTACAACCTGCGCCAGAGCCAGGGCGAAGCGGCCGCGCGCCAGTTGGAGCTGCTCGCCGACGAGCTGAGCGAGGCCATAGTCCAGCGCATGCAGGGCCAGGAAAACATCCTGCTCGGCGCCGCCGCGCTGCTCGACGCCAGCGCCGAGGTCAGCCGCGACGACTGGCGTCTCTACGCCGAGCGCCTGCGCCTGGGCGAGCGCTACCCGGGCATCCAGGGCCTGGGCTTCAGCCAGGTGCTGCGCGCCGAGCAGCTGCCCGCCTTCGAGACCGCGCTGCGCGCCGAGGGCTTTATCAACTTCCGCGTGCGCCCGTTCGGCCAGCGCCCGCTGTACAGCGCCATCCGCTATATCGAGCCGTTCGCCGGGCGCAACCTGGCCGCCTTCGGCTTCGACATGCTGTCCGAGCCGGTGCGCCAGGCCGCCATGCTGGATGCCGCGCGCAGCGGCCAGAGCCGCCTGTCCGGGCGCGTCACCCTGGTTCAGGAAACCCACGGCCGGGTGCAGCCGGGTCTGCTGTTGTACGTGCCGGTGTACTGGCCGGGGCGCCCGCTGACCAACCCCGAGCAGCGCCTCGCCGCGCTGCGCGGCTTCGCCTACAGCCCCTACCAGGTGCACGACCTGATGCACGGCATCCTCGGCGGGCGCCAGCGCGAGCTGGACTTCGAACTCTACGCCGACTCCAGCGCCGCGGCCGACGAGCTGCTCTACAGCAGCCGCGGCGATACCCCGGCCAGCACCCCGGCCGACGCCCAGCGCCAGCTGGAGCTGTTCGGCCAGAGCTGGCGCCTGCACTTTCACCATGCCCCGGGCGCTCTCGCCCGCGCCCACCGCGGCGAGGGCTCGCTGCTGGCGCTCGGCGGCTGCATCGGCCTGCTGCTGTTCTTCCTGGTCGGCAGCCTCGGCCAGCGCCGCGCGCAGGTGCAGCAACTGGCCGAGCGCATCACCGAACAACTGCACCGCAGCGAGGAGCGCCTGGCCCTGGCGCTCAAGGGCAGCAACGACGGCTGGTGGGACATCGACCTCAAGGCCGGCAGCTTCTTCGCCTCGGCGCGCGGCTGGCAGATGCTCGGCCACCCCGAACAGGGTCCGCCGGGCTTCGCCGCCGACCCGCTGGGCTGGGAGCGCCTGGTGCACCCGGACGACCTGGCGGCGGCGCGTGCCAGCCTGATGCAGGCGCTGCGCCAGGGCGCCACCTACTTCACCATCGACTGCCGCCTGCTGTGCGTCGACGGCACGCCGTTGCCGGTGCTGTTGCGCGGCTATATCCAGCGCGGCGCCGACGGCTATCCGCTGCGCATCAGCGGCACCACCATGGACCAGAGCGAGGCCAAGCGCATCGAGCGACTGAAGAGCGAGTTCGTCTCCACCGTCAGCCACGAGCTGCGCACCCCGCTGACCGCCATCGCCGGCTCGCTCGGCCTGATCAACGGCGGCGCCCTCGGCCCGGTGCCGGAGAGCATGCGGCAGATGCTCGGCATCGCCCAGGCCAACAGCCAGCGCCTCAGCCACCTGATCAACGACCTGCTGGACATGGACAAGCTGGAAGCCGGCAAGATGCAGTTCGACCTGCAGCCCTGCGCGCTCGCCGAGCAGCTGGCCGAGGCCCTGGCCAGCAACCAGGCCTATGCCGCGCAGCACCAGGTGCAGCTGCGCCTGGCCGAGTGCCCGCCGCTGCGCGTGCGCATCGACGCCATGCGCCTGCAGCAGGTGCTGGCCAACTTCCTCTCCAACGCGGTGAAGTACTCGCCGCCCGGCGCCGAGGTGCTGCTGCACGCCGAGCGCCGCGGCGCGCGGGTACGGGTCGCGGTCAGCGACAGCGGCCCGGGCATCGCCGCGGCCTTCCGCGAGCGCGTCTTCGCCAAGTTCTCCCAGGCCGACGCCAGCGACAGCCGCAAGAAGGGCGGCACCGGCCTCGGCCTGGCGATCAGCAAGGAGCTGATCGAGCGCATGGGCGGGCAGATCGGCTTCGACTCCGTCGAGGGCCAGGGCGCCAGCTTCTGGTTCGAACTGGCGCTGCTCGCCGATCCGCCTACAGCGGCCGCCGATGGCGCGCGTCCCCGCCTGCTGGTGGTCGAGGACGAACCGGACATCGCCGCGCTGCTGCGCCAGCTGCTGGAACATGCCGGCTACCGCGTGCGCCTGGCGCACAGCCTGGCCGAGGCGCGCCGCGCCCTGGCCGCCGAGCGCCCGGCGGCAATCAGCCTCGACTTGCGGCTGCCGGACGGCGACGGCCTGCAGCTGGTGCGCGAGCTGCGCGCCGATGCGCGCTACCGCGAGCTGCCGATCCTGGTGCTCTCGGCCGCCTGCGAACAGGGCCGCCTGGCGCTCGGCGGCGGCGTGCCGGCGCTGGACTGGCTGAGCAAGCCGATCGACCCGCAGCGCCTGCTCGACAGCCTGGCCCGCGCCCTGCGCGGCCTGCCGGAGCGGCCGCGGGTACTGCACGTCGAGGACGACCACGACCTGCGCCAGGTGGTCGCCGAACAGGGCCGCGAGCTGGCCGAATTCGTCGCCGCCGAGAGCCTCGCCCAGGCCCGCCGCCTGCTCGCCGGCCGCCCCTTCGACCTGGTCCTGCTCGACCTCGGCCTGCCCGACGGCAACGGCCTGGAGCTGGTCGAGGAACTGCGCCGCAGCCAGCCGCAACTGCCGGTGGTGGTGCTCTCGGCCAGCGAGCTGGATGGCGCCCAGCTGGCCCGGGTACGCGCCGCGCTGGCCAAATCGCGCAACGATGGACAACACTTGCTGCAGCTGCTCACCCGCCTGCTACCCGCCAAGGAGACCGGCCATGACTGAACTCAAGCGCATCCTCCACGTCGAGGACGACCCGTCGATCCAGGCCGTGGCCAAGGTCGCCCTGGAGGCCGTCGGCGGCTTCCAGGTGCTCAGTTGCGCCAGCGGCCAGGAGGCCCTCGACCAGGTGCAGGGCTTCGCCCCCGACTTCATCCTGCTCGACGTGATGATGCCCGGCATGGACGGCCCGCAGACCCTGGAGCGGCTGCGCGCACTGGTCGACATCGGCGAGATCCCGGTGGCCTTCATGACCGCCAAGGTGCAGCCCGGCGAGGTGGCGCACTACCGCAGCCTGGGCGCGCGCGACGTGATCGTGAAACCCTTCGACCCCATGCAGCTCGCCGCCCAGGTGCGCCAGATCTGGAGCCAGCGCCATGGATAAGCACGAAGGCAACGTCATTCCCCAGGCCCTGCAACAGCACCTGCAGCAGCTCGGCCAGCAATTCGCCGAGCGCCTGCGCCAGGAACTGCCGCAACTGGCGCAGCAGGCCGGGCAGCTGCTCGACGCCGCCGGCGACGAACGCCAGCGCCTGCTGCAGGCCCTGCGCGACCAGCTGCACCGCCTGGCCGGCAGCGCCGGCACCTTCGGTTTCGTCCAGCTCGGCCAGCAGGCGCGCGAGCTGGAGCAGCAGGCCGAACGCTGGCTGGAACGCCTGCAGCGCCAGCAGCAGGGCCTCGGCGAGTTCGTCGCGGCCCTGCAGCAGCTGGGCAACCAGCCGCTGGCCGCGGCCGCCGTCGACGAAGCGCCGCCCCCGGCGCGCAAGGCGGCGCGCAGCGACAACGGCAGCCGCCACATCTACATCCTCGAGGGCGAGGCGGCGACGGGCGAAAGCATGCGCCTGACGCTGAACAACTTCGGCTACCGGGCCGAGCACTTCAACTCCATCGCCGGCCTCGACGCCGCCCTGCAGCAGCAAGTGCCGGACGCACTGATCGTCGACGTCCACCTGCCCGGGGAAAGCTGCAGCGGCCTGGACTATGCGGCGCGCCTGCAGCAGCGCCTGGACGCGCCGCTGCCGCTGCTGGTGCTGACCCAGCAGGACGACTTCGCCACCCAGCTGCAGGCGGTGCGCGCCGGCGCCCTGGGCCTCTTCGCCAAGCCGGTGGACATCCCGCAGCTGGAGAGCCGCCTGGAGCGCTGCTTCGCCCAGCAGCACGGCGAGCCCTACCGGGTGCTGATCGTCGACGACGACCAGGACCTGGCCAGCCGCTACAGCCTGGTGCTGCGCGGCGCCGGCATGCTGGTGGAGGTGCTGCGCGAGCCGGCGCAGATCTTCGCCCACCTGCGCGATTTCAACCCCGAGGTGGTGCTGCTCGACGTCAACATGCCCGACTGCACCGGCCCGGAGCTGGCGCAGATCATCCGCTGCAACGACGACTGGCTGCGCATCCCGATCATCTACCTGTCGGCGGAAACCGACATCGCCAAGCAGATGAGCGCGCTGATCAAGGCCGGCGACGACTTCGTCAGCAAGCCCATCTCCGATCATGCCCTGGTCGCCGCGGTGTTCGCCCGCGCCCAGCGCGCCCGCCTGCTGTCCAACGCCCTGGCCCGCGACAGCCTGACCGGCCTGCTCAAGCACGGCGACATCAAGGAACAGGTGGCCATCGAACTGGAGCGCGCGCTGCGCAGCGGCGACCGCGCCAGCGTGGCGATGCTCGACATCGACCACTTCAAGCGGGTCAACGACAGCCACGGCCACGCCGCCGGCGACAACGTCATCCGCGCCCTGGCCAACCTGCTGCGCCAGCGCCTGCGGCGCATCGACAGCCTGGGCCGCTACGGCGGCGAGGAGTTCCTCGCGGTACTGCCGGACTGCCCGCCGGAGCAGGCCAGGCTGATCCTCGACGAGATCCGCCAGCGCTTCGCCGAGCTGCGCTTTATCGCCGAGGGCGGCGAGTTCTCCTGCACCCTCAGCGCCGGCATCGCCGGCACCGACGTGCACAGCGACGCCGAGCAACTGCGCGAACGCGCCGACAAGGCGCTGTACGCGGCCAAGCACGGCGGCCGCAACCAGGTGCGCCTGGCCGAATGAGCCGCGCCCCAAGCCTGCACTGGCTGGCGAGCGCCCAGGCGCCGCGCCAGCTGCTGCTGGAAGCCGACCCGGATGCGGACAAGATCGAGGGTTACCTGCGAGACGGCCGCTGTCGCATCGCCCGGCTGGCCGGCGAAACGCTCGGCGCCTACGTGCTGCTCGAGCGGGGCGCGGGGCTGATCGAACTGATGAACATCGCCGTGGCGCCCGAGCAGCAGCGCCGGGGCCTCGGCCGCCTGCTGCTGGACGACGCCATCGCCCAATCCCGACTACTGGGCGCGCGACGCCTGGAGCTGGGCACCGGCAGCTTCGGCCACCAGCTGACCTTCTACCAGCGCGCCGGCTTTCGCGTGGTGGCGGTGGAACCGGATTACTTCCTCACCCACTACCCCGAGCCGCTGTTCGAGCACGGCCTGCAACACCGGGACCGGCTGCGTCTGGCGCTGACGCTATAGCAGCAGGTGCGCCGCCAACCCCACCAGGGCGCAACCGGCGATGGTCTCGATCACCCCGCGCTTGAACATGAACAGGGCCAGCGCCGCGCCCAGGGCGATCAGCGCCGAGGGCCAGTCGAAGCGGCCGGCGAAGCCCTGCGGCCAGAGCACGTGGTAACCGAAGAACAGCGCCAGGTTGAGGATCACCCCGACCACTGCCGCGGTGATGCCGGTCAGCGGCGCGGTGAACTTCAGCTCGCCATGGGTCGACTCCACCAGCGGCCCGCCGGCGAGGATGAACAGAAACGACGGCAGGAAGGTGAACCAGGTGACCAGGCAGGCCGCCAGCGCGCCGCTGACAAAGGCCGAATCGGCGCCGAACAGCGGCTGCCCATAGGCGCCGACAAAGGCGACGAAGGCCACCACCATGATCAGCGGCCCCGGCGTGGTCTCGCCCAGGGCCAGGCCGTCGATCATCTGCGTCGGCGTCACCCAGCCGTAATGGCCGATGGCGCCCTGGTAGACGTAGGGCAGCACCGCGTAGGCGCCGCCGAAGGTGAGCAGCGCGGCCTTGGTGAAGAACCAGCCCATCTGCGTCAGGCTGCCGTCCCAGCCGAACAGCGCGGTGAGCAGGCCCATCGGCAACAGCCACAGCGCGGCGCCGGCCGACAGGATCAGCGCCAGGCGCGACCAGCGAAAGCGGGTATGCGCCGGCGGCGGCGTGTCGTCGTCGATCAGCGCCGCGCCGTAGGACTTGTCCGCCGCGCCGTGGCCGCCGCCGACGGCGAAATGCTGCGGCGCCAGGCGCCCACCGAGATAACCGAGCAGCGCGGCGCCGAGCACGATCAGCGGGAACGGTAGCTGCAGCACGAAGATGGCGACGAAGGCCGCCGCGGCAATCGCCCACAGCCAGCGATTCTTCAGCGCCCGGCCGCCGATGCGCCAGGCCGCCTGCACCACGATGGCGGTCACCGCCGGCTTGATGCCGTAGAAGATCCCGGCCACCAGCGGCACGTCGCCGAAGGCGATATAGACCCAGGACAGGACGATCAGGATCAGCAGCGACGGCAGCACGAACAGCACCCCGGCGATCACCCCGCCCCAGGTGCGGTGCAGCAGCCAGCCGATATAGGTGGCCAACTGCTGCGCCTCCGGCCCCGGCAGCAACATGCAGTAGTTCAGCGCATGGAGGAAACGCCGCTCGGACAGCCAGCGGCGCTTCTCCACCAGCTCCTGGTGCATGATCGCGATCTGCCCGGCCGGCCCGCCGAAACTGATCAGCCCCAGCTTGAGCCAGAACCAGAAGGCCTGCAGCAGACCGACGGGGGCGGGTCGCTCGCCAACCTCGGACATCGAATGCGCTCCACGGGATAAAAATTGGCCGGCCACTATAGCCGCTGGCCATGACACCAGCATGACCTGCGCGGAAAATCACCAGCGCCGCGCAGCCCCGATGGCGCCTGGCCCGGCGCGCTTTTCCCGCATCTTATCCACAGCACTTTCCCCAGATTCTGTATATAAGCGCGCGGACCACCTCACGCCCGCCCGCCGCTGTAGAAAAATCGGGGCAAGGCATTGATCCGCATGGATATTCCACCTGGCGATAGCCCTTATAAAGCGCCCCTGGACAAAAACTGCACGGCCCCCGCCAGCCCGCCTGAGCGCTGGGCGGGAGGCGCTTTTGCGCAGGTTATCCACAGCTCTGCCAACAGATTCTGTGGGCGGTATGGGAGGCTGCGAGCCCTACCCTTCCGGGCGGATATCGATAGCGACGCAGGCGCAGTGGCATTTCGCCCACCCGACATGGACAGGCTCACCCTGGATGGAATAGTTTCGGGCTTGAATCTGCTGGCGCAATCGATCCAGCAGCCTGGGCTTGCCGTCATCCCTGTCGCGTTTCTCCCTGAGTGCTGTCGCGTTTGCCGCGACCATCTTTAGGCCAGACAAGGACTTACAGGACGACAAGGAAGGTTATGCGACAGCTGTCGTGGGCAAACGCGACAGCTATGTCGCCTAGTTAATAGTTATTTGCGTTGTTGGTTTTAAACGTGCCATTGGAAAGTATGTGCCGTGCCCACGCTTAGAAAGTGGGTCGCGTAATTCGCAGGGAGTGTTTCTGTTCCTTTTGCCACAACGAGTGAATGCAACAACAAACACCACTCGCCCCTGCATGAACTATTGCCTCTAAGAGAAATTGCTGAGAATATCGGCAATTGTAATTTTAACCGGTGCCATGGCTGGCTGTTTCTGAAACGCGGTTTTGTTCAACAGCAAACCATCACTCCAATAACAATACGTATATGGACTCTCCCCACAAGCGGTGAGGAATAGCTTTTCTAGCCTGTCGTCAGCGCGGTTGCACTCGTATATCCGGCCTGTGCTGGGCTCTATCGCCCTAGCCATTCTGTAGTTCGCACAGCGGGGGCCAAGCGTTCAAGCGATCACATGGATCAGCATTGTTATCGGCCTTGTTCCGCTGCAGGACTCGCCTGTTTCGACAGTCTCGCTTCTCACCACAACCACAAGAAAACCACCTTCCTGATTACCCCCGCCGTCAGGCGGGCCTTGCACTCTGCCAGTCGCCACTGAAGCGTCGCTCGTGACACCACACCGCCCAGCAGATACTGACCAGCTTGTTCGCCAAGGCCACCGTGGCCTTGTTGTGGCCGATCCGGTCGGCCGTCTGCACCGCCCAGAGCTGCAGCTTTGTCAGGCGTTCCGGGGTTCGCTTGCGACAGCGCTTGGCGGCCAACAATGCCGAACGCGCGCAGTGAGTCAGCAGGGTGCGAACGTAGGTGTTGCCCTGCCCGCTGATCTTGCCCAGCCGACGACGATGACCGCTGCTGTGTTCGCGCGGGGTCATGCCCAGCCAGGCGCTGAGCTGACGGCCATTGGCGAAGCGCTCGGGCTGGCCGACGGCATTCTTCACGGCGCTGGCCGTCAGCAGGCCAATGCCGCTGACCTCATCGAGCTTGCGCACGATCTCGTCCCCGGCGTGCCAGCGCTCGATGCGTGCTTCGCTCTCGGCCATGCACTGTGTGTAGAGATTGATCTCGGCCAGGATCAGGTGCAGCTCCGGGCACA